>JBGAKG010000031.1:0-104446 GCA_044224495.1 Polyangiaceae bacterium | reverse complement strand
GCGCTCGGAGGAACCGAGCGCTAGGCCCGCGCCACCGCCGTAGGCGGCTGGGCCTGGATACCGCCGAGCACGGTGGCACGATGAGGATGCCGAGCGAGCCCCACGTCCGCAGGTGGCTAGGCCAGAAGACATCACGTCCTCCGGCGTCCCGCGCCGAGCCGGAGAGAGCCGAGGAGTGGAACGTCGTCCCGAGTCGTGAGGCGCTCGCGGTCGCTGACGCGGACAGGGATGCGGGAGCGGGAGCGGGAGCGGGAGCGGGAGCGGGAGCGGGAGCGGGAGCGGGAGCTGGAGCCGGAGCCCCCGTCTCACCCGCGCAAGGTGATCCCGCCCGGAACGACCTCGATGGTGAGCGGCAGCCCCCCGAGCGGCTCGCCATCGACGTCCAACAAGAACGTCTTCCGCGCACTCTCGTTCTCGAGATCGATCTCGATCTTTTGACACGCGAAGTGCACGGTCCCCTTCGCGTCGAGGTGCTTGCCGTCGTAGATCTTCTGCGACGACGTCGCGAACGCGATTTTGTTCGGCGCGTTCAGCGACACGACCTCGAAGCGCCCATCGTCCGGCTTCGCCATCGGCGCGACGTGCATGCCCGAGCCGAAGTAGCGACCGTTGCAGATCGCAATCATGTAGGTCTCGAGGCTCCGCTCTTCGGTCTTGCCGTCCAGCGTCACCACGCAGCGCAACTTGCCCGGCTTCGTCTCGAGCAGCGCCCGCGCGCTCGCCACGAAGTACGCGACCGTCCCACCGAGCATGCGGGAGCCCGTCGCGACGTAGCGGTCGACGAGCCCGCCCATCCCCGCGGAGAGGATGTTGACGAACCAGTGCGTCTTGGTCGCGCCGTCGTTCCCGCGGAACGTCGCCTTGCCGACGTCGAGCTTGCGCGTGTCGCCCGACGCAATCGCATCGAGGTACTTGTCGAGCCGGTGCTCGAAGCCGAGCGTCTTCCGGAAATCGCCGCCCGTGCCCGCGCCGATCAGCGCGACCGGGCACTGCTTCTTCGCGCGCAGGACGCCGTTGGCCACCTCGCTGAACGTGCCGTCGCCGCCGACCGCGACGACGTACGGCCGGTCCTCGTTCGCGGCGCGCTCCGCGAGGTCCGACGCGTGCCCGCCGCTCCGCGTGAGCTCCACGTCCACCTCGCCCAGCCGCGCTTCGATCGTGCGCCGCATCGACGCGAAGCTCCGCCCGGTCTGTCCACCGGCGGACATCGGGTTCACGATCAGGAGCGGGCGCTCGTTCACGGCGCCTCTTCGCTGCCCGGCCAGACCACGCCGCGGAGGCGCAGATCCTCGATCGTCTCGCGCAGCGTCGTCTGGGCGTCGCGGTGGGTCCACCCGAGCTCGCGCTCCGCGAGCGTGGAGTCGAGGTACCAGGTGTACTGCGACATCTCGATCGAGACCGCGTCGACCGGCAGGCGGAGCCCGACCTTGTCCATCGCCTTCTCGAGCAGCGAGGCCCCGACCCGCGAGAGGGCAGGGGCCCGCGGCATCGGCACCGTCGGCGCACGTACGCCGCTCAGCCGCTCGAGGCGCGCGAAGAACTCCTTCACGGTGAGGTTGCACGCCCCGATGAGGTAGCGCTTGCCCGCTTCGCCCTTGTCCATCGCGAGCGCGAGCGCGTGGGCCGCGTCGCGCACGTCGACGAAGGAGAGACCCCCCGGCGGAACCGCGGGGATCTTCTTCTCGAGGAAGAGCTTCACGTCTTCGGTCGACGAACCGTGCACGTCGCCCGGGCCCAAGAGCAACGTGGGGTTCACCACCACGACCTCGAACCCGCTCTCCGGCGCGTTCGCCGCGAGGGCAGCCTTCTCGGCGAAGAGCTTCGCGCGGTAGTACGGCCAGCGCTGCAGGATGCCGAGCGGCGTCTCGTCGTTCTCGGTCGCGACGTGGTCGGGGTCGTCGCTCACCGCGATCGTCCCGCTCGACGACGCGACGACGACGCGCTTCACGCCGGCGGCGCGGCAGGCGGCGAGCGTGCGCTTCGTGCCGTCGACGTGGACCTCGTAGAGCGAGGCCGCATCGGCCGGGTCGCGCGAGACCTTGCCCGCGCAGTGGAACGCACCGGCGCAGCCCGCGGCGGCGTCGCGGATCGACGCTTCGTCCAGGACGTCGCCCCGGCGCGCGATCGCGCCCTCGGGCGCAGTACCACTCCGGGACAGGGCGACGACTTCGTGCGCGGCCCCGAGGAGCTCTTGTACCAAATGGGTACCGAGGAAACCGGACGCTCCGGTGACGAGGTAGCGGCTCATGCGAGGGCGAACGCTTTCTGGAAGGTCATCAGGAGCTCGACGTCGTTGGACTTCACCGCGCCGCTCATGAACTCGGCGACACCAGGGGTGTACGCCTCGCGCACGATCTTGCGGAAGATGTCGGGGCTCGTCTTGAGCACGCAGTCCGCCGTCCCACCCTCGGGCTTGCCGGGGCGGATCGAGCAGCGCTGCGCGTCCATCACGACCGTCCACTTCGCGTGCTCGTCGTTGCCGAGCGTGAAGTAGAAGCTGGTCGGCTTCGAGACGCTGCCGGGTTGGAACTTGGTCTCGAGCTCCTCGAACAGGCTGACGAGCGGGTGCTTGTCGATCGCCTTCGCCTCTTCCGCGGCGCCGAGCTTCGACAGATCCAGCAGCTTGCCCTCGCGGAGCGCGATGACGGCTTCGCGCGCCATCCGCGCGACCTCGCGCGAGGCTTCGCTCTGCGACTTGCCGGCGGTGAGGCGGCGGAGCTCGCGCACCTCGAGCGGCATGCCGATCCGCGCGACGATGTCGCGCTTGGTCGGGATCATCGCGCCCTTCTTCATCGCCTCGTACGTGCCGCCGAGCCAGACGGGGAGGATGTCGACGCCGTGCGTGAGCGCCAGGTGGCCGACGAGCGGCTTGAAGTCCTGGATCTCGCCGCTCGTGGTGCGGGTGCCCTCCGGGAAGATGAGGACCGTCTTGCCGCGGCCGATGACCTCGGCCGCTTGGCGCAGGCTCTGACGCACGCCGCCCTTGCGATCGATCGCCTTCAGGTTCGTGAAGTTCTCGAACCAGGCGCGCTTGAGCCCACCTTCGAAGAAGTAGTCCTGCGCGGCGAGCGAGACGATGTCCTCGCCGTAGACGCCGAGCGCGTGGCGCACGAAGCCCATGTCGAGGTGGCTCGTGTGGTTCGCGACGACGATCGTCGGGCGGTTGTGCGGGATGAAGGCGCTGCCAAACACCTTCGGCGCCATCACCTGGCCGTAGAAGGCGTCCTGCACGCGGCCGATGAGGCGCTTCGCGGCGTCCTTCATCGGCTCCGGGAGCTCGGGGAGCTCGCGGCTCTCGTCGCGCCCCTCGATCTTCGCGCGTGCCTCGCCGCGGCCCTCGGCCTTGGCGCCGCGAGCGCGCGCGGTGCCGAAGAGGTTCTCGACGTCGGCGACGCTGCGGCACGCTTGGAGCGCGGCCGGATCGATCACCTTGCCGCGCGACTCGAGCGCCTCGAGCAGCTCGGTGAGCATCAGCGAGTCGAAGCCGAGCTCGCCCTGGAGCGTGCTGTCGGCGCCGATCTCCTTGAGCGCACGCCCCGAGACGGCGGCGATGGCCACTCGCACCGGCCCGGCCTCGCCGAGCGACGCGTCGTTCGCGGCGCTCGTCGCGGCGACGAGGCGGCGCAGGATGGCCTGCACCTCGTTCCGCTTCACCTTGCGGGTCGCGGTGCGCGGGAGCTTGGCGTCGTAGAGGTGCACGATCGACGGCTGCTGCCCGTACGGCAGCTTGGCGATCGCGGTGCGCAGCGCGCGGAGCGCACGCTCGTTGCGCTCGGCGCGGTCGTCGACGCGGTCGGACTCGGTGTCGGTGCCGGTCGCGTCGATCGAGGCCGGGATGAGGCTCTCGCGGGGGAGGTCTTCAGGCGTCGCCAGGCAAGCGATCCGCTCGCCGCGCGACGGGTCGGCGTGCTCGAGCCCGACGATCGCGAGCTCGCTGATCCCCGGCACGTCGCCGAGCGCGCGCTCGACGTCGTCGGGGTAGACGTTCTCGCCGGTCGTCGTGAGGATGACGTCCTTGATGCGCCCGACGATCGACAGGCGCCCGGCCTTGTCGAGCTTGCCGAGGTCACCCGTGCGGAGCCAGCCGTCCTCGGTGAAGACGGAGCGGGTCGCGTCTTCGTCGGTGTAGCCCGCCATGACGTTCGGGCCTTTGGCGACGACCTCGCCGACACCGCTCTCGTCGGGCTCGTGGATCTTGAGCTCGACGCCCGGGATCGCCTTGCCGACCTGGCCCGACTTCGCGCGCGGCGAAGGCGTGGACACGGTGAGGACGGGGGCGGCCTCGGTCAGGCCGTAACCCTCGCCGAGGTGGAGGCCGAGGCCCGCGAAGAGCTCCTGCGTCTCCTTCGGGAGCGCGGCGCCGCCCGAGATGAGCAAGCGCAGGTGCCCACCGAGGGCTTGGTGGATCGGGCCGAAGAGCAGCTTGCCCGCCTCGACGCCGAGCGTCTTGCCGACGCGGCGGTTCGCTTCGGTCGCGATGTCGAAGAACGCCTTGGCGAGTGGACCGCGCGCGTCGATCTGGGAGCGCACGCGGCGCTCGATGAGCTGGAAGAGCGCAGGGACGCCGACCATCGCGGTCGTGCGGCCGAGCTCGAGCGCGCGGGCCAGGCGTTCGCCGTTGATCTCGCCCGGGTACTGGATGCGGGCGCCGCGCGAGAACGGGAGCAGGAGCCCGCACGAGAACTCGAACGTGTGGTGCAGCGGCAGGACCGAGAGCACGCGATCGCGATCGGTGAGCGGGAAGATGGGGGCCAGCGACGCGATCATCGAGGCGAAGTTCTTGTGCGTGAGCTTCACGCCCTTCGGCTTGCCGGTCGTGCCGCTCGTGAAGATGAGGCTCGCGAGGTCGTCCTCGCCGAGGTCGACCTCGGGCGGGGTGACGTTCTCGCCGTCGCGTGCCGGCTCGGTGAGCCAGTGCAGGTCGACCTGCGTCATCGGTGCGTGCTCGGTGCGGAGCGTCTCGCCCGACTTCTCGGTGACGTGCGCATCCAGGAGACCGACGCGTGCGTCGGCTTCGCGCGCGACGTTCGCGAAGGCGTGCCCTTCGAGCTCGGCGTCGACGGGGACGGCGACCGCGCCCGCGCGCAGGATGCCGAAATAGCCGATCGCCCAGTCGGGGTGGTTCTTCGCGGCGAGGACGACGCGGTCGCCCTTCTTCACGCCCATCCCCGCGAGGCGAGCGGCGGTCGCTTCCATGCGGTCGCGAACGTCGTTGAACGTGACGCGCGTGAAGCCGTCGTCTTCGAGGTTCGAGAGCGCGAGCGCGTGCTCCCAGCGCTCGGCCATCTCGTACACGAGCGAGACGAGCGTCTCGTGGGCGCGGAGCGCCTTCTTCTCGCGTCGGAACTTCTTGTCCATCTCGGGGACGATCCACTTCTCGACGCCGACCATGTGGACTTCCATCATCCACTTGGCCCAGTCGAGCTGGTCCGGGGTCCAGTCGAGCTTCGGCTTCCACTCGGGGACGAGGCGCGCGTACGCGGAGCGCGTGTTCGAGCAGTCGAACGGGCCGTGCTGGTGGTTCGAGAACGGCGCGAACAGGTGCAAGAGCTCGCCGATGCGCTTCTGCGTTGCGGCGGCGCCTTCGAGCGCCTTCGCCGCGGGACGCGTGACGGGCGCGACGGCACCGGGGGCGGACTTGAGGAGCTTCGCCGCCGTACCGAGCGCGCGGGACCACGCGGGGGCGCCCATGCGATCGATCTCGTCGATCCGCATCACGGCGGGCTCCACGTGCGCTTGGAAGAAGTTGAAGAGCGGGTTGCCGCCCTTCTTCTGGAACGACTTGCGCTTGTAGAGCCCGATGAGCTCGCCGAAGCGGCCCGACGTGCACGGGTTCAGGTCGTTCGCGCCGTACTGGTAGACGGGCTTGTGGGTGCCTTCGAGCAGCTCCGCGACGGTGAGGAGCATGCCCGCCGCCACCATGTCGGACGGGATGAAGTCGAGGAGCGTGTCCCCGCCGGGCAGGTGCGTCTGACCTTTGAGCGCGAGGAAGATGAACGGAACCGAAGTGGAGATGCCTTCGTTCCAGCCGGGGAAGGGGAACTCGTTCGTCGTCTCGCAGCACGCGGGGCGCGCGATCGTGAACGGCAGCCCGCTCTGCGAGATGATCTGCTCGCCGATGCTCTTCGTGTACGTGTAGGTGTTCGGCCAACCCCAGTGCTCGGCGCGCTCGCGCCCCGCCTCGACGAGGCGATCGCTGAGCCACTTGCGGCGGACCTTCGCGAGCTCGTCCTCGAACGCGGGGCCGGTGATCGGCTCGCCGCGCGCGCGGAGGTTCTTCTCGGCGCGGTCGCGGAAGTCGCTCTGGCGGAAGGCGTCGTTCAGGCGGTGCTTCGCCTGCGCGATGATGTCGAGGCAGTCGGCGATCTCGCGCTCCGGGTTCCAGAGCGCGGGATCGAGGGTGCCCTTCGCGGCCATCGGCCCGTCAGGCTCGCCGCCTTCGGCGCGCGGGAACGGGTGCGCGAACGGATCCTCCTCGAGGATCGGTCCCTTGCGGTAGCCCGCGACGTAGCAGGTGCTCGTGTGCATGAGCGGGCAGCCGGCATCGGCCTTGGCGCCGTAGCGGCCCTTCGTGTCGCGGTGCGGCCCGATCGTCTTGGCCAAGGCGACGAGGTTCTGCGCACCGAAGGCGTTCGCTTCGAGCCCCTCGTCGAGCGGGGGATGGAAGTCGACGACTCCCGCGACGTTCACGACCGCGTGAATCGTGCCGTGGAGCTCGGCCAGAACTTCGTCGGAGATGCCGCAGTTCGGGCGCGAGACGTCGCCGTCGATCGGCGTGACGCGATCCTTCAGCCAAGCGTCGAGGTTCGCGCCGTGGCGATCGCGCAGCGGCTTGAGGCACTCGTTCTCGTGGACCAGCTTGGTGAAGCGCTCGGCGCTCGTCTGCGTCTTCGAAGAACGCACGAGGAGGTAGATGCGCCCGACATCGGGGAACCGATCGAGCAGCATGGCGAGGAAGACCTTGCCGAGGAAGCCGGTGCCGCCGAGGAGGAGCAGCCGCGAGCCGCGGAACAACGTGCCCGGATCCAGGGGAGGAGCTGTGGAGAGCGGGGCGGCGGCGTGCGAGACACCGTTGGTTTTCATGGACTTCGAGGCGGAGCTGGGGGGATGCTGCACGGCGGGACGCAGGTTTCGCGCGGGGCGGAGAGGATGTCAATCCGGGACGACGTGGAGAACGGGGCAAACGGCCCCACACCGGCCCCGCTCGTTCGGGTAGAGTAGCCGACCCATGTGGGTCGAAGACGGGCGTGCGCGTTGGCTCGACATCATCGTCCGGAGCGGAAAGGTGCTCCCGCGCATCTGGCCGCGCGTGTTGGTGGTCGTGGCGATCTCGATCATCGTCACGCTCGGCTACAAGAAGGTCGAGGCGCTCCACATCTCGCTGACGCCGACGCCGTTCTCGCTGATCGGTTGGCCGCTCGGCATCTTCCTCGGCTTCCGGAACAGCGCGGCGTACGACCGCTTCTGGGAAGGGCGCAAGCTCTGGGGCTCGCTCGTCAACCAGACGCGCTCGTTCGCGCGGCAGACGCTGACGTTCGTCGATCCGCTCCCTGGCGTGCGCCCCGAGGCTGGCGATGCGGTGACGGGCGAAGACGCACGCCTCTCCGTCTCCTCCGTCCCCGGGGAGCCCACGGCGGATCCTTCGCTCCGGCGCGAGCTCGTGTATCGCGCGATCGCGTTCGTGCACGCTTTGCGGCATCACCTCCGGGATCAATCCGTGCTGGAGGAGCTGGGGCCCTACCTCTCCGAGCACGAGATCGCGGAGCTGAAGGGGCAGCCGAACATCCCGGTGATGATCCTGCAGCGGCTCGGGGAGCGCATCGCGGACGCGCGCCGCGACGGTCGCATCCACTCGTACCACGCGGTGCTCATGGAGCAGTCGCTCCAGACCTTCACCGACATCCAGGGCGCGTGCGAGCGCATCAAGACGACGCCGATCCCGTTCTCGTACACGGTGCTCATGCACCGCGTGGTCGCGGTCTACTGCACGCTGCTGCCGTTCGGCTTGGCGGACACGGTGCACTGGATGACGCCGCTCGTCGTCATGTTCATCAGCTACTGCTTCTTCGGCCTCGACGCGATCGGCGACGAGATCGAGCAGCCGTTCGGGATGGATCGCAACGACCTGCCCCTCACGACGATCTCGCGGAACATCGAGCGCGTGCTGCGGATGCAGCTGGGCGAGAAGGCGCTCCCGCCCGCGCTGCTGCCGCAGAACAACGTGCTCAACTGATCACTTCAGGAACGCGTCCATGCTCTGGACCGGCACGTCCCGGAAGTCGCGCCCGTCGTACGAGAGCACGAGCCGCTTCTCGTTCTTGTAGTCGACCAGCTTGCCGCCGTAGCGCGCCGCGTCCACGCCGAGACCCTGAACCTTGATCTCGTTCTGGAAGACGATCGCGCGCGCCAGGTAGACGATGGGATCCGGCATCGCCGAGCGGTTCACCGTCATGCTCGCCGTCAGGTGACCCACCCCGCGCTCGTCCAGCTCGCCGGCCGTGAGCGAGCGCGCCGTGTTGACGAGGCCTCGCACCGAGACGATCGCCGAGGCGACCGCGGCGCTGATGTCCACGCCGTCGTCCGTGCGGACGCCCTTGCCGGTGAGGAGCGCATAGTTCTCCTCGCCCAGGTCGCGCCGGAGCCGGCGGTGGACGGGGTTCTTCTCGTCGTAGCTCTTCAGCGTACCGATCATCGCGCCGCACGCCGTGCGCGGCTCGCGCCACGGCGCCTCGCGCGTCATCCCGTACGAGATCTTGCCGTCCGCCTCCTCGCGCCCGACGTGCGTCTTCAGATCGATCGCGACCATCACGTACGACTGGGCGTTGCCTTCGTAGATCTTGCGGCGCAGCGGAGCATCGAGCTGGTGCGCCACCGTGACGTGCGCGAGCGTGCTCGATTCGTCGGTGCCGCCGCCGAAGGGGGAGAACGACTCCACCTTCAGGTCACCGAGCTCCGAGAGCGTCGCGAAGCGCGCGGCGACGACGGCGCGGTAGCGCTGCGCTTCGCCCTGGTGGATGCGGTCACCGCAGTTCGTGAACGCGAGCGTCGTGCAGACGCTCGGCACGTCGAGGTCCGCGCCGCAGAACTCGAGGTCGGCCCCGCCGCGCGCATCGGCGAACTGGAGCTCGTCGTGCAAAACCTGCATGCCGCTCAAGAGCGCGTAGCGGTCGCTGACGATCTCGTGGAGGTAGGTGAAGTTCGCTCCTCGCTCCATGCCGAACTCGGCCGGCATCGTCCAGAAGCGTTGAATGTGTCGTCGTGCGAGGGTGGCGTCGAATTGCATTGGGACACTGTGCCCCATGGGGCGCCACGTCCCAAACCAAAAAGAGCCTACTTCCCGAAGTCTTCCAGGCTCTGGATCGGAACCTCGCGGTAGTCGCGCCCGTCGTAGGTGAGGCGTAGCCGCCGGTCGCCTTGGTAGTCGACGAGCTCCGCGTCGTAGCGGCTCGCGTCGAGGCCCAGGCCCTGCACCATGATCTGACCTTGGAACACGATCGCGCGCGCGAGGTAGCAGAGCGGCGCCGCGCTCGCGACGCGGTTCACGGTCATCCCCGCGGTGAGGTGACCGACCCCGCGCTCGTCGAGCTCGCCCTCGGTGAGCGCCTTCGCGGTGTTGACGAGGCCGCGGATCGACACGATCGCCGAGGCGACCGCCGCCGTCACGTCCAGGCCGTTCACGACGACGCCCTTCTTCGTGAGGAGCTCGAAGTTCGCTTCGCCGAGGTCGCGCCGCAGACGCTTGTGGACTGGGTTCCGGTCGTCGTAGCCCTTCAGCGTCCCCATCATCGCCCCGCAGGCGGAGCGCGGCTCGCGCCACGGTGCCTCCCGGGTCTGCCCGAAGATCACCTTGTCGTGGTGATCCTCGCGCCCGACGTGCGTCTTCAAGTCGATCGCCACGAGCACGTACGACTGCGCGTTCCCGTCGTAGACACGGTGCCGGAGCGGTGCGTCGAGCTGGTGGGCGACGGTCACGTGCGCCAGCGTCTTCGGATCCTCGGCGCCGCCACCGAAGGGCGAGAACGACTCGACCTTGAGGTCACCGAGCTCGGACATCGTCGCGAAGCGCGCCGCGACGACGTTGCGGTACCGCTGGGACTCGCCGGTGTGAACGCGGTCGCCGCAGTTGGTGTGCGCGAGGGTGGTGACGACGCTCGGCACGTCCAGATCGGCTCCGCAGAACTCGAGGTCCTTGCCGCCGCGCGCGTCGGCGAACTGCAGCTCGTCGTGGAGGACCTGCATGCCGCTCAGCAGCGCGTAGCGGTCGCTGACGATCTCGTGGAGGAACGTGAAGTTCGCTCCCCGTTCCATGCCGAACTCCGCCGGCATGGACCAAAAACGCTTGATGTGACGGGTGGCGAGGGTGGGGTCGAATTTCACGTCATCACTGGTTCGGGGTGAGGAGCTGGAACACGCCGAGACACATCTCGTCGAGCGTCTGCTCACCGAGGTTTACGGTCTGCGGCTGCGTGAGCTTCCTCTCCGCGAGCGCCTCGGCCACGAAGGGATTGCCGAGCGTGTTGTCGTAGGTGCACTTGATCGACAGGTCGTCCAGCGCGCGCACCTGCGGGAGCTTCTCGATCGTCGTGTCGTACTGGAAGACGCGCTGCCAGTTGAAGTCCCACTGGTTCATGTCGAGGAGGCACTCGTTGCCGTCGTCCGGCTCGCCGTCCTTGATCGAGCCGTGCTTCACGCGCACGACCTCTTTCGTGCCCACGTAGTGCATGTGCGCACCGACGCCGTAGACCAAGAGATCCGGCGTGGGCTTGCCGCCGAGCGACGGCGGGATGAGCAGCCGCTGCGTGATCGTCACGTCCTTCGCGTTCGGCGGGATGCTGAACGACTGGAGGGCCTTCGGATCGCTCGCGTCGTACTGGAAGCCCGACGTGCCCTGGATCGGCTTGTCGAAGTTGCCGACCAGCGCCGCCGTCATGTTGTACTTCGGCGGCGTCTTGTTGAAGCGCAGGTTGATCTTCGTCGTGTCCGGCTTCGCGTTGACCGCGTCGCTCGTGTGCGGGTGGTAGTGGATCTGCATGACGAAGAGCGTGCCCGGCTCGATCTTCGTTCCGATCTCGTCGGGGAAGCTCTGCGGGAACGCTCCGGGCACCCAGCCCATCACGAGCGACAGGTTGGAGACCCCGATCCCGCCGAAGCAGTCGTAGCCGCCGTCGGGGCCGAGCGTCTTCTTCTTGCTCGCGCCATCCGGGTCGGTGAAGAGCAGCGCATGGTGCACGACCTGCTCGTTGCCCGGGACGATGTCGGACCCGTTGATGTAGGTCGTCTGCGTGAGCTTCGGATCGATCACGAAGCAGCGGAAGGAGTCCTTCGTCTTGTCCGTCACCGTGTACGGCCCGTCGGGCTGGAGCGTGACGTCGACGTTCTGGAGCCCGCGCGGCGCGGGCGTGTAGGTCTTGTGGTCTTTGACGTCGCCCTGGGGCGCCTTCTGCGCGTCCCACGCCTTGAGCGTCGCGAGCTCGGCGTCCGACAGCCGCGGATCGTTCTTCCACTTGTAGCGCGGCGCGCAGGACGAGGACTCACGCGTGCCCCACGGGGGCATGCGGCCCGCTTGCGTCTCGGCGACCATCGACGATGCCATGATCTTGGCCGCGTCGTAGGTGTCGAGCTGGAACGGCGCGATGCCGCCCGGCGAGTGACACCCGAGGCAGTGCGCCTGCAGGATCGGCTCGACGTCCTTGTAGTAGGAGACGGGAGCACCCGTGGTGCCGGTGCCCTCGGTGGTGGACCCATAGCAACCCGCGATGGCGGCAATGGCGGCAACGGGGGCGACGATCGCGAACGCACGCTTGGCGAGGCCAGAAAGCATGGCCGAAATCCTAGCGGCAAATTGCACCGTACGCTCGATGCGCACGGGTTGCGCGCCGAAACAGGTGGGAGATTCCCCTACGTCGAGCTCAGAGGGTCACGTCCGCCATCATGATCGGCGGCATGTGGAAGCACGCGATCGACGGGGATTTCAGCTCCGTGCCCTTCGCCATGTCGAGCGCTTCGCTCATGTTCTTCGCCGTCTCGTAGCCGAAGAGCTTGGGCACGTACTCGTTGTCGGCGCCCACGACGATCACGCGGCCGATGTGCTGGCGACCCGCTTCGCCCCAGTACCACATGAAGAACGGGTGGGCCGGGTGGTAGGCGTGGCCGGTGCGGTACTTCTGGATGTAGGCCGGGTTGGTGGCGAACTTGCCCTCGAACTTCTTGTGCATCTCCATCGCGTCGCGCGTCTGCGGGAGCACGTCGTGGACGAACTCGATGTACGGAGCGTGGTGCTCCTCGTCGAACTTGTCCGTCATCGGGTGCGTGATGATGAGCGTGCCGCCCTTCTTCAAGAGCGGCTGACCGCGGTAGCAGTTGAAGAGGTACCCCTCGGCCAGGACTTGTACCAAAAGGGGATTGAGGAACGAGTTGACGTTGTAGGGCGAGATGTACGGGATGCCCGACACGACGATGTCGGCCTGGCCCTTCACCGGCACGAGGTACTGCTCGAAGCTCTTCTCGATCGTGCGCTGGTGCACCGCCTCGGTCTCGCCCGCGAAGACGCCGGTCACGCCGTACGGTGACGGCACGCGCTGGAAGATCGCCTGCCGCGCGGGCTGGGGCGTGTTCTTCAGCGTGTAGGCAAGCGCCTTCATCGCCGTCTTCTCGAGGTTCGTGAGGTCGTCCTCGTTCTTCGCGAGGAACTCGAGCGGCCGATCGAACATGCGGTTGTTGATCGTCGTCTCGATCGTGAAGACGTTGAGGGCTTTGTTCGCCACCTTGCCCATGCGGACGACGCTCGTGTTGAGCTCGCTCTTCGCCGGGTCCATGTAGGAGTGGCAGGCGCGCATCACCTTCGGGTTGTGGTGCGCCTTCAGGCTCCGGTAGCCGCAGAGCCCGACCGACACCGACTTGTGCCCGCCGTCCATCGGGACGAGGTTCAGGTTCACGTAGATCAAGAGGTCGCTCTCGACGGCCTTCTTGTTGAGCTCCACTTCCTCGCCGAGCTCGGTCGTGCCCACGAACTTCATGCCGTTCGGATCTTCGGCGTCGTGGTTGTAGAGGCGGTCCGGGTAGTAGCTGTTGAAGATCTTGTCGCCGACGACGTGGCGGATCTCTTCGCCCGTCATGCGGCGGTGCACGCTGGTCGCGATGATCATCGTGACGTCGTCGACGCCGTGATCCGCGAGAAGCTGGAGCACGATCGTGAGCACGCGCTCGCGCACGTCGGGCCGGCGCATCGGCGGGAGCGGGAGCGAGATGTCGTCGATCGCGATGACGACCTTCATGCCCGGCTTGAGCTTCGCGTAGAGCGGCTCCGAGTTGTACGGGTGCGTGATCGCGTAGCGGATCGCGGCGTCCACGTCCTTCAGCGGCTCGAGCGGCGGGCGCGGGTAGATGCAGCGCGTGCCCGGCGGAAGGTCCACGTCCATCAGGCGGTCGCCGTAGAACAGGGTCCGCGGCGCGCTCTTCTTGTCGAGGGTGACGACGAGGGGGTGGGTCATCGGAGGGGAAGGCTTTTTCCTCCCTCACTGGGTGCGCTGTCAACTTACACTGCGCGTCCAGATGAGAACGCGCGTACGCAGCACGGGCCGGATTTGGCCGGCGATCCTGGTGGTGATGGTGCTCGGTCTGTTCGCGAGCCCCGCGCGCGCGGCGGACGTCGCCGACGGGACGATCACGATGAAGGTCGACTCGGGCGCGACGAAGATGTGCGTGATCGTCCCCGACGACCAACTCGACCCGTCGTGCGATGCGCTGATCGCATCGCGCATCTCGATGATGACGGAGGCGCTCGCGAAGCAGCAGCGCGCCCGGGTCACGTTCGTGGGCTCGCTCGTCGGACCGGATTGGGTCGCGACGGTGACGCTGATGCGCACGAGCGAGCACGGCGAGATGAGCCAGAGCGCGATCAAGTCGCTCTCCAGCCAGTTCGGGCCCGACGAAGCGGCGAAGTCGAGCGAGAGCCGGGTGAACGGGCTGCAGGTGGTGCGGGTGGAGAACCACCTCAAGGACGACGGCGGCGATCCCGAGGGCTACGTGCTCACGCACGTCCTCGCCGGCAAGACGAACTACATCCTGACCGTCGCGGGTCCGGCGGCGCACCAGAAGGAGCTCGAGGCGATCGCGCAAGGCGCGGTGGCGACGGTGAAGCTCGAGCCGGCCGAGAAGACGGAGGTCACCACGAAGGAGACCGACAGCGGCTTCGGCGGGATGGCCGTGAAGATCGGGATCGGCGTGCTCGTCGCGATCCTGGTGGTGCTCGGCGGGCGCGTGCTGCTGGCGAAGGACGAGGATCTTCCGCCGCCGGGGAAGGGGACGAAGAAGAAGACGAAGCGTCACGTGCGCGGGACGAAGAAGAAGCGCGAAGAGGACGACGAGGAAGACGAAGAGGACGACGAGTAGCCGCGACTACCCCGCAGCGCTGAAGCGCGCTCTTCGCTCGAACGGCGTCAGCCCCGTCCACCGCTTGAACGCTCGGAAGAACGCGCTCGGCTCCGAGAACCCGAGCAGGAACGAGATCTCCGAGAACGACATCCCTTGCTCCAGGTAGCGATCCGCGAGCTCTCTCCGCATCCCTTCGCGCACCGCCTGGAACGAGGTGTCCTCGTCCTTCAACCGCCGCTGCAGGCTCCGGCCCGTCATGCCGAGCCGCTTCGCGACGCCGTCGAGCTGCGCGTCGTCGCTCGAGAGCGCTGCTCGCAGCGCCCGCCGTACCTGCTCCGTCACGAGCGGGTGCGTAGCGCGCTTCGACCGCTTCTCTTCCGCCGCGGGCTCCAAGATGGAGAGCAGATTGGGGTCCGCGGTGGGGAGCGCCGTCGCCAGCGCGCCCTTCGTCAGGATCAACTCGGTGTGCTTTGCACCGAATCTCACGGGTGCTCCGAAGAACGCACGGTGGCGCGCTGCGGTCGCGTCCGCCACGCGATGGTCGAAGTGGACCGCGCTCGCGCGGAAGCTCGGCCCCAACATCGCCCGCGCGTGGCGCACCACGAGCGCGAAGCAGAGCTCGTGGGAGGCGGGCGCCGGCGCCTCGCTCTCCTCCGTGACGCGCAGCGCGACGTTCGCGCCTTCTTCGACGAGCGCGACCTGGACCGCGTCGTCCAGGATGCCGAGGTAGCGGACCCATTGCTCGAGTGCCGCCCCCAACGTCGGCGCCGAGCGGCAGACGTACTCGACGATCCCGAACGCGCCGGGCGGCGTCGCCTCCGCGATGTCGAGCGCGAGGGTGGGGCTTCCGCTCGCGCGAAGCGCCTCGGCCCAGGCCACGCAGAACTGCGCGGGGGAGACGCGCGCTTCGGCGTCGGCCAGCATCTCCGGCGTCAGATCGGTCGCCGCGTAGAACGCGCGCAGCGCCGCCGGTGAGCCGGCGAGCGCCGCCGCGAGCGGCCGCACGAGCGTGACGCTGATGGACGTTCGCGGTCGCATTGCCCGCATCCTATCAACCGAACTGGAAGAAGACGGCAAGCCAAGCGAGCCCCGCCGGGAGCGCGAACGCGGCCGAGGCGAACGCGGCGCGATCGATCCCGTGGCGGCGCACGAGCGGGATCGCGATCGCGACGAGATCGCCGAAGTCGGTGAGCGCGTTGAAGACGAGAAGGAACGGGAGCGCATCGGGGTGCTTCAACCCCCAGAACACGAGCACGCCGAGGCCGACGTCGCGGACCCCGAAGAAGCGCCCCATCAAGCGAGCGGTGGCGTTGTCGTGACCCTTCGGGAAGCCGAGGAGTCGCGAGCTGGGGCCGGCGGCGAGGAAGGGAGCGAGACCGAGGAGGATTCGGCCGACGCCCATGAAGAAGACGATCGTGGTGAGCATGCGTGGGACCTTTTTGGGACGATGGCGCGGCGGAGGAGGACGCCGCCGACGATGGGGAGGGGGAGCGACGTGAGGAGCCCGGGGACCCATGCGAACGTGTAGAGTGCACGGATCGGGTGGTGGAGCTCCGCGAGTAGCGCGAGGCCGAGCACGCCGAGGACGAAGCGCTGGCCGCGCGGGCCGGACGCGAACGCGAGTGTGAGCGCCAGTCCGGCGAACCACGTGAGTTGGAAGACGAGATAGGCCGCGTGACGGGCGCCGAGCGGCGCGAGGGCCGCCCACGCGCGCGCGATGAGGGGGTCGTCGTGCATCCCGGTGGCCGCCTCGTCGGCGAGGTGCGGGACGTAGAACGCGAAGGCGAGCGCGAGGGCTCGCGTGCGGCGGTTCACTGCGCGGCGGCGAGCGACCCGACGAAGTCGACGACCGCGCGCTCCATCTGCTCCACGCCCGGCGACTCGGTGGGCATGTGGCTCGCGCCTTCGAGGACGACCATGCGCTTCGGTGCGGCGAGGCGATCGAAGAAGCGCCGGCTCAGCGAGATCTCGGTCATGCGGTCGACGCCCGGGTGCGTGAGGAGAACGGGGCAGACGCGGAAGTCTTCGGGCTCGATGTCCGGTGCGGTGTGCATGAGCGAGCGGAGGAACCGCGCGGGGACCCAGTTGCCGCCGCCGAGCGGGTCGTGGGCGCAGAGCGCAGAGAGCTCGGGCTTGTTCGAGATGCGATCCATCTTCGACATGAAGCGCATCGGGAGCGGCAGTCCGTCGGTGAGCGGCGCGAGCTTCTCGAGCATCCACAGCCCGGCGCTGCCGAGGAGCTTCGTGCGCGCGAATCCCTGCCGAACCGCGGGCTCGCGCGGATCGGCGAGCGTCGTCGCGACGAGTCCGAGGACGCGCTTGGAGCGCGCCGCCACCTGGTAGGCGAGGAGGCCACCGAGGCTCACGCCGAAGAGGACCACCGGTCGCCCATCGCGCGCGAGCTCGGCGTCGACCAGCGCGGTGACGCAGTCGACCCAGAGCGCGTAGTCCATGCGTGCCCGCGGGACGGCGGTGAGGCCGTAGCCGGGGAGGTCGGGCGAGACGGTCTCCCAGCCGTGGTTCCGCGCGATGACCGCGGCGGGCGCCATGACGCGCCCGTAGGCGCCGGCGCCGTGGAGGACGAGGACCTTGATCGGCGACGACGGGACGGCGAGGCGATCGAGGTGGACGTCCAGGCCGCTCCACGACCACCACTCCTCGGTCGGGGTGGTCTCCGGCGTGCAGCGCATCGACGGAGGGAAGAAGGCTTGGTAGCGCCGCCAGTCGTCTTGGTCGGCGTAGCGGGGGCGGGGAGGCGCGAGAGCCGCGGGGGAAGGCGCCGACGAGGGCGCGAGGGCGTGCGTCGTCATGCCGAGGTCATACGTCTCCGCACGAGGGAGCACATTGACCGGGCACGACAAGCGAGTGACCGCGGGCGCGCGCCCGAGCTTCGGTCACTCGTCGGGGTGGACCGGGAGCGCCCCTCTCAGTCGCTTTGCCACGCGGGCCAAGTGCTCTCGCAGCTCACGCGGCCCTTCCAGCACCTCGAAGTCGAGACCCAGCCAGAGGATCCTCGCGATCAGGACGTCCAACGTCGGTGCTCCCACCTCCATCATGCAGCGGCCTTCCGGCGCCCTCTCGAAGAGCGCGTCGAACGCACCCACCCTCGGCCGCACGTCCTCGAGGCTCGCGGCCAGTGCGACCTTCGCCCGGAACGGGTGCGGTGCCGACGAGATCGCGCGCGTCACCCAAGCTGCAAGATCGTCGGACGGCGGCGGGCGGGCTGCGAAGCGCTTCTCGGTAGGCTCCACGCGCTTCATGCGATCGAGGCGGAACGTTCGCCAATCCGACTTCGCCGGATCCCACGCGACGAGGTACCAGAGCGCTCCCACGTGGACGAGGCGCAGCGGCTCGACCACCCGCTCCGTCGTCGCACCGTCCCGCGCGCGATACGCGATTCGCGTCACGTCGCGCTCCACGCAGGCACGCGCGAGCGTCGCCACGCTCGCGAGCGAGAGCGGCCGCCCGCGCGCCGCGACCGCGACGACCGAGCCTTGCAGCGCCCGAAAGTTCTTTCGCAGACGGGCCGGGAGCACGCGATCCAACTTCGTGAGCGCACGCAGCGCGGCGGTGCCCGCACCGCTCACGTCGGTCCCCACCGTGGCGTGCAGACCGACGAAGACCGCGGTCGCCTCGTCCTCGTCGAGCGAGAGCGGGGGCAGCGCGGCGCCTGCGCCGAGGGCGTAACCTCCCGCGACGCCCCGTGTCGCATCGATCGGGTAGCCGAGCGCGCGCAGGCGGTCGACGTCGCGCCGCAGCGTGCGCGGCGTCACCGCGATGCGCTCGGCGAGCTCCGGTCCGGTCCAGGTCGCGCGCGACTGGAGGAGCGTGAGGAGGCGGAGGAGCCGCCCGGAGGCTCGAAGCATCCATCGAGGCTCGCACGGATTGAGGACCGAATGTGTCCGCAATGGGTGCCACACTCCGGAGCATGAAGCTCGCATCCACCCGCCTCGTCGCCGCCGACGTCAAAACCATGGTCGCCTTCTACGAGATGGTGACCAACCTGCCCGCGACCTGGCTCGCGCCGGTGTTCGCCGAGATCGTCACGCCCGGTGCGACGCTCGCGATTGGGAGCGCCGAGACGATCGGGCTCTGGAAGGAGGGGAGTGGGGAGCCGCGCGCGAACCGGACTGCGTACCTCGAGTTCCAGGTCGAGGACATCGACGCAGAGTGGGAGCGCTTGAAGGAGCGCGTCGCGCTCGTGCACGAGCCGAAGACCATGCCGTGGGGCAACAAGACGTTCCAGTTCCGAGACCCGGAGGGTACGGCCGTGTCGCTCTACGCACCGGTGACGGAGGCGGCGAAGAAGCGCTTCGCCGGGCGTTGAAGCTCAACCCTTCTTCGCAGCCTTCACGACTCTCCGGAAGGTCGTTCGATCCATCCCGAGCGCTCGCGCTGCGCGCGAGCCGTTCCCATCGTGCTCCACCAACGCGAGCTTGACGACGAGGCCACGGAGCTCCGCCAGGATCGCGTCCACCGGCAGATGCTCCGTCACGATCTTCGTCGCCACGATCGTGAGCTCGCGTTCCAACGGTCGCGGCGCGAGGGGTCTGGGTGCAGCCGGGGGCTCCGTGGCGTGCGTCGGCGGCGTGGCGCGGGCGGCATCGTGCATGCTCGCCCTTCGGCCGCACGGACGAAGACGTTGCGCGGAAAGTGCGCTGCATCCGCGCGCGCGATTCGCGCGTACCGTCCTCGATGACCTCCCGCGCGGTGCTCCTCTTGGTCCCACTCGTCGTCGCCGCGTGTTCGAGCGGCTCATCGCCCTCGGATGCCGGCACTACGACGCCCGACGCATCGGAGGACGCTGCCGCTGACGGCGCATCGTCCGACGCCGGCGCGGACACCGGCACCATCGAAAACGGCTGCACCACGTTCACGGACCGCACCGCCGATGTGGCGTCGCGCAAGATCCAGTGGGACCTGAACGTCACCGGCATCCCCGAGCGCTGCCTTCGCGTGCGCGCCGGTCAGACGGTCACTTGGGTGAACGGAGCCGCGGCGGCCGACTTCGACGCGCACCCGCTCGTCATCTACCTCTCTGGCGGCGGCGGCAACCCACCCGCCGTCGATGGCCCGACCGGCAATGCCACGTTCGCCACTCCCGGTCTCTACGGTTTCGCGTGTGGCATCCACCCGACCATGCGGGGTGCGATCCTCGTCAAGTGATCGGGCGCTCGCCGGAAATTCGATCGGGAACCTTGCGGCAGCTACGATTCCATCGTGATGCCCCTCTCCCCGGACGACCGTCGCACCTTCGACTCCGGCGGCTTCCTCGTCCTCCGCGGACTGTTTCGGGAACAGGAGGTCGCTCGCGCCCGCGCCGCGCTCGAGCGCCTCTACCAGACCGCGCAGAAGCTCCCTCGGACCGGCGACCACGACGGTGCGTTCTTCGTCGTCTCGCCTCCCGCGGCGCCGGCGCAAGCGCCCGTCGTCGTCCAACGCGTCGTGTGGGCCGGCGGCTCCGAGCCGTTTCTTCTGGACCTTGCCGAGGACCCGCGTCTTCTCGCGCCCGCGCTCGAGCTCCTCGGGACCGCTTCGTGCGAGCAACTCCTCTGCCAGGCCCACTACAAGATGCCCAACGACGGCGTCGCCTTCGACTGGCACCAGGACATCCAGCACCGCGACAAGGGCAACGGCACTTGGCGCGACGTCACCGGCCGCGGCTCCTACGTCCAGACGATTCTGCTAGTCGACGACATGACGGAGGAGAACGGTCCGCTCGAGTTCCTCCCGTCGTCCGCCGTCTCCCTCGACGCGTCGGGTCGCATCGTCCCGGGCGCCCCGGTCGACGTCGCCCGCGCCGTCTCCGTCACCGGGCGCGCCGGCGACGTCCTGCTCTTCGGTCCCTACGCCGTCCACGGCAGCATGCCGAACACGTCGTCCAAGCCGCGCCGCGTCCTCATCAACGGCTACGCGGCGCCCGGGGCGAACGCGCGCTTCTACCCCGGCCGTGGCGCGTGCAGGACCCTGCCGCTCCCGCCGGCGTTGCGCTGCGGGTCGTAGTTGACACCGGCCCCGAGGCAGGGGAAACCGGGGCCGTGGCAGCATCCTATTTCGACGTCGACGGCACCCTCGTTCGCACGAGCCTGATCCAGCCGACGCTCTTCTACCTCCTCAACCAGCAGACCCCCGCCCAGACCGCCGGCCGCCTGCTCCGCGCCGCGCTCAAGGGCCCGCAGATGGCCCTCGCCGAGATCGCGGATCGCCGGATGTTCAACGAGGTCCTCTACTCCTCGTACGAAGGCATGTCGCGCGACCGCCTGGTCCTCCTCGCCGACGAGTGCTTCGAGAAGGTCGTGAAGCCCGCCCTCTTTCCCAACGCTCGCTCGCTCGTGCAGCGCTGCAAGGACGAAGGGCAGGACGTCGTCATCGTGAGCGGCTCCCTGACCGAGGTGATGCAGCACCTCGCCGACTACCTCGGCGCCGACGCGGTCATCGCGAACCGCCTCGAGTTCAAGGACAACTACGCGACCGGGCGCCTGCTCCGTCCCGTCGTCGCCGGCCCGGAGAAGGCGCTCCTGATCCGCAAGCACGCACGCGAGCACGGCCACGATCTCGACCAGTGCTGGGCCTACTCGGACAGCTACTCCGACGTGCCGATGCTCTCCATCGTCGGCCACCCCGCGGCGGTGAACCCCGACTCGAAGCTCACGCGCCTGGCCAAGACCTACGGGTGGCCGGTGATCACGCTCGAGCGTGGCTGAGATGGCCATCTCGCAAGACGAAGCGAAGCGCCTCGCCGCGCGCGCGGTCATCGACGATCTCCCGCCCGCCGACGCGGCGCCGGTCGTCTTGGGGCTCGGCTCCGGCTCGACGGCGAAGCTCTTCGTCGACGAGGTCGGCGCTCGCGTGAAGGCGGGCGCGAAGTACCGCGGCGTCCCCACGTCGCAGGGCACGCGCGCCCAGGCGGAGGCGCTCGGCATCCCGCTCCTCGGCGACGAAGAGCCGTGGGACGTGATCGTCTGCGTCGACGGCGCCGACGAGGTCGACGAGCACTTGAACCTGATCAAGGGCGGCGGCGGCTGCCTCACGCGCGAGAAGATCGTCAATCACGCCGCGAAGCGGAACCTCATCGTGGTCGACGAATCCAAGCTCTCCAAGCGCCTCGGCGAGAAGTGGCCCGTCCCGGTCGAGGTCCTGCGCTTCGGCGCCAAGGAGACCCTCCGTCGCCTCGGCGAGCTCGGCACCGTCACCGTGCGCGCGAAGAACGGCGCACCTTTCGTCACCGACGCCGGCGGGTACATCTACGACGTGAAAGTCCCCCCGATCGACGACCCCCACGCGCTCGACCGATCGATTCGATCCATCCCGGGCGTCGTCGAGACAGGGCTCTTTCTCGACCGAGCGGACGTGGTCGTGATTGCCGGCGCAAGTGGCGTGATCCGAAAATCGCGTTGAGCCACCCAAGAGACCGCGTCGTCGCGTATCCTAGTCCGGATGGTGCGGCGTGGGATTCGTCTCTTCGCCTCGCGGGCCTTGGTCGGGGCAATCGTCGTCCTCCTGCTCGCCCTCGTGGGCGGCGGGTGCGGCGCGCGCACGTCCCCGGGGAGCGTCTGCGCGCCCGCGCCCACGCCGATCACGCAGCCCCTGATCGAGCGGGTCGACCTCTTGTTCGCGATCGACAACTCCGCCTCGATGGGCGACAAGCAAGCCCTCCTGCGCGAGGCGATTCCCGATCTCGTCGACGCGCTCTTGGTGCCGGATTGCCTCAATGGCAACTTGCGTCAGAAGCCCGCCGAAGGGCCGGAGGGGCTCACGTGCCCGACCGGGTTTCACTTCGAGTTTCCTCCCGTCCACGATCTCCACGTCGGCATCGTCTCGTCGTCGCTCGGCGGTGGCGGCGCGAGCGACGTGTGCAACGGCAAGACCGTGGTGCCGGCGGGGAAGACACGCCACGACGACGACCACGGCCGGCTCCTCAACCGCCACCACGCCGGCGGGGAAGAGGTGCCCGTCGACGACGCGCGCCCGATCGACGGCGCGGGCGGCAACTTCCTCGCGTGGCTCCCTTCGGCCGATCCGAAGAACCAAGGGCAACCGCAGCCGAACGTCGCCACCGCGCCGAATCGCGCCGCGTTCGTCGCCGACTTCCAGGAGCTCGTCGCGGGCGTCGAAGAGTACGGCTGTGGGCTCGAGGCACAGCTCGAGTCTTGGTATCGGTTCCTGGTCCAGCCCGACCCGTGGGAGCGCCTCGAGGTCGTGGGGGGGACCGACGCCCAGCCGATCGTCGGCCTCGGCGACGTCGACCGCATCATCGTGAAGCAGCGCAAGGACTTCCTGCGCGAGGACTCGCTCGTCGCGATCATCATGCTCACCGACGAAGAGGACAGCTGGAGCGATCCGCTCGCGCTCTCGGGGCGCGGCTGGCTCACGCGCACGCAGTCGTTCCCCTCGTCGTGGCCGCACGTGCCGGGCGCCATGCCGCGCGCGACGAGCGAGTGCTCGGAGCCCGTCGATGTCGCGCACCCCGAGTCGACCGGCCCGAACGGCCCCGATTGCCTCTCGTGTGCGGTCTCGGGCAACAAGCCGAACAGCGGGACGCCGGTCTCGGCCGACCCGGAGTGCCAGAAGCCGTGCTCGAACCCGACCGGCTGCATCGGCTTCTACGGCTCGGCCGAGGACGGGCTCAACGTCCGCTACACGAACGACATGAAGCGGCGCTACGGCGTCGATCCGCAGTTTCCGATCGAGCGCTACGTCGACGGGCTCCGTTCGCTGGACGTGCCGAACCGCGAAGGCGAGCACGCCGGCGGCACCGGTCCCTACCTGGGAAAGAAGAACTGCAAGAACCCCCTCTTCTCGCGGAACCTGCCCGACGGCTCGGACCTGAGCTCGGACGAGCTCTGCTTCCTCCAGCCCGGTCCGCGCACGCCCGATCTCGTCTTCTTCGCGATCATCGGCGGCGTGCCGTGGCAGCTCCTCGCGACGGACGCCACGAACCCCAAGAGCGCGTTCAAGCTCTCGCTCGACGACGACGACTGGCGGCGCATCGTCGGGGCCGACCCCGCGCACTACCTCACCGACGGGATCGACCCGCACATGGTCGAGTCGATCGGCCCGCGGGTCGGCCTCCCGCCGCCGAGCGCGGGGAACACCGCGGATCCGGTGCACGGGCGCGAGTGGCGCACGGTGACGTCGCCGGTCGGGATCGACTTGCAGTATGCATGTACCTTCCCGCTACCCAGTCCGCGCGACTGCTCGGCGCCGGATCCGGGCGGCTTCTGCGACTGCTCGGGACCGGCGTCGCTCGAGGCGGGGGCGTCGCCGCTCTGTCAGGGCAACACCCAGCTGCGCGGGAAGGCGTACCCCACGATCCGACAGCTCCGCGTAGCGAAGGCGCTCGGCGCGCAGGGCATCGTCGGTTCGCTCTGCGCGCGCAACACGAGCGACCACGACGCACCCGACTACGGCTATCGCCCGGTGATGGGGTCGATCGTCGACCGCTTGCGGCCGGTGCTCGCGGGGCAGTGCCTCCCTCGGCCGCTCGTTCGCAGCGCAGGCAAGGTCGACTGCGACGTCTACGTGGAGCTCCCCGAGGGAACCTCCGCCTGCGATCCCACGCGCGGGCTCCGCGTGCCGAGTCCCGCCGAGCTCGCGTGCTGGCGCGTGCGCCGCCTCCGCGAGCTCCAGGCAAGCGATCCCTCCGCCACCGAAGGCGACCTGCGCCCGGTCTGCCTGCTCGACCAGATCCCGACCCCCGAGTACCAGAATGGGACTTGTGAGCTCACCGGCCGCCCCGGCTGGTGTTACTTGGGCGAGGGGGAGACCGGCTCCAGCTGTCCCCAGGCGCTCCGATTCTCGAAGACGCGCCAACCGCCTCCGGGGTCGCGGTTGAGTCTCGGCTGCCGCTGACGGGCCGGATCGGGGCCGGCGATGCCCGCGGCCGGAGCGCTCACGGCGGCGGTGGGCCCTGAACGAAGACGAGCTCCCCCGCCTTGCCGTCATTGGCCTTGGCCGTCGACGGAGGCGGGAAGGAGCCCCCGTTGCCGCCGTTCCCGAGGGTGAGGGTGCTCGCGGGATCGCGGTCGATCGAGGTCGGCGAGAGGCAACCGTCGTTGAACAGGATCGCCGAAATGCCGCCCACGCCGGGGGCGGACGCGCCACCTCGCCCACCGTGGCCGCCGCGCCCGCCCTTGCAGCCATCGCCGGAGCCGAGACCGGGCGCGCCCCCCGCGAGGCCGTCCTCGCCGAGGTGCCCGTCGCCCCCGCGACCGCCGTCACCGACGCTGATGGTCGTCTCTCGTAGTACCAAGTTGGTACAGCCGTCGATTGCGACGCTCGCGCCGCCCGGCATGCCCCGCGTCGCCGCGCGGCCTGCGCATCCGCCGCCGCCGCCACCACCACCCGCGCCCGTGGTGCCACCGCCGCCCCCGCCGCCGGGCTTGCCGGAGCTGCCGAAGGTGCCGTCGCCGCCCGATGCGTAGTCCTTGCCGTCGACCCCGTCGGCGCCGTCGCCGCCGGGCGCACCGCTCTGGATGCATTGAACGTGGAGGCCGGCGCCGATGTCGGAGTAGCCGTAGCCCTGGCCATCCTGGTACGGCAAGCCGCCTTTGCCACCCACGAAGTTCTCGTACTCGCACCCCTTGGCGCCGTTGCCCCCGCCGCCTGGCACCGCGCCGTTCGCGTCGGCGCCGTCGAGGGTGGACGCGGCGGGCACGCGGCCCGTGATCTCGCCGTTCTTCCCGTCGCGCCCGGCTTCGACCGTGACACTGCAGCGCACGAGCATCGTGAGACCGAACCACGTCCGAATCGCGATTGCGTTCGACGACGGCTCGGCCTTGGCGACGACGTTCGCATCACTCAAGTAGAGGCTGTGGACCCAATCGAAGCCGTGGAGCTGGGGTCGCTCGCCGGTGAACGCGAAGTCGCCACACCGCAGCCCGCCGAGGAGCGTGATCGAGTCCGAGACGCGGAGCCGCTCCGGGTAGTCGGTGGCGCAGACGAACAGGACGCGAGCGCCCATGTCGAGAGCCGCCGAGATCGTGCGCACGGGCTCGGCGCGCGTGCCGGAGCGCCCGTCGACGCCGTTGATGCCGTCGACGAAGATGCCGTTGCCGTCGGCGATGCAGGCGTGGTCGCGCGTCGGATCGCAGGGGAGTGCCGCGACCCCGGGGGCCGTGTACTCGAGGGGAGGCCCGGCCTCCGTCGTCGGGATCCCGCAGGCGAGCGCGACGATCCCGAGAACGGCTCCGAGGCGCGCGCGCATCGGGAGATCCTACCAGCGTGGCATGGGGAGTGCACTGTTCGTCCCTTCATGCGTAACAGGGCGGGGATTCGCCAACTCGGGTTGGCGTTCTTGGGATTGGTCGCCACCGTGGTTGGCTGTCAGTCGTCGGATGTCGTCGGTGGCGAGCCGACGACCAAACCCAAGCCGCCCGTGAAGCTCGACGGCCAACCGATCGACAAGATCGACCTGCTGTTCGCGATCGACAACTCGGCGTCGATGGGTGACGAGCAGGACCTCCTCGAGGACGCGGTCCCCGAGCTCATCAGCCGCCTGCTCACGCCGGACTGCGTCGACGACCCGAGCCAGGTCACGCAGCGCCAGAAGCAGAACCCGGACGGGAGCTGCCCGAACGGCCTGAAGCTCGAGTTCCCCCCGGTGCACGACCTCCACGTCGGCATCGTCACCTCGGCGCTCGGTGGTGGCGGCTCTCCCGACATCTGCGACGGCAGTGGCTCCGTGCCGACCGGCGTCACCCGTCACGACAACGACAAGGGCGAGCTGATCAACCGCACCAAGCCGAACGGCGGCGGCGAGGGGACGATCAACAACGCCAAGCCGGTCGACGGCAACGGCGGCAACTTTCTCGCGTGGCTCCCGGCGAGCGAGCCGAAGAACCAAGGCAAGCCGGCGCCGAACGTCACGCCGGAGCCGAGCGTCACGCAGCTCCAGACGGACTTCCAGAGCTTGGTCGTCGGCGTCCAGGAGTACGGCTGCGGTCTCGAAGCGCAGCTCGAGTCCTGGTACCGATTTCTGGTGCAGCCCGACCCCTGGGACGACATCCCGAAGTCGGCGGGCGGCTCCGCCGCAGTCACCCTGAACGGCATCGACGCGAAGCTGCTCAAGCAGCGGAAGGACTTCCTTCGCGACGACTCGATCGTCGCGATCATCATGGTCACCGACGAGGAGGACAGCTGGTCGGACCCGCTCGCCCTCGGCGGGCGCGGGTGGGTGACCCGCACGAACAAGTTCCCCACGGTGCAGCAGAACGCGCCCGGCACCATGCCGCGCGGCACCAGCGAGTGCAACGAACCGATCGACGTCAACAACCCGACGACGACCGGGCCGAGCAACAAGGACTGCACGTCGTGCGGCTTCCAGGGCAACAAGCCCGGCGGCTCGCCGATCGCGTTGGACCCCGAGTGCCAGAAGAGCTGCGGCGCGAGCTGCCTGGGCTTCTACACCTCGGCGGAAGACAACCTGAACGTTCGCTACACGAACGACATGAAGCGGAGGTACGGCTTCGATCCGCAGCTCCCGGTGCAGCGCTACGTCGACGGTCTCAAGAGCCTCACGGTCCCGAACCAGGAGGGCGAGCACAAGGGCGGCGCCGGCAGCTACCTCGGCACGAAGAACTGCACGAACCCGCTGTTCGCGCGGGACCTGCCGGACGGCAGCGACACGAGCAGCGAGACGCTCTGCAACCTCAAGGTCGGCTCGCGTACGCCGGACCTCGTCTTCTTCGCCGTCCTCGGCGGCGTTCCTCCCGAGCTCGTGAAGGAGTCCCTGGCCGACTCGGATTGGACGAAGATCCTCGGCAAGGATCCGGCGACCTACCAGACCGACGGCATCGACCCGCACATGCTCGAGTCGATCACGCCGCGCGCGGGGCTCCCCGATCCGTCCGCACCCAACGGAGCGGATCCGATCCACGGGCGCGAGTGGAAGACCGCGACCTCACCCGCCGGTCTCGATCTCCAGTACGCGTGTACCTTCCCGCTCCCGACGCCCAAGGACTGCACGCTGCCGGCGAACGCGAAGGCGTGCGAGTGCGACGGGACGAACGACTCGCCGATCTGCAACGGGACGACGCAAGTCCGCGGCAAGGCGTACCCGACGATCCGCGAGCTCCGGGTGGCCAAGGCCATGGGCGCGCAGGGCATCGTCGGCTCGGTCTGCGCGCGCAACGTCACCGACCCGAACGCGGCCGACTACGGATATCGCCCGACGGTCACCGCCATCGTCGACCACCTGAAGTCGATCTTGGGCGGGCAGTGCCTCTCGCAGAAGCTCGTCGTCGGGAACGACGGCAGTGTTCCGTGTCTCCTCCTCGTCTCTTTCCAGCCGGGCGCCGACCAGAACATCGTCTGCGATCCGTCGAAGGGGCTGTCGCGCCCTTCCGCCGACGTCCTCGCGAACTACCAACAGACGAAGCTCGCCGAGTTGAAGGCGCAGGACCCGAAGTCGACGCTCGCCGACGTCGGGCCCGCTTGCGTCCTCACCCAACTTGCTTCGCCGAAGTACCTCAATGGGACGTGCGCGACGCTCCCCGAACCGGGGTGGTGTTACGTCACCGGGACGGCGGCCGGGTACTGTCCGCAGGCGCTCAGGTTCAGCGCAACGGGCACGCCGGCGCAGGGAACCGCGCTCACGCTGCAGTGCTACGAGTGACCCTCACGGAGTCCGCGGCAGCTGTTGCTTGATCACGTCGTACGGCGCATCCCCGAAGGCGCGCCACCGCGCCGCTCGCGTCTTGATCTCGGCGCCCCCGGCTTGGGTGAGCAGCACCGCCGCCCAGCCCGCCGCGATCGCGCGGAGCGGCCGCGCTTGCGCGACCTGCGAGAGCGTCTTCTTCTCCGGATTCGTGAGCGAGATTGCCGTCCGGAAGCGCGTGATCGCCAGCTGCGGATCGCGCGACCCCGTCGCCGAGTGCGTGGCGAGCGCCCACGAGCCCACCGCGGTCGCGTCGTGCAGCGCGACCAACGCCGCCAGATCGCCGAGATCGCTCGAGCCGTTCTCGGTCGCCTTCACCAGCGAGCAGGCCCACGCGCGCTCGCGGGGCGGCGCGAGCGCGCGCGCCGTGACCGCCGGGAGCGAAGGTCCGCAGGCGGGGGCGCGGAACAAGAGCGCGAGCGCGCGCTCCTTCACCTTCAACACGTCCTCGGGGCCGAGCACGCTGAACGCCGCTTCGAGCTGGCCGCGCAGGACGACGCGCGCACGCTCGAACGCGGGCTCGAGCTGATCGAGCGGCGGGATCTCGCCGAGGAACGCGGCCTTCTCGTGCTCGAGCACGTCCTCCTCGTCGAGCGGGTAGGGGGCGACGAGGAGGCCCTCGAGCGCGACCACCAGCTTGTCCGCCAGGACCATCGTGCGCGGGAGCTTCTTCGCGTAGCTCTTCAGGACCGCGATCGCGTCGAGGAGATCGACGCGATCGGCCTCCGACAGCTCGTTCGGCTTGAGCGACACGCGCACCTGATCCACGCGCCACCCGATCGTGCCGTCGATCTTCTGCCAATCCTCGGCCGAAGGATCGACGGGGATCGCATCCGCCGTCGCGAGGAACAGATCGCTCGCCCCGCGCGGGAGCTCGCGCTCGCGATCCAGGCGCGCCCGCTCCGACGCGATCAGGCGGCGCAAGAGGTGCTGGTCGAGCGCGAGGTTCTTCACCAGCGGGTCTTCGTCGAGCGCTCCCCGCGCGGCCAAGAGCTCGCGCCGCATGCCGAGGTCCGCGTCGAGCTCGGTCGACTCGAGGCTCTCGGAGGCGTCGTCGATGCCGCCCTCGCGATCGGTGAGAAGAAACGGGTCCTCGAACTCGCGGCCGTACCAGTTCTTCCCCTCGAGATACATGTAGCCCTGGTCGGGCACCCGGTACTGCGCGGGGCTCGGCTTCGGCGCCATCCGGGTGAGGAGGCGCGAGTCGTGCTCGGTCAGCTGCTGCAGGATCGAAGGCTCGGCGTTCCGGAACGCGCGCGCGTAGGTCGCGATGCGGATGAGTCGCGCGTCCACGATCGCCTCGTGGGTCGGCGCAGGAGGCGCATGCGTGCAGCCGAACGCCCCCCCGACGAGCGCCGCCGTGAAGGCTCCGAGGACCGGGTGCCACCTTCGCACGACGCCTAGGACCGTAGCATCGCGTGGCTCCTTGGGTAGGGTCAGGGCAACCCGACGCGCTCCGGCCAGCTGCGAAGGGCCATCGCGATCCCTGCCCCGAGGACGAGGGTGCACCAGATGCAAATCGCGAGGAGGTACGCGAGGGCAACCGAGCCCTCGGGGTGGTCCCGGCACTGCAAGCCGTAGCTCGTGCCTTCGTCGTCCTCGCTCGAAGTGATCTCGATCGTGGCGCCGGGGCCGCACGAAGCCTCTTGGACGGACTCGTGAACGGGGGGCAGGAACGCAATCGCTGCGCCCAGCGGGGCGCCGAGGACGGTCGCGATCCCCGCGCCCATCACGAGCGTCGCCGCGTTGCCGATGACGGTGTCGTTCTGGGGCCGGGTGAGGGTGTGTCGCGCGAGCGGGAGCTCCGGCTCACCGCGGGCGGTGTGTGCCAAGCTCGCCGCCGCCGTCAGCGCTGCCCCGACCGAGGACGCGCCGAGCGGGCCGAACGCGAGCACGACGCTCCCGCGCTTCGCCTCGATCCACTGGAGCTCGAGCTCGCAGAGCCGCTCGGCGAGGTTCGCCGTGATCCAGCGCGCTCCATCCTCGGCCGTGGCCCGGTAGGCCGAGCCGTCGCGCGCGCCCCGCGCGTTCGGCGTGGTCACGAACGTGTCGTCGAAGCGCTTCGAGCCCGTCGCCAGCGGCGCGCCGACGGCCTCGAACGCGTATACCGCGTCGAGCTTGCGGACGACGACGCGCGGCGGGAGCTCGACCGGCACCTCCGCGAGCCAGACCGTCCGCGCCGCCGGATCGTCGTCGCCGTCGGCGGCCTTGGCGCCCGGGACGCGCGCCGAGACGCGCGCGGTGATCGTGACCGGGACGCCGGCGGGGTTCGCCTGGAGCCGGTAGTCGCCGAGCGCTGCGCCCTCGAGTCGGCCGTGCTCGCCGAGCTCGCTCGCCGCCTGTTGCTCGGCCGCGCGGAGGAGCCCGTTCTCCTTCGACCGGGCGAGCGCGTGGACGATCGCCGCCACTACGAACGCCACCGGGCCGAGGAAGAAGAAGATCCACACGCGGATAGCCTACACAGCTTCCGCCGCGCTATCGTCGTGGGATGACCCCGTACCCCTACGGGCCGCCCCCGATGGGATATGCCCCGGCGCCGGGGCCTTGGCCGCAGCCGGTGCTGGGCTCGAAGGCCGACCCCACGGGTCACAAGCCCAGTCTGCGCCTCTGGTTCCTGGTGTGTGCGATCGCAGGCTACGCCGCGATCTTCGTGGGGGTCGGTGCGTTCCTGCTCGGGTTCCTCTCGGGCGATCCCGACGTGATCGCGGCCTTCGCCGTCATCGGTTACGCGATCGCGCTGATCGCCGTGCCGTTCCACATCGGGTCGCTCGTGATCGGCATGCTGTGGCTCCACGCCGCGTGGCGATGGCTTCCGCCCGACCAGCGTTTCACCCGCGACGGCAAGCCGCTCGGTGCGGACCAGGTGTTCTACCTGCTCATCCCGTACTTCCACTACTACTGGATGTTCCCGATCAACCTCGAGCTCTGCCACGCGATGAACCGCCTCCGCGATCAGCGCTTCCCCACGGCGCTCAAGCGCTGCAACGCGGACGTGGCGATGTGGGCGGCGATCTGTCAGCTCATCCCGATCGCGGTCTTCGTCGCGCCGTTCCTCTGGGCCAGCTACATGAAGCAGGTGGACGCGATGCACGACGAGCTGGGGGCGCTCGGCGCATGAGGCTTCGCGCCCTGGCGTCGTTCGCGCTCGGTGCCGTGACCCTCGGGGTCGTCGCGAGCTCCTGCACCGTGTACGACAAGTCGCTGCTCGTGGAAGCGAGCGATGGCGGGCCGGACGCTTGCAGCGGGACGTGCGGCGGCAAGTGCGTCGACCTCTCCACCGATCCGAACAACTGCGGCACGTGCGGGAAGGCGTGCACGGGGGCCTGCGTCGGTGGAGCGTGCGCAGCCGACGTGCTCCTCGAGGGGCGCGCCGCACCGCACGCGATCGCAGTCGACAGCACCCAGATCTATTTCGCCGAGTACAACGCCGTGCAGGTCGTCGCGGTCGACAAGGCGGGGAAGAACGCGCAGGTGCTCTCGGGCCAAGCGATCTACGCCGACGCGCTCGTGATCGACGCCAGCTACGCGTACTTCACGACGAACAACGACATCGTCGGGGCGGTCGGCGCCGCGTTCAAGAACGGCACCGGTGCGGTCCCCGTCGCGCGCAACGTGCCTTCGCCTGCCTCGATCGCGATCGACGGCAACGCCAACGTGTTCTTCGGGACGGCTTCGCCCAACAAGGCGCCCGGCTGCGTAGCGAGCGACTACGCGAACCAAGTCATGAAGTGCCCGCTCTCGGGCTGCATCGTCACCGGGTGTCCGACGTCGGGGGGCCCGACGACCGTCTTGAGCGAGTCCGCGCCGATCACGGCGATCACGATCGAGGGGACCAACCTCTTCGTCGTCAGCCGGCAGGGCAAGTTCGTCAAGCAGTGCACGCTCCCGACCTGCACCGGGCTCGTGAGCTACACCGGGACGTTCGCCGGGCCGACCGACGTCGCGGTCACGGCCGACTCGCTCTACGTCACCGACGCGGACGGTGGCGCGATCCTGCGCTGCGATCGGACGACCCACGCGTGCGCGTCGGTCGCGACCGGGATCGACCAGCCGTGGCGCGCCGCCGCGTACGCCAACGCGCTCTACTTCACGGGCTACGGCAAGGGCGTGAAGGGGGCGGGCGGTCTGTACCGCTGCGTGCTCCCCGCGTGTGGCAACGTCACGAAGCTCGCCGCCGGAAACGGCGTATGGGGCCTCGCCGTGGACAACACCAACGTGTTCTTCACCGAGGAAGGGACGACGGGCGGAACGTCGTCCGACGGGAAGATCTCGCGGGTCGCTCGCTGAGGGTGGTCAGCGCTTCCGCTTCGGCGCCGCTCCGCTCCCTGCGTCGGCGTCCTTCTTCGCCTCGCTCGCGAGCTCCTCGGCCCATGCGCGGAGGCGATCGCCGTCCGGCCCCTCCAGCATGATGCGGAGCTTCGGCTCGGTGCCGCTCCAGCGCACGAGGAGCCGCCCTTCCTTGCCGAGCGCCTTCTCCACCTTCGCCGAGCGGGCGGCCAAGCGCGGCATCTCGTCGAGCGGGAGCCGCTGGCTCAACGTCACGTTGTGCAGCACCTGCGGGACGCGATCCATCGCCGACTCCGCCAGCTGCGAGAGCGGCCGATCGGCGCGGAGCATGAGCGCCAGAACCTGGAGCGCAGCGACCGTCCCGTCGCCCGTGCTCGCGTGGTCGAGGAACACGAGGTGCCCCGACTGCTCGCCGCCCAGGTTGTAGCCGCCCTTGCGCATCGCCTCGACCACGTAGCGATCGCCGACCTGCGTCCGCAGGAGCCGAAGGCCCTTGTCCTCGAGCGCACGCTCGAGCCCGAGGTTCGACATCACCGTCGCGACGACCGTCTTCTTCTTGAGCGCGCCGTGCGCGTGCATGTGCATCGCGCACATCGCCATCACCGCGTCGCCATCGACGATCTGGCCCTTCTCGTCGACGACGATGAGGCGATCGGCGTCGCCGTCGAGCGCGATGCCGATGTGGGCGCCGCGCTTCACGACCTCCGCCCGGACGTTGTCGGGGTGGAGCGCGCCACAGTCCTTGTTGATGTTCACGCCGTTCGGCTTGACGCCGAGCGAGTGCACGCTCGCGCCGAGCTCCTGGAAGACCATCGGCGCGACGCGGTAGGCAGCGCCGTGCGCGGCGTCGAGCACGATCCGCACGCCGTCCAACGTGAGGTCCGACGGGAACGTGTGCTTCGCGAACACGACGTAGCGTCCGCGCGCGTCCTCTTGCTTCTCCGCCCGCCCGATGCCCGGACCCGTCGGCGGGGCGAGGTCCTCCAGCCCGGCCACCAGGCGTTCGATCTCGTGCTCGTCCGCGTCGGCCAGCTTGAAGCCGTCGGAGCCGAAGATCTTGATTCCGTTGTCGTCGTACGGGTTGTGCGAGGCGCTGATGACGATGCCCGCGTCCGCGCGCTGGCTCGTCGTCAGGTGGGCGACCGCCGGCGTGGGGATCGGACCGCACAGGATCACGCGCCCGCCCATCGACGTGATGCCCGACGCGAGCGCCTGCTCGATCATGTACCCGGAGAGGCGGGTGTCCTTGCCGATCAGGATGCGCGGCGCGTGCGCCTTGCCGCGCCCCGCCACGTGCGCGATCGCGCGGCCGAGCGCGAGCACGAGGTCGGGAGTCATCGGCGGCTCGTTCGCCTTGCCGCGGACGCCGTCGGTTCCGAAGAGGCGGGGGACCTGCTTTTCGTTCTTCTTCATCGGGGCTCAGTCGCGGAAATTGAGGAACTGCGTCTCGAACGAGAGGCCCGCGCCGCGCACGAGCTGGATCACGGCCTGGAGGTCGTCCTTGTTCTTGCCGGTCACGCGAACCTGCGCGTCTTGGATGGCGGCCTGCACCTTTAGCTTCGAGTCCTTGATCTTGCGGACGAGCTCCTTGGCCTGCTCGCCCTCGATGCCCTCTTTGATCTTCACGAGGGTCTTCGCGCCGCCCTTGCCGGTCGGCTCGATCTTGCCCTCCTCGAAGAACTTGAGGCTCACCTTGCGCTTCACGAGCTTCTCCTGGACCACGCCCCACGCCGCCTTCACGCGATCCTCGCTCGCGGAGCGGATCGAGAGCCCCTCGGGGAGCTTCTCGACCTCGGTGTCGGTGCCCTTGAAGTCGTAGCGCTGCGCGAGCTCCTTCTGCGCCTGGTTCAGGGCGTTGTCGACCTCGTTCCACTGGAGTTTCGAGACGATGTCGAAGCTGGGCATGGGAGAACCTCTACACTCATTCCTGGCAGCTCGGAAGCGACGCGATCGGAGCCGGGATCCCCTCGTCGATCAAGAGCCGCGCTTGCTTCTCCTGGCGCACCCAGTAGCAGGCGTCGTGCGCGGGGCGCAGGTAGCCGAAGGCGTACACGGTCGGGTTCGGGTAGGCGTTCGTCGCGCGCCCGTCGGTGAAGCGGTACTCCTTCTCGCGCCGCGCGATCACCGTCACCGCCTTCGTCCGCGCCGCCACCGCGGTCTGGAACGACGGCTCCGGATCACCTTTCGCTGCGTGCGCGAGGATCGCCCGGTACAGCGCCGCCGCGTGCTCGGAGCGGAGCCGATCGACGACGACGCCGTCGCGCAGCTCGCGGCACCACGGCCCGAGCGCCGGATCGACGACCGCGCAGCGCGACTCCATCGCGCGCTCGAGCGGGCGGAGCTCCTCCGTCATCGCCTCGAGCCCGGTCACCACGTCTTCCGTGAACTTCGCGCGCGCCGGCGCGTCCATCGCGAGGACGTCCTCGAAGGCAATCCGCTTCGGGTGCGACTCGATCCCGATCGAGTAGCCCACGTCGAGCGTGCCGTTCTCGCCTTGCACGTAGGCGGCGAGCCGCCGATCGAAGAGCCAGTGGTCCTGGAGCGCGGTCAGCTGGGCGAGCACGTCCGAGACGTCGCCCGCGCAGCTCCCGAACGCACCGCCCACGTGGGAGAAGAAGTGCGAGAGCGGCTGCTCCGGCTCCCAGAGCATCTTCGCGGTGAGGTAGTCCGTCATCCACGTGCCCCACTCGTGGCCCGAGGAGAACATCAGGTGTCCTTCGAGCGGGGGAAGCCCCGCTTTGGCGACGTCTTCGGCCAACCCGTGGACGTCGTTCCAACGCGCGTGGACGTACTCGGGCAGGAACAAGGGGACGTCGATGTCGGCGCCGATCCAGTACGCGGACTCCGGGTAGTAGCGCACGCGGCGGGTCGGGAGCTGGGCCATGAGGTAGTCGCGCTGGAAGAAGAAGTTCGGGTGCGCGTACGTCCCCCAGTCGCGGTAGAGGTCGAAGAACGCGATCGTGTGGACGGTCTGTCCCAAGTTGGGATCCGCGTATTGGGGCAGGTGGTAGTAGAAGACCTTCTTCCCCTGGTAGTCGACGTACAGGTTCTCGTAGTTGCCGACGTGGTTGTGGACGTTCACGTGGACGTCCGGCTTCTTCGCCGCCACGTACTGGGTGGCGTGGGTCAGCCAGTCGATGATCGACTGCGGGTCGGTCCCGAAGAACTCGCCCAGCGAGAGATCGACCGAGTCGAAGCCGATCGTGAGGAGCCGGTCCAGGTTGGCCTCGAGCTGCGCCTGCCACCCGGTCGCGTCCTTCACGAGGACGTAGTTGTTCTGGAGCGAGCCAGCGCCGACGAGCTGGACGTTGATGCCGACGGTCACGCCGCGCGCGTGCGCGTAGTCGACGATCGCCTGCGCGTGGGGGCGGTACGCATCGAAGTCGATCGAGCTCAGCATCGCCCACTGCACGTGGTTCTGCCCGGTGTGGACGAGCCAGTCGACGAAGAGCTTGGCGTCGGCCAGGTTCTCGGCGGACGGCACCATGAAGGGTGGGAACCACTCGAGCGGATGGAGCGTGTGGACCTGGATGCCGCGGCTCTTCACCCACGCCGCGCGCTTCACGTCGAGCGCGGCGGGGAGGCGAGGGCCACCGAACGACGGGAGGAACGTCGACTTCGGATGGAAGAAGCGCACGCCGAGCTCCTCGAGGAGCGCGTAGCCGGCGTACTCGAGGTTCTTCGGATCGGCGGCGGTGACGACGACGTCGGCGCCTTCGCGCTTCATCGCGTAACCGGGGCCGGGAGCCAGCTTCGCCTTCGCGGCGTCGCTCGTGGAGAGCCAGATCGCGTGCGCGTGCGAGCCGTCGGGCGCTCCGGTCGCGATCGTGACGGGGGTGCCCCACAGGATCGCGAGATCGGCCGCGAGGTCCGCGCGGAGCGTCGCCAGCGTGGGGTCGTCGTCGACGTGGAGCACGACGTCGGCGGCGGGCTCGAGGGTGGCGCCCACCTTGCACTCGATGACGGGGACGCTGCTCGACGGCGGCGGGTCGCTGAAGCAGGCGCCGACGAGGACCGGGCCGGCGAGCGTGGCGAGTGCGGCGAGCGACGAGACGCGGAGCGAACGCATGACGAACCTCAGAGGGCGATGGGCGGGTCGCGCACGAGCCCGAGCACGTGGGCGCGCACCTCGCCGATGAGGAAGATGGAGCCGCACGCGACGACGAGGCCGCCCGGACCGGCGAGCTCGCGTGCGCGGCGGTAGCCTTCGAGCACGCTCGCGGCGGTCTCGCCGCGGTGCCGTGCCGCGAGCTCGTCGGGGGCGGTCGCGGCGCGTCCCTTCGGGCTGACGTAGACGCGGCGCGTGGCGCGCGGCGCGAGTGCGTCCAGCATCTCGGTCCAGGCCTTGTCGGCCAGGGCACCGAAGAGGAGCACCGTCTTCGCGGCGTCCTCGCTCGCGAGGTGCGCGGCGAGCGCCTCTGCGCCGTCGGGGTTGTGGGCCGCATCCAGGAGGAGGGGGCCTTCGTTCGTGGCGATGCGCTCGAGCCGGCCCGGCCACTTCACCTCGGCGAGGCCGGTCGCGAGCGCTCGCGCGGAGAGCCCGGCGCGGCGGCCCAAGACGTACGCGACGCGCGCGTTCGCGGCCTGGTACGCTCCGGCGAGCCCGAGCGGACGCGGGGTCCCGAAGAACTCCTTGCACTCTGCATCCTCGTCGGCGTGGATGACGAGCCCGCCGCGCTCGGTCGCCTCCGCCTCGATCGCCGCGCGCACGTCCGCCGGCGCGGGGCCGACCACCATCGGGACGCCCGGCTTCGCGATCGCCGCCTTCTCGCGTGCGATCTGCGGCAGCGTCGTGCCGAGGAGCGCGGTGTGATCGAGCGCGATGCGCGTGACCGCCGTCGCGCGCGGACGGGGAAGCACGTTCGTCGCATCGAGCCGGCCGCCGAGCCCGACCTCGATGACGGCGAAGTCGACGTTGGCATCGGCGAGGGCGAGGAACGCGGCGAGCGTCGCCGTCTCGAAGAAGGAGAGCTCGGGGCCGAGCTCGAGCGCACGCGCGAGGTGACGGTCGAGGGCTTCGTCGGCGAGGGGCTCGCCGTCGATCCGGATGCGCTCCGCGAAGCGGCACAGGTGGGGCGAGGTGTAGAGGCCGGTGGCCATCCCGGCGGCGCGCGCTGCGCGCTCCACCATCGCCGCGACCGAGCCCTTTCCATTCGTGCCGGCGACGTGAACGCCATCGAGCGCTTCTTCGGGGTGGCCGGCGCGGGCGCACGCCTCGCGCATCGGGTCGAGCCCGAAGCGCATCCCCAGCGGAGCACGCTCGTAGAGCCGGGCGAGGGGAGTCGTCACGTTCAGGCTTGGGGCAACACCGGCGCCGAGCCGGCGCCTTCGCGCGGCACGGTGAGGAGCCGCAGGACCGTCGCGATCTCGTCCTTCATCGCGAGCCGCGACGTGATCCGGTCGACCATGCCGTGCGCGAGGAGGAACTCGCTCCGCTGGAAGCCCTCGGGCAGGGTCTGGCGGATCGTGTTCTCGATCACGCGCGGGCCCGCGAACCCGATGAGCGCGTCGGGCTCGGCCACGTTCACGTCGCCCAGGAAGGCGAAGCTCGCGGCGACGCCGCCCGTGGTCGGGTGGAGGAGAACGCTCACGAAGGGCAGCCGCGCGGCACGCAGGCGCTCGAGCGCGGCGACCGTCTTCGCCATCTGCATGAGGCTCAGGATGCCCTCTTGCATGCGCGCGCCGCCGGAGGCCTGGAGCAGGACCACGGGGAGCCGCTCCGCCGTCGCGCGCTCGAACAGGCGCGTGATCTTCTCGCCCACGACCGACCCCATCGAGCCGCCCATGAAGGCGAAGAGGAACGCGCCGTACGCGATCGAGACGCCGTTCATCGAGCCGCCGCCGATCTCGATGGCTTCTTTCGCGCCCGAGCTCTTCTGCGCCGCGGCGACGCGGTCGACGTAGCTCTTGCCGTCGGAGAACTTCAGCGGGTCACCGGGGACGAGGTGGGCGTCCCACGCGTCGAGCTCGCCTTCGTCGAGGAGCAAGGCGCGCCACCCGGCGGCGTCGAGGCGGTGGTGCTTTCCGCACTCGGGGCACACCTCGAAGTTGGCGCGAAATGCCTCGGCGGTGAGGGTCACGCCGCAAGCGTCGCACTTGCGGAATACACCTTTCCCGACACTCTTCTTCTCGGAAGCATCTGCGCTCGCGGGCTTTCTTACGGGCCAGGGCACGACGCTCCTTATAGCTCGCCGTGACGAAATTTGCGCCTCGTCCGTCAGACGGGGGTCGCCATGCTCCGCGATGGCCTTTCGGGCACGGTGCGTAGCCTGGTATGCAGCAGGTCAGCTCTTTGGAGGTCGTGATGCGAAAGCTCTCTCTGATGGCACTGGCGGGTACGGTGGCTCTGCTCGCGAATGCGTGCGTGGTCGAGGTCCAACGCGGTCGGCAAGCGAACAACGCACCGCCGGCCAACAATGCACCCCCGGCCAACAACGCACCGCCGGCGAACAATGCACCGCCGGCCAACACGGCTCCGCCCGCCAACACCGCGCCGCCGGCCAACACCGCGCCGGTCGCGACGCCGGCGAACACCGCGCCGACGCCCGCCGGCACGGCCACGACCGCTCCCCCCGCGGGGACGGGTGGCACCGCCGGAACCGGCGTCGCGGCGCCCGTCATCCAGTTCGAGGAGATCCCCGAGCCGCCCGCGAACGACGCTCCGTTCGACGGCAAGCTCGCGATCGCCGTCGGCCGCTCGGTCCAGCTCGTCCCCACCGCCGCCCTCGGCGTCTGGATCTGGAACGAGGGCAACACGTGGCACGTCCGCACCACGACGAAGGGCGCGCTCCACCGCTTCCAAGGCGTGGTGATGACGACGCGCGATCAAACGCTGACCGACGTGAAGCCGACGAAGCTCGAGTGGAACGATCGGCTCCGCGTGAAGAACGGCCGCGCCGCCGCGTGGGACTTCTCCACCGCCGGCGCCGAGGACGGGTTCGACTTCAAGACCGTGGGTGGCCAGTGCATCCGCTTCTGGGTCCGCGTCGACGGCAAGCCCGATCCGGCCGCGGTGAACCTCGGCAAGGACGGGGCGCACCCGTCGAAGTGGCACTTCCGGCTCTGCCCGTGAGTCGCGTGGGGGGCGCCTGATTGGGCCCCCCGCCTTCAACGCCCGCGAAGGGTCTCTGGTACCAAACTGGGACGGGGGGCGGCCGACACCACAACGCGGTCGCGCCCCTGCTCCTTGGCTTGGTACATCGCCAGGTCGGCCCGGCGGTGGAACTGCTCGGGCGCCTCCTCGAAGTCCCAGGTAGCGACGCCGATGCTCACCGTCTGGCGCACCTTGCCGCCCGCGGCCAAATCGAACGGCGTGTCCCCGACGGCGCTGCGGATCCGCTCGGCGGTCGCCTTCGCCTGCTCGAGCTTGGTCGCCGGCATGACGAGCAGGAACTCCTCGCCACCGCGCCGGATGAAGACGTCGATCCGGCGCACGCTCGCGCGCACGCGATCGGAGAACATCCGCAGGACCGCATCCCCGATCTCGTGACCGTGGCGGTCGTTCACGAGCTTGAAGTGGTCGAGGTCCAAGAGAAGGATCGAGAGCGGCTGCTGCGTGCGGCGCGCGCGCTCGATCTCCTCTTGGAAGCGCGGCGAGAGGTAGCGCTGGTTGTACGCCAGCGTGAGGTCGTCGGTCATCGCGAGCCGGCGCAGGCGCGCGCGTTCGATGGGCGGCGTCGAGCAGTTCGCCAGCAATCGGACGAGCAGCTGATCGTCGGGTGAGAACGCGGCCGGGCGCGGCGAAGAGATGGAGAGCACGCCGATGACCTGGCCGGCGGACCAGAGCGGCTCGGCGATCATCGAGCGGATGGAGAAGCCCTGCCGCGGGTGCTTCACGAAGCGCATGTCCGTCGTCGCGTCGTCGATGAGCACGCCCTCGCGGAACTCGACGATCCAGCCGATGAGGCCCTCGCCGCGACGGAACGTCAGGGGTCGTTGATCCGCGCCGGCGCCCGAGCGCGCGCCGGAGAGCAGCTCCGTGTGCGACGCATCGAGCAGGCGGATCGAAGCGTGGTCGGCCGGGAGAAGGCGCAGCGTCGCGTCGGTGACGGCGGTCAGCGACTCCTCGAGCGGACGGTTGTCGGTGAGGCTCTGCGTGAGCTCGAGAAGGACGCGAAGCTGCTCGCGGTGCTTTCTCGGCGCGGCCGGCGCTGCCGGCTCCACCACCCGCTCGGCGGAACCGGGCGGCTTGCGCGTCTTCTCGCGAGGCATTCGCCCCGCAGTATACGCGAGCGCATGCGCGCGCGGGGAGGGAGGTGCTACGCTTCCGGAGCGTGGAGCAACAGCCGTATCGCACCGCTGCCGACGCGCCCCTGTGTCCCAGGTGTCGCACGCCGCTCGCGGCTGCCGAGCACGAAGGCGAAGAGCTCCTCGGCTGCGGGTCGTGCCGCGGCTTCTTCGTCGATCGCGACGCGCTCTCGCGGATCGTGGAGCGCCATCGGCCGCCGCCGGCGGAGCACGCTCCAGCGTCGAGCGCTGCCTCGCGCGCCCCGCCGCCGTCGATGCGGCCGATCGACACCCGCGTCGTGTACCTCCCGTGTCCGCGCTGCGGCGGGACGATGAACCGCGGCGTGTTCGGGCGGAAGTCGGGCGTCATCGTCGACACGTGCCGCCAGCACGGGACCTGGTTCGACGCGCAAGAGCTCGAGGCGTGCGAAGCCTACGTCGAAGCGGGTGGCCTCGACGTCGCCGAGCGCCTCGCGCGCGAGGAGAAGGAGCGCGCGGCGCGTGCTGCGCGCGTCGCGTACCAATCGCAGTTCACCGTGCAGCGTCCGTCGCGCCACCTCGAGCCGGTCGAGGATCGCGACTGGGCGAAGCTGCTCGACGTCCTCACGAGGCTCTGATGGAGAAGCGAATCGTCGACTTGGAGCTCCGCTACATGAAGTTGGAGCGGCTCGTGGAGGAGTTGTCGGGCGTGGTGGCGGCCCAGCAGAAGACGCTCGACGTCGCGACGGCCGAGCTCAAGCGCCTCGCCGAGCGGCTCCGTGATCTGGGTGACGATCACGGAGCGCCCGGCGAAGAGCGTCCGCCGCACTACTGACGGCGCAGGCTCACTTGCAGAGGCCGGGGTCGTCCGGCGCGCACGTGCCGTTGACGCAGACGAGGAACGACGCGCACTTGTCCGTCGGCGCGCAGGCTTCGCCGTTCTTCTTCAGCGCGACGCATGTGCTCTGATCGGTGCCGGTCTGCTCGCAGGAGAGCCCGGTGTCGCATTTCACCTGCGACGAGCCGCACGGTTCGCCGACCTTCGCGATCGTGGGGGTGGCGCACTTCTTCGTGCCGTCGCAGTAGAGGCCCGACTTGCAGTCGCCGGAGCTCGTGCACGTTCCGCCGACGTCGAGCCGGTCGACGCACTTGCCGCCCGAGCACGCGAGGCCCGTCTCGCAGGCGACGGTGCACGTCTCACCCTTCTTCGGGAGCGGTGCGCACGTGCCGGTGGCGTTCGGCGTGAGCGGGGCGTTGCAGACGGTGCCCGAGGCGCAGTTGGCGCCCGGAGCCCCCGAGAAGGAGCAAGCGCCCCCGGCGGGGATCGGGACGTTCTTCACGCAGACTTGATTGGAGCACTTCAGGTCCGGACCACAGCTCAGGCTGTCGGGCGGGACGCCGCAGGCCTCGCCCTCCTTCGCGACCTTCGCGCACGTGCCGCAGCTCAGGCCGCTGCCGCTCGACGTGGTCTTGCAGTCGCCGCTCGCACATTGGATGTCGTCGCCGCAGGCGGCGCCGTCGGCGAGCTTGCCGGTCGGAGTCTTGCAGGCGGGGAGGCTCCCCACCGAGCAGCCCGTGGTCGAGCTCACGGCGTCTGCGCACGTGGACACGTAGCTCTCGCTCAGCCCCGAGCCCGGGGCTGCGATGACGGCCTTGCACGCGGCGACGAAGTCGGTGCGGGTTCCGCCGATGTTGCCGCTCCCGCAGCGGGTGCCGAACGTGGTGAGCGCGTCGAAGTACTTGCCGCACGCCCCTTCCGCCCCGCTGGTGGTGCTGTCACCCGAACAGGCGACGACGGTGGCGACGGCGCTCGCCGCGAGAAAGGTGAAGACGAAGTTTCGCATGAAGATCCCTCCGAAGTGCCGAGGCCCTACGCAATGCGCAGGCCACCCCGATCGAGGCGGGAAAACCCGTGCCTCCGACGGGACCTGTGAACGGCGCGCCACAGCGAGCGCGGCGCGCCGGTCGTGGCGGTCGTGTCACACTGCGATCGTCGCGAGGTCCGGCGCGACCTGGAGCGTGGGCTCCGTCCGCTCCTGGACCTCGCGCGCGGACACGCCCGGGGCGACCTCGCGAAGGAGGAGGCCATTCGGCGTCACGTCGATCGTGGCGATCTCGGTGATGATGCGGTGGACGACCTTCCGGCCGGTGAGGGGGAGGTTGCACTCCTTCAGGATCTTCGGCGCGCCGTCCTTCGCGGCGTGCTCCATGATCACGACGACGCGCTTGGCGCTCGCGACGAGATCCATCGCGCCGCCCATGCCCTTCACCATCTTGCCGGGGATCATCCAGTTGGCGAGATCACCGCGCTCGGAGACCTGCATCGCGCCGAGGATCGCGAGGTCGATGTGACCGCCGCGGATCATCGCGAAGCTCTCCGCGCTGTGGAAGATCGCGGAGCCGGGGAGCATCGTCACCGTCTCCTTGCCGGCGTTGATGAGGTCGGCGTCTTCTTTCCCTTCGAGCGGGTAGGGCCCGATGCCGAGGAGCCCGTTCTCGCTCTGGAGGACGACCTCGACTCCCTTGGGGATGTAGTTTGCAACCAACGTCGGCATACCGATGCCGAGGTTGACGTAGTAGCCGTCGCGCAGCTCCTGCGCGGCCCGCATCGCGATCTGCTCGCGGCTCAATCCCTTGGTGGCGCTCACGACGCTTTCCTCACCGTTCGGCGCTCGATGCGCTTTTCGTATTTGGCTCCCAGGACCACGCGGTGCACGAAGATGCCCGGCGTGTGGATCTCGGAGGGGGCGAGCTCGCCCACCTCGACGAGCTCTTCGACCTCGGCGATCGTCACCTTGGCTGCCGTCGCGCAGAGCGGATTGAAGTTCATCGCGGTGTGGCGGTAGACCAAGTTGCCGAAGCGGTCGCCCTTCCACGCCTTCACGATCGCGAAGTCGCCGGTGATGGCGGGCTCGAGGACGTGGAGGCGCCCGCCGAACTCGCGCGTCTCCTTCTTCTCGCTGTACTTGGCGACGGAGCCGCCGCCGGGGGCGTAGCGGAGCGGGAGCCCGCCGTCGCTCACGGCCGTTCCCGCGCCGGTCGGCGTGAAGAAGGCCGGGATGCCGGCGCCGCCCGCGCGCAGCCGCTCGGCGAGCGTGCCTTGGGGGCAGAGCTCGACCTCGAGCTCGCCGGTGAGGTACTGGCGCTCGAACTCTTTGTTCTCGCCGACGTACGACGAGATCATCTTCACGATCTGCTTGTTCTTCAGCAGGACCCCGAGCCCGAAGTCGTCGACGCCGCAGTTGTTCGAGACGACCGTCAGGTCCTTCGTCCCGAGCTCGCGGAGAGCGGCGATGCACTTCTCCGGGATGCCGCAGAGCCCGAACCCGCCCGCGAGCACGGTGGCTCCGTTCGGGATGTCCTTGCACGCCGCGAGGGCGCTCTCAGCCACTTTGTTCATCCGTACCTCGACCTTCGACATACCCCTCGCTCGTGAACGTTTCAACGCCCTAACCTGCGCCTGCGCCTGCGCCTGCCCATGCCCGCCCGGCAGCTCGCGTGGACGCCCGCTTGGGGCAAGGACAAGGGCAAGGGCAAGGCGAACTTCGCGAAGCGCTTCGATAACGTTCCGGCGTTTGCTTGGCCCTCGATTTGTGGGCGTGCGAAGCGTCGGGGATGCGCATTTCGTTGGGTCGTCCGTTTTCGGTGGTCGCTGCCCTCGGGTTGATCGTCGTGGCCGCGCGCGCGGAGGCGGGCCCCGGACCGGGGGTTCGGACGTCGAATGGGACGGCCGCGGCCGCTCCCGCGGCTCCCGCTCCCAACTCCGTGCTCCCGATGGGACGCAGCGTCGGGACGCCCACCGAAGGGCATCTCCAAGGTGGCGCTCACTTGGACACCACCACCCAGATTCGGATCGTTCCCGGCTACCAGCCCGGCGACGTCCGCTGGGGCCTCGGCTCGCTCGTCGGGATGCTCGATCGCGCTTCGCGGCGTGTTCGGCGGCAGTTCTCCGACGCCGTGATGTCGGTCGGTCACCTGTCTCGGCAGGGTGGCGGCGAGCTCGATCGGCACGCCTCCCACGAGAGCGGGCGCGACGCCGATGTCGCCTTCTACGTGAAGAATCAGCAGGGACACCCGGTCTACGCCGACCAGTTCGTGAAGTTCGTCGCCAACGGCACCGCGCCCACCTGGCCCGGTGCCGTCTTCGACGATGCCAAGAACTGGGCGCTCGTGGCGGCGCTCCTCGACGATCCGGTCGCGCACGTCAGCCACATCTTCGTCGCGTCGCACCTGCGGGCGCGGCTCCTCGCCTACGCCGCGCGGGTGGGGGCTCCGCTCGCGCTCCAGTCGCGCGCCGCCGTCACGATGGTGCAGCCCCACGGCTCGCTCCCCCACGACGACCACTTCCACGTGCGGATCTCGTGCCCGGCCGGGATGACCGGTTGCATCGAGAACCCCGCGATCCGCGCGATCGCCCGGCGCGCGCCTGCCAACCGCAACGCCACCGCCGTCCACGCCCCCGCCCACCCGGCCACGCCGCCGCCGCACACGCCGCCGCCGCACACGCCGCCGCCCGCGCCGGGTCACGCCGTGGCTCCGCCGCCGCCGCCCGCGCCGGGTCACGCCGCGGCCCCTCCGCCTTCGGCGCCCGAGTCGAAGGACGCCGACGACGCGACCGAGGACGAGACCCTGTCCGTGCCCGCGTCGATGGCCGTCCCGCGCGACGACGAGGGCGGCTGACCACCGCCCGCGTTTCACTGGGTCGAATCGCCTCGGTTTCGGAGTATCCTCTTCGGTCCAATGACCGACCGCCTCGGCCTCCAAGTGACCGGGTCCGGCGTCGCCGAGCGGCGCGCCGTGCTCGTGGGGCGCGCGCCCGAGATGCGCGCGCTCGAGGAAGCTCTCCACGACGTCCAGAAGCGGGGCGTGTCGCGCACGGTCACCGTCGTCGGTGCGGCCGGCATCGGCAAGACGCGGCTCGTCCGCGATTTTCTTCTGCGCGCGCGGAACGATCCCCGCGCGCCCCGAGTCTTCCGCGGCTCCGCGCGCGAGCGCGGCCCCGCGTACGAGAGCTTCGCGCGCGTCCTGCGCTCGCGCTTCGGCATCGTCGAGGGGATGGATCCCGAGGCCGCGAAGAACCAGGTCCGCTCCCACGTCGCGAGCGTGTTCGAGGATCGCAAGGTCGGTGACGTCGCCTACTTCCTCGGTCAGCTCCTCGAGCTGTCGTTCCACGACTCGCCGCTCATCAAGGCGATCGAGGGCGACCCCGCGCAGCTCCGCCAGCTCCGGCGCGCCGTCATCAAGCGCTTCTTCGAGGCCGACGCGCAGCGCCCGGCGAAGTCGACGGGCAGCCCCGACGACACGACGCCGATCTCGCTCGAGCCCGTGCCGATCGTCCTCGTCTTCGACGATCTCCACCACGCGCACGAGGACTCGCTCGATCTGCTCTCCTACCTCGTCGAGTACCTCCAGGCGCCAGTGCTGCTCCTCTGCATCGCCCGGCCCGACATGCTCGCCAAGCGCGACGGCTGGACCAAGCTCGCGACGGGGCGTCACACCGTGCTCCAGCTCGCGCCGCTGTCCGAGACCGACGCGTCGGCCGTGATGGAGGAGCTCCTCGCGCCGTGTGGGGACGACGATGCGGTCGAAGAGCTCATCGACGCGTCGTGCACGCTCGCCGGCGGCAACCCCGCGCTGCTCGAGCAGATGGTGCGGATCTTCCACGACATCGGCGTGCTCGAAGTCGAAGATCCGCTCGCGGAGGACGAGAAGTGGCGCGTCCACCCCGAGCGGCTCGCGTCGGTGCGCTTGCCGATCACGGTCGAGGACGCCGTGCAGGCCCGCATCGCGGCGCTCTCGCCCGACGAGCGAGAGCTCCTCGAGCGCGCGGCGACGATGGGCTCGGTGTTCTGGCTCGGCGGGCTCGTCGCGATCGAGCGCAAAGGCGGCGCGGCGCCGGAGCTGTGGGCAGCGGGCCTCCCGCCCGACGCGGCCAAGATCCGCAAGATGCTCACGGAGCTCACGGAGCGCGACTACGTGCTGCGCCTCCCGGACTCGAGCTTCCCCGGCGACGAGGAGTACGTCTTCAAGCACAACCTCGAGCGCGAGGCGCTCGTGAAGATGACGTCGGCCGGCGCGACGCGGGGTCATCACGCGGCGCTCGCGGCGTGGCTCTCGGCGAAGCCGCACGTGCGCCAGTACGAGGAGACGCTCTCCATGCTGGCGCGTCACCGCGAGCTCGGTGGGAGCGCTTCGTTCGCGGCGGCGGCCTACCTCGACGCGGCGGACGTCGCGCGCGCGCGCTACGCGAACGGCAAGGCGGCGGAGCACTACAAGCGCGCGCTCGCGATGATCGACGCGGGCGCCGAGGTGGATGCGGAGCATCACCTCACCGCGCTCCATCACCTCGGCGACGTGCTCCAGGTGCTCGGGAAGAACGAAGACGCGCTGAAGGTGTTTCGGCACATGCTGACGGTCGCGTTCCGGCTGGACCTTCGCGCGCGCGGTGGCGCGGCGCACGGCCGGATCGGGCGCCTGTACCGCGACACGGGGCGCTTGGACGAGGCGTCGCAGCACCTCCAGGTCGCGCTCGCGCTGTTCGAAGAGGCGGCGGACGAGCGCGGCGTCGCGAGCACGGTCGACGACATCGGCAAGCTCCATTGGCTGCGCGGCGACTACGTGCGCGCGCTCGAGTTCACCCAACGCGCGCTCCAGATGCGGCGCCGGATCGGCGACCGGCGGAGCATCGCGCTGTCGCTCAACAACATGGGATTGGTGTACCAGGACTCGGGGCAGTTCAAGCAAGCGCTCGAGGCGTTCGAGCAAGCGCTCCAGATCCGGCGCGAGATCGGCGATCTCGTGGGCGTCGCGATCTCGCTCAACAACCTCGGGACGGTGGCGCAGGATCAGCGGAACGACGCGCAGGCGCTCGGGCTCTTCAAGGAAGCGTACGAGGTCGCGAAGGAGACCGGTGATCGCAATCGGATCGCGCTGGTGCTCACGAACCTCGGCGAGACGTTGAACCGGCTCGGGGACTCCGCGCAGGCGATCCAGTACCTGAAGCAGGCCGAGGAGCTCGGGGACGAGCTCGGCGACAAGCTGTGCCTCGCGGAGGCCGTGCGCGGGCTCGGCAAGGCGTACCTCGCGCGGCGCGAGTACACGAAGGCGCGCGAGTGCACGATGCGCGCGGTCGAGATCTTCCGCGAGGTGGAGAGCCGCGTGCAGCTCGGCGTGGCGCTGCGGTCGCTCGGCGAAGTCTCGGCGGCGGGGAGCGCGGGCGGCGCGGGGATCGTGCAGGCGCGCGACTACCTCGGCCAGTCGATCGAGATCTTCCAGAAAGCCGGGAACGAAGTGGAGCTCGCGCGGAGCTTCCGCGCGATGGCGGAGCTGCTCCGCGGCACGTTCGACTTCCAGACCGACGCGTCGATCCAGGCGGAGGCGCAGGAGTACACGCGGAAGGCGGACGACATCTTCGCGCGGTTGAAGCTCGGGGGCTTCGGGTTGCAGGGTTGACGCGCCGGGCCGCCGTTCACGGGTGGTGACTCGTGCGGCGCGTGAGCTCGGCGACGGCAGCGTCGATCAGGACGTCGTTCGCGGCGACCTCGGCCGGCGTCACGGCGAGCTCCACGTCCGGGACCACACCCTTGCCTTCCAGGTAGGAACCGTCGAGCAGCTTGGCTCGCCACGATGGCAACCGGACGCTGATTCCATCGCCGAGGGCGACGTCCTTGGGGTTCCCCGAAGAGCCGCGCGTGCGCGCGCCGAGGAGCGTCGCCCCCGCCGCCCTCATCATCAGGGCGAACGACTCCGCGCTGCTGATCACGTACCGGCCCGTGAGCACGACGACCGGCTTGGCGTAGCGCGGACGGACGGTCGGGCCCACGAAGCGGGTGACCGGGGGCGTGAACCCGCCGGGTGCCGTCGGATCGCGGTCCTCGCTCTGCACGTAGGGAACCGGCGCGTCGACGAACGAGCCCGCGATGTGCTGGGCGAAGAGCTCGTTGCCGCCGCCGTTCCCGCGCAGGTCCAGGAGCAAGCCAGGTGCGTTCGCGATGCTCGGGAACGCCGCCGTCCAGTCCGCGGGCAGGCCGTCGCAGCGCCCCTGCTCCAAACCGTTCACGAGCACGTAGGTGAACCCACCCACGTGTCCGATCGTCAGACAACGTCCGCGCGGCGCGAGATCCGGGACCTTCGCGCGGATGGAGCTCAAGGCGAAGTTCCACTCCACCTTCGTGGTGTCGGTCGGCACGAGCTTCCCGTCGACGACGAGCGCGAGGTGAGGATCCTCGGCGTGCGCGAGGAGCTTCGCCAGCGAGCTCACGAGCTCGTCGCGGGAGGGTTTCGGCGGGAGCTCCGCCGCCGTTGCGGAGAAGAGCGCGTTCCAGTCGAGCCCGAGTCGGTCACGATGCGAGTAGCGCTCGTCGATCGCGCGGTGGAGCGCCTGCAGGGTCGGGTTCGGCGGAGCTGGCGTCGACGAGGGCGACGCGGCCGTCGGTTGCCGCACCGGCTGCGGAGGCGCGTCGTTGCAACCCAGGACCAGCGCGAGCGCGAGCACCCAACGCGAGCTCATCGCGCGGCCTCCTCCTCCACGTCGTCCAAGAGCTCGGCCAGCTCTCCTTCGTCGAGCGGCGCGGCGACGCGCTCGAGCGCGATCCGGAGCTTGGGCGACGCCGAGACGTTCGCGGCCGAGCGAATGCGCGCCGCCGTCGGCTCGTCGGCGTCGGCCAACGCGGCGATCGCCGCCCCGACGCGGGTGCCCCCGTCGAGTGAGCCGTCCTCGACGACACGCAAGAGGGCCTCGCGCGGGATCGCGGGCGTCCGAAGATCACCGCCTGCGCCGAGCGCGCGCAACGCCTTCAGCCACTCGCTCGCTCCGCGCGTGCCGCGGGCGAGCGCCGTCTTCACCGTCGTGGTGCTCTGGCCCGCGAGCCGCGCCTCGGCGATGCGCTGGGCCAAGCGCAGCGAATCGCTCCGAGCGAGCTCGCCGCGCCCGGTCGGGAGCTTCACGACCTCGCCGGAGCGCAGCGTCACGTGGACGCCGAAGAACTGCTTGCGCCCATGCGCCTCTTCGAACGGAGAAGCGTCCTTCATCTCGGTGAAGGGAACGAAGCGCTCGCGCCGCCCCCAGCGCGTGACGATTCCATCGGTGCCGATCCGAACCTTCATCGGCGTGAACGCCACCGCGATGGTCGCCGCGATGCCCGCGAGCGCGATCGGGACCGCGAGCGGCCCGAACGCCGATCCGACGAGCGCGCAGAGCACCATCGTGACCGCCATCGGACCGAGCACCCACGCGAACTGCGTGCCGACGGGGAGGGAGGCGACGCCGCTGCCGATCCGCATCTCGGAGGCCGTGCTCCCCGCGTCGAAGCCGAGCGCGCGGAGCAACTCGCCTCCGGCGCTCGCGTCGGGCACGACGAGGTGAAGGGGCGGCGCGAAGGCCCCCCTTCGTTCCAGGCGCACGAGCGTACGCTCGCCATCGGGGACGAGCGCGCCTTGGCCGAGCTCGGCGCGGCGGGCGAGCGTCTGCCCGCCGAGTGCGAGGACGTCGTCCGAGACGGTCAGCTCACCGCGCGTGACTTTGCCGCGGACCGAGCGGTGCGCGAACGACCACGCCATCGCGCCGAAGAGGAACGAGTGGAGCAAGCCGAAGGCGACCTGGGGTGCCTGGGCGAGGATCGCGACCAGGACGAGGGGAACCGCCGACGCGAAGAGCGCCAGCGCGACGAGCCGGTAGCTGCGGAGTGGCTCGATCTTCCCGACGACCATGACCAGAGCTTACGCTCGCCGACGAACGTGCGGGATTGCTCCCTCCGGACAGGGGGGCAGGCAGCGGTCACGCGAGGATTCGCTTCCCGGCCCCTTCGCTCGTCCGCTTCGGCGCTTCCGGCAAGAGCGCGTCGACCACCGCGTCCACGAGCACCCCTGGCGCCGCGTCTTCGACCAGCTCCGCCGCCCGCACCAGGAGCTCGCTCGGCGCCTCTTTCGCGACGTGCCCGCACGCCACCGCGAGCGTGCAATCGGGGAGCCTGCGCGCGAGGTTTCGCGCCGCCGTCGTCGCTCGGAGCGCGAGCGCCGCCGAGCCGTGCGTCGCGTCCCCCGCGTCGTCGAACAAGAGCGCGACGTTGCCCTCCCCGAGCAACCGAAAGTCCGCCCGCTCCGCGCTCGCCGCGTCGCGCAGGACGCGCACGCGCGCACCCCACGCGCCGAGCGCGTCGTCTCCTTCGGGTCCGCTCTTTCCCAGCTTGCAGACGACGACGAACACCACGGTCCGCGCCACCGGCATCGGCGCGATGCTCGCGGGCCCGCGCGCGTGCTCCGGTTCGTCGAGCTCGCGCAGCGCCTCGACCACGGCGTTGCCGTCGCGCGGTCGCCGCGCGGGATCCTTCCGCAGCGCGCGCGCGACCAGCGCCGCCACGCGCTCGGGCACCTGCGGGGCGAGCGACCGCAGCGGGAGCGGATCGTCGAACAGCACCCGCGACAGCGTCGCGAGCGCATCGCGCCCGCCGAACGGCGCCTGCCCCGAGAGGCAGCGGTACAGCAACGCGCCGAAGCTGAAGACGTCCGCGCGCGGATCGGGGGCCTCGTCGCCGCGCGCCTGCTCCGGCGCCATGTACGCCGGGGTGCCCATCGCCTCGCGGACGCGCCGAAACGCTTCGTCCAAGCGGTCGAGCCCGCCCTGCAGTGGACCTTCGCGGAGCCGCCGCGCGAACCCGAAGTCCACGAGCTTCGGGTGCGCCACGTCGCCGTTCTCCAGCATCACGTTGCCGGGCTTGAGGTCGCGATGGACGAACCCGTGCGCGTGCGTGAAGCCGAGCGTCGCCGCGAGCCCGCGCGCGAGCAGCAGCGTGTCGCTCACGCCGAGCGGCCCGCGCGCGAGGCGCTCCGCGAGGGACTCGCCATCGACCCACTCGGTGGCGAGCCACGGCGTTCCGTCTTCGCTCGTGCCTGCATCGACGAAGCCGACGATCCCGGGATGGGACAACGCCCGGAGTGCCTCCGCCTCGTGGCGTATTGCCTCGGCCCCTTCGCGCGACGCCGGTACCTTGAGCGCGACGATCGTGCCATCACGAACGTCGCGCGCGCGAAATACGCGCGCGGTGCCGCCGCGCCGGGTGGTCTCTTCGTCACCGACATCGGCGACGAAGGGACCGAAGGCACGCGATGTGGCCGTCACGCCCACAGCCTATCAAGGCTTTTCGTGACCGCACGTGGAGAGGACGAGTATCCTTCCCTCCGATGCGAAAGCTCCTTCCCTCCCTCCTCCTCGCCACCACCGTCCTCGCGTGCGCTGGCGGGTTGAAGCTCACTCCGATCAAGGCGACCAACAACAAGCCGAGCAACGTCGTCGTCTACTTCAAGGTGCAGCAGACGAACGGCACGCCCGTCGGCGGTCTCGATGCGGACAGCTTCAAGATCTACGAAGACGGCGAGCTCGTCTCGAAGTTCGAGAGCAAGCAGACCATCCTGAACCCCGAGGTCGCGGCCTCGCACTACACGCTCTTGCTCGTCGACCTCAGCGGCAGCGTCGTCGACGGCGGCGCGGTCGACGTCCTCACCGAGGCGGTCAACGCCTTCACCGACAAGGTCGAGAAGAACCAGAAGGTCGCCATCTACGCGTTCGACGGCGCGGCCGAGCTCCACCCGATCGCCCCGTTCTCCACCGCCGGCGCCAAGGGTGCCGCCAAGTCGCTCGGCTCCTTCAAGCCGTCGGACCCGAGCACCAACCTCAACGGCGCGATCGTGTCGGGCATCAAGGAGCTCGACAAAGCGCTCGCCACGGCGGACCAGCCGCTCCACTTCGGTACGCTCGTCGTCTTTACCGACGGCACCGATCGCGCGCGCCGCGTCCCCGAGTCCGACCGGGCGAAGGCCCTCGACGACACCAAGTACCAGGTGTTCGCGATCGGCCTCGGCGCCGAGATGAAGGAGTCCGAGCTCGCTCGCATCGGGCGCGACGGCACCGCGATGGCCGCGGACAAGGCCGCCGTCGTCCAGGCGTTCGACTCCATCGCCTCCAAGATCGACGCGGCGACGAAGAGCTTCTACCTCCTCAGCTACTGCTCGCCCGCGCGCGCCGGCAAACACGAGGTCACGATCGAGGCCGAGACCAAGGACGACAAGGGCAAGCCCGATCGCTCCGGCTCGATGAAGAGCGAGTTCGACGCCACCGGCTTCCAGCCCAACTGCGATCCGAACCAGAAGCCCAACTTCGACGTCACCAAGGGCGATGCGCTCGCGCCGCCCCCCGCGATCAAGACCGACAAGCCTGCGGGCGGCGGTGGAGCGACGGGCGGGGCAGGGGCCGGCGTGAAGGTCACGCCGCCCGCAGCGACCGCGACGGCCTCGGCCGGCGGCGGCGAGCAGTTCAACCCGTGACGCGGGTCGGACCGATCGTCTCTTTGTGCTTCTGAGCCAGCGCGGCGATGCCTTCGAGCATGCGCTCGGAGGCACGCTGCGCCGCGTGGTGGTTCTGCGGCTCGGCGCGCAGGTCCGAGAGGTCGATCTCGGGGCCGAACATCGCGTCGATCTGGGTCTTGTCGGACTCGAACCAGTTGTAGCGGAACTCCTTCTGGAGCTGGTTCCCCATCCCGAGCAGGAACGCCGGGATGATGTGGGCCTGGGGTGAAGCGAGCGCGATGCGCCCGACGCCCGACCGCGCGCGGAGGAGCGCGTAGGGGTCGCTGCTCTTGTTGCGCGTGCCCTCGGGGTGGAGCCCCATCATCGTGCCGGGCACGCGCAGCTCCTCGATCGAGCGCTGGATCGAGTACTCGTTGAACGTCGTGCGGCGGTGGATGCCGCCGTCGCGGAGCAGGGGAGGGAACATCGTCATCCCGCTCATCGCGACGTTGACCATCGGCCCGAGCGGATGGTCGTAGAAGAACTTGGAGCGCACCGGAAAGAGGATCCGGCGCGTCATCTTCGTGTTCCAGAACGTGCACGCACAGACGACGAAGAAGTCGAAGAACGTGCGGTGGTTCGCGACCACGAGCACGATGTCCTTCTTGCCGAACTTCTGGATGTGCTCGAGCCCGTGGATCCGGAGCCGGCGCGATGCCGTCGCCCAGAGCATCGCGCTCATCACGACCGAGTTGTAGGCGGCGGACCCGAGCGAGAAGTGCCGGAACGTGACGTCGCCGATGGCGTACGCGAAGCGTTCCATTCGCGAGAGCGCGCCGAGCTGATCTTTGGTCGGGCGTGAGAACTCGGACATCGTGGGCGGCGCATCAAAGCACAGGTTTCGCCGATCCGAGTGTCCGGACAGTGGGTTCGGGTTGGTGTCCGGAAAAGCGGACGGTGGTCGACAAAAAGACGAGTAATTTCAGTACACAAGGCGCGGTACGCCGTTCGCAATGGGAGACCGCATGCTCTCTCCAACCTGCGCCTGCGCCTGCCCGATGCCCCTGCCCGATTTCGTGACGTCCGTGCCCTCGGAGGCGGAAGGGACAGGGGCAAGGGCAAGGGCAAGGGCAAGGGCAGAGAGGGCAGGCGCATGGGCAGGTGAGATGCTCGTCGCCGGGGGCGTTCCCGTCGCGTTCGTGGCTGCCGTGGCGGTGTGGTTCGACTTGGGAGTCGGGCGATGAAGAAGCTCTTCGCCACCCTCGCCAAGGAGCCCGCCGCTCGCGCCTATCTCGGCGGCTGCATCGTCGACGACGTCGGCATCGCCGTCTCGCTCTGGGCGACCCAGCTCGTTCAGACGGATCTCATGACCGACCAGCACGCGCGCGCCGCGATGGCGCTCCCGACGCTCGTCGCCATGCTCGCCGGCACCGCCGTCGCGGGTTGGCTCGCGGACGGGCGCGGCAAGGTCGTGCGCGCGGCGCGCGAGCTCGTCCAGCGGCGCTTCCGCGTGCTCGCCGGCGGCCGCGTGATCGAGACGCTCGTCCTCGCCGCGCTCGTCGTGCTGATGGCGACGGGGCCGCTCACGATCGCGCGCATCCTCCCGTTCATGGTCGTCTCCGGCTTCATGAAGACGGCGCTCCGCCCGGCGCGGCTCGCGTTCGGCGCCGACGTGCTCGAGGACGAGGCGCGCTTCCCTTCGCTCTCGACTTGGATCGCGCAGGCGCGCACCGCGTCGATCCTGCTCGGGCTCGTCGTCGGCGGCGTGCTGATGCGCGCGGTGGCCGGCCGCGCCTGGATGCTCTTCGGCTTCGACGTGATCACGAACCTCGCGTTCCTGATCGGGCTCGCGCTGGCCGCACGCCGCCGCACGGCGAGCCTCTCCGTCGGTAGCAGCTCCATCCTCGCAGCGGCACCGAGCCCGGCGCTCGTGCCATCGCAGCCTCGGGCGCCCGTCGCTGCGCCTCTTGCGCCCGCGAGCCCGAGCAGCGTGGGTCCGTTCCGCCTCTTGTGGGGCGCTCCGCTGCTCGTGGCCGTGCTCTTCGGGAGCTGGCTCGTCGAGATGGTCGCCGAGCTCTACGACGGGCGCATGATCGTCCGCCACGTCATGGCCGCGAGCGCCGACACCGTGCGCTGGATGGAGATGGCGACCACCGTCACGTCGCTCGTGCTCGTCGCCGCCGTGCCGTGGATGCTGCGCCGCGTGCGGGCGGAGCGGCTGTTCGCGGCCGCGCTCCTCCTCGACGCGGTGGTGATGGTCGTGGCCGGACGGCTCGCCGCGTTGCACATGGTCGCGTCGTTCGTGGTGGTGCTCGCCGTCGACAGTGGGCTCACGTCGATCGCGGGCGTCGCGAGCGACGTCGTCACCGTGCGCGAGACCCCGGCGCACCTCCGCGGACGCGTCCAGGGCGTGTTCCAGTGGATCGTGATCCTGTCGGCGATGGCCGCCGAGGGCGTGGCCACCGTCGCGGCCGACGCGCACGGCATCCCGTGGCTCGTGTCGACCGCCGGCGTGGTGCAGGGCATCGTCGCGCTGGGCCTCACGGTCTGGTTCGTCCGCCGGAGCCAGCCCCCGATCGTTCGCCGGCAAACGTTTGCCGGGCCGGGCAACGTCGCGCCCGCCGCGCAGCCGGAGGCGGGGCCTTCCCCCTGGTAATTCGCGCGAAAACCCGTTCTGCTGCCCCGGTACGGCTCTTGCTCTGGAGCAGGGGCCAACCCTCAGGAGAATCCATGAGCGACGACTTCCAGCGAGACTATGCCCTCGAAGCCCAGGACGACACGGCCCGCTTCGACATCGGGAACGACATCGAAGCTTGGTGGGCCGCCCACCGCGAGATCGAGCAGGCGTGGGAAGACCGCGCGCAGCGCTACCAGCTCTTCCAGAAGCACGGCATCCGCAACGAGCAGCACTTCTACCAAGTCCAGGAGACCGTGAACCGCTTCATCTGCGGCGTCCGGCTCGAGAACGCGCTCGCGGCGGGCCGCCAGGACGTCTACGGCCAGATCTGTCAGGAGCTCTCGCTCGAGACGACGCAGCAGGTCGATCGCCTCCGCCAGACCGCCTACTACTACGCGCCGCAGCCCGCGCAGCGGCAGAAGTTCGGGTGGGACATGGGTGACATCACCCAGATGCAGATGAACGTCTACACGAAGGTGATGATGGGTCAGATGCAGCAGCGCGCGCAGGGCCAGCTCTCGGGCGAGCTCGCTCCGGTCGAGGGCGTGAGCCTCGAGGCGTGGGCCGGCGTGCAGGCCAAGGTCGCGTCGGGTCAGGATCCCGCGGCGCTCATCGGCGGGCTCGGCATCGACAAGGCCACGTGGGATCGCGTCAGCGCCGAGTGGATGGCCCGCATGTCGCGTGACACCACGGCGACGATCGCGACGGCCTACGGCAACGCGTTCACGCAGAGCGCGCAGGGTCAGTTCGGCGGCGCCGCTGCGGACCCGAGCAAGCCCCCGATCACCCTCGAGCAGTGGGTCGAGATCCAGGAGGCGCAGGGCGCCGCGGCGCGCCAAGGCCGCGACGCGAACCAGGTGCTCGCCGAGTACGGCATGAACGCGCTCGCGTGGAGCAACGCGGGGGCGTGGTGGTCGCAGCACTTCTCGCAGAACGCGATGAAGAACAACGGCGAGCTCCACCGTCGCTTCAGCGAGCTCTCGGCGTTCTACGCGCAGAAGTTCGCGACGGCCTCGGCCGACGGCGACGTCAACTTCTGATCAGGATCACCACACGACGGCGGTGGGCACCGAGCTCCGTTCGAAGGAGCTCGGCGTCCCCCAGCCGAGCTCGCCGAAGTTGTTCGCGCCCCAGCACAGCGTCTTCTTGGATGCCGTGTACGCGCAGTTGTGGAACATGCCGGCGGACAGCATCGTGGCGTCCGTGACGTTGGACTTGACCGGCGACAGCCGATAGTCGCTGACCTTGATCGCCGCGCCGTCGCCCGATTGACCGCGGTTGTTCGAGCCCCAGCACCACACCGTGCCCCCGCTCTCGCGCCCGCAGGTGTGCTCGAAGCCGGAGGAGAGCTCCGCGAAGAGGGTGGTCGTCGCCTTCACCGGCGCCAATCGCTGCTCCACCGTTCCGTCGCCCACGGTCTGGCTCGCGCCCCAGCACCACGTGCCGTCGGCGCGGACCGCGCACCCGTGCAGGAGCGAGGCCGTGATCGCGGTCGCATCCGCGATGCCCGCCACCGGGCCCGGCGTACGGCTCGAGTTCTGCGTGCCGTTCCCGAGCTGGCCCGACACGTTGTAGTTGCTGAAGCACTGCACCGTCTTGTCGCTCATCAGCGCGCACACGAGCGACGAGAGCGACTGGCCGCCTTCGTTGGCGTTCGCGAGGTGCGCGACGTTGGCGAGCCCAGCCACCTGGACCGGCACGAGTGCGTTGGAGAGCGTGTTCGTGCCGTAGTCGCCGCCGCGACCCCAGCACCACACCGTGCCGTCGGTCTTCAGCGCGCACGTCGCCGAGAAGCCGGCGGCGATCTCCTTCACGCCGGTGAGGTTGGAGACGGGCTTCGGCGTCGACGTGTCGTCGGTGGTGCCGTTGCCGAGGACGCCGAGGGCGCCGCCTCCCCAACAGACGACCGTGCCGCCCGCGCGGAGCGCGCACGCGTACTCGACGCCGGCCGACACGGCGACCGCGTCGGTGAGCCCGCTGACTGCGACCGGTTTCACGACCGGATCGAACGTCTTCGTGCCGTTGCCGAGCTGGCCGACGTTGTTGCGGCCCCAGCACTTCACCGTGCCGTCGACGAGCACCGCGCACGTCATCTCGCTCCCCGCCGAGAGCGACTTCAGCTCGGGCGAGGGCAGCGGCGCTCCGCTGTCGGGGTTTCCGTTTCCGCCGTCGGGGTTGGTGTTGCCCGCGTCGGGGTCGGTTCCGCCATCGGGGGTCGAGTCCACGATGATGCAGGCAGGGACGAGCAGCGCGAAGCCGAAGAGAGCGAGGAAGGAGCGCATCCGACCACGGTAGGAGGCCCGCCATCGCGTCGCAAGTCGTGGAAATGCCCACGCCGTGCCCAATCGATGTCCGCTCCTATTGCTTCGAGGGATCGTGGGGGAGCGCCGTGCGGACGATCGCGCACGTCGCCAGATCGGTCGAAGGATCGGCGCGGAGCGGACCCTTGATGATGGCCTTCGCCGTCGGCCCGTCGAGCGTCCGGCCCAAGAAGCGGAGCGTGGTCCGCGGGGTGCGGTCCTTCGCCACGAACGCGCGCGCAGCCACGAGCCCGCAGCTGAGCCCGCAGTCGGAGACGCGCAGAATGGTCTCCTGCAGATCGAAGAAGCCGGGCGCGGAGAACAGGACCGCGTTCGCGGCGACCTCGCCGCCGGGCTTCGTCGCGTACTCCGCGAGGTCCCGTTGGGCCGCGCTGCGGATGCCGCTCGCGATGCCGGTGATGCGATAGCCGGCGCCCGGGAGGCCGTCCTGGTCGGGGTCGTCGGTGCCGCCGAGGTTCTGCCCCGTCGGGTTCAACGGATCGGGCTCCTCGGGCATCGGCGAGAGCGTCGAGAGGTCGGGCTTCTCGAGGAAGTCGGTCGGGAGCTGGGCGTCGTTCAGCCCGCGCACGTTGTAGAAGCGGTCGATCGCGAACGCGCAGCCGCTCCCTTGCGCCTTGAACGTGCCGCGCCGGGGCCCGTGCTTGCCGGACTTCCCCATGTCGTTCCGGTAGAGCAGCCCGCGGAACGTCGCGGCGGTCGGGTCGACGGTGGCGGAGCCCGTCACGTGGACACCGCACCAGATCGACTCTTCGATCTGGAACTGATCCCCCGACTGACTTGCATGATACACGTACCACGCGCTGGTGGTCTGGATGTCGTTCAGAACGGTGTCGCGCGCGAAGGTCGTCTCGCGGGCGATCCAGTAGCCGGTCATGTCGCACGCTTCGGCCTTGCGTGCGTTCGCGCAGCTCGGGCCGTCGCCGACGATGCCGTCGCCGCAGAGCGGGTGACAGTCGTTGCCGTTGCACTGCCAGCCCGGGACGACGCGACACGCGTTGCACCCGTCGAAGGTGCCGTCGCACTCCTCGGTCGGGGCGATGATGCCGTCGCCGCAGACGGCCTCGCTCGTGTCGTCGGGCAACACGGTGTCCTTCGCGCAGCTCGCGAGCACGAGCGCGGCGATGGGGAGCAAGCTGACGGCACGGGCACGTCGCATCACGACCGCTTCACGTCTTCCTTGATGATGCGCTCGACGCAACGCTCGGCGAGCGCGGTCACCGTGAGCGCGGGGTTCACGCCGCCCGCGGAGCCGGGGATGAGCGCGCCGTCGACGACGTACAGCCCGGGGTAGCCCTCCACGCGCCCGTAGAGGTCGCAGGCCTTGCCGAGCACCACGCCGCCGAGCGGGTGATAGGTGTAGTTCCCGAGCAGTTGGCCGACGTCGAGGATCGAGCCGCCGCCGGCGTCGATGATCTTCTGGACCGAAGCCTTCGCCGCGTCGGGGATGGCGCCCATCACGGTGGGGTCCCACGTGAGCGTGACGTCTTCCGTGCTGGGGTCCCATGCGAACGACCCGCCCGGAGCGGCCACGCCCATGACGAGGATGGGTTGGCACTGGCACTCGAGCCCGGTCGACGCGGTGCCGTGGTCGAGCGACACCGCGGCGAGCGGGTTCTGGTGATCGAAGACCATGCCCGAGGGGGGGCCGCCCTGGATGCCGAGCGTGTCGATCCCGATCTGGCGCGCGAGCACGTAGTCGCCGTTGTTCCCCCAGAACTTGCCGACGTGCTCGTTGAGCGCGGGGAGGGTCCCCTTCGCCTTCGCCCGGACGAGGAGCTTCGAGGTGCCCATCGAGCCCGCCGCGAGGAACATCCACCGTGCGCGGAGCACGACGTTGCCGACGACGTTCCCCTCCGGATCGATCTGGTCGCACGCGACGGTGTAGCCGATGGCGTCCTTCCCGACGTCGCGCGCGACGTGCTGGGTGCGCACGTCGACCAAACCCGTCTTCTCGGCGAGCGCGAGGTAGGTGTGGTCGACCGAGTTTTTCGCGCCGCTGTTCACGCCGTAGACGATCTGGCCGGCGGTCGCCGAGGCGACGCGCTTGCCCGCGATCTCCTCGCGGACGAGATCCCAGTCGGCGCCGACGTCGTTGCGGAAGACGTTCAGCCCCGCCTTGGTGCAGTCGTCGAAGAAGCGGCGCGCGGAGGCGTACGTGGGCGTTGCCAGCACGTCGTCCGGGATGGGGCTCGCGCCGATCGCCGCTCGCGCGCGCGGGTAGTAGACGGTGCTCATCTCGTCGTAGTCGACGCCGGCAGGGAACGCCTTCTCGAAGAGCGCCTTCGGCGGTTGGACGAGGGTGGCGCCGTACACGACGGAGCCGCCGCCGTAGCAGGAGCCGACGACGACGCTGGTGCCCTTCGAGAAGATGCGCTCGAGCACGCCGACGTGCTTCTTCTCGAAGCGCTGGAACGGCGCGCCGGGGAAGTTCGTCGTCATCGAGAGCCACGCGCAGCGCTCGTCCGCCTTGTCGAACGTCGCGAAGGTGTCCCCCTTCGGCGTGATCGGCCAGCGGCGCCCGCGCTCGAGGAGGATCGTGCGCACGCCGGCCTGCGCCAAGCGCAGCGCCGCGACCGCGCCGCCGAAGCCCGTCCCGACGACGATCGCATCGGCGTCGAGGGTGGGCTCCGGGTCGCTCTTGCAGCGCGCCGTCAGCGGGACGAGCGCGGCACCGAGCGCGGTGCGGAGGAACGAACGCCGAGAGCCGACGGTCATGGTGGCCCTACCTTAGCGCCCTTTCGCGGGTGGCGGCGACAGGAGCTTCACGACGTCGGCCGCGTGCTTCTCGAGCGGCAGCTCGAGCCCCAGATCGGCGAGGGTCTGCGCCCCGACGACGAGCGCGAGGGCGAGCGCGCCGACGTCGACGGGGGCGACGTCCTTCCGCAGCGTGCCCTCGGCCTGACCGCGCTCGACGAGGGTGGCGATGCGCGCCGTGCTGAGGCGCACGAGCGCCAGGTAGCGCTCGCGGAGGACCGGCGAGCGCGCGCACGCGTCGAGCAGTTGGTACGGGCGAATCCCACCCTCCGGCATGAGCGGGTAGCGGCCCGAGGCGCTGGCGGCGACGAAGCGCGCGGCCGCCTCGGCGAAGCCGCCGTCCCCGACCGCGAACAGCTCGTCGAGCAGCGGGCGCCCGACGCGGTCCATCACCGCGACCAGGAAGTCGTCACGGTCCTCGAAATGGACGTAGAACGCGCCGCGGGTGAGGCCGGCGCGCGCGCAGATGTCGTCGAGGCTCGGGCCGTCGAGCCCGCGCTCGGCGAAGAGCTCGATGCCCGCGGTCAAGAGCGCGTCGCGCGTCGCGGCGGGGTCGCGGGGAGGGCGGGGCCTCGTGCTCTTCTTCCGCTTCGTCATTCGCCCGGCGCGGGCTCGGCGCCTGCGGGCGCCGCCGCTTCGGACTTCTTCCCGCCTTCGATGACGCCGCGGAGGAAGATGATGAGGAAGGGGCCGACCAGCGTCGTGATGCCGATGATGAGCCACATCATCCACGACTGGCGCGGTCCGGTCTCCGGGCAGTACGTCGCGAGGAGCCAGCCCGACATGGGACCGACGACCATCTTGGCGAAGAACATCGGCAAGGACGACATGCCCATGTAGGACGCCTCCTTGCCGCGCGGCGCGATGCTGGCCGTGTACTCGTAGAGGCGCGGTGACCAGAGGCATTCGCCGATCGAGAGCAAGACGATCTCGCCGATGATCGTCGTGTAGGACGGCCCGAGCACGAGGATGAACGGGCTGAGCGCCGAGACGATGCTGCCGAAGACGATGACCGTGAACGCCGAGCGCTTGCGCGTGAGCGCAGTCGCGATCGGAACGAGGATGATGATCAGGATCGGGTTGATCGCCTGGAACGCGCCGAGTGGGAACGACTTGCCCATCTCGCGGACCGCGTACTTCGGGAAGGTGAAGTGCGAGTGCGAGAAGATGAGCTTCACGAACACGAGCAGGCCGACGAAGAGCATGAAGCGCCAGAACGTGCGCTCCTTGAGCACGCCGAAGGCGGTCTTGAGCGGGTTCTTGCTCGCGCCGCGCTCCTCCTTTTCGTCCTCCTTGGATTCTTCTTCGGCCGGCTTCCGGTAGGGCGAGCCTTCCTCGGCTTCCCCCGCCGCCGTCGTTCGGTGAGGCTTGAAGAGGCCGGCGCGGTGGATGGCGACGACGCCGAGCGTCGAGAGAATGGCGCAGACCGCGGCGGATTCGAGGAGCACCTTCTTCGTGAGCTCGAACTTGAGCGACGTGGCCTCGAGCAGCGTGCTCGACATCTGCACGACGACCATCCCCGCGATCATGAACATGAACCAGAGGAACGCGCTCGCCATGCCGGTCCCGGGAGGGAACTTGTCCGGGTGACGCTCGAGGTCGATCCCCTTCCGGAGGAACATGGAGATGACGAAGGAGATGAGCGCCGCCGCGCCGCCGACGACGAACGTGAGCCGGTACTGGCTCATCGACAGATCGCCGACGAGCGGCAACGCCATGACCTTCGGGTTCGGGAGGATGGCCTTCGAGACGTCGATGAGGACACCGGCGACGGCGGCCGAGACGTTGAACGTCACGTAGTAGAGCGAGAACGCGAACGCGCGCGTCTGCTCCTTCGTGTAGCGGCGGATCGCCGTGTTCATGACCGGCGCACCACCCGCGGTCCCGAGCGTCAAGAGCATCAAGCTCCCGACACCGAGCCAGCGTGACGATGCGAAGGCCATCGTCGCGCGCGCGATCATGCTGATCGCGAACGCACCGATCAGCGTCTCGCGGAAGCCCCACGAGTCGGCGAAGAAGCCGATCATGAAGGTGACGATCGAGAGCGCGAGCGAGTAGACGCCGACGATGCTCCCCGCCTTCACGTCGGAGTAGCCGAGGTCGCTCGAGAGCCAGAGCGTGACGATGTAGAGGAGCGAGAAGACCCCGAGCATCTCGAGGAACTTCGCGAAGTAGATGATCCAGAGCTCGCGCGGCGACTGGAAGAGCGCGTTGAGGTCGTCCGTGAGGGCGGACTTCTTGGCCGCGGCGGGTGCTGCACTCATGAGGGGATCAACTTTCCGGAGGGGCGGGGCAGGATGCCGCGCTGAAGGAGGAATTCCTCGACGGTCGCTTGGGCGCCCCCGAGGAGGGGGAGGCCGTGACCGGCGAGGAGCGCATCGTACTTCATCCCTTTCGCGTGGAAACGGTAGAGCGATCCGAGGGCCTCCCCCAGGTCGTCCGTGAAGGTCGGGTAGGGCAGGGACAGCCCCCGCGGGGCGATCATCGGCACCGCCGTGAGGAGGGTGTCCCCCGTCAGGAGCGCCCCGGTCGGGGGGTGGCGGTAGAAGACCGACCCCTCGGTGTGGCCGGGGACGTGGTGGACCTCCAGGCCGTGGACCTCGTCCCCGTCCTCGAGCGCCCGGTCCACGACGAGCGACGGCGCGGGGAGGACGTTCTCGAAGCGGGCGAGCGTGCGCGCGAGCAGGGTGCCCGCGTCGGCGGGGAGCTTCGGGGCGGGGGTCTTGCGCGCCAGGACGTCGGCGTCGGCCCGATGCGCGTAGACGCGCACGCCGTGCTTCTGGAGGAAGCGCGCGTTGCCCGCGTGATCCGAGTGGCGGTGCGTGAGGAGGACTCCGGTGAGGTCGCTCGGCCGAAGCCCCCGCCGCCGCAGCTCGAGGAGGAGCGCCGGGCGCTCGGCGAAGTGACCGGTGTCGACGAGGAACCGAGAGCCACGCCCGCCGTCGAGGAGGAAGACGTTCGAGGCGATCACGCCGCGGAGCAGGTGAATGTCGCCCCGGACGTGCATCTCAGTTGCTCGCGAGCATGCCGCGGAGCTTCTCGGGGGCGAACGAGTACTCCTTGCCGCAGTAGTCGCACTCGATCTCGAGGAGCTTGCCGTCGTCGAGGAGCTCCTGGATGTCCGCCTTGGGGAGCGAGGCGAGCGAGTGGAGGAGCCGCTCGTCGCTGCACTTGCAGCCGAAGCGCACCTGGTCGCGACCGACGACCTCGTGCGGCATCGCGTAGAGGAGCTCGTGGAGGAGCTCCTCGGGCGAAGCATGGCCGCGCGAGAGCAGGTCCTCGATCGGCGGGAACTCGCGGAGCCGTTCGGTCATGACCATGAGCGGACCGTCGCCGACCTCGGGCAGGAGCTGCACGATGTAGCCACCGGCGGAGCGCACGGTGCCGTCCTCGTCGACGACGGCACCGACCGCGATGAAGGAGACGACCTGCTCCGACGACTGCATGTACTCCATGAGCGCGCCCGAGATGCCGGTGCCGACGTTCGCCTGGACGATGCCCTGTTGGATCTCGCCGTTGTGGAGCGTGCGCATCATCTGCAGGACGGAGCGCGAGCCGAGCTCGACCTCCGAGCCGGGCCGCGCTTGGACGAGGCCGCGAACGGTGCCGTCGGGGAAGGCGTCGGCGACGATCCGCGTCTTGGGATCGTTGCCCTGGAGGATGCCCTGGACGCGCAGATCGGGGGACATCGTCTGGCGCACCAGCACCGCGCCGGTGAGCATGTCGGCGAGGAGCTTGGCGCGTGGACCCACGGCGCGCTGGGCGGAGACCACCGCGCGGGCGGTCTCGGTGGTGTGGATGCAGACCACGCGAAACGCCCCGTCTTCGGTGATCGCGCGGATGGCGTGATCGGCGCTCATTCGACGAATGTAGCAGATCCGCTACGATTCCGCGGATGTCCACGAAGCCGAAGAAGTCGTACGCCGTCCAGAAGACCGAGGAGGAGTGGAAGAAGGAGCTCGGTCCGCTCCGCTACGAAGTCCTCCGCAACAAGGGCACCGAGCGCGCGTTCACGGGCGAGCTCTGGGACCACCACGAGGCCGGGAAGTACGTCTGCGCCGGGTGCGGAACCGAGCTGTTCGTCTCCGACACCAAGTTCGACTCCGGGTGCGGCTGGCCGAGCTTCTACGCGCCGGCCGACGGCGAGGTCATCGACGAGGAGCGCGACGTGTCGCACGGAATGATCCGGACCGAGGTGATGTGCTCGAAGTGCGGCGGCCACCTCGGCCACGTGTTCCCCGACGGTCCGCGGCCGACGGGGCTGCGCTACTGCATCAACTCGGCGAGCATCAAGTTCGCGAAGTGATGCTTTACGGGGTCGAGCTCGCGAAGGCGATCGCGGCGCAGCTCGAAGGTGTCGTGGTGCTCCAGATCCCGCCGTGGCCGTCGCGGACGCCGACGGCGCCGGCTGCGCTCGCGACGGTGCGCGGGCAAGCGTGGCACGTGCTCGCGGTGGTGGATACGTGGAGCATGCTCGTGGCACCGCCGCCGGCGCTCGCGGGGCGCTTCGCGAGGAGGTGCGAGTGGTCGAGGGAGCGCCCTTCGGACGCGGCGAAGCTCGCGGAGCGCCTGCGAGCGTTCGCGGCGTCGTGGTGGGAGGAGAGGCCGGACGACGTCGGAGCGATGGACGTCGCGGGCGCGATCACCCACGCGCTCGCGGCGCTCGGCGACGCGCGGGGTGCGTTCGGCAACATCGTGTATGCCAATCCCGGTCGAGCGGAGGGGGCGGAGCACGCGACGGCGTGTGGGATCGGACGCGCCGACGTGGACGCGGGCCCGCGGTCGCCGGGGCTCGTCCAGGTGCTGACGGAGCGCGAAGCGATCTCCGTGACGCTCACGGATGCGACGGGACAGTGCGCCACGACGCAGCTGCGCACGGTGGGCGAGCTCGCAGCGGCGTTGCCGGGTTTCGTGACGACGGTGCGAGCGGCGGACGATGCATCGGCGAGCTTCCGCGCGCGCGTGAAGAGGCTCGGGCCAGTGGCCGTCGACGTGACGGCGCGGCTCGGAGGCGACTGGCAAATCCACCCGCCGTTCGAGGTGCGCTTGAACGAGCCCCCGATGCTCGTGTGCGACGACGGAGAGCGCATCTTTCGTCTGGTCGCGCGGGAGCGTGCCCTGGTGGAGGTCGGTGGAGCGCAATTCGCGCCCGACGGTCCAGAGCTCGCCGCGGCACTGGCGAAGGACGCCCAAATCGTGCGCGTGGGGCGCCTGAAGGAAGGGCGCAAGTACCGCGTGACGCGTCCCCTCCAAGGCGTCCCGGTGGGGGCGATCGTCGTGTTCCGCGAAGTGCACGAAGAGAAGCCCCGCGGCGACGACGTCTGGGTCTTCGACATCGAGGGAGGTGGTGCGTTCAGCCTCTCCAGCCACGACGATGGGGTGCTCGTCGACGCGCTCGCAGATCACCTCGTGCGCGTGGACTGACCACCTTTCGAATCGGTTTCGTCGAAACGCATGGCCCCGGTCCTGCGCTCCACCACGATGCACGCGTCGCGGTTCCCGGCCCACGGGTAGCGCGCGCGCCATTCGCCCGCTCGTTCGGGCTCCAGCTCGACCTTCGGGGGTGCGTGGCAGCGCCAGAGGTCGGAGATGCGGGCCGCAGCCTCCTCCCGATCGACCCGAGCGGGCTTGGAGTAGCTCTCCAAACGCCCCAGGTACGCATCGAGCGTCGCGTGCTTCGCCGCCGCCGCCGCCGGTCGAAACGCAGCGAGCTCGCGCAATCGCGCGCGGAGGGCGTCGGGACCGGCGCGAAGTGACGCGTGGGCTTGGTCGCGGACGTGGTGTTGGGTGATCGAGAGCGCGTCCTCGCGCTTGGGGCATCCGTGAGCCGCCTCTTCGAGCAGGGGCACCACGAGTCGATCCGACATGAGCATCAAGTCCTCGTCCTGCGACAGCAAGTACCACGGCCGGATCCAGCACCAGCGGCGGGCCGTGGACTCGTCCGGGTTCACGTTGCGGTTTTCGATCTCGAGCTCGTCCGCCACTCCGGATGCCTCGAGCGCGAGGGCGAGAGCGCGCCGCAATGCGACGAGCGAGTCGCCGAGCTCCGCGCCGACGAAGCGCGGCTCCAAGCGGCCCGAGATCCACTCGCGCGCGATGGCCTCGCCGACCGCCCAGCGAGTCTCGGTGTCGAGCGTGAGGACGTGCGACGACCAGGCGGCGGGAGACGACGGCGGGGAATCGAGGAGGCTCAATGTCATACGGAACTAGACGCGCCTACCTGTCGCGGGTGGACGAGCGAGTCGTCGCCATCGCGAACCCCAGCTTTTGCAACGCTTCGACCACGGCCTCTCGCGACTCGTCGGTCACCTGAACCAGCGCCGAGCAGTCCGGATCTTCCGGTAGTCGCAGCGCGCTCTCCTTCGTGACGGTCGTCGCTTTACCGTCGCGACGAAATCCCGCCGGCACTCGGTTCGGGCTCGTCCAGGACCACTGACGATTCCCCGGGAGCACGACGCGCGACAGAACGTGCCCTTGGCTCCAAGTATCCGTAAGCGGGGGCTCCGACCCGAAGTGTGTGGCCAAGCGCTCGGCGACCTCGATCGAGTGGATCGGGCCGCGCAGGCGGATTGCGGTCTCCGCCTCGTGGTCGACGAGGCCCTCGACGTACGCTTCGAAGGACGCCGCGATGGGCTCTTCGTACTCCGACTCGCAATCGACGTAGGTGATCGACGGCTCGCCGCGCGCGCCGACGACGCGATAGTCGAAGCACATGTCCCAGTGCCCATCGCCGTCGAAGGGAATGAGTAGGTCGAGGCCTGCCGGCGCCCACATCTCCGGAGAGCGCCGCTTCGGTCGCCACCATGCGGCGTCTCGCGTGATGCTCGCGAAGGTATCGCCGATCCCGAAGAGCGTGTTCGAGACGCACTTCGGCCAACTCGCGCGGAGGTAGCCGCCGTTCTGCTCGCGAAGCATCTCCAGGTACGCGGGGGCGAGCTTCACGCCGAGCTGCTTCTCGGCTGCGACGACCATGGCGTCGGTCAGCGGCGCGTTCACGTACTCGAGGAACGCCGGAACCGCCCAATAGCTGCCCGGGTATCGACGAGCCATCACCGGAATCTACCTCCTCGCGAGCGTGTCCGGTCGACCTCCGACCCACCGTGGCCCCCGGAACGAGGTCGATGACGACGACCACCCGTGGTCATGATAGGAACGTCCGGACCACCGTGAATTCCCCCCTCGTCGGCGTCATCATGGGCAGCCAGAGCGACTGGTCCTGCATGGAAGCGACCTGCCAGGTGCTCGCGGAGCTCGGCGTCCCCTACGAGTCCAAAGTCGTCTCGGCCCACCGCACGCCCGACGAGATGTTCCGCTACGCCGAGACGGCCGAGAGCCGCGGGCTCCTCGTGATCGTCGCCGGCGCCGGCGGCGCTGCGCATCTTCCGGGCATGGTCGCCGCCAAGACGCTGCTCCCCGTGCTCGGCGTTCCCGTCCCGGCCACGGTGCTTCAGGGCGTCGACGCGATCCTCTCCATCGCGCAGATGCCCAAAGGCGTCCCCGTCGGCACCCTCGCGATCGGCAAGCCCGGCGCCGCCAACGCGGGTCTCCTCGCGGCGCAGATCGTCGCCGCGAAGCACCCCGAGGTCCGCGAGCGGCTACGCGCCTGGCGGGCCGCGCGGAAAGACGAAGTCCTCGCGATGAAGCTGCCGGAGTCGACGAAGTGACCGTCATCCTCCCTGGTGCCACGATCGGCATCTTCGGCGGCGGTCAGCTCGGGCGCATGATGGCGATGGCCGCGCGCACGCTCGGCTACCACGTCATCGCGCTCGATCCGGACGCGTCGTGCGCCGCGCGCTTCGTCGTCGATCGCTGCATCACCGCCCCCTTCGACGACGTGCGCGCCGCCGAAGCGCTCGGCCGCGGGTGCGACGTCGTCACGCTCGAGATCGAGAAGGTCGCGACCGCGAGCCTCGACGCCGCCGCGAAGCACGTCCCCGTGCGGCCGTCGTCGAAGGTGCTCGCCATCATTCAAGACCGCGTGCTCCAGAAGCAGTGGCTCGCGCGGCGTGGCTTCCCCGTCGGACCGTTCCGCGTCGCCCGCAGCGCCGCGCAGCTCGGCGCGGCGGTGACCGAGCTCGGCACCGTCTACGCGAAGGCCAGCCGCGGTGGCTACGACGGGCGCGGTCAGGTCGTCGTCGCCCGCCCCGACGGCGCCGCGGCCGCGTTCGGAGAGCTCGGCAACATGCCGGTCGTGGCCGAGGCCGCGCTCCAGATCCGCGGCGAGCTCTCGATCCTGGTCGCGCGCCGACCGGCGGGGGAGATCGCCGTCTACGCCCCGTCGCTGAACCACCACGAGGATCGCATCCTCGCTCACTCGGTCATGCCGGCGCCGATCCCCAAGCGCATCGCGGAGCAGACCAAAGCCATCGCTCTCGAGTGCGCCAAGAAGCTCGGCCTCGTCGGGCTCCTCGTGGTCGAGTTCTTCTGGCTCGAGGACGGCACCGTGCTCGTGAACGAGCTGGCGCCGCGCCCGCACAACACGTTCCACGGCACCGAGGTCGGCTGCCTCACGAGTCAGTTCGAGCAAGCCGTTCGGGCGGTGTGCGACCTGCCGCTCGGAGCGACCGACGTCACGCGTCCGGTGGCGATCCAGAACCTCCTCGGCGAGACGTGGCTCCAGCACCCGAAGAAGCAGCCGCCCTTCGACCGCGCGCTCTCGCTCGCCGGCGTGCGCCTGCACCTCTACGGCAAGCGCGAGGCGCGGCCCGGCCGGAAGATGGGGCACCTCTCTGCCGTCGGGAAGACGCCGGCGGAGGCCGTCGCGCGCGTGACGGCGGCGGGGCGTGCGCTCGAGGCAGTGCCCGCGCGGAAGAGCTCGCGCCGGAGCGGGTGAGTGCGGTTCGTCCACGCCGCCGACATCCACCTCGACAGCCCGCTGCGCGGACTCGCTCGCTACGAAGGCGCCCCGGTCGCCGAGATCCGGGAGGCGACGCGGCGCGCGTTTCGGCGCCTCGTCGACTACTGCCTCGAGGAGCGGATCGAGCTCCTCCTGATCGCGGGCGATCTCTACGACGGCGATTGGAGGGACTGGGCGACCGGGCTCTTCTTCGTCCAGCAGATGAACCGCTTGCGCGAGGTCGGCGCGCGCGTCGTCCTGCTCCGCGGCAACCACGATGCCGCGAGCCAGATCACGAAGAACCTCCGCTTGCCCGAGCACGTGCGCGAGCTCTCCACGCGCTCGGTCGAGACGCTCGTGCTGGAGGATCTGGGCATCGCCGTGCATGGGCGCGGGTTCGGCCATCGCGAGGAGCTCGAAGACCTCTCGCTCGCGTATCCGGCTCCGCGCGCGGGGCTCGTCAACGTCGGCATGCTCCACACCTCGGTGGACGGGCGGGCAGGGCACCAGGGCTATGCGCCGTGCCGGCCGGCGTGGCTCGTCGAGCGCGGGTACGACTACTGGGCCCTCGGGCACGTCCACGCGCGCGAGGTCCTGCACGAGGCGCCGTGGATCGTGTTCCCGGGGAACCTGCAGGGCCGCCACGCGAAGGAGACGGGGCCGAAGGGAGCGACCGTCGTCACGATCGAAGGCGGAGCGATCCGGAGCGTCGAGCCGCTCGTGTTCGATGTCGTGCGGTGGGGTCGCGCGGCGGCGCCGGCGCGCGCGGGCGAGCGTGAGGACGACGTACTCGAGCGGCTGCGTGACGCGCTGGCTCTCCTTCGCGATGGGGCCGAGGAGCGCCCGCTCGCGGTCCGCGTCGCCGTCGAGGGCGCGCCGGACGGCAAGCTGGCGCGCGCGCTCGGCGAGCCCGCGTTCGAAGCCGAGGTGCGCGCGCTCGCGAGCGAGGTCGCGCCCGCGTGGATCGAGAAGGTCGAGCTCGCGCTCGCGCCGCCCGAGCTCGGCGAGGCGATTGCCTTGCGCGACGATGCGATCGGCCAGCTCGCGCGCGCGCTGCGCGCCGGCGGAGCGACGCCCGACGCGGAGACCGTCGCCGAGATCGAAGCCGCGCTCGCGGAGCTCCGCACCAAGCTCGCGCCGCTCGGGCTGGACGGCGAGGACCCACGGCTCGCGCTCGCGGGTCCGGACGCGATCGCGGCGATCCTCGGCGATGCCGAGCGGCTCGTGGTCCCCGCCCTGCTCGAGGGCGACCCGGCCGAAGAGGAGCCGTCGTGAGGCTCGCGCGGCTCGTCCTCACGGCGTTCGGGCCCTTCACCGGCACGACGATCGAGTTCGCACCGCCCCGGCCGGAGGGCGGCGTCGACGTCGTCTTCGGGCCGAACGAAGCGGGCAAATCGACGACGCTCCGTGCGATCGGCGATCTGCTCTTCGGGTTCCCGCACCAGACCCCCGATGCACACCTGCATCGCACGCAGGATCTGTTGCTCGGCGCGACGCTCGTCGGACCGCGCGGCGAGCGTTGGGAGGTCGTGCGGAGCAAAGGGAAGAAGGACACCCTGCGGACGGCGTCCGGCGAGAGCGCCGACGAGAACGAGCTCTCGCGCTGGCTCGGCGGCATCTCGCGCGAGCTCTTCGCGCGCGCGTGGGGGCTCGACCACGAGTCGCTGCGGAGCGGAGCGGAGGAGCTCCTCGACGGCGAGGGCGACGCGGCCGAGCTGCTCTTCTCGGCGGCGCTCGGGCGGACCGGGGTGGTGGCGCTCGAGCGCGAGCTCCGCGCCGAGGCCGATGCGATCTTCACCCCGCGCGGGAAGACGCAGCCGCTCCACCTCGCGCTCAAGGCCTTCCGGGACGCCAAGGCGCGGAGCGAGGGAACGGACCGCAGCGCGTGGGAGAGCCAGCGCGACCTCGTCGAGCAGCTCCGCCGGGAGCAGGTCGACCTCAACCAGCAGCGCGACGCGCTCGTGACCGAGCGCACGCTGGTCGACAAGCTGCTCCGCGTGCTCGACGTGGCGCACACGAACGCCCGCCACGCGCGCTTGGTCGAGGGGACGATCGCCGATCTCGAGCAGCGCCTCGCCGCCGTCGTCGTGGACGAGGCGATCGCGGCGCTCGGCGGGCGGATCGAAGCGCTCGCGGAGCGCTTGCCCGACCTTCGCCGCGCCGAGCTCGATCGCCCCGCGTGGGAGCGGGAACGAGGCGTGCTCGCGGGCGAGCTCGCTCGGATCGCGGGGGACGCGGTGGCACGGGTCGCCGACGAGGCGGCGCTCGGGCGCGTCCTCGCCGCGGTGGAGCCGCTCGAGGAGCTCGCGCTCCGTCGGACCGCGCTCGAGGCCCGGGTCCGCGACGCGCGCGCCGAGGCGCCGCTCGTGCCCGAGCCCGAGGCCGAAGGAATCCTCCGCCGTGCGCTCGAGCGCGTGCGCGCGCTCGGGGACGTGGCCGCGCTCCGCGCCAAGCTGGAGCGGACGCTCGAGCGCGCGGTGGCCGAGCGCGCGGTGCGTGCGCGTGCGCTCCCGTGGGATCCGCACACGCGGGCGCCGGTCGTCGCGGCCGAGGTGGATCTCCACGAACGCGAGCTCGCCGAGCTCGAGGCGCGCGTGACGACGGCGAACGCCGAGGTCGCGCGGCTCGAGCGCGAGCTCGGCGCGAAGCAGGCAGAGCGCGAGAAGAGCATCGGCGCGAGCGCCCCACCGACGGTGGAAGAGCTCCGTGCAGCCCGGGCAGCGCGCGACGAGCTCCTCGCCAGTGCGTTCGCGGCGAAGGGCAAGGCGGATCGCGCCGCCGTGGACGCGACGGTGCGGCGCGCGGACGAGCTCGCGGATGCGATGCTCGCGAGCGCCGAGCGCGTGGGCAAGCTGCAAGCGCTCGATGTGGACCTGCGCGTGCTCGCCGAGGCGCTCGAACGGGCGCGGAGCGCGCGCGCGGAAGCCGGCGACGCGCACACCGCTGCGCGGAGCCGCTGGCGGGCGGTGGCCGGGATCGACGCGGCGCCGACCGTCGTGCGCGAGCTCGTCGCGACCCACGCGGAGCTCCTCCGGCTCGATGCGAGCATCGCCGAGCACGAAGCGACGTTGCGCGAGCACGATCGGACGGTCGCGGATGCGCTCGCCGCGCTCGACCGCGCGCTCGCGAGCGAAGGTGACCCCGACCGCATCGCCCGCGCAGAGGCGCGGCTCGGCCTCCTGGGCGAGGCGCGCACGGCCGCTGCTCGGCTCGCGAAGGACGAGGCGGCGTTGGCCGCCGTCGTCACCGCCCACGGCGCGGCCTCGCAGCGCGCAGAGGAGGCGCTCGTGGAGGCGGGGCTCCCGCGTGGGGCGTCTCCGCGCGAGGCGAAGGACCTCGTCGCGCGTCAGCGCGAGGCGGAGCGGACGCGCCGGGCGCTCGCCGACCTCGATGCGCGGCTCGAGCGCACCGCCGCCGAGCGGGCGCGGTTGGGCGCCGAGATCGGCGAGCTCGCGCGGCTCGCGGCGGAGCCGATCGCGGGGGACGTCCTGGACGCGGGCGATGCGCTGGTCCGGCGCCACCGCGCCGAGCTCGAGCGCGCGAAGGAGCGCACCGCGCTCTCCAAGGAGCTCGCGGCGAAGCGAGCGAGCCTCGCGGGCGAGGCGCGCACGCTCCAGGAGCAGCGCGCCGACATCGCGGAGACAATCGCCGCGCTCGGCGCGAAGTTCGTCGATCGCGGGAGCGAGGAGGGAAACCTCGCCGTGCTGGAGGCGCGCCGCGAGGCGCTCGAGCAGGAGCTCGACGCGGTCGACGATCGTCTGCGCCGCGTCGGGCACGACCTCGGCGGACAGATGGCCGGTCTCGCCGACTTCGAGTCGCGGTCGACGGCGCTCGATGCGAGCGCGGAAGCCGAGGCGGAGCGCGCGAAGATCCGCGACCTCGCGCTCCGCTACGCGCGCCTGCGCGCGGCGTCGGTGCTGCTGCGCCGCGAGATGGAGCGCTACCGCGCCTCGAACGAGGCTCCCGTCGTCGGGCACGCAGGGGCGTTCTTCGAGCGCCTGACGCTCGGCTCGTTCCGCGGGCTTCGGGTCGACGACGACGAGAAGGGGGCTCCCGTCCTCCGTGCCGTCCGCGCGAGCGGGGGCTCGCTCGACGTGAAGTCGCTCAGCGAAGGCTCGCGTGACCAGCTCTACCTCGCGCTCCGCCTCGCGACGCTGCTGCGCACCGCCGAGGCGACGGACCCGCTCCCGCTCGTGCTCGACGACGTGCTCGTGCACTTCGACGATGCGCGCGCTCGCGCGACCTTCGAGGTCCTCGGCGAGATCGCGGCCAAGATGCAGGTGATCCTCTTCACGCATCACGAGCACGTGACGGCGCTCGCGCGCGATGCGCTCGGGGAGCGCGCGGCGATCCATCGGCTCGCGGAGCGCTTGGCGCCGCCCGCGAGCTCTGCCAAGCTCGCGCCATGAAGCTCCGGATCGGACTCGCGGGTGGGCTCGCGGTGGTCGCGTTGGCTCCGTTCGTCGCGTGCGCGGCGCGGCGGGACGAGCCGGCGACCGTGACGGTGCCTGGGTCCGCGTCCGGGACCGAGTCCGTGTCCGTGTCCGCGTCCGCGTCCGGGTCCGTGTCGGCGACCGCGTCCGTGTCGGCGACCGCGTCCGCGTCCACGAGTGCGTCTGCGAAGCCGGGCGGGGCGGCGAGCGAGGCTCCACCTCCCAAGTTCGGCGATCAGGGGGCCCTGTGCCCCGCCATCCATCGCGTTGGCGTCTTCATCGACCAGAACCGGAGCTGCACCAGCGACGCCGATTGCGCCGTGGTCTACACCGGCTGCGGGATGCCCGGGACCTGCGGGGTCGGCGTCCGTACCGCGGCGACCAAGGAGCTCGCGTCGCGTGCGCTGGCCGCCCACAACGACTGCGCGGCGCGGAACGTCCCCCTGCCGTGCGCGACCTGCCCGGCGCTGCCCCCTCCTCGCTGCGGGAGTGGATGGTGCCGGCCGTGATATAGAAGCGCGCATGTCCGAGACCACCACGCCGTTTCCGATGAAGAGCCCGCGCGACGGCGCTTCGCTCGAGTCCGTCGAGGCGACCGCGCCGACCGCGATCGCCGACATGGTGAAGGCCGCGCGAAAGGCCCAGCGAGCGTGGGGCCGGCTGAGCCCCGAAGAGCGTGCGGAGAAGCTCATCGAGGTGAAGGACCGCATCCTCGACCGCGCCGAGAAGATCGCGAAGCTCTGCGAGAAGGAGGTCGGCAAGCCGTTCGAGGAGGGCGTCCTCTCGGAGGTGCTGCCCTCGGCCGACGTCGTCTCCTACTGGTGCGCCGCGATCGCGGAGCACATGGAGCCGGTCGACGTCGATCTCGACCCGCTCACCTACGCCGGGAAGAGCGGCGTGGTCCACCGCGAGGCGCGCGGCGTCGTCGCGGTCATCATGCCGTGGAACTACCCGGTCGCTCTCCCGCTCCGCACGCTGATCCCGGCGCTCCTCGCCGGAAACGCGGTGCTCTTCAAGCCGAGCGAGGTGTCCGCTCGCTGCGGCGCGCTCGTCGCCGAGCTCTTCGACGGCATCGTCCCCGAAGGCGTGCTCCAGCTCGTGCAGGGCGGGGGAGACGTCGGCGGCGCGCTCACCTCGGCGGACGTCGACCTCGTCGTCTTCACCGGCAGCGTGCGCACCGGCAAGCGCGTGGCGGTCGCCTGCGCCGAGCGCCTCGTGCCGTGCTCGCTCGAGCTCGGCGGCAAGGACGCTGCGATCGTCCTCGGCGACGCGAACGTCGAGCGCGCCGCGAACGGCGTCGTCTGGGGCGCCTTCACGAACGCGGGTCAGAACTGCGCCTCGATCGAGCGCGTCTACGTCGTGAAGTCGATCGCCGACGAGTTCATCAAGAAGGTCGTCGAGACGGCGAAGGCGCTCGAGGAGCGCGAGGTCGGTCCCCTCACGACCGAGGCCCAGCGCAAGATCGTCGAGGAGCACGTCGACGGCGCCAAGGAAGCCGGCGCGAAGGTCCTGGTCGGCGGCGAGCGCGGCGAGAAGGGGTACATGTACGCGCCGACGGTCCTCCGCCTCGAGAAGGACGACGTCGCGCTCATGCAGGACGAGACGTTCGGCCCGGTCCTCCCGATCCGCGTCGTCGACGACGCCGCGGAGGCAATCGAGCTCGCCAACGACTCGCGCTACGGGCTCACCGCGAGCATCTGGTCCAAGGACGTCGACAAGGCCGAGGAGCTCTCCCGCGATCTTCGCGCCGGCGTCGTGACCATCAACAACCACGCCTTCACCGGCGCGCTCCCGGCGGCCCCGTGGAGCGGCCACGGCGAGACGGGTTACGGCATCACCAACTCTCCGCTCGCGCTCGACATGCTCACGCGTCCGCGTTTCGTCCTCGCCGATCGCTCGGGCGCCAAGCGCGAGATGTGGTGGTACCCGTACACCCCCGCGCTTCGGACGATCGCGCTGTCGCTCGCGAAGATTCGGAGCGGTACCACCTCGATCTTCGCGAAGCTCGGCGCCGTGTTCACGCTCCTCGGAGCGTTCCCGAAGCGGTTCTCGGCGAAGAGCTGAGGGGTCGCGTGGCGACGGCTCAGTAGCAGCAGCGGAAGCCGACCCAGTCGTTCGCCGCGTTGTCGCGGTGGCGATCTTGGCGCGCATCGCAGCGTGAGTCGTCGTCGTTCGTGCCGTAATCGCCGCCCAGGATCTTGCAGCTGTCGCCGCGGGCGGGACCATCGCACTGATCGACCCACTCGCCGACGTTGCCGGTCATGTCGAAGAGACCGGGGTAACCGCCCACGCACTGCGCGTAGGACGCCACGTCCGCCGGCTTCTGGCCGTTGTCGTCCACGCGGCACTTCGTCGGGTCCCAGTTGGCGCCGTACGCCCACGTGCGCAGGCCTTCCTGCGAGCACGCCGCGTACCACGCGTTCTTGGTCGAGTTCGCCGCCTCGCTCCAGTCGAGCGGCCCGCCCGCGCGGCGCCCGCAGAGGTGCTTGCCCGTCCAACGGCAGTAGAGCGCCGCGTCGCACCAGTCGACGTAGGTCACCGGCCGCAGGGCGTTGGTAGTCGGGTCCCACGTCGACGGAAGGAGGTCTGCGGCGACCTTCTTGTAGCTGCACTCCGGCGGGACGACGAGCGCGCCACCCGCATCGGGGACGCCGCCATCGCCGATTCCCCCGTCGCCGAGCGCGCCGAGGAACTTCGCGTACTGCGCCTTCGTGACCTCGGTGGAGTCGATGCAGAAGTCGCTCGCGCGCACGAGCGCCGGTCCCGGCAAGCCGGAGGGGCACGCGGCGTCTCCGCCATCGGCGCTCGGGGGCCCACCGTCACCGCCGTCCGGTGTGGGTGGCGACCCGTCGGACGTCGCACCGTCGTCGGTGGTCGCGTCGAAACCTGCGTCGGCGATGCCGCCATCGGCCGTTCCGGCCGACGAGAGGCCGCAGCCGACGGCGGCCGCGACCGCGATCGCGCAGCTCAGCCCGACGGCGCTCCTCACCCAACCCACGAAGCGTGGTGTAGCACGCATCAACCGCCCTTGCGCCAGAGCCCGTGCGCGACGAGGTAGCGGCGCACGTGCGTCCGCTGGAGCCCTGCGCGGCGCGAGATCTCCGCGATGTTCCCACCGGCGCGCTCGAGGAGCGCGGCGAAGTACGCCTTCTCGAAGCGATCGAGCGCGGCCCGCTTCGCGTCGTGGTAGCCGAGCTCCACGCTGCGATCGTCCCCCATCACCGAGCCGGCGCCGGTCGGGCCCGAGGCGCTCGTCCCGAGCGGCGCGGCGATGTCGATCGGTCCGTCGTCCGCGAGCGCGACCGCGACCTCGACGACGTTGCGGAGCTCGCGCACGTTCCCGGGCCAGTCGTGGCGGACCAGGCGCGCCATCGACTCGCGCGTGATGCGGCGATACGCCGCCGCTTGCTTGCGCGACTCGAGCACGTGGCGGACGAGCCCCGGCACGTCCTCCGCGCGGTCGCGGAGCGCGGGCGTCGTCACGCGCACCTGCGCGACGCGGAAGTAGAGGTCGCTCCGGAACGAGCCTTCGTTGACGGCGCGCGAGAGATCGCGGCGCGTCGCGCAGACGATGCGGGCGTCGAACGGGACGTAGTCGCTCCCGCCGACCGGCTTCACGCGGCGCTCGGCGAGCGCGCGGAGCAGCTTCGGCTGGAGATCGACCGGGAGCTCCCCGAGCTCGTCGAGGAAGACCGTGCCGCCGTTCGCCTCGACGAAGGGCGAGGGCCGATCGCCGGTCGCGCCGGTGAACGCTCCGCGCACGTGGCCGAAGAGCGCCGCCTCGGCGAGGTTCTCGGGGATCGCACCGCAGTCTACGATCACGAACGGCCCCCGCCGGTTCGCGCTCGCGGCGTGAATGGCTTGCGCGACGAGCTCCTTGCCCGTGCCGGTCTCGCCCTCGATGAGGATCGTGAGGTCGGTCTTCGCCGCGCGCTCGAGGCGCGCGAAGAGCTCGCGCATCGCGGCGCTTCGCCCGTAGAGGCCGTGAAACCGCTCGCCGGTCGCGAGCGTGAAGCGCTCGCCGCCTTCGGCCGGCGTGAACGTCGCCTCCAGCGGCCCGAAGAAGAGCGTGGTCATGTCGGCCAGGTAGCCCTCGACGATCCGCACGCCCTCGACCCAGACGCCGTTCTTGCTCCCGAGGTCGCGCACCCGGACGCCGCGCGGGGTGGCGACGAGCTCGGCGTGGATCGCGCTCACGCGCGGGTCGGCGAGCACGAGGTTCGAAGCCGCGTCGCGCCCGACCACGAGCGGTTCGGCGCCGACCTCGAGCGTCTGGTCGCCCACGGTGAGCGTTCCCCCGCGGACGGTGAGGTGCCTGGTCGTCGCGACGGTCGTCGCCATGTCAGCCTTTCTTGCGCGGCGGCCGCGCCATCGTGGAGGTGACGTCGGCGTCGTCCGCGCCGATCGCCGGAGCCCGGGGGAGCTCGATCCGGATCCGCCCGAGCTCGAGCAACGCGAGCCGCGCTGCGTCTGCGTCGGGCCAGCGCGCGCCGGGTTCGCGCGCGAGGCTGCGCGCCACCCACGCGCGCACGTCCGCCGGCCACGTGGTGCCGGTCGCCTCGTCGAGCGTGGGCGCCTCGAAGTCTCGCTTGAGCGCGAGGAGGCCGAGCCCCGTCTTCTCGGGGAAGGGGAGCGCCCCCGTGAGCGCACGGAACGCGATGACCCCGACCGCGTACACGTCGGCGCGGCCATCGACGGTGGACGGGTTGGCGAGCTGCTCGGGCGCGACGTAGCCGAGCGACCCGAGCGTCGCACCCTCCGTCGTGAGGCCCTCCGCGTCGTCGTCGCCGAGCGCGCGCGAGACGCCGAAGTCGATGATCTTCGTCGTCTCCTTCGGGCCTTTGACGACGAGGAACACGTTCTCGGGTTTCAGGTCACGGTGGATGACGCCCGCGGCGTGGGCAGCCGACAGGCCGACGAGGATCTGTACCAAAATGGGACGAAGCTCGTGCAGCGTCATGACGCGGAGGCGGCGGAGGCGCTCCTCGAGCGTCTCGCCGATCAGCCGCTCGGTGACGATGTGGAGCTTCCCGTCGTGGGTCACGGTCGCGAGGAGCTCGGGTACGTGCGGGCTGTCGATGCGCGTCAGGACCTCCGCTTCGCGCGCGAAGCGTTGGGTCACGTTGGGCATCGCGAGCGCCGTGTCGCGGACGGTCTTCACCGCGACCTCGGCGCCCGTCGTCTTGTCCTCGGCGACCCAGACCTCCCCCATGCCGCCGCGCGCGAGCAGGGAACGCACCAAGAAGCGCCGATCGAGGAGCGTGCCCGGAGCGAGTCCCATCACTTCTTGACGCAGGCGCGCGGCGCGAAATCCACCTGGGCCGCGCCGAGGTTCCTCGTGTCGAGCGACACGGTCAGCGTCGCCGCCCGTCCGCCTTCGTCGCACTTGATCGCGAGCGGCACGGTGAGCTTGAGGGAGATGACGTCCGTGCCGACGACGAGCTTGCCGTTCGGCACGGCCGGGCCCATCCCGACCGCGAGGCGCGGCTCGAGGAGTTCCGTCCCGGTCCGCGGGCCGCTCACGCGCGCCTCGAACGAGAACGTGCCGGGGGGGCCGTTCGGCGCGCGGAGCGCCTCGACGCTGGTGTTCGCGCTCCCGTCCACCTTGTCGGTCGTGACGACGGCGTGGATGGTCGCGTCGACGACGACCGGGTCGGCGGCGGTGCCACCGAACGACTCCGGCTTGAGCCCGAGCTCGCTCGGCTTCGCCTTCGGCACGCGAAGGTCGAGGGTGGTGCTCGCGTCGTCGGAGGCGACGTCGAGGAAGTACGTCATCGGCTGCGTCTGATCGAACGCGAGGTGACCCTTGAGCGTCTTCCCGTCGCGCTTGAGATCGAGCAGCCACGGTCCCGCGGTCACGCCCCACGCCGTCACGTTCACCGACGTCGGGTTCATCAGGAAGTCGGCGCCGAGCGGGCGGCCTTGCGTCCGCGGCACGTCGAGCACGAGGCTCTTCGCCTCGACCGAGGTCCCCGCGCCCGAGATCTGCGTCCACTTCACGTGGGCCGACTCGACGCGGAGGTGCGTCACCGTCTCGGGGAAGCCGGTCGGCGTGGTCGTCGCATGCTTCTTCGACCACCCGTCGAGCGAGTCGAGCACGTTCGGGTAGGACGCGTCGATCGAGACGTCGGCGTCGCGCAGGGTGATCGCCGTCGGCGAGAGGTTGCCGTCGAGCGCGACGATCACCTCCTTCGAGTGCACCGTCACGCCGGGCACGTCGGGGGACGTGAACGTCGCCCCGACGAGGCGCATCGAGCCGATCTGCGAGAGCAGGTCGACCTCGTCGATCTCGGCGTGGATGCCCTCGGCCTGGAGCGATGCTTGGAGGTTGCGCTTCGCCAGGAACGGCGCCGAGACGATGCCCGCGATGATCAGGATCCCGAGGAGCGCGAAGATCCAGGCGCCGCGCCCGCGCGTCGGCACCTTCTGCACCGTCGTCTTCGCCGGCGCCGCGTGCGACGTCGGGATCGACGGAGCGGAGAGCGAGTGCGAGCTGGGCGCGCCTGCCATCGCCATCGGATCGGACGCCGCCGGCGGCACGTAGAACGCGTCGCGCTGGGAGATCGGCGTCGGCACTTGGTACGACGCCGACGGCGGGTTGGGGACCTCGGGCGGTCGCGAGACGCGCGGCGGCGGCGGCGGTACGTCCGGCGGGCGCGAGGGCCGCTGCGGCTCCGGCGGCGGTCGCGAGATGCTCGGGTTCGTACGGCCGACGGAGCGTGGCACCTCGCCGCCGATCGGGAGGGGACGGATGCCGCTACCGGTGCCGCCACCACGACCGGGCAGGCTCCGCTGCGAGATCACGTCGCGCGTCATCAGCCGGTCCGACGCGAGATCCTCGGCGAGCTTGCGGATGCTCTGCGACGAGTCGGCGCCCTCGGCCTCGATCGCGGCGATGCGCTGGTTGCGATCGGCGAGCGCCTTGTGCGCGACCTTCTCCACCCAAGCCGCGACTTGCGTCTGCGTCGCCGGTGTCACGGCTTCTTCGAGCGCGAGCGCCATCTCGCGTGCGGTCGCCCAGCGGTTCTCGGGCGCGAGCGCGAGGCCCTTGAGAACGACCTCGTCCAAGGCCGGCGGCACCTCGGGCGAGAGCTCGCTCGGCCGATCGATCTTCTGCTGTTTCGTGCGCGCGGCGAGCGGCGACGACGAGTCGCTCTCGAAGAGCCGCTGTCCGGTGAGGCACTCCCACGCGACGATCGCGGTCGAGAAGATGTCGCTCCGCCGCGTCACCGGCTCGCCGAGCAGCTGCTCGGGCGCCATGTAGACGAGCTTGCCCTTGAGCTCGCCGTCGCGGGTCATGTGGACCTGGTCCGCGGCCTTCGCGATGCCGAAGTCGAGCACGCGCGCCACACCGTCGGTGCCGACGATGATGTTCTGCGGGGACATGTCGCGGTGGACGATGCCGAGCGGCTCGCCGCGCTCGCTCTTGGCCTCGTGCGCGGCGTGGAGCCCGTGCAGCACGCCGGCCATGATCGCGACCGCGATCCGGAGCGGGATCTTCTCGTTCATCCCGCGGAGCGTGCGGTTCAGCCGCGACAGGGCCTCGCCATGGACGTACTCCATGACCAGGAGGACCTCGCTCCCCTCGACGATGACGTCGACGGGTTGCACCACGTTGGGGTGCCGGATGCGCGCGGCGAGGCGGGCCTCGTCGAGGAACATCGCGAGGAAATCCGGATCCTTGGCGAACTGCGGGTGCATCCGCTTGACCGCGACGAGCTTGTTGAAGCCCGCGTCGCCGCCCATCCGCCCGATGTGCACCGTCGCCATGCCGCCGGAGGCGAGCTCGCCGTGGATCGTGTACCGACCCACGGCCCAGGCGGCGGCATCCTCGTGCGACATTCTTCGCTTGAGAGGTACCACGAAGCGCGGCAAGTTGCGCGTTCGATGGCACCGTCGTTCGAGGGCTCCCTCGCAGAATTGCAGGCACTTTTGGGCTCCGCGGACGCCGTGTCCCGCGACCCCGCGGACCTCGCCGAGTACGGCAAGGACTGGAGCGCGAAGGCGAGCGGCCTGGTCCCGGCGCCGTCCGCGATCGTGTTCCCGCGCTCCACGGCGGACGTCGCGGCGACGCTGAGGTTCGCGAACACCCGAGAAATTCCGGTGGTTCCATCGGGGGGGCGAACCGGGCTCGCGGGCGGAGCGGTCGCTCGGTCCGGTGAGCTCGTGGTGTCGCTCGCGAAGATGCGGCGCATGGACCCGGTCGACGAGCTGGGGCATACCGTCCGCGTCCAGGCCGGTGCGGTGACGGAGGCGGTGCACCAGCACTGCGCCCCGCACGGGCTCACCTGGCCGGTCGATTTCGCGTCCAAGGGGTCCAGCCACGTCGGCGGCAACATCGCGACCAACGCCGGGGGCGTCCGCGTGATTCGCTACGGCCTCACGCGCCAGTGGGTGCTCGGGCTCGAGGTCGTCCTCGCCGATGGCTCGGTCCTCGAGCTCGGCGGCGGGCTGGAGAAGAACAACACCGGCGTCGACCTGCGCCAGCTCTTCATCGGGAGCGAGGGCGTGCTCGGGATCGTGACGGAGGCGACGCTGAAGCTCGCGCCGCTCCCGGGCCCGGCCCGCGTGATGGTGTTCGCGGTCCAGGATCTCGCGGGCGTGCTCGCGCTGTTCCGGCACGTTCGGAAGAGCGGCTTCGTCCTCTCGGCCTACGAGTTCTTTACCCGCGCGTGCATGGACCGCGTGCTCCGCCATCGCAAGCTGCGCGATCCGTTCTCCGAGTCGCACTCGCACTACGTGCTGGTCGAGCTCGAGGCGGACGACGCGCCGCTCGAAGCGTTCGTCACCGGCGTCTTCGACGGCGGGCTCGCGAGCGACGGCGTGCTCGCGCAGCACGCGCGCGAGGCGAGCGAGCTCTGGGGCCTGCGGGAGGGGATCTCGGAGAGCCTCTCGGCGACGGGGACGCCGCACAAGAACGACATCGCGCTCCCGATCGCCGCGCTCGAGGCGTTCTGCGGCGAGCTCGACGGCGTGTTCGCGGCCAAGTACCCGGGTTGGGAGATCTGCCTCTTCGGGCACATCGGTGACGGCAACTTGCACGTGAACGTGATGAAGCCGGACGCGCTCGACAAGAATGCGTTCTTGGCCGAGACGCACGCCGCCGACGACGCGATGTTCGCGCTGGTGAAGAAGCACGGCGGGAGCATCTCGGCCGAGCACGGGATCGGGCTCCTGAAGAAGGATTTCCTGCACTACACGCGGACCCCGGAGGAGGTCGCCCTCATGCGGGGGCTGAAGAAGGTGCTCGATCCGAAGGGGATCCTGAACCCTGGGAAGATCTTCTGACGTCTCGGCACGGGCACGTTTACGGGGAAACCTTCGGAGGTTCGTGCTAGGGACACGCCATGTCCGACGACAGCTTCGCCGCCCTTTTCGAGGCCCAAGGTAAGTCCGCCGCTCCGCGCAAGAAGGTGCGCATCGGCGAGACCCTCGAGGCCGTGATCGTCCAGATCGGCAAGGACACCGTCTTCGTCGAGCTCGACGGCAAGCAGGCCGCGATGATCGAGCGGATCGAGCTCAACAACCCGGACGGCACGATCGATCTGAACGTCGGCGACACCGTGCGGGCGAAGGTCCTCGCGATCGACGAGCAGAGCGGTGCGGTGCGGCTCGGCAAGAGCTTGGGGCGCGCGACGGACCTCGCGTCGTTCGAGCTCGCGCGCGAGACCGGCGCCGGCGTCGAAGGCAAGGTGACGGGCGTCAACAAGGGCGGCGTCGAGGTCGACCTGGGGAAGGGCGTGCGCGGGTTCTGCCCGAACTCGCAGCTCGGCCCGCGCGGGACCGAGGGCAAGGACCTCGTCGGCACGACCACGACCTTCGCCGTCACCGAGATCAAGGACGGCGGTCGCAGCATCGTTCTCTCGCGGCGGCGCCTGCTCGAGGCGGACGCGCGGGAAGCGCGCGAGAAGGCGCTCGCGTCGCTCGAGAAGGGCAAGGTCGTCCGCGGCACCGTGACCGCGGTGCGCGAGTTCGGCGCGTTCGTCGATCTCGGGGGCGTGGAAGCGCTGCTCCCCGCGTCGGAGCTCGGCCACGAGCGCGGCGTCGTCGTCGCCGACAAAATCAAGGCGGGCGAGACCGTCGAAGCGCAGGTCCTCGAGATCAAGGAAGACGGCAAGAAGATCACGCTGTCGCTCAAGGCGCTCCTGCCGGCGCCGGAGAAGCCGGTGAAAGCCAGCGGACCGCGGCCCCAGATCGGCGCGGTCGTGAAGGGCAAGGTCGTTCGGATCGAGACCTACGGCGTGTTCGTCCAGGTCGACGGGACCGACGGGCGCGAAGGCCGCGGTCTCGTGCCGTCGGCCGAGCTCGGCGTTCCGCGCGGGACGGACCTCCGCAAGTCGTTCCCGGAGGGGACCGAGCTCACGGCGAAGGTGCTCGAGACCGGTGACGGTCGGCTGAAGCTCTCGGTGAAGGGCGCGAAGGACGCCGCCGAGCGCGCCGACTTCGAGGCGCACAAGGACAAGGCGAACGCGGGCAAGAGCCTCGGGACCTTCGGGGATCTGCTGAAGAGCAAGTTGAAGAAGTAAGCGCTGCGCCGGACGTCCGACGATCAGACGAGCCGCAGCGGCATCACCTTGCGCGGCGCGAGCGAGCTGCCCATCGTGAAGCCCGCGAGCGTGAGGCGCATGCGCGCGGCGTCGACGAAGCCCTCGCGGTCGAGCTGGCTCACGATCGAACGCACGTCCTCGCGGCGGAGGCGGCGAGCGCGGATGCCGTCCTCGAGGGGCGCGTCGTCGGCCTGGACGCCGAGCGCTTCGGCGAGGCCATCGAGATCGAGGCGCCGACCGTCGACCTGAGCTTGCGCCATCTCGCGGAGGACGTGGGCCGCGAGCGCGAGGCGCTGCTTGCTCTGCGAGGCGCGAGCCCGATGCTCGAACGACGGAAGCTCGGTCGTGGACTCGAAGACGGGGAGGCGGGGAACGCTTGCGGACATGGTGAACTCCTGTGTGGGTTGCAACCACTGCATACTGCAAACACCTTGCCAGTGCTGCACGAAATGTAGGTGGTCGTACGTTCAGACTGAAACAGATGTAAAGTCATGAGGTTACGACGCGCCGTTTCGATGAGTGCTTCGATAAGTGCATCGATGAGCGCGCTGTTCAGGCCGCGTTCGGGCGGGCAAAATGGGGGACGTGCGATCCATCAGGCTGCTTCCCTTGGTGCTCGTCTTCGCCTGCGGGCGCCCATCTGCGCCCGCGCCTGAGTCCGGATCCGCGTCCGCATCCGCATCCGTGCCCGTGCCCGTGCCCGGATCGGCGTCCGCGTCCGCATCCGCATCCGCGTCCGCATCCGCGTCCGCACCCGCATCCGCATCCGCGTCCGCATCCGCATCCGCGTCCGCGTCCGCTTCTCTCGGCGACGCTGGCTCGTGCAGCTACGATCCGAAGGACCTCCCCGAGCCCGTCGCTCCTCGCGTCGAGTGCGTGTTCTCGCGCCAGGTCCGCTGCGTTCCGCCCTTCCCGACGACGGCCGCTTACCAGCGGTGGTTCCCGTTCTGCCCGCTCACTACCAAGCCCTGGGCTTCGAGTTTGTACCCGGCGCGCGCGGACTTCAGCGCCAGCGAGACGTGCAAGCACCCGAACGAGTGCTGCTACGTCGAGTTCGTGGCGACCGCGTGCCGGTGAACCACTTCCGATGGCTGCGTCGACGTTGCCCGGCGGCGGGCAGGGGCAGGCGCATGCGCAGGCGCAGGGGGAGAGAGGCTAGTAGAGGATCCGCGTTCGAATGTTCGTCGCGAGGGCCGCGATCGCCTTCGCCACGTCGCTCGAGACGTCCTGCTCGAGATCCATCACGAGGTAGCCGACGTTGCGGTCCGTCGCCAGCACCTGCGCTCGGATGTTCGCCCCGAGATCGCTGACGATGCGGTTCACCGCTCCGAGCACGCCCGGCACGTTCTTGTGCACGTTCAGGATGCGGTGCACGCCGCGCGGCGCCGGCACGTCGACGACGGGGAAGTTCACCGAGCCCGCCGTCGCTCCCACGTTCGTGAACTTGATGAGCGCGGTCGCGACCTCGCGCCCGATCGCTTCCTGCGCCTCTTCCGTCGAGCCACCGATGTGCGGCGTGAGCAGCACGTTGGGCAGCCCGCGGAGCTCGGACTCGAAGCCGTCGGAGTTCGTCTCCGGCTCCTGGGGGTAGACGTCGACCGCGGCGCCCGCGATGTGCCCCTTCTTGATCGCGTCGGCGAGCTCGGGGATGTCCACGACGCTGCCGCGGCTCGCGTTGATGAGGTGCGCGCCCTTCTTCATCGCGGCGAGCTCCTTCGTCCCGATCATGCGCTCCGTCTCCTTCGTCGCGGGGACGTGGAGCGTCACGAAGTCGCTCTCGCCGAGGAGATCGAAGAGCGTCGCCTGCGGCCGGTTGTTGCCCATCGGGAGCTTGGTCGCGATGTCGAAGAACAGCACGCGCATCCCCATCGCCTCGGCGAGGACGCCGACCTGCGAGCCGATGTGGCCGTAGCCGACGATGCCGAGCGTCTTCCCGCGCACCTCGTGGCACGCGGTCGCGACCTTGCGCCACTTGCCCTCGTGGACCTCGCGGCTGCGATCGCCGAGCTGGCGCGCGAGCACGACGACCTCGGCGATCACCAGCTCCGCCACGCTGCGCGTGTTGGAGAACGGCGCGTTGAAGACGGGGACGCCGGCGACGTTGGCGGCCTCGAGGTCGACCTGGTTCGTCCCGATGCAGAAGCACCCGAGCGCGAGCAGCTTCTTCGCCGCCGCGAGGCTCGCTGCGTCGACGTGCGTCTTCGAGCGGATCCCGAGGAGGTGGACGTCCGCGATGCGCTCGCGCAGCTCCTCGGGCTTCAGCGCCCCCTTGATCGACTCGACCTGGAACGTCTCCTTCGCGAAGAGCTCGGTCGCGCTGGCGTGGATGCCCTCGAGGAGGAGGACCTTGATCTTGTCTTTGGGGAAGCTGGTCGGGGGAGCCATGGTTCCTTCGGGGAGGGGCGAGGGCGGAGATGTGCCCGATCCCCGCCCGTACTGCAAGCTCACCCTGCCGCGCGGGCGAGCTCCAGCTTGTAGAGCTCCAGCTCCTCCGCGAACGCGCGGGCCACGCTCGGCCGCGCTCGGACGCGGCCGAGGTAGGAGGAGAGCGCCGGCCAGCGGGCGAGGTCGACGGGCGTGACCTGCGCCCAGCCGAGCACGGTGCCGAGGTACGCGTCGGCGACGGTGAAGTGATCGAGGAGCCAGTCCCGGCCTTCGAGGTGGCGCGCGAGCACGTCGAGCCGCGACGTTCCCTTCGCGAGCGCGTACTCCTTGGCGGCGGGCGGCGCGCTCGCGTCGAGCAGCGGCATGAAGAGCGCCTTGTGGAGCTCGGTCCCGACGAAGCAGAGCCACTGGTGGAGCCGCGTTCGCTCGGCCGCGTCGCGCGCGCCGACGTCGGCGGCGGGGAAGCGGTCTGCCACCCACTGGAGGATGGCGGCGTTCTCGGTGAGCACCGTCCCGTCCTCGGTGCGGACGGTGGGGACGAGCCCGAGCGGGTTCACCGCCCGAAAGTCGGCGCCCGCCATCGTGCGTTTGGTCTTGGGGTCGACCTCGACGAACGTCGCCGAGGCGCCGGCCTCGTAGAGGGCGATGCGCGTGGCCATCGAGCAGGCGAGGGGAGAGAAGAAGAGTTCCATGTCGTTGCCTCCGTGCTCGGCAACCTGCGCTCGTTCTTTCGATGCGTCCAACGCATCCTCGTCATACAATCGATGCATGGAACGCATCGATGTCCCGAGCGCGCCGCGGCTCGAGGTCCGAGACCTTCGCCTCGTCCTCGCGCTGGCCGCGGGGGGGACCACCGCGCGCGCAGCGGAGCTCCTCCACCTGACGCAACCGGCGGTGAGCCGCGCGCTCCTCGGCGCCGAAGACCGGCTCGGCGTCCGCCTCTTCGACCGGACGGCGCGCGGGCTCGCCCCGACGCTGGCTGGGCGGACCGTCGTCGAGGGGGCGGAGCGCCTGCTCGTGGAGCTCGCCGACCTCGAGCTCCGCGTTCGCGCCCCCGTCGCTCCGCCGGCGCGCGTTCGGGTCGTCTGCGAGTGCTACACGGCGTACCGCTGGATGCCCTCGGCCGTGCGCGGCATGCGCGATGCGCTCCCCGGGCTCGACGTCGCGATCGCGCTCGAGCACACCGGCGATCCGGTCGCTGCGCTCGTCGCCGGTGACGTCGACGTGGCGCTGCTCACGACCGGCGCAGTCCCGCGCGGCGTCGAGGCGATCGAAGAGCGCCCGCTCTTCCACGACGAGGTCGTCTTCGTCGTGGCCGCGACGCACCCGCTCGCGGCGCGCCGCACGATCGGGCGCGCCGACCTGCGGCGCCACACGCTCTTCACCGGCAACGCGCCGGCGGCGGAGACGCAGTGGTTCATGACGAAGGTGTTCGGGAGCTCGCGCCCGCGGATCCGCGTCGACCGGTTGCCGCTGACCGAGGCCATCCTCGACGTCGCGCGCGCCGGCCTCGGGGTCGCGATCCTGTCCGAGTGGATCGCGGCCCCGCACCTCGACGCGGGCGATCTCGTCGCGAAGCGGCTCGCGGGGGCTCCGCTCCGGCGGCCGTGGCGGATCGCGTGGCGGCGCGAGTCGCGCGGGCCGGCGGAGCGTCTCGCGGCCGTGCTCGGCGCCGCCGTCCCGCACGCGCGCCTCGTGGGGTGATGCTTCACGGCTTCGTCAGCACCACCGGTGCGGTGTGGGGCGCGGGCTTCGCGGTCGCGGAGACCGTACCGCTCACGACGATCGTGATGCTCTCCTTCGGCGTCACCTGCGCGACGCCTTCCTTGCCGTCGCAGCTCCGCACGCCGAACTGGACGAGGGTCGACGGCACGGCTCCGGCGGGCAGTCCCCACCGCGCCACGTCGCGCGCCTGCCCGGCGGGAAGCGGAGCGAGGAGCACGTTCTGCGTCACCGGCTTTCGCGTCTTCGGGTCGAGCGGGTAGAGCTCGCAGATCGCGAGGCTTCCTTTGTTCTCGATCCGAAGGACGGCCGTTCCCTTGAGCTGGGCGAAGAGCGCCGCCGCCGTCGGGGCGTCGGCCTTCGGCTTTCCGAACGTCCCGCTCGGGCTCGAGCTGCCGGGCGGCGGTTGGCTGGTCGTGACGCCACCCGGCGGCTTCACGCGCGCGACCGGTGCGTCGAGGTTCGTGTTGGTGCTGGTGGCGCGCACGCCGACGGAGGCGACGCCCTGCGGAAACGGCGACGACGTCGTCGTGAACACGGCCCGCGGGCCCGCCGCCCCCGCCGTCCCGCGGAAGCGGCCGCCGTGGCCGCCGCGCCCTGGGCGTCCGTCGCGCTTGCAGACGAAGTACGCGCCGTTCGCGCTCTTCACCTCGGCCCATCCCGCGTCGCCGCCCTGGCCGCCGGAGCCGGCCTCGCCGCCAGCGCCGCCGTGGTTCGTCACCGCGATGACCTTCTCCAGCTCGGGGTGTTGCTCGTCGACGAAGACGGTGACCGGCCCCCCGTTGCCGCCGCCGGCGCCGCTCCCGCCGTCACCACCGTCGCCACCGTCGCCGGCGTCGCAGCTCCGGATGCCGTCGGTCCAACCGCCGCCGGCGCCACCGCGACCGCCGTCACCGCCGCGGCCGCCCGCGCCGCCGCTGTTGTCGACCTTCAATCGACCCGGGCCGGGCGCGAACAAGCGCAGATCCGTCTCTCCCGTCGCGCGCGCGACGGAGCGCGCGATGACGAGCCGCCCTCGCTTCGGCGTGTCGACCATGCCGAGCGTGACCTCGAGCGCGCCAGCGTCGCCGCCTTGCTCACCGTCGCCGCCGCTGCCGCCGTTGCCGCCGTACATCTCGCGGTCGGTTCCGTCGCCGCCCGCGCCGCCGGTCTCGCCGCTGCGCCCCGCGTAGCCGCCGAGGTACACGGACTCGGAGCACCCGAAGTCGGGGACGAACGTGACCGTGGTCGGCGCGAGGTCGGGGCGCTCGAGGAGCGTGGCGGTGGCGACGACGTCGTTCTCGAGCAGGAACGCGTAGTCCTGCGGCGGCACGAAGTAGACGCCATCGACGCGGACGTCGATCTTCCCCGCGCTCGCCGCGTACTTGAAGTTCTTGCGCGCGTCGATCCGGACCGAGTCGTCCTTGCCGTTCGTCGCGCGGAGCTTGCCGTCGGTGAGGACGACGGCGACGTCGAGCTTCACCTCGCCCCACGGGCAGAACTTGCCGCCGTGCGAGTCGACCATGACCTTGCTGACGTCCTTGGGGTCGAGCTTGGGGATTCCTCCGCACGCGACGACCGACGTCGCGAGAGCGGTCACGGTGGCGAGGAAGAACGGGGAGAGCGGGAGCCGAGCCTTCATGGGCCCGCTTGCAGTGCAAGGGTGAAACCAGGCCGCCCACGCGCGATCTCGCGGGGTTGCAGCGCGCATCGTGCGGAGATCCGCACAATCGGTGCGGGGGCTCGCTCAGCGCTCCAGCAAGTACGTGACCACGATCAAGTACTCCGCGAGCTTGTACGCCGGAGCCACCGCGACGACGGCCGTCGCGGCGGTGAGCTCGTGGCGCGCCCACTCGCTCGCGAGCCCCACCGGCGCGCGGAGCTGGAGCGCGAGGTTCCCGTCGGCCGCGAGCTCGGCGCTCGCGAGCGTGAGCCAGGGGTGCCAGAGCGCGAAGAGCGTTCCTTCGCCGGCGTCCGGGCTCCCGTGGAGCGGTACGGCGTCGTCCGCGGAGAGCGGGCGCGTGCACGCAGCGCCATCGAGCGCGCAGCGCGCGGCGAGATCGGTCGCGAGGACTCGCGTCACGGCGTCGTCCTCCGGCGCGAGCTTCTTTCGCCGCGCGAGGCCGAGGACGAAGGCGGCTTGCTCCTCGAGCCCTGCCGTCTCGCGCAGCACCGGGTCCGTGGCGAGCGCGTGCGTCAGCCACGCCGCTGCGGCGCGAGCGGTGTCGTCGTGCTCGCTGGGCGACGCCTCGACGAGCGCCCATGTCGCGAGCACGCTCGTGTAGCGGTCGCTGCGGTCGCTCCCGGGCGCGAAGGCGAACCCGCCCTCGGCTCGCGCGGCAGCGCGGACGAGCGCGAGCGCGTCGCGCGCGACGTCGGCCGCGGAGACGTTGGCGCGCTCCAGCGCCGTCGCGGCGAGCGCAGCCCACGCCGTGGCGGGGAGCTCCGCGACGGGGTGCTCGCCGAGGCCCGGCCAGCCGGCGTCGGTGCGGTAGGCCGCGAGCGCGCGCGCTCCGCTCTCGAGCGCGCTCGCCTCGGGTGCATCGCACGCGTGCCGCGCGCGGGCGAGCGCGAACACCTGCTGCGCGGTGTCCCAGCCGGACGGGGGTCGATGCTCTTCGCCGCTGAACGCGCCGCCATCGCGCTGGGTTCGGACGAGCGCGGCGGACCAATCGCGGCACGCGCGACGGAGCTCCGCGGTGCGTTGCTCCGTCGGAACCACCGCCGACGCGGGGGGCGCCGTCGTGCGCGTGGTCGTGCTCCCGGGCTCCGTCGGTGGGTCCGCGCGCGGAGGTCGGCTGAGCGACCACCCGAGCGCCGCTGCGGCCGCGAGCGCGACCGCCACCCCGATCCACCGGCGAGAGCTCGGCGGCTTCGCCGTGCGATTCGGCGCCGGCGTGGTCGGCGACGCGAGCGTGCGGTCGGACGAGGCGGTCCGGGGCGGCGGCGCATCGAGCACGACCTCGAGCTCGGCGAGCACGTCCGCTGCGCTCGCGGGGCGCGCGTCGCGGTCACGGGCGAGGAGCCGCGTCACGAGCTCGACGAGCGCGGCGGGGGTACCCGGTGCGAGCTCCGCGAGCGGAGGTGGTGCCTCGAAGAGCAGCTTCGTGAGGTACGCCTCGGGCGAAGAACCCTCGAAGGGACGACGGCCGCACAGCGCGAAGTAGAGGACGCAACCCAACGCGAACAGGTCCGCGCGTCCGTCGACGGTCTGGTCGTCCCGCGCTTGCTCCGGCGCCATGTAGCCCGCGGTGCCGACGAACTGTCCGGTCGCGGTGAGTCCGCGTCCGAGCTCGGCGATCCGCGCCACGCCGAAGTCGACGAGCTTCACCGCGCCGTCCTTCGCGATCAGGACGTTGCTCGGCTTGAGATCGCGGTGCACGACGCCGGCGGCGTGCGCGTGAACGAGGGCTGCCGCGATCGCGCGCGCGATCCGCACCGCCTCGGCGGGAGGAATCGGGCCCCGCTGCACCTTGGCCTCGAGGGTCTCGCCGTCGATCCACTCCATGGCGAGGTACGGCTTTCCCTCGGCCGTCGTGCCGTGCGCGTGGTACGCGACGATGTTCTCGTGGTGGAGCTCCGACAGCACGCGCGTCTCGAGCGCGAAGCGGGCGGGGTCTCCGGTCGCGACGTTCATCACCTTCAGCGCGACGACGGCGCCCGTCGTCGTGGAGCGGGCGCGGTGGACGACGCCCATCCCTCCCGCGCCGGCCTCGCCGAGGAGCTCGAAGCGCTCCTTCGTCTTCGCTTCGTCGAGGCGAACGGTGTCGACCCAGTCGTCGCTCACGCTCACCCCTTCCGCGGGCGCGGCAGGTCGAACTTGTCGAGCCGCTCGATCAGCGTGCGCCGCCCGATCCCGAGCCGCTCCGCCGCGCGCGTCTGGTTGCCGTTGCACGCGGCGAGCGCCTCTTCGATCGCGCGCCGCTCGGCGCGCTCGCGCTCGGCGCGGAGCTCCGTCTCCGCCGGTGCGGCCTCGCCCCGCGGGGCGCTCGCGCTGAGCACGACGTGGGCTTCGTCGATCGTCGCGCCCGCCGCCAGGACGAACGCGCGCTGCATGACCTGGCGGAGCTCGCGGACGTTCCCGGGCCACGCGTGGCCGACGAGCTTGGCGCGGGCGGCCGGGGTGAGGACGGGCCTCGGAGCGGGCTTGCCGCTCGCGGTCGCGGCGTCCGCGACGAAGCGCTCGGCGAGCGAAGGGAGCTCCTCGCGCCGCTCGCGGAGCGGCGGCACGTGAATGGTGAGCCCGTCGAGCCGATAGAAGAGATCGCTTCGAAACGTGCCCGCGTTCGCCATCGCCGCGAGATCGCGGTTCGTCGACGCGATGATGCGAACGTCGATCGCCGTCGGCGCGAGCGCGCCGAGGCGAAGGACCTCTCGCGCGTCGAGGGCGCGGAGGAGCTTCGCCTGCATGCCGAGCGGCAGCTCGCCGACCTCGTCGAAGAGGATCGTCCCCTGGTGCGCGGCCTCGAGCAGGCCGAGCTTCCGCGCCTGCGCGCCGGTGAACGCGCCCTTCTCGTGGCCGAAGAGCTCGCTCTCGAGCATGTGCTCGGGGATCGCGGCGCAGTTGATCTTCACGAAGGGGCGCTTCGCGCGCGGCGAGCGATCGTGGATCGCCTGTGCGACGACCTCCTTGCCGACGCCGGTCTCGCCGAGCACGAGCAGGCTCAGGTCGCTCGGCGCGGCCAGCTCGACCAAGCGCTCCACCGCCGCCATCGATCGCTCGGGGACGCTCTGCGGCGCGCTTCGCGGAGCGTGCTCGGTCGCGTCGCGGTGCGGCCGAACGACGAGGGCGACGTCGCCGAGGTGAATGAGGAGCGAAGGTCGCAGCTCGGCCTTCTCGCCCGGCGCGAGGCGTTGCCCGGCGACCATCGTCCCGTTCGCGCTCCCGAGATCTTCGATCGTGTGCGCGGCAACGTCGATCCGAGCGTGGCGCTTGCTGACGGAGGGCACGTCGATCCGAACGTCCACGCCCTCCGCCCGACCCAGGACGAGCTCGGCGCCGCGGAGCGGGAAGCGCAGGAGCTCCGCGCCGCCGAGCAGGACCAGCTCCAGCGGTCCCCCCTCGGCGGAGGGCTTCGGCGCAGCGGTGCGGTCGGCGTCCATGCGCCGAATGTAGCAGCATCGGTGGGAACAACGGTGCACGCACCCAGGTTCCGTCGGCATGCGCGTGGCGTTCGTGTCCGGTGCCGTGCTGCTGACGGCCTGCGGTGGTCCGCCCCCGTCACGCGTCCCGAGCGGGCAAGCGGCGATCGATCGGATGCGCGCGAGCTACGGGTGCGAATCCACGCTCGCGGTCGACACGGCCAAGGTCGATGCGTTCGCCGACGGGAAGCGCGTGCGGACCGACGTGATGATGTTGGCAGCGGCCCCCGATCGCTTCCGGCTCGACGTGCAGGCTCCGCTGGCGATGGGCCCGGCGCTCGTCGTCACGAGCGACGGTGCCCGGATGGTCGTGAACGACGTGCGCGCCGGCAAGCGCGAGGAGCTCGCGCCGTCGGCGCTCGCGCTCGAGCGGTGGCTCGGCGTGCCGGTGCCGCCGGCAGCGCTCGTGACGCTCCTGCTCGGGCACGCGCCGGTGCTGCGCCACGGGGAGGCGCCGTCGCTCGCGTGGCGTGACGGCGCATGGCACGTGCTCGTGAGCGGCGGCAGCGGTGCGCGCGAAGAGCTCACGCTCGAGGTCGACGCAGCCGATTGGAGCCGACCGTGGAGCGAGCAGCGGCTCCGCCCGACGCGGGTCCGGGTCGAGCAGAACGGCGTGCTCTCGTACGACGTGGAGCTCGGCGCGACGAAGTCGCTCGTCGCCAGTACCTGTTCGACCGCCATCCCGCGGGCGCTCCGCTTTCGCTCCGAGCAGAGCGACGTCCTGCTGCAGCTCGACGAGGTGCGGGTGAACCCGGACTTGCCGGCGGCTTCGTTCGCTCAGTGACTCACGCCGAAGAGCATCTCGCGCAGCCGGTCGACGTAGCCTTCCTGATAGCGCTCGGCGCTGACGAGCTGATGGATGTCGATCGAGTAGCCGCGCCGCATCAGCCCCATCGCCTCGCTTCCGACGATCGCGTCCCAGTCGATGGGTTGGGCTTCGAGCACGTGGAGAAGGTTCGCGTCGTACGCGGAGAAGGGGAGCACCGATTGCCCGCGGTGGAGTGCCTTCGACTCGCGCCGCTCGAGGAGCGCGCCCTCGGCCCACGCGAGCCAGAGGTCGGAGACGCCGGCCCACCGCACCGGCAGCGTCTCGCCCGGCCCCGCATCGAGGCCGCCCGCCGCCAGCGCGACGTAGGTGCCCAGGCTCTCCGGGCTCAGATCGCCGACGAACGCAATCTCGCCGGCGCAGAGCGAGCGCAGCACCCGCGCGTCGCGCCGCCGGATCGCGCCGGCGCGCGTGACCATGGTGATCGCGGGCGGGACCGGGCCGCGCTCCAGGAGCGCGTTCGCGACGGACTCCTTCGGCACGTAGACGAGCCGCGTGGCTTGGTCGTCGGCGAGGTGGAGCCGCATCCCCGGCTCGCGCTCGAAGAGGAACCACTCCTCACCTGCCTGGCGCGCCACGTCCAGGATCGCGCGGCCTGCGCTCTCGAGCGTGCTCAAGTTGACGGTGGCGTCGGCGTGAGTCTGCGCCACGAAGTGCCCGAGGAGCAGGCTCGCCTCCTCGCGGACGGCGGGCGTCACGCCCTCGCTCTGGAGGCGCATCGCGAACGCACGGAGCTCCGGCTGCAGCTCGAACGGGAAGCGGCCACTCGTCGCCACGCCGGAGCGCGAGACCTCGCCGAGCGCGTCCGCGAGCGCTTCGATCCACGTCACGGTGCCGGGGATGTCGGCGCCGGACGAGATCGCCGCGAGCGCGTTGATCCCCTCCGAGATCGCCTCGGCGAAGTCGCGCGCGGGGCCTGCGCTCGGATCGTCGGTCACGGTGCCTTGACCGTGAAGGAGTCCTTCACCGCCCCGGTCTCGTCGATGACCTTCGCGTCGATCCCGGTCGGCCCGACGTCGAGCACGGTGCCGTGGAACCACGGCCCACTGCTCACGCGCTTGTCGCAGTAGGTGCGCGCGACGTTCTTGTCGACGTTGTCGATCCGCCCACCGCCGCCGCCGCTCGTGACGTAGGTGATGTTCCCGAGATCGAAGCGCTCGTAGCCGTGCATGTGCGCCTGCAGAACGAGCGGCACCTTGTGCGCGAGGAAGAGCGGCTCGTAGTACTGGCGCGCGACCGGATCGTCGCCGGTGTCGCCGCACGTGAGGATCGGCTTGTGGAAGTAGACGATCGAGAAGCGGTAGCCCGGCTCGGCCTCGGCCTTGACGATCTCCTGTGCGAACCAGATCGCTTGCGCCGAGCTCGGGCCGTTCGGCTCCTCGGTGTCGAGGACGAAGAAGTGCACGCCGCCGTTCTCGAAGCGGTACGTGCCGTCGGTGCCGTTCAGGCCCGTGCTCCCGAAGTAGCGCAGCACGTACTCGGAGTACTCGGTCGGCTTCTCGAGCTCGTGGTTGCCGATCGCGGGGAAGAACCCGCCCTGGCGCAGCAGCGGCGCCATGATCGGCGCCCAGAGCGCCCACGTCTCGAGGGTCGAGTCGTAGTACTCGATGTCGCCGAGGTGGACGGTGAAGTCGAAGTTCGTCGGGACGACCTTCGAGAGGACCTTCGCCGTCGTGTCACCGAGGCCGGGGTTCGTGTCACCGATCGCGAGGAAGCGGAACGAGTCGCCCGCTTTGTGCGCGGTGCAGAAGCGCCCCTGCGCGGTCGCGTCCGCGGCGAGGTGGTAGCGGTAACACGTGCCCTCGGTCAGGCCGGTCAGCGACGCCTCGTGCATGTACCAGGTGCCGGCATAGTCGGGCGGGGCCGACGTGTTGAGCGGCGCGATGTACGTCTGGGTGACGACGGTCGCCTTCTCCGTCGATGGGACGGTGGTGCTCGCGCCCCCTGACTCCGGCTCGAGAACGACGTCGCCGACGACGCCGGCGCGACACGCCTCGAAGCGCAGCTTGGCCTTGTCGTGCGCCACGCCGAGCACCCAGGGGCCCTTGCTCACGCCCGCCCCCGGACAGGGGATCCCGGCGTCCGCGTCCGCGTCGCCCGCGTCGGGCGTGGTCGCCGGCGGATCTTGGGACGAACAGCCCACGAACGCTGCGCCGAGCGTGCCGAGGAGGCCGAGCGCGATGCCCGCGCACGAGAACATGCCAGTGCCTCTAACCATCGATGTACCTCGTGAAGCTCGGGATGAGCTTGCCGATCCAAGTCGTCGTCGTCGCGTCGAGGGGTACCAGACGCGCCCCGGATTTGCCCAGCGCGAGCGCCGCGACGTGCTCCATCGAGAACACGAGCGCCCGGTCGAGCGGAAGGAGCTCCGTCTCGATGACGCTGCGCGAGCGCTCGACGAGATCGAGCACCGTCGCGTGGTCCCCCGAACGGAACGCGGTCACGCAGCGGGCGCGGATCTCGAGCGGTCGCCGACCGCCGTCGAGCTCGCGGAAGGGACGCTCGCGGCCGCGCGCCGTCCCGAGGAGCACCGCCGCGTCGTCGAGGCGACCCGCCGCTGCGAGGCAGAACGCGCGCCGGTCGCGGAGCTCGAGCGCCGTCGTCTCGCCCGCAGCGCCGAGCGCGGACTCGTAGACGCCGCCCGCTTCTTCGAAGTCGGCGCGGAGCTCGGCGCACCGGCCGAGGAGGAGCAGGAGCTCCGTCTTCCGGTCGACGTCCGCCGTACCGGCGAGCTGCGCGATCACCTGCGGCTCCGCTTCGTCGATGTTGCCGGTGTCCACGAGCAGCCGGAGCTCGACCGCCGACGGGCGCGACACGCGCGCGACCCACAGCGCCAGCGCGACCAGGAGAAGTGCCACGCCCCCGAACCCCGCGGGCGACGCGATGGAGAAGCCCCAGCCCATCAGGGCCACGCCGCCCACGGCGAACGCCCAGGCGAACGAACGGAGCGAGAGCTCGCGCCGACCCACTCGGCGGAGGTAGCGGTTCTCCACGAGAGGAGCTTAGCCTAAGCTCGGCGCGTGGACCTGACCTTCCGCCCCCCGAAATCCCGCGACGAAGCTCTCCGTTTCTTCCGTCTCGCGTGCCCCGCGCTGCTCGTTCCGATCGCGCAGGCCGAGGCATGGATGGAGCGCGAAGGCTACGATCACCTCTGGCTCGCCTTCGAAGGCAGCGCGCTGGTCGGGGGCTGCTTGGTCCCCCAGCTCGCGCAGTACTTCGGCGGCAAGGCCGTGCCGACGGGCGCGTTCCGCGGCGTCGCGATCGCGCCGGAGGCGCGCGGCAAGAGCATCGCCGAGCGGCTGATGCGGCACGCGCTCCTCGCGCTGCGCGAGCAAGGGATCCCTGCCGCGATGCTCTTCCCGGCGACGCAGCGCCTGTACCGCAAGGCCGGCTTCGAGCAGGCGGGCTCGTACGAGGTCGTCTCGATCCCGATGCACGAGTTCGATCGCGCCCCGCGCTCGTTCACCGCGCTCGGCGCCACCGCCGAGATCGAGGCGCTCGACGTGCTCCCGGTCCGCGAGGTCGCGCTCGACGATCCGATCCTGAAGGTCCTCTACGACGCGCTCGCTCCGCGCACGCAAGGGCTCTTCCAGCGCAACGCGTGGCTCTGGGATCGCGTGCTGCGGCCGGCGGCTCCGCTCGATCTCTTCGCCTACGTCTTCGGCCCGCACGAGGATCCCGAGGGCTACGTGATCGTGCACGTGGAGAAGGGGAGCACCCCGCACTACGGCACGCTCGTCGTGCGCGACCGCGCGATCGCGACGGTGGGGGCGGCGCGCGCCGCGCGCGCGTTCTTCTCGCGCTATCGCTCGACGATCGATCGCGTGCGCTTCGTCACCGGCCCGACCGACCCGCTGATCATCGGGCTCGACAACCAGCAGACCGCGACGACCGAGCGTCGCGACCGCTTCATGTTTCGCGTCGTCGACGTGAAGAAGGCGCTCGAGTCGCGCGCGTATCCCCCGATCGACGCGACGGTGCACCTCCTGGTCAAGGACGACGTCCTCGACGAGCGCGATCAGCGCGTGCTCCTTCGCGTCCAGGGCGGTCAGGCGACCGTGGAGCCCGGCGGCGCGGGGCTCGTCCAGCTCGACATCCGCGGACTGTCCGCGATGTACACGGGTTACCTCAGCGCGACGCAGGCGGCCGCGCTCGGCTACATGAAGGGCGACCCGTCGAGCGCACGCGCGCTCGAGGCGTGCTTCGCGGGGCCGGCGCCGTGGGTGGCCGACTACGTGTGAGCCCACGCTCGCTCACGGCGTCCATCGCATGCACGTGACGACCGGCGCCTGGCCGCGGGGCTGGACGACCGAGAGGCCGTGATACCCGGGGCTCGGGCAGACACCGTTCATGCCCATCGGCACGGGCGCCCAGCCGGCGGGCCGAGCGATGCAGGTCTGGCTCGCGGTGACGGGCGCCGGGCGGCCGTCCAGGTAGGTCGCGCGGAGCTTGCCGTCGGCCTCGCGCGGCTGCGCGTCCTTCGGCGTGGTCTCGTCGATCAGGCACAAACCCGCCGGATCGCAGGCGTTGCACGCGTCGCGTTTGTCCTGGATCGCGACCGGCGCGGGCTCGGCGCCGCGCTCGAAGGCGCTCGCCGGAGGCGGCCACGCGATATCGCACGTCGCGAGCCCGACTTGGGACACCTGCGCCGCGTTGGTCGTCGCACCGACGCGGAGCACCCAGCACGTGACGGGCCCGTCTTCATCCCGCGCGCCGATGCCGTACCAGGCGCGCTCGGTCGCGGACTCCACGTCGGGGCGCGAGAGCTCCTTCGTCGCGTCGGGGCGCGTGGCGAGCTCGGACGCGACGCGGCGCAGGCGCGCGACCGTCCAGCGCGGGCCGGCGCCGGGGTGCCAGTCCGTACCGGTTTGGGACAAATAGGGGAGCCCGCAGCCGCGATGGTCGGTCGGACCGACGCTCGTGTAGGTCGGCTTGATGCGGAGCTCGCGGCACCCGTACGGCCCGAGGATCGTGCGCGCGGCGACGGCGCGGAACACCCAGTCGCCGCCGTCCGCGCTGCCTTCCACTCCGAAGAGCTTCTGCGCGGCCGCGATCCGCGCCGCCTGCGGTTGGCGTCCGTCGCGGATCGTGGCGTCACGGAGCGCGTCGTTCAGCGCGTCGTCGACGAGCGTGGTGCCGGGCCCGCCGGGGAAGCGCTCGCCGTGACGGTCGCCGGGCTGGGCCGGGGTCGTGACGACGGCCACGCGCGGTGGCGCCGCGTCGCCGAGCACGAAGGTGGACTGGGCCGGCGGTGCGGCGGGCGCGCAGTGGACGAGCGGGACGATGACGAGGGCGAGGGGAGCGGCGGCGAGGAGGCGCTTCATGTCCGAGGTGCATTGCAGCGCGCGTGCCGGCCCGGATCTCGCGCGGTTGCGCACGTGCCCGCCCCGCCGATGTGCGGATCCCCGCACAATCGCGCGGAGGTCCGCACGAGCGTGACGTTCAGCGCACGCCTTGGCAGCGCGGGCAGTAGTAGGTGACGCGCCCTCCCTGCTCGGCCGCGCGGACGAGCGTCCCGCAGTCGAAGCACGGCCGCCGCGTGCGCCCGTAGACGCTCTGCCCGGTCGGCGAGCGCGGTCCCGTCGTGCGTGTGATGCGGCCGCGCGAGCGGCGTGCGTTCCACCGGAGTAGCTCGGCGCCGTCGTCGACGAGCGCGCGGAGCGTCGCGTCGTCGAGCTCGCGGACGAGCGTGAACGGGTCGAGCTTCTTCCGGAACAGGAGCTCGCTCTTGTAGACGTTGCCGAGCCCGGCGAGCGCGCGCTGGTCGAGGAGCGCCTCGCCGATCGCGAGCTCGCCGCGCGCGCGGAGGCCCCGGACCGCGCGCTCGGCGTCGAAGCCCTCGCGGAGCGGATCGGGTCCGAGCGCCCCGAGCGCCGGATCGCGCCGCGCCTGCGCCGCGGAGAGCACGCGCACGATCGGCACGTCGCTTCCGACGATGCGCGCGCGCGCCGTCTCGAGCACGAACGACGCGCTCCGGAGCGCACGCGCCGGCTGCGAGACGCCGCTCAGTCGGACGCGCCCCGTCATCCGGAGGTGCACGTGGAGGACGCTCCCGTCGTCGACGCGGACGAGCAGGTTCTTCCCGTGCGCTTCGACGGCGGCGACGGTGTGCCCCTGGAGCCGCTCGCCCGACAGCGCCTTCGTCGGGAAGTCGACCACGCGGAGCACCTCGCCCACGAGCCACGGCCGCAGCTTCGCGGCGAGGCGGAAGATCGTGTCGCCTTCGGGCACGGCGAGAGGGTACATGTGGGCGGTGAGCAGCGAAATCGAAGAGCTCGCGGCGCGCCAGCTCGCCGCCTACAACCGCGCCGACGTCGACGCGTTCGTCGCGTGCTTCCACGACGAGGTGGAGGTGTTGGGCGAAACGGGCGGCGTCGAGCTCCGGGGGATCGAGGCCTTCCGCGAGCGCTACGCGGCGATGTTCGCGGCCCACGCGGACGTGCGCGCGACGGTGAGCGGACGGCTCGTGCTCGCACCCCACGTGATCGAGCACGAGACGTGGTCGCGCGTGCGCCGGAGCGACGGAGCGGCGCTCGGCGGCGAGGTGCTGGTCCGCTACACGGCGCAGGGCGGGCGCATCCGGTGGGTGGCGTTCCTCCGTCCGGGCGCCTGAGCCGCGGAGGGTAGGACGATCGGGGAGACTGTTCTCCTGAGGAGAACGGTTCTTTCGGGAGACATCCCTGGTGGGGGTACCAACCTGGGATTACCTGAAACGGCATGAACAAGCCGCTCCTCTCCCTCTTCGCCCTTCCGCTCCTCCTCGCCGTCGCCGCGTGCGACGACCCGAAGGCCTCGACCCCCGCCGCCTCCGCGAAGGCCCAGTCCTCCGCCGCCGCGCCGACGACGGCCGCCCCCGCGCCCGTGACCTACGCGGCGCCGGCGGCCTACGACTTCGACGTCTCGCACTCGACCGTCGGCTTCTCGGTGAAGCACATGATGGTCTCGAACGTGAAGGGCAGCTTCGGGAAGTTCACCGGGTCGCTCTTCCTCGACGAGAAGGACCCGGCGAAGTCGACGCTCCAGGTCGACGTCGACACGGCGACGGTCGACACCAAGAACGGCGACCGCGACAAGCACCTGCGCAGCCCGGACTTCTTCGACAGCGAGAAATTCCCGAAGATGAGCTTCAAGTCGACGAAGGTCGAGCGCCACGGCGACGGCTACGCCGTGACGGGCGACCTCACGATCAAGGACGTCACCAAGTCGGTCGTGCTCGAGGTCGATGCGATTGCCCCCGAGGCGAAGGACCCGTTCGTCGGCGCCGTCCACCGCGGCGCGCACGCGAGCGCGAAGCTGAACCGGAAGGACTTCGGCCTCACGTGGAACAAGGCGATCGAGACCGGCGGCGCCGTCGTGGGCGACGAGGTCACGCTCGACATCGACGTGGACCTCGTGAAGAAGCCGGGCGCGTGACGCTCAGTCCTCGTTGAGCTTCCCGGCCTCGGCGGCGGTGCGCTGCTCGAGGATCCAGGAGCGGTACTTGACGGCGTCGGCGACGACCTCGGTGAGCCCGAGGACGTCGCCCTTCACCGTCGCGACGATCTCGCTCGTGCCGGTCCGGAAGTAGGGCCCACCGGAGTCGCCCGGGCAGGTCGTCGCGCGCACCCACGGGAAGTAGAGCGGGACGTCGGCCTTGCGCTTCTGACCGTCGCCCGCGTTGCGGCAACCCTGCCCGTAGCGGCCGTAGCCGTAGACGGTGAGCGTTCCGCTCTTCGGCCACGCGGCTGCGAGGGTGGCGGGCGTCGCGATCGACGCGGCGACCGGCACGTCGAGCTGGATGACGGCGAGGTCGAACTTGATCTGATCGATCCGCGCGTCGGCGCGGTAGCGGTGGAACGAGTACTTCAGGTACTGGGTCGCCGTGCGGACGTAGAACCATCCGAGCGGCGCGGTCCCTTGTGCCGCCGTCGTCGACGAGAACTTCGTGCAGTGGGCGGCCGTGAGGACGGTGCGCGGGCCGATCAGCGTGCCGGTGCAGTACGAGCCGTCGAAGGTCAGCTTGCCGACCTCGGGGTGCTCGAGGTTCGCGTCGTCGAAGCGGCGGAGCGCGTCGTTCTGGGCGACGTCGTCGGTCATCGCCGCGTCCGACTCGGCGACGCAGCCGGTGGCGAGCGGGAGGGCGAGGGAGGCGAGCGTGAGCGCCAACGCGAAGCGGGTGGTAGGCATCGGTGGGAGGGAACTTACAGTGTAAGGAAGAGAAGTCAAGCCGGATCTGCGCTATTCCAAGGCGACCGATGGCGCCGCGCCTCCGCTTCGATCGCCACGAGCTCGCCGGTGCGTTCGGCGATCTCGGGACGGATCTCCCGCTCTTGGTGGGCCTCATCGCGACGTGCCACTTGGATCCGGCGAGCGTGTGCGTCTGTTACGGCCTGCTCCAGATCGCGACCGGGCTCCTCTACGGGATCCCGATGCCGGTGCAGCCGCTCAAGGCGATGGCGGCGATCATGTTGGCGCAGAAGCTCGCCGCCGGGACGTACGCCGCCGGTGGGATCGTGATCGGCGGTGCGATGCTCTTGCTCGCGCTGAGCGGCGCGCTCGGGTGGCTCGCGCGGATCGTCCCGAAGGCGGCGGTGCGCGGCATTCAGCTCGGCCTCGGGATCACGCTCGCGACGTTGGCGCTCAAGGACTACGCGGCCGAGGGCGGTACGCGCGGTTACGTCGTGTTCGGCCTCGCGCTCGGGACGTGGCTCGTGCTCCGCCGTTGGAAGAAGGTCCCTGCGGCGCTCGTGGTGGTGGGGCTCGGCGCGCTGTGGGCGATCGCCACGCGCGTGAACCTGTCGGCGGTGGTGCATGGGCTCGGGCCCACCGCGCCGAGCTTGGTCGTCCCGAGCGGGGACGAGTGGCGCCGGGGAGCGTTGCTCCTGGCGCTCCCGCAGATCCCGCTCTCGCTCGGGAACTCGGTCCTCGCGACGTCGCAGGTCGCGAACGATCTCTTCCCCGAGCGCGCGCCGTCGGTCCGGAAGATCGGGATCACCTACGGGCTGATGAACCTGGTCGCGCCGCTCTTCGGTGCCGTCCCCGTGTGCCATGGCTGCGGCGGGATGGTCGGGTTCCACGCCTTCGGGGCACGCACCGGTGGGGCGCCCGTCATCTACGGGGCGATGTACCTGGTGCTCGGGCTCGTGTTCCCGCGCGCCTTCGCCGAGGTCGTCCGCGTGTTCCCGCTCCCGCTCCTCGGCGCGATCCTCACCGTCGAGGCGGTCGGGCTGATGAGCATGGTGCGCGACGTCGCGGACGACAAGCGCGCGCTCTGGATCGGCATGCTGGTCGCGGCGTGCGTGGTCGGGTTGCCGTACGGCTACCTCGTCGGGCTCGTCGTCGGTACCATTTTGGGATGGCGGCGCGCTGCGCCGGCACCCGTCAGTGACCGTTGACCGAGTTCGAGACGATGGCCGCGGTGACGATGCCGCCCACGACGAGGATCAGGAAGATCGCGATGAACCACCGCAGGCGGCGGCCGCGGCGCCCCATGTCGAGCTCGCCAGGGATGAAGTCGCCGTCGACCGGGGTGCTCGCGAGGCGCATGAGCTCCGCCGTGGTCGCGTCCGCAGCGGCCGGGCCGGCCGCGGCAGGAGCGGGCGCGAGCGCGGTGGTCGCCGCCGGAACGACCGCAGCGGGAGCGGGAGCGGCGGGCGGAGGCACCGAGCGCGGGACGAGCGGGTTCGCGACCGCTGCGGCGGGCGGAGGCGCGGCGACCGCGGCGGGGGCGGCGAACGTCGCGGGGGCAGGCGCGGCGACGGGCGCGGGCGCAGCGACCGGCGCCGGTGCAGCCACTTGCGGTGCGGCGGCCGCCGGTCGACGCGCGAGCTCCTCGAGGCGCTGCTCGATCCGCGCGAGCCGACCCTCGAGCTCTCGCTGATTCGAGCGGAGCGATCCGAGCGCTTCCTCGAGCGCTTCACGCGCGATGCGACGCAGCGCGGCGGCCTCGTCGCGCGGCGCCGCAGCCGGGGCCGGGGCTTGGACCGCGACCGGGGCGGGCGCGGCGGCCGGGGCGGCGATGGGGGCGGGCGCGACCGGCGCCGG
>JBGAKG010000004.1:0-484135 GCA_044224495.1 Polyangiaceae bacterium | reverse complement strand
GAAGAGATTGGTGCTGCGCCACCCCTCGCCGTGGCGCGCCGGGGGTGGGGGGTGGATTGGGGCCGGTTTTTTGTTGGTATGGGGGTTGATGGACGGGGGGCGTGATTTGGCTCGTCCTTGGGTGGCTCGGCGGTGGGCTGTGGGGTGGGGCTCCCGTTGCCGTCGGGGCCGTGGCGCTCGCTTTCGTCGTGATGGCGCGGCGGCGGGGCCGGGTGGCCGTCCTGCTCTTGGTCGGGCTCGTTGGGGGTGCGGTGCGGGCTCGGCAGGCCACGGTCGAGGCCGAGTCGATGCGGGCGCGGGCCGATGCGGCGCTTCCGCGGATTGCGCGATGCTCGGGTGAGGCGACCGTGGCGACGTCGCCCGTCGAGCGGGGTGGGTCGCTCCAGTGGGTGGGCGAGGCCGAGCACGTGGATTGCGGCGCGGGAGAGGATGCGACCGTGCGGGTCGCGCTGTTCGGTGGGCCTCCTGAGCTCGCCCGGGGGGACCGCGTCGCGTTCGTCGCCGATTTGGCGGCTCCCGAGCGGTTCGCCAACGTCGAGCTCGGCGTCACCCGACGTGGCGTGGCTCGCAGCGGTGGCGCGAAGGACGTCTCCGTCCACGTGCGGGGCGTCGGACCCGGCGCTTGGATCGATCGGGCGCGCGCGCACGTTCGGGCTCGAATCGCGGCAACGTACGCGCCGGAGGTCGCCCCCATGGCGCGCGCGCTCGTGCTCGGCGAGTCGGATCTCGATCCCGCGGATGACGGCGCGTTTCGCGCGAGTGGGCTCTCGCACCTGCTGGCCGTGTCCGGCATGCACTTGGTCCTGGTGGTCGTCGGTGCGGTGCGGCTGTTGCGCGCGCTGCTCGCGCGGACGCCGCTCGTGCTCGGGTGGGACGTCGGGCGCTTCGCGGCGGCGCTCGGTGTGCCGCTGTGTTGGGCCTACGCGGAGCTCGCGGGTGGGAGCGGCTCGGCGATCCGCGCGGCGTGGATGCTCACGGCGCAGCTCGTGCTGCGCGCGCTCGCGCGGCGCGTCGATCCGTGGCGCGCGCTCGCCGTCTCGGTGGGGGCGTTCGTCGTCGTGGATCCGTTGGGCGCGTACGACGTCTCGTTCACGCTGTCGGCGGCGGCGACGTTCGGGCTGCTCGCGTTCGGCGAGCGGCTCTCGCGGGCGCTGACCGAGCGGGCGCGGTGGCTCCCTGGACCCGTCGTCCGCTCGGTGGCGGCGACGCTGGCGGCGACGCTCCCGTGCGCGCCGATCATCGCGCGGATGGCGGGGAACGTGTCGGTCGTCGGGCTCGTCGCGAACCTCGTCGCGGTGCCGGTCGGGGAGACGGCGGCGCTCCCGCTGTGCCTCGGCCACGCCGTGCTCGCGCCGTTGCCGGCGGCCGAGGCGGGTGCGGCGGCTGCGGCGGGGGGAGCGCTGGTGGTGACCCGCGGGATCGCGCGCGCCGCTGCGCACGTTCCCGTGGTGCCGGTCCCGCCACCGACGGATGCACAGCTGGCGGTCCTCGCCGTCGCGATCGGCGGCGTCGCGCTGCGCCGAGCTCGGGCGCCGGGGGTCCTGGCGTGCGCCGGGCTCGTGTTGCTCCTCGAGCTGCGTGCGTCGGCGGCGGCGCGACCGACGGGCGTGCTCCGCGCGTCGTTCCTCGACGTGGGCCAAGGGGACGCGGCGCTCCTCGATCTTCCCGATGGGACGGCGATCCTCGTCGACGGAGGCGGGATCGTCGGGAGCCCGGTGGACGTCGGAGACCGAGTCGTCGGGCCGGTGCTCCGCGCGCGGCGGCGAACGGAGCTCCGCGCGGTCGTGCTGTCCCACCCGCACCCCGATCACTACGGGGGGCTCCCGGCGGCGCTGCGCGGCGTGCGGGCGGCCGAGCTCTGGGACACGGGGCAAGGCGAGCGCGAGGGCGTCGCGGGCGCCTACGGCGTCCTCCTGTCCCAATTTGGTACATGGAAGCTCCGGCGCCCCGACGTCCTCTGCGGCACCCACGTGATCGGGGGAGCGACGATCGAGGTCCTCGCGCCTTGTCCGGGACCGAGCGTCGAGCGCGGCCCCAACGACAACTCGCTCGTCCTCCGCGTGCGCCTGGGTCGGCGGGCGTTCTTGTTCCTGGGCGATGCCGAGCGGGAAGAAGAGGCCGAGCTCGTCGCGCGCCACGGGACTGCGCTCGCCGCGGACGTGATCAAGGTCGGGCACCACGGCTCGCGAACGTCGTCGAGCGATGCGCTGCTCGACGCGGTCCATCCGGAGCTCGCCGTGATCTCGTGCGGGGTGCGGAACCGGTTCGGGCACCCGCACCCCGTCACCGTCGGTGCGCTCGAGGCGCGGGGGATCCGCACGCTGCGGACCGACCGCGATGGCGAGGTCGTCGTCGAAACCGACGGCGAGTCGCTCACGGTGAGCACCGCCCTCCGTTGACGGGCGGGCGCAGCCCCTCTACACACCGCGGCCATGTCGGAGCGGATCGTCACCATGCTTTCGCGGGAGCAGATTGCGGCCCGCGTGAACGAACTCGGGGCGGAGATCACGAAGGAGTACGCGGGCAGGCCCCTCGTGCTCGTGTGCGTGCTCAAGGGCAGCTTCGTCTTCGCGGCGGATCTGGCGCGGGCGATCGATCTGCCGCTGCGAATCGACTTCCTGGGCGTGCGCTCCTACGGCGAGGGGACGGAGACGAGCGGCGTCGTCCAGATCACACAGGACCTGTCGAAGCCGATCGCGGAAGAAGACGTGATCATCGTCGAGGACATCGTGGACACGGGCCTGACGATCGCGCACCTGATGGATCTGTTCCGCACGCGCCAGCCGCGGAGCGTGAAGGTGTGCTCGCTCCTGCACAAGCCGGCGCGCGCGCGGGTGCAGGTGAAGGTCGACTATCTGGGCTTCACGATCGAGGACAAGTTCGTCGTCGGCTACGGACTGGACTTCGCGGAGCGCTATCGCAACCTGCCGTTCATCGGTGTGGTCGAGCGGAGCTGACGGTGAGCAAGCGCCTCGCGTTCCTGGAGAAGATCACGAGCGAGGGCTCCACGGACCCGTTCGCTTGGTATGGCCTCGCGATGGAGTACCGGAACCTGCAGCGCCACGATGATGCGCTGCGCACGTTCCAGAAGCTCCGCGAGACGACGCCCGATTACGTCGCGATGTACCTCATGTGCGGCCAGATGCTCCAGGCGATGGGACAGCTCGATGCGGCCCGCGAGTGGATGACCGCCGGCATTGCGTGCGCGAAGAAGAAGGGCGATTCCCACGCGTTGGGCGAGCTCGAAGCGGCGATCGCCAGCGTGTGACCGAAGGAGCGCGCGGCGCGCCGGAGAGGGCGGCGTTGTCGCGGTGGACGGGGTGGGGGTCGGGGTCGGGGTGAGATTGCTGCGTCCTTCCGGTGGACGGGGTGGGGGTCGGGGTTGGGGAGCCGGTCAGGTCCTTTGGTGGCGGCGGGCTAAGCCGGTGAGGAGCGCGATGAGGCGGAGGAGAAGCTCTCGTCCATCGTTCGCCACGTTGGGTTCGATCATGTCGAGCTCGCGGCAGACGTCGAAGAGGGCAGCGCACTCGGCGACCGAGCGGGCCGCGATTCGGTAGAAGCGCGCCTTCTCGGCGGGAGCGAACTCGCCAGCGCCCTCAGCCACGTTGGTCACGATCGACAGCGCCGCGCGGTGCAGCTGATCGACGATGAATCCCTTGCCCCGCGGAGCCTGCCCGACGGCCGACTGCGTGAGCGTCAGAAACGAACGGGCGGTCCGATAGGCATCCAGCTTCTCGTGATCGAACATGCCGCCCATCGTCCAGCGGCCCCAAGGAGTTGCGCTGAACCCAACCCCGTTCACCGGAACAACGCTGCCCTCTCGCTCCCCTACCCCACCCCAACCCCGTTCACCGGAACAACGCTGCCCTCTCGCTCCCCTACCCCACCCCAACCCCGTTCACCGGAACAACGCTGCCCTCTCACCCTACCCCACCCCAACCCCGTTCACCGGAACAACGCTGCCCTCTCGCCCCTACCCCACCCCAACCCGTTCACCGAAACAACGCTGCCCTCTCTCCCCCACCCCCACCCCGATCCCGTCCACCGGATCGCCGCCGCCTCCCGCGACAGGAGCTACTTCTTCTGGGAGCGAAGCATCTCGATCCGAGCCTTCATCCGCTGCTCCTCGCCGCGGTCGGTGGGCTCGTAGTACCGCTCGCCGAGCAGCTCGTCGGGGAGGTAGTCCTCGCCAGGAACGACGCCGTCCTCGTAGTCGTGCGCGTAGCGGTATCCCGCGCCGTAGCCCTCTTCCTTCATCAGCTTCGTCGCCGCGTTGCGGAGCTTCTTCGGCACCGGCAGCGCCCCCTTCGCTTCGATGACCGCCTTCGCCGCCTGCCACGCCTTGGTCACCGCGTTGGATTTCGGCGCGCACGCCAGGTAGATCGCCGCGTGCGCGAGCGGGTAGATGCCCTCGGGCATGCCGAGCCGACGGAACGCCTCGTCCGCCGCCGTCGCCACGAGGAGCCCACGTGGATCCGCGTTGCCCACGTCCTCGCTGGCGAAGATGATCATGCGGCGCGCGACGAAGAGCGGGTCGTCCCCCGCCTCCAGCATGCGCATCAGCCAGTAGATCGCCGCGTCGGGATCGGAGCCGCGCATCGACTTGATGAACGCGGAGACGACGTTGTAGTGCTCCTCGCCCCGCTTGTCGTAGAGGAGCGGCGCGTGCGCCGTCGCGGCCTCGAGGATCTCCGGCGTGATCACCGCCGCGCCTCCCCGCGCGTGATCGATCGCGTACTGCGCGACGAGCTCCAACGTGGAGAGCGCCCGCCGCGCATCACCGCGGGCGTCGTGGGCGATCGCGCGCACCACCGCTTCGTCGGCGCTGACCGCCCCGGCGAGCCCACGCTCCGAGGCAATCGCCCGCTCGAGCAGCGCCGCGACCGCCGGCTCGGCCAGCGGCTCGAGACGGAAGACCTTGCAGCGCGACAGGAGCGCCGCGTTGACCGCGAAGGACGGGTTCTCCGTCGTCGCCCCGACCAAGACGAACAGCCCCCGCTCGACGTGGGGAAGAAACGCGTCCTGCTGCGACTTGTTGAACCGGTGAATCTCGTCGACGAAGAGCACGGTCCGCGAATCGCGCGCGCTCCCGAAGCGCCGCCGCTCCTCCGCCGCCGCCACGATCTCGCGCAGCTCCTGAACGCTGCCGAGCACGGCGCTGAAGGGCACGAAGGTCGCTTTGGTGTAATTTGCAATGATCCGCGCGAGCGTGGTCTTGCCGGAGCCCGGCGGCCCCCACAGGATCATCGACGGCACCCGATCGTTCGCGAGCGCCGCCGCGAGGAAGCGGCCCTCCGCCATGAGGTGCCCCTGCCCCACGTACTCCTCGAAGCGCGTCGGGCGCATGCGCTCCGCGAGCGGCGCGTGTTCCTGCGTCCCGCGCTCTTCGAAGAGCGTCGGCGCGGTCGTTCCGGTGGGTCTCCGCGGGGCCTTGGCCAAAGCCGGGGGACTATAGCGCGCGGCTCGCCGTTGCGCGTGGCGGGGCCGTGCTAGAGTCCCTCGCTCTCGTGCGCGCTTGGCCCGTACCTTTCGTCGTCTTCGCCGGCTGGGTGGTCGCGTGCGCGGGGACTCCCGACCATCCCGAGGTGCCTGCTTCGAAGGGCGGCACCAACATCGAGATCGCGAACTTCGAGATCCACGCCGACGGCGTCGATCGCTTCGCGAGCTGCCCGCCCAACGGCGAGCTCGGGCAAGACTGGATCCCGCCGCTGCCCGAGTGGACGCCACCGCCGCCCAGCGCCGACGCAGGAGCCCCCACGCTCCAGACTGGCTCCGTGGTTCCGGCCGGCAGCCACTGGTCGCAGACCGAGAAGGCGATCGAGGACACGCGCCTCCAGTTCCGCAACTGCTACCACCGCGGGCTCGTGCGCGATCCCACGCAGGACGGACACGTCGCCGTCGTCCTCCGCGTCGCCGCCGACGGGACGGTGCGCAAGGTCGAGTCGTGGGGCGCCTGCGAGCTCCAGCGCGAGGTGATCATGTGTCTCCGCGACATCGCCAAGGGGCTGCGCTTCGCGCCTCCCGCGAGCGGCGCCGACACGATCGTGATGCCCGCCGTCTTCCAGCCGCGGACCGGCACGGCCACGTCGGGCAGCGAGAACGACGCGTACACCGCCGCCGCCTACGTCGCGCTCGAGCGGCTCCGCCCCGAGCTCCACGTCTGCGAGGAGGATGCGCGGCGGGGCGGTGGCGACGTCGGGGCGTGGGGCGTGTTCAAGATGCCGATCGACAAGAACGGGCGTGTCACGGACGCCGCCGTCGATCCCTGGGGCGGCAACCAGGACATGCTCCAGTGCGCGGCGAAGATCCTCCAGACGCTGCAGCTCCCGCCGCCGGCAAAAGGCCACGGCGAGGTGCTCCTCCGTCTCGACTTCAACCCTCGGTCCGGGCTTCACTGACGGAATGCCCGACGCGCGTGCCGTCGTCCTGCCCTTCGGCGTCACCGACGCCACGCGCGGGCTCGGCGTCGGGATGGCGGCGATGCTCCACGCCTTCTTCCACGTCGGCGGCGGACAGGTCGCCTTCGTGCAGGTGCTCGCGCGCCCGCGCGAGCGCGACGACGAGCCCCAACCGGTGGAGGCGCTCGTCCCGGCGCAGGCGTGGCGCGACATGCCCGGTGCGGAGGACACCCCGGAGTCCGTCGCGACCGTGATCACGGGGGCGCTCGAAGCGCCCGACGAAGGCAAGGGTGCGTTTCACCTGCTCGCCTACGATCGGCGCACGCACGACGTCCGCTTCCGCGTCGACGCGCCGTTCGACGACGAGGACGCAGGCCGCGTGCTCGTGCGGAGCCTGCGCGACATGGCCGAGGCGCTCGCGGGCGATCTCACCGCGCTCCGCGATCTCGAGCAGGCGAGCTGGGACGCGCTCGTGTCGGTGCTCCACGCCGAGCGCTCGTGCCTGGTCGATCCGCGGCATGGCGACGCGCGTGACCGCACCGCGGCGATCGTGCACCTCGCGCGCGCGATCGGCGACGCGCCCTTGTGTCGCTATCCCGCCGGTCGGCTCGCGGCGCTCGCGCTCGACACGGCGGTGCGGCCCGGCGTCGACAAGCGTCTCGTCGAGACGGCGCTGCGCGTGCTCGCGGGCGCGACCGAGGACGCACCGAACCACCCCGAGCTGCTCGAAGCCGCGAGCGTCCTCCATCTTCGCTCGGGCGACGGCGTGCAGGCGGAGTTGTTCGCTTCGCGCGCGCTGGGCCTCGCCCCCACGCGTGGGCGGCTCCACGCGCTCGTCGCGGAGGCACGCCGCTCGTTGGGCAACGTCGGCGGCGCGGCGGAAGCCGTCGCGCGCGGCAAGGCGGTCGCTCCCGACGATCACGTGCTCCTCACCGAGGAGGGCGCCGTCCTCTCCGCGCGCGGCGACTCGGTCGGTGCACGCGCCGCGTGGGATCGCGCGCTCGGCGTCGCGCCGGGGTTCCCCCCCGCGTTCATCCAGCTCGCGCTCCTCGCCGATCGCGAGAAGGACGGCGTGCTCGCCGGCAGGCTCGTCGATCACGCGCTCGCGCTGCGGCAGGCTCCGCTCGATTGTTGTCGCCATGCGATCCAGCTCGCGCTGGGGGCGGAGGAGCCCGGCATCGCGCGCTCGGCTCGGCTCGTCACGCTCTGTCGTGCGTTCCTCGCGCAGGCGCCCGAGGCGGAGCAAGCGCAGCGGCTCCTCGCGACGTCGCTCCACGAGGTCGGGGAGCACGCCGAAGCGAAGGCGATCGAGGCGCGACTCACCACGCGCGAGACCCCGGCGGAGCCTCCGCGGCGGAGCTGGATCGATCGGCTGCTCCGGCGCCGCTGAGCGCGGTCACTCCCGCTCGCCGAAGATCGCCGTTCCGACGCGCACCATCGTCGCGCCCTCGGCGATCGCGATCTCGAGATCGCCCGTCATCCCCATCGAGAGCTCGGGCAAGCGCGCGTCACCGCCGTGGAGCGAACGCAACGAACGCAGCGTCGAGAACGCGGTCCGCGCCGCTTCGTCGCCCCCGAGCTCCGGCATCGTCATGAGCCCGACGAGCTTCAGCGCACTCTCGGCCTCGATCGCGCCGAGGACCTCTTCGAGCTCTTCGGGGAGAGCGCCGTGCTTCGTGGGCTCGCGGCTCAGCTTCACCTCGGCGAGCGCGCGGAGGGTGCGGCCCGCCGTGGCTGCGCGTTTCCCGAGCTCGCGCGCGAGCGCCGGACCGTCCACGGCGTGGACGAAGTGCGCGACCTTCGCCACGACCTTGGCCTTGTTGCTCTGGAGGTGCCCGATGAAGTGCCACTCGAGATCATTCAGGTCCGCGAGCGACGCCGCTTTCCGCTCGAGCTCCTGCGCATAGCTCTCTCCGAACGCACGCTGGCCCGCGGCATACGCCTCGCGGATCGCCGACTCCGGCTTCGTCTTCGACACCGCGACGAGCTTCACCGAGCCGGGAGCGCGCCCCGCTGCCGCCGCCGCCGTGGTGATGCGCGTGCGCACGGCGGCGAGACGGTCCGCCACCTCGCTCATCGCTTCGACCTCTTCGCCCACGTGACCATGACGTCGCTCGTGGGGCGGAGCGGACCGCCTTGGAAGTCGCCCTCGAGCTTCACGAGCGTGAAGCCGTTGTAGTGCAGCAGCGCTTCCCACTCCTTCGGGAAGAACTGCCGGTGAGCGAGCGGCGTGGCGAAGGGTTCCTTGCCGTCGAGCGGCTCGAACTCCATCGCGACGAAGAGGATCTGGCGGACCGGATCGTAGTCGAAGCGCTCCGTGTAGCGGACCAGCCCCGCCGACGGGTGACGGAAGCGTGGCGTGCGGAACGCCTGCGCCGGATCGCGCGCGAGATCGGAGGCAATCGGGAGCGAGAGATCCGCGACGAAGAGCCCGCCCGGTGCGAGGTGCGCCTTCACGCGCGCGAGGAAGCTCTCGACGTCGGCGCGGTCGTAGAGGTGGAGGCACACGTTGAAGGGCGCGATGACGAGCGGGAACTTCTTCCCGAGCGCGACCTTCCGCATGTCCCCGTGCTTCGCGCGCACGCGCGCGCGCACGGCCGCGGGCTCGTCGGCGAGGCGCCGCTTCAGATCGGCGAGCATCTCCTTCGTGTGATCGACGCCGACCACCGAGATGCCGTGGCGCGCGAGCGCCAGCGCGATGCGCCCATTCCCGACGCCGTACTCGAGCACCGGCCCGCGCGGGGCGTGCTTCTTCGCGACGTCGACGTAGAACGCGACGTCCTCGATGCGGCTCGCGTACGTCGTCGCGTAGTAGTCCGGATCTTCGAAATGCGCGCGCGCGCCGACGACGAGCTCCTGATCGATCGACCGGGAGCGCTTCACCGTACTCAGAAGACGGCGTTGATCTTCGCTTGCTCGGCGATCCAGGTCTCGACCACGTCGTTGCTGGCGCGATCGTAGTGGACCTTGCCCGCAGCGATCTCGCGGAGCGCGGTGACGGCAGGCTTGTTCTTCGACGCGACGAGCGACGGCGAGCCCTTGATCAGCTGGCGCGTGCGATGTGCCGCCAGGATGACGAGGGCAAAACGGTTCTCTTCACGCTCGAGGCAATCTTCGACGGTGACGCGTGCCATGGGGGTCGCGAACCTTAGTCGCGGAGAGGGGGTCATGCAAGTCCATGGTGTCGGGGGCGTCGGCCTGGCGTTGGCCTGGTTTAGCCCGCTCGAGCTGTGTAGATTTCCGCGCATGACGTGGGGAGCGGACCGGATTCCGTGGGGGAACGCGGAGCAGCTTCTCGCTGCCTTCGAGCGCGCCCTCGCGAGCGAGTCGATGCTCCCGCTCGAGCCCCTCCTCCGCGCCACCGAGCTGCATTCGCTGCGCGTCGTGCGGGAGCGAAAGTTTCGCTTTTTTGGCAAGGAAGTCCGGAGGATACCTCAGGCGAGCGGCATCCTCGCCGGGGCGTTGCAGCGCGATCGGCTGGAGCGGATCGACCTGGGAACCGCCCCCCTCAGCCTGACCGCCACGCTCCGCGGCGACCCCAGCCTTGCGAACGCGCGCGCGGCCCTCCACGAGCTCTTCGCGAACGATCACGGGCTCCCGGCGTGGATGGCGGGCGACGAGGGCCCCAGCCTGCTCGGGCCGAAGGACGTGAGCCGCCTGATCGAGGTGGTCGAGTCCGTCCGCGAGCAGTGGGCCGCCGCGAACGCGGTCGACGCGATGTCCAACCTGCTCGCGATGGCGCGCCGGTGCGGGACCGAAGAGGGGATCGTCCTTCGCGGGTGACGCCGATCACGCGAGCAGGAAGCGGCGCATCCCCGGCCAGAGCGCTTCGCCCCCGCGCTTGAACGTCCCGAAGTGACCGAGCTCGCGCCGCCCGAGGTGGTGCGGAGCGACGACGCGGAGCTCCTTGTCCGCGGACTTGTATTCCGCAAGCAACCCGTCGACCGCTCGGCGCGGTGCGTACCCATCGTCCGTGATGGCATAGGCGCAGAGCTTGCCGGAGAAGGTCGTGTAGAGGCAGGTCGGCTTCTCGTCGGCGTAGCTCCCGATGTAGCGAGGGTGGCGTCCCCAGGTGGCCCACTCGCGCCCGACGCCGGGCGGAACGTCTTCGCCTTGGCCGAACGACTTCATCGGGAGACGCCCGGTGGTCGCGACCGCGACGGGCACGAAGGCGAACCACAGCGCCGACATCGCGACGCGGCCGAACCCGTCCCAGTGGCCCGCCCACCCCGATTGGCTCGCGACGAAGAGCGCGCGCTCGACGTTCACGTCGCTCATGAGTCCGAAGACCTGCCCACCGACGGAGTGGCCGCAGTACCGAACGGGGACCCCCGGCACGAGCGAGCGCGCGTAGTCGATCGCTCCCGCCGCATCGAGCTCGCCCCAATCTCGAAGCCGCGTGCGCTTCGTCGCTGCGGTGCGCGACCCCGCGATGCCGCGATAGTCGAACGCGAGCACCAGCGCCCCGTGCTCGGCGAGGTACTGGCCGAAGCGCCGGTAGAACGCGCGTGGGACGCCCATCGCCGGAGCGATGACGACGGCGGCCTTGGGGCGCACGGGCGGGAGGTGGAGGTCGGCGACGAGCGTTGCGCCGTCGCGCGCGGGGAAGCGGATCTCTTCGGAGGGCGTCGAGCTGAGAGGGGTAGCAGCGGCCATGCAATGTCTCCGTTGGAGACATTGTAGCGTCGAACCGTCCGCCGGCAAGGTGTGGGGTGGTGTGGTGCTCAGCCCGGGACGGCGAGGCCGCGGAAGAGCGGCGCGAGGAGCTGCGCCGCGAACTCGGGCGCACGCGCGGGTCGGACGCGGAGCCGGCGCTCGAGGAGGAGCGTCGCGACCCCGTGCATGGCCGCCCAGATCGAGAGGCTCGAGCGCAAGAGATCCTGCGGCGGCAGCTCCCCGGCGGCGACACCGGCCGCGAGCAAGCTCTCGAGCTCGCGCCACGCCTCTTCGAGGACGGCTTCGAGGGCGGGGTACTTGCCGTCGTGGTTCAGCCGCGGGCCGAACATGACCCGGTAGTGACCGGGGCGCGCCATGGCGAAGCGGGCGTACGCCTCGGCGATCGCGACGAGCCGCTCGTACGCGCGGGCGCGCGCGGGGAGCGCGGCGAGCGCGGCCCGGAGATCGGCGAGCAGATCGCGGTTGCCGTCGAGCGCGACGGCGACGAGCAGCGCGCGCTTGTCCTCGAAGTGGCGGTACACGGCGCGGTGGTTCACGCCGACGCGCCGCGCGACCTCCCGCAGCGTGACGCTCTCGACGCCGCTGTCGACGACGGAGCGCACGGCTTCGTCGACCAACGCACGGGCGAGATCGCCGTGGTGGTACGTCGTGCGCTTCCGGCGCGGCGGCGCGGGCTTCGTCATGGCGCGCCCCGCGCGAGGACCACGTCGAGCCGCGGCGAGCGCGCCCTGGCGAGGAGCTCGCCGCGCCCGTTCCAGACGCGCGAAGCACCTTGGCCGGGGACCTTCACGTCGCCGGCAGCCCAGTTCGCGTTCGCGACGGCGACCCCGAACCGGCGCGCGATCGGCGGAAGGAGCTCGGCGCGGAGGTCCTGCCCTTCGTCCTCGCACCACGCGCTCGGGAACAGAAGGAGCTCGGCACGCTCGAGCTCGTTCGCGGCGTCCTCGGCGAGCGTATGGACGTCGAAGCAGATCGCGATCGTGACGGACCACCCCGCGATCGCGACGACCGGCGGAGGGACCGGCGACGGCGTGGCCCAGCGCTCCGGGTACCAGGGGTGGCGCTTGCGGTAGTGCGCGATCACCCCGCCTTCGCGATCGAAGACGAGGAAGGCATTGTAGTGCGCCGCACCCGCGCGCTCGATGAACGGCGCCGCGAGGTGCGTCCGGTGGCGGCGCGCGAGCGCCGACAGGGCGCGCTCGGTCGGACCACCGCGCTCCTCGGCGAAGGGGCTCGGATCGAAGACGCCGCGAGGCGAGACGTACCCCGTGAGCGAGGCTTCGGGGAGGAGCACGAGATCCGCGGGCCCCTGGGCCACGAGCTCCTCGACCTGGGCGAGCACGGCGGTGGGCTCACCGAAGCGCGCCGGCAGCTCGAGGAGCGCGAGCGCGAGCTCGCTCACGACGCGCCCGCCGCCTTTGCACGAAACTTCGCGTGCGTGAGCGCCGGTGCCCGGAAGCGAACGTGCACGCCGTCCGCCTCGTACGCCTCGGCGACGACGCGACCTTCGTCGTGCATCTCCGACACGAGGCGCTGGCGGGTGTAGGGAACGAGGTGCTCCTCCTCGGTCCACTCGCGAGTGAAGAGCTCTTCGATCCGATCGCGCAGCCGGTGCACGTCCGCCGGATCGTGCGCCGACACGAGCCAGGCATCGGGGAAGCGATGGGCGAGCATCTTGCGGTGCCCCTCGTCGAGCCGATCGATTTTGTTGAAGACGATGGTCGAGGGCACGACCTGGGCGCCGATCTCCGCGAGCACCTCGCGGGTCACCTCCAGCTGACCGGGCCACCCCGGGTCCGAGGCGTCGACGACGTGCAGGAGGTGCGAGGCCTCGTGCGCTTCGTCCAACGTCGATTTGAAGCTCGCGACGAGATCGTGCGGGAGCTTCTTGATGAACCCGACCGTGTCGCTGACGAGGATGCGGGGCTTCGCCTCGGGTTGGAGCGCGCGGACGGTCGTGTCGAGCGTCGCGAAGAGCTTGTCTTCGACGTAGACCTCGCTCCCGGTGAGCCCGCGCATGAGCGACGATTTGCCGGCGTTCGTGTAACCGACGAGCGCGATCCGGCGCGCGTCCTTGCGGTGCGAGCGGCGGACGCCCTGATCGGCCTGGATGCGCTCGAGCTCTTCCTTCAGCTCCGCGATGCGATCGCGGATCTTGCGCCGATCCAGCTCGAGCGCCGCTTCGCCCGCGCCGCGGCCGCGCTGGCGCTCCTTGCTGCCGGCCGACTCGCGCATGCGCGGCGCCGTGTACCCGAGGCGGGCGATCTCGACCTGGAGGCGAGCCTCCCGGCTCTTCGCGTGGCGATGGAAGATCTCGATGATGACGCCAGTGCGATCGAGCACGGCGCTGCCGGTCGCGCGCTCGAGGTTGCGCGCCTGGCTCGGCGAGAGCTCGTGATCGACGGCGACGAGCGCGACCTTCGACGATGCATCGGGGTCGGCCGCGTCGTCTTCGGTCTCCTCTTCGTCGCTCGTGCCCGCTTCGTGCTCACGCTTGAGGCGCGCCTTGTCCCGCCGTTTCGGGGCGGTGGTCCCGACGTGCCCGGTTCCCCCAGTCAGGTCCGCGAGCTCCATCAGCTTGCCCTCGCCGATGACGGCGGCCGCGGCGAGGTGCTCGCGCGCTTGCGTGACCGTCGCGATGGTCTCGTAGCCGAGCGTCGTCACGAGGCGCTGGAGCTCGGCGAGGCTCGCCTCGTGCTCCTCGGCCGTGACCTCGGGGAGCTTCACTCCGACGAGCACTGCCTTCGGTCGCGACGTGGGCTGGACATCCATGGGCTGCGGTGACTTAGCAGATGGCGGGGGGTGGAGGGGCGACCGCTCGGTCGGGAGCCCGAACAGGGGCTTTGTGACAAACGTGTGACGACGATTCCCACATTGGACGAGGGGCTCGTTATTCGACACTCGTTCCATCGGTGTTCGGCTTGGGCCAAGATGCTTGAATGCCCGATACGGAACGTCGCAGACATCCCCGACTCTCGCTCTCCGTCGACGTGGATTTCTCGTCTGCCCACAACTTCTATGCCGGCCGAACGCGGGACCTTTCGCTCGGCGGAATCTTCATCGAAGCCCCGATCGAGCTGCCGATGGGAACCCACGTGACCGTCGACCTCGCGTTTCTGGATGCGCGACACGCCGTCGAGGGGGAGATCGTCTGGCACGTCCTGGACAAAGGTCGCGTGGTCGGAATGGGCCTGCGGTTCCTCGGGCTGTCGGGCGAAGCAGAGGCGGCAATCAGGCTCTTCATGAGCACACGCGCGCCCCTCGCGTTCGATTCGAGCCCGCTCCCACCGCCGCTCCCCGAGAAGGATCCGTGACCGCGAGTCGCAGCCAACGAGGGAAATCGCCCTCGAATCGTCGACTATCCCGATGGACCCACACCGATTTAGCACCCACATGGTTGCGCATGTCTGAGTAAATGAATTTGCATTTCTCTTGCGAGAACAGTCGATTTGCAAGCACAGTAACTTCATGTTCGGTGACGTGGGGGGCGGGTACATCGAAGAGCAGACGACACCGTGGAGGCTCTTGTTCGAGAGCTCGCCGCATCTCGTGCTCGTCCTTCGGCCCGACGCGCCTCGCTTCACGATGGTGGCGGCGACCGCGCAGCGGCTCGCGGCGACGCACGTCGGGCCGGAGTCGATCGGGCGCGGGCTCTTCGAGATCTTCACCGACGATCCCACGGCCTCCGAAGCCGATGGGGTCTCGAACCTCCGCGCATCGCTCGCACGCGTCCTCTCGACCCGCGCCGCCGACACGATGCCCGTCCAGAAGTACGACATCCGGGGGCCCGACGGATCGTTCGTGAGCCGGTTCTGGAGCCCGCGCAACGTCCCCGTCCTCTCGCCGTCGGGAGAGGTCGAGTTCATCCTTCACTGCGTCGAGGACGTCACCGAGCTCGTCAACGCCACCGAGGCAGGCGAAGCGCTGCGCGATCGCACGAGCAAGATGGAGCGGGAGGTCCTCGCGCGAAGCCGCGAGCTCGCGGGGGCGCTCGAAAAACTGCGCGAGGCCAACGAGCAGCTCGGCCGACTCGACGCTGCGAAGACGACCTTCTTGTCCAATGTGAGCCACGAGCTTCGCACGCCACTCACGCTCATCCTCGGGCCGCTTCAGGACGTGCTCCACACGGGGATCGATGCGAACCAGCGCCACCTCGTCGAGCTCGCTCTCCGCAACGCCCAGCGACTGGATCGGCTCGTCGAAACCCTCCTCGATTTCTCTCGCCTCGAAGCCGGACGGCTGAATGCGACCTTCGCCCCGGTGGACATCGGCAAGCTGACGGCCGACTTGGCGGCCATGTTTCGCTCCGTCGCCAGCCACGCCGGGCTCGAGCTCGTCGTCGACTCTCCCCCCATGAGCGAGCCGCAGTGGGTCGACCGCGAGATGTGGGAGAAGATCGTGACGAACCTCGTCGCCAACGCGCACAAGTACACGCAGGAAGGTTCGATCACGGTCCGAACCCGACTCGTCGAGAACGAGGCGATCCTCGAGGTGAGCGACACCGGAGTCGGGATCCCCACGGCGGAGCTCGAACGAATCTTCGAACGCTTCCATCGCGTCTCGGGGACCAGCGGCCGCGTCGCCGAAGGCACGGGGATCGGTCTCGCGCTCGTGAAAGAGCTCGTGGCGCTTCACCACGGTCGGATCACGGTCGAGAGCACGGTCGGCAAGGGGTCGACGTTCCGCGTCGTGCTCCGGCGCGGGCATGCGCACCTTCCCGCGGAGGCGGTGTCGATGACCCCGACGAACCCCGAGCTCGGCCGGGGAACACGCTCGTTGGCGCGCGCGCTCGCGCACGTTCCCCGCGCGGTTGCGGACGAGCGCACCGTGGGTGGCTCGGGAAAACCCCGCCCGCGCATCCTCGTGGTGGACGACAGCGTCGACCTTCGCGACTACATCTCGTCGCTCCTCGCGCCGAGCTACGACGTGACGGTCGCGCACGACGGCACCGATGCGCTGGAGCAGCTCGACGATGGCGTCCCCGACCTCGTCGTGAGCGACGTCATGATGCCGCGGATGGACGGCATCGAGCTCGTCCGAGAGCTTCGCCGGCGGCCGGACACGAAGAGCATCCCGGTGATCCTGCTCTCGGCGCAAGGCACCGAGGGGGCCTCGATTCGGGGCCTCGACGCAGGCGCCGATGACTACGTGATGAAGCCGTTCGGTGCACCCGAGCTCCTCGCCCGCGTGCGAACTCACGTGGAGCTCGCGGCCACGCGCCGCGCTTACATCGTGGCGCTCGAGAACGCGAACCGCGAGCTCGATGCGTTCAGCTACTCGGTCTCTCACGATCTCCGAGCGCCGCTGCGCGCGATCGACGGTTTCAGCAGAATCCTCGTCGAAGACCACGGCGAAGCACTCGACGCGGAGGGCAAGAAGTACCTCCAGTGGATCCGCGGTTCGTCCAAGCAGATGGCGGAGCTGATCGATGCGCTGCTCTCGCTCGCGCGCGTGACGCGGGCGCCTCTCGTCCGGAGCCGCGTCGACGTGTCGAGCCTCGCGCGAGACGTCATGCAGACGCTCGCCGCCCGCGACGGGCGCACGGCCGAGCAAGTCGTCCAGGACGGGATGGTCGCCGCGTGCGACGAGCGACTCCTTCGCGTGATCTTCGAGAACCTCGTCGGCAACGCGCGCAAGTTCTCGAGCCAGCGCGCGGGTGCCCGGATCGAAGTGGGGACCACCCCGACCGAGCACGGCGAGGCCTTCTTCGTCCGCGACAACGGCGCTGGCTTCGACGGTTCGTTCGCCAGGAAGCTCTTCGGGGCGTTCCAGCGTCTCCACACGAGCGCCGAGTTCGAGGGTCACGGGATCGGTCTCGCGACGGTGCAGCGGATCGTGTTCCGGCACGGTGGGCGCGTCTGGGCGACCGGCAAGCCGGGCGAGGGCGCGACGTTCTTCTTCACTCTCGGCGAAGGCGTGGAGGTCTCGTGAGCACGCCGGTGAGGGTCCTCCTGGTCGAGGACGACGAGCGCGACGCCGCGCTGGTGCTCCACGTGCTGCGCAAAGGCCGACTCGCCTTCGAGCACGAGCGCGTCGACGACGCGCCTTCCATGACCGCAGCGCTCGACCGCGAGGGATGGGACGTCGTCCTCTGCGACTACTCCATGCCTCGGTTCGACGCGCCGGCGGCGCTGGACCTCGTGCGGAGCCGCGGGCTCGACGTCCCCTTCATCATCGTCTCGGGCTCCGTCGGCGAAGAGACGGCGGTCGATGCGATGCGCTCGGGCGCCCACGACTACTTCTTGAAGTCGACGTTGGGTCCGCGTCTGAACGCGGCGATCGAGCGCGAGCTGCGCGAGGCCGAGCTGCGCTCGGAGCGCAGGAAGATGCAGGAGCAGCTCGTCATCGCGGACCGAATGGCATTGGTCGGTACGCTCGCGGCCGGAGTCGCGCACGAGATCAACAACCCATTGGCCTCGGTCATGGCGAACCTCGAGCTCGCCATGCGGGCGCTCGCGGCACGGCCCTACGCCGATGTCGCGACGGAGGTGAACGAGGAGCTCCAGGACGCCTTGGAGGCGGCGACGCGCCTCCGCGACATCGCTCGCGATCTCCGCGTGTTCGCCCGCGCGGACGAAGAGCGACTGCTTCCGATCGACGTCCGCAAGGTGATGGAGTCCACGCTCCGCATGGCGCGCAACAAGCTGCGCAACCGTGCGCGCCTCGCGACGAGCTACACCCCCGACGCCTTCGTCAGCGGGAGCGAGTCCAAGCTGGGCCAGGTGTTCCTGAACCTCGTGGTCAACGCCGCGGAGGCCATCCCCGAGGGTCACCTCGAGGAGCACGAGATCCGGATCTCCACGGAGATCGTCGGAGACGACGTGCGCGTCGAGATCGTCGATACGGGGATGGGCATGCCACCCGCGATCGTCGAGCGGTTGTTCCAGCCCTTCTTCACGACCAAGCCGGCCGGCGAGGGCACCGGGCTCGGGCTCTCCATTTGCCATCGCATCGTGACGAGCTACGGCGGTCGGATCGAAGTGGAGAGCACCCCAGGGGTGGGCACCCGCTTCCGAGTCACCTTCCCGAGTGCCCTGCCCGCCGATCCGACGGGTCGCATCTCGCTCACGGGGCCGGTCTCGCGCCCGCGGAACGCGCGAATCCTCGTCGTCCACGCCGACCCTGCGATCCTCCGCATGGTGGAGCGCACGCTCTCGCCCGCGCACATCGTGACGACGGCGACGACGGGAAAACAAGCTCTCACGGCGATCGAGGGTGGTGCTCGCTTCGACTCGGTGCTGTGCGACCTCTCGATGCCCGAGATGTCCGGGATCGACTTCCACGCCGCCGTCGCGACGATCGATCCGAGCCAAGCGCGCCGGATCGTCTTTCTCACCGAGGGTGTCTTCACGTCACGCGCACGCGAGTTCCTGGACGCGAGCGGCAATGGCAAGCTCGAGAAACCGTTCACGCCGACGCAGCTCGTGAACGTGGTGGACAACTGCATCCAACGGGAGGACCGAAAATGAATGACGGGGCCGAGTCTGCGGGTCACGCGCTCGTCGTCGACGACGACGCTGCGCTCCGACGTGACTACTCGCGCATCCTTCGCAGCATGGGCTTCGAGGTGAGCGCTGCGAGTGACGGACGCGAAGCGGTGGGAATGGTGCACGCGGGAGCGTTCGACGTGGTGGTGAGCGACATCTCGATGCCGCACATGGGCGGCATCGCGCTCCTCCACGCCGTCCGCGGGCGCGATCTCGACGTCCCCGTGATCCTGATGACGGGCCGCCCGGACTTCCAGACGGCAGTCGAAGCCATCGAGTACGGCGCGTTCCGCTATCTGGTGAAGCCGGTCCCGACGCACCAGTTCGAGCACGCAGTCCGGCAGGCGACCTCGCTCCACAAAATGGCGAAGCTCAAGCGCGCCGCGCTCGCGCTCGTGGCCGAGAACGGGAGCCGACAGCTGGGCGACCGAGCGGCGCTGGAGGTGCGCTTCGAGAGCGCGCTCGAGAAGCTCTGGATTGCCTTCCAACCGATCGTCGACTGGCCTGCTCGCAGTGTGTTCGCGTACGAGGCGCTGATGCGGTCCACCGAGCCGACGCTCGCGAATCCGCTCGCCCTCCTGGAGAGCGCAGAGCGACTGGGCAGGCTCCACGAGCTCGGCCGGCGGATCCGGCAGCTCATCGCTGCGACCGCGAGCGAGGCCCCGCCCGACGCGCTGTTGTTCATCAACCTGCACTCGCTCGACTTGGGCGACGACGATCTCTTCGCGCCGACCAGCGTGCTGGCCCCGATCGCGCACCGGGTCGTGTTGGAGATCACCGAACGGGCGTCCCTCGACGACGTGCAGGACCTCGCCGGGCGCGTCGATCGGCTCCGAGAGCTCGGCTTCCGCATCGCCGTGGACGACCTCGGCGCCGGGTACGCCGGTCTCTCGACGTTCACCCAGCTCCAGCCCGAGTTCGCCAAGCTCGACATGTCGCTCGTCCGCGGCGTGGACGCGTCCGAGAAGAAGCGCAGCGTCGTTCGGGCGATGTCCCGCTTGTGCTCCGACGAGCTCTCGATCCGTCTGATCTGCGAGGGGGTCGAGACCGAGGGGGAACGCGACGTGCTCGCGAACGACGGCTGCGCGCTCCTCCAGGGCTATTGGTTCGCCAAGCCTGCCCGGGGCTTCACTGCACCGCGCTGGAGCGCGACGTGACGCCATGACCGAGTTCAGCGCATCACCGGGCGACGTCATCGACGACCGTTACGAGGTTCGCCGCATCCTCGGCGAAGGCTCCGAGGCGTGCGTGGTGGAGGCCATGCACCTCTTCACGGGCCAGCGGGTGGCGATCAAGATCATCGCCGCGCCGCGCTACGTGATCTTGCGTGAGGAGCGCAAGCTGCGTCTCCTCCGCGAGGCGAGAGCGCTCGGCCGATTGCGTCACGCCGGCATCGTGCGAATCCTCGATGCGGGGGCACTCCCGAACGGGCTCCCGTACCTGGTGATGGAGCTCCTCGAGGGCCGCTCGATCGAAGGGCTGCTCGCCGCGCGCGGGCGATTCCCCGTCGTCGAAGCGGTGGCGATGGGGCTCATGGTGTGCGATGCGCTCGGCGCCGCGCACGCCGCCGACATCATCCATCGCGACGTGAAACCGGCGAACCTGGTCGCACGGCGCGAGCCGAGCGGGCGAGAGGTCGTCACCCTCATCGACTTCGGCATCGCGAAGCTCGCGGAGTCGGATGCGACGATCACCGACGTGGGGGTGCCGGTCGGAACGCCCGCCTACATGGCGCCCGAGCAGCTCTTGGGCGAAGCCGTCGATCGCCGGATCGACATCTACGCGCTCGGGGTCACGCTCTTCGAGCTGATCTCGGGTCAGCTTCCGTACGACGGCCCGGCCCCGCGGATCTGGCGTCAGGTCACGAGTGATGCGCCGGCGCCGTCCCTCCGCGACACGGCCGACGTGGAGCCTGCGCTCGCCCGCGTCGTCGCGAGAGCCATGGCGAAGCCGGCGGCAGAGCGTTACGGGTCCACCGAGCACTTCGCCGAGGAGCTCCGTCTGGCCTGTCCGCTCGCGGTGCACTCGCTCCAAGTGCTCGCGCCCGTCGCACCGGCGCCGCGGCGGAAGATGCCGCGCGCCGCGTACATGACGCCGATTCGCCTCGGGCTCGGCGATCGAACCGTGGACGGCCGCACCGAGGACATCTCGGTCGGAGGTCTCTTGGTGCTCTCGCGCGACCCGCTCACGCCGGAGACCGACGTCACGGCGCGCTTCGCGCTCCCGATCGAAGGTCGAATCGTCGAGACACCAGCGCGCGTACGGTGGTCGATCCCACGCGAGCACGGCGTGCGCGCAGCTGGGCTGGAGTTCGTGAACCTCGATGGCCCGACCCGACAGGACATCGCGCGCTACGTGGTCCTCTTGACCGGTCAGACGGGTCCCGAAGCCACGCTCGATTCGCGAACGGTTGGCGGATGCTAGAGTTCGTCCATGAAGCCGCTCGTCGACGTGAGCGCGTCTCCACTGATCCAGGTGACCTTCTTCGAGGCGATCACGATCGAGGAAGGAGTCGCCCACTTCGACGAGATGGCCGAGGTTGCAACCCGCGAGGGGCCGATCGCGGTCGTGGTGGATCTGACGCAAGCGTCGTTCTTCTCGGCGAACGTCCGCGAGCGCGCGGGGCGCGAGATGCAACGCCTCTTCGCTCGCGTCGGGCACTCGATCCTCGGCGTCGCACACGTGGTGCCTTCGCTCCCGGTTCGCGGCGCACTCACGGTCATCCAGTGGCTCGCACCACCACCGTTTCCATCCTTCATCGCGATCTCTCCGACGCCTGCGTTACGTTGGGCACGGGCGCGGCTCGTCGAGAGCGGTCGCACCCCTCGCTGACGCGTCGGACGGGGAAGATGGGCGGGCGCCGATGAATACGACGCGTCCGCCGCCGAGCGCACCGCACGGCCACACCACGCGTGCCCTCGTCGTCGAAGACGACGCGGCGGTCGCCCGAATCATCCAGCGGCTCCTCGCGCTCGAGGGGTGGGAGGTCGAGGTCGCTGCGACCGGAGACCTCGCGCTCGAGGCGCTGCTCCGAGCTCCCTTCGATCTCGTCGTGAGCGATCTGCACCTACCGGGCGCGAGCGGCTTGGACCTCCTCGCGACGATCCGAGCCTACGATCTCGGTGTCCCCGTCGTGCTCGTCACCGGAGCGCCGAGCTTGGAGACGGCGGTGCAGGCGCTCAACCTCGGCGCACAGCAGTACCTCCAGAAGCCGTTCTCCAACGACGAGCTCGTGACCGCGTGTCGGCGTGCCTACGGGCTCGCGAGCCATCGCCTGCAGGCCCGGCGCGTGCACTCCGCCTCCGACGGCGCTGCGCTCGCGCTCGATCATGCGCTCGAGTCGATGTGGGTCGCGTTTCAGCCCATCGTGCGCAATCGCGCCGTGGTCGCCTACGAAGCCCTCCTGCGAAGCGACGAATCCTCACTCCCCAATCCGGCGGCGATCCTCGGTGCCGCCGCCGCCGCGGGACGCCTGCACGAGGTCGGCCGGCGGGTCCGAAGCGAAGTCGCCGATGCGATTGGCCGTGCTCCGGCCAAAGCCGACATCTTCGTCAACCTCCACTCGGCCGATCTCCTCGACGACGAGCTCTACGCGGCGACATCGGCGCTCTCGGGCCACGCCGCACGCGTCGTCTTCGAGCTGACCGAGCGTGCCGACCTGGAGCGAATCGATCGCTTCGTCGCTCGAATTGGGATGTTGCGCGTGCTCGGCTATCGGCTCGCGCTCGACGACTTGGGCGCCGGCCACGCCGGGCTCGGTGCGTTCGCGCAGCTGGAGCCCGAGTTCGTGAAGCTGGACATGAGCCTGGTCCGCAACGTCCACCAGAACGCCGTGAAGCGGCGATTGGTCAGTGCGATTGCCTCCGTCGCCGAGGAGCTCGACGTCGAGCTCGTTGCCGAGGGCGTCGAGTCGGAAGACGAGTACCACTGCGTCACCCGCCTGGGGTGTGCGCTGGCGCAAGGACACCTCTTCGCGCGTCCGGAGCGCGACTTCGTCGATTCGGTGCCGGCGCCGTAGCTCAGCTCTTGGGGCTGCTCGAGCGCCGGGAAGAGGCAGGGGGTAGCTCCGTGAGGGAGTGAGCCTCGGTCTTGGCCTCGATCTCGATGCTCCCGACCGCGATGAAGATCTCCTGAAGAAACGACACGAGCGCGATGACCAGCGCGATCATCGCGCCGATGAATAGGAGCGCGAGCACGACGCCGATGTTCCAGGCGAAGATCGCGCCGACGAACGCGGACACGATGAGCACGCACACGAGCAGCGCCGAGGTCACGGCGAACGTGATGGCGAAGTTGATGCGACGGCGCCGGCGGAAGAGCGTGTCGAGCTCGACCTCGACCATTGGCGCGCGGGAGGGCTTCAGGCGAATGCGCTCGTGGAGGACGCGCGCGCGGTCGACGATGCGCGCCAGGCGGGTCGAGAGCACGTTGATGACGGTGCCCACCGCCGTGAGCATGAAGACGGGCGCGATCGCGAGCTGGATGACGTGACCAACGTCCTCGAGCGGGGACGGCGAGAGGGGCGGCGCCATGACGGCTGGTTGTAGCACTTGCCCGAAATGACGCGCGCGGCGCGACCTCGGGAGCGGAGTTCGTGAACGCAGCTCTCTTGCCGTTGCCCGAGGCGTGCTTCCCGACGTCGGCGTCACTGCATCCGGCGGTCATTCGGCAGGGCAGTCCGAGGGACGGCGCCAGAGCCACCGTGAGGGGACTCAGCGAGCCGAAGCGCGGGAGAACGCCACTCGAGCCCGCGCAATTTCTGCACGGGCGCTCTGGGCCCAGTTCGCGAGAACCGTCACGGGCTCGAGCAGCGTGCGGCCGAGCGGTGTGAGCGCGTACTCGACCTGGGGAGGCTTCGTGGGAAAGACCTTTCGCGCGACGAGCCCGTCGCGCTCGAGCCCACGGAGCGTGGACGTGAGGACGCGCTGCGAGATGCCGTCGATGGCGCGCTTGAGCTCGTTGAAGCGATGGGCGCGCTGACCGAGGAGCACGACGATGAAGACGCTCCACTTGTCGCCGATGCGCGTGAGGATCTCCCGCGTGGCGGGACAATCGGTGGCGAAGCTGGTGAGGTTGCCGTCACCTAGTGACCTCAAGGTGCCTCCTTCTCGCCGCGAGTCGCGGTGGCTAAGGAGTAAGCATGAAGCCGGCTGGTTCGAAAGGCCTGAACGTCGCGCTGTGGGTGGTGCAGGTGCTGCTCTTCGTGACGTTCGTGGGGACGGCGGTGTGGAAGCTAGCGACGCCGATCCCGAAGCTCGCAGCGATGATCCCGTGGGCGGGTCAAGTGTCGCCGGCCTTCCTGTACTTCACCGCGCTCGTCGATCTGGCGGGCGGGCTCGGGGTGCTCTTGCCGTGGGCGACGAAGATCCGGCCGGGGCTGACGCGCTGGGCGGCGATCGGGTGCATTGCACTGCAGGGTTCGGCGATTGCCTTTCACCTGTCGCGGGGAGAAGTTGCGAATACGCCCTTCAACTTTCTATTGGTAGCGCTCTGTGCGTTCGTGGCTTGGGGAAGGCGTGCATCGAATTGAGTCAGTCGGCGCCGCCCGGAGCGCTTTCCCATACGCGGCAGAGCTTCTCCCATTCGTCCAGGGGGACGAACTGCTCCGCGACGAGGTCGGTGTAGTGCACCCATCCGCCGGCCCGCTCGGAGAGCCGCCTGAGACGGCCGAGCTGCTCGTCGGTGAGATCGATCCGACCGTAGTTGCGCGCGCCACCGCGGACGATCCGCCAGAGGTCGTACTCGAGGTCGCTCATCCATCCGGCGCAGTAGCGAGCTCGGAGAGCTCGGACATGTACTGCGCGAGCTCACGCCACGGTTCGGTCGTCATGCCCGACGGACGCACGGACGTGGTCGCCCTGACGGTGGTGGGGTACGGTCGCCCACGTGAAGTGGTCGACGTGCGCGATCGTCGCCGTGACGGCGGGGTGCAATGCCGGTGCGGAGCCGGTGCGGCTCCCGACGGTGCCGGTCGCGATCGATGCGGGGTCCGAGGACGCGAGCTCGGGCGGGGAAGCGGGAGCGACGGACGCGAGTGTCTCCCCGACCGCGGCACCAACGACGACGTCACCGAGCGAGGTCGTTGCCGCCGGAGCAGGCTGGTGGTGCGCGAAAGCGCTGAGCGCGAAGTGCGAGGGCATCTGCACCCGCGAGGAGCAAGCGTGCACGTCGAGCCGCGTTCCGGACGCTGGGCCCTGCGGTGCGGACGCCTACTCGCCGTGCAAGCGCGAAGCATCGTCGTGGTGCGTGCAGTGGATCGAGCCGATGGTCTGGGAGCACCGGACGAAGTGCGCGCCGACGAAGGCGGCGTGCGAGGTGATCCGCGGGAACCGCGACCGCACTCAGCGCGGCTTCGGGGCGCCGCCGATGAGGGACATCACCGACTGCATGGAGACGCGGTGACCGTCGTGCAGGTGCCTCGTAGAGCCACGATCGTCTCGTTCGTTCGCGCCGACGGGACCGGCGTCTTGGAGCTGGAGAACGGGGAGAAGGTTCCGTTCGGCGCTTCGGCCTGCGTGGGCTTCGAACCGGCCGTGGGATCGTCGTGTTGGCTCGTCGAGACGATGACGACGGGCAACGTGCTGCGCGCCCGAACCGTCAACCTGACGGGCATCCCGGAGCCGGATCGGCTCACGCAAGCCGAGGACGCGTGGCGAGCGCGCGTCGATGCCACGCATCAGGCAGAGCTCGCCGAGAAAGCACGGCGGCGGGCGCTCGGTGCGCGGCCGTACGAATCCGTGCGCGATCGAACTGGATTCGAGATCCCGGCGCTCTACCGCCGAATGCAGTCGGACGGCGTGCTGTCGTACGCGGGGCCGCAGGGCCCGGTGCTCGGATCGCACGGGAACCTCGAGTGGTGGTCGCTCGAGGACGTGGCCGCTTGGGAGCCGCCGGACGACTGGATCGACACGGTCGTCCTCGTTCCGTTCGGGGCGGGGCCGAGCGGCGACTTGTGGTGCTGGTGCCCTTCGAGAGCGCCCAACGACGAGGCGCCGATCGTGATCGCGGCTCACGATGTGAACGAAGTCGAGGTAGTGGCGCGCGAGTTCGAAGCGTGGCTGGTCGTCGCGACGCTGGAGCTTTGCGCAGGAGCGCACGACCTGGAGCAGGACCAGGCCCACGACGTGCTGCAGGCCGAGGTCGAGCGACTGCGACCGTACGTTCGCGACGCGTGGTTCACGCTCCTCACGGACGTGGCCGGGCGGCCGGCAGCGCTGGAGCCCAGCGAGCTCGAGGAGATCGTGCGACGGGAAGCGCTCCTCGGCAGCGTCGGTGGAGTGTTCCCGCACACGAAGCCGTAGAGCGGGACGGGCCCCGCCAGTGTCCGCCGATGTGGTAGGAGAACGTCGAGCAGACGCAGTACTTGGAGGAGTGGCCGAGTGGTCTAAGGCAGCGGTTTTGAAATTCTGCCGAACGGCTTTGAACGAGCGCGATCGGCTGCGTTCCTCGGGGATCGGTGATGTCGTTGGCCTCCGTTCGCCGACGATTCGAGCCGGCTGCCGACGATTCAACGGCCACAAAGGACACCGCTCGGTTGGGGCCCTCTGTTCCCCGAGCCGACAGTCGAAGGTCGAAGTACCATCGGCGCCATGGTGACCCAGCAGCTCTCCTTCGAGACCTTCCGAGACGAGTGGCTTCAGGACGTTCGTGAAGGCGAGCCGTCAACGACCGAGCTGGGGAACCGCTTCGGCAGGAAGCTGTTGTCCCAGTGGCTCGACATCGACGACGCCTCGGACGATATGGTGTTCTGCGATGGCGCTGGCGACGGCGGAATCGACATCGCACACCTGCATCGGGCCGAGAAGCAGGATGGAGATGGTGAGACGAAGGCCGAGGGCGACACCTGGTACTTGCTCCAGAGCAAGTACGGGTCGGCATTCGCGGGCGTCGGCACTCTCTTGGAGGAGTCCCAGAAGGTGATCGACACGCTGGACGGCAAGCGCCCGAAGCTGTCGAGCGTGGCGTCCGGTCTACTGGAGCGCCTCGCGAATTTCCGGCAGCAAGCCTCGGACATGGATCGCATCGTCCTGGTCTTCGGGACGGTTGACCCGCTCTCTGAGGACGAGAAGCGCGTCCTCACCGACGTGAGGAACATGGGCCGTGGTCGGCTCGGGCCACTGTTCGATGTCGAAGCCGTGTCGGTGGAGACCATCTTTCGCCGGGCTCAGGAGGAAGAGGTCGCTGCTCTTCCGATGCGTCGAGTCCCGCTCAACGCACACCTCGTCGCTTCGGGAGCCGATCTGCTCGTCGGTGCTGTACCGCTCCTCACGGTCTACGAGTTCCTCCGCGCCTACCGGTCGGCGGCTGGGGATCTGGACGAATTGTACGAGAAGAACGTTCGGCGTTTTCTCGGCAGCCGCGGACGGGTCAACAAGGCGATGCAGCAGACGTTGAAGGAGACGCCGGAACGGTTTGGTCTCTACAACAACGGCATCACCATCGTCGTGGCTGACTTCAAGAACGGTGACGGTCGAGTCGAGCTGATCGAGCCGTACGTGGTGAATGGCTGCCAGACCACCCGAACGATCTGGGAGGTCTGCCACCAGCGGCTCGAAGCTGGGGGCACTGGCAAGGACTCGAAGCTCGAAGCGTGGAAGGCCAAGGCGGCGGACGGCTCGGTGGTGACGAAGATCGTCAAGGTCGGCGCAACGGGCGAGGACCTGCTCCAGGAGATCACCCGCTACACCAACTCCCAGAACGCAGTCCGGGAGAAGGACTTCCTCGCGCTCACGTCCGACTTCCGCGGCTGGGCGAGGCAGATGGCCGACTCCCACGGCGTGTTCCTTGAGGTTCAACGGGGTGGGTGGGATTCGCAGCGAGCGATGCAGAAGCAGCACCCTTCGGCCAAGCAGTTCAAGGAGGCGGCGAACGCCTTCGACCTCTTGAAGGTGTACGGCTCGGGTTGGCTCGGTGAGGCCGGGACGGCGTTCGGTCGTAACCGAGCGTTCGTCCCCGGGGGATCCATTTTCAAACGAGTTGTGAACGCCGACGTAGACGCCCCGTTCGGCGTCGAGGATCTCATCGCCGCATACCGTTTGCAGAAGGGAGCTGAACGGCTCGGCTTCGGTCGAGGCGCCGGGAAGGCCAGTCGGAGACAGACGAAGTTTCTCTTCTACCTCGTCGCCGTCGATCTACTCAGGGACGTGCTCGTCAGGGAGCAGAAGCCGAGCGGCTCGAAGGATGTCACGAGGGCCTTGGTGAAGCTCTTCAACGGCGAGAACCCGGAAGCGGCAGATGCCTTGCTCGACGCGGCCGTAAACGCCATCGACGAGTACCTGACGCCCGACACCGAGGATTGCGTCTACAAGGAGCCGACCTTCGTCAACGACTTCAACAACGACCTAAACGGCTTCCTCAAGTGGGAGCAGCTCGGGAAAGACGAGAAGTCTTCCCCTCGCTTCCGCAGCCTCCTCGCCAGCTACAAGAAGGTCATGGGGAAGAAGCAGGGCGCAAACCCGTCTGATCGCGAACGCATCGCCAAGGCCGCCCTCTGATCGGACACCAGCACGCGGCGATGACGGTCAGCGCTGTCGTCTCGTTCCCGCCGTGTCGAGGTGGTCTCCGCAGTGGCCGATCACGAGGACCTTCTCGTGATGATGCGGATGGATCTTCCGGGAACGAAGGTCGCAGGCGCCCCGTTGGTGGAGGTGGAGACCGATCATGGCGCTCCGAGTGTTCCCGCTGGCCTTCTCGGAGTCGCCTTCAGAAAAGCCCGGCGGCAAGGTTGACGACCCGACAAAGAGTACGTCGTGAAGATGTGCGGGTCCTCCATCTGCCGCTGCAACAACTGCGTGCCCTGTCGAGAGGTTGTCCCGGCCTCTATCAGGCCGTGGCGACGGAGGTCGAAGCCGGGCGCGAGCCCAGCGCTCGGGTCCTTCGGGTTCCGGACGCAGGCAAGAGGTCACGCTGGTACGTCGAGGTCGGAGCCCTCGTGCTCGTCCTCGACTCCAGGAACGTCGAGGCCATGGCGGCGGCCGTGCCCATCTACCTCGTTGATCTCGTCCACGACCTTCAAGTGGAACTCTCCGAGGTGATGCTGAAGCCGGGGATGATGGAGGGCGTCGACCGCCTGATCCCGTTCATCCGGACCGTGAAGAAGGACGAGCCCTCTTGACCGCGAAGGTCTATCCGTTCCCATCCCAAGGGGTGATCAAGGCCGTCCGGCACCTCGAAGGTCGACGAGGACCGATCGAGGCCGACGCCTTGGCTTGCTCGCTCCTCCTGTTGGCCATCGAAAGGACTGACCCAGTTCCGCCCTGGACGGTCACCCTGATGCTCAGCACGTTGCTCCGCTACGTGGGTAATCCCCTCGCCCTTGGCCTTGCCCAGCGGCTCGCTCGCATCGACGACCCGGAGATTCGCTTCCTTGCTCAGGGGCTCCTGCGCAAGAAAGAGGCTTGCTTCCGAGCGGTGGGAGCGATTCTGGCGAGACCTTCGATCACTGACCGTGCATTCAGCCTTTTCGCTTGTGGACCACTCAAATGAGTGGTACTCGTTCGTTCGTGCTCGATCTAACCCCTGCCCAAGCCGGCTTGCTCGCGGCTCTTCGGCGTCGCCGAGATCGAGGCGAGGCAGCTCCCACGTACCGGGAGCTGTGCGCAGAGTTCGGGTGGGCATCTACTGGGACCGCCCGGGACCATCTTCAGGTCCTCGCACGCAAGGGCTATGTCGTGCTCGGGGGAGGCAAGGCTCGACAAGTGCGGTTGCCAGAGGCCCCGCCGCTAGTTCGCCGGGTCCCCCTTCTGGGCAGCGTCGTAGCCGGCCGCCCGCAGACGGCTGAAGAGCGCGAACACGGTGCGGTTACTGTGGCGGCTGATTGGCTCGACTCCGGCCCGCACTTCGCCCTTCACGTCGAAGGCGACAGCATGGAGGGGGCCGCAATTGTGGACGGTGACGTGGTGCTCGTCCGAGAGCAGCGAACAGGCCGTGACGGGGACATCGTGGTCGCCACCGTGGATGGGGAGATGACGCTGAAGCGCCTCCGTATTCGCGACGACGGCATCTGGCTCGAACCTGAGAACCAGAAGTACAAGCCCATCCGTGCAGACGCACCGCTGATCCAAGGGGTCGTCGTCGCCCTCGTTCGAGGGGTGTCCGCGCAACTTGCGAAGGGCAACGGCCGAAAGGGATCAGACAACTGGCGCCAGTTGAAGACAAGACCTGGACGAACGAAGAGGAGCCAAGATGAATCATCTCGATGAGGAAGTTGCGGGCAAACGCTCCCTGAGAGCTGCACCGACAAGCACGGTGGGTCGGGGCAAAGCGATCGTCCTCGACACGGCACCGTCTTCATCGGTCTTTAAGGATGAATTCGTGTCGCTCAACTTCGGCGACTCTCTCGATCTCTACGAGAAGTGGCCTTCGCCGACGACAATTGTGTCGGACGGTGCCTACGGTGTCCTCGGCTTCGAGGGCGACACATCGGACCACCTCGACGTGCCGCATTGGTACGAACCTCACGCGAAGGCTTGGTCTCAATCCGCGACCCCGGCGACCACGCTCTGGTTCTGGAACTCAGAGATCGGCTGGGCCGCAGCCCACCCGATCTTGGAGAAGTACGGCTGGCGCTACGTGAACTGCAACATCTGGAACAAAGGCATCGGGCACATCGCCGGTAACGTCAACACACAGAAGATCAGGCGGTTTCCGGTCGTCACCGAGGTGTGCGTCCAGTACGTGTTCGAGGCCAGAGTGGAAGGGAAACCGCTGAAGCGGTGGCTGTTGGATGAGTGGAAGCGTACTGGGCTCACGCTTAGGCGAGCGAACGAGGCCTGCGGGGTCAAAGACGCCGCCGTCCGCAAGTATCTGGACCAGGGGCACCTTTGGTACTTCCCGCCGCCCGAGACGATGCAACGGCTGAGCGACTATGCGAACGAGTTCGGGGCGCCTGAAGGGCGGCCCTATTTCTCTCTCGACGGGAAGAAGCCCGTGACGGAACGCCAGTGGGCAGCCATGCGGTCAAAGTTCAACTGCCCGCACGGTGTGACCAACGTCTGGGAGCGAAACGCCGTCCGCGGTGAAGAGCGCGTGAAGGTCGATTCCGGCAAGGCCGTTCACCTGAATCAGAAGCCCCTCGACCTCATGCGGCGAATCATCGAGGCATCCACGGACGAGGGCGACATCGTGTGGGAGCCATTTGGTGGGCTGTTCACCGGCTCACTGGCTGCACGCCAACTCGGACGGCGGGCCTTTGCTGGAGAGATCGACCCTACCTACTTCCAGTACGGCGTGAACCGGTATCGGGACGCAACTCGACAGGTTCCACTGTTGTCGGCGCTCAGGTAGCTACTTCACGAGCTTCTTGCCCCAGTCGACGGGGAGACGATCCTTCAACGCTTTCTCGATCTCGTCGTCATCGTCGCTCGGGAGAAGTCGACCCCACTCCTTCACCGTCCGCCCGTGGACGCGGGAACTAAGCACCTTCGTCTTGAACTGCTCGATCCCGGGGTGGACGATGCGGTCGATTTTGGCGAAGTTCGTGTCGAGGCGGTAGCTGAACTTCGACATGAGGTCCCGCACCTTCGTCTGGTAGTCGGCCTTGGGCGAATACGTCTGGCCATTGCGTCCCCACGAGCCGACCAGCTTCTCCGCTCGTGCAAATTCCTTCTCGTCCCCCTGCCACTTGTACCCGTTCGTGTTCGTCTGTTGGAGATTGGCCGTCCGGGCAGAGGTGTCGTTAGGCTCGACGACCAGGTAGTCAGGGGGGTTGTGGTAGTGCGTGTCCCGGGCCCTTGCGACGGACAGGCCCGAGACGATGCACACGTCGAGCACGTAGGGTTTCCCGAAGATCAAGTGCTCGGGGAGCCACGCCAGAAGCACCACGTGCGTTTGGTCGTGCTCGAAGTGCCGCTGGCTGTCCTTGAACCGTGCGGTGATCTCCGTCGCAAGAGGGAACCAAGCCTTGATCTCGAATCCTGGAGCGGGCGTGATCTTCCCATCGAAAATGGCGTCCGGGAACCCCGGATCCTGGCGCTTCCACCGCCCGAGCGAGCCGAATTCAGGCTGCTGGTTCAGAAACTCGACGGTGTTGAACTCGATCAGGTTGCCCAGGAGAGGGGATAGCTTGGAGACCACCTTGGCCAGGTTGACGGCGGCACCGGGAGAGACCGGCGCGGAGATCGTCAGCAGGTCGAGAACGTGCCCCTTCATGCCGACGAGGTGTCTGCTCGCAGTCTCGATCGCCGTCTTCGTGTCCACGCATGACTGCGTACAGGTTGCCCCCGGGAGGGCCCAAATTTTCGGCCTAGATCGGGCGCCTCTTTGGGCCGCCGGGGACCGAGCGGCGTAGCCGGTCTTTCAAGCGGCACCGTGGCTGTTTCCGCTCTTGAAGTTGAAGGTCGGCAACGCCGCTCGTCTTGAAGACATGGAAGCCTACGGCTACGTCCGCGTCTCGACCCTCGGCCAGGTCGACGGTGAAGGGCTCGGTGTTCAACGAGATCGAATTGAAAGCTGGTGCTCGTACCAGCGGGTGAACTTGAAGGCGGTCTTTGAAGACGCGGGGATCTCCGGCGCCTCGATCGAGAACCGGCCCGGCTTCAACGACGCCATCAAGACCGTCCTCGCCCTTGGTGCCGGTGCCACGCTCGTCGTCGCCAAGCTCGATCGGCTCGGGAGGAACTCGATCGACGTTCAAAGCACCCTCGCGTCTTTGATCGACGCCGGTGTCCGCGTCGTCGCCGTCAACGATGGTGTGGACAGCGCCTCCGGCATGGGGTCTTCAATTTTGAAACTGCTCACGACGATCCTCGCGTCCTTCGCCGAACTGGAGAAGGACGTGATTCGTGCCCGCCTTCTTGAAGGTCGGCGTCGGGCCGACCAGAACAACCGGGTGTACGCCTCGGAGCCGAGGTTCGGCCGTCGGGTAGCCGATGATGGGCTCACCCTCGTGGAGGTACCCGAGGAAGTGGCCATCATCGCGAGGGTCCGGGAGCTTCGGGCGAGGGGCAGTTCCTTCAGGGCGATCTGCGGCATTCTCTTGAAAGAGGGCCATCGGCCCCGTCGTGCCGATGCCTGGTCTCCGGCTGTTGTCCGCAGACTCGCGCTGGGATGTCGAGGTCGGTCCTCTCGACCTACCCCCTGTGTCATGACGCACGAAGGGCGATCCTGATTTCTCCTGCAACGGGATGGACGACATGCCGGGCGCCTTCGGCCACCGTCTCCAGGAGATTCACTCGGATGAGAGCGTCAACGTGGTGCGAGCACGTGGACTGGGCGATCCCGAGCGACCGCGCGAGTTCGCCGATCGGCATCGGTTCCTTGGCGACCGCGAGGAGGAGCCTCACGCGAGTCCCACAGGACAGGGCCGCCCCAAGCGTCGTCAGGCCCGTGGTGTAGTCCGTGTTCATCATGAAGTCGCCCTCCATGGGTGGAGCCGCCCGAGGATGCCTTCGGTCTCGTCCTTGAGCACGACGACCTTGGTCGTGGTCCATGACAGTCGTCGCCTCGTCTCGTGCATCTCGTGCTCCACCCGGAACCTCATATGACACCAGTAGCGACCGGCATCCCCAAGGAAACTCCTCACCCGTGCGTCGGTCCAGAAGTTCGACGGTCGCAGCTTGCCCTTCCCGGAGTCGGGCCTGTGGTCGACCGAGAACACCGTGACGATCGCGTCGGTCTGCTCGACCGTGGTCCTCAAGGTCTTCAAGAGGTCCCAGATGTTCGCCGCCACTGCGGTGGTCTCGGCCTGCCCAAGGTCCGGGTGCTCGTTGACCGTGGCTTCAAGAGAGGTCGTGAAGAAGCTCATCGCCGTCGTGTCCACGATGATGATGATGTCCTCGGCGTTCTCGTCGAGCCGGTGATCGCGAAGGAGCCTCACCTCGACCTGCCCCCAGCTCTGCGTTCCAACCACGATGACCCCGACCTTCCTCCCGGAGCGGTGCCGGATGATCTGGTCGATGAACGGGCTCGGATCCCGGTCCTCGGGAAGGACGACCTCGACAAGGACTCCTTGCTGAGCACCTACAGCCCGACCAACTGCTTCCTCAGGGGAAGTGGGCGGGAGGAGTCCTTCCCGAGGTCCATCGCTTTCCAGGTCACCAGGGAGGAACCACCGAACGTCCATCGGGTTGTCGGAGCTGTTGACCTGACGCCAGTGGCCTGGAGCTTGAAGGGGTGACCTAAGGGTGGGCGTCGAGCGGGGTGTCGTGGCTGATTCGCCGGTGTCTTCCATCGATCCGACCGGTGAGGGGATGTGACGTTCGCGGAGGCGCCGAATATCTCGGGCATCCATGGCCTTCCCCCTCCACGATTTTTGCGGGAGCGGCCTGATCGTCTCGTCGAAGCCGGCGCTCTCGACCCTGGTGTTGAACATTCGTGGCTCCCACCGGGCCGGCTTCAGTACGGGGACCAAGCCGTGCTCTCGAACGAGGTCGAGCAAGATGTCGTCGAGCTTCCGCACGTCGTCCCCCGTGAACTGACGCCGGTCTCGACGGCGACCCCGCAGTCGAACTTCGAGCTTGAAGGCCGAGGTCGCTCCATGAGTAACCCTGTAGCAGGACAGGACGGCCTTCGACGGGGTGCGGCGACGAACATTCACCGGGATCTCGTGGCACTTGATGGCGTAGCTCTTCCTCGCGAAGGCGCCCTTGCCTTGGCTGGACGAGTACCCCAGTGAGCGTGCCAGCCGAACCGCGTCGGACGGTAGCAGGACGATGTAGCGTTCGGCCGTGGTGAAGTGCTCCACCGTCCACTCGTTCGTCCCGAGCCCGAGTACCTCCCCGAGCAGACGCCGGATGTCGTCCTGTCGAACGCCTTGAAACTCTATGAAGACGCCCTCGTCGCGGATGTCGAGACCGAGCGAGTACAACCTCATCTTGTAGGCTTCGTTCAGGGTGACCAGCGGGGACTTGGTGCGGGCCTTTCCCCGGCGACGCGATCCTGGAGCCCGGTGCGTCAACCATGCGGACCCCCGAAGCACTTGTCGTCCGCCGGCCATCGTCCGCCACTGGGGGTGACCTTCACGTCGCCAAGAGAGCCGGCCGAGGCGCTCAAGAAGTTCGCCGACGACCCCGAGCAGACGGACCCGGACGGCGTAACCATGTCCGTAGATCACGACGCCACGGACGGGGCCATCCGAGTATGTCCAAGCGGCTGGGTCGTGCCTGACAGGTCCATCGTCCTGTTCGGCACCGAGGTAGCGTTCGTCGTCCGGTGTACTGGAAGGCACGTGGGCTCCTTCGAGCCCCGGGGTCGTCTTGGCGGATCACCCCGGGGCTCAACCCCTCTACACCGGACCCATCGATACTCATCGATTACTCCTCCCTCGGGTCGTACCCGTGAGTGCGAGGGGTGAGTTTTCGGGTCGAGCCGGCTGCATCCTCGCCGCATCTGCTCCACCGGCGCCCGAGTTCGTGCTCCTGGCCCCCGTCCGATCTTTGAGTCCGTGCGCACCAAACATGCCGGAGACGGTCGGGCAGCGAACCTCCGCATTCGATAATCGTGCGGTTCTCGGCGCGAGCCGGTTGAAAAACCGCCGTCTCGAACGTCGTCGAGCATGGATTCCCACGACGACCGGGCTCACGGCCGGTGTATCCAGAGCGTGCTTCCGAAAATCGCCCCAGTTGCCGCCCTTGCGGCTGACACCTTGAAGGCCGAGGCGGAGGTCTGCCACGAGGAGGCCGAGGTCCTCACACTCGACGCTCGGGCCAAGGCGTTGTTCGCCCGGCTCGCGAGTCTCCAAGCACGTGCGTTGGAGATGGGGCTACAGCTCGAACCGCCGAAGCGACCGAGGCCGGCTTCGACCCAGGTGATGACCCCTCTGCCCCCGGAGGCGTTCATCGACCAGCGTTCAGGCCGAGTCGAGAAGGCGATCTATCTCCGTCTTGCTCGGGAGGGGGCGTTCCCCTCGAAGAAGATCGGTAAGCGCATCCTGGCCCGGTGGGGCGATGTTCAAGCTGCACTGTCCGTCGACCCCCCTGCGAAGCTCCCGCGACTGGAGCAAGAAGCTGACGCAGAGTTGGACGCGATCCGAGCCCGGGCCGGCCTGGCCGTCCGTGGGGGTCGCTGATGCCCCGCCCGCCTTCAGGGAGCTTGTACGAGAGCCATGGAGCCACCTTCGTGTCGTTCTCACTCCCGGAGCGGACGGCGTTTCGGCTCGTTCACATCCGCACGAGAGAAGAGGCACTGGCCAGAAAGGCCCTGATGGCCGATGTGCTCCGCAGGCTCCGTGAGACCGCGCACGCCGACCTGGCCGAGCCCCTGCTTAGGCAGATTGCAGAGGCGACCCCAGAGCGTCTTCAAAAGGTGCTGCTGGTCGTCGAAGGCGTTGTTGCCGGTCGAGAACGACGTGCAGACCCGGGGGCTCGCACCAAGCCACGGACCCCGACGTTCAAGGAGATCGGACTCAGGTGGACGCGCAACGAGCTTGCCGCCGAGTACAAGCACAAGGTCAAGAGCATCGATCAGCACGACAACGCCACCCGCCTGGAGCGACACGTCTACCCCGTCATCTACGAGCCGCTGATCGTCAACGACGACACGACCTTCGTCGGCTTCAAGGTCGGCGACATCCCGATGGACGAGTTCAGTGTCGACCACGCCGACTTCGTGATGGCGAGGGTCTCCGACGGCCTCATGCCCAACGTCGCCGCAGCCATCCGGCGGGTCTGCAATCTCGCCGTGTACCCGGCGAAGGCCATCAAGGCGAGCCCGCTCCCTCGTGGATGGGCGCCGAAGGCGAACGAGACCAAGGAGAAGTCCTACCTCTTCCCCTCCGAAGAGCTTCGGCTCTTGAACTGCACCAAGGTCCCGATGGTGCGGCGACTGCTCTACGGGTTCATGAACCGTGAAGGGCCTCGGAAGGAGAACTCGGTCTCTCTCCGGTGGGACAACCTCACCCTCGACGGTCTCGGGGATGCAGGCCACATCGTCCTCGACGTGACGAAAAACAAGCGAGGAGGAAGCTGGGCTCTGGACGCTGGAACGGCGGAAGCCCTTCGGAGGTGGAAGACGATCTGCCCCTCGAAGGTCTTCGTCTTCCCGTCGAAGGCACTCGGAGAGGGGCGCAGGGGAGACCGGCCCTTGTACGTGGACAAGCTGGCTGCCGAACTTCGAGCCGACTTGAAGGTCGCCGGGGTCAGCCGTCCCAAGCTCTTCGAGCAGAGTGAGCACCGGATGAAGCTGAGAGCGCACGACTTGCGGGGGACGTTCGTGACGCTCTCGCTCGCGAACGGGAAGACGGAGACCTGGGTGCAGCAACGGACCGGCCACACGTCGTCGATCATGATCAACCGCTACCGGCGAGCGGCGATGACCGCCGACGAGCTGAACCTCGGAGCCCTCCGCCCGCTTCATCGTGCGATCCCCGAGCTTGCAGCCCTCGCAGGTGATGCGCCGATCGTTGCGGACGACGAGAGCGACGCGACCGGGAAGCTCCTGGTGGTAGACTTTGCCCGAGCTTGAGTCCGGGAATCGTCGGCGGAATCGTCGGCAGAGCGAGAAGGAGACGTTGACGGCGCCGAGAAGTTCGCGGCAAAGAAGAACGAGATCAGTAACTTGGAGGAGTGGCCGAGTGGTCTAAGGCAGCGGTTTTGAAAACCGCCGTGGGGCAACCCACCGGGAGTTCGAATCTCTCCTCCTCCGCCAGAGCTTCAGTTCGGCGTCGCCGACGCGGTCGACGACGGGCCACTCGCTCCCACGCCGTTGAACGCCGTGACCGTCACGGAGTACGCGACGCCGCTCGTGAGCCCCGCGATCGTGCAACCGAGAGCCCCTGCCGTGCTGCACGACTGCGCGGCGCGGTTCGGCGCTTGCGCGACGGCCACGTAGCCCGTCACCGGCGCGCCACCCGATGCAGGGGCGCCCCACGTCACGGCGAGCTCGCCGATCCCGTGGAGGATGAGCTTGCGCACGCGGTGGTTCGACTCGTCCGCGACGTACACGTTGCGCTCGGCGTCGACGGCGACCCCCGCGGGGCCGTCGAAGCTCGCCGCGGTCCCCACGCCATCCGCGAACGCCGCCGCTCCGGACCCCGCCAGCGTGGTCACGACGCCCGTCGTCGTCACCATGCGGATGCGATTCCCGCTCGCGTCGCCGACGTACACGTTGCCGCCGGCGTCCACCGCGATCCCGGTCGGGAACTGGAAGCTCGCCGCGACGCCGACGCCATCGACCGAGCTCTGCGCGCCCGAGCCCGCGAGCGTCGTCACGACGCCCGCCGGTGTGACCACGCGGATGCGATGGTTCGAACGATCGGCGACGTAGACGGTGCCCGCCGCGTCGACGGCAATCCCATCCGGCCCGTTGAAGCGAGCCGCGGGTCCCGTCCCATCGGCGAACCCCGCGCTGAGCCCGGCCAAGGTGGAGACCTGGCCCGCGGCGATCTTCCGAATGCGATGGTTGTTGGTGTCGGTGACGTACACGACGCCGTTCGCGTCGAGCGCCACGCCGTGCGGCCCGCTGAACGTCGCGACCGAGACGGCACCATCCAAGGAGCCCGCAGCTCCGGTGCCCGCGAACGTGGTCACCGCGCCTTGCGCCGTGACCTTGCGGACCCGCTGATTGAGGTTGTCGGCGACGTAGACGGTTCCGCTCGGGTCGATCGCGACGCCCATCGGCCAGTTGAAGCTCGCAGCGGCTCCGTTCCCATCGGCGAAGCCCACCACCGAGCCCGCGAGCGATGTCACCACGCTCGCCGGTGAGATCTTGCGAATGCGGAAGTTGAAGAGGTCGCCCACGTAGACGTTCGATGCGCCGTCCAACGTGACGCCGTAGGGATGATTGAACGACGACGCCGCACCCGTGCCGTTCGCGAACGCGTTCGAGCCCGACCCGGCGAGCGTGGTGACGGTGACCACCACGCCGACCGGGGACGCCGCGAGCCCGGTGGGCACGCCGGGCACGGCGCCCGCGTCACCGCCGTCGGTCCCGCCGTCGCTCGCGCAGACGCACGCGCTCCACGTGCCGGCGGCGGTGCACACCTGACCGCCGCTGCAACCGCCGGGCGCCACGCACGCGATCGACTGACCTTCCACGCACGGCGTCGCGGGCGTGTCGCTGCTGCACGCCCCGACTCCCAAGCTCAGTGCGAGGACGATGGTGGTCGACGTCTGCCTTCGCATACGCCTCATGTCAGGCTCGTCTCGCGTCGTGGCAAGCCCAACGCATCGATTTCAGGCCCGCGCAAAGCACGCGCCCCCCGACCCTTTGGCTGGTTGACGCTCTCCCCTTCTCGGTCGAAGAAGGTCGGATGCGCCGGCGCGTCCTCGTCCTCCACGCTCACCCGTATCCGGATCGCTCGGTCGCCGGGAGTGCGCTCCTGAACGTGCTCCGCGAGCTCCCCGATCTCGAGGTGCGCTCGCTCTACGAGCTCCACCCCGACTTCGCGATCGACGTGGACGCCGAGCAAGCCGCGCTCACCCTCGCCGACGTCGTCGTCTGGCTCGCGCCGTTCTACTGGTACGGCGCGCCCGCCCTCCTCGCGCTCTGGTTCGAGAAGGTGCTCACCCACGGGTGGGCGTTCGGCGAAGACGCCACCGCGCTCCACGGCAAGACCGTGCTCTGGGTCACGACCACCGGCGGCTCACCCACGTCGTACGGGCCGCGCGGCGTGCACGAGCACCCGTTCGCGACGTTCGTCCCGCCGATCGAGCAGGTCGCCCGCTTCTGCGGCATGACGTGGGCCGAGCCGTTCGTCGTCCACGGCGCGCATCACCGCACCGAGGCCGAGCTCGCCGAGCTGGGCACCAAGCTCCGCGCGCGCATCGAAGAGCTCCGCGGACCGACCGAGGTGACGCCATGAATCACCACGGGCTCTTGTTCGACGCGATGGTCTATCTCGCCGCGGCCGTCGTGTGCGTGCCGATCGCGAGTCGGCTCAAGCTCGGCTCCGTGCTCGGCTACCTCGTCGCGGGCTGCGTGATCGGCCCGTGGGGGCTCCGGCTCGTGCAGGACGTCGAATCGATCCTGCACTTCGCCGAGTTCGGCGTCGTGCTCATGCTCTTCCTGATCGGGCTCGAGCTCGATCCCGCGCGGTTGTGGAGCATGCGCCGCGCCGTGTTCGCCGGCGGCGCGCTCCAGATGGGCGTCTGCGGTGGTGCGCTCGCGCTCGGGGCGCTCGTGATCGGGCTCCCGTGGCAGGCGGCGCTCGTCGCCGGGCTCGCGCTCGCGCTCTCGTCGACCGCGATCGCCGTTCAGACGATGCGCGAGCGCGGGCTGCTCGCAGGCCCGATGGGGAGCGCGTCGTTCTCCATCCTGCTCTTCCAGGACATCGCGGCGATCCCGCTCATCGCGCTCGTTCCCCTCCTCTCGTCGGAGCCCGTCGCGGGGGGCGACGGACGTCTCCGCAGCATCGCGAAGGTCATCGGCGCGATCGCCGCCGTCATCGTCGTCGGGCGCTACCTCACCCGACCGCTCCTCCGCTTCGTCGCCCGCACGGGCTTGCGCGAGGTGTTCACTGGCTTCGCGCTCCTCCTCATCGTCGGCATCTCGTGGCTCATGTCGACGGCCGGCGTGTCGATGGCGCTCGGCGCGTTCCTGGCCGGAGTTCTGCTCGCGAGCTCCGAGTACCGCCACGCGCTCGAGACCGACATCGAGCCGTTCAAGGGCCTGCTCATGGGCCTCTTCTTCATCGCCGTCGGCATGTCGATCGACTTCGGGCTCTTGGCCAAGAAGCCGGTCGTCGTGCTCCTGCTCGTCCTCGGCCTCACGCTCGTCAAAGGTCTCGCGCTCCGCGTCATCGCGAAGCCGCTCGCACTCCCGAAGCCGCAGAGCTGGCTGTTCGCCGCGCTCCTCGCGCAAGGCGGCGAGTTCGCGTTCGTCGTCTTCGGCGTCGCAGGGCAGGCCCACCTGCTCCCCGGCCAGTGGGACGCCACGCTCACGCTCGTCGTCGCCCTCTCGATGGCGCTGACCCCAGCCCTTCTGATCGTGAACGATCGGCTCTTCGGAAAGGCCGAGGTGAAGCGCGAGGCCGACGAGATCCAACACGACGGCGCCAAGACCATCATCGCCGGCTTCGGGCGCTTCGGGCAGATCGTCGGGCGCTTGCTCTTCGCGGCGGGGATGCGCGCGACGGTGCTCGATCACGATCCGGACCAGATCGAGATGCTCCGCAAGTTCGGCTTCCGCGTCTTCTATGGCGACGCGACGCGGCTCGATCTCCTCGAGACGGCGGGCGCGAAGCACGCCACGCTGCTCGTCATCGCCGTCGACGACGTGGAGGCCAGCCTGCGCCTGGCCGATCTGGCGCGCGAGCACTTTCCCCATCTCCGCGTCGTCGCGCGCGCGCGGAACGTTTCGCACTGGATGGAGCTCCGCCGCCGCAACGTCAGCCAGATCCAACGCGAGACGTTCGAGTCCGCGCTCAAGAGCGCGCGGGAAGCGCTCGAAGCGCTCGGGGTCCTCCCGTACGAGGCGCGCGAGCTCGCCGACCGCTTCCGCCGCCACAACGTGCAGAGCCTGGAGGAGCAGCTCCCGCTCGTCTCCGATCTCACCCGTCGCATGTCCGCCGCGAAGGCGGGCCGCGAACAGCTGGAGAAGCAGTTCGCGGCCGACCGCGAGGCGCTCGCCAAGCACGGCGGCGCGTGGGCGCACGACGGTGAGAAGGCCGAGGATCCCGAGGCGCGCGACGGGACGGACGACTGAGCCGCCGCGCTAGCCGCGCCGCGCCAGATGGAGCGCGAGGTTGTCGATCGTCCCGTAACCGATCTCGACCGCCCCGAAGCCGACTCCCGCGTCGCGCTGCTCCTTCGTCGGGTGGAGCTGCCGCATCGTCACGACGGTTTTTCCGTTGCTCTGCTCGTCGAACGTGACGGTGACGCGGAAGCGCGTCGGGTCGTCGTCTTGGTCGCGCCCGTGGTCGAACACGAGCCGATCCGGAGCGTGCATCTCGAGAAAGACGATGCGGTTCGGGTAGAGCTTTCCGTCCGGCGCGAACATGTCGAAGCGCCAGCGACCGCCGACGCGAACGTCGATCTCGTGCGTGGTCTTCGTGAAGCCCTTGGGGCAGAACCACGCCGTCAGGTGCTCGGCGCTGGTCCACGCCTCGTAGACGAGCGCGCGCGGCGCGTCGAAGACGCGGCAGAGGACGATCTCGCGGTCGAGCGACCAGATGGGTTCAGCGCTTCCTGCCATGACTCTTCCTCTCCTTCGCGCGGCTCTTGGCGAGCTTCTTCAGGTAGTCGTCCAGCTCGTCGAAGCGCTGCTCCCACGCCTGGCGCGTGTGCTCGGCCCAGCCGCCAATGGCGTCGAGCGCCTCGGCGCGGAGCTGGCAGGGACGGCGCTGCGCATCGCGCCCGCGCGTGATGAGGCCCGCGCGCTCGAGCACCTTCAGGTGCCGCGAGATCGCGGGGAGGCTGATGGCGAACGGCTCCGCGAGCTCGAGGACGGTCAGGTCGCCCGCCGCGAGCCGACCCACGATCGCGCGCCGCGTCGGATCCGCGAGCGCGCCGAAGATGGCGTCGAGGTTTCGGTCGTTCGCTGGGCTCGCCATATACGCGTAGTTAACCTACGCGTTAATTAACGAGTCCGTCAAGTACGGATCAGGGCAGGTAGCCGAGGAGGCACCGGTACGTGTGCTGGCACCCGCCGTCGGCGGTGAACGTGCCGAGCCCCGTGTAGAGCGTGCTCCCGTGGTTCTGGTGGTTCTCCACCATGAACGCCGTCGACTTCGTCGAGGCCGAGAACATCCACGGGTTGAGCGGACGGGCTCCGGATGCGAGAGCGTTCGTGTAGCAGATCTTCTCCGAGATCACTCCGAAGTCCTGCACGTAGTACGCGCGCCCATTGGCCGAGGGCCAGACCGTGTTGAACGCGACCTTGCCGGGGACCGCGCCGTTGGCGTACGCCAAGATGCAGTTCTGCGGCGTGCTCTTGGCAACCGAGGTGACGGTGGCCCAGCTCGCGTTGCCGATCCACGCGTTGTTCGCGTCGGCCTCGCCGACCCAGCGCGTGCTGGAGGCGTACGGTGCGGCGTAGTTGCCGAAGAAGCCGACCTGTCCCATGAACTGCGCGCCGTACTTGTTCGCGAGGTCCTCGCACTGCGAGTAGGTCATCGCGCCGAAGTTCGCCGTGGAGTAGTTCGAGTTGTCACCGCAGCCGGTGTAGTTCGTCGAGTAGTCCGCGGTCATGACCGCGGTGTTGTGCGTGCCGACCGGAGCGCACGTACCCGCGACGCACGCCATGAGGTTGCCGCACGCCACGCCGCAGTTGCCGCAGTTCGCCGGATCCGACTGCGTGGCGACGCACTTCCCGGAGCAGAGCTTCAGCCCCGCACCGCACGTCGGCGAGCAAGCGCCGTTCACGCACTTGGTCCCATCGGCGCACGCGGTGTGACACGCACCGCAGTTGGCGTCGTCGCTCGCGAGGTTCGCGCAGTAGGTCGTCGCCAGTGGCGAGCCACCCTCGCCGGCCTCGGACGCAGCGTCCGACACACCGCCATCCGACACTTCGGGCGTACAGAGACTGAGCCCAGCCTGACACGAGAGGGTGCACGCGCCGGCGGTGCAGACTTCGCCGGCCGCACACGTCGTCGCGCACGCTCCGCAGTTGGCGCGGTCGGTCTTCAGGTCGACGCACGATTGCCCGCAGGCGTTTTCGCCGGCGCCGCAGGTCTGCGCGCACGCGCCCTTGGTGCAGACGGTGCCGGCAGCGCATGCCTTTCCGCACGCGCCGCAGTTCGCGGAGTCGCTCTTCAAGTCCGCACACGCGGAGCCGCACGCGGAGGTTCCGCCACCGCACGACGTCGCGCAGGTGCCCTGCGAGCACACTTCGCCGGCGCCGCAGACCTTGCCGCACGCGCCGCAGTTCGCGGAGTCGCGCGCGAGCACGGTGCACACGCCGCCGCACGAGGTGGAGCCCGTGCCGCACCCGGCGGCGGGCGTTTCGCCGGTGCACGCGCCGATCGCGGCTCCGACACCAGCGACGAGGAGAATGCCGACCAAGGACGCGACGATTCGCTTCATGGCGCGAGCGCTCTGCATCGGTCGTGCCACGAAGATTCGCGCGCAACTCGCAGCTTCCGGATGAACCTTGCTGCACCCGATGCGCGACGGCGCATCGCGTTCACCGTTGCGCTACGTTTGGCGAACGGTGATCGACGCCGCCAACCTCGCCGGATTCTTCGCCGCCCACTGCATCTGGTCGATCGCCGATGCGAAGGGTGACGGACCGAGCTTCCATCCGGTGCTCGCGCACGTCGGCGAGGACGGCGGGCGCAAGATGGAGCGCTTCGTCGTCGACGACCTCGAACGGGCCGTGAACGAGGGACGGAAGCGGCTCGACGCGAACGTGATGGACGCGAATGCCGCCGTCTTCGCCTACGACGGCCGCATCACGGTCGGGAGCGAGAAGCTCGACGCGATCCTGCTCGAGATGCGCGTCTACTTTTCGCCGAGCTCGAAGGCGCTGATCGCCGTGCCGTACACGCCGCCTTCGCGCGGTGGGCTGCGCGTGCACCGGCCGAAGCTCCTCCAGTGGGAGGACTGCGACGACTTCGCGACCGATGCCCTCTTCGAAGCCTTCTGGGCCGGCGTCGATCAGCACGAGCAGGGCGCGAAGCTCTGGAACGCGCACATCGACCCGTCGAAATAGCTCGTCGATCGCCCTTGCGTGCCGTCGCTCCGTGCCCTATTAAACTGAACCATATGGTTCAGTTTGCGAGCTCCCACCTGGACGCGTCGTTCGCGGCGCTGTCCGACCCCACGCGCCGCGGCGTGCTCGAGCACCTCGGCCGCACCGACGCGTCGATCACGGACCTCGCGGCCCGGTTCGACATGACGCTCACGGGGATGAAGAAGCACGTCGGCGTCTTGGAGCGCGCCAAGCTCGTCACCACCGAGAAGGTCGGGCGGGTGAGGACCTGTCGGCTGGGCCCGCGCCGGCTCGAGCAAGAAGCCGCCTGGATCGAGCGTCACCGTCGACTTTGGGCAGCACGTTTCGACGCGTTGGACGACGTCGTCGAGGATCTGAAACGCAAGGAGAGATCGTGAGCGAACATCCGAAGAAGAACCCGACGACCGTCGAGCGCAAATCCGATCGCGAGATCGTCATCACGCGAACCTTCAACGGCCCCGCCCGCATCGTGTTCGAGGCGTGGACCAAGGCCGAGCTCTTGAAGCGCTGGTGGGTCCCGAAGTCGATCGGGATGACGATGCTCTCGTGCGAAGCCGACGTGCGCACGGGCGGCGCCTACCGCTTCGTCTTCCAGCACCCGGCGTTCCCGGAGCCGAAGGCGTTCTTCGGCCGCTACCTCGAGGTGACGCCCAACTCCCGCTTGGTCTGGACGAACGACGAATCCGGCGACGATGGCGCCGTGACCACGGTCACGTTCGAGGAGAAAGACGGCAAGACGTTGCTCGTCATGACCGAGCTCTTCCCGAGCAAGGAAGCGCGCGACGCCGAGCTCGCGTCGGGTGCGTGCGACCACCTCGGCGAGACGTTCGACCAACTCGAAGAGCTCGTCAGCGAACGCTGAACCCGACTCAACGGAAGCCGATCTTTTCGATCTCCAAAGATTCGTCGGCAACGCAGACCCGAATACGTTCCGAGTCGGCCAAGCGTCCGACCAAGCGACGAAAGTCGGCTTCGCCCGCGGCTTCCCTGGTCGTCGCGAGAGTCTGTGCCGCAATGTCGATTCGACCCAATGCGAACGCGAGCAGGCTGCGACGCACCCCCTCGGAAGGCGCAACGAGTTGATTGCGCTGGAGCCGTTGTACGAGCTCCCGACCATGCCGCCGTTTCACAGCCGCCAAGCTCTGGCGAATGTCGAAGAGGAGGCGGTCCCGAGATTCAGCGGAGCCCTGGTCCCATGCGGCGATCGCAGTGTCCGTAAAGAGAAGCCAGTCGACGCTCTGCGGTTCGATCGCAAGCGCACAATCGAGGATCGCGAACGCGTTCGCCGCGCGACGCTGGGATGCCACCCCTCCCACTCGCATCGCCCAGCGCACCGCCGCCCGTCGATCGGAGCCGAGATACGACGCCGCAGCATTCTCCTGCACGATCCACGAACGCCCGCTAGACACGTAGCTCGCTTCCCATAGGCGCTCGGCCTCCTCCTGGCCCGGCTTCCCGGTCGGTGACAGCCAAAATCCAGCCGCGTCCGCAAACGACCCAAGATCGAGTCCGTGGTGATCGCGGACGAGTGCGAGGACGACAGTGTCAAACTCCGTACCGCGCACGCTCCCCAGGAGTACGTTCAGATCGTGAAGTGTCGCGGACGAGGTCCTCACGGCATCGAGCAACCGGCGACGTTCGATGTCGGCGAGCCGCATGCCCTGAGCGCGAATCTTCAACCAGTAGTGAGCCGAACTCACCCCCTGAACTCCTCCGACCCGGGCGCCCGGTAGCGATCGAGCGGGCTCCGCTTCGCGTCGCTGCCGTAGTAGCGCCCGCTCCCCTCGGGCTCGCCGAAGAGCAGGAACATCGGTGCCTTCGCGCCGTCGGCGGGGGACTTCATCCCGAGCTCCGCCGCCGACTTGCCCTGCGCCGCTGCGTAGCCGCGCGTCATGTCGGTCTCGATGAAGCCCGGCGTGCACGCATTCACGCGGAGGCGCGGGTTCTCGCGCGCGAGGATCATCGTGTAGAGGTTCGCGCACGCCTTCGAGAGACCATAGGCGCTCCCCTCGCCCAGGCCGCGCTTCGCGAGCGCTGCCGCGTCTTCCCCCGAGCGCAGGATTTCGTCGACGAACGCGTGGAGCTTCTCCCACGATGAACCTGCGTCGAGGAAGAAGCGCTGCCACTCCGCGCTGCACCCGGCGACGAACAGCGGCCCCGACGCCGACGTGACGTTCACGACGCGACCGCCGTCCGCGAGGAGTGGAGCGAACGCCGCACACGCGCGCTGCACGCCGAGGACGTTCACCGCGAGCACGTCCGCGAGCGCCGACGAACCGCCGATCCCGGCGTTGTTCACGATGCCGTGGAGCTTCTCTGCGCCGAGCGACGCCTTCACGGCCGCTACCGCGGCGGCTACCGATGCCGGATCGGCGACATCCAACGCGACCACCTCGATCCGTGTCCGCCACGACGGCTCCTCCGCAGCGAGCGCATCGACCGCGGCGCGCCCGCGCGCGGGATCGCGCGAGCCCAGGAACACGAACCCGTCGGCGTGCTCCTTCACGATCGCCCGCGTGATGGCGAGCCCGATTCCTTTGTTCGCTCCGGTGACGAGGACGCGTCGCATGGTCGGCAGAGCTTAGTGCCGCCGCGGCGCGGCGCCAGTCCCCCCGCCGATGCTACGATGATCGCCGATGCGGCCGGACTCCACCGACGGCGACGTCTCCGTCGAACGCGACGCGAAGGCGCGGAAGGCTCGCCGCTATTGCGTCGTCTTCTACAACGACAACTACACGACGAAGTGGTTCGTCGTGCTCGTGCTCCAGCAGTTCTTCCGCATGAGCGAGGGGCTCGCGCTCTCGTTCATGCTCACCGTCCACAAGCTGGGCAAAGGTGTCGCCGGCGTCTACTCGCGCGACATCGCCGAGACCAAGGCGAAGCAGGTCACCGACTTTGCGCGCGAGAACGGGATGCCGCTCCTCGTGACGGCCGAGCCCGAAGACGACGGCGACGAGCCCTCCGATCAGAGGTGAATGCCGCCCGAGACCTCGATCCGCTGACCGTTCATCCAGCGGCTCTCGGGGGACAGGATCTGGGCGACCGCGCCGCCCACGTCGTCCGCTTCGCCCACGCGCCCGAGCGCGGTCTGGCCCGCGATCATCGCGGCGAGCTGCGGGCTGTTGCGCACCGCCGCTCCGCCGAAGTCGGTCGCGATCGCGCCGGGGGCAATCGCGTTGACCGCGATCCCGCGCGGCCCGAGCTCCACTGCGAGGTAGCGCGTGAGCACCTCGACCGCGCCCTTCATCGACGCGTACGCGGAGTAGCCCGGGTACGAGAAGCGATCGAGGCCGGTCGTGACGTTGAGGATGCGCCCGCCGTCGGCGAGGAGCGGGAGGAGGCGCTGCGTGAGGAAGAAGGTCGACTTGAGGTGGACGTTCACCATGTCGTCGAACTGCGCTTCGGTCGTCTGCGCGAACGGCGCATGCAGGCCCGTGCCCGCGTTGTTCACGAGCGCGTCGAAGTCCTTGCGGCCGAACGTGCGCTGGAGCTCCGTCTGGAGCTTCTCCGCGAACGCGCCGAAGCTCTTGCTGTCCGCCACGTCGAGCTGGAGCGCAGCAGCCTTGCGGCCTTTGCTCTTCACGAGCTCGACGACGTCGGCGGCGTCTTTCGCGTTCTTCACGTAGGTGAGCACCACGTCCACGCCGCGGTCGGCGAGGTGCAGTGCCATGCTGCGACCCAGGCCGCGGCTTCCGCCGGTGACGAGGGCGAGGGTGACGTTCTTGGGGCTCGGACGGCGAGAGGTGTTTGCGTTGCTCATGACCCCATGAGTACGTCCGGCGATTGATTCGCAGAAGGCACTCAATTTCGACATACTGTCTCCTAGGATCAGACAAATGTCCCTCGACCTGGATTCCGTTCGCGACTTCGTCCGCGTCGCCGAGCTCTCGAGCTTCACCCGCGCCGCCGAGCAGCTCGGCATCCCCAAGGCCCGCGTCTCCCATCGGGTACGCCGACTCGAGGACGACGTCGGCGTCCGCCTGTTCCACCGCACGACCCGTGCCGTGCGCCTCACGCCCGATGGCGAACGGTTCCTCACGCGGGCGAGGAGCCTCCTGCTCGACGCCGAAGACGTCGGGACCATGTTCGCGGGCGACGAAGCTCTCCGGGGGCGGCTCCGCGTCGATCTCCCGGTCGGGCTCGCCCGCAGCGCCATCATCCCGCGCTTGCCGGAGCTGCTCGATCGCTTCCCCGGGCTCGAGCTCCAGCTCTCGACGACGGACCGACTCGTCGACGTCGTGCGCGAAGGCTTCGATGCGGTCGTGCGCGTCGCCGCGCTCCGGGACTCGAGCTTGGTCGCGATCCGGCTGGGCGAGATGGAGATGGTCAACGTCGCGAGCGCGGCCTACGTCGAGCGGCACGGCCGACCGAAGACGATCGAGGACCTCGATCGTCACGTCCTGATCCACTACTCGGCGAGCCTCGGTTCGGACGCGCCGGTGTTCGAGTACCACGATGGGACACGCTGGCGCACGCGCCCGATGCGATCGTCGATCACCGTCAACAACGCCGATGCGTTCGGGGCGGCCTGCCGGGCCGGGCTCGGGATCGTGCAGGTCCCGCGGACGGGCGTCGACCGCGACGTGGAGAGCGGCGCGCTGATCGATCTGCTCCCGAAGCAGCGCGCACGGTCGCTCCCGATCTTCCTCCTCCACCCGCATGGTCGCGACGTTCCGCGCCGCGTGCGGGTCGTGCTCGATTGGTTGGAGGCGCTCGTACGCGCGCACCTGCGCCGCAGATGAATCAGTGCTCGATCGGCGCCCAGTACGTACGGTACCGATTGCTGCAGACACCGCCGTTCGTCGTCGTGTGCGCGCCGTGGCTGCCGCGTCGAAGCTCGCGCATCACCTTGGACTGCCCACACCAGTCGTCCGAATCCGTGTACTCCCAGTCGGAGTGGAACGCGGTGAACGGCGGGCAATCCTCGGGCCCGCGGTACTCGTTGACGAGGTAGGGCTTCGCGAAGCGGCCCACCATCAGGACGCAGGTGACGAGGGTCATGGCGGACGCGGCGACGTTCCGAAGGCGCTCTCGCTTCCGAGCCCAACGCGCATCGGTCAGCGTGAGCCCGTCGCTCGCGAACCGTGCGCCGTCTTCGGCGGGGGCGGTCCGGTAAGGGCCCTGCACGAGCGGTACGACGAGCGCGCCCTTCACGCGGATGCGCTCTCCCGCGACGATGCGACGCTCCGTCGCGATCACGCGCCGTGCAGGCTCCAGACGACGGGCGCGGAGGAGCTCTGCCAGCGGAGGCGGCGCTGAGGCGACGTTGCGGATCAGCTCGACCCGCTCGAACCCCTCGAGCTGCGCGGTGCCGGGATCGAGGTGAATGGAGCCGTTGGGCGTCGCGAGCTGAAAGGGCACGCCGTGGCGGACGCTCGCGAGAAGCTCGCGCGATTCGGCGTCGCGGACTTCGACCATGTAGAGGACACATGGCACGCCGCCGAGCTCCGAGACGACCGGCCCCTCCGAAACGTCGACCGTACCTTCGCGAACGATCATGGCGACTCCTCCGACGGTGCGTAGTAGACGCGGTCCTTCCCCCGGCACGTACCACCCTTGTTGGTGACGGTGGCTCCGTGACGCGCTCGCGCGTCCTGTCGGGAAAGGTGCCCGTTCGCGCAGAGGTCGGAGCTGTCGTAGTCGCTCTGGAACATCGTCCCCGGCGGGCAGTCTTCCTGGCCCCGATACTCGTTCGGGCGCGTGCCGAAGACCCACCACGCGAGGCCGAACGTCGTCGCCGCGAGCGCGCACGCGGCGAGCGCGCTGAGCCGGGCCCACCGGCGGCGCCAATTCTCGTCGACCAAGGCGAGCCCGAGCTCCCCGAAGGCGTCACCCGTCCCCGCCGGCGTGCGGTAGGGCTCGACGCTCGGCGGCCCGCTCCGCACGAGCTCGCCGGTCACGCGCACGAGATCGCCGACGCGGACCGTGCGCTCGATCGCCACGATTCGACGCGTCGGGGCGAGGCGGATCCCGGCCTGCGCCATGAACGCCGCGACCCGCGGGGGAGCCGCGGCCACGCTGCACTGCAGCTCGAAATGGACGAAGCCCTCCACTCGCGCGCGGCTCGGCTCCAGCCACGCCGCCCGTCCCGTCACGCCACCGCTCGGAGCGACCGTCATCTCGATCGAGCGCCGCTCGCGGGCGAGCAGGAGATCGTTCTTCGCATCCAGGAGCTCCACCACGTAGAGCGCGCACGGCTCGTTCGCGAGCGGGGACCGGAGCGCGGGCCCGTCGACCTCGACCCTGCCGACGCGAGTGGTGGTTCGCGCGCTCATGATGGAATGCTAGCTTAGGATCGGCGATGCGTAGCTGGGCGTGGGTGGCGTTGGGGCTCTCTCTCGCGGCGTGCGGCGGCGGCGGCCGGACCGCGGGCGGCTCGGGCGCGACTGGGCCGAATGGGCCGAATGGGCCGACCGGGTCCAGCGCGGTCTGCCTCCCCGTCGCGCCGATGCAGCTCACCGTGCTCGAGCACGGGCGCGAGTGGGAGCCCGTCGCCGCGCTCGCCGCCGACGGGAGCATCACGGAATCGGTGAGCAAGCGGAGCGGCGTCGCCTGGGTGATCGCCGCCGACGAGCTCCGCGATCGCGACGGAAAGGCCAAGTTCTCCTGCGACGCGCAGCACGTCCTCCACCTCGGGGACGGAGCGCTCTCGATGCGCTTCGACGACGGCGACGCGCTCGTCGGCAGCGACGGCTCGCGCATCTTCGTCGCCGACTCCGGTGAGGTCTCCGTCGCGCTCGGTGGCCGGGCGGTCCCCGCCTCGTGGCGCGTAGTGGGAAGTAGCGCGGCGACGCGGCGGACGGCCGAGCTCTTGGTCCTCGCGACGATGGCCTCCGCGCGCTGGTGAGCGTTCAGCTCGCGTGCGCTTCGTTGCGGTGCTCGTCCAACGCGGCCTGCACCGCGGCGACGAGTGTCTGCGGCGTGAACGGCTTCTGGAGGAACGCGACCTCGGAGCGCTGGATGCCGACGCGCACGACGGCGTCCTGCGTGTACCCGGTCGTGTAGAGCACGGCGATCCCCGGCCGCAGGCGCATCACCTCTTCGGCGAGCTCGCGCCCCGTCATCCCCGGCATCACGAGATCGGTGAAGAGGAGATCGACCGACGGCGAGCGATCGAGGACCTCGAGCGCTTCGGCGCCGTTCGCGGCTTCCAGGACGGTGTATCCGCTCGCGCGCAGCACGCGCGCAGCGAGCCGGCGCACGAGGTCTTCGTCCTCCGCGATGAGGATCGTCTCCGCGCCCTTGCGGATCGCGGCGGGTGCGGCGCTCGTCGGGGTCGTCGCGACACGGACGGCGGGGAGCGCGATCGAGAACGTGGTCCCGACACCGGGCGTGCTGTTCACGTCGATCCGCCCGCCGCTCTGCTCGACGATGCCGTGCACCACCGAGAGCCCGAGTCCGGTGCCCTGCTGATCCTTCGTGGTGAAGAACGGCTCGAAGATGCGCTCGCGCACCTCGGGCCCGAAGCCCACGCCCTCGTCCGCGACGTCGCAGACGACGTGACCGGCGTCGCGGCCCGTACCCGTGCGCGTCCGAATCGTGATCTTGCCGCCCTTCGGCATCGCGTCGCGCGCGTTGACGCAGAGGTTCATCAAGACCGACGACCAGTGGTTGCGATCGATCTTCACCTGCGGGAGCGTGCGCTCCAGGTCCATCACCAGCGTGATGTCCTCGCCGAGCACGCGCTGGAGCATCCGCACCGAGGTCGTGATGACCTCGTTCAGGTCCACCACCTTCGGGTCGAGCACCTCTTGGCGGCTGAACGCCAGGAGATCGCGGGTGAGCGACGCCGCGCGCTCGATCGCGTGACGGGTCTCCGAGAGGAGCGCGTTCCTCGCCTCTCCGGTCGCCTCTCCCGTGCCGAGCTCCTCCGTGCAGCCCGACACGACGGTGAGCCAGTTGTTGAAGTCGTGCGCGATGCCACCGGCGAGGCGCCCGATCGAATCGAGCTTCTGCGCTTGGCGGAGGCGCTCCTCGAGCGCGCTCCGCTCGGCCTCGGACCGGCGCCGCTCGGTGACGTCGCTCATCATCGTCAGCGTGTAGAGCTCTCCCTTGAGCTCCATGAGCGTGACCGAGATCATCGCGTGACCCACGCCGCCGTCGTCGCGCACGTACTCGTACTCGTAGTCCCGGATCTCGCGGTCACGGGTGAGCGCCTCGGAGAGCTTCATGTGGTCCGTCGCGCTCGGCTGCGCGGGGAGCGTGTTGATGACGGAGCCGACGACTTTCTCGCGCGGGAGGCCCCAGATCTTCAGGTAGGCGTCGTTCACCTCGAGGACGGTCATCGTCGAGACCGCGGTCAGCACGAGCCCGACCGGGCTGAGCTGGAAGGCCTGCGCGAAGCGCGCCTCGGCGGCCTTCGCCGCTTCGATCGCGTTGCGCTCGGCGGTGCGATCCATCGCGAACCCGTGCCAGAGGATGCTGCCGTCGGGCTCGCGCGTCGGGAGCGCTCGGAGCGCGATCCAGCGGTACTCGTTCCCGACCCGGACGCGTATCTCGCCCGCGTACATCGACATGTCGCGCGCCGAGGCGAGCATCGCTTCGCGAACGCGGCGCGCATCCGCCTCATCCATCGACTCCCAGATGACCGAAGCGCTCTCGGCGAGAACCTCGCGCGAGTGCCCGAGGAGGGGCTCGATGCCGAAGCTCGCGTACGGGATCGACGTGCTCCCGTCCGGCCGCAGACGAAACGAATAGGGCACGCCGGGCGCAGCGCGAACGATCTGCGCGAGGCGGTCCTCTTCCTCGCGGAGCGCCTCTTCGATCGCCCGCATCGAGGTGCGATCGCGGAGCGTCGCGATCGCGAAGCGGTCATCGATCGAGTTGCACTCTGCATCGATCGCGCGGCCCGACGTCCCCAGTACCTCGTCGAGGACGCGCCCGACCAAGTCGCCGCTTGCACGCCCGATCAGCGCTTCCGCCAATCGGTTCGCGCTACGGATGAGGCCGCGATCGAGGAGGAGAGCCGGCGCCGGGAAGAGCGCGAGCACCTGCGTGAGCAGTGGGCTCGATGCTGGTGCCGATATCGAATTGCTCATCCCCATCACGATGAGAACACGATGCACGTCGCAGGCCAACGGAGGACGGCGATTCCTCGCGGGAGAACCGCGGCCCGACGTGTCAATTCGACACCGTTTGCGCCAAGGTCGTCCAAGGCTGGGCCAGGGTGGCGTTCAACGCGGGAGTGGCATCCAGGTCGCGTGCGTGCCGGAGGAGATCCGCATCGGCAGACGCACCCGGGCAATCGGCCCCGCTGCCACGTTCGTCGCGTCGAAGATCTGGCACTCCGAAGCGTCGCTGGCGACGTCGGTCGTGAAGGTGACGACCCAGCCGTCGTTCTCGCTCTTTGCCCCGACCCGCGGACAGAAGGGGGATTCGCTCGCGAACACGCCCTTGGGGAACTTCCATGTCGAGCGCGCGCCGGTCTGCATGTCGATCGCGACGAGCCCGGCGAACAGGAAGAAGCCCGGCTCGCCGATCATCGAGTAGACGTAGCGGTGCTTCCGCCCGCCATAGCCGGAGTGGATGGACGGGAACTCGGTGATCGCGTCGTCGAGGCGCTCTTCCTTCGTCGTCCCCGTCCGGAGGTTGAACCGCCAGCGGTGGAGCCGCGTCTCGAGCGCGAACGTGTCGAGGCTCTTCATGAAGAGCGAGATCGGCGTGTCGGCCGGCCCGTGGTCGGGGACGGGCTTGCCTTGGTGGTAGCCCTCGAGCACGACCTCGTCGCCTTCTTCGTAGGCGTTGACCCAATGGAGCACGTAGGTCGGGCTCGCCTCGAACCAGCGGATCGCTCCACCGTCGCGCGGGACGATCGCGAAGCGCGAGCCGAGCTCCGGGAAGTACTGCGCGCGGAACTTGTTCGCGCGGACCTTCTCCATCTCCCAGAAATAGGGGAAGTCGCCAATCACGACGAAGCGCTCGGTGAACGCCATGTCGTGGGGAAGGCGCGGACCGGGGAGCGGCACCGGGATGGTGCGCGTCAGGTTGCCGCTCGGGTCGGCGATGCCGACGTGACAGTACGGCGCCTCGATCGAGTAGTTGAAGAAGAGGAGCTCGCCGGTGGCTTCGTCGACCTTGGGGTGGGCCGACATCGTGGTGCCCTTCGCGAAGCTCGGGTGGTGGAGCTTCTGCGCTACGCCCTCGGTCTCGAGCGTCGCCGGATCGAGGAGGTACGGATCACCGCACTGGTAGAAGGTCGTGATCGCCTTGCCCGCGTGGACGATGACGTCGGTGCTCGAGGCGTCCTTCATCCGGGTGCGGGCGCCCCATCCATCGGTGCGCTTGCCGTGCGTCGGAGATTCCAGGATGCCCGCCCACAACGGACCACCTGCTTCGAGCTCGGCGGACAAGCCGGCCGTCTTCACGAAGCGGTTGCGATAGCTCGCGCGACCGTCCTCGAAGCGGATCGCGTGGATCATCCCGTCGCCGTCGAAGGGGTGATAACGGCCCGTGATGGCATCGAAGATCGGGTTTTCCGTGTTTCGCAGGTAGATGCCGGCGAGGTCGCGCGGGAGCTCGCCCGCGACGACGTCGAGCTCGGTCGCGTTGACCTCGACGTGGTTCGGCGTCCACGGCCCGGTGCGGTACGGGTGCGGATCGTGCTCGGGGAGCTTCGAGGCGTAACGGCGGACGACTTCGACGCGCATCGCCTGGTCACTATCACCGCCCCCCACGGGAGTCGACGGGTGTAGGATGAATGCATGAGGCGCGGTGCCGCTTCGCGCGTTCCCCGGGGCGAGTGGGCCCCCGGTACGATCGTCGATGGCCGATACCGGATCGAAGGCCGGATCGGGCGCGGCGCCATGGCCACCGTGTACGAAGCCGAGCACCTCCACATGGGTCGCCGCGTCGCGATCAAGGTGCCCCAGAACACGCTCGAGAAGTTCGATCAGGCGCGGTTCCTCCGCGAAGTGCGGACCCTCGCGGCGATCGATCACCCGAACGTCTGCCGCGTCACCGACAGCGGCGTGTTCGAGGATCAGCCCTACATGGTGATGGAGCGGCTGGAGGGGATCGTCGTCGGCGACGCGATGATGCGCGGGCGGCTCTTCACGATCGACGAGTCCATCGCGATCACGAAGCAGATCCTCACCGGGCTCGCCGCCGCACACGAGATCGGTGCGCTCCACCGCGACGTGAAGCCGGGCAACGTGATGCTGCTCGATCGCGACGTGCTGGCGGTGAAGATCTTCGACTTCGGGCTCGTGAAGCCGAACAGCATCGAGCCGGGGGAAGTGACGGAGACCGGGATCACGGTGGGCACGCCGCTCTACATGGCGCCCGAGCAGCTCCGCGGCCGCCGCGATCTCGATGGCCGCTGCGACGTGTACGGCGCGGGCGCGACGCTGTTCCACATGCTCGCGCGCCGCCCTCCGTTCGAGGACACGGGGCAGAACCTGCTCCTGCGCGTCGCGCGTGGGCAGCACCTCCGCCTCGACGAGCTCGTGCCGAGCTTGGAGCCGGAGCTCGTCGCGATCGTGCACCGCTCGATGTCGCTCGATCGCGAGCAGCGCTACGCCACTGCGGACGAGCTACGCATCGCGCTCGAGGGGCTGGCGCCGCAGCTCCCCGATCTGACCTTCAGCGACGAGCCGGACACGACGCCCGAGCTCGACACGGATCTCCTCCCCGAGGAGCTCCGCTTGGCGATCCTCAAGGCGCGAACGGAAGAAGCGGGGAAGAAGCGCTGAGCGGCGCTCAGCCCGGTCCCGCGTCCAGCGCGTAGCAGTTGCCGCTGATGCAGACGGGCGTGTTCCCGTTGCAGGGCTTGAAGCACGCGCCGCAGTGCTGGTTGTCGCTCGTGAGATCGGTGCAGAACGGAGGCGATGCGCCGCCGTCGGGGAGGAGCACGCCACCATCGGGGAAGCACGCCGTCTGTCCCTGCTGGCACCCGGCTTTGCACGCGCCGGCGGCGCAGTACTCGAGCGCGCCGCAGGACTTGCCGCAGGTGCCGCAGTTGAAGTTGTCGGTGTCGAGCTTGGCGCAGTAGCCGGGTCCCGCGTCGGCCGTGCAGGCGGTCTGACCCGAAGAGCACGCCGTCGCGCACGCGCCGGCGTTGCAGAGCTCGAGCGTCTTGCAACGGACGTTGCATCCGCCGCAGTTGATGCCGTCGGCTTGGACGTTGGTGCAGTAGGGAGCGCCGCCGCCCTCGGGGACGCACCCGGTCTGGCCAGTCGAGCAGCCGGTCCCGCACTTGCCGGCGACGCACTTCTCGAGCGGCTTGCATGCCGTGCCGCAGGCACCGCAGTTGGCGTTGTCGGTCTGGAGGTTGGTGCAGAACGGACCGGAGGTGCCGGTGCAGACTTGCTGCGGGTCCTTGCAGAGCGCGGTGCAGGCGCCGCTGAAGCAGACCTCGGCCGGACCGCAGACGTGACCACAGGCTCCGCAGTTGGCGGGGTCGTTGCTGACCTTCACGCACTTGCCGTCGCACGAGGTCTGCGGGAGCGCGCAGTCCGCGGCGGTGTCGCCGCCGCACGCCGCTTGGATGGCGAGGATGACGGGCGCGGTGAGGAGGAGGACGAGCGTGATGACTCGCGGACGGTTTCCGAACATGGTGCTCATTTGCAGGCCACCCAGTAGGTCGTGCAGCCGCCGCCCGAAGGCGCCGGCGTGGCGCTCGAGTTGCAACCGAAGGTGGTCCCGGTGACGTTCGAGAGCCCGCCGTTGTAGCCGCTGTTCGAGGAGTACACGTACCCGAACTGCTGCCCCAACGTGACCGGGACCGGCACCACGTTGCCGTGCCAGGAGCCGAGGCCGCAGCAGCTGGACCACTGCGCGTTGGAGACGCCGACCAAGCACTGCCCGGCCACGGCCGGATCGTTGTTGGTGAAGTAGGAGATCGACCAGTTGCACGAGGTCGTCGCGCCGAGCGAAACGACGCCGACGGTGCCGTTCGAAGCGTGACTGATCAGCTTGAGACCGAGCCCCTGACACGAAGCCGTCGCGACGGACTCCGTGCACACTCCCGCGGCGCCGCTCCCGCACTTCACGTAGGTGACGGGGCTCACCACCCCGTTCACGTCCCGGACGGTGCCGCCGCCGACGGTGGTGCAGCTGCCGCCCGAGCAGACCGGCTTGTTCGAGGGACAGACGGTGCCGCAGGTGCCGCAGTTCTTGTTGTCGCTCAGGTAGTCGATGCAGTACGGGGCGCCGCCGTCCCCGGTGCAGAGCTTCTGGAGACCCGTGCACAGGCTGGTGCACGCGCCGTCGATGCAACTGCTGAGCGGGTTCGAGCACACCGTCCCGCAGCTGCCGCAGTTGGCGTTGTCGCTCTTGAGGTTCGCGCAGTACGGCGTGCCCGCGTCGGCGCCGCACGTCGTCTGGTTCACGTCACAGACGCCCTGGCAGATGCCGTTGACGCAGAGCTGGCCGCTCGAGCAGGCCTTGCCGCAGGTGCCGCAGTTGCTCCGATCCGTCTTGAGGTTCGCGCAGTACGGCGCACCCGCGTCACCGCCGCAGAGCGTCTGCCCGCTGTTGCTGTCCCCACACGTGCCGCTGCACGCGCCGCCGAAGCAGACCTGTCCGGCCGCGCAGACCTTGCCGCACGCACCGCAGTTCTCGTTGTCGGTCTTGGTGTTGACGCAGCTCGAAGGACCGCCGTCCTTGCCGCACAGCGTGTTACCCGAAGGACAAGCGGAGGTGCAGACGCCGCCCACGCACGCCTGGCCGCCGGCGCAGAGGGTGCCGCACTTGCCGCAGTTCTCGCTGTCGGTCTTGAGCGAGACGCAGATGGCGCCGCAGGCCTCCTGCCCCGTGTCGCATTGGAGGAGATCCTGAGACTTCGCGCAGCTGACGACTGCGACCGCGATCGCAGCCGAGGCCGCGAGCGCGAGCCCCTGCAAGAGAGTGTGCTTCTTCATCGTTCGTCCTAGTCCAGCCCAGCCCAAGATGGAGAGCGTGCGCGACCGCCCCTGCGAAACCCGCCGCCTCCAATCGTTCAGCATACTGCAAACGGGCTTCCCGTGCGATCCTGGGTGGGCGTGGGGTCCTCCGTTCTCGACGGGCGTTTTTCGCTGGAGTCGGTGGCCGCCGGCGGTGGCATGGCCGTCGTCCATCGTGGACGCGACCTCATGACCGGCAAGCCGGTGGCGATCAAGATCGCGCGCGACGGTTCGCTCGACGCGACGGCGCTCCAACGCTTCGCGCAGGAGGTCGGTGTCCTCCAGTCGCTCGACCACCCCGCGATCGTGAAGCTCGTCGGGCGCGGCACGATGGACGACGGCGGGCTCGCCAAGCCGTACCTGGCGATGGAGTGGCTGGAGGGCGAAGAGCTCGGGCGCCGGTTGCGGCGCGAGCGGCTCGGCCTGCCGGAGGCCGTTGCCCTCGGGCGCACGCTCGCGTCGGCGCTCGAGACCGCGCATGCGGCGGGCATCGTCCACCGCGACGTGAAGCCGGGGAACGTGTTTCTCGTCGACGCGGATCCGACGAAACCGAAGCTCCTCGACTTCGGCATCGCCCGCGTGCTCGCGAGCGCGGGCTCGACCCAGACCGGCGTGACGGTGGGGACCCCGCGCTACATGGCGCCCGAGCAGGCGCGCGGCGAGCGGAACGCCGGTGCGCGCGCGGACGTGTTCTCGCTCGGCTGCGTGCTCTACGAGTGTCTGACCGGCGCGCGCGCGTTCGACGGGCACGACCTGCTCGCGGTCCTCGCGCGCATCCTGCTCGAGGAGCCTGCACCGCCGCGCACGCTGGAGCCCGAGCTCCCGGCCGCGCTCGAGGCGCTCGTCCTCGCGATGCTCTCGAAGGACGCCGAGAAGCGGCCGACGATGCGCGACGTCGTGAACGCCCTCGACGGCGAGAGCATCGTCGCGGGGCGCACGCGGAGCGCGATCCCGCGCCCGCTGGAGTCGCGCCCGGCCGTCACGGAGTCGGAGGTCGGGATCGTGTGCGTCGTTCTCGTACCCGGCGTCACGGAGCGCGCAGAGGAGACGCTGGTCGACAGCGACGTCGTCGTTCGCCACGATCACGTCAAGCGAGCGCTCGTTCGCTTCGACGCCGCCGTCGAGCGGCTCGCCGACGGGAGCTTGGTCGCGGCGTTCGCGCGCCGCGGAACGGCGCGTGATCAGGCCGCGCTCGCCGCCCGCGCCGCGCTCGCGCTCCGAGCGATCCTCCCCGAGCGCGGCGTCGCCGTCGCCACGGGGCGGAGCGTGGCGGGCGAACGCGTGCCGATCGGCGAGGCGCTCGATCGCGTCGCCGAGATCGGCCGGCGCGTCCGGGCCGGGCAAGTGCTCGCCGATGCGTTGACGGCCGGACTCCTCGACGAGCGCTTCGAGGTGCTCCGCCGCGGCGACGAGGCCGAGCTGATCGCCGAGAGCGAGCGCGGGATGGAGACGCGCCGACTGCTGGGCCGCCCCACGCCGTTCGTCGGGCGGAACCGCGAGCTGCGGCTCCTGGAGGCGAGCTGGGAGGCGTGCGCCGTGGAGCGGTCGGCGCGCGTGGTGCTCGTGACCGGGCCGGCCGGGACCGGCAAGTCGCGCCTGCGCCACGAGCTCCTGTCCGTCCTCGCGCTCCGGAGCGAAGCGCCGCGGGTGTGGATCGGGCGCGGCGATCCGACGCGCACGGCATCGCCCGGGTACCTGCTCGTGGATGCGCTCCGGCGCGCCCTCGGGCTCGCGACCGGTGGCGAGGCGCGCGCGGCGCAGGAGCAGATCCGGCGCAGCGTGGGCGAGCACTTCGCGGGGGAAGCTGCGGCGCGCATCACGCTCTTCCTCGCCGAGGAGCTCGGCGCCCCCTTCGCCGAGGGCGACACGGCGACGCCGGCCGAGCAAGCCGCCTTCCGCCAGCTCGTGACCGCCCGCCGAGACGCCGTCGTGCTCGGAGATCAATTCCGGCGCGCGGCCGAGGAGCTCTGCGAGGCCGAGAGCCGCTCGCGCCCGCTCGTCCTCGTGCTCGAGGATCTCCACTGGGCCGATCCGACGACGATCCGCGCCGTCGACGGTCTCCTGCGCGTCGCCGAGTCGGCTCCGCTCTTCGTCGTCGCGCTCGCGCGGCCGGAGGTGGAGGAGTCCTTCCCGGGGCTCTGGCGCGAGCGCCCGATCGAGCGCGTCACGCTGGCGCCGCTCAGCCGGCGCGCCGCCGAAGCGCTCGCCCAGGCAGTGCTCGGAGAAGGCGCCAGCCCCGTGCTCGTCGCGCGCGCGATCGATCTGGCGGCGGGGAACGCCTTCTACCTCGAGGAGGGTCTGCGCGCGGTCGCCGAGGGCGATGCGACGACGTTCCCGGAGACGGTGCTCGCGATGGTGCAGAGTCGCCTCGAGGCGCAGAGCTTGGCCGCTCGGCGCGTGCTGCGCGCCGCGAGCATCTTCGGCGGCGCGTTCTGGGAGAGCGGCGTGCGCGCGCTCCTCGGCGACGATGCGAGCTCGTTCGACGGCGCGCTCCAGGAGCTCGTGAAGCGTGAGCTGGTCAGCCCGCGCACCGACAGCCGCTTCGTGGGCCAACGCGAGCTCGCGTTCCGCCACGCGGTCGTCCGCGACGCCGCCTATGCGTCGTTGACCGACGCCGATCGCAGCGCAGGGCACCTCCTCGCCGGGCGATGGCTCGCCGAGGTAGGCGAGACGGACGCCGCCGCCATCGCCGAGCACATCGAGCGCGGGGGCGATCGCAGCGGCGCGAGCGTCTTCTGGCAACGCGCTGCGAAGCAGGCGATGTCGGGCAACGATCTGGCGGTCGTCTTGGAGCACGTCGCGCGCGCGCTCGCGTGCGAGCCGACGCCGGAGCAAACGGGAGCGCTCCTGTTGCTCCGCGCCGAAGCCCATCGCTGGCGTGGTCAGCTCGAGGACGGCGAGGCGGCTGCGCTCGCCGCGCGCGAGTGCCTGCGCCCGGGCACGGCGCCGCACTACCAAGCCACGGCCGAGGCGGCGGTCCAAGCGAGTCGGCGGGGACGACGTGCATTGGCCGAGGAGCTCGCCGAGAGCGTCCTCGCGACGCCTCCCGCCGACGACGCGCGCGCGGCGTACCTCGTCGCGCTCACGCGCATGGCGTGGCTGCTCGTGATCTCCGGCTCGACCGGCGCCGGGCAGAAGGCGTTCGCCGAGATCGAAGGGCTGAAGGAGCACGCGAGCGGCGATCCCGTCGTCGCCGCGCACGTCGCGCTCTCGCACGCGCATCGCGCGCGCTGGCTCGACGACGCGCTGGGAGCGGCGCACTACGACGCGGAAGCCGCGCTCTCCTTCACCGAGGCCGGCGACCTCCGCGCGGCGTGCAACCAGGAGATGAACGTGGGGTTCGGGCACCTCGCGCTCGGGCGGCTCGAGGACGCGGAGCGCGCGCTGCGGGCTGCGCTCGCCACGGCGCGCTCGCTCGGCCTCCGCCAGATCGTGGCGACGACCGAGCACAACCTCGGGCTCGTGGTGGCGTTCCGGGGCGACCCGCGCGGCGGGCTCGCGCTCGAGACGCGCGCGATCGACGCGTTCGCCGCGATGGGCGACACGTGGTACGGCGCCTTCGCGCTCGTGTATCGGTCGCTGATCCACTCGCTCGCCGAGCAGTGGAGCGCGGCCGAGGAGGACGCACGGGCCGCGCTCGAGCGCTCGTCGCTCGCGATGCAGACGGTGTACGCGCGCGCGGCGCTCGCGCAGGCGCTCCTCGGGCAGGGGCGCGCGGAGGAAGCGCTCGGCGCGGCGGATGCGGCCGCGAACGACCTCCCCGCGCGCGCGGGGCTCGACGAGGTCGAAGCTCACGTGCGCGCGGTGCGGCGCGAAGCGCTCGAGGCGGCGGGGCGCGCCGAAGAAGCGGCGCGCGTCGCCGCCGAAGGGCGCGCCTGGATCCAGGGCCTGGCGGCGAAGATCACGGACGAGCCGACGCGCGCGGCCTACTTGGCGCTGCCAGTGCACGCGCGCTTGCTGCGTTGAGGGTGGGTCTCAAACCGCGAGCAGGAACGCCTTCACCGGGCGCTTCGTCGCTTCGTGGATGCCCTGCGCGTAGCGCCGGAGCTGCGCGACGTAGGCCGACGTGTCCTTCGCCGCGAGCGCGACGTCGGTCTTGAAGTCCAGCAGGTACCAGACGTCGTCCTCGACGAAGGCGAGATCGACGATGCCCTCGACGAGCTGCCCGTCCGGCGCGCGATAGCTCACCGAGCACTCGCGGCGGTGATGCGCCTTCGCCGCCCGCGCGACGAGCGGGTGGGCGAGCGCCGCGGTCACGGCTTTCGCCGCCCATGCGATCTCGTCCGCGCCTTGCCCGAGCCGCCGCCCTTCGAGCGCGGCGGCCGCGGTGATCCGCGCGGCGTCGGTCGTACCGAGATCGATCGACGCGAGGATCGCGTGGACCAACACGCCGAACGTCTTGCCGTGGGGGCGCCCGGTGCGCACGGCGCCCGTGTCCTCGACCCCGACCTCGATCGGGGCTGCGCCGAGCGTCGCGAGCGGATCGTCCTTGGTGACGACGGCGACGCGGTGACGCGGGACGCTCCCCGTGACGAGATCGTTCGCGCGCCGGGCGCGCCACGCCTCGTGCGCGGCCTCGCTCGCCTGATCGCGGCGCGTGGCGCTCGCGTCGACGGCGAGGATCGTTTGTTGGCGGAGCCCGGCGTCGACCTCGGCGGCGCTCGGGAAGAGCCACGGATCCCACCAGACGACCTCGGCGCCGACGTTCGAGACGTGGAGGCCGGGACGAACGGACTGCGATGGATCGGCCTCGGCCGCGTGGCGCTCGCGGACGCTGTCGGGGCCGAACTTCGGGCACCCGGGCGCCGCGCGCTCGGTCCGCCAGTCCTCCGAGGCGGGATAGAGCGCGGGGTGCAGCGGCGCGACCCAGCCGTCGACCTTGTCGTCGCCGACGCAGGGGACGACGAGCAGCTCGCGCGCGCGCGTCGCCGCGACGTAGAGGAGGCGAAGGGATTCCTCTTTGTCGTGCCGGCCAATCGCTTCGCGGTGCTCGAGGAGCTCGGCCGGGACGCACCCGGCGAGCGGCGTGACCCAGAGCCTGCGATCGGCGTCGACCCAACGCGACGGCTCGCGCTGCGAGGCAGGCGCGGCGGGATCGACGAGGATGACGACGGGGAACTCGAGCCCCTTCGCCTTGTGCACGGTCATGATCCGCACGCCGCCCTCGCCCTCTTCGACGACCGGTGCGTCGGCGCCACCGCCACGCTCCTCTTCGTCGTCCAGGTGGGCGAGGTAGGCGCGGAAGCTCGTCGCTCCACCGGCCTCGAACTTGCGCGCCCCCTCGAGGAGCCGAAGCAGGTTCGCGAGCGCTTGCGCACCGGTCGGCCAGATCGCGATCCCCGCGTGCGCGCGGGTCGCCTCGAGGAGGTGCACCATCGTGTCCGCGATCGGGCGCCGGTTGCGGCGCCGGTGGAGCTCGGCGAGGAGCACGAGCGCGTCGCGCACGGGTGCGACCGCCTCGGTCGCGGGCCCGGGCGTGCGGAACGGATGAATTGCGCCGTGCTCGTGCCGCCACGCGAGGAGCAGATCGTCGGTGAGGGCGAAGAACGGTCCGCGCAGCGTCGCGTAGACCGAGAGCTCGTCGTCGGGCCACTCGATCGCCGAGAGCGCCGACTTCATCGCCATGACCTCTTCGCGCTGATGGAACGAGCGCCCGCCCACGAGCACGTGCGCGATCCGGCGCGTCTCGAGCGCGCGCACGTAGGGCCGCGTGACGTCCTCGCGGAAGGAGACGAAGCGCTTGAAGAGCAGGCAGACGTGGCGCTCCTCGAGCTTGACCGGTCCCTCGCGATCGCGCTCGGTCACCGTCCAACCGCTCTCGTGGATCAGCCAGTGGACGAAGGCGCCGACGGCCTCGGGAGTGGACTCCGACACGGCCCACTGCGTGAGCTTGTTGCTCTTCTCGGAGTACGGGCTCGGCACGGGGAGCGCGATGACCGAAGGACGGCCGTTCGGGTCCTCGCGGAACGGTTGGAGCGCGACGTAGTCCGGTTGGCTCCCGTCCTCGCTTCGCTTCATCGCGCGCTCGAACGCCCCGTTGATGGTGCGCTGGATCGCGGGGGCGGAGCGGAAGCTCGTCGAGAGGTGGAGCAGGCGCGCGCCCGCGGCGAGGAGGCGCCGCTTGATGGTGTCGTAGAGCACGACGTCGGCGCGCCGGAAGCGATAGATCGACTGCTTCGGATCGCCGACGACGAAGAGCTTCCCGGGGATCGGGCGGGCGCGCCGATAGTCGTTCTCCGCGGGGTCGTCGGCGGCGAGCAAGAGGAGGATCTCCGCCTGGAGCGGATCGGTGTCCTGGAACTCGTCGACGAGCACGTGCGTGAAGCGCCGCTGGAGCTCTCCGCGGACGGCGCGAGCCTTCGCGACGAGGTCGCGCGTGACGAGGAGCAGATCGAGGAAGTCGAGCCGCCCCGCCTTGCGCTGCATCTCGACGTACGCCGTCGTCACCGGGCGAAGGTCGCGGTGCAGGCAGGCCGCGAGATCGGCGTCGGCCTGATCGAGGAACCGATCGAGCGCTTCCTTGAAGGCGTCGCGCTCGCGGAGGACCGTCTCCTTCGCGTACCCGCCGCCCCACGTGTTCCAGCCGCCCTTCCAGTTCCAATGACGACCTTGGCGCGCGAGCGCGCGGAGCTCCTCTTCGAGCCCGTCGAAGTCGCGCTCGCTCCCGAGCTCCTCGCGCCGCCGCACGTCCTTGCGGAAGCGCCAGAGCTCTTCGAGGCTCTTCGCGAGCCACCACGTCTTGTCGGACGCGAGCTCGTACATGGGGACGAGCGCATCGAGCCGCTTCAAGAGCTCGTCGATCGCGAGCTCGCGGTCGAACGGATCGCGCCGCCACGGTGCGTCGAAGTCGCGCTGCTCGACGAGCGTGCGCGCTGCGCGGCGCAGGAGGAGACGCGGTCCGCCGGAGTCGCGATCGCGGAAGCGCTTCCGCAGCACGCGCCGCGTCCCCTCGCCGGGATCCTCGAGCGCCTGCTGGAACCAGGTCTCGAACGTCTCGTCGAAGAGCCGCTCCTGCACCGCCTCGTCCGCGGTCTGGAAGATCGGGTCGATCTGCGCCTCGACCGGGCGCTCACGGAGGATCTCGGCGCAGAACGCGTGGATCGTCCCGATGTGCGCGGCCTCGAGCTCGGCGAGCGCCTCGTCCAGGCGGCGCCGCACGTCGTCGGGGGCGGCGAGGCGCGCCCGCTCGATCTCGGTGCGAAGACGCAGCTTCATCTCGCCGGCGGCCTTCTCCGTGAACGTCACCGCGACGATGCCGGAGAGCTTCGCGGTCCCGCTCGCGAGCAACGCCAGCACGCGCGCGACGAGCTCGGTCGTCTTCCCCGTCCCCGCGGCGGCTTCGACGACGAGTGTCTCGGCGAGCGCGTTGCGGATCGCATCGCGCGCATCCTGATCGGCGAGCGGCTTCGTGGTCATGGCCGCTTCCTCAGCTGGACCAGCTTCTCGAGGCGGGCCTTGGGCTTGGGCTTCGTGCGCTGCTCCTCGTAGGGACCGCAGACGGGGCGGTAGTCGCACCACATGCACTCGTCCTTCGCGGGCGCGGCGGGGAGGAACCCCTGCGTGAGGGCGTCACCGATCGTGTCGGCGACCATCTTCGCCGACTCGCGCGCGTGCGCGTCGAGTGGGACGGGGAAACGCTCGTAGCGCCCCGTCGACGTTGCATAGTACAAGTTTCCGCCGTCGATCGTCTTGCCCGCGACGACCTTCTCGAGGACGAGCGCATACAGGACCGGCTGCAGCACCTTCCCGCCCTGGATGACGGTCTCGTTCGTGACGCGGATCTTTCCGGTCTTGAAGTCGGTCGCGCGGATCCAGCCGTTCTTGCGGCTGGTCTCGACGAGATCGATCGATCCGCGGAGGCGAATGCCGCAGTCGAGCTCGACCGGATCGTCCTTGCTCGCGGGGTCCTGTTGCTCGCGCCGGTCGGCGAGCCCGAACGAGAGCTCGAACGACGTGGGCGTCCACTCCGCGTCGGCGAGGAGGCGCCGGAGCGCCTCCGCCGCGTCGGCTTTGATCTGGGCGATGGCGTCGTCCCAGACGCGCTCGATCGCGGGCGCGAGCTCCTCGGCGTAGCTCGACGCGACGCGCACCATCACCTCGTCCAGGACGTGCCGCGCTTCGTCGAGGTGCGCTTCGTCGAGCGGGAGCAGGCCCTTCGCGCGCAAGGCCACGAAGAGCTCGTACATCGTCTCGTGGAAGATCGAGCCCTTCTGGAGCGCATCGAGCTCCTCCAGGCTCTCGCGCTCCTCCCGTGGGGCGAGCCGCAGGATCGCTTGGAGCACGAACCGGTACGGGCACGCGCTGAAGTTCTGGAGCGCGGTCGGCGAGTACGAGCGCGCGGACAAGGCGTGCGCGGCGAGCGCCGCCTTCGCCGCGGGCCGCGGATCGACGAGCCCGTCCGAAGGCCACCACTTCTTCTTCGCCCAACGCTCGGCGCGGAAGCGGAGCGCGCGCGACAAGTGCGGGTTCGCGGCGAGCAGGTAGCGCGCGGCACCGCTCGTCTCGGCCTCGGGTCGGCCCTCGAGCCGCTCGAGGATGGCGAGATCGTACTCGGCTTCGTCGATCGCATCGTGCGCGACGCGGGGCGCGGGCCAACCGATCCGCGTCTCGGTCGACTGCTGCGCGCGGCGCGCCAGGTCGTCGAAGCCGGGGAGCGTGCCCTCCGCGGCGCGGAGGAGCTCGAGCGCGTAGAACGACGGCGTGCGCGGGCGCGACTGCTGCAGGTCCACGCGCGGGTAGGAGGCGGTGAGCTCCCGCTCCGCGGCCCCGGCGGCGAGCCGGAGCGCGAGGCGCTCGTCCGCGCTCCGCGTCGCGTTGGTCGCGAGTCGTGCTTGGGCGAGCTCCGCGCGCGCGGCGTCGGGCAGGATGGGGTCCTCGGTCACCTTCTGCGGGAAGGTCTTCTCTGCGAGTCCGGGGACGAAGACGGCCTCGAAGGCGAGCCCCCGAAGATCCTCGGGCGCACCGACGAACACGCGCCCGTAGCGCGAGGGCGCGGGCGGCACCGAGAGCTCGAGGAGACGGCGCTCGAGGACGATGCGCACTTCGCCGAGCGCGATCGGTCCCACGCTCGCCATCGGGGCGAGCTCGGCGAGCACGCGCTGGACGCGGTCGGGGCGCCGGAGCGCGCGCGCGGCGAGCGCCGAGAGGCGTTCGATCCAGTCGCCCCACGGCGCTTCGGCCGGGAGCGAGCCGAGATCCTCGAGGAGCGGCAGCGCGAACGAGCGCAGGCTCGCGAGCGACTCCAGATCGCGCTCGGCGCGCATCTCGGCGCCGTCGAGCCCCTTCTGCCGCGCGTGCGCGCGATCGAGCTCGAGTCGCTTCGCGTGCCCGTCGAGGCGCCGCTTCCACCGATCGAGCCCGCCGATCACGGCCGCATCGACGAGGAGCCGCTCCCAGTGCTGCGGCGCGCGAAGCGGATCGGGCGTCGGCGTCGACTCTTCTTCGCCTTCGTCCTCGGTGACGACGACGCCGCCGAGCTCGTCGTCGGGCGGCGGGCGCCGTTCACTCGCGGGCGGGGCGTCGGGCGGGGCGCCCGCTTTCCGCTCGGGGACCTCGCCGAGCGAGAGGTACTCGGCGAAGCGCGTCGCGGAGAGCTTCTCCGCCGCACACCCGAGGAGCGCCAGCATCGCGCGACCCGACGGATCCGGGCGCGTGCTGCCGCGCGCGAAGAACGCGGGGACGTGCGCCCGACGCAGGGCCTCTTCGACGTGCGCCCGATACGCGGTCGGCGCGCGCAGCACGATCGCGATCCGATCGAGCGGGATCGAGGGCGTCGCCTCCGTCGCGGCGAGGATCGCGCGCGCGATCTCGACGCACTCGCGGCTCTCGCCCGGCGCCGAGGTCACCGCGAGCCGACCCGAGCCGCGCGTCTCCTCGACGTGCTCCGCGAAGAGTGCGCTCTGCAACCGTTTCAGCGGCCCGTCGGCGGGCTCGGCGACGACGTGGATCCCGGCGTCCGCGAGGACGGCGAGCGACCGTTCGTCCCCGGTCGGGACGGTGACGAGCGCCTCGGAGCGCTCGAACAGCGCCCGAGCGAGCTCCGCCTCGCGCGTGCTGCGGAGCGCCACGTCGAGGAAGAGGGTCGGGCGCGGCGGGAGCGAGGCGCACGCGCGCGCGGCGTGGGCGAACACGTCGGCCCGGTCGGCGAGCGACTGGGCCTCGAGCTCGCCGCAGTACGCCCGGTAGAGGCGCCCGAGCTCGGGGTGGGTCCCGATCGAAGCGGGCTCGATCCCGGCGAGGCGCAGCTCCTCGAACGTGCGTGCCAGCGCGCGGGGGAGCCCCGGCATCTGGGCGAGCGGGGCGAAGCGCCCGAGCGCCTCCTCGCGAGCGAGGCGGTGGACGATGCGCGCGCAGACCGCCTCCACCGCGAGCGGCGCGACCGTGACTCTGCCCGCCGCCGCCAGCGAAGGAGCCGCGAGCTCGCCCGCCAGCCGGAGGAGGGTCGTGCGCTTCCAGCCGAAGCTCGCGCCGATGCCGGCGACGACGTCACGCGAGACGTCGACCGCGGCGTCCCAGGTCGCCCCGACGACGAGGACCTCGCTGGCGGGGGCCTGCGCGCGCAACCATTCGATCGCAGCGCGACGACGCGTGCTCGCGCTCGGAGAGCTGATCGCGCGCACGCGAGGCATGGAGCATGTCTACATCATCGAGCGGGCTCCTCGAAAGGCGACTGAGCGCCCGCCGAGGTCATTGGCAGAAATGGGTCTGCTGGTTGCAGGTCCCCTGCGTGCAGGTGTTGCCGCTGCAGCAGCGGAGGCCGGGGGTACCGCAGGCCGTGCAGTTGCCGCCCTGACTGCAGATCAGGTTCCCCGCGTTGCAGGTGTCCCCCGCGCAGCAGGTCTGTCCGGCGCCGCCGCACACCGCACAGACGTTGCCGTCGTTGCAGCCGAGACCCGCACCGCAGCTGTTGCCGGCGCAGCACGGCTGGCCCGCGCCGCCGCACGCCCCGCAGACGTTGTTCGCGCATCCCAAATTGGGACCGCACTGCTCGTTGGCGCAGCACGCCTGGCCCGCGCCGCCGCAGGCGGAGCACGTGCCGTTCTGGCACCGGGTCCCACCCGCGGTGCAGAGGGCGTTGTTGCAGCACGGCTGGTTCAGGCCGCCGCACGTACCGCAGCTCCCGTTCGTGCAAGCGCCGGTGTTCCCCGGGCATTGCGACGAAGCGGCGAGGCACGTTCGCGTGTTGCCCCCGCCGCTCGGCACGCAGCAGCCCCCGCCGGTGCAGGTGTTGAGCTCGCAGCACGGTTGGCCGCCACCACCACAGGCCGCACAGACCGACGCGCCGCCGCCGCCACCTCCCGTACAGACTTGGTTCGCGCCGCACGTGCGCCCCGGACAGCAGGCTTGTCCCAGACCGCCACACTGCGCACACGTGCCGCCGACGCAGGAAGCGCCGCTCGCACATTGCCCGCCCGTGCAGCACGGGAGACCCGCGGTTCCGCAGGCGCCGCCGTCGGGCAGCGTACCGCCATCGGGACCGATGCTGCTGTCACCGGTCGTCCCACCATCACCCCCGATGACGGTGGAGTCCTCACCCCCACATGCGACTACGAGCAGCACCGCGCTCGACCAAGCGAAGGAACGAAGCATCGAACCACCTCCTCGGACTCAGTACCCGGCGCTTCCAAAAACAGGCACCCTCGGAGCGATGGCTCGCCCGCGTGCGCCCCGTCCAACGCTCCGCTCCGCGACGACGCGCACCGCGTGGACGCTGGCGCGCGACGTGGGGCTCGCCGTCCCGACGAGCGTCGCTGACGACGGCGCGTGCCCCACGGGCGACGTCGTCGTGGAGCTTGCGTGGGACGGTGTGCCGGTCCTCGCGTGTCGGGTGGGCGACGACATCCGCATCTTCGGACAGGGGCTCCGCGATTGGAGCGAGCCGTTCGCCGCGGTCCGTGCCGCGCTGAAGGCGCTCGCGCCGAACGAGCTCGTGCTCGCCGGGACGATCGTCGTGCTCGTCGACGGGCGCCGCGCTTCCTTCGCTGCGTTGAAGGACTGGGTCGCGGGGAATCGCTCGGGGGCACTCGCCTTCGTCGCGACGGACCTCTTGCACGTCGGGGACGTCGACCTCCGCGCGCAGCCGCTCTCGTCGCGGCGGGCGCGGTTGGCCGAGCTCCTCGAGGGATGCGCCGCGCCACTCGTGCTCTCGCAGGCTCTCCCGGGTGCGCTCGCAGAGGTGCGCGCGTCCGTCGCGCGCATGGGCCTCACGGGGCTCGTCGTTCGGCGCGCCACCTCGGTCCATCCTCCCGCGCTCGGAGACGCGTGCACGCTCTCCGCGACCGATGCGCCGCTCGCCGCGGACCGCACCCTTTCGCCGAGCCCCAAGGTCACGAACGCGGACAAGGTGCTCTACCCTCGCGACGGGATCACGAAGCGCGAGATCGCCGCGTACTACGCCGACGTCGCGCCGGTGCTGCTGCTCCACATGAAGGACCGCCCCGTCGTCGCGCAGCGATGGCCGGACGGGATCGACGACTTCACGTGGTACCAGCACCGCGTGCCGCCGCGCGCGCCGGACTACCTGCGACCCGTCGTCATCGACGGCGATCGCAGGCTCGTCTTCGGCTCGGCGGACGCGCTCGGGTGGATGGTGAATCAAGCCGCGCTCACGTTCCACGGGTGGACGTCGCGCGTGGGCACGCTCGATGCGCCCGACTGGGTCGTGCTCGATCTCGATCCGGGGGAGCGGACGACCTGGAAGCAGACGATCGACGTCGCGCTCGCGTTGCGACGGCTCCTCGAGCTCCTCGAGGTCGAGAGCGTGGTGAAGACGAGCGGCAAGCGCGGGCTCCACGTGCTCGTGCCGCTCGCGCCCGGCGAGACGATGGCGCGGGCGCAGACCTTCGCCCAGAAGGTGGCGCTCCTGCTCGTGCGGCTGCTCCCCGACGTCGTCACGATCGAGACCGAGGTCGAGAAGCGCCGCGGCCGGCTCTACTTCGACCACTTGAACTTCCGCGCGAAGAGCCTCGTGCTTCCCTACGCCCTCCGCGACGCCGACGGTGCACCGGTCAGCACCCCGCTCCGCTGGGACGAGGTCCACGAGCGGCTCGATCCCCGCGCGTTCGGCCTCCGCACGCTGCGCGCGCGCCTCGATGCGGTCGGCGACGTCTTTGCCCCGGTCCTCCGCGGCACGACCCAGCTCGACCGCATCCTCGCCAAGATGTGACGCGCTGTGAACCGCGCTACGCAGCTCACGAGGGGGACGCCGAGCCGGCGAAAGAGGTATGGTGCGCCCGATGCTCGCGGCATGGGGTCGCTTCGTCTTTCATCGCCGCCGCGCGCTCCTCGGCCTGTGCGCCGTCTTCCTCGCGTTCGCCGCGTGGGCGCTCTTTCGCGGCGGCCACCTGACGACGGGAACGATCCAGGGGATCGAGGCGGAAGACGCCCAGCAGCTCGTCGATCACGCGCGCGGCGAGCACGGCGGCCCGAACTTCGTCGCCATGTACTCGTCGAAGACGACGACGGTGGACGACCCCGCCTTCTACGAGGAGATGGGCAAGTCCCTCGAGCCGCTCGCGGACGATCCCCACGTCGCGGCGGTCCTGTCCCCCGTCGAGGCGCCGGGTCCGATCGGCGCGAAGCTCGTGTCGCGTGACAAGACCCGCGCGATCGCGATCGTCGTGCTCAAGGGCGATCTGTCGGACGCCTCGCACGACTACCCGGCCGTGCGCGAGAAGATGAAGACGACCTCGCTCGAGCTCTCGTGCACGGGCGTCCTCTCCTATCGCCACGACCTGGACACCACGCTCAAGAGCGACCTCCTGCTCGCGGAGCTGGTGAGCCTGCCGCTCGCCCTCTTCGTGCTGCTCTTCGTCTTCCGGAGCGTGGTCGCGGCGGCGCTGCCGGTCGCGATCGGCGCGCTCTCCGTGGTCAGCGGCATCGCGGTCATCATGCTGCTCTCGCACGCGACCGACATGCCCCAGTACACGCTCAACATGGCGTCGCTGATCGGGCTCGGAGTCGCGATCGACTACTCGCTCTTCTACGTGAGCCGCTTCCGGGAAGAGGTGAAGAAGGGCCTCTCGACCGAGCAAGCCACCATCGCGACGATGGAGACGGCCGGCCACTCGATTGCCTTCAGCGGGATCGCGGTCGGCGTCGGCCTCGCGGGGCTCATGTTCTTCCCGCGGTCCTACCTCTCGTCGATGGGCATCGCCGGGGCGCTCGTGGTCGTCTTCGCGCTCCTCTTCGCGCTCACCTTCCTGCCCGCGATCGTCGCGATGCTCGGGCCGAAGATCGACGCGTGGTCGATCCGGAAGCGCCCCCGCCCGGACGACGGCGAGGACCGCGACTTCTGGCGCCGCCTCGCGCCGCGCGTCATGCGCCGGCCGCTGCTCGTCCTCGTCCCCACCCTCGTCTTCCTCGTCGCGCTCGGGCTCCCGTTCCTCCGCCTGCGCATGGCGGCGCTGCACGTCTCGGTGCTGCCGATGAAGACGGAGTCGCGCGCGACCTACGAGACGCTCCGCACCGAGTTCGAGTCGCAGGGCAAGAACCGGATCGACGTCGTCGTCCAGTTCCCCGACGACCGCATGACCGAAGAGCGCGCGCGCGCCCTCTTCACGCTCCGCGATCGGCTCCGCGCCCTCCAGGGCGTCGACGACGTCGAGAGCGTGCTCGACTTCGACCCCACGCTCGACCGCGAGCAAGCGGTGAAGATGCTCGCCCTCCCGCCGGACGAGCGTCCGATCGACGTGGCGACGGCGATGGCCTACACCGGAGGCAACGGCGTCACGGTGCTGTCGGTGATCTCGCCGCTCGGCGCTCGGAGCGACCCCGCGCGCGATCTCGTGAAGCAGATCCGCACCGAGCGGACCGTCGCCGACGGGAAGCTGGTCGTCGCGGGCCCTTCGGCGAACGATCTCGACTCGATGGTGTTCATCCTGGGCCACACGCCGCAGGCGATCGCGTTCGTGATGGTGCTCACGTACGTGATCCTGTTCCTGCTCCTGCGCTCGGTCATCCTGCCGCTGAAGGCGGTGCTGATGAACCTCCTCTCCATCTCCGGGTGCTTCGGCGCGCTCGTCTGGGTCTTCCAAGACGGCCACCTCGCCAGTGTGCTCCGCTTCGAAGCCGGCCCCGTCGAGCCCACGCTCCCAGTGCTCCTCTTCTGCGTCGTGTTCGGATTGTCGATGGACTACGAGGTCCTGATGATGTCGCGCATGAAGGAGGAGTTCGAGAAGCACCGCGACAACGAGCGCGCCGTCACCGAGGGGCTCGCCCAGAGCGGGCGCTTGATCACCAGCGCGGCGGCGATCATGGTCGCCGTGTTCGCCGCGTTCGCGCTCGCGAGCGTGGTCGTGGTCAAGGCGATGGGCGTCGGGATGGCGATGGCCGTGACGCTCGACGCCACGCTCGTGCGCCTCTTGATCGTGCCCGCCACGATGCACTTCTTCGGGAAGTGGAACTGGTGGCCGGGGGTCAAGGTCGCGGAAGACCCCGCGGCCGCGCCCGCGAAGGGCTGAGCCCCCCAAACGCTCGCCGCACAACGCGAGCGAACGCGAAACATCCTAGGTTCGATCGCGGATGCGCACGCTCGTCTGGTTCCGAGGAAAGGATCTCCGCGTCGCGGATCACGCGCCGCTCACGGCCGCCCTCGAGGCGGGCGAGGTGATCCCGCTCTTCGTCCTCGATCCGTACTTCTTCTCGCGCGAGCGCGCCCCCGCCCTCCCGCACCGGATGCAGTACCTGCTCGAGGCGCTCGAGGCCCTCCAGAAGAACGTCGAGCACCTCGGGAGCCGGCTGGTCGTCGTCGCCGGGAAGAGCACCGAGCTCGTCCCCGCGCTCGCGCGGCGCTGGAAGGTCGACCGCGTCGTCGCCCACCGCTGGGTCGAGCCGTTCGCGCGCGAGCGCGACGCGCGCATCGCGACCGCCCTCGGGGACGTCCCGTTCGAGCTCTTCGAGGGAGAGACGCTCCTTCCCCCCGGCAGCGTCCGCACCGGGGGTGGGACGCCGTTCGCCGTCTTCACCCCCTTCGCGCGCGCCGTCGCGAAGGCGCTCCACGTCTCGCCGCCGCTCGCCGCGCCGAAGCGGCTCCCGCCGCTCCCGGACGACGTTCGTACCAATTCGGTACAAATCCCGGCGCTGGCCGAGCTCGGGCTCGAGAAGAACCCGCGCCTGATCGCGGGTGGCGAACGCGCTGCCCGCGAGCGGCTCGACGCGTTCGTCGCGGCACCCATCACGAGCTACCCCGGGGACCGCGACCGGATGGATCGCGCCGGGACGAGCCGCATCTCGGCCGATCTGAAGTTCGGGACGCTCTCGATCCGGACGGCCTGGGTGAAGGCGCACCGTCGCGCCCAGACCGACGGCGAGGCCGTCCGCGTCTACGCGAACGAGCTCCTCTGGCGCGAGTTCGCGCACCACACCCTCTGGGACCGCCCGAAGCTGCTCCAGGAGCCGTTCCGCGCGGACTTCGTCGGCTTCCCCTGGCGGCCGGCGAAGGGCGCCGCGTGGGACGCGTGGGTCAGCGGCCACACCGGCTACCCCATCGTCGACGCGGCCGCGCGCCAGCTCCTCGGCGAAGGCTTCGTCCACAACCGCGCGCGCATGATCTCGGCGAGCTTCCTCACGAAGCACCTCTTGATCGACTTCCGCGCCGGAGAGGCCCACTACCTGCGTTGGCTGGTCGACGGCGACTGGGCCCAGAACGACATGGGTTGGCAGTGGAGCGCGGGCTGCGGCTGCGACGCTCAGCCCTACTTCCGTGTCTTCGCGCCCGTGACGCAGGGCGAGCGCTTCGATCCGTCCGGTGACTACGTGCGGCGCTGGGTCCCCGAGCTCGCGCGGCTCGACGCGAAGTGGATTCACTCCCCGTGGACGGCGCCCGCGGGCGAGCTCGCTCGGGCGGGGGTCGAGCTCGGCAAGACGTACCCGCGCCCGATCGTCGATCACGCGCGCGCGCGGAACGATTTCTTGGCGACGGCGAAGCGGCACTTGGCGCGGAGCCCGACGAAGGACGCGTAGCGCTCGGCCTCAGTGACGAGCGCCGCGCGCTCGTCGGCGCTCGGGGCATCGAGCAAGTCCACGTCGATCGCGACCTCGGTCTTGCCCAACGTCCTTCGCCACGCACCCACGACGATCCCACCCCGCACGACGAGGCTCCGGCCCACGACGAACGAGCGCTCGTCGAGCCGTGCGGCCGCCGTCGGATCGGGGAGCAACGCGGAGCGGTCGCGGTAGGCGACCACGAGCTCGTCGTAGCTCGGGAGGAACCGCACGGCGTTCGAGCCGGCGCGGAGCGCGCTCGGTGAGGGCGCCTTCCCGGCGAAATACACCGCCCCTGCGTGCTCCACTCGACGGAGACCGGCGAGCTCGATCGCCCGGCGCGCATCCCGCACGACGAGGTGCGACCACCACCCGAAGTCCTTCTCCTGCGCCGGCCCGCGGGTCGTGAAGTAGCGCGTCGCGAGATCGGCGAGGAGCACGTCCCGCGAGCGCGCGGGCACCGGAGCGATCCGCTCGTCGACGAGCGCGTACGTGCCGTGTCTGCCGCGCCGCGGCCCGCTGCAGATCACGGCGTCGAGCTCGGCGTGCATGAGGAGGTGCACGAGCGGAACACCGGTCGCCGGAAGCTTCGCCTTCTTCAGCTCGGCGGCGAGCTCGGTGCGCGTCTTCGCGGTCCCGCGCAGGCTGCGCACGAGAACGTCCCGCGCGCGGGCGATCTCGGGGAGGCCAATTCCGACTTTGGGATCCACGGCCCGGAGCAGCGCCCGGACCCGCCCCGCCGTCAGCGCCTGGAGGGGTACGAGGTCGGCGGCGGCCACGAGGTGCCACGTCGGCCGGAGCACGTGCGTCCGCACGATCTCGCCGCGATCGTACGCGGCGAGGATCTCGGCTTCGGTCGCACCCGTGCGAAGCGCGAGCGCCCACACCGAGCCCGGGAAATCCTGCGCTTGAACCGCCGCGAGGGCGTGCGTCGCCGCCGCCGGGCCACCAGACCGAGCGAATGGCTGCACCAACCGTTGGCCGACGAAGCGGCGTGTCGCCAAATCGACTGGAGTCTGCTCGGTCAAGTCGGTAATCGAGTGGACGGCACGACGCCGATTGAGCGATGCTACGTGCGTGCGGCGCCGGGGCGCAATGCTCGTTGGAGTAGTCGCGTGTTGCGGGGGCTGCGCGGCCACCGCCTCGCCGATGGTCGAGCAATCGATCGTCAACTCTCCGTCCACCTCCGCGGGGCTCGGGATCGAGCTGCAGACGCACACGCCGTTCGCCACGTCCGACGGCTTCGCGATGGGCGTCCGGATCGATCACTTCGTCCAGGCGAGCCCGTACGTCGACTACGATCGATCGCGTTACCTCGCCGAGTTCGGCTACTCGCTCATCCCCCGCGGGTACCGGCGCTCGATCGGCTTCGAGGTCTTCGGTTTGCTCGGCGCCGCGCGTGGCGCGATGGGCGCGAGCGAGCCCACCCGGATCGCGTTAGCCGGCGGCGCCACGTTCGCGCTCCCGATTCGGCTCGGCGACGCGGCGTTCGGCGACAACGCGCTCCTCCGTCCGACGTTCCTCCTCGTTCCGTTCCTCACCGCGACGTTCGCTTACCCCGTCGCGGATCAGTTCCAGCCCCAGATCGGCGGCGGCATCGGCTTCCGCATCCACCTCGACTCGACGCTCTTCCCATGAACCGGCCCTCTCTCTCCGATTGGCGGCTCCGCTTCGCCTTCGTCGTCCTCCTCGCCCTCGCGGCGGCGCTCGCGGGGTGCGCGAAGGTCTACGTGGCACCGGTGGGTCCCCCCCATCCGACACCGGGGATGGAGCACGCCGCTCCGGCCAACGCGTTCCGCGTCGGGACGGCCCGCGTCGACATCACGCCGCCCCCGGGCGCGGCGACGTGGGGTCACGCGCCCGATTCGTTGATCTCGGTCGGCTTCTGGACCCGCATCCAGTGCCGCGTCTTCTTCTTCCACACCGAAGACGATCGTCGCCTCGCGTTGGTCCCCTGCGATCTCCAGTCGACGAGCCATCTGCTCCATCGGTCGGTCGCGCAGCGCCTCGCGCGGACGAGCCCCGGTCTGGTCGCTGGGACGCGCATCTTCATCAGCGCGACCCACACCCACGCGGGGCCGGGCCACTACTGGGAGGGCGACGCCTACGGCGGTCCCACGAGCTCGCGCTTCCCCGGCTTCGACGAGCAGATGCTCGACTTCCTCGCGAACGGCATCGCGGACGGGATCGAGACCGCCGCCGCGCACGCGCAGCCGGCGAAGCTCCGCCACCTCCAGCGCGGGGACGTGTGGGGCCTCTCGCGCAACCGCTCGATCGACGCGTACCACCTCAACGCGAAGACCTGGACGCCCCCGACGACGGCACCGTTCCCGCCGGGCGAGCGGGAGGACCACCTGCGCGTCGACCCCACGCTCGACGTGCTCGAGATCGTCCCCGCGAGCGGGCGGCCGCAACCCAACGGCGCGATGGGCGCGATCACGTTCTTCGCGATGCACCCGACCGTGCTCTCCGCGCTCAATCACGTCTTCGGCGCCGACGTGTTCGGCGTCGCGTCGCGTTCGATCGAGCGCGAGCTCCGGCGCGAGCTCGCCTCGCGCTACCCGGAGTGCGCGAACGGCGCCTGCGCCGACCTCGATCCGCTCGGGCCGATCGTGAACGGCAACGAAGGCGATCTCGTCCCGCTCCACGCCGAAGACGAGCACGAGCAGGTCCTCACGACCGGCGCACAGCTCGCCGACTTCGCGCTCGAGCTCCTGGCCGACGCGAAGACGCCGTTCACGGAGCGCGCCGCGATCGACGCGCGCTACCTCGAGATCGACATGCAGAAGGCATGGGTCACCGTGCCCGGTCCCAAAGGCGACGAGCAGGTGAAGCTCTGCACGCCGGTCCTCGGTCAGGCCGCGACCCGCGGAGCGACCGATCACCGCGCGGCGACCGAGTTCCTCTTCCCCGACTCGACCGACACCGACGACTGCGGCGCCTGCGACGCCCCGAAGGCCGTCGGCATGGGTGGTCTCCAGGGAATCATCGCGCCACCGAGCGCCTACCCGCGCTGGGTCGCGCTCGGGCTCGTTCGCTTCGACGACATGCTCGTCGCGTACGTGCCCGGCGAGCTGACGATGACGTCGGGCCACACGATCGACGACGAGGTCGACCGCATCTGGCGCGAGCTCGTCGGTCCGCCGTCGAGCGTGCGGATCGGCGGACTCACCAACGCCTACATCCAATACGTCGCCACGCCCGACGAGTACCGCTACCAGGCCTACGAAGGAGCCTCGACGCTCTACGGCCCCAACACGCTCCCGCTCTTCGTCGATCGCTTCCGGTACCTCGCGCGTTCGCTCGCCGGCCACGGCAGCCTCAACCGCCCCGGCAGCTTCTTGATCGACGAGCTCCCGCCGGTCACGTTCGACGTCGCCGTGCAGCGGCCCCGCTTCGCGCGCCCCGGCTTCAACGTGTCGCTCGACGAGCTCGACGCGAAGCACCGGCGGAAGATCACGGCGGCGTGCCGCCTCCGCGGGACGACCCCGCAGCAGTCGTGCGTGCTCTGGCACGACGGCGGACCCGGCGTCGTCTGGCGCAACCACGAGGATCCCGACACGGTCGCGCGCCTGCGCGCGGGCCCGTGGCTCTCCATCGTCGCCGGCGAGCGCACCGTCACGACGTGCGGCGAAGCCTACGGCACGAAGACGCTCGGGCCGAACGGGGCCTGCGATCCGCGCGCGCGGATGGACGACTTCGGCACCGAGTTCCTGGTCCGCACGACGGGCCCCTCGTGCCCCGACGCCGACGGCAACGACGACGGGAGCTGGCAGTGGGTCGCGCTCTTCACCCCGAAGCCGCACGACTGGCAGGACGTCAGCGCGCATGGTCCAGTGCGGTTCCGCGTCGCCTCCGACAAGGCGCACGTCGCGCTCGAGTCGGCGCCGTTCGAGCCGTCGGCTCCCCTCCCCTGGTGCGACGACGTGCAGACGCGCCTCTGCGTGAAGGAGTCGCCGCCGGAGTGCCACCCGGAGTGGGCCACGCCCTGAGGCGTCTCAGCGCGGCTCGATCCACATCTTGTCGTTCGCCGCGTCGAAGACGATCCGGCGCGACCCGATCGACTCGAGCCCCAGCATCCCCTTCACGTCGGCGCCGAGCCCCAACCGATCGAAGGTCGCGAACGCCTTCGTCCGATCGATCGTCACGGACCAGGGCGCGAGCGTCTGCCAGCGCAGCACGGCGTGATCGCGCACGAGCACGACGTCGAGCCCGTACACGTCTTGGACGACGAAGCGATCGCCCGACGGCGACTCGACGTCGGTGATGACGATCGTCTCGTCGACCCCCGTGTCGACGAGCACGCGGAACGGCAGACCATCCACCGTGAGCGACGTGACGACCGTCCCCGCGATCCGATCGACCTTCACCGACGGCCACGCGCGCGCGTACGCCGGCACGGTGCCGGCCGGGAACATCGTGAGGCAGCCCTGGTCGAGGTCGATCTCGGTCGTCTGCGCGAGGACCTCGTCCGCACCGAGGGTGCCGACGACGGCGCGCCCCGCGTACGGAGGTTGGAAGCGATTGCGCCACGTCGGCCACGAGCGCGTCTGATCGCCGAAGCGCACGGCCTTGTCGGGCCCGATCGGGGGACCCGTGAGCCCATGCGTGAGGTGGCTCTTCGGCGAGCCCGTGTCGATCCACAGCAGCACGTCCTGGCCATCGACGACGGCAGCGAGGTACACGCGCGACGGGCGCCCATCCGGGTGGCGCTGCACGAGGAGCTTGGTCCCCTGACACGTCGCCGGCGGCAGGGGCGCGACCGTCGGGGTGGGCGCCGGCGCGACGCTCGCGGTCGCCACCGGCGGGGGCGTCTCGGTCGCGAGCGAGCGCGGCTGGCACGCCGCGACCAGCAACGCGATCGGGAGCGGGAGCGCGAGCGCGAGGAGGCGAAGGGCGCGCATCTCCGCGATCAGCGTAGCAAAACCGGCGCCCCTTGACGTGGTAGCAAAGTGATATCACTTTGATTGCGCAGGAGGCGTTTCGATGCGCAACGTTCGTGAGGTCGAGCTCCAAGGAGCGCCGGGCGGGTTGATGTTGCTGGTGAGTCTCGCGGCGCTCGTCGCCGCCGTCGCCGTGGGCGTCGACGGAGCGCGGAGCAACGCGCCCCTCGAGCTCTTGGCAGCGCCGGTGATCGGGCTCGCGGGGATCATCGCGCTCTCGGGCCTCGTGACGATCGCCCCGAACGAGGGTGTGGTCCTCCAGTTGTTCGGCACCTACGTCGGGACGATGAAGGAGACCGGGCTGCGCTGGACCAACCCGTTCTACGCGAAGCGGAAGCTCTCGCTCCGCGTCACGAGCTGGGCGAGCCCGAACCTGAAGGTGAACGACAAGGACGGCAACCCGATCGAGATCGGCTGCGTCGTAGTCTTCCGCGTGAAGGAGAGCGCGCGTGCCACCTTCGAGGTCGACGACTACACCGCGTTCGTTCGCACGCAGGCCGAAGCGGCGCTGCGCAACCTCGCGTCGCGCCACCCGTACGACGCGCACGACGACGAGCTCTCGCTCCGTCGCAACACGGGCGAGATCGCCGAGGCGCTCAAGGCCGAGATCCAGAGCCACATCGCGCTGGCCGGCATCGACGTCGTCGATGCGAAGGTGAGCCACCTCGCGTACGCGCCGGAGATCGCCCACGCGATGCTCCAGCGCCAACAGGCGACGGCCGTGATCGCGGCGCGCTCGAAGATCGTCGAGGGCGCGGTGACGATGGTGCAGATGGCGCTCCAGCACCTCGCGGAGCAGAAGATCGTGGAGCTCGACGAGGAGCGAAAGGCCCAGATGGTGTCGAATCTCTTGGTCGTGCTCTGCAGTGACCGGGCAGCTCAGCCGGTCATCAACAGCGGAACCATCTACTCCTGAGACGGAGCCATGGCGGAGCGGAAGGCGTTCCTTCTCCGGGTCGACCCGGCGGTGCTCGAGGCGGTTCAGCGCTGGGCAAATGACGATTTGCGCAGTCTGAACGGGCAGATCGAGTTCCTGCTCCGCCGCGCGATCGCCGAGTCCGGCCGCGAGCGTGGCAAGTTTGCCCCGGCGAAAGGCGGGGGAAAGAAGCCCGATGGCGAATGACCGAACCGGCGGTCCTTGTTAGCATTCCCATTGTGGGATTCCCCGCCACGGGCTCCAACGTCGACCGGACGCGGACCTGCGCCTTTCGCATGGATCGGCTGATGTGGGCGCGCTTCCACGACGGGGCGGAGGTGGACCTGGCCGACGCGAAGGAGAACCTCGCCGCCACCGCCAAGCTCGCGAGCGGCAAGCGGATCGCGGTCCTCGTCGACCTCCGCCCCATCCGCTCGCAGACCGCCGCCGCGCGCGCCTACTTCGCCAGCCCCGAGGCCGAGGCGGTGTGTGCTGCCGTCGCGCTCGTCGTCGGCTCTCCGCTGAGCCGGATGCTCGGCAACTTCTACTTGGGATTCAATCGGCCCATCACCCCGACGCGGATGTTCAACTCGGAGGCAGACGCCGCAGCGTGGCTGGAGCAGTTCGTCGACGGCGCGCAGCCATGAGCGAAGACGAGCGCCTCGCCGAGCTCATGCGCGTCCTCGTCGGGTTCGCCTCGCGGGGGCCGCGCCAGGTCGCGGACGTCGGCGACGGGACGAAGTCGCTCGACGCGATCGCCGCCGGCCTCAACATGCTGGGCGAAGAGCTCGAGCGGCGCGAGCGGCTCGAGGCGACGTACCAGCGGCGGCTGATCGACGCCGAACGCGCGGCCGCCGTCGGCGAGCTCGCCGCCGGCATCGCGCACGAGATCAACAACCCCGTCGCCGCGATCCTCACGAACCTCGAGGCGCTGCAGGAGCACCTCGAGTACCTCGGCCACGCGCTCGACGAAGTGCGCGAGAAGAGCCGCGACGGCAACGGCCCGAACCGGGTCGCCGCGGCGCTCGACGAAGCGCGCTTGCGGCCCGTCATCCACGAGTCACGCGAGATCGCGCGCGACTCGATCCGCGCGCTGCTCCAAGTGAGCCGCATCGTCTCCGACATGAAGTCGCTCCAGCCCGGCGAAGCGCTCCGACTGGAGACGCTCGACCTGAACGGGGTCGCGGACCGCGCGTGTGGGCTCATCGCGAACCAACTCAAGTACCGCGCGCGCCTGGTGCGCTCGTACGGGCGCATCCCGGAAGTGCGCGCGGATCGCTCCAAGCTCACGCACGTGCTCACGCAGCTCCTGGTCGGAGCCATGCACGCGATCGACGAGGGTGCCCCCGACACCAACGCCGTCGAGATCGTCACCGAGCGCAGCGGCGAACGCGTCCGCGTCACGATCAAGGACACCGGCAAGGCGCGCGGGTGGCCGTCGCTGAACATCGCGTTCGCGAACGACGTGCTCCGCGGCCATGGAAGCGAGCTCCGCTGGCAGAGCGGCGAAGGCGGGACGTCCTTCTTCTTCGATCTGCCGGTCGCCCCTCCGCCGAGCGCCGAGACCAGCGCCACCGCGGCGAGCGCAGGGGTGGCGCGCGCGCGGCGGAAGGTGCTCGTCGTGGACGACGAAGAGCCGATCCTGCGTGCGATCGCGCGCCTCCTGGGCCCCCGGGTGGAGCTCGCGCTCGCCCGCGGCGGGCGCGACGCGATCCAGATCCTGGAGGACGATCCCAACTGGGACGCCATCCTCTGCGATCTGATGATGCCGGACGTCGACGGGATTGCGCTCCACGCTTGGGTCGGTGAGCACCTGCCCGCGCTGACGGAGCGGATGCTCTTCTGTACGGGCGGCACGTTCACCGCGCGCGCGACGGCGTTCGTGGCCGAGCGTCAGGAGCGGGTCCTCGCGAAGCCGCTCGTGAAGCACCAGCTGCTCACCGCGATCGATCGGGTCTGCGGCGACGAGTGAGGCTCACCCGGAGCGGCCGAGCAGCCGCTCGCGGAGCACCAAGCGCGGCCCGGCGTTGCGATCGGCGCGGTAGCCGTCGGTGAGCGGGATCGCCTCGGCGACGGCGAGCTCGTCGGGGCGGAGCGCGCGCGGGATCGCCTCCAGCGCCTCGCGGAAGCGCGGGGTCTGCGTCTCGTCACACGTGATCGCCGCGCGGACGATCCCGCGCTCGACCCAGGCGACGGCGAGCTTCACGCCGGGGAGCTCGTAGAGCGCATCTTCGATCGGGCGCAGCGGGACCACGCCCCGCTCCGTGGGGACGAACCCCGCGAGCGCGTCGACGAGCCAGTAGTCGCCGTCGTCGTCCTTGCGCAAGACGTCGGTGCCGGTGAGCTCGCGCCCGTCGTCGCCCTGGATCCGGAGAACGCCCTCTTCACCGGGACCGGCCTCGACGAGCTGCCCGTGCGCATCCCGGACGGGCGCGCGCGCGGCGAGATCGCACCGCACGAGCTCGACGTGAGCGCTGCCCGGGAGCGGGCGACCGAGCGCGCCGGGCTTCTTGCCGACCGCGTTGGCGAAGACGACGCGAAGGCTCGTGCTCGCATAGAACTCGAGCGTGCCCACGCCGAAGCGCGCCTCGATCGTCTCGGCGAGGCGCGGGCGCATGCCGCTCCCGGCGAACAGGCGCACCGGAAGCGTGCGATCCGCGGGGGAAGCGGGCGCCTCGAGCAGGCGCCGCAGCATCTCCCCGGCGTAGAAGACCACCGTCGCCCCGACGCGCCGCACGTCCTTCGTGAACGTGACGGGATCGAAGCTCTCCCCGAGCGCGAGCCGCGAGCCACCGAGGAGAGCGGCGCCCACGCTCGCGAGGATCCCGGTCGGGTGATGGAGCGGGATCGCGCAGTACACGGTGTCCGACACCTTCAACGTGCACGCGGCGGCCGCGCCCAACGCCGAGAGCGCCCAGCGCCGGCCGGTGACGTGCGCCGAGCGCAGCCCGGCCGACGGCTCGCCGGCGGGGCGGAGGAGGATCATCGCGAGATCCTTCGCCTTGGCGGCGTCGAGCGGGACCGGCACGGTGATCGAGGAGACGTCGATCGCCTCCATGTCGACGAGCCCGGGCGCGAGCTCGCGCGCAGCGCCGCCGCCGCCGAGCACGAGCACGGTGCGGAACGCAGGGGCCAAGCGCGCGCCGTGCTCGGGATCGGCGACCACGATCCGCGCGTCCTCGGCCCCGGCGCTCGCCCGCAGATGCTCGAGCGGGGCGTAGGGCGGAGCGATGACGGGGACGGCGCCGAGGCGCGCCACCGCGGTGACGACGGTGAGGAAGCTCGGGCGCGAGCCCATGACGACGAGCACGCGGTCCTTCGGGCGCACGCCGCTCGCCCAGAGGCCCTTCGTGACGTTGGTCACGCGCTCGTCGGCGTCGCGGTAGGTGAAGGCGCGCCCGCGCCAGAGGAAGAAGGTGGCGTCCGGGTGGCTCGCCGCGGCGTCGCGCAAGGCAGCCGCGGGTCCGATCGCGTCCTCGTCCGAGAGGTTCGCGAGCCGGCGCAAGCGCGGCTCCTGCCAGCGGAGGGCGTCGATCGTGTCCGAGGCGGAGGCCGCCGCGTCCCCGAGCCGGCGCCAGGCGTTCGCGGTCGTCCGGCGGAGCGCGCCGAACAGGAGCTCGAGCTCGACGTCGAAATCGGCGTCGTCCTCGGGCTCCGGGGCATCCTTGGTCGCGAGGAAGCGCGGCTTGGGACCGGTACCATTTTGGTAATGCATCCAGTCGCTGACGGTGGGCCAGGTCGTGCTCATCGCGCGGGACCCGACGACGAGCCCGAAGTGCCCGGCGCGGATCGGGAAGAACGTGACCTTGGCGTCGGGGGCGGCGGTCGTGATCGCGCGGACCGCCTCGGGGCGGGCAATCTCGTCGGTGGTGCCGACGAACGCGAGGATGGGGCACGCGAGGTCGGCGAGCGTGACGGTGCGCCCGTTGATGACGAAGCCGCCCGAGAGCATGCGGTTGTGGACGATGAAGTCGCTCACGAACGAGCGAAACGCAGGGCCGGGCCACGCGACGAACCCCTCGCCGCCGAGGAAGCGCCGCCGCGCCTCGCTCCGCTCCAACGCGTTCCGGTCGTGGAGCATCCGCAGGAAATCGATCCGCTGCTCGATCTCCTTGCGGCCACTCACGATCTTGAAGCCGGTGCTCGTCAGCGCGCCGGGGAGGGCCTCGAGCCGCTCGAAGATGGGCCGCAGCGCCGGCTCGATGTACTCGACGAGCGCGCCGGTCACGTCGCTCCGCACCGCGGGCAGGTTGCGGTGGATGTCGACGGGGCTGCCGAACGTGATGATCGAGCCGAGCCCCGCGCCGCGCAGGTACGCTGCGGCCTGGTAGGCGAACATGCCGCCCTGCGAGTAGCCGAGGAGGTGGACGGGGCGGCCCTCCTCCATCTCGCGCACGCGCGCGATCGCCGCCAGTACCGCGCGCACGTGATCGTCCAGCGTGCGCTCGAAGCCGCCCGCCTCGCGCTCGGGGGCACCGAAGTCGACGACGTACGGGATGATCCCGCGCGAGCCGAGCGCGGCGACGGCGGAGATGTCGGGCGCAACGTCGTAGATCTCCGCCGTGACCATCAGCGGCGGGATGAGCACGGCGACCGGCGCCCCCGGGAGCCCGGTGGTCTGGTAGCGGCGGAGCCGGTAGTCCTTGCCGCGATCCACGATCGCGTAGGCGGAGGCATCCGTCGTCGAGAGACGCCCGACACGGGCGATCTCGAGGGCGTTGCGCGTCGCCGCGCGCACCCTTCGGCGGAGGCGAGCGACTTCCTTGAAGATCACTTCTTCGCCGACTCGAGCAGATCGAACTGGTTGCCGTACAGGTCGACGAAGACGGCGACGCGACCGTAGGGCATGACCTCGGGCGGACGAAGGAACGTGACGCCGCGGGAGACGTACGCTTGGTAGTCGCGATCGAAGTCGTCGGTCTCGAGGAAGACGAAGACGCGTCCGCCGGCCTGGCGGCCGATCGCGGCTTCTTCCTCCGGGCTCTTCGCCCGCGCGAGGAGGATCCCGCTCGCGGTGGAGCCGCGCGGGCGCACGCGGACCCAGCGCTTGCCGTCGCCGAGATCCGTGTCCTCGATGACGTCGAAGCCGAGCCGCCGAGTGTAGAACGCGATCGCCTCGTCGTAGTCGCGGACGACGACGGTGAAGAGGGTGATCCGCTGAGCCATGGGGGAGGAGAGGTTACCTCGATTCCGGCCACGCGCCGGTACGGAAACGCGGAGGGTCTTCGCCGGGGAGCTCGGTCAGGTGCGCGGCGACTTGGGCCCACGGCACCCGATCCGTCTTGGGATCCGGGCCCGGATGCTCGGCTTGGTCGTCGAAGAGCATGACGAAGTCGGTCCGCGGCAGGACCGAGGGGACGCTGCGGGTCCACGTGCAGTAGGAGAAGAGCTCACCCGTGTCCGTCTTCACCGCCGAAAACGACGCGACGAAGACGTCGTCCCCGAGCTTCTGCTGGAGGATCGGCTTCTGGTGCTCGTACTCGTGGAGCGCGAGCTTGACGTGGGCGAGCTCGATCGCGGGCGCGAGGGGGTGCCCGGCGGGGGCGTGGTACGGCACCAGGGCCCCGGTCTCGTCCACGCCGTAGAGCGCGGGGGAGATGCTGCGCGGCGACGAGCTCCACTGGCGCTCGGCGGTGCCGAGCATGCGCTCGATGCAGGCCGGGTCGCCGTCCCCGCCGACGACGAGCATCGCTCGGTCGGGCGCGATCGCGATCGGGCGCCCGTTCACGCGCCCCGCGAACGACGCGAGGAAGCCCGGGAGGAGCAGCCGCGACGACTCGTAGCTGTCGTCGTTCGTGACGACGAAGATCGGATACGGCGCCTCCGGATCGTACGGCGCCATCGCGACGGCGGCAGCGGCGAGGTTCGCGCGCGCACGCGCGAAGATCTCGTCGTCGGAGACGCCCCACTTCTGGGCGAGATCGCGCGTGAGCATCTGCATGCTCTGCGGCGAATCGATCGCGATCGCCTCGAGGAGCATCGGCGCCGCGGGCCGATGAAAGACGGGCAGCGCGCCCGCGCGGGAGGTCACGGCGAGGAACGCGGTGGCGGGGCGCAGGATCGGGACCAAGCGCGGGGCCGCTTCTTCCCACGCGATCGTGCCCTCCACGCCGGGGAAGATGCCGACCAGAATCGCGATCCGGCGCTGGCGCTCGGCGGGGTCGACGTCGCGCGTCTCGCGGAACGTGTTGCCGAGATAGATGGTGAACTCGGAGTCACCGCGCTTGGCGACGATCCCGAACTCGTCGGGGAGGCGCCGCACCACCTTCGCGCCGGTGGCGACCAGCGCGCGCTCGACCTCGGCGGTGAAGAGCTCCTCGCGCGTGGAAGGCGCCTTGGCGGGAGCCCCGGGCTCGGCCGCCGAGGGGGTGCTCTCTGGAGCCGGCTCGGGTGCACCGCCGAAGAGGCGTTTGATCTGGTTCCAGAGCGACACGGCCGCCCGAGGCTACCTACTTCCGCGGGGAAAACGTCCAAATCCACGGTCTCCGGCGTCTGTACGGCGTCGGCTTGCGCGGCGGGGCACTTTTCGCTAGGTTCCGCGCCCCACTCTTGGAGAGGTGACCGAGTGGCCGAAGGTACTCGCTTGCTAAGCGAGCGTAGGTCAAAAGCCTACCGCGGGTTCGAATCCCGCCCTCTCCGCTAGGCTCGCATTCGTTGCGTACGGTGTACGTGGGCGCCGCGCCCCGTTGGGGCGTTCGGGCTCGATTCCGGTCCGAGTCGGCGTACCCTCGGATCGATGCGGACCTATCGCTACGAGTCGGGGGGTAGGCCCAGCTCTGCTCGCTGGGCTCTGGTGTATGCGACCGTCGACGCGCCGCTCGAAGAGGCGCTCCGCGCGATCGCGCCGACGGTCGGGGGCAACGTCTTCGGGTGCACGTCCTTCCGGGGCGTCTTCACGCCGGCCGGGTTCGAGCGCGGGGTGCACGTGCTCGCGGGCGAGTCGAACGACGTGCGGGCCGCCCCCGTGCTCCGTGCGACCAACGCCGCCCGCTCCCGCGAGGAAGCACGGTCGGCCGCCGCCGAGGTGAAGCAGGTTCTGGGTCGCAAGCCCGACGTCCTCCTCCTCCACGCCACGCCGGGGTTCGAGGAGCGCGTGCTCGCCGGCATCGACGAAGCGTTCGACGGCTCGGTGCCGATCTACGGCGGGAGCGCGGCCGACGACGATCTGCGCGGCGATTGGCGCGTCTTCTCCGGCCTGCGCACCGAGCGCGAAGGCTTCGTGATCGCGGGGTTCACCTCGCCGCACGAGATTCACGGCTCGTTCATCGCGGGGTACACGCCGACGGGTCAGAAGGGGAAGGTCACCGCGGCCTCGGGGCGCGTGGTCCAGACGATCGACGGGCAGCCCGCAGCCAAGGTCTACGATCACTGGACCAACGGAAAGCTCGGCGCGGCGGTCGAGCGTGGTGGCGTCGTGCTCGCGCAGACGTCGCTCGATCCGATCGGGCGCATGGTCGATCGGGTCGGGCAGGTGCCGCGCTACCTCCTCTCGCATCCGCACGAGGTCCGCCCCGATGGCTCGCTCTCGTTCTTCACCGAGATGGCCGTCGGCGACGAGCTCGTGCTCATGCTCGGCTCGGAGGCGTCCCTCCTCGATCGAACGCGTCAGGTCGCGCAGCGCGCGCTCGGCACGAGCCGCGAGAGCGCGCTCGCCGGCGGCATCCTCGTGTACTGCGGCGGCTGCGTCGGAGCGATCGGGGATGCGAGCTCGGCCGAGGTCGCCCGCATCTTCGGCGAGAAGATCGGCCGCGCCCCCTTCTTGGGTGCCGCCACGTACGGCGAACAGGGGTGCTTCAGCGGCTCTACCTCCGTGAATCGCCACGGGAACCTGATGTGCGACGCCATCCTCTTCGACCGATGACTTGCGCTCGCGGCGCTTCGTAGGCAGGTTGGTCCCGAGGGATGGCTCTCGCCGGCATTCTCAGCGCGTTCGGGCTCTCGGGGGCCGCCGGGTTGAACGCCTACGTTCCCCTGATGATCGTCGCCGTGCTGGGGCGGCTCGGGGTGCTCCATCTGGGCGAGCCGTTCGACGTCCTCACGCGGTGGTGGGCGATCGCGATCATCGGCGTGCTCCTCTTCGTCGAGATCGTCGTCGACAAAATCCCCGGCGCCGACCACGTCAACGACGTCGTGCAGACCTTCGTCCGCCCCGCTGCCGGAGCGATCTTGTTCGCGGCGAGCGCGGGCATCATCACCGACATGCACCCGGCGGTCGCGCTCGTCGCCGGCCTGCTCATCGCGTTCAGCGTCCACGCGACGAAGGCCGCCGCGCGGCCGGTCGTGAACGCGAGCACGCTCGGCGTCGGTGCACCGGTCGTGAGCACGATCGAGGACATCGTCGCCACCATCACGTCGATCGTGGCCGTGTTCCTGCCGTTCATCATCCTGGCGGTCGCGCTGCTGTTCGGCGCCGCGGCGTTCTGGGTGTTCCGGCGCCGGCGGGGTCTGCGCGCGGCGAAGGCGAAGGCCAAGGCGCCCTCGCCGGCGTGACTCACTCTTCGCGGAAGCTCCGCTGCCACGCGGGGGTGGCGGCGCGCGTCTTCTCGAGCTGACCTTGGAAGATCGCGTCCGTCGTCCGCAAGGACTGCGCGCGCTCGACGAAGGGGACGTGAGCGCCGACGAAGACGGTCGGAACAGGCGCGCCGGGGATCCGGAGGACCATCGTCGTTTCTTCGACGAAGCCGGTCCCGACCTCGAGGAAGCGCTTCCCGACGACGTCCGAGTGGACGACGGCGATCGCCGGGCTCGCCGCGGGCTGCCCGAGCCGCTTCTCCAAGTTCGCGATCGCGCTCGGCATCCCATCGAGCGTGCGGAGCTCCTTCGCGCCGAGCGGAGAGCTCCCCGCCTCGCGGAGCGCGACGTCGAAGGCGTCGAGCAGGAGACCTTCGAGCTTGTCGAGCATCACGTCGGTCGCACCGCCGGCCGCAATCCCATGGAGCGCGAGGAGTCCGCGCCGGAGCTGCCGGGTCGCGCCGAGCAAGCGCGCGATCGCCTCCGGGTGGGGCTCGACGAACGCGACCGAGTCTTCGGGCGGAGGCGTCTGCTCGTCGAGGAGGACGCGTGCGCGCGCGGAGCCGAGCGCCGCGTGGCGCAGGCGCGCCCAACCGGCGAGCACGGTCGCCACCTTGCGCCGGCGCCAGGCCGCGCCGGCGGTCGTGGGCTGCGCGACGTCTTCCGTGGACGGCGCGAGGTACGCCGCGAACGCATCGAGGAGCGACAGGTACGGGGTGCGATGGCGGGCCGGCGGCTCGGTCGGGAGCGACTTGGCGGCGAGCTCGCCGAGCACGGTCTCGAAGCGCTCGTACGCGTCGTCCCCCGTCTCGTGGAGGATCTCGCGCGCGTCGACCGAGCCGACCGCAGCCGCGAGATCGAGCCCCATCGGCAACGCGCGAATGCCATCGCGGAGGGTGAACGGCGTGCCGGTACCAAAATGGGATCCGACGCGCGGCGAGACGAGCTTACCGAGCGCGATCACGTCGGGCGGGGCGCTCGCGCCGAAGAGCCGAAAGGTGACGAGCGGAGCTTCGCCTTGGGGAGAGGGATCCTTCGCCAGCGCAGCGCCGAGGTCGTTCGAGCGCGAACGGAACGCCGGATCCGCGGCGCCCGCCTTCGAGCGCAGCTGATCGACCTTGGCGACGTTCACGAACGTGCCGCCATCGCGGAGGTCGATCTGCGCGTCGGTCGCGAGCCGGCCGAGGAGGCGCGGGTCCCAGTCGTCCCCGGCGCCGAACAGGAACGTCTCGACGTCGGCGATCTGCGCCCACGCCTGCGCCGCCTTCACGTCGGTCTCGGCGTCCAGGGCGTGAGTGAGCACCATCGCGGCGCGGGCGTGCGTGCGTTGGACCATCACGTCGACCGGCGCCTTCGCCGGCGCTCGCACGGAGAGGATCAGCGCGGCCTCGCTCAACCACGTCCGCGCGCGGAAGGTCGCGAGCACGCGCTCGTCGGTCCCGACCCCGCCCTGGAGGTCGAAGACGCCGTAGTCCACGGTGCGGCCGAGGAGCTCGCTCGGCGCGGGGCCCAAGTGGGCGGTGATGCGCTGGAGCTCGGCGCGGATCGGGCTCGCCGGGTCCACGACGAAGGTCTTGTCGAGCAGCGCGCGGGCGACGCCGACGATCGTGCGCGCGAGCGCGTACGCGGGTGCCGTATCCGCGCGTGCGCTGCGCTGCTCACCGGCGAGGCGATCGTCGACGAGAGGCAGGAGCACCTTCAGCCCGGGCTCCACGAGGTTCGCGTTGGCCTCGGCGACGGCGGCGCCGTAGGCGCTGGTGACGAGCGCGAACAGCGCGTCGAGGGTGACGACCCAAGGCGTCTTCGCAGTGCGCGCGGCGAGGTAGAGGGCGCCGAGCCTCGCGTCGTGCGCGTCGTTGCGCCGAACGAGGAGCCCGTACTCGCGCACGCGCGCCTGTGCTTTCTCGTCGAGCGGGGCATACGCGGGCGCGCCGTCGAGGGCCTTGTCGTCCCACGGCAGGCGCGCGCCGGCGGGCTGCGCGAGCACGGCGACCGGTACCTCCTCCCAGTAGGAGCCGTCGGCGGTGATCGGGTCCGTGCGCGGCGTCGGAGGCGGTGGAAGCGTCGGCGTCGGCGCCTTGGGGGCGGGGCCCCCGCAGCGCAGCAGGGCCACGGCGGCGAACGTCGCCACCAGTCCGGCCCTGGATCGCAAAATTGGCTTCAACGGCACTCGGGCTCAAACTACACACCCGAGACGGGAATGGCGAAAAAGAAACCCCCGAAGAAGACGTTCACCGACCGGAAGCCGGAGGCCGCGCTGAGCGGCCTCGGCGTGGGGAGCCTCGTGCGGATCGTGCTCCTCGCCGTGATCGGGATCGGGGGCGCAATCGGTGCGCTCTGGGTCCACTACCGGCACGCATCGACGTCCGTCCCGCCGGCGCCTTCGGCGTCGAGCAGCGACGGCGTGGAGTACATCGACATCGACCTGAGCGGGGATCTGGACGCAGCGGTGCTACCGTCCAAGAAGAACGAGTAACGTGGCCAAGGAAGACACCCTCGTCATTCACGAGATCTACGCGAGCGTCCAAGGCGAATCGACGTTCGCCGGGCTGCCCTGCACGTTCGTGCGAACGACGGGCTGCAACCTGCGCTGCACGTGGTGCGACACGCCGCAGGCCTTCTACGGCGGCACGCGGATGGCTCGCGCGGACGTGCTCGCCAAGGCGCTGTCGTTCGAGACGGAGCTGGTGGAGCTCACGGGGGGCGAGCCGCTCCTCCAGCCGGGCGTGCTCCCGCTCCTGGCGGAGCTGTGCGATCGCGGGAAGACGGTGCTGATCGAGACCAGCGGCGAAGCGGACGTCTCGCGCGTGGATCCGCGCGTGCACAAGATCATGGACCTGAAGGCGCCGGGCTCGGGCGAGTCGGCGCGGAACCGGTGGTCCAACCTGGAGCACCTCACGCACCGGGACGAGATCAAGTTCGTGCTCGCGAGCCGCGAGGACTACGAGTGGATGCGCGCGGCCGTGCGCGAGCGCGGGCTGCCGGCGCGGACGAAGAACCTGCTCGCGAGTACGGTCTTCGGGAAGCTGGCGACGAAGCAGCTCGTGGCGTGGGTGCTCGAGGACAAGCTGCCGGTGCGGGTGCAGCTGCAGATGCACAAGTATGTTTGGGCTCCGGAGACGCAGGGCGTGTGAAGAGAAAAGACGAATCCGGAGTGAAGAACGGGAACGGGATCGCGGAACGCGGAAGGCGAGCGCGAATCCGAATGGGCGTTCCGTCGGGTGGTGTCCCCGCGCGCGGCTAGGATCGCCTCGCTACCGCGACCAGTGACGGAGGTAGTCGGCGAAGAGGTTTGCGTGCTCCTCGATGAGTTCTCGGAGGCGCGATTCGGTGATCGGGAGCTCTTCGGTGAAGCCGTCGTCCGACGTGATCAGGAGGGGCTGGTTCTCTCGGATGACGTAGGTCGCGAAGGAGCGGCCTCCTCCTACCTGCGCTTCTCGGCCGGCTCGCAGCGCTGCGATCACGCGATCGGCTTGGGACTCTCGCTCCACTTCCGTGTGGGAGAGCTCCGCTCGGTAGGCGAACGTCGCTCCGCAGCGGCGGCAGCGGAGGCGACCTCGGTGCGGCAGCGCTCCGTGGTAGTCGCCCACCACTTCGCAGAGGAGCGTCTCGAAGACGCTGTCGGGGAACGACGAGGTGTAGCTCGGGTCCGTCCCCTCCCACGCCGCGCACCGGCATGCGCCTCGGCGCGGGGAGCCGATTTCCTCCCCCATCGCATCGAGGAAGGACCGCATGATCGCGACTCGCCTTTCGGCCTCTTCCCGTCCCAATTTGGTACGAAACGTCTCTGGCAGGCGCAGGAGCTTCGTGAAGAAGTGGTCCACCGAGAACGCCTTGTCGTCGAGGTCTCGCCGCACCGCCCACGGGTCCTCGGGGTCGAAGTAGCGAGCCCCCATCCGCACGCCGGTCGAGAACGTGCGCGCGATGCCGAGCGCGCCGAGCGCCTCGAGCCGGTCGGCATCCTGAAGGGCCTCGCCGAGCGGCGACCGGGGCACGCGCCCCGCGCTGAACGAGTGGTCCTCGATCGCAGCCGCGACGCGCTCGATGGCGTCATCGGAGAGCGCGCCCGCGAGGAGGCGCCGAGCCTCCCCCGCCGAGCGCGCGCTCGCCAGAGCGCGCTCCGGGTGGTCCTTGGGCAAATTGACGACGTCGTGCAGCAGCGCGGCGCAAACGGCCTCGACTGGATCGAGCACCGGATCGATCTTCAGGGTCGCAATGGCGACGCGGAGCAAATGGTCGACATCGTGCGCCGGATCGTGCTGAGCGTCCTCCCTTACGCGAGCCAAGACGCGCCCAAGGAGAGGCTCACGCGAAATCAGGTCCAGGAGCTCGGCCCGAGTCATCGCGGGCCGGGCCTATCCGTGAACGCTGTCCACAGTGATCGCTTTTCCATGGATGGTGACCCGCTCGCCGGCGCCAGCCGTCTCACAGCGCCACGTCCCGCCCTCGCGCCGATAGACCTCGATGCATCGTTCGTCCTGCGCGACGAGAACGTACTCCTCGAGCGATGCCAGCTGCTGGTACGCACGGAATTTCCCGTCCCGGTCGTAGCGCTCGGTTGCCTCCGAGAGCACCTCGATGATCACGGTCGGGTTCGTGACCGCTTCTCCGAGCGACTTTCCGTTCTTTCGAACGGTCTTGGTCTCGACCGACCCGCAGACCACGCTCGCGTCGGCGTACGTCGAAAGCTTCGCAGCGTCGACGTAGAGCATGAGGTCGGACGAGTAGACCTCGCACTCATCTTGAAGCGCGTCTCCAATCGCTCGTGCGATCCGCATGGTGAGGCGCGCGTGCTCGGGCGACCCCCGCGACATGGCGTAGACGACTCCGTCACACCACTCGTGCTTCGCGTCGCCCGACGACTCTCCGATCAGGTAGTCCTCGAACGAAACGCGCTTCGGCGAGGCAACGTTCACGAGCTCATCGTCTCACGCGAAGCCGGCGCCGGCACCCTCTTTCATCCCCGCGGTCGGCTCAGACCTCTTCCCAGATCGCAGCGCCCCGAAGGTCTTCGCCATCCATGAACGCTCGCAGCAGCTCCAACAGCTCGCCGCGCGCGAGGCAGTGCCTTGCAGCAACGGGCGTCGGCGTCCCTCCGGCGAGGAACTCGATCGACGAAGTCCCGCCGGTCGCCCCGCATGCGACCAGATAGGGTGGCTCACCATCGGAGCGACCGTACTGGACGCACCCCCACTCGCGCGCCAAGCCGACGGTGAGAGTGGGACCGTCGTCGCTCCGGAGCTCGAAGAAGAACGCCGCGCGGTCCCGAAGGGCCTCGAGGAGCTTCACGACGGCCCCAAAGTCCGCGACGACGGTCCCCTGGAGCGGGGTTTCGCACTCCTGCAGATCGTGAAACGAGACGCTTCGCATTCCCGTTCCCGTTCCCGTTCTCAACTCCGGATTCGTCCTTTTCTCTTCACCGCGGACGAGCCATCCCACCAAGCAGCGCCCCCAAGTCCATCTCGCGGTACCCCATCGGCACCTCGAACTTCGACGCATCCATCGTCTTCCGTTCGATCTTGGTCACCTCGAGCCGCGACTGCTCCGTGCCCGCTGCGTCGTACGTCACGCTCCGCAGCGGGAAGCGCTTCTCGTCCGCCAGCGCCTTCGCCCAATCGTTCGCCGAGTCCCGCGGGCTCCCGAACGAGAAGGTGAGCCCCTCCGACACGCACGTCTCCGTCTTGCCGCTCGTGGTCTCGACGGTCCAGTCCTCGCAGTCGTAGCCCGCGATCGTCTCGTGCTTTCCGCTCTTCGTGACCTTCGCCGACGCGGCGGCCGCTCCCGGCGCGCCCTTCGTCGAGTCCATCGTCATCACCGTCTTCTGGTGATCGTTGATCATGTACATCTTCTTCGTGGACCCATCGAAGAGGATCCACCCGCCCGTGAGCGCACCGCCGGTCGGCAAGTCGTAGCGGACCTTGTCGCCCTTGAACCCCCACGTGACCTGATGCTTGCCCGTCGCGGGCATCGTCATGTCCCCGGTGACCTCCCCCTCGAACACGCCGCCCGAGAGGAACGTCAGCGCCTTCTGCGCGAGCGACGGCGTGCTCGTCGTCGAGCTTCCGCTCGCACCATCACCGTCCGAGCGCTTGCACGCCCCTGCCCCGAGGACGACCGCGCACGCGACCACACCCACACCCAACCAGCGGCGCGCCTTCATCGCTTCCCCGTCGAGAACTCGCCGAACGCGGCGACGTCTTCCTTGGAGCCGAGGATCAGCGGCGTGCGCTGATGCATCTTCGTCGGCGAGATGTCGAGGATGGGCTTCTCGCCGTCGGTACCAGCACCCCCCGCGTTCTCGAAGATGAACGCCATCGGGTTCGCCTCGTACAAGAGCCGCAGCTTCCCGTCCGGGCTCTTCTTGTCGCGCGGATACGCGAAGATGCCGCCCTTCAGCAGCGTGCGGTGCGCGTCGGCGACGAGCGAGCCGACGTAGCGGTGCCCGAGCGGGCGATTCGTCGCCTTGTCCTCTTCCTTCACCCAGCGGCTCCACTTCTGCACGCCCTCGGACCAGCGCGCGTAGTTGCCCTCGTTCACCGAGTAGGTCGCGCCCCGCGCGGGACAACGCACGTTCGCGTGCGACAGGAAGAACTCGCCGACGTTGGGGTCGAGCGTGAAGCCGTGGACGCCCTGCCCGGTCGAGAGCACGAGCGTGGTGGAGGGACCGTAGACGGAGTAGCCGGCGGCGATCAGGTCGCGCCCCGGGCGCAGCGCTTCGTTGATCCCCGGCGGCGAGGTCGGGTCGGTGCGGCGCAGGACCGCGAAGATCGTCCCGATCGACACGTTCGTGTCGATGTTGCTCGAACCGTCGAGCGGGTCGAAGAGGACGACGTACTTCCCGGGGTGACCGGCGGTGCGCGCGGTGTCGAGCTCCTCCGAGCCGATGATGCCGCAGTGCCCGCTCCGCTCGAGCACGTTGATGAGCACGTCGTTCGCGAAGGCGTCGAGCTTCTGCACCTCTTCGCCTTGGACGTTCGTCTCACCCGTGTAGCCGAGCATGTTGGCGAGCCCGGCCGAGCGCACGCGACTCGCGATGATGCGGATGGCGAGCGACACGTGGGAGAGGAGCGAGGTGAACTCGCCCGTGGCGCCCGGCGCGGCGCGCATGCCGGCGAGGACGTGGTCCCGGAGCGTGGTCCCGAGGACGGGGGCGACCGGGGGCGGAAGGTGCGAGTTCGGCTCGTGCATGATGAGGGGTTTTCGCGAAGGAGCGCGGGCGCCGCAAGCCCCGCCGCGTCACTCAGACATGAGTCACGTTCCACGCTTGTTCCCCGTCGGCCGGCCGAGTACGTTTCGCACCTGTTCTCGAAGGAGCTTTGGCCATGGCGATGACCGATCGTGTGAAGCAGATCTTGAGCTGGTACGGGTCCGACAACCCCGGCGTGAAGGCGAACCTCGCGCGCCTGATGAACCACGGCACCCTCGCCGGCACGGGCAAGATGGTGATCCTCCCGGTCGACCAGGGCTTCGAGCACGGTCCCGCCCGCTCCTTCCAGCCCAACCCGGACGGCTACGATCCCGACTACCACGCCCAGCTCGCGGTCGACTCCGGCTGCAACGCCTACGCGGCGCCGCTCGGCTTCCTCGAGGCCGTGGCCGACCGCTACGCCGGTCAGATCCCGCTCATCCTCAAGCTCAACAACTCCGACACGCTCCCGAAGATGGACCAGCCGATCTCGGCGGTCACCGGCTGCGTGAAGGACGCGCAGCGCCTCGGCTGCGTCGGCATCGGCTACACCATCTACCCGGGCTCCGGGCAGCGCAACCGCATGTACGAGGACCTGCGCGAGCTCATTCACGAGGCGAAGGACGTCGGCCTCCCCACGATTCTCTGGGCCTACCCGCGCGGCAACGGCCTCTCGAAGGACGGCGAGACCGCCGCCGACGTCACCGCCTACGCGGCGCAGATCGCCGCCCAGCTCGGCGCGCACGTCATCAAGATCAAGCCGCCGAAGGACCACATCGAGCAGCCCGAGGCGAAGAAGGTCTTCGAGAAGTACTCCATCCCGACGAAGAACCTCTCGGACCGCGTGCGCCACTGCGTGCAGAGCGCGTTCAACGGCAAGCGCATCGTCATCTTCTCGGGTGGCGAGGCGAAGGGGACCGACGAGCTCCTCGCCGAGGTGAAGGAGATCGCGAAGGGCGGCGCGTTCGGCTCGATCATGGGCCGCAACGCCTTCCAGCGTCCCCGTCCCGAGGCGCTGAAGCTCCTCGGCGACGTCATGAAGATCTTCAAGGACGCGTGAGCGCTCGGCTCTTCGCGCTGGCGGGGGCGCTCGTCGTCGCCGCCGGCGCGTGCAGCCCCTCGGCCAACTCCTCGGGCAAGCCCACCACGGCCCCGACGGGCTCTGCGTCGTCCCAAAATGGTACCAAGGCCGACGGCGGGGCTCCGGCGGGCACGACGGTCGAGGCCCTCCGCAAGGTCCCGCTCGAGTTCGCGATCCAAGGGCGACCGTTCCCGCTCCCGGTCGTGAAGGTCACCGTCGCCGGCACCGAGACGATCGCGCTCGTCGACACGGGCGCGAACTCCACCGTCATCGCGGGCTGGATCGCGCGCAAGACGAACCTCACCCTGCAACGCTTCGGCGACACGGGGACCGACCACACCGGCCACTCGATCGAGACGCGGCGGGCGCTCCACCCGCAGGTCGAGATCCCGGGTTGGGGCTCCCTCCCCGACGAGCCGCTGCTCGTGACGGACGTGCCCGACGCGGTGACGAAGCTCGGCATCGGCGTGTTCATCTCGCCGCAGAAGCTCGCGGGCCCGAACGAGGCGATCGTCCTGGATTTTCCGCACAAGGAGATGCGCGCGGTGAAGCGCGGATCGCCCATGAGCAGCACGCTCGGCGCGGCGCTCACGCTCGATCCGGTCACGCTGTGCGAGGACAAGGAGAGCCCCATCCAAGGGCTCGCCTACGTCGTGGCGGGCACGATCGACGGCGAGCCGGTGAAGCTCCTCCTCGACACGGGAGCGCACCACTCCGATTTGCTCATGTCGTCGCCCCCGGGCGCGAAGCTCCTGCCGCGCGCGATCGACTCGAAGGAGCAGGTGTACGCGGCGTCGGGCAAGGTGACGCCGAAGCTCCTCAAGGACGTGAAGGTGAGCGTCGGCGCGGTCGAAGGCAACTTCGACGTGGACCTGATCCCGGGGAAGAAGGACGAGTTCTGCCCGCGCGACGGAGTGCTCGCGATGGACGTGCTCGCCAAGTGCGAGCTGATGTTGGAGCCAGGCAAGCTCGTCGGCCTCTGCCGATGATTACTTGCTCGCGTCGACGAGCCGAAGCTGCCGATCCCGGTCGATCGAGATGCCCCGCCCGGTGGGGTAGCTGTAGATCGTGAGCTCGTAGGCGGGGCGACGCTTGTCTTTCACGAGCTCGAGGAGCTTCGGCCACGCGAGAACGAGCGCCTCGTGCTGGGTCGGCTGCCATGCGAACTCGCCCGTCTTCGTCGGCCGCGCATCCTCGAGCTGCCACGCGCCGCCGACCTTCTGCGCCCGACAGCGCACCGACCAGCTCCCGAGCCGCCGATCGTAGGGGCCGAAGTACCCCTTCGTCACGAGGGACGCGGTCGCGCGCAGGAGCCCTTGGCAGAGCTTCGTGCCGTCGACCGACGACTCGGGCCGTGGCTCGGCCGCCGCCACCACCTTCCGCAACGCGGTCTGGAGCGCGGCGAGCGACGCGGGCTTGGTCTTCGGAGTGGCGCGGCGGGCGCGCGCGCGTACCAACTTGGGATCGTCGTCGAGCTCCGGCACGCCGGTCTTCCCCGCCCCGAGCCGAGCGACGAAGTCGCGGACGTCCTTGGCGACCACGCGGTGCTCGCCCTCGCTGCTCACGTGAACGACGGGAGGCTCGCCGCGCTCGCGATACCAGAGCGCGACGACACCCCCATCACCGAGCACCAAAAAGGGCACGAGCGTTCGGCCGAGCTCTTCGTGCGTGAGAGTACGCGGGTCCTTGGTCCTCAACTTCACGAACGCCCCGACCTCGGAGAGCGCGGTGGGCAGGGTGCGACCTTCGGGGACGCGTCGTCGTAGTGCCTCGAGCATTTCGGCGTCATCCTACCGCCGCGACCCCGCCCGTGAGCCGTTTTCCCGCGTTCGTGGTACTCGCTTGAACCGTGGGTCTCGCCCAACGCAGCGCACCTGAACGTACGTCGGGCGGTCCTTCGGACGCGGCCCTCGTCGTCGCCGCGCGCGCGAAGGAGGGTTGGGCCTTCGAAGCGCTCTATCGCCGCCACGTCGCGTTCGCGCACGGCCTCGCGCGCCGCCTGCTCGGGCGCGACGACAGCGTGGACGACGTCCTCCAGGACACCTTCATCACCGCGTTCGAGCAGCTCGATCGGCTCGAACAACCCGCGTCGTTCCGCTCTTGGGTCGGCGGCATGGTGGTGCGGAAGGTGTCGAAGCTCTTTCGGCGGCGGCGCCTGCTTTCGCGGCTCGGCTTGATCCGCAAGGAGGGGGATCCCGATGTCGACTCGGTGCTCTCCCGCGCCGCCCCGGCGGAAGCCAAGGCGGAGCTCGCCCGTATCTACCGGATCGTGAAGGAGCTCCCGTCCGATCTGCGCGTCGCCTTGCTCCTTCGCCGGGTCGAGGGCGCGACGCTCGAAGAGATCGCAGAATGGACGGGCGCCTCGCTCGCGACCGTGAAGCGTCGCATCGCGAAGGCCGAGGGGGCGATCGCCGTGTTCCTCGAAGACGACGACGAAGACACGGCAACGACCGCAGCGGAGGCCACATGAGCGACCGCAAGCTGTCGCGCTTCATGGAGACGGCCCCTCCGCCCGAGCGCATCGAGCGGAACTGGAAGGCCATCTCCGCCGCGCTCCCGCAGCCGAAGCCGCGCCGCCGCTGGGTGCCGGTGACGGCGTTCGCCCTCGCCGTCCTCGCGATCCTCGCGCTCGTGTTCCGGCCGCGCTCGCTCGACACGAACGCGATCGACGGCGCCGCGCTCGAGACGGACGAAGGCGAGAGCCAGACGCTCGTGCTCGCCGACGGCACGCGGCTCGTCATGGGCTCGTCCACGCGTTTGCTCCTCGTCCGCGTCTCGGGCCGCGACGTGCGACTCCAGGTGGAGCGGGGTCACCTCGATCTGCAGGTGACGCACGTGGACGGGCGCAAGTTCACCGTCGGCGCCGGGACCGCGGCGGACGTCGAGGTCGTCGGCACCAAGTTCCACGTCGACGTGAGGAACCCGACCGACGTCGAGGTCGGCGTCGACGAGGGCCGCGTCCGGATCGATCGCAAGGACGACCCGGGGCACCCCCGCTTCCTCGCCGCCGGCGAGACGTGGGTCGCCACCACGAAGGCGCCCGCCGCCGCGTCGACGCTCGATGCGAGCACGCCCGTCGTCGATGCCGGTCGTCCGCGGGAGCCCGCGCCGCGCACGCACTTGCCGCCGCGCTTCGTGGAGACCTACCGCGACGGTCGCTACCTCGATGCGTACGCGATGGTCGCGAGCGACTTCGACGCGCGCTGTACCGTGGCGACGGCCGACGAGCTGTTCCTCTTGGCCGAGGCGGCACGTCTGAGCGGCCACCCCGCGCAAGCCGCCACCGCGTTCGACGCGCTCCGCAAGGGCCACCGTTCCGACAAGCGCGCCGGCCTCGCCGCGCTCGAGCTCGGGCGCCTGCGCCTCGACGAGCTCGACGAGCCCGCGGCGGCGCGCGAAGCCCTCGACGACGCCATCGTGCTCGACCCGAACGGCAACTTCCGGGAAGACGCCGAGGCCCGCCGCGTGCAGGCGCTCGACGCCGAGGGACGCCACGCCGAGTGCATCGATGCGCGCGAGCGGTACCTCGCAGCGTGGCCGGACGGGCTGCATCGCGTTAGCGTCACCCGGAGATGCCGCTGAGCGAACCCAAGTACGGGGGGATCGTCATCGCCGTCACCTGCGCCGCGAGCCTCGCGCTCGCGACGACCGCACGCGCCGACGAGCCGCCGTGCGTGCCGCGCGGCGCGGTCCGAATCGACGTCCAGCCCGATCCGAACGATCCCACGTTGGGACGGCGGACGATGGAGCAGATCTTCTCCGAGCTCGCCGAGAACGCCGCCGCGTGCGCGCGGACGGACGACGCGCCGTCTCCGTCGATCGTCGTCGAGTGGATCCCTCCCCACCGCGCGCGGATTCGGGTCGTGCTCCAGACGAAGCGGAAGGACTACGAGATCCAGCGGAACCTGGAGCTCGAAGGCGTCCCGCCCGACGGGCTCCCGCTCGCCGTCGCGATCGCGGCGGACGAGCTGGTGATCGCGCTGTTCGATCGGATGGCCTCGGAGCCGAGCGAGCCTCCGCCGGCGCCGCCCCGTCCTCCACCGCCGGTGCGCCCGAGCGAGCCCCCACCCGCGCCGCCGCTGCCGCGCGTGGAGTTCGGCCTGCGCCTCGCGGCGGAGCAGCTCACCTCCGGGCTCGGCATGGCGGGCCCCGATGCGACGATCAAGTTCTTCGTCACGGCCCACGCGCAGGTGGTGCTCCGAGCGGGGCTTCGTGCCCCGTGGCTGCTGGGCGATGGGGCGCGTCCGCACACCGCATCCCGTTTTGGGACATGGGTGCGGATCGGCACCGACGTCCGACGCGAGCTCGGCATCGCAGGTGCGCTCGGGATCGACGCCGCGTTTACCGCCGACGAAGCGCGGGCCATCCCGATCGGGGCCGTGGCGCTTTGGAAGCGCCTGGGTTCGCGCTTCGTCGTGAGCCTCGATCTGCACCTGGGTGCGGCGATTTCGTCGTCCGGGACCTATCTGAAGGGACTGGAATTCGGCAGCGGCATTGGAATCGACACGATTTGGTGAGCGCGGTGAGCCGGTCCGGCGACGTGGGGGGACTGACTCCCCACACACGCAGCAATCCCTGTTCGGAGGTCATTCATGAAGTCGAAGATGTTGAAGATTGTCGTTGCTGGCGTCGCCCTCGGTGCGCTCACTCTCGTCAGCGCTGCCGCGGTCGCGTCGAGCGTCGACTCCTTCGGGGGCAAGGACGGCGGCGTCGCGTTCGCTGGCGGTGACGGTGGCAAGATCGTGAACCTCACTGGCGGCGACGGCGGCAAGATCGAGGGGCGCGACGGCGACGGCGGCAAGATCGAGAACCTCACCGGTGGTGACGGTGGCAAGATCGAGTTCCTCGGCGGCGACGGTGGCAAGATCGAGAACCTCGCCGGTGGCGACGGTGGCAAGATCGAGTTCCTCGGCGGCGACGGCGGCCACTGAGCCGACCCGTCCCCGATGCCGATCGAAGGCGCGCGTGGCTTCGGCCGCGCGCGCCTTTTTCTTTTCCTTCCGCAGAGGCTACGCGAGCCGCAGCGAGACCTCGTTCCGGCGCAAGAAGGGGAGCGTGGTCGGCGGATCGTGAAGCGCCACGATCGGCTCGCCGCGCACGGTGAGGAGCGCGTGGCGCGCGGAGGACAGGAGCTCGCGCTGCGCGTCCACGATGCGCGCTCCCGTCGCGCGCCCGCGGAAGACCTGCGTCACCGTGCGGTGCGCCGCGATCTTCCGCAGCACGATGGCGTCGTCGATCGGCGGCGGAAGCTCGTCGAGCGCCGCGCCCTCGGGCAGGAAGAAGCGCACGGCGAAGCGCCCTTGGAGCGCGTGGGGCTGCCCGATCCGATGCTCGGGGAGAACCTCGGAGTCCGGGCGATCCGCGCGCGCGATCTCGACCGGTGTCGTCATCGGCACGTGCGCCGCGTCGATGTAGTCGAAGAGGCGGCGGAAGCCGTGCTCCAGCGCGCGCTCGAACGACGGCGCCTCGAAGGTCACCTCGGCGCAAGCGCACTCGGCGTGACGCCGAATCTCGAGCTCGCCCACGCAGCGTTCGACGACGTACGGTGCGCGCGGCGTGAAGTGCCGCCCGAGCTGCCAGCGCGCGAGGCCGAGGCCTGCGAGCGCGGCCAGTGCGCTCGCCGAGCCGGCGCGACCGCCGAGCGCCACGCGCGCGCCGAGCCCCAGCGCGAGCGGCACGATCGCCGCACTCGACCAGAACGCCACGCGCCCGATCGCAGGGCTCGCAGCGTGCTCTTCGTTCCGACGCGGATTCTTCGGGGCCTCCACGAGCGCGCGGAAGATCCGATCGCGGCGCTCGAGGTTCAGGGTGAGGGTTTCGGCGTGCATGCCCTCTTTGGAGAGCATGCGCCGTGCCGACTCAGTCGCAGCCGTTCGACGGCTTGATGGCGTCGTAGGCCATCCAGCCGAAGCGCTTCGCGCCGTCGCTCTTGGAGACGATGTAGCCGTAGACGAACTTCATCGAGCCGCTGCGCTTGGTGTAGTGGCCGTTGCCCGCGTCGACCCAGAGCGGGATGTCGATCGAGGGCCGCCCGCTCGTCGTCGGCACCACCACGCGCTGGAACTTCGTGCCGGCGGGGAAGTGATCGGTGACGGCGCCACCGAGCGAGAAGCCGGGCACGCTGAAGACGAGGTTCGCGGACACCTTGCCGTTGTTGCGCTTCAGCGGGAGGTAGTCGCCCGCGCGCTCGTGCGACGAGTCGCTGTCGTACACGACCTTCTTGAGCTCGATGCTCGCATCGTAGGTGCTACGGATTTCGTAGCACGACATCTTCCCCTGGTGCGGATCCTTCGCGTCGACGTTGCCGATCTTGTCTCGGAGCGACTGCTCGTGGACCACGTGGTCGGCGGGGAACCACGCGGCGCTCCCGTTGTCGGTGGCCATCGCGAGGAAGTGGGTCTTCCCGGCGAGGTGGCGCGTCTGCCCGTAGTTGAACTTGAGCTTGGTGGCGCCTTGCGTGACGAGCGCGGTGCCGTTGCCGTCGCGGACGGAGGCGCCGCCCTCGACGGCCCACGAGTCGTCGCCGTCGGCGGTGAGCACGCGCGCTCCGCCCGTCGCGCGGAAGCCGCAGTTGTATGGGCTCGCGACGCACTTGGTGCCGTTGACGCCGGAGGTGAGCTCGCCGGAGAGGTCGTCGACCTCTTCGCCGTCGTCCACGTCGGCGCTGCAACCGAGCGACGCGAGACCGAAGGTGGACCCCAAGACCAACGCGGCGAGACCGAGCGCAGAGAGCTTCATGCTCGGAGGTAGAGCAAGCGACGTGCCCTCGTCCGAACGTCGAATTTCTCGGGAAATTCAGCGATCTCTGCGGATCGCGGACGATCCGTCTGGGCTCAGCTCACCCGAAGCTTCAGCCGTTCACGACGTTGAGCCGCACGCGCTTCTTCGCTTCGCGCTTCTCTTCGTCGCGCTGCTCGAGGGCGACCGCCGAGGCCGGCATCTTCACCGTCCCGAGCTCGCCCGGGAGCGGCAGCTCCTGGTTCTTCGCGTAGACGGGGTGACGACCCTTGTCCTTGTACCACTCGGCCACGGTGGCGTTCGCCTTCATCTGCTCGATGACGTTGCGCCAGCCGACACCCGTGTTGTACGCGCAGAACGAGATCTCCCCCATCTGCGTGCCGTACGGGATGATGCACATCTCGGTGCGGCGGAAGTCGTAGTTGAAGAGGTCCTGGAACCACATGCCGGCGACGAAGAGCACGCGCCACTCGAACTCGTTCGCGTCGCTCTCGTACTCGCCGAGCTTCTTGCCGCGCGTGCCGGTCTGGCTGCGGAACTGGCGGAGCAGGTCGGCGAACGTGTAGCCGGGCGGCGCCTTGTCGGCGCGGAAGTTCTTGAGCAGCGCCATCGCGGTCTGCGCGACGAGGAGCGGGCGCCCCTGCGCGCCGTCCGTCACGTCCCCGATGTCCTTGAGGAGCTGATCCATGTCGAGGAACTGGCTGAGCGGGACCATCTGCTTCGTCTTCTTGTTGACGAAGAGGATCGTGCCCATGCCGCAGTTCGGGTGGCAGCCGCAGTTGAGCGCGCCGAGGTTCGTGCTCGGGTCCTGGAGCAGGTCCGCGAGATCGCTGAACGGCCCCATCGCGGAGAGCGGGAACCAATCGCGCAGCGGCTCGGTCTCGCCGGTCTGCGTCTTCACGTCGTGCGCGAGGTGGGAGAGCGTGTAGCGCTGGGCCTTCCGCGTCTCGTCGTCGACGTCTTCGTCGCGGCCCGTGAAGCTGACCGGCTGGAACGAGACGACGGTGATTTTGTCGGCGTTGGCGATCGCGAAGTCGAGGATCGGCCCGACCTGCTCGTTGTTCACGCCGTTGACGACGGTGACGACGAGCACGACGTCCACGCCGGCGGCGTGCAGGTTCTCGATCGCGCGCTTCTTCACGTCGAAGAGGTTTCCGACCTTGCGGTGGGAGTTCGCCTCGTTCGTGACGCCGTCGAACTGGAGATACGCGAGGCGCAGCCCCGCTTCCTTGGCCTGTTTGCAGAACTCGCGGTCCTGCGCGAACTTGATGCCGTTCGTCGCGGTCTGGACGCAGAAGTACCCCACGTCCCGCGCGTACTTCACCGCGCGCAAGAAGTGCGGGCTGAGCGTGGGCTCGCCGCCCGAGAACTGCACGGAGAGCTGGCGGCGCGGCTTGATCGTGAGCGAGTCGTCGAGGATCTGCTGGACCTCGGCCCACTCGAGCTCGTGGACGTAACCGACCTGGTTCGCGTCCATGAAGCACGGGTCGCACATCATGTTGCAGCGGTTCGTGAGGTCCACGGTGAGGACGCTGCCGCGGCCGTACTTGACGCTCGACGTGCCGTGGTCGCGGAGCTTGCTGAGCGGCGCGAGGAAGTCGCGGCCCGGATAGAGCTTCTCGATCCGGCTCGTGAAGGTCGGATCGATGCTCATCACGTCCTCGAAGCGACCGTGCTTCGGGCACTCCTTCTCCATCACCAGCTTGCCGTCGCGCTCGGTGATGAGGGCGCGGATCTCGCCCGGCTTGCCGTCGACCAGGTGCCGGACCTCACGCTCGCCGCTCAGGATCTCGGTTCGAACCTCTTTGACGCACTTCGGGCAGAGCGAGTCGGTCTGCCGCGGCCAACCCAGCTCGGGCATGGTCTTCTGGCGGCGCTTCTGGAGGGGGGCCGGAGCCCACTTCGGCTGAGGTGCCGGCCGCTCGAAGCGAACGTTGTACTTTTGGACCAACGGCCACGCTGCTTTGGCGGCGAGGCTCGCCGCGCGCTGCACGCCCACCGACAGCTTGGACCGAATACCGAGCGAATTCATTCGGGTACGTACCATAATCCATGTGGGCTCCCGCCCAAAGTCCCTTCCCAGGTAGGCTGAGCGCCCGCGCCGGCCTACCCGGCGTTGGACGGGCTACCCCATGAAATCGCACACGGAATACCTCACGTTCGAAACCAAAAAGAAGCGGGACCTCGTGCATCTGACCCCCATCTTGGATGGGATCCTCATGAAGAGCGGCATTCGGGAGGGGATGATGCTCGTCAGCGCGATGCACATCACCGCCGGGGTGTTCGTGAACGACGACGAGAGTGGGCTGCACCGCGACATCTGGAAGTGGCTCGAGCATCTGGCCCCCGAGGGGCCCGCCTACGAGCACCACCGGACTGGCGAGGACAACGGCCACGCGCACCTGAAGTCGCTCCTCATCCACCACGAGGTCACGATCCCCGTGACGGACGGCAAGCTGGACCTCGGGCCGTGGCAACGGGTCTTCTACGCGGAGTTCGACGGGATGCGGAAGAAGCGGTTGATCGTGAAGACGTTGGGGTTCGCCTGAGGTACGGGTGAGCGGGATGGTTCGCTGGCGAACGATCGGGCGTGTCGCGCTCCTGCCGCTCCTGGCGCTGGGGGGGCTGGGGTGCCCCCATGCGCCGGAGACGGGTGCCGGCTCCCGATCGCCCGGGTCCCCCGAGCTCCCCCCCGAGACCGCCAAGTTCTACGACGACGAGCGCCGGATCCTCGGCATCCTGGCCGCCACGGACGCGCGGATTGCGCAGCGCACGGGCATCACCCCGTCGGAGGACGAATCCGGGAAGGCCGTCCTGGGGGCGATCCTCGCGGAGGATCCGACCGCGGCGCTCGAGTCCAACCACACGGACCTATTTTCGTTCGACGTGCGGGCGCGCTCGCTCGCCGAGGCCCGCAAGGCGCTCGTGCCCTACGCTCACCCCATCCCCGATCCGCACCCGAACGACGGCAAGCGCCCCGAGCTCGAGCGCCAGCTCTTGCTCCGTTTGGTGGACGAGGAAGAGGCGCGCCTCGCCGAGGAGCGCGACGTCCCGCGTTCGGCGGGCGTCCTCGTTCGCGGGCTCGCGGCGACGTGGGCTCCCCCGAAGAGCGCGGCGGAGCTCGAGAAACGCGACGCCTGGTTCGCGGGGCGGATCGACGGGCTCCGCAGCGCCCTCGCACCGAAGAAGCTCCCGGCCGACGAGATCGCCGAGCTCGAGGACGCCCTCGATCCGCTCGAGCGCATCGCCTTCGACGGCACGCCGTACCCGAAGGCGCACCCCGCCTTCACGGAGCTCCGCGTCGCGCTCGGCGCGCTCGCGGCGGGGCCGCCGCGCGATCTTCCGACCGAGCGCGACGTGTTCAGCAAGAAGCTCCGCGCGCACCTCGGCGTCACGCTGTCCGCGGAGACGCTCGCCCGCATCTTCGAGACGACGGCGACCACGGTCGCGAAGGAAGCCGCGGGGCTCGTCGGTGCGGCGCCGAGCGCGGAGCGCACCGAAGGCGAAGCGCGTGCGCTCCTGGCGCCCGCGCGCTGCACGTTCCGCGCGCCCGCGACGCTCCGCAAGGCGCCCGCTCCGGAGCGCGCCCTCGCGTGCACCCTCGCCGCGCGCGCGGAGAAGGCGACCACCGCCGACGAGCTCGCCGCAGTCCTCGCGTCCGCGCACACCGCGCTCACGGTCGCGAGCTGGGCGCTCTGGATGCTCGCCGGCGCGGACGCCGTGAAGCCGGCGACCGAGCACGCGCGGCTCCTCGCCGACGTCGCGCCCGAGCTCGTCGCCCGCCTCGAGCGGCGCGCCCGCACGAACCCGCTCGGCGCCGTGGCCGACGCGCTGGTCGCGGAGTGGCTGTACCGAAATGGGATGATGGCGGCGACCGTCCGCGCGAGCGCGTGGATGACGTTCGGTGACGCGCCGTTCGACTTGCTCGAGCGCGATCTGAACCCGCACGCGGTGGTGCCGCAGAAGCCGCCGGTGGTGAAGGTGACCGAGATGCCGATCCCGGCGGGGTCCTACACCTCGATCCCGGTGACGCCGGCGCCTTGAGCTCCTTCGACGAGCTCCGCGACCGACCCTCGACCGAGCTGGAGGCGCTCCTTCGCGCACCGGATGCTCCGACCCGTCTCTACGCCGCCTGGGCGCTCGCGCTCCGCGCCGCGACGACCACCGGGGAGCTCGCCCTTCACCTCGAGCGCGAGCCGAACGAAGGCGTCCGCGCACACCTCGTGAACGTCGTCGCGGGTCCCGCGCATCGGGAGCTCTTGCGTACGCTCGCGGAGCACGACACCTCGGCGCTGGTCCGCGCGGCCGCGTGTCGGGTGCTCGCGCGCGGAGCCGACCCCGAGCTCGCGGACTGGCTCGATGGGCGCGCGCGGGACGACGCGTCGCCCGACGTCCGCACCGCGATCGACGACGCTCGCGGGCGCCTCCCGCCGGACCCCGTGCCGGAGCCGCCGGAGCGGGAGCTCGTTCCCGCGCGCATCGGCGAGCCCCGCGGCGGCGCCGCGCTCGAGCTCCGAGCGTTCCACGATCTCGCGAGCTGGATCGCGCGCTGGAGGGGCACGGCTCGCTACTCCGCCGCTCGGCTCCAGGCGATCGAGCGACTGCCGGGCCTCCTCGAGCGAACCCGGAGCGACGAGCTCCGCGCCCATCGTGACGCGCTCGTCGCGATCGAGCGGGAGCTCGACCAGATGCTGCTCGATCGAGAAGCGTCGGAGGAGGACCCCGCCGACGTGGAGCCACCACCGCCTTCCTGGCGTGAGGCACGCGACGCGATCGCGAACGCACTGGGGCTGGTTCGCTGAGTCAGCTCTCGAGCACCGCGCGGAGCGGCCGCGGCTGCGACAGCGTCGCGTCGATGCCGAGCTCGCGCCGAACTTCTTCGAGCGGCGTGGCGAACCGCTCGCGCCACGGATAGCCGAAGAGCATCTTCGCGCGCTGGCCGAGCTCCCACCCGCGCGCGACGGCGTCGAAGCGCTCCTTCGTCTTCGCGCTCGAGCGCTCGATCGCCGCGTTGAGGAGCAGCGCCGACACGAGCGCCGCCGGCAGCATGCCCGGGAGCTGCGCCGCGTAGACGGCTTGCAGCCCCGCTTCGCCCGCGGGGTCCGGACCGAACCCGGTGACGACGTGCCAGAGATCGTGCGTCTCGTAGAGGTGCGCGCGCATGTACTCGGGCCCGCCGTTCGCGTCGACGTGCGGGATCGCGTCGGGCGTGAGCCCGTTCGCCTCCATGAACGTGCCGTACGCGCGACCGAGCGAGCCCTCCGGGAGCGCGCGGAGCTCCTCGAGCGTGAACGACCCGAGGCGCGCTCGCTTGGTGAAGGCTTCCTCGATGCCGGGCTCGCGCCGCAGCCGGTTCATCACCGCGGTCGTCATCTTGGGATCCGCCGCCGAGTCGCGCATCTGGAAGACGCGATCGAGCTCCCGCGGATCGCGGGCGAGGCGGAAGAAGTAGTAGAGCGGCTTGGCGAGCTTGGTCAGCGACGGCATGCGAACGAATATGTGAAGCTTTGCTCGCATCTGCTACTCGCATCGAATTTCGTCTCGAGTTTCGGGCACTTGGACCGCAATTCAGCGGAGGCCCTCATGTTTGGATCGCGACGGGCGTAGCCTCGACCGAGGAGGTTCGCATGCGAACGATCTCGGACAGGCTGCGGGTGGTCGGCGTGCTCGTCGCGGTGGGGGTGGTCGCGCTCGCGTGCGGAGGCCAGACGTCGACCGGAGTCGACGGGGGCACCAACGACGGCGGCACCAACGGCGGTCCGTGCCCGGCAGCGGCGCCGAGCCCGGGTAGCGCGTGCACGCCCAACGGTCTCGTCTGCGAGTACGGAGCGGATCCCAGCTGCCTCACGCGCGCCGACTGCGCGGCGGGCACGTGGGCGATCGCCCAGCCGAAGTGCCTTCCGACGGATCCGACGTGCCCCGCCACGCGCGACGAAGCGGCGGGAAAGGCCTGCTCGACGAAAGACGCACGCTGCAACTACGCCGGACTCGGTTGCTCCTGTACGAACTGCACGAAGTACCCGGTCGTCCAATGCTCCGGCCCGCTCCTCTGGAGCTGCGACGCGCCGAACACGACCCCCGGCTGTCCGGCCGCGCGGCCGAACCTGGGGAGCGCGTGCTCCACCGAAGGTCTCTTCTGCGACTACGGCTGCGAGCCCAACGTGTCGCGCAAGTGCAGCGGCGGCGGGTGGACCGCGGCGTCGAGCCCGCAGGGCTGTCCGATCTCCACGCGCGAAGCGAAGCGCGACATCCACTACCTCGATGGCACCGAGCGAACCCACGTCGCGGACCAAGCGCGCACGCTGAAGCTCAGCACCTGGCACTACAAGGATCCCGCGCTCGGCGAGCGCGAGCGCCTCGGGATCATCCTCGAGGACGCGCCGGACGCGCCCTCGGCCGACATGCAACGGCGGCAGGTCGATCTGTACGGCTACACCAGCATGGTGCTCGCGCTGGCGCAGGATCAGGATCGCGAGCTCCGGGAGCTCCGCGCGCGCGTCGACGAGCTCGAGAAGCGGCTCCCACCACCGGCACCGAAGACCGCGCCGACGTCGAAGGCGAGCGCTCGGTGACGGTGAAGACGAAGCGCCAGGCCCCGCGGGCGAAGAAGCGCGCCCCGCGCGCGCGTCCTCCCGTCGCGCCGCGCAAGGTCCCGCGCCAGGAGCGCGCTCAGGCGACGGTCGAGGCCATCCTCGAAGCGACCGCGCGCGTCCTGCGCGAGGTCGGCTACGACGGCCTCACCACGAACAAAGTCGCCGACGCCGCGGGCGTGAGCGTCGGCTCGCTGTACCAGTACTACCCCGGCAAGGACGCGCTCGTGACGGCGCTCCTGCTTCGCTATGCCGAGCGCCAACAGGCCGCGTTCCTCGGCGCGATCGGGAAGGTCGCCACCGCGCCGGTGCCCGACGTGATCGCCGCGGTCATCGGCTCGATCGCCGAGCAGTCCGAGGCCGATCCCGAGCTCGCGATGGTCCTGATGAACCAGATCCCGCGCGTCGGCGAGCTCGGCCAGGTCATCGCCTACAACGAGCAGACGATCGCGGTCCCGCTCCGCGCGTTTCTCGCCGCGCGAGCCGCCGACGTGGCGATCGAGGATCTCGATGCCGCCGCGTTCCTCCTCACCCACTCGATCCCGCCGTTCTTGCAGCGGCTCCGGATCTCGCGGCCGGATCCGGAGCGAAAGCGCGCGATCTTCCGCGAGCTCCACACCATGCTCGTCGCCTACTTCACCCGTCCGCGAGCAGACGCTCCGACGTGATCCGCCGCAGCGCGAGGTCCAAGAACGCACGCACCTTCGACGGGAGCGCGCCGTCGCCCGGTGTCACGGCGTAGACGGTCGAGAGGCTCGCGTGCTCCGGCAGCACGATCCGGAGGTCCCCGCGCAGGAGCTCCGCGCGGGCGTACACGGTCGAGAACCACGCGATGCCCAGGCCCGCGAGCGCGGCCCGCCGCGCCGCCGCGAAGCCGTTCACGCGCAGACGATCGCGCATCGTGACCTTCGCTTCGCCGAGCGTGAACCCCGTCTCCGTCCCGACGAAGATCGCATCGTGCTCGGCGAGGTCGGCGAGGGTGCGGGGGGTGCCCCGGGCGGCGAGGTACGCGGGGCTGGCGAGGAGCGCCACGCGCGACTGCGCGAGCCGACGCTGGCGCATCGATGCATCGGCGCGAAGGGGGGCGGTGCGAAACGCGAGATCGATCCGATGGGCACGGAGGTCGATCCGCTCGGCGGCGACGTGCAGGTCCACCGCGGCCTCCGGGTAGCGCGCGAGGTACTCGCAGACGAGCTCCTCGACCGCGACCTCGGCCAGGACCGGCGAGCACGCCACACGCAGGCGCCCTCGCACCTTGCCGACCGCGGCGCGGGCCGCGTCCTCGGCGGCGCGGGCGGCCACCACGACGCGCTCGGCGTGCTCGAGGAAGACGCGCCCGGCGTCGGTGAGCTCGAAGTGGAGCGTGTCCCGCGCGACGAGGCGGACGCCGAGCCGGTCTTCGAGCCCGGCGAGCCTCCGACTCAGGACCGACCGCGAATCACCGCCGTCGCGCGCCGCGGCCCGTACGCCCCCCGCGAGGGCGACCCGAACGAAGAGCGCCATGTCATCGAGCCCGACCTGTCCCACTTTCGGGACAGGCTGTCGCTCGGACGGTGGATTGTCAATCCACCGCTGCCGAACGACCTTCTCGTCCACCAAGGAGAGAGCACATGTCGCAGATCGCCATCATCGGAAATGGAAACGTGGGCAAGGCGCTGGCGGAGTCGTTCCGGCGCGGAGGGCACGAGGTTCGGTTCGGGGAACGCACGACCGAGAGCATCACCGCGGCGGCCAAGAACGCCGACGCGATCGTCCTGGCCGTCCCGGCGGATGCGGCCATCGAGGCGCTCGGCAGCGCCGGAGACGTCACGGGCAAGCTCGTGATCGACTGCACCAACCCGCTGGGCTGGAGCGACGGTCCGGTGCGGAACGCGCCGCCCGAGGGCTCGAACGCCGCGCGGCTCCAAGCGAAGTTCCCGGGTGCGAAGGTCGTGAAGGCGCTGAACACGATGCCGGCGGAGGTCCATCGCACGGCGAAGGTCGGTGCGCGGGCGGTCGAAGCGCACTACGCTGGCGACGACGCTGGGGCGAAGAAGCTCTTCGCCGAGCTCGCGAAGAGCGCCGGGTTCGTCCCGGTCGACGTGGGTCCGATGCGGAACGCGGCGCACCTCGAGTCGCTGGCGGTGCTCGTCATTCACCTCGGCACGGTCGGCGGCCTGGGCCGCAACATCGCGTTCAACCTGGAGCGTGCCTGACCTGATACCTTCGGGCGGCCATGACCGACCCCGTTCGCCAAGACCCCGCCTGGCTCGATGCCCACTGGATGCCGTTCACCGGCAACCGGCAGTTCAAGAAGAACCCGCGTCTCTTCGTCTCCGCCGAGGGCTCGTACTACACGACCGCCGACGGCAAGAAGGTGCTCGACGGGCTCTCGGGTCTCTGGTGTTGCGGGCTCGGCCATGGCCGGCGCGAGATCGTCGAGGCGATCGCGAAGCAGGCGCAGAAGCTCGACTACAGCCCCGGCTTCCAGTTCGGGCACCCGGAGTCGTTCGCGCTCGCGAACAAGATCAAGGAGCTCACGCCCGACGGGCTCGACTACGTCTTCTTCACCGGGAGCGGCTCCGAGTCGGCCGATACGTCGCTCAAGATGGCGCGCGCCTATTGGCGCGCGAAGGGCAAGGGCACGAAGACGCGCCTGATCGGCCGTGAGAAGGGCTACCACGGCGTCAATTTCGGCGGCATCTCGGTCGGCGGGATCGGCCCGAACCGGAAGACGTTCGGCGAAGGCATCGCGGCCGATCACCTGCCCCACACCCAGGTCGCGCTCCGGGATCCGGCGCAGGCCTTCACGCGAGGTCAGCCCAAGGACGGGGCCGCGCTCGCGAACGAGCTCTCGGCGCTCGTCGCTCTGCACGATGCGTCGAACATCGCCGCCGTCATCGTGGAGCCGTTCTCGGGCTCGGCGGGCGTGGTCATCCCGCCCGTCGGTTACCTGCAGAAGCTCCGCGAGATCTGCACCGCGAACGACATCCTGCTCATCTTCGACGAGGTCATCACCGGCTTCGGGCGCGCGGGGGCGCTCACCGGCGCGGCCGCGTTCGGCGTCACGCCGGACATCCTGAACCTCGCGAAGCAGGTGACGAACGGCACGCAGCCGCTCGGCGCGGTCGTGGTTAAGAAGGACATCTACGACGCGTTCATGGAGACCGGCGGCCCCGAGTACATGGTCGAGCTCGCGCACGGCTACACCTACTCGGCGCACCCGATCGCGTGCGCGGCGGGCAACGCGGCGCTCGACCTGCTCGTGAAGGAGAAGGGCGTCCAGCGCGTGGCGGAGCTCGCTCCCTACTTCGAGAACGCCGTCCACTCGCTCAAGGGCGCGAAGCACGTGACCGACATCCGCAACTTCGGGCTCGCCGCCGGCCTCACGCTCGCGCCGGTCCCGGGCGAGCCGGCGAAGCGCCCGTTCGAGGTCGCGATGAAGTGCCTCGAGAAGGGCGTGTACGTCCGCTACGGCGGCGACACGATCCAGGTCGCGCCGCCGTTCATCGTGGAGAAGAGCGAGATCGACACGCTCGTGAGCGTGCTCGGTGACTCGCTGGCGCAGGTGAGCTGACGCCTCAGCGCCGCCACCCACACGACCGGTGGCGGAGCACGCTCTCCCGTGCGGCAACGGACAGCGCGTACTCGATCGTGTGCGCTTCGGCGCCCAGGTACGGCTCGAGCGCGACCAGGAAGAGGTACGTCCCGGTGTTCACGTCGCACAGGATGCCGGCATCCTTGCCGGCCCAGTAGGGCTGCGCGGGCTGGACGTGCGGGCGCCCGAACGTCGTCAGACAGCTCGGGAGCTCGGGGTGATCGGAGATGGGCTCCGTCGCGATCCAGCGACAGCGCGGGTCCAGCTCGGGGTAGGCCGCGGCCGCCAGTGCCTTCGCGCGCTGGTCCAGGTCCAGGACCGCCGCGCCGCGCGCACCCCGCGCCAGCGCAGGGGCGACGGTCGCGCACGCGTCGGCGACGGCAAGCAACCATTTCACCTGGAGTGCGTCGGGAGGACCATCGAAGCCGATGCGCCGCCAAGCCGCCTCGACCGCCGCGCCGCACGAAGGTCGCGGCCCGACGGTGGCGGAAGACCCGGCGTCCGGGGCGGCGACCTGCGCGCTACCGGACTCCACGCCGCTCGCATCGGCGAGCACCGCGGATGGCGCGGGTGCTGCGGCATCACGCTCGGAGGCGACGGGCGCCGTCGGCGCGGCCGGCGCGCCGCAGCTCGCGACGAGCGCGAGCGCGACCGCCAAACCGAGCCACCCGGCGCTCGTCACTTCGCCGCGGACACTGCCGCGAGCTTCTCCTCGACCAGGATGTCCGACACCTTGTACGTCGGCGCGCCGAGCTTCTTCGAGCGATCGAAGATCTCCCACATCGTGTCGTAGATCTTCAGCGTCTTCTCGCGCGACGCCTTCGCGTCGTAGCCCTTCACCTCTTGCGCGACGTTCACGAGGCCGCCCGCGTTGATGGCGTAGTCCGGCGCGTAGAGGATCCCGCGCGCGTGGAGATCGTCGCCGTGGCGCGGCTCCGCGAGCTGGTTGTTCGCTGCGCCGGCGACGATTGGCGCCTTCAGGTGCGGGATGGTCTGATCGTTGAGCCCGGCGCCCAACGCGCACGGCGCGAACACGTCGCACTCGACGGCCGCGATGCCGTCGATCGTGACGACCTTCGCCCCGAACTCGCGCTGCGCGCGCTCGGCCTTGTGCGGATCCACGTCGGCCACGGTGAGCTTCGCGCCCGCCGCGTGGAGCTCCTTGCAGAGCCAGTGCCCGACGTGCCCGACGCCCTGAACCGCGACGTGGATGTCCTTCAGCGAGTCCTTGCCGAGCTTGAACTTCACCGCCGCTTCGATGCCGCGGCGCACGCCGAGCGCGGTGAACGGCGACGGGTCGCCGGAGCCACCGTGCGAGGGATCGACGCCGGTGACGTTCTTGGTCATCGTGCGGATGACCTCCATGTCTTCGAGCCCGGTGCCGCTGTCCTCGGCCGTGATGTAGTGGCCGCGCAGATCCTCGAGGAACTTCCCGAACGCGCGGAAGAGGGCGACGCGGTCGAAGTGATCCTTCGGGCGGATGATGACGCTCTTGCCGCCGCCGTGCGCGAGCCCGGCGAGCGCGGCCTTGTAGGTCATGCCGCGCGCGAGGCGGAGCGCATCGATGACTGCAGCTTCGTCGGTGTCGTAGTGGATGAAGCGGCACCCGCCGAGCGCCGGGCCGAGCCGGCTGTCGTGGATGGCGACGATGGCGCGGAGGCCGGTCGCCTTGTCGAGCTTGAAGTGAACTTCGCCGTAGTCGTAGGTCGACAGGTGACGGAACAGGTCCATGAGGCGGAGTTAGTCGAGGTCCGCGCCGAGGTCCATCACGCGCCGCGTCAGGCTATGCTGGGCCGATGCGCCGCCTCACGCCGCTCGCGGTCCTTCCCCTCCTCGCGCTGGCCTGCTCGAGTGACGATGGGGGCGCAGCCCCGGACGGCGGGGCGATCGAGAGCGGGGCGGACGTGCGGCTCGACGCGCTCGGCGACGCTCCGAGCGAGGGCGCCGTCGACGCCGGGGCCGACGCGAGCGACGGCGGTGGCGCGCCGGCGTTCTGCACCAACGAGACCCCGACCGTGGGCCCGAGCGGCGCGGGCTTCCTCGCGACGACGACGCACTATGCGCTCTACGACGAGGTCTCCTCCGCCGACGCGACCGAGGTGGCGCGCCTGCTCGAGGCGTCGTTCGGCGCGTTCGCGAGCTGGTTCGAGCGCCCGTCGCCGCTCGGCCCGAACGAGAAGCTCTCGGTCAAGCTCTACAAGGATCAGCAAGCGTGGGCGACGGGCCTCCAGGCCGACGGCATCACGCCACCGCAGGGCGCGGGCGGCTACTACAGCCCCACGACCAAGGCTGCGTACCTCTACAAGCAAGGCAACCCGTACTACTCGCACGTGCTCGCCGTTCACGAGGCCACGCACCAGTACCACTACTTGTCGCGCGTGAAGATCAACTCGTTACCATTTTGGTACGTCGAGGGGGTCGCCGAGTACCTGAGCCGCCACGACTGGGACGGGAGCTGCGTCCGGCTCGGGGTCGGTTCCCTGCTCTCGTGGGAGGACTTGCCGGCGAAGGTCACGGGGCCGATCGACGTCGCGGGGATCCTCGGGGGCTCCGTCACGCCGTCGCGGGCGGAGTCGTGGGCGATCGTGCGCTACCTCGACACGGGTACGCTGAAGAAGCCGTTCGGCACGTGGCGCGACGCCTACGACGCGACGGGTACCGCCGACTTCAAGACGCTCGTCGCCGACCCCGCCACCCTTGGGGCGCCAATCGGCGCATGGCTGCCGTCAGCGCAAGAGCCGATGAAGCCCATCTTCACGGAGTGGATCCACGTGGGGCCGGCGAGCGTGGACGTGAGCACGCCGACGTTCTTCAGTCAGGCGCTCGTAAAGACATCCGTGACCCACTTCGAGGCGAAGCTCGAGGTCCCGCAATCCAACAAGTTCACCGCCGGTGTCGTCGTGGGGTTCCAGGACTCGACGCACTACATGGCGGTGCTGCAAGCGAACGACGGCTCCGTCAGCACGTTCACCGCGAACGGCAGCGCGGCGTGGAACGGGCTCGGGAGCGCGCCTCTGCCCTCGAACAAGGTCGAGGTGATCAGCGCGGACTGGGCCGGCGGCATGGCGACGGTGTCCTTCAACGGGACCCCCTTCACCGTGACGCCGGCCACGCCGCTCCGCGCCGGGCTCGCTGCGAGCGACACCACGGCGCGGTTCATCGACGTCAGCTGGAAGTAGCCGTCAGTTGCAAGCGACGACGTACCCGTTGGCGTTGCACGTGTTGTTGACGGGCGGTGCCTGCGCCTCGGGCACGCAAGCGAAGATGACGCCCGACGTGTTCGTGAGCGAGCCGTTGTAGCCCGTGTTGCTCACGCTCACGTAGCCGAACTGCTGCCCGAGCGTCGCAGGGATCGGAACGACGTTGCCGTGCCAGTTGCCGATCGCGCAACAGCCGCCACTCCACTGGAGGTTGGACACTCCCACCAAGCACTTTCCGGCGGCAGAGGGGTCGTTGTTGACGAAGTAGGAGATGGAGTACGAGCACGAGACCGTCCCGCCGAGCGAGACGATGCCCGAGTTGCCGTTCGACGCATGACTGACGAGCTTCTTGCCGATCGCCTGGCAGGAGCTCACGGCGACGGCGGCGGTGCAGTTCGCGGCGGTACCGGTACCGCACGTCACGAAGGTGACCGGGATCTCGTTGCCCGCCGTGAGCCGCACCGTGCTCGGAGCGACACAGCTTCCGGCCACGCACTTGGCGTTCCCGGAGCACGGGGTTCCGCAGGCGCCGCAGTTCGCGTTGTCGACTTGAAGGTTCGCGCAGAAGGTGGCTCCGAGCGTCGAGGCGTCGCCCGAGCCCCCGTCGCTCACGCCGCCATCGACGACCGGAGCCGTGCACTTCGTGAGGCCAGCCTGGCACGAGACGCCGCACTTGCCGGCGCTACAGTTCTCGCCATCCTTGCACACGGTGCCACATGCGCCGCAGTTCGTGCGGTCGGTCTGGTTGTCGACGCAGGAGCTCCCGCACTTCATCTGACCCTGGCTGCAGCCCGGGGCGCAAGCGCCCGCGTTGCAGACCTCGATGCCGGAGCACTTCGTTCCGCACGCGCCGCAGTTGCGGTCGTCGGTCTTGGTGTCGACGCACTCGTTGCCGCACTTCGTCGTGCCGCTCCCGCACGCCGACGCGCACGCGCCCGCGGAGCAGACCTCGCCCGAAGCGCACTTCTTCCCGCACGAGCCGCAGTTCTCCGCGTCGCGCGCGACCGCGGTGCACGAGCCGCCGCACTCGATCGAGCCCGCCCCGCAGTTGATCCCCGCGTCCGCGACGACCACGGTGGTCGTCGTCCCCGTACAGCCCCCGGTCATCGCGCCGAGCGCAGCAACCGACCGCACCGCGCTCATCAGCGCAAGCCCAGTCCAAAGCTTCTTCATGATGCCTCCCGTGGGGAGACCGCCCCACGAGAGCACGATACACAAGATCGCCCAGCCGCCGGCACGCCGAGTTTGCGCGCGTCGCGTTTCTCAGGGCAATACGTGCACTTCCGCGGTCAGGGGTGACCGGGCGGCATCCCCATTCCGGGAGGCATGCCCATCATCCCAGGCGGCATGCCGGGCATGCCCTCGGGCGCGGCGGCTGCCGCGTCCTTCGCGCCGCCGTCGAGCGGCTGCTGAAACTTCTCGACCGCAGCCGTCGCCCACTCGCCGATCACGGGACCGACGACGTACACGGTCGGCTCCGGATCCTTCATCGCGTAGCGCGCCTGACCCGTCTGGGTCTTGCCGAGCTTGAGCGTGTAGAGACCCGCGCCGTCCTTGAGCTTGATCGTGACGGTCGCCTCGGGTGCGTCGAGGCCGGTCTCCGTCGTGGGCTTGCCGTCGCCGAAGTCGTCGGCGGAGAGCGCCTTGAAGTTCATGAGCATGCTCTTGACCTTCTCTTCGTCGAAGCGCGCGATCGGCTTCTCCTTGAAGGTGCCTGCCCACTTGTCGCCCTTGGTGAAGGAGAGCGCGCCGTTCCCATTCACGATCGTGACCTGGGTCACGTTCGCGTCGTCGAACTTGAACATCTCGCGGTCGCGCCAGTCCTTGATCTCGCGCGCGTACATCCAGCCGGAGTAGCCCTTGGCGAGGTAGATGTCCCCCTTGCCCGGCAGGATGACGGAGTCGCCGAGGCCACCCGACTTGCCGAAGGTCGCATCGACCTTCTTGTCGGCGCCCTTCCACGTGACGACATGGACACCCTTGGTGCCGTCGACCTCGTAGGTCTTCTTCATGTCGTCGGTCGCGTTGAGCGCGGCCGTGTCGGAGATCTTGAGCTCCTTCATGTTGTCCAGGAGGCTCTTCACGTTCCCCTGGTTGGCGAGGGCGTTCACCGGCTTGGTGACCATCCACTTGTCGCCCTTCTTCTCGAGGACGATCTCGCCTTTGTCGCCGTTGGTGATGCTGATCTTGTCGACGTCGTCGGTCCCCTTGAGCTCGGGGAGGTCCGCCTTGGCGGCGGCCGTCCCGAGCTGCGAGTCCTTCTTGTACTGCGTGTAGACCCAGAACGAGGCGCCGGCGAGAACGACGGCGCCGATGATGAGCTTGGTGTTCCGATCCATGATCGCTTTCGGGGAATCCGTTTTGTCGGGAATCAGGCCAAAGAGACGTTCAGGCGCGCGCTCATGCGCATGCGCCAGCGAATGACACCGAAGAGGATGAAGAGCGCCGGGAGGATGAGGATGAGCGCCCACGAGATCTTCTGCTGCGTGGTCTTGCGCGCCTCCTTCATCTCCTTTTCCTTCTTCTTGATGTCGTCGTCGGTCTCGTTCTCGTCGAACTTGATCGCGTTGGCATCGCCGTAGACGAGACCCGGCTCGCTCAGGATCTTCGCGGAGACGGCGAGGAGATCGACGTCACCGGTGAGCCAGTCGAGCGTGTTCTTGAGACCGAGGATGGCGTAGAGCAGCGGCGCCGCACCACGCTGGAGGTCGGCGTAGGGGCCGGCGATCTGCTGGAGCTTCTCGTCGCCGCCCTGCCCCATCATCATGCCGCCGAACTGCGACATGTCCGGGCCGTTGCCGGCGCGGGCGAAGGGGTTCGCGGTGAACTGGCTCGCCGAGAGCACGAAGACGCGCGCGCGCTTGTCGGCGGGAACCTCGGGGGCAGCGTCGACGCCCTGCTTGTCGCCGGCGGGGAACGCGCTCTTGAGGCGGCCCTCGACGTGAGCGGCGATCCCGAACTGCTCCCACTGGCCCTTGGGGCGCCAGGCCTGGAACGGTGCGAGGTCGACCTTGTCGTCGGTCTTGCGGATCGACTTGGGGGAGCTGCGCGCGACGATGCCGAAGTCCTTCGGATCGGTCACGCCCGGCTGCTTGTCCTTGTGGAGCACGAGCGACGAGCAGAACGGCAGGATCACCTGCTCCATGCGGAAGAACGGCGGGAAGCTCGTGTCGAGCAGCTGCTGGTCGTCCGTGAAGCGCGAGTCGTCGATCACGTTGAGGACCTGCGGGAAGCGCACGCTCGCCAGGCCGCCCTGGGTGAGCATGGTGACGCGGTAGCTGCGACCGAAGTCGAGGATCGCGTCCTTGCGCATCTCGATGCCGTAGCCGTCGACGAGCTTGTCGAGGCCGTGGGCGTTGAGCTCGGCGTTCATCGTCGCGTCGCTCGCCTTGACGTTGACGAAGCTGGCGAAGACCGCGAGCGACTTGCCCTTCATCACGAACTCGTCGATCCGGCGGAGCTCCTTCTCGGGGATGTCCTTGCCGGGCTGCGTGATGATGAGGCCGTCGAGCGAGTCGTCGATCGGGGCCTCGCCGCCCTTCAGGTCGACGTCGACGAACGTGTAGAACGGGAAGTTGCGCGAGATGACCATCTGCATCGACGGGCCCTGCTGGCCGCCGCCCGGGACGAGGTTCGTCTCGGAGAGCTTCATCTCGTCGTGCCCGGTGAGGACGCCGATTTTGTGCTTCACGCCGTCGCCGCGGTCGCGGAGCTCACGGATCTTGTTGGTGATCCAGAACTCGAGACCGGCGTTCTGATCGGGCGAGAGGAACGGGATGACGTCCTTCTCGACGCCGTACTTGAAGACGAGACCCATGTAGCCCTGGGTCACGCCGACCTTGTCCTCGCCCTCGGCCGCTTCGCCGAAGGGGACGGCCTTGAGGCCAGCGGCCTCGGCGTCCTTCTTCTTCGTCTCGTCGTCCTTGGCTTCGATGAGGTTGTACTCGAAGTTGCCGCCGCCCTGCTCCTTGTACTGCTGGAGTAGGTCACGCAGGTCGCGCACGAAGAGGTCCAGCTTGGGGAGCCCCTTCGTGACGTACGCGTCGACGGTGAGCTTCTGCTTCATCGACTTGATGAGCGATCCGGACCCTCGCGAGAGGGTGAACCGCTCCGTCTTCGTCATGTCCTTGTGGACCTCGCCGCCGAAGAATCCGGCGGCGTTCACCGCGACGCAGATCGCCGCGACGATGAGGATGATGCCGAGGCTCTCTGCCTGGGCCTTGGTCTTTCGTTCGATCGCCATGACCTAAGTCCTCACTTCCACTTCCGGCTCTCGAGAGAGCGGAACGAGACGAGCAAGCAGATGATCGCGATCGACAGGAAGTAGACGACCGATCGCGACGCGATGATCCCGCGCTCGAAGTCTTTGAGCTGCGATTGGGTGCTGACGAACGACAGCGCGACGCCCGTGCCGCCCTCGACGCGGTCGACCAAGAGGCCGAGCGCCCAGAGCCCGAGGAGCGTGGCGATCGTCGCGAAGAACGCGATGATCTGGCTCTCGGTGAAGCTCGAGAACATCATGCCGAGCGCGACGCCCGCGGCCGAGTAGAGGAACAGGCCGAGGTAGGCCGTCCACACCGGACCCCAGTCGAGCGGGCCCAAGTTCCACGGCCACTTGAACATCGCGACCGGGTAGATGAACGACGCGAGGAGCAGGATCGTGCAGAGCGCGAGCGCGGCGAGGAACTTGCCGAGGATGACCTCGGAGTCCTTCACCGGCATCGTGATGAGGAGCTCGATCGTGCCTGAGCGCTTCTCTTCGGCGAGGACGCCCATCGTGAGCACGGGGATCACGATGCAGAGCGCGACCGGCATCATCGAGACGAGGCGCTGCACGGTGGCGCGATCCGCCTGCCAGAAGCCGCCGTCGTAGATGAAGAAGTAGAGCCCGAGGCCGATGAGGCTGAGGCAGAGCACGACGTAGGCAGCCGGCGAGTTGAAGTACCCGCGGAGCTCGCGCTTCGCGATGGTCAGCGTGTTCTTCACGGAGTCCATGAAGTCGCCGCCGTCGACGGGGGCAGCCTTCGCCGAGGAGGTCTTCTTGGGCGCCTCGTCCTCGTCGTCGTCTTCCTCGTCTTCGTCTTCGTCTTCGTCGTCTTCTTCTTCGTCGTCGTCCGAGGACTTGGCCGATTTCGCCGACTTGGAGGGCTTTTCGTCCTCCTCGTCCTCGTCCTCGTCTTCGTCTTCTTCCTCGTCCTCGTCTTCTTCCTCGTCCTCGTCGTCACGATCTTCGTCGTCGCCGGGGTCCGAGTCGCGACCGGAGTCCTGGGCCTCGTCTTCGTCGCGCTCCTCGGCAGCGTCGTCCTTCTCGTCTGCCTCTTTCTTGGTCGCCATGGCTCAGTCCTCTTCCTTGTCGTCGTCTTCTTCTTCTTCTTCGTCCTCGTCCTCTTCTTCTTCCTCGTCGTCGGCTTCGTCCTCGTCCTCGTCCTCCTCCTCGTCGTCCTCTTCGTCCTCGTAATCCTCGTCTTCTTCTTCCTCATCGTCGTCGGCCCCGAGCTTGCGGTTGCGCAGCTCGTCGCCGATCGTGAGGTTGCGGAAGACGTTCTCGAGGGTTTGAACGTCGCGGTGGAGCTCGAGTAGGACCCAGCCCTTCTGCACGATGAGCGCGAAGATTTCGGGGCGGAGGTCGTCTTTGAGCTCGGTGCTCAGAGAATAAGAGTGAAGGCGTTCGTCCGTCGGGAGCTCGCGCACGTCGGTGATGCCGGCGATGCGCTTGAGGGCGTCTTCGACTTCGCCCTTGCCGGGCGGCGAGCCCTTGCCGCGGTAGTTGTCGCCGGACTCCTGGATCGAGACCAGGTACCGGGTCTTGCCGCTCTTGGCGCGGATCTCGTCGAGCGGGCCGTCCGCCACGACGCGGCCCTTGCGCACGATGATGGCGCGGGCGCAGGCGGCCTCGACCTCGGACAGGTTGTGCGTCGACAGCATGACCGTGCGGGATTCGCCGATCTGCTTGAGATACTCGAGGAACTCCGCCTTCTCGTTCGGGTCGAGATCGCTCGTCGGCTCGTCGAGGATCATGATCGGCGGGTCGTGGATCAGCGCCTGCGCGAGACCGACGCGCTGGCGGTAACCGTGCGAGAGCTGCCGGATCTCCTTGCCGAGCACCTGCGCGATGCCGCAGACCTCGACGACGTCCTTCGCCCGCTTCTTGAAGGTCGAATCATCCAGCTTGCGGAGGTCGGCCGCGAAGCGGAGGTACTCGAGCACGCCCATCTCGACGTAGAGCGGCGCGCGCTGCGGCAGGTAGCCGATGCTCTTGCGGACGCCGAGCGGATCGTCGAACACGTCGTGACCGTTGACCTTCGCCGTCCCCGACGTCGGCGACAGGAAGCACGTGAGAATCCTCATCGTGGTGGATTTGCCGGCGCCGTTCGGGCCGAGGAAGCCCACGACTTCGCCCTTGTGGACGTCGAAGCTCACCTTGTCGAGAGCGCGGAACGACCCGTACTGTTTGGACAGCTCGGTCGCCTCAATCATCACGTCGGTCATCAGGCCTCCAGAAAAAAGCCAAAAGGAGCGGGGCGCGCATCCTAGCGGCGAGGGCCAGGGTGTCAACGTCTCCGCGAAGGTGCGGAAAACCGGGCTTTCCGCAGCCGGCGCCGCTCCAGCAAGCGGAGCGCGGGGGACATTCCCGACTTCGCGCCGGCCTCAGGGCTTGGCGAGGCGGCCGACTTGGCCCTTGGTCCCGACGTAGACGTGGGTGGCGTCCAGCGCCAGGGGCCCCGGTGAATCCAGGCCCGTCGAAAAGACGACGGGCTTCGGCAGATCGAGGGGGACGTAGCCCAGGGTCCCGGTCGGGGCGCTCGACCAGTAGACCCGGTTCGTCTCCACGGCGAGCCGGCGCGGGTGGTCGAGGCCCGTCACGAACGGGGTGACGGTGCCGCCTTTCTGGGAGACCTTCACGATCGCCCCCTTCGGCGCGGCGGCGTCGACGGCGACCCAGAGATCGGTGCCGGACGCGACCACGTCCCCGCACGGACCGTCGAACGGACCGGCGTACGAGGCGAGCGGGCCCCCACCGATGTCGGTCTGGTAGAGCACCCCGTCGCTCGCGGCGACGAACACGTCGGTCGTGGTCGCGACGATGCCGGTCCCGTTCACGGTCGCGGTGGTCGAGGCGAAGTCGACCGCGCCCGCGCCGCCCGCGATCGCGCGGCGCACGACGTGGAGGGTCGTCGTCGTGTCGCTCGCGTAGACGAACTGGGCGTCGGTCGTGAGGCCGAGCGAGAACGTGGTCGGGGCGAGGGTCGCGACGCCGGCGTCGCCGAGCGAGAGTTGGCCGAGCGTGCCCGCGCCGTCGCTGGCGCGCGAGGTCGTGTAGAGGACGTCGGTCGTGGTGACGGCCAGGCGCGCGGGCTCGGCGAGCTTCACGACGACGTCCTCCGGCGCGCCGCCCGAGAGCGGGACCCGCGTGATCGTGCCGTTGGTCCCGCCGCCGTTGGGGGACGCGATCCAGAGAAAGCCGCCGCCCACCCGCAAGTCGGTGACGCCGCCGAGCGCGGCGAACGTCGTGGGAGGCGCGGCGTCGAGCGCAGCGTCCGAAGGAGGCACGCCGCCGTCGCCGCCGGTGGACGTCGACGTCGGCACGGGGACGGTGAGGACGGGTGGACGGCCATCGCTGCAAGCCACGGCGAGCGCGACGAGTGGTGCGCCACTGCAAAGAAGGAAGAGGGTGCGGTGCCCCATCCTCCAAAGCTAGCAGGTCACTTGGCGATCCGAACGATCACCGTGTCGGTCCCGACGTAGACCGCGTCGCCGACGGCAAGCGCGTAGGGCGACGTGAGACCGGTCGCGAGCGCGACCGCGGTGCCGCCGCCGACCGGAACCCACCCGACCGTGCCCGACGTGGCCACCGTGAAGTAGACGCGGCCGTCGGCGACGGCGATCCGGCTCGGGTGATCCAAGCCCGCGAGGACCGTCCGTGCCGCGCCGCCCAGCTTGGGAAACGCGACGATCGCGCCGTTGGGCGCAGGCAGGTCGAGGGCGGCATAGACCGTCGTCGTGTCCACCGCGAGGTCCACGAGCGCTCCGGTCAGCGGCAAGTCCAGCGCTTCGAGCGAGCCGCCGAGGACCGGCGCGCGATAGGCGATGCCGTTGGCCGCGGCGACGAAGACATCGGCCCCCGAGACGACGAGCGCGTTCCCGCTCGCCAGCACGTTCGAGGTCACCACACGATCGATCGCGGTGGTGGTGAGCGATCGGCGCTCGACCCCGAGCGACGTGGTCGACTCCGTGTAGTAGACCGCCGCGTTCGCATCGAGCGCGAGTCCGTACGCGCCGCTCACGTTCGGGGACAGCGTGTCGATCGTGGTCTCGCCGAGCAGGAACCCGTAGAGGTTGCCGGCGCCGGTGCCCGACGACGCCGTCGAGAAGACCACGCGCGTGTCGTTCGCCACGATGGCCCACGGCTCGAGCACGTTCTCGACCAGGACCTCGGGCAAGCCGCCGACGGTCGGCACCCGCTCGATCACGCCCGTCGCGCCCCCGCTCCCCAGGCTCGCGACGTAGAGGTAGCCACCCCAGAGGTACAGGCCGCGCGCGTTCGGGATCGTCGCGAACGTCCCTGCGGTTCCGGAGTCAGCGCCGCCATCGGTGCTGATGGGTCCACCACCCACCGGCGGCGGCACGACGCCGTCGAGGTTCGCCGGGTGCTCGGGGACCGAGCGGCACGCGACGGCCACCCCCACCCCGAGCATCCACGCCCCGAGCACCCACTTCCGCACGAACGAACTCTACGACCCGAACCCGGCGCGGCAAGTTTTCGTCACTGCTTGCAGTTCATGAGCGCGGTCGGGTTGTCGCCCCGGTTGATGAGGGCGACGGCGCACTTCGGCTCCACGCCCTTGCAGAACATCAGCGCGCTGGGGTTGTGCCCTTTGCGGAGCAAGGCCGCGGCGCAGTACGGCTCGGCACCGTCGCAGAACATCATCGACGACGCGTTGTTGCGCGTCTCGATCAGGACCTGGCGGCAGTCCGGCGGCGGCGGCGGGGCCGCCGGGGCAGGAACGTACGTGCGCGGCGGCGGCGGGGGCGCGAGGTAGGTGGTCGGCGCGGACGTCCGCGTCACCCACTGGCCTTCGATGTGCGTCCAGCGGCCGTTGACGATCTCCCAGTGCGCCGGGACGAACGTGTAGCCCGTGCGCACCGTGTCCCAGTAACCGCCGACCCAGACGTAGCCGTTGTTCGACCAGCGCCAGTGGCCGCGCACCCAGAAGTGCTGATCGCTCGGCGGGATGCCCGGGTCCTCCGTGCGCGGCGGGGGCGGCGCCGAGTTGGCGTAGGTCTGCGCCCAGAAGCCGGCGACCCAGGTGTAGCGGCCGCCCTCCATCGTCCAGTGACCCGGGGTCCAGTAGGTGTCGGGGCCCGGCTGCGGCGGCACCGCCTCGGCCCGCGCGGGCGGAGGCATCTGCGCGCGCGCCTGGGCGGCGACGGCCTGAGCGTTCGCCTGGCGCGTCTTCTCGCGCTCGAGGTCGAGGTTGTACTGGCGGAGCCGCTCCTCCGCGTCGACCTGATCTTGGCGCGCCTGGCGCACGGCCTCGGCGTCGGCGTTCGCCTTCGCCTGCGCCGCGGCGGCGGCTTCACGGGCGGGGCGGCCCAGCTCGTCGCGGATCGCGGCATCGAGCTTGTTCACGAGATCGCTGTAGTGCTTGTCGAGCAGCGGCTGGCCGGTCGGGTCCACGCCGATCGCGAGCCCCTGGCTGTCCAGGTGGTGGAAGGTGACGCGGTCCGCGCCGTACTCGATCCCGAGCTTCAACGACCGCGAGCCCTTGGACCAACGCGCGACGATCAGACCGGGATCGTCCTTCTCGGTGCCGTAGCCCTGGTTCGTGAGCGCCCGCGCGATCGCCGTGCGCATGTCGCCCTGCGCGACGGTCGTGGGGACCACGACGACGTGCGCTTCCGACGCGGGCGTCGTTGCGCGGAGGTTCGGACCACGATGCCCGCAGGCGAGCAGGAACGCGGCGGGGACGGTGAGGACGGCGACGGTACGGAGGAGTTTCATGACGAGTCACACCCTGTGAAGACGATGGTTCCGAGGCGAGGTCGTCTCGCCGCACTCGGATGACGTCGCGTTCGGGGGGGTGTAACGAAGAAAGTCTCCGGGGCCGCTCAGCGCTTGCCCAGGTCCACGACCCGGAGCGCGCGGGCGAGCACGTGCCCGGCGGCGAAGCCGCTCGCCTCGCTCGTCCAGAGCAGCACCTTCGCCGACTCGAGGCCCGAGCGCGCGATCTCGCGCCGCTTGGTGACCTCGGTCGCGCTGTCCGTTGCGTCGTCGGGGAGCGATTGCATCGCGGCCCGCGCCAGGACCGCCGCGTCGTGCCCGAGCGCCGTCCAGAAGCTCGGCCGCGTGCCGAACTGCGCTTGATAGGCGAGGAGCTTCGGGTCCTTCGCCGTCGCCGCCACGTCGACCGGGAGCAAGCCCGCGCCGACGGTGAGAACGTGGGCCCCGCTCGAGCTCCCGTCGAAGCCGTTCTGGGCCTCGAGCGAGAGCCCGACGACGTTCGGTCCCGGCGGGAGCGAGAACGAGAGCGCCCGACTGCACGCGGTCGGGCCGCTCACGAGGAACGTGTGCGTGCTCGCGCGCTGCCACGCGGTGGTCGGGAACGTCTCGCGCGAGATCGGCGGCTCACAGCGGATCGGAGCGGGGTTCGCGACCGCGAAGGGGGCGCTCATCGGGCCGACGATCGTCGCGAAGGTGGGATCCCGCTTGGTGACGAGCGCAGGGCCCAGGAGATCGATGCTCGACTTCGGGGACTCTCCGACGACGAACGCGAACCGAGCCGGCGGGTCTTTCACCGGGCCGAGCACGATCACGGGGATGCCGTTCCGCTCGCTCCAGTCCCGCACCTTGTCCGCGCCGTCCGGACCGACGCCGGCGATGATGATGGCGGCGCCCGAGCCCGCGAGCTCCTCGAGCCCGACCTCGATCGCGGTGCCCTCCATGTCGGTGCGCGTTACCAATTTGGTACCGTCGTCGTCCTCTTTCTTGATCCGCGGGATGCCGAGCGCGAAGGCCACCCCGCGCGCGACGTCGGCCGCGGCGTCGCGCAGCTCGGTCGAGCCGGTCGGAAGCAGGAGCCCGATCGTGCGCCCGGTGACGGCGCGCGCACCGCGGAGGCTCGTCGCGAGCTCGCGCAGCTCGGTCCCGAGCGGTGTGCCGACGAGGAAACGCGCGCTGTCGCTCTGGAGGAGATACTGCGCGAGCTTCGTGTCGCCGTTGTCGCGCGCCCGTGCGCCGAGCGTCTCCGCGACCATCTTGCGGAGCTCGGTGGAGTACCCGGAGCCTTCGCCCTGCATCGACTGCGAGCTGCGCTCGAGCGCGAGCGGATCCATCTTGAGGATCGCCGCAAGCACGCGGTTCCGGACGTCGTCGTGGCGCTCGTCGGACGCGGTGCGGAGCCACGTGTCGAGGTAGCCGATCGCCGCGAGCTCCTGCTTGGCTTCGACCGCCGCGAGGGCGAGCTCTTCGACGACGATGTCGCGCAGCGTGACGTCGACGACCTGGGTCACGAGCCCGGACAGAGCCTTCACCGTGTCCGCGGCGCGGCCCGCGCGCCGGTCGATCCGCGCGAGGGTGGCCGTGCGCCAGTCGTTGGTGTTGCCGGGCGCCGGATGACCGGCAGCTTCGACCTGCTGCTTCGCTCGGTCGACGTCGCCGCCGTCGAGCAGGATGTTCGCGAGGTAGAGGTGCGCGAGCGGGACGAGCGGGTCCCCCTCGCGCCGGACGATGAACCGCTCGAGCCCGAGCCGAACCTCCGGCGCGCTGCGGTGCTCGGCGAACCCGCGCCGGATGGGCGCGAAATCGGTCGCGGCCTCGGTCGTGAGCGCGAGGCTCGCCACCGGCGGCGGTCCCGCGCTCGTGCCGCCGCACGCGGCGACGGCGATGGCGCCCGTGAAGACGGCGAGGAGCGAGCGGCGCACGCTGGAAACGTAGCACCGTCGGAGACGGCGATTACACCGAACCGCGCCGCCGCGGCTTTGCTAGAGTGCGGCGCGATTCGATGGCCTCGCGTCGTCCGAGCACGCGCTTTCTGCTCCGCAAGCTGCACTCCCTGTCCGGCGTGCTGCCCGTCGGCGCGTTCTTGGTCGAGCACCTGTGGACCAACGCGAGCGCGCTCCGCGGACAGGCCTCGTTCGACGGTGCGGTCGACGAGATCCAGAAGATCCCCGCGCTCGGCGTGATCGAGGTCTTCGGCATCCTGCTGCCGCTCGCGTTCCACGCCGGGTACGGCGTCGTGCTCATGCGCGAAGCCGAGCCCAACGTGGACCGGTACCCGCTCGGGAAGAACTGGCTCTACGTCGCCCAGCGCGTGACCGGCGTGATCACGCTTCTCTTCGTGCTCTGGCACCTCTGGGAGATCCGCGTGCAGAAGTGGCTCTTCGGGATGGCCACGCACTCGTTCTTCCCGGTGCTCTCGGCGCACCTCTCGTCGACGTGGCACGGCGTGCCGCTGCTCTCGCTCTTCTACTTGATTGGCGTGGGGTCGGCGGTGTTCCACTTCGCGAACGGGCTCTGGGGCTTCGCCGCGTCGTGGGGGCTCGTGACCACGCGCGCCGCGATGGCGCGCGTGCGGGTCGCGGGCGCGGCGCTCGGCGTGCTGATGTTCTTGGTCGGCGAAGCGACGGTGCTCTACTTCGCGACGGGGAGCTCGCCCTTCGGAGAGCCCCCGCCCGCAGCCGCGCCGTGCACGAGCGCGAGCGCAGCCGCGCGCTGACTCACTTCGCGCCGTTCAGGCGCTGCCGACATTGCGGAAGGGAGGACCCGTGTTCGACGAGGAGATGTTTTCCGAGACGGCGAGGTTGGTGCGCGCGGGGAAGAAGCCCGAGTCGATTGCAAAGTCCCTCCTCCGCAAGTACCCCGCGTACACCCGCGACGAGCTGCGCATCCTGGTCGCGAACGTCCCTTCACCCGACGTTCGCCGGAGCGCACGGACGCCCCACGTCATGCTCATGGGTCTCGTCACCGTCAGCATCGGCGCGTCGATCATCCTGATCCTCCAGGCCGAGACCAACCTCGTTCGAATCGTTGCTGGCCTCTTCGTCCTGTTTCGGATCGCCGTCCTCGTTCAGCTCGCGCGATGGCGACGAAATGGGGGGATCCTCGTGGCGTACGCGGGCGCGCGCGGCTTGCTTTCGATCCTCGAACCATCCGAGCACACACCGCCGGTCGAGATCATCGACATCCTCGCCTCCGTCGGCGCCATCGCGCTGGCGGTGTGGTGGATTGCCGCTGCCTTTCCAGCGCTGAACTGGCGCGGCGAGCTGAAGTAGCGCGCGCGTCGGTTCACTTCACGCCGACCACGCGCCACAGCGCACAGCCGTTGAACGCGAGCTGGAGCTGCGGCCCGTCGACGCGAATGCGCCCGCCGGGGATGACCAGCGTGGAGCTCGACGCCTCGAAGTTCTGGCCCGTGTAGGCGAAGACCTCGTCGTCGGCCTGCCGAAACATCGGGCGGACCGAGCCGAGCGAGCAGCTCTTGCTGGAGGCGGTGAGCTGGAGCACGACCTCGCGATAGGCGGAGACGTCGATCGGGTCGGAGTTGCCCGCGTTCTGCGCCATCCCGCTCGCGAGCTCGGTGAAGACCGGTGGCGTTGCGGGCGTCCCGCAGTCCGCGTTGGCGGTGGGGTTTCCGCCCTGGACGGCCGATTGGACGCAGTACACCGAGAAAGAACCGCAGATGACGGCGGCGACGAACGCGAAACGAGTGCTGAGGCTTGCCATGATGATCTCCTGAGTGCCGGGTTTGACGGACCGGACCGGAGAACGCCGGTTAACGAGCGGTTAATCTCGCGCGTCGACGACGATGGCGGCCTCGGCGGCGAGTCGGTAGCCGCTCCCCGCCGTCTCGAGGAACGGCCGGAGCCCCGTCCGCCGGAGCGTGCTCACCGCGACCTTCACCCGATTCGCGAGCGCCGACGGGAGCACGCGTTCGTCCGGCCATGCGCTCGCGAAGACTTGGCGCGCCGTCAACGTCGCGCCGGGTTCTTCGATCCGCCGCGCGAGGAGCGCAGCGAGCACGCGTCGCAGCGGAGAGCGCTCGGGGAGATGCACTCGGCCGGCTTCGGTCTCGAACCATGCTCCGTCCGCCGGAACACGCAGCGCAGCGGCCGGAGCGGACGGCGGCGGCGGCGGAACGGACTTCGGAGCCACGCGCATCCGCCGGAGCGCGAAGCGGAGCTCGTCGCTCGAAGGCACCGCGCGCGCGCGCTCTTCGATCGAGGTGGCCTTCGCTGGATCGACGCCCAACGCCGCGAGCTCGAAGGCATCGAGCGCGACCTCGTCCCCGGGCCGGGCCGAGGTGAGCTCGCGCCGCGCCTCCGCGAGGAGGCCCCGCGCAGCGTCCGGCCGCCCGAGCGCTCCCTCCGCCGCGGCGCACGCCGCGAGCGCGAGCGCAGCACCCCGCTGCTGCTTCACGCGGAGGAGCGCGGGGATCGCGCGCTGGTACAGCACCGTCGCGCGCGCCGGATCGCCGGACTCGTGCGCGAGCTGAGCGAGCATCACCACCGAGACGGCGACGAACGACGGCGCGCGTTGCTCGGTCGCGATGCGCAGCGCCGAATCGAGGTCGCTCCGCGCTTCCGCGAAGCGCCCGAGCTCCATCTCCACCGCTCCGCCGGTGGCGAACGCCCACGCGGCGAGGGTGTGGCTCTCCGAGCGCGCCGCCATCGCTCCGGCCTCCCGAAAGCGCGCGAGCGCCGCATCGAGCTCGCCCGCGTGTTGGTGGAGCTGCCCGAGCACGCCGCGGACGAGCGCCCCGAGCTCGTCGCCGTAGGGTTCGAGCTCGAGCGCCTCCTCGAGCAATCGGCGCGCCTCCGCGTCGCGCCCCGATCGCATCTCCGCGAGCGCGCGATCGCGCAGGAGCGTCGCGCGGAGCCACCGATCCGACGACGACGACGCAGCTCGCTCGGCCCGGGCGAAGAGCTCTCCGCTCTCCTCCCCCGCCTGCACCCGGACGAGCGCGGCCTTGCTGGCCGCGAGCGCGACCCAGAACGGCGGCGCGCCTTGCGCATCGACGAGCGCCGCGTCGACGTCGCTCCGCCCCCGCGCGAGATCGCCCCCTTGAAAGCGCGCCCGCGCGCGCGCCACCAGGAGCGCCGCGCGCTGGGCAGGCGTCACCTTCGCATCGAGGAGCCGATCGACGAGCGCGACCACGCGCGGCGCGACCGCGGGGACGACGTCGAGCGCGAGCGTCGCGGTGACGGCGGTGTCGTTCTCGCCTTCGGCCAGCGCGCCCGTCGCCGCTTCGATCACGCTCTCGGCCAGGGCGGAGAGCTCTCCGTACGCGGTCGGCGAACCTTCGCGGACGGCGACCGCGAGCGTACCCGCCCGATCCGCGAGCGCCGCGCGATACGCCACCGCCACGCGCGCGCCGTCCCCACGCGCGACGAGCGCGCTCGTCACCACCTCGCGAACGGACTCGTACAAGGCATAGCGAACGCGACCGCTCGCGCGCGTCACCGAGAGCAGCGAGCACGCGTGGATCGCCTCGAGCTCCGCCGCGGTGCCCCCGAGCTTCTCCACCAGCGCGAGATCGAAGCCCTCCGCGAAGGCGAGCTTCTCGACGAGCGCCCGCTCGGACGCTCGGAGCGTCGCGATGGACGCCTCGATCTCGGCCGCGAGCCCCGGCGCGCCCGCGCGGAGCGTCCGCGCGAGCTCCGTCGCGCCGAGGAGCGGCAGGCGCGGCGCCGCGAGCACCAGCGCGAGCGGAAGCCCATCGAGATCGCGCGCGAGTCCCCTCAGCGCTTCTTCCTCCGCGGCGTCGGGCGCGTAGTCGGGCGCCGAGCGACGCGCCCCCGCGACGAGCAAGGCAACCGCATCGTCCTCGGCGAGCGGCTCGAGCCGCACGACGTGCTCGCCGTCGAGCCGAGGCGCGATCCGCGACGCCACCACCGCGCGCTGCGCCGGCGCTGCCGCCAGGACCGTCGCGAGGAACGCGCGCGCATCGGCATCCAAGCCCTCCGCGTCGTCGAGGACGAACACGTGCGCGGGACGCGCCGCGACCGCCGACGCGAGCAACGCCGGATCGACCGCGCCGGTCGCCGTGACCGCCTCCGCCGGGAGCGGCAAATCCTGCGCGATCCGACGAGCGACCTCCTCGGCCGTCGCGCAGCCCCGGAGCGAACGGACCGCGACCGCCTCGATCGCAGCCACCGCCGCGAGGAGCGTACTCTTTCCCACCCCCGCCGGACCCGTGACGAGGACCGACCGCGCGCCCGCGGCAAAATGCGCCGCGAGCAAATCCAGCTCGGCCGCACGGAGCTCCTTGGATTCGTCCACCTTCGCTCGCAAGGCCCCTAAGCTCGCCCAACCCGGCCCGGATCGCCCGGATTTTTTGGCGGCGCCCTTTGCAATCGAGGGGGCGTTCTCTCTATAAGAGTCGCCATGGCGAAGAAAAGCGTGTCCCGGAGCGAATCCGGCAAGGTCCGCCGCGTCATCGTCGTCGGCGGCGGGCTCGCGGGCCTGATGACCACGATCAAGCTCTGTGAGGCCGGCGTCCCGGTCGACCTCTTCTCGCTGGTGCCGGTGAAGCGCTCGCACTCGGTCTGCGCGCAGGGCGGCATCAACGCCTCCGTCAACACCAAGGGCGAAGGCGACTCCCCGCAGGTCCACCTCGAAGAGACCGCGTACGGCGGCGACTTCCTCGCGAACCAGCCCCCGATCAAGGGCATGGCCGCCGCGGCCCCCGGCATCGTCTACATGCTCGACCGCATGGGCGTGCCGTTCAACCGCACGCCGGAAGGCCTGCTCGACTTCCGCCGCTTCGGCGGCACGCTCTTCCACCGCACCGCGTTCGCCGGCGCCACCACGGGGCAGCAGCTCCTGTACGCGCTCGACGAGCAGGTCCGCCGCTTCGAGACGGTCGACGTCGAAGACGACAAGGGCGCGATCATCAAGGGCGAGAAGATGGTCCGGAAGTTCGAGTTCTGGGACTTCCTCTCGCTCGTCCAGGACGACGAAGGCCGCGCGCGCGGCATCGTCGCGCAGGACATGAAGTCGATGCAGATCAAGTCGTTCCCGGGCGACGCGGTCTGCCTCGCGACGGGCGGCCCCGGCATCATCTTCGGCCGCAGCACGAACAGCGTCATCTGCACCGGTACCGCGGCGAGCGCCGTGTACCAGCAGGGCGCCTGCTACGCGAACGGCGAGTTCATCCAGATCCACCCGACGGCCATCCCGGGCGCCGACAAGCTCCGCCTCATCAGCGAGAGCGCGCGCGGCGAAGGCGGGCGCGTGTGGGTCCCGAAGGATCCGAAGGAGAAGCGCGAGGGCCGCGAGGTCCCGGAGAAGGACCGCTGGTACTTCCTCGAGGAGCGCTACCCCGGATACGGCAACCTGGTCCCGCGCGACATCGCTTCGCGCAACCTGTTCCAGGTCTGCTTCGAGGAGAAGAAGGGCGTCTTCAACTCGAAGAGCAACAAGAACGAGAACGAGGTCTACCTCGACCTCACGCACATCCCGAAGGACACGCTGAAGCGCAAGCTCGCCGGCATCCTCGAGATCTACGAGAAGTTCGTCGGCGAGGACCCGTACGAGAACCCGATGCGCGTGTTCCCGGCCGTCCACTACTCGATGGGCGGGCTCTGGGTCGACTTCGAGCGCGGCAGCGACGGCTCGCTCGTCCCGGGTTCGCCGAAGAACCAGGCGACCAACATCGAAGGCCTCTACGCCGCCGGCGAAGCGGATTACCAGTACCACGGCGCGAATCGCCTCGGCGCCAACTCGCTCCTCTCGTGCATCTACGCCGGGATGGTGTGTGGGCCCGCGATGGCCTCGTACCGCGCCGGGCTCGACAAGAGCAGCTACGACGTGGGCTCGGCCGTCTTCGAGAAGGCCGAGAAGCGCGAGCAGAAGAAGTGGGAGAACCTGCTCAAGATGGAGGGCGACGAGAACCCCTTCCAGATCCACGAGCAGCTCGGCGAGATGATGCTCCAGGACGTCACGATCGAGCGTCACAACGACAAGCTCGAGAAGGTCGTCGCCAAGATCGACGAGCTCGAGTCGCGCGCGAAGAAGGTCAACGTCCTCGACGTCGCCACGCGCGCCAATCACAACGCGCAGTTCGTCCGTCACCTCTTCAACATGCTGATCCTCGCGCGCGTGATCGCGGTCGGCGCGAAGAACCGCGACGAGTCGCGTGGCGCGCACTACAAGCCCGGCTTTAAGGAGCGCGACGACGCGAACTGGCTCCGCACCACGCTCGCCTTCCACGAGGCAGCGGAGAAGAACGGCAACCACAAGGTGAAGTACGTGCGCGAGTTCGACTACCCGCTGCACGGCAAGACGCAGCACATCACCGACGCGGTGGACGTGTCGCTCGTGACGCCGCGCGCGCGCAAGTACGAGCAGGCCGGCGCCGCGAGCGCGGTGGCGCAGAAGAAGGAAGACGCCGACACCTCGAAGAAGAAGGAGTCCTCGGCGAACGCCGAGTGAGGAAAGCCATGGCCAAAGGCGAAAAGACGATTCGGCTGAAGATTCTTCGCCAGGACGCGCCGGACAAGTCCGAGACGCAGCGCTGGGAAGAGTTCGACGTCGCGTGGCACCCGCAGATGAACGTGATCTCCGCCCTGATGGAGATCCGCAAGAACCCGAAGACCGTCGACGGGAAAGACGTCGCGCCGGTCGTGTGGGAGTCGAGCTGCCTCGAAGAGGTGTGCGGCGCCTGCACGATGGTCGTGAACGGCCGCGTGCGCCAGGCGTGCACGGCGCTCATCGATCAGATCGCGCCCAACGGCGAGACGGTGACGCTCCAGCCGATGACGAAGTTCCCGCTCGTGCGCGATCTGATCGTCGATCGCTCGCGCATGTTCGAGAGCCTCAAGAAGGTGAAGGCGTGGATCCAGCTCGACGGCAGCTACGAGCTCGGGCCCGGCCCGCGCCAGAGCCAGGAGCACCAAGAAGAGGCGTATCCGCTCTCGCGCTGCATGACGTGCGGCTGCTGCTTGGAGGCGTGCCCGCAGGTGAACGACTCGTCGACCTTCATCGGGCCGGCGGCGATCAGCCAGGTGCGCTACTTCAACATGCACCCGAGCGGGAAGATGCACGCGGCGGAGCGCCTGGAAGCGCTCATGGATGAAGACGGCGTGGTCGGTTGCGGCAAGGCGCAGAACTGCGTCGAGGTCTGCCCGAAGGAGATCCCGCTGGTCGACTCGATCGCGGTCGTGTCGCGCGAGACGACGAAGCACATGCTGTTCGGGTGGCTCCTCAAGTGAGCCGATGAGCTTCAAGCTCAGGGGCTCCGCCCCCGAACCCCCCGTAGATCTCACGGCTCGCTCCGCCTTCGGCTCCGCGAGCCTCGCCCTCGAGGTTCTCCTCCGCGAACCGATCCCTGCGCCGCCGCGGGATCTCGAGGAGCACCTCGCGCGGGTGAAGGCCCTGCAGGCGCGGTTCGAGGATCCGGTCGACCGCGCGGCGGTCGGTGGCGTGATCGCCGACCGGCTTGGATACGCGTTCGCCGCCGGCTACGGAGCGGCGCTGCAACGGCTCGTGCCGTCCCTGGGCGACCGGCGCGGGTGCTTGGCCGCGACGGAGAGCGGCGGCGGTCACCCGCGCGCGATCCAGACGAAGCTCGCGGGCGGGCGGCTCGTGGGGACGAAGACGTTCGCGACGATGGCGCCGGCTGCGGACGAGCTGTTCGTCGTGGCGTCGGTCGGTGAACGTGACGGGAAGAATGAGCTGCGCGTCGTTCGCGTGCCGCGCGGGCGCGCGGGGCTCACGATCGAGCCGCGTCCGCCGTGGCCGGTGGCGCCGGAGATCCCGCACGCGATCGTGACCTTCGACACGGCCGTGGAAGAGGGCGACGTCCTGCCGGGCGACGGCTACGACCGGTACCTGAAGCCGTTCCGGACGATCGAGGACGTGCACGTGATGGCGGCGACGGTGGGTACCTGCTCGGCGTCGGCCGTGGAGCGTGGGGGCACGACGTGCTCGAGGCGCTGGCGGCGAGCTTCCTCGGGTTCCGCGCGCTAGGCGCCGCCGAGCCGTCCCACTTTGGTACGCACGTTGCGCTCGCAGGGGCTCACGAAGCGTTGCGCCGGACGGTGACGGCGCTGGATTGGTCGAAGGTCGACGCCCCGACGCGCGAGCGGTGGGAGCGCGACGCGCCGCTGCTGGAGGTCGCGGGGAAAGCCCGCGCAGCGCGGCGCGAAGCGGCGTGGAAGACCGCTGGAGCCTAGACGCCCCACGGTTGGCGTCGACAGGGCAGTCGCGTACAATTTGGATGTTCCTCTCGAAGGGACGATTGCATGCGATATCCCGCCTTTGTCATTTTGATCCTTGCAGTCGTCGCTAGTGCTCCCTTCGAGAGACCGAGCCCGACGGCCCTTCACCGCCCGTCGGCGGCTCCAGGCTCATCGTGGGGCACCCGAACGTTCCGATTCGAGAGCAACGAGGGTCAGTGGGACGAGGGAGTTCGTTTCGAGGCGCGGGGTGCGCTTCCGCTGACCATTACCGAGGACGCGGCGATCGTTCGCGTCGGTGGTGTCGCCGGCAGCGTCGGTGTCTCTCTTCGGCTCGCCGACGGTGAAGGGAGCACCGTCCAAGGCGAAGAGCAACTGTCGTCGAAGAGCAACTTCTACGTCGGTCCGGTGAGCCGCTGGCGTTCGAACGTGCCGAACTTCGCCCGAGTGCGAATCAGGGACGGGCGCCGCCCGGTGGCTACCGTCTGGCGCGCTGGCGCGAACGGCGGCGTCGAGTTCGATCTCGAGGTCGGAGCCGGTTTCGATGCAAGGAAGCTCGCGCTCGAGGTACGGGGTGCCACGCAGCTTTCGGTGGACGACCGGGGTACCCTATCCATCGCCACGCCTGCTGGCGCGCTTCGGCAGCATCCACCCCTCGTCGTGCAAGGCGCAAACCTGATCCCGACGCGCTATGCCGTCGACGACGACGGGCACGTTCGGTTCGACTTCGAAAGGTACGACGTCGATCAGCCGGTGCTCATCGACCCCCTCATCGAGTACTCGACCTACCTCGGAGGGACTCAAAACGATTGGCCAGCCGATACCGCGGGGCTCGCGATCGACGGATTCGGAGCTGCCTACGTTGCTGGGTGGACACTCTCACCAGACTTCCCCGTCGTGGGAGCACTCCAGGGCACGAGGCTCGGAACGACGGATGCCTGCATCGCGAAGCTGGCGCCGAACGGGGCCACACTCGTGTTTTCCACCTACCTAGGCGGAGCCGGGACGGACTTCGCTGAGGGCATCGCCGTTGATTCGACCGGCGCTGCATACGTGACCGGTGGCACTCAATCCAGCGACTTCCCAGTGCTGAATGCGTTCCAGCCGACGCACGGGAAGCCGACCAGCAACGACGCCTTCGTTGCGAAGCTCGATCCATCGGGTGGCTCGCTCCTCTATTCGACGTTTCTTGGAGGCGTCCAGCCGGACTTCGGGCGCTCGATCGCAGTGGATGGCGCCGGGAGTGCGTATGTGCTCGGGTCGACACAGTCGCAGGGCTTCCCCATCGTCGGCGGCTTCCAGCCGACCATGGCATTTCCGGCCTTGCAGCCCGATGCGTTCATCGCGAAGTTCTCACCCTCCGGCGGGTCGCTCGTCTACTCGAGCTTCCTCGGTGGAAGCGACAACGAGATCCCGGCACAAATCGTAGTGGATCCCTCCGGCGCGGCCTATGTCGGTGGCTCGACATATTCGACCGACTTTCCGACCACGAGCGGCGCTTTCCAGACGACGTCGTCGGTCAGCAACGTCGGGTTCGTCGCCAAGATAGTTCCGTCGGGGGCCGCGCTCGCCTACTCCACGTACTTTGGTACGAATGACCTGCGAGGCCTCGCCGTCGACCCCGCAGGAAGCGCCTACGTGACGGGGTACACCGCGAGTGGATCCTTCCCTCTCCAGAACGCGTTCCAGAGCGTCGGCGGTTTGGGAGATGCCTACGTCACCAAGTTCACTCCCTCCGGCGCGGCGCTGGTCTACTCCACACGCCTAGGCGGAACGAACGGGCGCGATGTCGGTCTCGGGATCGCGGTCGACGCCGCAGGAAGCGCCTACGTGGTGGGGCGTACGCTCGCGACCAACTTCCCCGTGCTGTACGCAGTCCAGGGCTCGAACGTCGGCGGCTCCGAAGACGCGTTCCTCGTGCGCCTTTCGCCGAGCGGATCGTCCCTCATCTACTCGACCTATTTCGGCGGCTCCGCACTCGACATGGGCTTCATGGTCGGCATCGATGCTCGGGGCACCGCCTACGTTCTCGGGGGAACGAGCTCGACCGACTTTCCCTTTGCCGGCGGTGTGCAGAGCACGCTTGGAGGAGGGGGAGATGGGTTCATCGCGAAGCTCTACCCACCGATCGTAGTCACGCCGTCGATCGCCACCGTCCCTCCGCGAGGCACGCTCCAGCTCACCGCGGACGGTGGTTCGGGTAGCGGCTCATGGCTCGTGACGAACAACCCATCGGGGGGATCGGTTCTCTCCTTCGGTCTGTACACGGCAGGACCGACCGGAAACACGATCGACACGGTGAAGCGTACCGACTTGCTCGTTCCTACGCTCGGATCGACGGCCGAGATTCACGTCGGACCCGGAATCTCGATCGCGCCAATCGCCCCGAACGCTCCGCCGAAAGGCGGCTTGTCCTTCACCGCGACGGGAGGAAGCGGAACAGGGTTCAATTGGTCCCTGACCAGCAACGCGTCAGGGGGAGGGATCGACCCGTCGACAGGTGCCTACACCGCGGGAGCGGTGGGAGCGGTGAACGATGTCGTCCGCGTCATGGACTCCCTCGGCAACGTCGCGACGACGACGGTCAGCGTGACCGCACCCATCAGCATCTCGCCTTCGAGCGCCTCTGTTCCGCCGAAGGGTGGCGTAGCTTTCACCGCGGGCGGTGGGAGTGGGTCCGGATTTGCGTGGTCGCTGACCACGAACGGCTCCGGCGCGACCGTCCATCCATCCACGGGTGCGTACGTCGGCGGTGCCGTGGGGAGCGTCACGGACGTCGTCCACGTGACGGATTCCCTGGGGAACGTCGCAAACGCCACCGTCAACGTGGGGCCGGGGCTCGCCATCACACCCGCCGCGCCGACGGTCGCGCCCAAGGCGGCGATCAACTTCGGTGCCAGCGGCGGAAGTGGCACCGGATTCACCTGGGTGCTCTCGACGAATGCGTCCGGCGCCACCATCGGGACTACGACGGGGAGCTACATCGCCGGCTCCACCCCGAACAAGGTCGACGTCGTCACACTGACCGATTCGCTCGGTAACAGCCAGAGTACATCCGTCGCCGTGGGACCCGGCATCGCGATCGCTCCGTCATCCCCCTCCGTCCCTCCGAAGGGACCGGTCGCGTTCTCGGCGACCGGCGGCAGTGGGGTCGGCTACGCTTGGTCGCTCGCGATCGACTCATCGGGCGCCTCCGTGAACGCAAGCACCGGCGCGTACGTCGCGGGCCCCAACGGGGGCGTGACGGACACCGTCAAGGTGACCGACTCACTCGGCAACGAAGGTGTCGCCAGCGTGTCAGTTGGCCCGTCGATTGCCATCGCCCCGCAGGTGCCCACGACGGCACCCAAGGGTTCCCTCGGGTTCACCGCGACCGGCGGTGCCGGCTCTGGATATTCGTGGTCGCTGTCGGTCAATGCCTCGGGAGGAAGCATCGTGCCTTCGACCGGGAGCTACGCAGCCGGTCCGACGGGGACCGTCGTCGACACCGTGCGGGTGACGGATCCCCTCGGCAACCAGCAAACGACCCAAGTCTCCGTCGGACCGGGCATCTCGATCACGCCATCAGCCCCCAGCGTACCGCCGTCGGGGTCTCTCGCCTTCGTGGCTGCTGGGGGCTCGGGAGCCGGGTTCATCTGGTCCCTCGGAAGCAACGCATCTGGTGGATCGATCAACGGGTCGACAGGCGCGTACACGGCCGGACCGAAAGGGGGTGTCGCTGACGTCGTGCACGTCGTCGATTCGCTCGCCAACGCCGCGAACGTCAGCGTCTCGGTCGGCGCAGGTTTGGCCATCCAACCGACGACGCCATCCGTACCGCCGAAGGGAAAGATCTCGTTCACCGCGCTGGGTGGAAGCGGAAACGGCTACACGTGGTCACTCCAGAAGAATGGGTCGGGGGCCGCACTGTCGACCGACGGTGGATACGTCGCTGGCTCGTTGGGCGAGGTGAGCGACATCGTCGCCGTGTCGGATTCGCTCGGGAACGAAGCGACGACATCCGTCGCGGTCGGAAAGGGGCTGACCGTCGTCCCTCCGGTGGTGACCGTCGCTCCGCTCGGCAAGGTGTCCTTCAGCGTGAGTGGGGGTAGTGGCAGTGGAATTGCGTGGTCGCTCGAGAAGAATGGCTCGGGCGCTGCCATCACCGCCGACGGCACCTACTCCGCCGGTCCGACGCCCAACACCTCCGACGTCGTCAAGGTCGTCGACTCGCTTGGCAACGAATCGAGGGCGACCGTCTCCGTCGCGATCGTGGCAGTGGCGGATGCAGGCGTGGATGCGGAGAGCGATGCCGCCGACGATGCAGGAGTCCCAGCGCCTTCACCGGGTGGCTGCGCGTGCACGGCGACTGGCTCGTCCTCCGACGATGCTCTTCCGACGTTCTGCTTGGTTGCCGTCGTGTCGGTACTTGCGTTGCGTCGACGCGCGAACGCGAGAGGTTCGCGTGAGGAATCCGTCGACTCTCGTATCGTGTAGACTGGTTCGATGCGCGCGCGCTTCACCGCCGCCGGCTTCTCGAGCCTCGCGCTGGTGGGCTGCCTCTTCTATCCGGACATCGGCGACCTCGCCGGCGCGAGCTCCGATGGCGGCGTCACCGAGGGGGCCGCCTCCGACGGGCCCGCCCCCGACGCGCCGGCCCCCGACGCAGGCCGCTTCTGCGCCGGCTCGACGCACGCGTTCTGCGCCGACTTCGATCAAGGCGCCGTCGGCGACGGCTGGGACGGCACGCAGATCGACCTCGGCTCCATCGCGACCTCGAACGCGCAGAGCGTCTCGGCTCCGAGCTCCGCGCTCGCCGTCATGCCGCGCCGTGCGAGCTCGGCGCCCTACGCGAACGCCCTCCTCCGAAAGCAGTACCCCGGGTTCGCCCACGTCGTCGTCGATCTGGACGCGTACATCGTCGCACCGGCGTGGCAGGCCGGCGACGTCAACTCCGGCATGTTCACGATCTCGTACCACTCGAGCACGGTGAACGAGGGCGTCGCCGTCTCCGTCGGTGACGGTTACACGACGGTGGGGAACCCCGGCGCCGACAGCAACGGGGCCGCACTCCCGACGGATCGGTGGATCCATCTCCACTTCGACGTCGACCCGACGAAGAGCATGGTCGCGACGATCGACGGCAAGCCGTTCAACTCGACGTGGCCGGCACTGGCCCCCGGCAGCGCGCCCCAGACCGTCGTCACGATCGGCGTCAACGGCTACAACCAGCCGGCACCCGAGTACCGGATCTACTACGACAACCTGACGATCGATCTGCCGTGAGACGATCGGAGCGTCGCCGCGGAAACGCGGCGCGCGGAGTGGTGGCGCCTAGGACGCGATTTGCATCGGTGTGTGCGCCAGGATCGAGCACGACCTGCGGCGGAGCCGGAGCTGCCCGAACATCTTTCGTACCTGCTGCGGCTGGTGGCCGGCGGTACTGGTCTGACCGACGCGTAGGGTCGCCGGAGCCTGACGGCAATCAGCGCAGCATGTCGAGCGAGCGCAGGAGCTCCGAGCGATCGAGCGGGAGGATCTCGGCGAACGTCTTGGCTTGGTAGAGCGTCACCACGCCGAGGGTCTGCGTTCGATCGTCGGTCAAGTTCCGCAGCCCGTGGCCCGGCGTAGCGGCGAGGTAGGCATACGCCGTACCTCCGGCCAGCTTGCGCAACGTCATGCGACCGGACGTCCACCCCGTCGCGTCGAGCACCGCGATCACCCGCCGCGCCGGCAGCACCCGCCCGTTCGTGGAGTCGATCCGGTTCGTGGCCTGCTGCAGCTCGCCCATCTCGTAGATCGCGCGCCCGAGCTGCTCGAAGGGCTGCAGGATCCCGTAGTCGGCGAAAAGCGCGGACCACTGCCCGACGAGCTCGGGATCGATCGTCAGCGGGTGAGGAAGTCGCACCGGCGCGTCGGGTAGCGTCGTGGCGCGATCGGCTTCGTCCGCCAGCGTGCCGTCCTCGGCGACCCGAAACATTCGCCCCGCCGCCGAGGCCCACACCAAGCGCCGCGCGAGGATCGCGAGGAACGGGTGGAGCAGGAGCTGGCGAAATGCGTCCGCCGACCACTGGTGTCCCTCCAGCATGGCGCGCTCGAGGCGCGCGGTCTGTTGGCGCGCCGCGGTCTTGGCCTCGGCGAAGATCCAGCGCCACCGTTCGGCGGCATGCGCCGCGAGCGCGGGGTCGTCTTCTTTGCCGGGACGGGGGAGCTGCCGCAAGCGACGCCCATCCGCCGCCGCGAGGAGCGGCACCAGGTCGTCGCTCAACGCGAGGTGGAACGAACGCGCGCCGAGATCGAAACGGATCGGCTCGCCGGGCGCGGCGCCGAACGTCGGCGCGAGCCGGTCGAGGAGCTCCGAGCGCGTGAGCCCGCGCTTCTTCGCCGCCGCGTCGAGGATCTCGCCGCCGACCATCCGCAGCGGAAGCGCCACCCGCCCTCCTGCGATGCGCGCGACGAGCGCGAGCGCTTCGTCGCTCCCTTCTTCCTCCAGCAAATCGAGCAGGAGCGCCGTGCGCTTGCCGCTCTTGCGCGACCAGTAGTCGAGGAGCGGCCACGCCCGACGCAGCGTCCGCTTCGTCCCCAGCCGCAAGACGGCCTGCGCGAGCCACACCGACTCGGAGGTGGCTCCCGCGATCGCCCACTCGAAGAGCGCGGCGAGCGCGAACTCGTCGCGCGACGCGGGCTCCAGCCGCTCGCTCAGCTCGGCGAAGCGCGGGTCGCGCACCCAGGGCGTGCACCGCTTGAGCGCGACCAGGAGCCGCTCGACCGCGGCGCGCGGAAGCAACGTCCCATCGCGCCAGCGGAGCGGCGGCAGCACGTCGACCAGTCGGACCTCCCGCCGCGTGGCCGCGCCGACGAGGCGATCGCGATCGAGCCACTCCTGGAGCGCGGCGGCGACGGCGGGGCCCGCGCGCGCCGCGGCGGCGTCGACCGTCGCGCGGTCGTGGAGCGCCAGGAACTGCAGCGCGTTCTCGGCGTCGCGCCTGCTCCGCGGCGAGCGCGCCCGCGGAGCGACGCTGGCGAACGCGTAGGGCAGGAGGCCGGTGACGGAGAGCGCCGGATCCTCCAGGAGCCACGCACGGGCCGCCCGCCTCCGCGCGAGCGAGCGCAGCGCGCGTGCACACACGATCGCGACGGCGCTCGAGCGCACGCGCACGAGCTGGTCGAAGGCGCCCCGCGCGAGCAGCCCGGGGAAGGCCGCGTCCCCGTGGATCGCCAGCATGTGCGCCGGCGAGTGGCGCTGCGGCGCCTGAGGATCGGCGTTCCACAGCGCGAGCGCCTCGTCCGCGGGCGCCGCCCAATGCACCCACTTGCCGTTCTCCCATTGCGCCCACACGTCGACGAAGCGCTGCGCCGGGACGAGCGCGCGCCATCGCTCCAGCATCGCGGGCTCCATGATCCGCGTCGTCTCCGAGGTGGCGAGCGCCTGCTCGCGCTCGCCCTCGCGCCACGGGAACACGCCCTCCGCCGGCGGGAGCGGGAGCTCGATCACGACCGCGGGCGGCGTCGGGAGCGGCGGTGCGGTCAGCCAGTCGGGGAGCTCCGGGAGCGGCGTCTCCTCGCCCGGAGCACGCGGCTTCACGCTGTCGAGGACGTGGCGCGCGGCGTCTCCCGCGACGCTCTTCTGCGCGGCGAACGGCGGGAGGACGGTCGCGGCGAGCTCGGGGTACGCGCGAAACCAGTCCCGCGCCCAACGACCGTAGCCGGGGTGCAGCAGGAGCGGCGCGAGCGTCTTCCCCGCGGCCTCGGTGCGGAGCGCGAGAAACGAGACGCCCAGCGCCTCGAGCTCCGGCGGCAGCGCGCGCCGGTGCGAGACCGAGCGCTGCGCGAGGCGCGCGATCACGTCGGTCGCGTCGTCGGGCGAGAGGCGCAGGAGCGCATCGCACAGGTACTTCTCGACGTACCAAGCGGCCCAGGTCTGCGCCTTGGCGATCCAGCTTCGCAGGAGCTCGGGATCGCGGACCGAGCCGAACAGGATCGCGAACGTGTTGAGGTTGGTCCGCTGCGGCACGGCGACGAGCGCCGAGGCCAGATCCTCCTCCGCCCACTCGGGCTTCTCGGGGAAGACGAACGAGATGGCCGTGCGGACCACGAGCGGCAGTGCCTCGCGCATCGACGCGGCGACCGCGAGCGCTTCCTCGTAGCTCGCATCGGGTGCGGCGCAGAGCAGCGACCGCAGCGGCGCGAGGCGCGCGTGAGCCGGCTCCACGTGGCCCCCTCCCACCCGCGGTCCGACGAGATGGACGACACGCCTCGTCGCTTGCGCCTGGACCTGGACCTGGAGCGAGATCGATCCCAAGCCGAGCGCGCGGAGCTTCACCTGGAGCGCGCGCGCCACGCCCCAGCGCTCGGCGATCGGCGGGACGAGGGTCGTCTCGTCGCTCATCGCCTCCATCGCAGCCAGGAGCTCGACGTCGAACGACGGTGGGAGCTCGCCCGCCTCGAGGAAGCGGCCTGCGGCGAGCGTCGCGGGGACCTCGGCCCGGGCGGCGATCTCCTCCGGCACGTCGGGTCCGCGGAGCCATGAGCCGGCCCCCGTCAGCCAGCGGCGCTGCGCGGACGCGAGCACCTCGGGCCCCGCCGGAGCCGGAACGCGCGGGATCCGCGCAAGCGGGGCAAGCGGGGCGAGCGCGAGCACAGAGCCCCGCCGTGCGTGCAGGCGGCGCAAAAACCGGTCCGACGGGACGAGCACCAAGGAGAGGTTACACCTCCCCCGTTCTGATCTATCGTGGTGCGGTGACTCGTCACCTGGGAGCTGCCGCTGCGCTCGTCGTCGGGCTGGGCCTCGCGCAAACGGCGCGGGCGGACGATCCGCCGCCCCCTCTCACCGAGGAGCAGGCGAAGGCCGCGATCGACGGTGGGGAGAAGAAGGACTCGCTCCTCCCCGAGGCGCCTCCGGAAGCGCCGCCCCCTCCCCCGCGCCACAAGGGCTTCGTGATCGAGCAGACGCTCGGCGCCCTCGGCTTCATCGGCCAGTTCGGCAAGGTCGCTCACCCGGCCTTCTACATGCACACGCAGCTCGGCTACGAGATCTTCCGCTGGCTGATGATCTTCGCCGAGGGCGAGTTCTCGTTCACCGACACGTCGCTCGCGACGGAGCCCTCGAAGGATCGCGCTTTCCCGATCTTCGGCTTCGGCGGTGGGCCGCGCTTCACCGTTCGCCCGACAGAGCGCTTCGCGATCTACCTGCAGGGCTGCGTCGGCGGCATCATGGCCGACGTGCCGGCGCGCGTGCTCGCGAACTTCGGCTTCGCCAACGCCGAGAGCCTCGGCTTCTACGCGGGTGGCCGGCTCGGGATCGAGTGGTACCAGGTGGACCGCCACATCGCGCTCGGGCTCGCCGGTGGCACGCGTTTCTTGCCGAGCTTCAAGAAGACGTTCGGCAGCGACACGCCCCTCGCCTGGGACGCGGAAGCCGCGCTCCGCTACACGTTCTGATCCGTCAGTAGCTCATCGAGAGCAGCGTGGTCGGGTCGCCCCGCCAGCGCTTCTTCTCGAGCCCCACGCTCCGACCGTTCGCGCCGGAGATCTCGAGCAGACGGTCGAAGAACCCGGCCGACTGGTGACAGGCGGCCTCTTCCGCGCGATCGCTCATCTGGTAGTCGATCCGGATCTGCGTGCGGTGATCCGAGATCTCGCCGATGTCGAAGGCGGGGAAGTCGAAGAAGCCGCGTTGAAGCGCCTGGAAGCGCATCACCGTCTCGCGGGGCTCCCCGTGGACCATGAGCCCCGGGTACTGGAGCAGGAGCCCGTCGACGGAGGCGCGGCCGAACAGCTCGACGAGCCGCACGTCGTCACCGGCGATCTCACTCAGGATCGCGAGGCCCATGCGCTCGAACGTGGCCATCGGATACCACGCGGTCTTTTCGATTCGACCGACGAGGTACTCCATGTCGTCGGCGAGCAAATGGTCCGACCAGACCGCTCCCTTCTTGGCGCGGAGCATACGGACGTAGTCGACGAACAGTGACCCCCGGACGTTGCGTGACAATCAGCGATCCTCCTCCGCCCCGTTTCAGCTCCAAAGCTCCGCCACCCGTGCCGCGACCGATGCCCTGGTCTCCGCGAAGCGCGGATCCTCGCGCAGCGGCCCCAGCGCCGGGCACCGATCCATCCACAGGAGGTCGGTCTGCGGCAGGCGCTGCATCTCGACGACGTGCTCGAGCGCGAGCTCCTTCTCGCCCATCGTCGCGAAATACTCGGCCGCAATTTCGTGCATCATACAACGATGGCGCGGGGCGACCCCCGGCCCCGAGAGCCCGCGCAGGGTGGCCGCGGCGTGCTCGATGAGCGTTCCGGAGACGAAGGAGTCCATCAGATCCGAAGCGGAGTCCCACGAAGCCCCCGTCTTCGCGCGCTTGATCATGGCGCTCGAGGCCTCGGCCAAGGCGCGATCGCGCCACCAGAGCGCGAGCCGAATCTCCACCACGATGACCGCGAGCGGGCCCGCGCGATCGCGGGTCTCGCGGATCAGCGTGCGTGCGCGCTCCTCTTCGCCGAGGAGTGCGGCGACCCGGATGCGCTCGAGCGCGATGACGCCGTTCTTCGGCTCGAGCCGCGCGGAGAGCTCGACGCGGCGGCGCCCTTCGTCGACGACGAGGGACTCCGCGAGCAGCTTGCCGATCATGTAGTGCGCTTCGGCGTAGAGCGGCTGATGACGCAGGCACTCCTCGGCCGTGCGCAGCGCTGCACCGAGCTCGCCGCTGAAGTAACGCACCATCGCGATCGCGTGGTGCGCGTCGGCGACCGACGCGTCGTCCTCGAGCGCGCGGAGAGCGAGCTCTTCGGCGCGGGCGGGGACCGACGGATCGCGCGCGCCGCCCTGCGTGTAGTTGCGGAGGAGCGACTGCGCGAGCAACGAGCGCACGCGCGGATCGCCGGGCTTCTGGGCCTCCATCTCCTCGAGCATGCGGATCGCCTCCTGCACGTCGGGGAAGCCGAAGCGATCGAACGCCGCGCGGGCTCGCTCGTACCCTTCGCGGAGCGAAGGATCGCGGGGGCCGGGGTCGCGTGCGGTCCGCCAACGAACGGCCTCGCGAACGGCATCGACGACGGCGTCTTCGAGCGCGAGCGAGTCGTCGAGCGTCCCGTCGACGTGCCCGGCCCAGAGCGGGGCTCCCCGGCGCCGATCGAGGACGCGCAAGCGCACGCGCACGCGGTCCTTGCTCGTGTGGAGCGAGCCCTGGACCACCAGGTCGGCCACCGCCGCGGAAGGCGGAGCGATCGACGGCGTCGCCGCGGAGAGGTCGCGCGAGCTCGGCTGCTCCGCGGCGCGGACGACCTGCGCGACGCGCCCTTCGAGCAGCGCGTCGGCGATGGCGCTCTCGAGGACGGGAGCGAGCTTCTCGGAGCCAGGATCCGTGACGAAGGGCTGGATCGCGACCGTCCGCGGCTGCGCCAGCGCCGCCAGCGTGTCGGACGAGAGGGTCGGCGGAGCGCGGAGACCGCGACTGCGCCGATGGGGGCTCGCGTTGCCGCGCAGGCCATCGATCCGGTCGACGACGGTGGGGGCGTCGGGGCGATCCTCGCGCCGCCGAACGAGCATCTCGCGCACGAGCTCCGCGACGCCTTCGGGCGTCTCCGCGGCGAAGGTGCGGACGTCGGGGGCGTCGTTCGTGAGGCGCGCGGCGGCCATCGAGAACGCGGTCTGCCCCTCGAACGGGAGCCGCCGGGCGAGGAGCTCGAACAGGATCACGCCGAGCGCGTACACGTCGGTCCGCCCGTCCACGGCGCGGTTCTCGAGCTGCTCGGGCGCCATGTAGGCGGGGGTCCCGACGACGGTGCCGGTGCGCATGACCTCGACGCCGCCGTCGTCCGCGATCCGAGCGATCCCGAAGTCGGTCAGGACGACCCGATCTTCGGTGACGAGCACGTTCTCGGGCTTGAGATCGCGGTGGACGACGCCGACGGCGTGCGCGGCGGCGAGGCCCCGCCCCACCTCGGCGGCGAGGCGCAGGATCTCGCCGATGCCCGGCTGGCGTGCGGTGACGCGACCGAGCGAGTCGCCTTCGACGAGCTCCATCGTGAGGAAGCGCGTTCCCTCGTGGCTCCCGAGATCGAACGTGCGCGCGACGTTCCGATGCGTCACGCGGCGGGCGAGCTTCACCTCCCGCCGGAAGCGCGTGAGCGCGGCGCGGTCGCGGGCGATCTCGGGGTGGAGCACCTTCAGCGCGACGCGCTCGTCGAGCTCGCGATCGAGCGCACGGAACACCGTTCCCATGCCGCCTTCGCCGAGCAGCAGTTGCAGCTCGTAGCGATCGGCGAGGACGGAGCCGAGGCTGAAGGGGAGCGCCTGCGTGGCGGCGCTCGCGGGATCGACCATGCGTACGAGTCTACCTTCCCACGAGGGGCGCGGTGCCCTTGAGTGCGTCGACCACGAAGTGATCGACGTCCTTCTTGGCGTCCGCATCACGCGTGGAGACGAAGTGGCCATCGAAGCTGGCCGGCGTGTACTCGCGGCACACGAGCGTGCGGATGTTGCCACCCACGTTCGCGTTCGCGCCGTACGGGGCGGGCTTCGGGGCGAGCGCGGTGATGTTCGGCTCGGGGCTCGTCACCGACGGCGGCGGCTGCACCGCGCCCATGCCGGCCGCGTAGACGTAGGTGATCTCCGTCGCCGGCGGGGAGTAGGTGTCCTTATCCCCATACGGGACGAAGAGGTTCTTCGTCGCCGCGGGCGGGTTCGCACCGAGCGTCATCGCCCGCGCGTGGTTCAGCGGGTCCGCCGAGTCGATGTCGTTCTGGAGCAGCGAGAGGACCGGGTGATTCCCGTTCACGCCGGAGGGCTCCTGGAGCACGAACGGGACGGCCGCCGCGATGTTCACGGGGCTCGTCTTCGTGAGGAGCGCGTCGATGAGGCTCGCGCCGATGCCGCTGAGCACCACGCCCCGCGGCGTGCCGGCGGGTGCGTAGGGGAGCGCAATCGCGCCTTCGGTGGCGCCTTGCGAGTGGCCCCAATAGGCGATCGCGCCGAACTTGATCTCGGCGGCCGTGGGCGACTGCCCCGCGGCCAGGTCGAACGTGGTCGCGAAGCGCAGGAGCGCGAGCTGATCGGCGGCGCCCTGGACGGGGTTGCCGCGCGCGGCCTTCGGGTTCGCGAAGTTGAAGAACAGATCGTTGGGCGACTGGGTGGAGCTGCCACGGCGCGGGCCGTGCTGCACCTGATCGATGCTCAGGACGGCGACGTGGTCGGTCCCGTCGACCGAGGCCATGCGCGCCGCGATCCCCTCCGTCACGGAGCTACGGAAGCTGCCGCCCGTGCCGTGCGCGTAGATCAGGAGCGGCCATCCGGTGGGCGGCATGGCGGTTCCCTTGGGAACGGTGAGCGACATGCACACCTGCTCGGTGCGCTGGAGCTTCGGCGTGCCGTCGGTCTCGATCTCGAAATCGCCGCCGTCGGTCGGCTCGAAGTACGGCGCGGTGCCGCGCTGGAAGATCGGGAGCGTGACGAGCGCATGGAGCTCGTCGAACGCCGGATCGGCCGTTCCACACGCACGGTCGCCTTGCGCCTGAGGGCACGGGGACGGCGCGTCGCCACAACGAATCCACCCCGACGCGGTCGGCGCCGGCGCGGCCGCGACGGCCGCCGGGAGCTTCGACGCGAGCGCGTTCGCCTTCGCGGTGGTGAAGACCGCGGCGGTGAGGAGCGTGCTCGGCGCGATGGCCTTTGCGGTGAGCCAATCGCGGAGCGGCTTGTAGGCCGCGTACGCGCCCGCGAGGGCCGGATCGGAGGGCGCGGAGGCGCCTACCACCGCGTCGAAGTCCGCGTCGCTCACGACCTGAACGCCGTTGGCGAGCACGCCCTTCTTCACGAGCATCGCGTAGGTGTGGCCCGGCTCGAGGGGAGCGCCCATCGACGGGCGCAGGAAGAAGCCGTTCGCGCAGACGTACGCGCCGCGCGCGGTCGTCGCGGACCAGCCGTAGCCGAGGTCCGCGCCCGTCCCGTTCGGCGTGACGTCGACGAAGCGGACGACGCCGTCCGCCTTGAGCGAGTTGAAGTCGACGCCGCCACTGAAGCGGAGAATGACGGTCGGGTAGGTCGAGAAGCCGTCCTGCACCGCCTCGATGTCGCGCAGGTAGCGATCGACCGGATCGAAGCCGAGGAGCCCGCTCCCCGGTGACGGGTGGCCCGCGAGATCGGGCTTGCCGTTCTTCATCCGGATGTCGTTCGGGAACGGCAGCCGATAGAAGTCGCCATCACCGGTGCCGCGCGGAACTCGGAAGTACGCCTTCACCGGACCGGAGTCGTCGGCGCACGTCTCACCCTTCCAATCGGGGATCCCGAGCGGCGGTGGTCCGTTCGGGTTGGGCGGGAGCGGCGTACAGACGCCGCCCGCGCACGCGAGCCCGCCGAAGCAGTCGCCGCTCTTGGTGCACTTGCCGCCGACGTCGACGGTGCCTTCGGGTTGGCACTGCGCCCCGAAGCCGACGACGTTGCAGCGTTGTCCGCTCACGCAATCTTGATCACCGGTGCACGAGTCGCCGTCCTTGCCTTTGCCGGCCGGCGTGCACGTGCGCTTCGGGCCGCAGAACGAGCCGCTCAGGCACTCGGCGCTGATGGTGCACGGCAAGCCGTCGGCCGAGCCGTGACCCGGCGCGCACTTTTGCGTGGCGTCGCAGATCAGGCCGGCGCGGCAAGGCTTGTTCGCGTCGCACGAGTCACCGACGGCACCGCCGGTGATGCCCCCGTCGACCGGACCCGTGTACCCGTTCCCCGTGCTGCATGCGGCGATGCCGATCCCCACGACGATCGCCGGCACGAAAGCGAGACTGCGCATGTGAAGCTCCCCGTGTTAATCGATCCACCGTAGCACGAAGGGCGGGCTCAATGGCCCCGAACGGGGTCACTCGGGGTCGTGCTCGGAGGGTGGCTTGGCGACGAGGACGAGCGCGAGCCGCTCGAAGATCCGGCGTGCGCGCACGCGCAGGCGCTCGCGATGATGACCCCGGCGAGCACGTTGCCCGCCGTGCTGTTCCCGTCGCTCTCGGAGCTGGGCGTGCGGCTCATCGGACGACAGACCACGTTGTCGCCCTCTTGCGTACAGTCGAACGTCTTGGTCTGGCCGCAGCCGTGCGCGCTGTAGCGCGCGACCTGATCGGATGAGGCGCTCTCACTCTCGAGCCGGACGAGCGACGGATCGCAGTCCATCTGCTTCGCGGCGTACTCCACCACGCGGTCCTCGTCGGAGACGCGCGTGACGTAGCAGGCGACGAGCCCGATCGCGCCGAGGACGAGGGCGAGCCGGCGACGCCGCATCACTGCTGGAGCCTCACTTCCCCTGAAGGTCGAACTGCTCCAGGTGGTACTCCTTGCGCGGCTGCACCATGATCTTGCGCATGAACTTGTTCTCGGCGACCGCGACGGCTTCCTTCTCGGGGCCGGTGAGCAAGTCGGCGACGGCCGGGTGCGCGTTCACGACGATGGTGTAGCCGGGGAGGTCGCGGCGGCGGCGGCGGATCTCGCGCATGATCTCGTAGGCGACCGTCTCCTTCGACTGCAGCTGGCCGGTGCCGTCGCAGTAGAAGCACGGCTCGTGCATCATGCGGCCCAAGCTCTCCCGCGTGCGCTTGCGGGTCATCTCGATGAGGCCGAGGTCGCTGATCCGGTTGAGCGTGGTCTTCGCCTTGTCCTTGTGCAGGAGCTCTTCGAGCGTGCGGCGCACCTTCTCGCGGTTCTGCGCGCGCTCCATGTCGATCAAGTCGAGGATGATCAGACCGCCGATGTTCCGGAACCGGAGCTGATAGGCAATCTCGTTCACCGCTTCGATGTTGGTCTTGAGGATCGTCTCCTCCATGTCCTTCGAGCCCTTGCCCACGAAGCGACCGGTGTTGACGTCGATCGCGGTGAGCGCCTCGGCCTGATCGATGATCAGGTAGCCGCCCGACGGCAGGGGGACCTTGCGCGAGAGCGCGCGCTGGATCTCGTCCTCGATGCCGTACGCGTCGAAGATGGGCTCCTCTTCCTGGTAGAGCTCCACGTCCTTCACGCGCTCGGGCGCGAAGACCTCGACGAAGCGGGTGAGGCGCTCGTACTGGGTCTTGTCGTCGATGATGATCGTGTCGACCTCGTCGGTGAAGAGGTCGCGCGCGGTCTTCACGACGAGATCGAGCTCGCTCATGAGGAGGTTCGGCGCGCGGGCGCCTTCGCGCTTCTTCGCGATCTCGCCCCAGAGCCGGACGAGGTACCCGACGTCCGCCTTGAGCTGCTTCTTCGTGAGGCCCTCGGCGACGGTGCGCACGATGAGACCGCCGCTCGGCGGCTTCATGCCTTCGATCGTCTCGCGCAGGCGCGCGCGCTCCTTCTCGGAGCCGATGCGCTTGGAGATGCCGATGTGATCGACCGTCGGCAAGTAGACGACGTAGCGGCCCGGGAGCGAGATGTGGCTCGAGCAGCGGGCGCCCTTCGTGCCGATCGGATCCTTCGTCACCTGGACGATGATCTCCTGCCCCTCCTTCACGACTTCGCGGATCGGGGTCGACTTCGAGATGCGGGACGGCGCGTTCTGGCGGTTCTTGTCGCGACCTCCGCCCTCGCGGCGATCACGACCGCCGTCGCGGCCACCGCCGCCACCACCGCCGCCTTCGCGACCGCGACCGCGCCCACGACCGCGTCCGCGACCGCGTCCGCGACCGCGTCCGCCACCACCGCCGCCGCTGTCACGGCTCTCGCGCGGGGCTGCGCGGGGGACCGGCTCGCCCGGATCGCTCACGGTGAAGCCGGGGAGATCCCCCATGCCGAGATCGTCGTCGTCGCCGTCCTCGTCGGAGGCGGCTGCCGCCCCGGTGGCCTCGGCCGGCTCGCCGGCGTCGCTCGTGCGCTCCGCGTCGGTATCGGCGTCCGCGTCCGAATCCGCGTCCGCGTCGGTGTCCGTATCCGTGTCCGCGTCGGCGTCCGCGTCCGCGTCCGCGTCCGTATCGGCGTCCGCGTCCGTGTCCGCTTCCGATTCGGCTTCGGCCGGGGCCGAGTCGTCGTCGGCGTCCGCTTCGGACGCGACGGCGGGCGCCGATTCGTCGAGCGCGGGCATCGAGTGCTCGTCCACCGGCGCGGCGCCGCTGGGGGGCGCGGCCGCAATCGCGGCTTCGGGGCCGAGCTCGGCCTCCGCTTCGCTGTCGAGCTCCTCGTCGCCCGTGACCTCGACGGTCTCTTTTTCTTCGCCGCGCGCGTGCTTGCGGCCGCCCGCGAGGTACGCGTCGAAGTCGGCGGGTCGGATCAGGTCCTCGACGTGGAGGAACGCCGCGCGCTCCTGCCCGATGTCGACGAAGGCCGCCTGCAGGCCGGGGAGCACCCGGGTCACCTTGCCCAGGCAGACGTTGCCGACGGTGCTGGGTTGGGAGCTCGAGCCGCGCCGCTCGATGTGGAGCTCCGCGATGATTCCGTTTTCGATGAGCGCGACGCGCGTCTCGCGGACGTCGACGCTGATCACGAGCACGTTCTTGGCCATGGGAGAGAGAAGCTTTCTTGCGATCGAGACGCGCCGAGGCCGACGTTCGGGCGAGGCCCACGAAGGGCCGACTGGCGTGAGGTTCGATGCGTTGGGGCCCGCGGACCAACGAGGGGCCGGGGGCGCGGGTGGAAGACCTGATGCGGCGAGATCCGGCCCAAGGCGCTCGGCCGTGGGCGAAAGAAGCCGCGGAACTTTTGGCGCGCCTAAAGCTTAGGCGGCACCTGAACCTCACAGGTAGTCAAACCCCGTGCATCATGCAAGCCCTTCGTCGACATCGGCCAACTGGCCGGAAAGACAAAGGAAAAGCCCCGTCACACCTTTCCACGCTACCGTTGCACCCTCTCGGGCCTGGCGGGGTTCACGTTTCCGGGTCGACGGGGCCACAAAGCCGTTGGGGTCGGAAACACCCCGCGGGACATCGGTGTTCGTAACGCAGGCGGGCCGGGCTGTCCACACCCTTTGCCAAGGCCGCGAGACCCGTCTACGTTCGCACCCGCTCCGGAACCACCTGGCACGTCGGGGAAGATCCCCCGATGTAGGCCGTAAGTCCCCGGAACCCTGGATCCCATCCCATGAGCCCTCTTGCAGAGATCTCCCTCATCTTTCAGCGCGAAATGCGGAAGAGCTTCCGCAGCATCAAAGGAATCATCCTCGCGGTGCTGGCGCTGCTCGCGAGCGGTGTCGCTTCGCTCATCTGCATCTACGCAGAGAGCGGCGTCCGCGAGAAGCTCCACGCCGACGACACGGACACCTTCTACCAACTGCAGGAAGAGGCCTTCAAGAAGTCCGGCGCCTCCGACGAGCTCGCGCACTATCTGTCGCACGTTCCGCTCTCGCTCCACCTGTTCTTGAAGTTCGGTGTCTGGCTCGCGCCGGCGATGATCGTGCTCCTCGGCTTCGACTCCGTGTCGGCCGACATCCAGCACCGCGCGGTGCGCTTCTGGACGATCCGCACGCGCCGCTGGTCGTACATGGTCGGCAAGTTCCTCGGCCTCTGGGCGACGATCTCGCTCGTGACGCTGATGCTCTACGTGTTCGCCGCGACTGCGGTGCTCATCAAGGGCTACATCTCGTTCGGCGCCTTCTTCACGTGGGGCCTCAAGTTCTGGCTCGCATCCACGCTCATCGCGAGCACGTGGTGCGCCGTGGCCACCTTCGTGAGCTCCCAATTCAAGACGCCGTTCATCTCGCTCTTGGCGACACTGGCGGCGTTCTTCGTCATCTGGCTGCCCGGCTTCGTCGGCTGGCTCGTCCGCGTGAACGACGCGCTCGACAGCGGCCGAATGGCGGACATGCGCTGGTTCGAGTGGGTGTACCCCAACGCGTACGACGACCTCCTGATCAACCCGAAGTGGTCCTCGACGGCCGAAGGGCTGCTCGCGGTGGTGCTGTACTGGGTCGTGTTCGTGGGCGGCGGTGCGCTCCTCTTCGAGAAGAAGGACGTGTGATGGTCGACGAGAAGAAGGACGCCGAGGCGTCGGAGAACGAGAAGGACGAGAAGGCCGAGTCCAAGGACGAGACGGCCGAGAAGTCGGAGTCCAAGGACGACAAGCCGAAGAAGGCCGAGTCCAAGGACGACAAGCCGAAGAAGGCCGAGTCCAAGAAGAGCGACGACGACGACGACGAGGACGAGAAGCCGAAGAAGGTCGAGTCCAAGAAGAAGTCGGACGAGGACGACGAGCCGAAGCGTCCGCGCGTCACCGCGGGCGACGACGACGACAAGAAGAAGAAGGACAAGGCTCCCAAGGAGACCGCCGTCCGTCTCTCGAAGCTCACCAAGTCGTTCGGCGAGAAGATGGCCGTCGACGACGTGACGCTCAACATCCGGAGCGGCTGGATCTACGGCCTCATCGGTCCGAACGGCGCCGGCAAGACCACGACGTTCTCGATGATGGCGGGCTACCTCGAGCCGACGCACGGCACGGTCGAGATCCTCGGCCACTCGCCGCGCAACGTCGAGGCGCTCCGCGCGCAGCTCGGCGTCCTCCCGCAGGACGCGCTCCTGCCCGCGGCGGACAAGGTCGGCGAGTTCATGGTCCACATGGCGCGCCTCCAGAACATCCCCGGGACCAAGGCGCTCTCGGCCGCGCGCGATGCGCTCGCCGAGGTCGGCGGCATGGACTGGTGGGGTCTCCGCTGCGGCACGCTCTCGCACGGCATGCAGAAGCGCGTCGCGCTCGCGCAGGCACTCATGGGCGAGCCCAAGGTCGTCTTCCTCGACGAGCCGACGGCCGGTCTCGACCCGCGTGTCGCCTACGACGTGCGGCAGCTCGTGAAGTCGCGCAAGGGCCGCTGCACGATCATCATCTCGAGCCACAACCTGCAGGAGCTCGAAGAGGTCTGCGACGCCGCGGCGGTGCTCGACCACGGCAAGCTCGTCGCCAACGGCACCATCTCGGCGCTCACCGCCGCGAGCGAAGAGATCTACATCAAGATCGCTCCGCCCCCGCGCGTGGAAGGCCAGAAGCCGCAGAAGGGTTCGCGCCCCAACCTGCCGATCGACCAGATCCGGCAGATCCCGGGCGTCACGCGCTCCGACTACGAAGAAGAGACGCGCGAGCTCGGCGTCTACTTCGAGCGCAAGGTGACCGACGCGGAGACCGTCATCGGCGCCGCGCTGTGGATCCTGCTGAACGCCCAGGTGCGGATCAGCGGCGTCACCAAGGGCCGCGGCCTCGAAGCCCGCGTCATGGACCTCACGGACGACTAGCAGGGGAACCGCGGTTCCCCCGAGAGACGAGGCGCGCGCTTGTAACCCACGGCGCGACTGGGGCACTGTGAGCCCATGCGGAACGCCCTCCTCTTCGGTTCCTTCCTCCTCGCTCTCGTCGTCGCCGCTTGCTCCGGCAAGGCCGACGTCGGCGACTCGTGCAAGACCGGCGGCGCCACCACCGCCGAGTGCGTCGATGGAGCGGTGTGCTCCAAGACCATTCAGGGCACGCTCACCTGCCAGAAGCAGTGCTCCGACCAGAAGGATTGCCCGACGGGCACGACCTGCAACGGCGTGACGAGTGGGAACCTGAAGAGCTGCCGTCCGGACACCTGATCGATTAAACGCGATTAAGCCTCCGCGGCGGGACCCTTCGGTAGGGTCCGCGCCATGCGAACTTCTCTGCTCGTCTTCCCGCTCGCGCTCGCCCTCGCTGCGTGCGGCGGCGTCGCCCCCGTCACGACCGCCGAGCCGGACTCGGGAGCGCCTGCGCCCCGGCAGCTCTCCACGACCGGCAACCACACGTGCTTCGTCGACACCGTCGGCGTCCTCCGATGCTTCGGGAACGACGCCAGCGCTCAGCTCGGCCGTGGCACGTCGGGCGGGAGCAGTGACGTCCCCGTCGTCGTGCGCGGTGACCTGCGGTGGCGAAGCGTGGCTGCCGGCATCGTCGCCACCTGCGCCATCGCCGACGATCGCACGCTCCATTGCTGGGGCGGAAAAGCCACGATGGAGGTCGTCGGCTTGGGGACCGCGGACCTCACGACACCGACGCGCGTCGGGACCGCTGCCGACTGGGACGCGATCTCCGTGGGGTGGAACGTCGTCTGCGGTCGTCACACGGGAGGCAAGCTCGACTGCTTCCTCCCGAATCGGGTCGAGACCGTCGACGGCGGCCCCGGCTTCGCGGAGGTCTCGGCGAGCTTCTACGAGGTCGTCGCGCTCGACCGCCTGGGTCAGACCTACCTCATCGACCTCGATGCGCAGTTCCCGTCGCTCGGCTACGCGCCCGACGCTCCCCGCTTCACCCACGTCCACCAGCCCGTCTTCGGGGTCTACGGCCTCGATGCGAGTGGTCGGGTCGCGCGCTGGACGCGTTCGCGAGGTGTCGAGACGTCCCAAGATGGTACGCGTTTCGTCGCCGTGGACGGCGCCTACGACGTCGTCGCGGTCGCATCCGACGGTGCGATCTGGTTGCACTCCGACCAGCACGACGCCGGCGCGAGCCCCCTCCATCTCCACCGCCTCGACGCGCTGGGCGGTGGCTGGGCCGAGGTGCACCAGAACGCCACAGGCGACGTCTGCGGCATCCGCCTCGGTCGGGTGGCCTGCTTTCGGGTGAACGTGAAGGGCGAGATCGGCGCGGTCCGAGAGATTCCCTAGGCCGCGCTCGACCCGGCCGCCGGGATATGGCAGACCTTGCGGTTCCGTGACCCACCCCTACTCCGAGTTCATTCACCGGGTTCAGAAGCCCGCGCGGTACCTCGGCGGCGAGTTCGGCCAGAAGCCGAAGCCGTGGGCCGACGTGCGCGCACGCATCTGTCTGGCGTTCCCCGACGTCTACGACATCGGGATGAGCCACCTCGGCTTCAAGATCCTCTACAAAATCTTGAACGACGCGCCGGAGACGCTGGCCGAGCGCGCCTACGCGCCGTGGATCGACATGGAGGCGGAGCTGCGCACGCGCGCGCTGCCGCTCGTCTCGCTCGAGACGGCACGCCCGCTCGTCGACTTCGACGTCGTCGGCTTCTCGCTCCAGTTCGAGCTCACGTACACGAACGTGCTCACGATGCTCGATCTCGGTGGCGTCCCGCTCCGCTCGGCGGATCGGCGCGACGCGGATCCGCTCGTCATCGCCGGCGGCCCCACCGCGACGCACCCGGAGCCGCTCTCGGCCTTCGTCGACGCGTTCGTCATCGGGGACGGCGAAGAGATCACCAAGACGCTCGCGCTCGAGTGGGTGCGCATGCGGGAAGCAGGGCTCCCGCGCGCCGAGCGGCTCGCCGCGATCAGCAAGCTCCGTGGCGTGTACGTGCCGGCCGCGTACACGACCTCGATCGACCCGGAGACGGGCTTCGTCGTCGTCGACGCGCCGAAGGTGGCTGACGCGCCGCTCCCCGTCGTGCGCAACCTGGTCCCCGATCTCAACGCGTACCCCTTCCCGGACGACGGCCCGGTCGGTGGGCCCGAAGCGATCTTCGATCGCATGTCGATCGAGATCGCGCGCGGCTGCACCGAAGGCTGCCGCTTCTGCCAGGCCGGCATGATCTACCGCCCGGTGCGCGAGCGCGATCCGGAGCAGGTCGTCGAGACCATCGTCTCCGCGGTGAAGAAGAGCGGCTACGACGAGGCGTCACTCACGTCGCTCTCGACCGCCGACTACTCCTGCATCGCGCCGCTCATCAAGAAGGTCGCCGACCGGCTCGCGCCCGAGCGCGTGAGCCTCGGCGTGAGCTCGCTCCGCGCCTACGGGCTCGAGGAGCCGGTGCTCGACGACATCGCGCGCGTCCGCGCGAGCGGCATCACGTTCGCGCCCGAAGCGGGCAGCCAGCGCATGCGCGACGTGGTGAACAAGAACGTCACCGAAGAGCAGCTGATGACGACGGCCGAGCGCATCTTTTCGCGCAACTGGGCCGCGATGAAGCTCTACTTCATGATCGGGCTCCCGACCGAGGAAGAGTCCGACGTGCGCGAGATCGTCCGCGTCGGCGGGCGCGCGCGCGAGGTGGGCAAGCGCGTGAAGAAGGAGCAGAAGGCTCCGCCGCCCACGGTGACGGTGAGTGTCTCGACCCACGTCCCCAAGCCGCACACGCCGTTCCAGTGGTGCGCCATGGACGACGCGAAGACCGTCCGCGAGAAGCAGGGCTGGCTGATCGAGGAGCGGAAGCGCCACGTCGGCGTCGATCTCCGCATGCACGACTCCGAGGGCTCCTGGCTCGAAGGCGTCTTCGCGCGCGGCGACCGTGCGCTCTGCGACGTGCTCGAGACGGCCTACCGCGCCGGAGCGCGCTTCGACTCGTGGGAAGACCAGCTCGAGCTCCCCGTCTGGGAAGCAGCGTTCGCGAAGCACGGCGTGGAGCCCGCGCGCTACCTCGGGACGATCCCCGTGACGGCGCGCCTCCCGTGGAGCCACATCGACGTCGGGCTCGAAGAGGGCTTCTTGCTCTCCGAGTACCGCAAGGCGCTGAAGAACCGCCTCTCCCCGCCGTGCGGCAAGGCTGCCGGCATGTTCATCCACCACACGAACCTGGTCGATGCGAACGCCGACCAGCGCCGGTTGGTTTGTTACGACTGCGGTGTCGCCTGTGACCTGGGCGCGATGCGCGACGAACGCCTCGTCTACCTGAGGAAGCTCGGCGCCGACGCACCGGTGGTCCGTCTCCCGGTCGTCCGGGAAGCCCCGCCGCCCGAGAAGGAAGGAAAGCGCCGCGGCCCGCCGCCGCGCGTCGTCCAGGGCGAAGCTCGCCGTTACCGCTTCGGATATACCAAAGTGGGACCGAGCGCTCTGCTCTCGCACTTGGATCTGATCCGCGCGCTCCCGCGCTCGTTCCGGCGCGTGGACCTCACCCTGTTCTACTCGTCGGGGTATCACCCCAAGCCCGACATGACGTTCGGGCCTGCGCTCTCGCTCGGCGTGGCGAGCACGTTCGAGATCGTCGATCTGAAGCTCACCGTCGACGTGGACCCTGCCGCGTACCTCGCGGCGCTGAGCAGCGCATCCCCGGTGGGCTTGTCGTTCTTCGGCGGCGTGGTGCTCGGGCCGGAGGATCGCGCGATCTCGCGCGTGGTGGACGTCGTGCGCTACGCCGTCGCCTTCCCGAAGAAGACGCCGTTCGCCCCGCTCCTCGCCGAGCGCGCGGCTCGCTTCGCCGAGCAGACGAGCGCGCGGGCGCTCCGCCGGATCGACGGCGTGGGCAAGTGGATCGACGTGAAGCGCTTCGTGCCTTCGATCCGCGTCGATCACGACGCCGACCGGGCCGCGCTCGCGGAAGCCGGCTACGTCGGCGACTTCACCGTGCTCGGCGCAGAGGTTCTCTCCCTGCCGAACGGCTCCGCGAAGATCGCGGAGCTCGTCGAGGTGCTGGCGCGCGCCGACGGCGCGGCCGAGGACTCCCCCGTCGACGGGACGCTCGCCTTCCAAGCCGTGCGCACGATGATGGGGAGCGCGTCGCCGAGCGGCCTGATCACGTCGCCGTTCGACCTCGCGGCCCTTCGTCCGGTTCGCGTCGAAGCGCCCGCCGCTGCGACCGCGGAGTGACCTCGCACATCCGACCACCGAAATTCGGGCGTCGCGACGGATCGCCCCGCTCTCGCGGTACTTCCCTCGCATGACCTTTCTTCGTTGGCTCGTCGCTCTCCCGGTCGTCTCTCTCACCATCGTCGTCGCCTGCTCGAGCGGAACCGCGAACGGCGGCTCCTGCACGAAGAGCTCGGACTGCTCCGGCGACGTGTGCATGATCTCGGCGGATTTTCCGGCCGGTTACTGCACGCAGGCGTGCTCGCTCACGGATCCGTCGACGTGCCCCTCCGGGAGCATCTGCATCGACGACGCGAGCGGAACGCCCGCCGGCTCGGGCATCAAGTCGGTCTGCTACCAGAGCTGTACGACGAACACGGACTGCATCAACGGCTACTCCTGCAAGGAGAAGGCGGGAAAGATGGTCTGCAAGAAGTGACGCTTCAGCGCGTGGTGCGGCCGTCACCCGCGAGATCGATCGTGGGACCGAGCACGCGCGCGTCACGGCCGACGATGACGTCGAGCGCGGCCTTCGTGCGCGAGATCGTCTCGCGCGTTTGGTACCAGACGATCGCCGGGTAGTCGTGGCGGTCCGCCGCGACGCCCTGCGCGTCGATCCCTTCCTGCTCCGCGGTCCAGAGCACGCGCGGGAGGTGGAAGGCCTGCGTGACGAAGATGGCGCGCGTGACGCCGAAGACGCGCCGGGCGCGGACGACGGTGTTCCACGAGTCGAACCCGGCGTGATCGAGGAAGATCGCTTCGGGAGGGACGCCGTTGTCTTCGAGCCAGCGCGCCATCACGCCAGTCTCGTCGTGGGTCACGCGGCCGTGATCGCCCGAGCACAGGATGCGCGGCGCCTTCCCCGCGCGGTAGAGGTCGGCCGCCGTGGCGAGCCGGTCGGCGAGGATCTCGGTCGGTGTCCCGTCACCGTGGATGCCGGCGCCGAGGACGACGATGACGGGAGCCTCGCGCGCTCTCTCCAATGGGACCTCGCGCGCGGTGCCGCCGCGAACGACGACGACGTTGGCGCCGAGCAGCGCGCCGAAGGCGACGGCCATCCCGATCGCGAAGCGGCGCGCCCGTGGTCCCACGGAAGCGAGAACGCCCCCGCGACGGCGCCGATTCCCGGGCCGATCAGACCGCGAACGTCTTCTTGTAGATCGAGCCCGAGACGCCGAAGAACTCGATCGCGAGCTCCTTCTTGACCGGATCGGCGCGGAAGACGGTGTAGTTCCGCTGATCGATCACCTTGTCGAAGAGCGGCGGATCGAGGTTCGGGCTGCCGGGCTGGCTGCCCGCCGGCCCCATGAGGATCTCCTTGAGCTTGAGCCGCGCCGGGGTGGTGCCCACGCCGCCGACGGAGCCGAAGTGGAGATCGCCCGAGAGGAAGAAGACGCCGGTCAGCGCCTGCTGCGTGATGAAGTCGAGGAGCTCCTCGCGCTGGGCGGGGTAGCCCTCCCACTTGTCCGCTTCGCCGCTCGCCGAGAGCGGGAAGTTGCCGATCGGCACCGACGTCGCGACGAGCTTGAACATCGCGGGCGAGCTCTTGAGCCGGCCCTTCAGCCACGTCATCTGCGCGGGCGAGATGAACTGCGCGTTGGGCAGGTTGCGGGTGGAGGGTTTGCGCTCCGAGCGCGCGTCGAGGACGAAGACCTCGAGGGTCTTGCCCCACTGGAGGCTGCGCCAGACGCGGTCGGGCACGTTCGGGTCGCGCCGGAGCGCGCGGTACTCGAAGAACGCCTTCCGCGCCGCGTCGAAGCGCGCGGGCGAGATCGTCTCCGGGTTCCAGTTGTTGTCGACCTCGTGATCGTCCCACGTGAGCATCATCCCGGCCGACGCGTGGAGCGCCTTGAGGCCCGGGATCTTCCACGCGGCGTCGTAGCGCTGGCGGTACTCGGTGAGGTTCGTCGCCGAGTCCGCGTAGAGGTGGTCGCCGACGTGGAGGAAGAAATCGAGCTTCTTCTGCGCCGCATCGGACAGCACCGGGAGCGGCGCCGCGTTCTGGTTCGAGCACGACGTGCCGGCGAACGTGATCACCTCGAGCGCGTCGGGAGCGAGCGCCGCGCGCACGAACCCGAACGGAGAGCGCCCCGTGATCTTCGTCCCCGCCTTCACGAAGAACGCGTAGCGGCAGCGCGTGCCCGCCGGCAGGTTGTCCGCGTCGACGTGGGCGAAGCCCTCGGCCGAGAGCTCCGCCGCGGCGACCTTGCGCGAGACGAACGCGCGCCCGTTCGCGCCCTTCTCGGCCTCGATCTGGACCCAGAGCTCGCCGCTCCCGTCGTACTTGGTCCAGAGCACCGCGCGATCGGCGGTGGCGTCGCCGGCCATCACGCCGAGATCGAAGTCGGCGGCGACGAGCGGTGCCGCGTCGAGATCGACGCCGGGGACGGTGGGGTCGCCCTTCGCGTCTGCGCTCGCGTCGGGCGGTGACGCATCGACGGGCGAGCCGTCCGGGGGCGCCGCCCCATCGGGGAGCGAACCCGCATCGGGGGTCGCACCGTCGTCCACGGTCGGGCCACAGGCAGCCACGCCGAGCGCGGCGGCGAGGCGGAGGAATTCACGGCGGGATCGGGGGCTCACGGGTCTCGCCTCTGCACGGTGCGTGCCGCCTCGCCGAGCGCGCGCCACGCGAGGTTTCTCGTCATGGCGTGCGAGCGACGGCCTCGCGCCTCGCGCCTCGTCGCGGGTACGCGCGACACGGCGCGATTTCCGCTGAAACGACCGCGCCGCGAAGCGGCTCGCCGACGATCCGCCGAGCCATCCGTTGTCCAGATGAACGCCCGAGCTGCTACGTTCGGGCACGATGAGACCGACCCTCCGCGTGGCGACGATCAACATCTGGAACCGGATGGGGCCATGGGACGAACGGCTGGTCGCTCTCCGCGCGGAGCTCGGGCGGATCGCCGCCGACGTCGTCGGCGTGCAGGAGGTGCTCGTCATCCCCGAGTACCAGTTCGATCAAGCCGCCCTCCTCGCGAACGGCTTCGGCTACCACGTCGCGTTCGGGCGCCACCCGACGGCACCGTCGAACCGGATCGGCAACGCCATCCTCTCGAAGCACCCGATCCTCGAGACGGCGGTGCTCGCGCTCCCGGGCACGGACGAGGAGCGCTTGGCCCTGTTCGCTGCGATCGACACGCCCCACGGACGCCTCCCCTTCTTCACGACGCACCTCAACTGGCGCCTCGACCACGGCCACATCCGTCAGGCGCAGGTGATCGCGCTCACCGAGTTCATCGACCAGCACGCTCCGGCCGACGGGATCCCGCCGATCATCACGGGCGACTTCAACGCCGAGCCCGACAGCGACGAGATCCGCTTCCTGCGCGGGCTCACCACGCTCGGCGGCGGCCGCTCGTACTACTTCGCCGACTGCTTCGGCGTGACGCGCGACGGCGAGCCCGGGCACACGTTCGCGCGCGCCAACGACTTCGCCGCGATGCTGCGCGAGCCGAATCGCCGCATCGACTACGTCTTCGTGCGCGGGCCGGACGAGCGCTTCCGCGGCGAGCCGCTCTCGGCCGAGGTGTGCTTCGCGACGAAACACGGCGGCGTGTTCCCGAGCGATCACTTCGGCGTCTTCGCCGAGATCGGCATGTGAGCGACGCCGCGTTCGATCCCGCGAGCGTCTCGGTCGGGACGATCGTCGCGCTCGCTGGCGCGGCGTTCGTGGCCGGGTTCGTCGACGCGATCGCGGGCGGTGGCGGCCTGGTGACCGTCCCCGCGATCCTGGGGTTCGGGTTGCCGACGCACCTCGCCCTCGGTACCAACAAGGGACAATCGGTGTTCGGCGCGACCGCCTCGGTGGTGTCGTTCGCGCGGCGCGGTGCCATCCACCGCGAGCGCGCGCTCCCGGCCTTCCTCCTCGCGCTCGTGGGTGCGTTCGCGGGTGCCGCGATCCAGCTCGCGGTCCCTTCCAAGCCGCTCCGCCCGATCGCGCTCGCGCTCCTCGTCGCCGCTGCGGCGGTGGTCGCGCTCCGGCCGCTCCTCCTCCGCGGCCGCGCTCCCGCTGGCGCAAACGTTGCGCGCCCGATCACGGCGGGCGCGATCGCCCTCGCGCTCGGCCTCTACGACGGCTTCTTCGGTCCCGGCACGGGGACGCTCCTCGTCATTGCGTACGTCACGTTCCTGGGCGACGGCATGACGGAGGCCTCGGGCAACGCGAAGGTGGCCAACTTCGGCTCCAACCTCGCGAGCGTCATCGTGTTCGCGCTCCGGGGGACCATCCTCTGGCGCATCTCGATCCCGATGGCGGTCGCCAACGCGCTCGGCGCTGCGCTCGGCGTGCGCGTGGCGTTGAAGCGCGGAGACGACTTCGTCCGCGTCGTCCTGCTCGTCGTAGTCGTGGCGCTCGTGCTGAAGCTCGGTTGGGACATCGCACACTGAATCGTCTATCGTCCGGTCGTTGCGTCAGCTCGCCGGAATCGTCGTCGCGTTCGCCTTCGTCGCCGTTGCGGGTGAGCCGACCGCATTGGGGGACGAACCCAAAGACGCGAAGCCCCAACCTCTCGACGTTCGCGAGGCTCCGTGGGCCTTCGGCGACTTTTCCTGGCTCAACGGTCACAACCGTCAGCCGACATCGCTGTTGGCCATCGGACCCGTGACACCGAGTGTGTACGTCGACGCCTACTACGCGTTCCAGTTCCACCAGCCCGTGGACCACGTCATCTTCGCGTCGACGGCGGGCTCGCGTCACAACGAGGTATCCATCAACCTCGCTTCGATCGGCCTGGACGTCACCGGTCTCGATGGGCCAATCGGGCGCGTGATCCTGCAGTACGCATCCAATGTGGAGACGGTCAACGCGCAGGACGCAAGTGTTGGCCGTGGCTACTTCCTCACCGCCCGTGCGTTCCAATACTTGCAGCAAGCTTCCGTCGGGTGGCACTTCCACGCGCTCCACGGCGTGAACCTCGAAGTCGGCATCCTGCCGTCCCATATTGGGATGGAGACGCTGTTGACCCAAGAGAACTGGAACTACTCTCGGCCGTTCTTGTCGGACTTCACCCCGTACTACCTGATGGCGGGTCGCGTCGAAGTCTACCCGAGCGACCGACTCTTTCTGCAAGGGTGGGTCGCCAACGGATGGCAGACGTACGGCAAGTGGCACGAGGCCATGGCGTTCGGCTATCTGGTCAATTGGCGTCCGACAGACCGCTTCTCCATCACGACGGCGGGCTACGGTGGCACGGACGATCGGACGCGCTCGGACGCCGTGCGGCTCTACACCGACACCTATGCCCAGTGGCGTTTCCTGAGGCGCGGAGCGGGAGCGCTCCGAAGCGGGGCGATGTCGATCGTGCTCGATGGTGGTGGCGAGACCGTAACGGGTGCGGTGGGGGTCGGAAGCGCGTTCGCGACGAGGCTCGACTGGGCGTACGGGTTCGGTACCACCTTCCGCGTCGATGGGTACTACGACGAGAAGCAGACGTTCATCACCCGCTTTCCGATCGGCTCGCCCTACGCTTTGCCTGATCAGGATCGGCCCTTTCTCGGGATCGGTCTCACCGCGACACTCGACTATTCACCGAGCCCCTGGATCCTCTTCCGCGCCGAGTACGTGCACCGGGCTGCGGCGACGCGCTACTTCTCCGGACCGGGTGGCATCACCGGCCCCGGGGGCGTGCCGGCGAGCGATCCCTCCACGTTCACGCCCGATCTGCGTCGCTCCGACGACCGGGTGATCGTCGCGGCGACGCTGCGTCTGTGACGGATCGGCGGACTTTGCTACGTTCGTCGGCGTGCCGCGCCCCGAGGTCGTCTTCGCCCTGACGTGGCAGCGCAACTCCGAGCCGATCGGGGCCAAGATGGCGGCGCTCGCGCGGTGGATCGGCAAGCGGATCGGGCACGCGGTGGTGCCGCGCTGCGCGCTCTCGTACGAAGAGCTGCTGCCGATGTTCGCGAGCGAAGCCGTCGACGTCGCGTGGGTGCCTCCGCTCGTCTACCGGCACCTCGCGCGCGCCAAGCTCGCGCGCGCGCTCGTCGTGAACGAGCGGAAGGGCCGCGCGCGCTTCACCGCGATCCTCGTCGCGAACCGCACCTCGCCGCACGCGGCGCTCGAGAAGCTCGCGGGCGCGCGCGTGGCGTGGGTCGATCCGTGGAGTGCCTCGGGCTACATCCTGCCGCGGCTCACGCTGTTCGAGCGCAAGCTCGCGATGAAGGACACCTTCCTCGAGGAGCGCTTCTTCGGCTCGCACGACGCAGCGCTCCGCGCGGTGATCACGGGGAGCCACGACGTCGCCGCGACGTTCGCCTATTTCGAGGGCGGCAAGCGCGTGAAGTCCGGCCTCGACGACGTGACCGGGAGCGATGCGCTCGTCGTCCTCGATCGCGTGGGGGAGGTCCCGAACGATCTCATCGCGACGCGAACCGCACTCGACGATGGGCTGCGCGCCGCCTTGGCGGATGCCTTCGACGCCGCGCTCGAGGACGAGGCGGCTTCGTCGCTCCTTCGCGGCACGCTCGCGGTCGAGCGGTTCCACCGCGGCGAGCCCGACGACGAGCTGCAGCCCGCGCTCGATCGCGCGCGCGCGGCGGGCCTCTGGACCCACCTCTGAGCGGCCGTTCGGCGGCGCTTCAGCGCGGGCGCGCGCTCGCGACGCGCTTCTTCTCGTCGCCCAGGAGATCGATCGCCTTGCAGACGGCGTGATCGCGGCAGGCACCGACGACGCCTTGATGCGCGGGCCACGGAGCGGCCGGCGTGGACGCGCTGCGGACGTCGGGACCGGTCCACGACGGCGGGGCGTTCGCTTGCGTCGCCTCGCGATCGATCGTCTCTTCGGGCTCGAACGGAAACTGGTACGTGGGCGCGAGGCCGACGCGCTGGACCGCGGAGCCGTCGGGGAGCGCGTAGAGGAGCGTCGTCACGCGGAGCACGCCGGCGTGGACGATGTCCTCCATGTACTCCTGGGCGCAGCCCTTCCCGTACGTGCCGGTGCCGACGATGGGGGCGCGCCGGTACGACGCGAGAGCGCCCGCGATCATCTCGGCGGCGCTCGCGGTGCCGACGTCGACCAGGGTCGCGAGCGGGCCCGTCCAGCGCACGGACGCGTCGGGCTCGGGCGCGCGGTCGGTCTCGATCGTCCCGTCGCGGCGCTTCATCGGGAAGAGCTTCGCGCCGGGCAGGAAGAGCCCGAGCGTGTCGATCGCGCCCTCGGTCGAGCCGCCGCCGTCGCCGCGGAGATCGAGCACGATCCCGACGAGCGTCGGCCCGGTGCGCTCGCGCTCGCGCTTCACCGCGCGCTGCACGAGCACGCCGAGATCGTCGTAGACGTCGTGGATCGCGATGATGGCGACCTCGCCGGTGCCGAACGCGATCCGGTCGACGGGGAGATCGAAGGGCGCGGCCGCTACCGTTGCGGCGCGGCCCGCGTGTTCGGCGACGGCGACGGTGAGCTTCTTCACCTTCGCGCCGCGCAGGACGACCACGTTCGCCGGGGAATCGACATCGATGCCGTACGAGGCCTGGTCGATCTGCTCGACCGACAGCCCGCCGAGCGAAGCGGCGTTGACCTCGAGGACGACGTCCCCGACCTCGAGCGGCGCGAGCGCGCCGGACTCGATCTTGGCGCCGACGAGCGTGCGGGTCGACTTCTCCCAGAGCCGGGCCGGGCGCTGCGCCTCGAGGTCCACGTCGTAGACGCTCGCCTCTTCGCCGTACGGCGCCCACTCGCTGTGCGGATCGGTCGTGTCGACGTAGGCGCGAACGGCGGCGGCGAGGACGACCTCGCTCCACTCCGATTCGCTGAAGCGCGGGAGCAGCTGATCCTCGGCGCGCTCGGCGAAGGGGCGCAGCTCGACCGCGCTCGAGCCGGCGAACGCCCCGTGCCGTGCCCCGAGCGTGCGCACCACGTCGAGGGAAGCAGTCGCCGTGTCGGCGAGAGGCTCGGCGGCCAGGACGGCGAGGTCACCCTTCTCCGGCGCCGCTTTGGCAGCGTCGTACGACGTGCGGAGCGAAGCGATCCACTTCACGAGCGCGCTCGCGACGCTGGTGGGCGCGGCACACGCGGCGGAGCCCTGGAGGTCGGTGATGAGCTGCGGGGCGGCGCGCTCGATCGCGGCGAGCACCGGTGAATCCGCGCTCGCGGACCAGACGCCGACCGGATCGAGCCAGTCGGCGAGCGCGTCGGTGAACGCCTTCACGTTCGGGGCGGGCGCCTCGTACGCGAGCTGATCGTCGCGAAAATCCTTCACGATCCGCTGGGCATCGGCGCAGGTCAGCGCGGAGGGCCGGGTCGACGGCGGGCGAAACTCGAGGACGCCATCCTCGTCCCCTTCGGCCGCCATCTCTTTGGTGGCTTCGTGGCCGGGGTGCAGGAGGGGGGCCCCCCCGGTGAGTGCGTGGGCGGACGAGGCGGATGGCTTCGAGACCAGCTCGACGACACCTGCCACGCCGCCCATCACGAGGACCAACCCCAGTGCGACGGCGAGTTTCCGCGAGCTCCGCATCGACCGAAATCGTAGCAGGCCGCGATCGACCAAGTCCAACATGCGCCAAATCGGCGCCGGGGGTTCGGGCGCGCTCAGGCCGCGACGAGGGGCGAGAGCGACTCGAGCTTGGCTCGGAGCTTGATGCGCGTGCGCTCTTCGAGCTGGCGGACGCGCTCCTTGCTGACGCCGAGGATGTCGCCGAGCTCCTGGAGCGTGCGCGGCTCGTCCGCCATGAGGCGCTCGCGGACGATGAGCTTCTCGCGGTCGGTCAGGCCTTCGAGCGCGCTGCGGACCTCGATGCTCGAGCGCGCGTCGAGCTCGTGCTGCGCTGCACGATCCTCGGGCGTCGGCGTGGACGACGGGAGCCGGTCGGCGATCGAAGGTCCCTCGTCGCGCGACACGTCGATGCTCGCTTCGCGCGCGGCGAGGAGCGGGAGCAAACCTTCGGCGCGTTCGACCGTGAGGCCCGACACCTTGGCGAGCGCGGCCGGATCGGACTCCTTGGTCGTGCGATAGGCGCGGAGGGCGCGGCGCTCGGCCTTCGTCGTGCCGAGGCGGACGACGCGATAGCCGCGGACGACGTACTCGCGGATCTCGGCGCGGATCCAGTACGCCGCATACGTGGCGAGGCGGCAGTCACGCTCGGGATCGTACTTGGCGGCGGCGCGGAGCAACCCCACGTTGCCTTGCTGGATGATGTCCTCGATCGGAACACCCCAGCGCCGGTACTCGAGCGCGATGGCGACGACGAACGGCAGGCAGGCTTCGATCAGCTTGTCGCCCGCGCGGCGGTCGCCGGCGCGGAACGCACGTGCGAGCACGCGCTCGGTTTCACGGTCGAGCTGCTTCACCTCGCCGAGCTTCGTGCGGTAGGCCTGAAGAGAAGGTGCGTCGAAGATGGAGCCCATGCGTGGCCTCCTTCGAATCGCTCGCAGTCGAGCGTCGAGGAACCCAGAGAAGGGAGATTCCTTCGGGGGTCGCCGGGCTCTCGCCGCGGCGCACTCCCCTCAATGCATGTTTGGTTCCATCCCGGTGACGCACGCGAAAACTGCGTCTCGCCGCAGGATCCGCGTCTTCGGGCCGCCGAAGTGGCGCAAAAGGGACGGCAGCTCGCCTTTGTGGCGAAACGCTTTCGCGATCGGGCGCAGGATGCGCGCGGCTCAGCGGCTCACGTACGAGAGCGCGATCAGGAGAGTGAGGATGCCGATGGAAACGCCGGCAAAGACGTAGATGGCGGGGAGCCCGGAGCGCGAGACGATAGGGACGTCCTCGCGCTTCGGACCAGCCGTCGAGCGGTAGGGATGGGCGGCCCCCGCCGGTTGCCCGTCGATCGCGACGACGAAGTAGCGGTTACCGGACGGAGCGCCGAGCCGCTGATCGCCTTTGCCGAGCACGCTGATGCGCGCGCCGGCCGTCGTGTGCGGGCGGACGACGAGCTCCATCGCTTCTTCGCGCTCGACGAAGCCACTCGCGCACGCGGCGCAACCACCGCCGCCACCGCCGCCACATGCAGCGCACACGATCCGGCGCGAGAAACGGACGAGCTTCGTGCAGCCTTCGCTCGCCTCGGCGGCGCTCAGCTGAAGCTGCTCTTCGCGGTCGGCGTCCACGCGCTCAGCCTATCACCGCGAAAGAATCACGCGCTGCTCGCCCTGACTCAGCACGGCGACCGTGTCGTCGCCGAGACCACGCCGCTTCATCTCGTCGTGCAGGATGCGCGGGCAGTCACCGGGCCGATCGTCGGAGTTCACGAACGTATCGAAGTGGATGGGCACCATGTGCTTCGCGCCGAGGAGCGCGAGGGCGTCGAGCGCCTCACCGGGGTCCATGTGGGTGTGACGCATGAAATCTCGGGGCGCGATCGGGCAGATCGGCAGGAGCGCGAGGGACAGGTCGGGGAAGCGCTCGCGCGTCGCGCGAAAATCGTTCGGCGTGAACGCCGAGTCGCCGCCGAAGTAGACGGAGAGGCCGTGGTACTCGAACACCCAGCCCGTGAAGCCCTCGGGGTTCCACGGTTGGTCGAGCCCCCAGCGACCGCCGACGTGGCGGACCGGCACGGCCGTGACGCGTACCCCATCCGCGTCGTAGGACTCCCACGTCGCGAGCTCGCGGCTCTCGAAGGCGTAGCGCGGCAGGATCGAACGCGTGCCGGGCGGCACGAGCAGGATCTTCGTCTTGCTCTGGATCATCTCGAGCGACTCGTAGGAGAGATGATCGAAGTGCTGATGCGAGATGACGACCGCCGTGAGCGAAGGCAGGTTCGCCGGATCGAGCCCCGGCTCGACGAGCCGCGGGGAGAGCTCGCCGACGGAGCGGGTGAAGACGGGATCGGTGAGGACGTACGCGTCGTCGATCTGCAGGAGCACGGACGCGTGCCCGATCCAGAGCACGGCGATGCGAGCGTCGGAGCGCTCGGGCGACGTGATTTTGTGCTCGATCGCGCGCGGCGGGTTCGGCACGGCGAGGTTGCGCTGGAGCACGCGCCCGCCGAAGCCGCACCCGGCGAGGGCGACGAACGACAGCGCGAGGAGCATTTGACGGCGCATGATCAGAAGTACCGGATCGTGAGCGCGTGGATGATCTCGCGGTCGCGCAGCGCCGGCGCGAACGTGACGGTGAAGCCGAAGACGCCGTAGAGGAAGTAGACGCCGAGCTCCGCGGCGAGCCCGTCGCCACCGCTCGCGCGGTAGTAGCTCCCGCCGAACGACCACGAGAGCGTCTCGCCACGACCGACGAGCGGCAACGTGACGCGCGCACCGCCGCGCGCGATCCAGCCCGTGCCTTCGCCGGGGTGCGAGACCCACTCGGGCGAGGCGAAGAGCTCGATCGAGCCGGAGTGACGCGCGATCGGGTCGATGATGAACGCGCGGACCGGCTTCGCCGAGACGCCCCACGAGACGAGGAGCGGGGTCACCTGCCAGCGCACGCCGCCGCCCGCGCCGGAGGAGCCCATCACGAAGAGCGGGCTCGGGACGAGCTGCGTGGCGGCCCAGACGAAGCCAGCGCCGACCCGGCCGAGGCCGAGCGCGGACTGGGCTTCGTCCGCGTGGGCGACGCCGGGCGCCGCGACGAGACCCGCCGCGACCAACGCCGCCATCATCGTTCGAGACATCCCCACCGACATCCCCTTAGACTCGCGGCATGGCCGCGCGAAAGAAGAAACCGCAAGCGAAGTCGACCGGGTTGGATGCGAAGGATTGCGTCGGCGTTGCGCCGCCGGCCGTCACGGCGCTCGGCAAGGCGATCGAGGAGTCGGGCGGCGTCGTGCTCTCCACGTACAAGGAGCCGCTCGGTGGGCACTGGCTCGTCTCGGCGGTGCTCCCGATCGACCACGTGGAGCCGACGCCCTACCAGCGCGAGCTGAGCCCGACCCACGCCGAGCGGCTGGTGAAGGTCATCCCGAAGGTGGGGCGGTTCCTGGACCCGATCATCGCGATCCAGAAGGGTGACAAGTACTGGACGCCGAACGGCATGCACCGGCTCGTGGCGATGCGGAACCTCGGCGCGAAGGCGATCACGGCGATCGTCGTCCCCGAGGCGGACGTGGCCTTCAAGATCCTCGCGCTCAACACCGAGAAGGCGCACAACCTGAAGGACAAATCGCTCGAAGTCATTCGCATGGCGCGCGGGCTCGCGGCCGAAGCGGAGACGGCGAAGCGGCCCGAGGGCGACTGGGCCTTCGAGTTCGAGGAGCCCGCGTACCTCACGATCGGGCTCTGCTACGAGGCGCGTCCGCGCTTCTCGGGTGGCGCGTACATGCCGGTGATTCGGCGCTGCGATGCGTTCGATTCGGGCGGCACGATCAAGAAGTCGATCGCCGAGCGCGAGGAGCGGGCGAAGAAGGTGATCGCGCTCGACGACGCGGTGGGCAAGGTGATCGAAGCGCTGAAGGCGGCGGGGCTGACGAGCCCGTACCTGCGACCGTTCGTGATCGCGCGCATCAACCCGCTCCGCTGGCAGAAGCAGGCGAAGCCGGGTCAGAAGGCGCCGGCCGCCGACTTCGACGCGACGATCGACAAGATGATCGCGTCGGCGAAGAAGTTCGATGCGTCGAAGGTGAAGCCGCAGGACATCGCTGCGACGGGGGGACCTCCGCCCGAGGAGTGAGGCGGGGAGAAGAAAACGGCGTCGCGCGGCGGCCGGGGGGGGAACGGCCTGCGTCACGCGACGCCGACGAGTGATATTGCGCGATCCGTGCCAAGCGCGAATCGCCAGTTTCTCTAACGATTTCGTGAGCTGAAGTGTGGAGTCGCCTTTCACCTCTGAACGGTGAAATTTCAGGGATGAAACGGGCCGAATCTCAGGGCTCGATCACGAGGCCTTCGTAGGCGGCGAGGGCGTTGGGGAAGAGCTCGCGCGCGCGGCGCTCCTTCTCTCGGACGGCGGCGTCGGTTTGGCCCGGGTCGTGGTGGTAGAGCACGTACTGCTTCACCCCGGCGGCCTTGGCGAGCGCGCAGCCCGCCTCGAACGTGCTGTGGCCCCAGCCGGACTTGGGACCGCCGCCGGTCTCGCCGGCGTACTCCTCGGGTGTGTACTGCGAGTCGTAGATCATGACGTCGACGCCGCGCGCGATGGCGAGGAGCTTCTTGTCCACGATGGAGTAGTGCTCCGTGTCGGTCGCGTAGACGGCGCTCTTGCCGGCGTAGTCGACGCGGTAGACCCACACGCCGTTGGGGTGGTTGCCGCGCGCGGTGCGGACGGTGATGGGTTGGCCGGCGCCGTCGTCGAGGACGACCTCTTCGCCTTCGCGGAGATCGCGGAACGTCATCGTCGCCGCCATCTGGGAGAGGAGCACTGGGAAGCTCGGGTAGTCCATCTGCCCGGCGAGCGTGTGCTGGAGCGTGTGCGAGAGATCGCTGCCGCCGTAGAGGTGGATCTGGTTTCCGGGGATGAACCCCGGCGCGAAGAACGGGAACCCTTGGATGTGATCCCAGTGGACGTGACTGAAGAAGACGTGCGCCGTGATGGGCATCTCGCGGAGGAGACGCTGCCCGAGGAGACGCAAGCCGGTGCCGCCGTCGAAGACGAGGATCGTCTTGCCGCAGCGGATCTCGACGCAGCTGGTGTTGCCGCCGATTTCCACCGTGTCGCGACCCGGCGTCGGTATGCTTCCGCGCACTCCCCAGAAGCAGATTCTCACGCGATCCCTCCTGTTTCGACCGTAGGCCCCCACGCTTCGCCGCGTCAAACCCAAAGCAACTCGTGCATCACCCGACTCCGCTCCGAATGGCCCGCCCGATCGAGCCGCCGACCTTCGATGCGATCGTCGTCCTCGGATGCCGGGTGGACGGGGTACGGGGTGCGCTGGGGGGAGCGGCCGGGCGGCGGATCGCGCGGGCGGTCGAGGCGTGGCTGGCGCTCGGCGCTCGACGGGTGATCGCCAGTGGCGGACGCTCGTGGGACGGCATCGTGGAGGCCGACCGCATGGCGGATGCACTCGTCGCCGCGGGCGTCCCCACCGCCGTCGTCTTGCGTGAGCGCTGCTCGATGAACACCGCCGACAACGCGCGCTTCACGGCCGCGCTCGCGGGTCGGCACGGACTCGAGCGGATCGCGCTCGTGACCTGTACGTGGCACTTGCCGCGGGCGCTTCGGCTCTTCGAGCGCGAGGGGCTGCAGGGCGAGGGCTTCGGCGCGGACCCGCCGCCAACGAGCGTGCTCACGCGTGCCTACCGCTCCCTCCGTGAACGGGTGTGCATGCGTCTGGACGGAGTCGAGCGATGAAGGCGCGTGCGCGGCTCGGGGCGCTGGTCGTGCTTGCGGTGGTGGGCTGCGGGAAGAGCGGCGGCGCCGTCGACGCGAGCGCCACGGACGCCAGCGAAGACGCGAGCGCGAAGCTCGCGCCGCTCGCGACGGCGGAGGACGGGCGGCGCCTGGACGACGTGACGGAAGCGGCGCGCACGGACGCGGATCCGGTCGTGCGGCGGCGCGCGGCGCGGGCGGTCGCGCGAATCGGTGGGGAGGGTGCGGAGGCGCCGCTGCTCCGCATGCTCGCCGACGAAGACGACGAGGTCGTGGCGTGGGCGGCGTACGGGCTCGGCTTCGCGTGCAAGGGGCACGAGGAGGCGCGCGTGCGGGCGCTGGCGGCGCGCGCGGAGGCGCTCGGACCGCCGGCCGCGGGGGCGAAGCCGGCCGTGGTCGACGCGCGGACGAGCATCCTGCGCGCGATGGGCAAGTGCGGGGGCCCGTTGGCGGAGCCGACGCTCGCGGCGTGGGTGAAGGCGAAGGACGGCCGCGCCGAGAGCGCTGCGATCGCGCTCGGGGACGTGGCGGCGCGGCGCGAGACGTTGGACGACGAGACGGTGACGACGCTGCTGGACGCCGCGGAGGCGGGCGAGCGCGCGGCGTTGTTTCCGTTCGCGCGGATGGATCGCTTCAACGACGCGTTCGCGGATCGCCTGCGCGCGGCGGCGATCAAGGGAGCGAACGCGGGCGCGGGGGATGGGCGTGCGTTCGCGATCCGGGCGCTCGGGAAGAGCGGCGTCGAGGCGGCGCCGGAGCTCGCGCGCATCGCGGGCGACGAGAAGGACTACGAGCCGGCGGAGCGCGCGGAGGCGGCGCGGGCGCTGGGGAAGCTCGGGCCGGACGGACAAGCGGCGGCGGCGACGGCGCTCGGGAAGCTGCTGCCGACGGCGGATCCGTTCGCGATGCTGGCGCTGACGGGGAACGGCTACGGCGTGCTGGCGGCGCTGCTGGCGGCGAGTGGACCGGAGGCGACGAAGACGTCGCAGCCGGTGCTCGAGGCGGTGACGCGGCTGCGGGCGCCGGGTGACGCGCCGGGCGCGTTGGCGCGTCGGCTCGCGACGCTGCGGTGTGATGCGGCGGCGGTGCTGGCAAAGGGTGCGTTCGACGTCGAGGGTCTCCGCTCGTGCGACGACAAGGGCACGTTGGCGTGGGAGCGGGCGCGGCTTCATGCGCTCTTGAAGCGGCCGTTGGTCGCGGACCGGCGCGTGGCGTGGTTGGCGGCGACGAAGTCGACGTGGCTCCGCGTGCGAGAAGAGGCGCTGGAGGCGATCTCGGCGCACCCGGAGCTCGGGAGCGCGGCGCTGCAGCCGCTGGCGGATGCGCTGGCGGATGCGCACCCGGGCGTGGTGGCGACGGCGGCGGACGTGCTGCATGCGCACCCGGAGCGTGTGCTGGTGCTGGCGGCGAAGGAGCGCCGGAATGCGCTCGACCCGCATGCGCCGCCACCTTCCTTGCACCCGGCGCAGGAGCTGGACGCGACGATCGCGAAGGCGCTCGGGACGGCGCTGTCGAAGCCGTGGAGCCCCGATCTGTTCGAGACGCGGCTCGCGCTGTTGGATGCGGCGACGAGCTTGCGGATCCCGGCGGCGACGACGACGGCGAAGGCGCTCTGCGGCGATCCGAACGTGACGGTGCGAGAGCGAGCGGCGAAGGCGCTGAAGGCGCTGGGCGAGGCGGCGACGTGCGTGGCGCCGAATCCGCCGGAGCTCGCGAAGGAGCTGGGAGCGCCGTTGGCGCGGGATCCGAAGCTGACGTTCAAGTTCGAGACGGGCGATCTGGCGCTGGTGTTGGATGCGACGTTGGCGCCAGTGGCGGCGGCGCGGTTCGTGGCGTTGGCGAAGGCGGGGTTCTACAAGAACCTGACGGCGCACCGAGTGGTGCCGGGGTTCGTGGTGCAGTTCGGAGATCCGGAGGCGGACGGCTATGGTGGGTCGGGGACGGCGCTGCGAGACGAGACGTCTCCCGTTCCGTTCCAGAAGCTGGACGTGGGCATCGCGATCGCGGGGCGGGACACCGGATCGAGCCAGCTCTTCGTGACGTTGGGGAGGTTCCCGCACTTGGATGGCGATTACGCGCGCATCGGACATGCGACGGGGGATCCGGCGGTGATCGCGGAGGGGGACGTGATCACGGACGTGATCGTGACGGAGTGAGGAGTCGACTCAGATGGCGTCGGAGTCGGACTGGCACAGGCCCTGGGCCTGGAGGTCTTGGAGGATGTCGAGCATGGGTTCGTCGTCTTCGAAGTCGGAGTCGTCCCAGTCGACGGGGATGAGGTCGAAGGTGATGGGGTTGTCGGGGACGTCGGCGTTGTAGAACTCGTCTTCGCCTTCGAAGTGGCTCCAGGGGTTGCAGCCGCCTTCGAGTCCGAGGTGTTGGGTGAACCGATCGAGGATGGTGCGGACCTTGCGGACGGTCTTGCCCCAGCCTTTGCGAGGGACGCCGGTGAGGGGGCTGATGACGCAGGCGAGTGCGAGGCGCCAGTGGCTTTGGACGTGGGTGAGCCAGTGGATGTAGCGGAGGGCGTGTTCGGCGCGAGGGGTGAGCTTGATGAGCCAGGTGCGTCGGTCGTGGGGGTGAGGGGTGCGTTCGACGAAGCCGAGTGTGGCGAGGGCGCGGACCATGATGCTGACGGTGGGAGCGGTGACGCGGAGGCACCAACGGAGGGTGGCCTGCGAAATGCCGTCGGAGCCAAACCGGAGCACCGTGCGAAGCATCTCGACGCGAGCGGGAGTCAAATCGAACAGAGCCGCGTCGAACCGAGAGAACCGCAGAGCGGTGAGGTGAGCGTGCTTGATGGCATTGTTGAACGAGTTCATGCCACCCCCTCAGCACGAACCACGCCACAGCGCCGGAAACCCAACGCCACGCCAGAGGGCCCATTTCCCAGGGCAAAAACGGCTCGGATCGTTAGCACGATCACCTTCGCGCCCGAAAAGGGGGTGGCGCGCGCCGGTCCGCGCCACCTTCCTCGCCACCCCGGCGGGGGGTTTCAGCGGAAGTGGATCACCAGGACGTTCGCCACCAGGTAGAGGAGCGGCAGGCCGATTTGGAAGACTCGATCCAGGCGCTTCGACGCAACTTCCCGGTCGTGCTCGGCCAACCACAGCGAGAGCGTGGACTGGGCCAAGGAGATGAAGATGGCGGCGTAAGCGACCACGTGGATTCTGTCGCAGAGCGTCGCCACCCCGATTTCTGGGAGGTTGCTCGTCACCGTGTACTCGCTCGCGATCGCCGCGAAGATCGCGCCCACGCCGAGACCGAAGCGCGGGTCCACGTTCTGCGGTTTGATCATGAACGCCAAGAACGCGATCAGCGCCGAGATCCAGAGCGCGAAGAACAGCTTCGCGAAGTACGTGCTGCCTTCGCGCGCCAAGGTCAGGCTGATCGTGGCGCGCGCGTAGCGTGAGGTGTTCCCCGTCGGGATCGACGTGTCACCGAAGTTCGAGTGGTACTCGCCCAGGCCGACGCGGATGCCCTCGAACACCGTCGCGAACCCCGGCATCTTCACGTGCGGATCGATCGCCGAGTTTTCGACGTCAGCCACGTACTGGAGCGTGTCCTCCTCGTCGCGATCTTCTTCGATCGTGATCGTCAGCTCCTGCTTTTCGAGCGGGTACTGCCGCACGTCGAAGTACTTCGTGATCCGGACCACCACCCGGTAGCAGGCGTAGTTCTCGCCGCTCGGCAGCTTCGAGAGCTCCACCTCGTTCTTCGATTCCACCCGGCCGTCGATGAAGGAGAAGCTCTCGTACGGCTTCGCTTCTCCGCGCCACCGGAACCAGACGAAGACGTCGGCGACGAAGTAGTTCTCCTTGAGGTTGAACTCGTGGATCTGGTTCAGGTACAGGCCCGTCGTCACCACCGTCAGCGACTTCGCCGGCTCCTCTTCACCAGCGCGGGCCTCGCGCGAGAACGGCGCGGAGAACAAGACGACGAAGGCGACGAGGAGAATTCCGATCCAACGCATGGCTGTGTGCCCGTGAACGCCCGGCCCCGAGGCCGGCGCATCGCGCGAGAGTATCGTGATAGACAAGGGGCGTCATGCTGCTCGTCATCGACGTCGGGAACACCAACATCGTCTACGGGCTCTTCGACGGGACGAACCTCCTCCACCAGTTCCGCGTCGAGAGCAGCCGCGGCCGGACGGCCGACGAGTACGCCGTCGTGCTGCGCCAGCTCCTCGAGATGCACGACATCGACCCCAAGCGCGTGGACGCCGCGATCGTCGCCAGCGTCGTGCCTCCGCTCACCGAGCCCATGGTCGCCCTCGTCAAGCGGGCGTTCGGCATCGAAGCGCTCGTCGTCGGCACCGGCATCAAGAGCGGCATGCCCATTCTGTACGAGAACCCGCGCGAGGTCGGCGCCGACCGCATCGTCAACGCCGTCGCCGCGTACGAGAAGCACAAGGGTGGCTGCATCGTCGTCGACTTCGGCACCGCCACCACGTTCGACTGCGTGTCGCCGAAGGGCGAATACCTCGGCGGCGTCATCGCGCCCGGCATCCAGATCAGCGCCGACGCCCTGTTCTCGCGCGCCGCCAAGCTCCCGCGCGTCGAGATCACGCGGCCGCCGAAGGTCGTCGGCCGCAACACCGTCAACTCGATGCAGTCCGGCATCGTCTACGGCTACGTCGGCCTCGTCGACGGCATCATCGCGCGGCTCGAAGCCGAGCTCGCCTTCCCATGCGCGCTCATGGCCACCGGCGGCCTCGCGCGGCTCATCGCGCCGCTCAGCGCCCGCTCGATCGAGCTCGACGACGAGCTCACGCTCACCGGGCTGCGCATCCTCTGGGAGCGCAACCGGCCGTAGCGATGGATCGCACCCGCCTCGCACGCACGCTCGCGATCGGCGTGTTGCTCTTCGCCGCGGCGATGGCGTGCGGGCTGCTCGTGGGGACCAAGCCACTCGACATCTCGCGCGCGCTCTTCGATGCGCAGTCGCAGGATCGCGAGATCCTCGTCGGGCTCCGCCTCCCGCGCGCGCTCCTCGGCGCGTTCGCTGGCGCGGGCCTCGCGACGTGTGGCGTCGCGTTCCAGGCCGTGCTCCGCAACCCTCTCGCCGAGCCGTACGTGCTCGGCGTCTCGGGCGGCGCGGCGTTCGGGGCGACCGTGGGGATCGTCCTGGGACTCGCCGGCCTGACCGTGGCCGGCGCGTCGGTGCTGCCGCTGATCGCGCTCGCCGGTGGGCTGGGCGCGACGCTCCTTGTCTATTGGCTCGCTCGGTCGGCCGCTCGACCGAGCGGTTCGTCGATCCTGCTCGCCGGGGTCGTCGTGAATGCGATCGCCTCGGGCGCGATCACGTTCCTGAAGACGCTGGTGAGCGACCGCGTGGGCCAAGAGTTGATTTTCTGGCTCGTGGGGTTCCTCGAAGCGCCACCCACCACGTCGCTCGTCGCGGTCGGCGCCTACGTCACGCTGGGGAGCATCGTGCTGCTGCGCGATGCGGGGCGTCTCAACCTGCTGGCGCTGGGGCAGGAGTCGGCGGAGCACCTCGGCGTCGACGTGCGTGCGCTGGAGCTCCGCGTGTTCTTCGCGTGCTCCCTGATCGTCGGCGCAGTGGTGAGCACCACGGGCTTGATCGGGTTCGTCGGTCTCATCGTGCCCCACGCTCTGCGCCGCGTGGTGGGCCCCGACGTGCGCGTCGTGTTGCCGCTCTCGGCGTTCGTCGGCGCGGCGACGTTGGTGCTCTTCGACGCCTTGAGCCACGGCGCGTTTCGGCTGGTCGACCGGCAGATCCCGGTCGGTGCGCTGACGGCGCTGATCGGGGGTCCGCTCTTCCTCGTGCTCCTGCGCCGCAGCCGCGACTGAGCGCCGAATCCGCTTTTTGTGCAGGCGGAATCCCGTTTTCCGGCCATGATGATGGGGAATGGCGGCACGACAGGGCTTCGTCGCGGCGGTCCTCTGCGGTGCATTGGCGTTGGCGCTCGGGTGCGGTGGCCGCATCGAAGGGCAGCGCGTCGAGGGAGAAGACGGCTACGTCGTCTTCGACTCGGTCATCCCCGGCGGCGCGAGCGGTGCGTTCGAGTTCGACTCGCTCACCACGACCGACGTCGACGTGAGCTCGGAGCACGGCAGCATCAACTGGGCGACGATCGAGGCGACGTCGAGCGGACAGAACCTCGGCTTCTTGAAGGACATCGAGGCGTACGCGCAGCGCGGCGACAAGCGGCGCCTCGCGAGCTTCACCGGCGGCGGCGCGCCGGTGCCGGAGATCGAGCTGGTCGTGGCCTACAAGGGCGACCTCGTGCCGTACTTCACGGACGGCAACCACCTCGCGATGCACTGGAAGGGGCACATCAACGGCGTCGTTCCGAAGGGTGGGATCGCGATCCGCTGTCGGGTGGGGCTCAAGAGCTGAGCGTGCTCACGGGCCCCGGAACAAGAGCCACCGATCGCCGACGTACTGCTGGTCCGTGATCTGGAGCGCGATGCCGCCCCGCACCGCGACGAAGCCCGCGTCGAAGTTGGTCTTCTTCCCGCTGCTCCCGTTCAACGTGATGAGCTGATCGCCGACGGCGAAGCTCCCCGTCTCGTCCTCGCGCTGCACGCCGGTGTTGGTGGAGACCTTGGCCTTGAACGTGTATTGCCCCGACGCCGCGAACGTCACATCGAGCCGCAGCGACGAGACGAAGATGCCGGTGAACGTGCCGCTCGCGTCGTAGGTGGCGGCCGCGTCCACGCTGCTCGAGGTCCAGCTCCCTCCCACGCCGCTGCAGCTGAGCGGGAAGTAGTTCAGACCGCGCAACGCGGCGAGCGCGTCGGCGGAGGCGACCTTGGCCTCGAGCGCCTGCTTGCTCGGCGCGACCGCGACGACGGGAAACGTGATGCCGTTGTCGCGCGCCGCCACGACCATGAGGTACACGGGGTTGCCGGTGGCGTTCTCGACCGCGGGGCCCTCGGAGTACGGCAGGAGCCCCGCGCCGTCGCCGCCCGAGCTTCGTTGGCCGGCCGTGTACTCGCCGCCGAGGAGCTTGTCCCACACGCCTTCGGCGAAGTGGCTCGCGTTGCGGAGCGGATCGTCGATCGGAAACGAGTAGACGATGGCGAGCCCGACATCGCCGCTCGTCGCGGTCACGAAGTCGGGGCCGATGGTGCGGGTCCAACCGTCGGCGGTGAAGCCTTCGCCGCCGTCCTTGCACTGCGCGGCGATGGCGGTGTCGGTCGAGACGGGCGTGCCGCCGCCACCCGACGAGGAGGACGAGCCACTGCACGCGACGGTGGCGACGAGACCGACGACGCAGAGCGCACGGAGGACCATGCCTCACTCATACGCAGCGGCGGCGCGAGGAGCGAGGGGACGGCCGAAATGGTCACGGCCGGCGAGCAGGGACGCGGATCATCCCAACTTGGGATGACTCAGGGAGCCTGAAGAACCGCCTGCGCGACGCCGTCGATGCCGTCATTGGCCGGGGTTGCTCCGCCGAGGCCTTTGTTGCCCTTGGTGCCGACGGTGATCTTGCCGTCGGTGGCCGCGTCCGTGGTCGGTTTGGTGCCCTTGTAGAGGATGCCGACGGAAATGCCGCCCGCACCGCCGCCGCCGGACCCGCCAGGACCACCGAAACCTCCGAGCCCACCAGCGCATCCATTTGGTGCGGAGCCCTTAGCCCCCCCTGCCTGTTGCCCCTGCTGACCAGCAGCGCCTGCCCCACCAGCACCCGCGGCACCAGCAGAAACTTCGCACTCGAAAACCTCAAGCGCAGAATCCACCGACCCGAGCGCAACACTTCCTCCGCCGCCCTTCCCAGCTCCTCCGCTCGCGCCGCCACAGCCACCAGCTCCGCCTCCCCCTCCGCCTCCGGAGTTTCCTCCATTGATTTGGCTACCACCGCCCCCGCCGCCCTGTCCCGGTGCGCCGGAGATTCCGTTATTCCCATTCTCGGGCACCCAAGTCACCACGAGACTCCCGAGCTTCTTTGCACCATCGCCATCAGCGGATTTCGGTGCGTTTGCGCCGTTCCCACCGGTCGTGCAACTCTGGCTTCCCGACGGCCCTGCTGCTCCTCCTGCTCCGCCACCGAGGGAAGGGAGGCCTGCGTCCCCGTCCGACCCAAGATCACCACCCTTGCCTCCCACAGTGGCTCCACCCGCGGGACAGTTAAACGGCTTGGGTCCGCCACCGAAGTTGCCGCTCGCGTCGTTGCCCTTTAGTACGCTGGACGGATCAGGGAAGCTCACTGGCGTAAGAATCCCTGGACCACCGTCACTTCCTTTTCCGGCGATGAGCTTAGCGCGCGCTAGTCGCGCTTGAGCCTTGATGGCCAATAGCGCAACGCTCGACTCCCCACTATTCGGCGCGCCGTCCTTCCCGTCCAACTCCAGGTCCGCGAGCGTCACTCCGCTCGCTCCGTCGATCTTCACGACGTAGTCCGGCTTCGCTCCCGCGAACTTCGGCTTCGTCCCCGAGTACGACCAGTCCGAGCACTTGAACCCGCCGTACACGCCGACCGTCGCCTTGATCTCCACGCTCTCCGTGTAGCTCCCCTCGCACACGAAGATCTTCCCCTTGCCCGAGCTCCCCGCCTTGGTCAGCGCGGCTCCGAGCGTCGCCACCGGGCTCGTCTTCGTCCCCGCGTTCGCGTCGTTGCCAGCCGCAGAGACGAAGATGCCGACGTCGTTGCTCACGCACGTCGGATCGTCCTTCGGCTCCTTGCCCGACGGGCAGTTCACCGGCGGAGCGTCCCCCGAATCTCCCCCATCCAACACCGCACCGTCCGGCGGGTCACTGCTGTCGCTCCCGCAGCTCAACGTCGTGGCCGTCGCGGCAGCCGCAGAGGAGAGAAGAAGAAGCGATGCCCCCACCCGTCGCGCTCGGCCTCTCGTTACCGCGTTCATCACGGGCGATCCTAACTTGGCCGAGCGCGCCGGCCTCCCCCAAATCGCGTGCTCGCCTTCGGCCGCCACCGAGGCTCTCGCAACCTACCTCGAGACGAGCACCGCGGCCGAAGGCTCCGCGCGCTCAGGGGGAGGCGACCCGACTCATCCCGAATTGGGATGATCTAAGGTGCCTGAAGAACCGCCTGCGCGACGCCGTCGATGCCGTCATTCGTCCCGGGTGCGCCACCGATGCCTTTGTTTCCCTTGGTGCCGACGGTGATCTTGCCGTCGGTCGCAGCGTCTGTCGTCGGCTTGGTTCCCTTGTAGAGGATGCCGACGGAGATGCCACCAGCACCGCCGCCGCCAGCGCCGCCAGCACCGCCCTTACCACCGTTGCCGCCATTGCAGCCATTTCCGGTCTTCGTCCCTCCGAAACCATACTCGCTTTGCGGTGGTTGCCCTGCTGAGCCCTTCCCGCCATTTCCGCCCTTTCCCGCAACGAGCTCCGACTCCACGAGGCTCACGGTAGCGTCAGCCACAAGAACGGCGATGCTCGCACCACCGCCGCCACCGCCAGGCCCACCCGCGCCGCCGCAACCGCCCGCAGCACCGCCACCGCCACCGCCACCGCCAGCTCCTTGACCACCACCGCCACCCTGCCCCGCTGGGCCGTCGGCTCCCTTTGATCCGGACTGAGGCTGCCAGCTTGCATTTAGGGCGCCTAGCAAATTGACCGCGGGCGCCGGCGCGGAAGGCGTTGCGTCAGTCCCCGTCCCGCCTGAGCCGGTTCCGTTGCACATCTGCCCCAGGATCCCGCCCGCGCCCCCTCCCAGATTCGGAAGGCCCGGGTCTCCTCCGAATCCGTTGTCTCCACCCTTTCCGCCCGTGCTCGAGGATGCCCCCGGGCACCCGGGTGAGGAGATCCCTCCACCCGATGAACCGCTCGCCGGTTTTCCGTCCAACTGCCCCTGCGAAGGAAACGTCGTAAACGAAACCAGAACGCCATCAGCACCGTTCAATCCGTCGCCGGAGGAAACCTTCGTCCGGGTGAGCGTCGCTACGACAGCTGCTCCGCTCACCAGCACGCCCACGCTTGACTCGCCAGGCAGTACCCCTCCCTTGCCTACAACGGCGAGATCGTAGAGCTGCGCGTTGGCCGCCACCCTAATCCCGTACCCAGGCTTGTCTCCCTGGATTGCTGGCTTGGAGCCCGAGTAGGTCCAGTCTCCACAGGAGAATCCGCCGTAGATGGCGATCGGATCGTTGATGTCAATAGATCCAGGGTAATTCCCGCTACAGACATAGAGCCTTGATTTGGAATTTGCTTTCGCTTTTTGAAGGGCATTCTCAAACGTCGAGATGGGATCGGCTTTTGTACCCGCTCCGTTTGGCTTTCCACTCGCCGCGACGAAGATTCCCTTGGTTTCGTCGATGCACTTCAGATCCTTCGACGGGTCGCAGGCCGCATCGAAACCCGAATCTCCCCCATCCAACACCGCACCATCCGGCGGATCGCACGCCCCATAATCACAGAGCCCCGGCGGCCCCACGGGGCACCCCATCAGCGCCGCGACCCCTCCCAAGATTCCTAGGCCCAAGATCGCACGACGCATCTCAAAACTCCGTCTGGAAGTCCAAGCCCACGAACCCCAGCCCAACCTTCGGCTGAATCGGGATCCGCTTCGGAAGCACGAAGAACGTCACCACCGCCGCCACCGCCAGCGCCCCGCCGGCGACGTAGCCGATCCATGACACGGTTCGCTGCGTCTCGCCCTTCGAAATCAACTTCTGGTGCTCGTCGCACGCCACCGACGTCTGGATCCAACACGGGTGCGACCCCGCGCTCGCGATCACGTCGTCGCTCGTCGAGCCCGACGCCACCCCGAAGCCGATGCCGATCGCGAACCCCGCGAGCGCGCCGATGCCCAGCCCCACCGGCACTGCAATCCGCGCCGGGTTCGCCTGCGTCTGCAGCGGCGCCTGGTAGTTCGGGAACCCCACGTCGATTTTCGACGTCTGCCCCGCCGTGCAATCCACCTCACCGCTCTTGTTGTTCGCATCCAGCGAAGCCGACACCGTGTGATGTCCCGTCGCCACGTCGACCGCCTCGTCGAACGGCGCGCGGCCGACCGTCTCGCCGTCGATCCGAACGTCGGCCCCCGGCGTCGCCGTGATCTCGACGCGGCTCGTCCCCTTCGAGAGCTCCGCGATGATCTGCTCCGCGCGCGCGCGCAGGTCCGGCGTGATCGTCGGGTCCTTCAGGAAGACGCGAAAGTGCTTGATGCACTCCACCGGGTGATTCGTCTTCTTCTCGGCGATTGCCAAGTTGTAGAGCACCTTCGACGACTTCAGCACCGCGTACGCCTGCACGAACTTCACGCGCGCTTCTTCGTGCTCGCCCTTGTCCGCGAGCGCGAGCCCTTCTTCGAAGCGCGTCTGCGCGTTGCGGATCTCGATCTCTTCTTTCGTCTCCGCGAACGCGTTCCCCGCGAGGAGAAGCGCCGCGAGCACCACGGCGGCTCGTTTCTTCATGGATGGAAGTCTCGGATGTAGTCCGGATCATGCGAGGCCGAAGGCTTCGCGGAGGGCGTGACCGTCGCCGTCGTCGTCGGCGCGGTCGCAGTCACCACCGGCACCGCGCTCGCAGGCGCCGACGCGGTCGCCTTCACGCTCGCCGACGGCTTCGCGGTCGCGGTGGTCGTCGCCGTCGGCGCGGTGGCCGTCGGCTGTTGCGTGTCGGTCGCGACGGGCACCGTCACCGTCGTCACCACCGGCACCGTGATGGTGACCGTGGGCGGCGCCGGCGTCGGCTGCGTGTCGCCCGGCCCCATCGCGAGCTTGATGAAGCCGAACCCGATCAAGAGCACGATCACGAACGCAGCCACGAGCCCGAGCGTCTGGTTGCGACGCGCGCGCGCGTCGGCCTCCCGCTTCTCTTCGAGCCGCTTCAGCGACTCGCCCGTGTCGGCCTGGCGCGACGTGCCGGGCTGATCCGGCGCGATGGCGTCTGGCTCAGGCGTAGGCACCAGCGTGTCGAACGAGCGCGGTCGAACGTTGCCGTTCTCGTCGACCGTCGGCGTCGGCGGCGGGCGCGGGGCCTCGAGTCCTCCGGGGTCGGTGTCGCGCTTCGAGCTCATCACGAGGCGCATGGTGTCAGACTTTCCCCCACCTGGGCAAATCACAAGCCGCTCCCCGGCCGATGGGTCGGAGATGCGGGTTTCGCGGTGGCGGCCTCGACCATCGGGACCCTCTTCGGGGCTTGGCGGGCGGCGCTCGGATCGACCGTCGTCGTCGCCAGCGGCGCGTCGCTCGTGGGCACCGCGGGTGCGACCGCGGCGGCGGCGGGCGCCCCGATCGGAGCACGAAGGATGAGCGCCGCGACCACGAGGGACACCGCGAGCATCGCGACCGCGCCCGCCGCGAGCGCAACGTCGCGCGCGGGCCGCTTCGGCTCCCGAACCGGAGGACGAACGGGCGGAAACTGGCGCGGCGAGATCAAGAACTGCGCGTGCCGATTCCGATACTCGGCCTTCGGCGGCGGCGAGCGCAGCGGCGGCGGCGCGGGGAGGTCGCACGGCTCGAGCTTCCGCGTCGGCTTCGCCGCTTCCGGATCGAGCTTCACGGTCGGGAGCGTCGGCTTCGCGGCGACGGGCTCGCGCAGCACGCCTTCGCTCTCCTTCGTCTCCGCCGCGTCCACGATCCGCATCGGCACGCGCGCGGCGCCGGCCACGGTGGGGTCCGCCAGATCGGTCGGGGTGATCTTCCGCGGCGCCGGCTCGCGGGTAGGCGTCTCGAGCTCGCCCGGCGGCTTCACGCGCGGCTCTGCGGCGAAGAGCTTCCGAACCTGCTCCAGTGCGCGCTTCATCGACGTGGCGTCGGTCCAACGCTTCGTCGCATCGGGATCGATGCCCGCTTCGAGCACCGACTCGAGGAGCGGGTGCTCGACCCCGTGCTTCCGCAGCGGACGCGCGCGCTTTCCGGCCCGCGCACGCGCCGCCTCCGAGCCGGAGCCCAGCTCGGCGAACGCACGAACGCCGGCGACGAGCTCGTAGAGCACCATCGCGAGCGAGAAGAGGTCGTCCTCGCGTCGCGGCGTGTGGCCCGCGATCTGATGATCGGAAGCGTACCCGAACGTGCCGTGGAAGCCGCTCCGCTCGCCCTCGACCTCGAGGTGCATCACGCCGAAGTCGATGAGCACGAGCGCCCCCGTCGCGCGCGCGACGATCAGGTTGTCGGGCTTCACGTCGCAGTGGATGACCCCCGCGTCGTGGATGGCGGCGAGCGCCGACGCGGCTTGCACGCCGAGGTCGAGGACCTCGCGCGGCGGCAGCCGGCCGCGCCGCTTCAGGAGCGCCCGAAGGCTCTCGCCGTCGATCCACGGCATCACGTAGTAGGGGAGCGCGGGGCGCCCCGGCTCGGGCTCGAGCGTGCCGATGTCCTCGACGCCCGCGATGTGTGCATGATGCAATCGCGCCATCGCGCGCGCCTCGCGCTGGAAGCGCTCGACCGCGCGGGGGAACGCGGCCTGCTCCTCGTGCAGCACCTTCACGACACGACGGCGGTCGGCGAGGTTGGGGTCGCGCACCAGAAAGACGCTGCCCATGGCGCCGCTGCCGAGGACGCGCTCGACGCGAAAGTAGGAGCCACCGGCGCGGCGAAGGAGGGTGTCGTTGCTCGCGGGCATCGAGTCCCCTTCGGGCAGCGCGAGGGAAAGGTTGCGTAGTCTCGCCGACAAAATGCAGACGGGCCCCCTACGTCATGTAGGGAGCCCGTTTTCCCGTGGCTTTCCAGGATCAGCGGCGGCTCGGTCGGGTCATCGCCTTGTTCACGTCTTCGAGGGACTCCCGCAGGATCTGCCGCATCGCTTCGCCCGCTTCCTTTCGGTAGGCCTCGAGGAGCTCTTCGTCGCTCAGCTTCGCGCCCGCCATCGAGCTCACTCGAACGACGACCGGGTACTCCTTGCGCAGGATCGGCGTGATGCCCGTGGTGTCGAAGACGTTGACCAGCTCGTTCGAGTTGTCGTCACGAATCTTCGTCACCGCGGCTCCCTGAAGGTCGTACACGCGCGCCTCCACGGTGAGTCGATGTTCGTCGGCCTGGGTGCACATGCCGGCGAAGAAGGCCGGGATGATCAAGAGCGAGCCGGTCACGATGAGCGCCATGCGACACCCGAGCCCAGACCGCACGTTGACGACGACGTCCTCGACGACACGGTAGCGCAGCGCGAAAGCTTGGCCGGAGACGCCCGTGGGACCGAGGTCGCGCTCGTCCATGATGTCCCGCGCGATGTGGCTCGCGGCGAGCTGGTGGGACGCCTCCCGCTGCATCGCGACGTAGAACGGAGCGGCAACGGTGAGATCGCGCGGATGGGTAATCTCACCGACGACCAAGGTCGCCTGAGCCATGCTCGGACTCGACGCCGGCGGGGTCTCGGGTTCGATGTTGATGCCAGCGCAGCCGGTGGCGAGGGAGAGGGTGAGAGCGGCAACGGCGGAGAGGATTGTGGTTCGCATGATGTCTGCCCGTCGGCTCGCGAGGTCCGACGGTTGCGCGAAATCGACCGCCAAGCGCGAGCACCGAAATCGCGCAACCGCGGTCGCGGCCCGGCCGAGGGGAGGCATGTCCTCTCGCCGCATCGATGGTCCCAACGGCGTCTCGTTCACCTTCGCCGACGACGAGCCGTCCGCCGATACCAAGCCGACCACGCCCCCGCGTCCCTCGCTCCTCGACGCTCCTCCGAGCGATCACACGCTCGGCTACGACGCGGACGTCGCGCGCTACGCCCAGAACGCCGCGGCTCCGAGTGCCTCGCGCACCACGTCCGACGCGACCAGCGCGCAGCCCACGCGCCCTCCGGCCAACGACGACATCCTCTACCTCGGGACCAACACCACGCCGATGCCCGGTCCGAAAGGCGCCCCAGTCCCCCAGTGGCAGGCCGAACGCGACGCGCTCGCGTGGCGCTCGGGCGGCAAGTGCACCACGATCACGCCGAGCACGGCGAGCGGCGTCAGCGCCGGCGGCAAGACGTACGACCTCTCGAAGCCGGGCGACGTCGACGCGTGGTCCAAGACGCTCGGGCTCCCCGCCGATCGCGCCGCCGCCGTCGCGACCGCGCTCAAGAACGCGGCGCCGGACGGACGCGACGAGCTCGCGCAGATCGCCACCGTGTGGGCCAAGGGCGAGCTCGGCGGGAGCGTGCCTTCCCGGCTCGTGCTCTCCGGTCACTACGCGAACCGCATCGCCGACGCGAACGGCTCGAACGGCGTGAACGCGAGCGACATCCAGGCACTCGCGAAGGCGATGCCGCACGCCGCCGCGCAGGTCGAAGACGTGATGGTCTCGGCCTGCTACGGAGGCTCGCAGACACAGACCGACGCGTGGCGCAGCGCGTTCCCGAACGCCAAGTCGGTCTGGACCTACGGCAACGGCGGCCACGAGCTGCGCGACAAGTCACCGACAGGCTTCGCCGCGATCGAGCACTTGGTCGAGTGGGAGAAGGAAACCCGAGGACGCGCGCTCCCGAACGCGAAGCCGCAGACGGAGATGGACGCGATGGGGAAGCTGACGCTGCAGAACGTGAGCGTGTGGAGGGGTTGATCGCCTGGGGTGTGGCTCATCATCATGTGCGCCTGGGGCTAAAGCCCCAGGCAGCGAAGTTCCTCGTTGCCAACACATTCCAAGCCCGCCCGTTGGGCGGGCTCTCGCTGCGCGATTTGCTCGTTGAAAACCACCATGCCCTCTCCGTCGTCCCTCTTTGCTCACATCGTGTTCGCAACGCATCAGCGGCGCTCGACGCTCGCTCCGTGCGCAGATGCCGCGCTCTCCACCCTCTTCGTGGCGAAGGCTCGAGAGCTCGACTGCTCCGTCGCCGCCGTCGGAATCGCACCCGATCACGTCCATCTGGTGCTCAAGTTCACGCCGACCCGCACGATTGCGGAGCTGGTGAAGCACCTCAAAGGCGCCAGCTCGTTCGCATCGACCCGCCAGCGTGGTCTCTCCCCAGTTCGGTGGCAGCAGAAGTACTGGGCCGAGACCATCGGCGCGAGCGAGCTCGATCCCCTCATCCGCTACGTCCAGTCCCAGCGCGCACACCACGACCCAACGCATCCGGCAGAGCACGCGCTCGAACGGTTGTTCCTAGAGCAATGAGAGCCCGCCCACCGGGCGGGCTTGGAGCGCGTCCTCAGTGAGAAACTTCGCTGCCTGGGGCTTTAGCCCCAGGCGCTCCTACTCCCACTGCTCTACCCCCAGGCGCCCCCTCAGGTCTTCTGCTGCGCCGCCGCCAGCTGGGCCTGCTGCTGCGCCAGCATCTGCGAGATCGCGCGGCTGCGCTCGATCGCGAACTGCTTCACTTCCTTGTTCGGCGACGTCGCGAGCTTGTTGAGCAGGCCCGTCACCTTCGCCATGTCGCGGCTCTGGAAGAGCGCCTCGAAGTAGTTGTTCGCGAGCCGAACGTCGCGCTGCATCATCGCCTCGTGCGGGGCGAGGAGCTTCACGACCTCGTCGAGCTTGCCCGCCTGACCGTAGAGGGCCGAGAGGCAGAGCAGCGCGAGCGGATCCTCGGGCGAACGCTCGGTCGCCTTCTTCGCGAAGCCGATCGCCTTGTCGCGCGTCTTCTCGTCGCTCGCGTAGAAGCCCTGGAGCGCGATGTACGGCGCGGCCGTCTTCGCGTTCGCCGGGTTCTTCGCCATCTCCTCGATCTCGGCGATGGCCTTGTCCTCGCCGCTCTGCTCCTTGAGGTGGTTCGTCAGGTACGCCCACGCATCGACCGAGTTCGGCGCGATGTGCAGCGCGCGCTCGACCGCGTCACGCTCGGCCTTCGCATCCTTCTTCCCCGCGTACACCTTCGCGAGGTGAAGGCTCGGGAACGGGTTGTCCTTCATCAGGTTCTGCGCGCCCTTCAGCGTGCCTTCGGCCTTGTCCCACTTCTCCTGGTTGATCTGGGTCACGCCGAGCGCGAGCCAGTCTTCGCCGTCGCCGCCGAGCGCGACGATCTTCGCGAGGACCTTCTCCGCCTTCTCGTGGCGGCCGTACTTCATGAGCTCCTGGGCGAAGATGCGACCGCGCATCGCGTCGTCCTGGTTCTCCTGCCAGTGCTTCTCGAGCCCGCCGAGCAGGTCTTCGAGGCCGATCGCGATCGGGCGACCCTGATCGTCCTGCACCTGCACCGCGGGGCCGTTGAAGCCGAGGAGCTTCCACACCTCTTCCATCTGCAGCGCGACCGGACCCTTCGTGATGTCCTTGTCGACGGGCGCCCCATTCGGGCCGAGCGGGATGAGCACGAGCGCGTTGCCGGGCACGCCGTTCGGGAACGCGGTGATCGGGGCGAGGATGGCCGCTCCGCCCGTGAGAGTGATGCCTGCGTTCTGTTGACCGGGTGCGTTCTGCGTCATGGTGGGGCGGGAGGAATAGCACAGGGCGACCTTGGGCCCCAACGCCCCCAATGGCTCGTGGGAGCTGGTTCAAACTGAAACGTTCGAAAAGGGACGTTTCAGATTCGAACACCTCGGCCGGTTGCGAAACGGAACAGCTAAGCCGTGGATTTCACGGGGGAACTGTCGAGGTAGGTGGACCCGCTACCTGAACGAGAACACTGGAATTTTTCGGTGTCCCGGTTCTTGCAGAGGTACCTCGGCTGGAGGCCCGGTGAACGTTCGACCTTTCCCGATTCTGTTTCTGACCGCGATCACGACGGTGGGGGGAGGGGTCGTGATCGGTGCGTGCTCCGGCGCGGGCGACGCGGCGTCGTCTTCGAGCGACGCGTGTGCGTTCGGTGGCGACGGCTGTCCCTGCGACGGCCCCGGGACCACCGAGCTGTGCGCCGACCTCGTCGCGCGTCACGACGACTCGGCGACGTGCGCGTACGGCAAGCGCACGTGCGGCGCGGACCGTCGCTGGAGCGCGTGCGTCCACGACGGCACGACCACCGAGCAGAGCACCGCGCCGATCGGCATCGGCGGACCGCACATCCTCGGGCTCGGCGCACCGCAGGCCTGCAAGGACAACCCGTGCAACCCGGCATGCGTGAACATCACCGACGACGGCTCCGGCATCACGCCCGGCGCGGACAGCGGCATCCTCATCACCGACGCGGGCATCACGCTCCAAGGCAACGACGGCGCGACGCCGCAAGACGCCGGCGCGTGCAAGAACCTCCAGTGCCAAGTCGCCAAGTGCGACGGCGGCGGCTCCACCACCCTCACCGGCACCGTCTACGATCCGGCCGGTAAGAACCCCATCTACGGCGCGACCGTGTTCGTGCCGAACGAGCCGCTCCCCACGTTCACGAACGGCGTCTCCGCCGATCAGTGCGGCTCGAACACCGCCGTCGCCGTCACGACGACGACGACCGGCGCCGACGGCAAGTTCACGCTGACCGGCGTGCCGAGCGGCTCCAACATCCCGCTCGTCGTCCAGGTCGGTCGCTGGCGCCGCGCCGTGACGCTGACGACCGTTCCGAGCTGCGCGACCACTGCGGTCGCTGCGTCGCTCACGCGCCTGCCCGCGAAGAAGAGCGAAGGCGACATGCCCGAGATCGCGATCACGACCGGCAGCGCGGATCCGTTCGAGTGTCTCCTCGTGAAGATGGGCATCGACAAGACGGAGTTCGGCGCGGGAAGCGATCTCACCTCTCCCGACTACGCGACCACCCCCCGCGTCCACGTCTACCAGGACAACGGCGCGAAGGTCGCCGGGAAGAACGCCGACGCGACCGACCTCTACTCGAGCCTGCCGCGGTGGAAGGACTACAACCTCGTGATGCTGCCCTGCGAGGGCTACGAGGACGACAAGCCGAGCTCGTACGACCAGAACCTCGTCGACTACTCGAACGTCGGCGGCCGTGTCTTCACCACCCACTACGGCTACGCGTGGCTCAAGAACGGCGTCGCGCCGTTCAAGACGATCGTCAACTGGGAAGACCCGAACAACCAGTTCAACATCGCCGACCCGCTCACCGGGTACGTCGACGCGACGTTCCCGAAGGGCCTCGCGTTCCAGCAGTGGCTCGTCAACGTCGGCGCGAGCGCGACCGCCGGCAAGATGTCGATCAACGAGTCGCGCTGGAACGTGGTCTCCACCACGTCCAACGCCCAGCAGTGGGTCTACGGCTGGTCCACCAACAAGGTGAAGAACTCGGCCGACACGGTTCAGCAGTTCACGTTCAACACGCCGGTCGGGCAGCCGCCGGCGAACCAGGTCGGCCGCGTCGCGTTCACGAACTACCACGTGTCCGCGTCCGCGGTGTGCGACTCGGGCAAGGCGTTTCCCGACCGCTGCTGCACCGGCAACTTGAGCGCGCAGGAAAAGGCTCTCGAGTTCCTCTTCATGGACGTGTCGTCGTGCGTGCAGCCCGACGTTCCCCCGCCGCCGCCGATCCCGCCGTACCAGAAGCCCGCCGTGTTCACGCGCGACTACGAGGGCGTGTGCGGTCCGCAGCAGCGCCCGCGCTGGCACTTCTTCGACTTCCAGACCGTCACGCCGAACGACTCGAGCATCGTGTTCTCCGCCCAGACCGCGGACACGCAAGGCACGCTCACCGCAGCGACGAGCTCCAAGCTCGCGACCGTGACCGGCGCGCCGATCACGTCGTGGACCGGCGTCGACGTCGAACCGACCCTCCCGAACGCCAACTCCAAGCGCTGGCTCCGCATCACGATGACGTTGACCCCCTCCTCCAACGGCTACTCCGCACCGACCGTCACGGCGTGGCGCCAGAACTACGACTGCGTCGATGCGCTCTGATCGCCTCGCCCTCGCCTCGCTCGTCGCGCTCGTCGCGCTCCCGCTCCTGGCCGCTGCATGCAGCGACGGGAGCTACACCCCACCGCTCGTCAGCCTGCCGCCGGCCCCCGACGGAGGGTCCGACGCCAAGCCCGACGTCGGCTCCACGGACGCGGCGGTCAAGGAGACGGGCGCTCCGTTCCCCGGCATCTGCAGCCCGACCGCGAGCTGGATCAAACCCAAGTCCGCGGGCGTCGCTCCCTCCAACGCCTTCCTCGGCGCGATCACGCCGGACGAGACGACGATCGCGTGGATGGAGGGTACGTCGCTGAAGTGGGCCGACCGCAAGACCGCGGGCGACCCGTGGGGCACGACGCAGACGGTGAAGCTCCAAACCAGCGCGGGCGCTCACATCGCCCTCTCGCCGAACGGGCTCCGGGTGATCCTCGTCGTCGCGAGCGGCCGGAACTTCGGTCAGGTCTCGCGCACGGCAAAGAGCGAGGACTTCGCCACCGACGTGGACTCCACTCCTTTCTCGAGCTTCGCCTTCGCGATGGGCGAAGCTCCCCCCGATGCGGTCCTCGACGATCCGGTCCTCGCCAAGGACGACCTGCACTTCTTCTTCACGCTCGACGTCCCCAACGCAACGGCGACCCTCCGCCAGAGCACGCGCGTCGAGTCGACCACGCCGTGGCCGTTCGGCCAGCCCATCCCGCAGACCGAGCTCGCGCGCGCGAACGGCAAGCTCCGCCGGCCCACCGCCATCTCCACCGACCGGCTCACGCTCTTCTATTGGGACGAGCAATCGTCCGAGGAGCGCGCGGCGTTCCGTCTCACCGAGAGCGACGACTTCTCGATCTTCGTCGGGCTGGGACAGCGCCCGGATGGAAAAGTCGACTCTGCCTGCACGCACCTCTACTACAGCGCGACCGACGACTTCGTCTGGGTCACCCGGCAATAGCGGGCTCCCGGACCTCGTGCTACGCGGAGGGGGATGCGTGGGATGCGTCTCCGGGGATCGCTCGTGCTCGCGCTCGCGCCGACGGCGCTCGGGTCGCTCCTCGCGCTCGCGGCCGCGTGCGGCTCGAGCGACGAGCTGCCTCCGGGGTGGCAAGGCACCCCGGCCGACGCCGCACCGTACGACGCCTCGCTCGACGTCGCGTGGCCCACGGCCGATCCCGATCCGGACGCAGGCCTGACGCCGGGCGCCACCTTCGGTGACGACGGTGGGATCGGACCGTCCACCTTCGGTTGCACCGGCAAGAGCGTCGGCGCCGGCGACCACACGATCAACCTCTCGTCCGGCGGCATCCCCCGCGTGGCCTACGCGCACGTACCCAATGGGTACGACCCGAAGAAGGGGACGATGCTCATCCTCAACTTCCACGGGTTCTCGAACTCCGCCCTGATCCAGCGCACGGTCTCGCGCATGGACAAGTCGAGCGATCTGCACGGCTACATCGCGGTGTACCCCGAGGGCGTCGCCACGAGCTGGAACGCTGGCGACTGCTGCGGCACCGCGTGGGTCAACGCCGTCGACGACGTGAAGTTCGTGAAGGATCTGCTCGCGCGGCTCGAGCAGGACTACTGCATCGACCCGAAGCGGGTGTACTCGACCGGCTACTCGAACGGCGGCTTCCTCTCGTACCGCCTCGCCTGCGAGATGAGCGACACGTTCGCCGCGATCGCGCCCGTCGCCGGGCAGCTCGGCATCCCGCCGTCGAAGTGCAACCCGGGCCGCCCGGTTCCGCTCCTCGAGACGCACGGCACGGCGGATCCGATCGTCCCGTACAACGGCGGCACGCCCATCATCGGCATCGACCTCGGCCCGGTGCCCAAGTTCCGGAGCGTGAACGAGAGCGTCGGCGCGTTCACGCAGAAGAACTCGTGCTTGGGGCAGCCGAAGACCATCTTCCAGAAGGGTGACGCGACGTGCGTCCAGTGGGGCCTCTGTCAGGGGGACGTCGTCCACTGCAAGATCGACGACGGCGGCCACACGTGGCCCGGCGGCGTGCCCATCCCGCTCGTCGGCAAGACCAGTACGGATCTGGGCGCGACCGAGACGATCTACGAGTTCTTCGCCGCGCACCCGATGCCGTGAGTTGAATAGCGGGGCGGAACGGCCGTCGGACGCCTTCTCGGACATGCCACGCGCTCGGCTCGCCCTCCTGGTCTGTGCGGTCGCCCTCGGCGCGTGCCGCATCCACCACGTCGACGATGCCTGGGACGAGGAACGCGATCACCCCGTCGACCACTTCATGACCCACGCCCGCTTCGGGGCGACCTTCCACCGGACGGCGCCGAACGCGGACGAAGCTCCGTGGCCGGCCGTCGGCTCCACCGTGGGGCTCGTGGAGGTGACGTGCACCGTTCGTGAGACGAAGGGCGGGCGCACCGCGCACTGTGGACCGGGGTCTCACGTCGATGCCGCGTTCCTCGCCACGCTCCGTGAGCACGGGGAGGAGACACCGCCCGCGTTGGGCGCGAGCACCAAGGCGCGCTTGGACCAATGCTACTCGGTGGTTCCGCGTGCGTGGACGAGCGAGGTGATGACCGCCTACGAGCGCGCGCTCGTCGGAGATCCCGAAGCAACGCCGCCCGCGGGCGAAGACTGGGTCCTCGCGTACGTCGCGTACGACCGCGCCCCGTTCGTCGGCAAGTGCAGACCCGAGCCGGACGGGACGTGCATCTATCGCGCCGACGGTGAGGCCGAGGCGACCGTCGCCGAACGCTTCGCCCGAATGGGAAAGGCCGCGGAGCTGCCGTTCACGCCGGAGCGTGCCACGCTCGTTCTCTCCTTCGAAGACGGGCACGAGCCTGCCATCCTGTACCAAGCTGGGATCCGGACGAACGAGTCCGACGACGAGCGCAAGCTCGCGGACCCGATGAAGATCGACTGGCGACCGGTCCTCGCGTGGTACCGGGCGAACGAGTCGAAGTCGCCGAACTTCCCGGTCGTGCTCGCGCTCGCCGGAGAGCTGGCCGAAGCGCGCGCGCTGGGGCTCGGTGGCACGAACCTCACCGACCCGACCTATGTCGCGCACGACCCGTGTGATCGGGGGAAGCAGTGAGGCGCGCGCTTCCCTTCGCGACGGCGCTCGCCGTGGTGGCGGTCGCGTGCGGCGGAGCGCACCCCGCGCCGCCCGCAGCTCCGCCGCCCAAGCCCGTCCCGCTCTCCCGACAGCCCACCACGACGGGGTGTCGGCTGCGGCGTGAGCTCACGATGTGGCTCATCGCGCCGGAGACCGACGGCGTCGCGCCATGGCCCAAGGTCGGCGAGCCGATCGCGATTCACGACGCGTACTGCGCGATCGAGGCGAACCGCACCCTCGACGGCGAGTGCCTGGACCCCCGCGATTGCGACGACGCACCGGGCCGAGAGTCCGTCGTCGTCAGCTGCACGGGAACGGCGACCGGGCGATTCGCCCGGCTGGAGCAAATCGCGGTCGACGACTACTACCGAAAGCCGCGCGGCGAGGAAGAAGACATCTGGCGTACCAGATTGGGACAGTGCTTTCGCCCGACGGCGACGCCCGCTCCGGCGGCGGAGCTCGCCGCGCTCGAGGCTACGCTGCGAAAGCTCGAGGTCGACGATCTGCGCGGCGGCGAGTCCGGCGTCTCGGAGCTCGTCCGCCCCGCCGATGCGGCGTACCACCGCGTGTTCGTCACCGTCGCGCGCGAGATCACGCAGCGGCGCGGGGGCCTCGTGCCCAAGGCCGTCATCTGGGCGCAGTCGTGGTTGCTCGTCTCGCGCCTCGGCCTGGCGGCGTCTCCGCCCTACCCCAAGTTCACGGTGGGCACGGAGTTCGGGTTCCCCCAGCACGACACGACGCGCGACACCGTCGAAGCCGCCTCGCGCTACTGCAGTGCGCTGTCGCGCGGGGACGACGCGACGTACGGCGGCAGCGATCCCGTCATCATCGAGGCCGCGCGGCGGAACTCCGCGTTGGTGGCGTTGGGCCGCGGCGACCTCGACGCGAGCGCGACCGTGACTGCTTCGCCGCTCTCGAGCGCGGGCGATCGGAAGGAGCTCGACGCGAAGGGTCGTGCCCTCCACGACCCGTGCGCGAAGTGATCAGGCCGTGGCGCCGAGCCGCTGCGTCTTCTCGAAGCCGGACTCGAGATCGCGAATGCTGATCTGCACGATCCCGTTGGCGTCGACGGCGTAGCGCTCTTCCACGAGCGGTCCCTGGTACGCGAGCCGCTTCACGGGAGCGCCGGCGAGCGCGGCCTCGGGCGTCGCTCGCAGCGACGGATCGAAGGGGAAGAGGAACTCGGTGAGCGGGGCGATGTCGCCGCGCGGGGTTCCCGCAGCGTCGAAGTCGGCGCACTCGAAGAAGCGGTAGTGCCCGACGTCGTGCGCGGCGTGGTACCGCCGGCTCACGACGAGCTCGGGCGCGCCCGCGCGCGGGAGCGGCATCTCGCGGGTGAAGATGACGTCGTAGGTCGCCTTGCGCCCGCCTTCGCCTTCGCGGAAGACGCCGAAGTTGCGCGAGAACCGATCGTCGAGGGCGAAGCCTGCCCCTTCGTCGCTCGCGATCGCGAGGCCGATCGCGACCGCCGCGTGCGGATAGGGCGACCGATGCACGCGCCGCCCGAAGCGCTCGCGCAGCACGCGCCCGACGACGGGGAGCGCGCTCGCGCCACCGACGACGTAGATGCCGGCGACGCCGTCGAGCTCGCTTTCCTCGCCGTTCGCCTCGCCCCCGGCCGCGAGGACGGGTGCCATCGCGGCGAGCGTCTGCTCCACGAGCGGCGCGCACGCGTCGTAGTAGTCGCTGACCGCGAGGGTGACGTCCGGTGCCGGAGCTGCGTCGCCGAGGGCTTCCGCCAGATCCAACGTGATCTTGCGGGTGCTCGCGTTCAGGCGCTCCTTCGCGTCGCGACACGCGTCGACGAGCCGGGCGCGGCCCCGCCGCGGAAGCGCCGCCATCTTCGTGCCGGTCCGCGCGAGCACCATCTCGGCCAAGAGCCGGTCGAAGTCGTCGCCCCCGAGCTCGGCGAGACCCGCCGTCGCGACGACGTCGTGAACGGTGCCGCTCATCCGCACGAGCGATGCGTCGAACGTGCCGCCGCCGAGATCGTAGACGACGACGTGCTCGCGCTTGGACGAGAGCGTCCGCGCGTGGCGGTGCGCGTACTCGAAGCCCGCGGCGGAAGGCTCGTTGAGCATGGCCATCACGTCGAAGCCGGCGCGGCGGAACGCATCGAGCGTCAAGAACCGCTGCGTGCAGAACGCGTTCGCGGGCGCGGCGACGACGGCGTCGAAGCGGGCGAGCTTCTTCATCGCGCGCGGCAGGTTCGAGCGCTCGCGGAGCGCGCCGGCGAGCGCGCCGAAGAAGCGGACCACGAGCTCGTGGATGCCGAGCGACGTCCCGCCGATCGTCACCGTGCCGTCGGCGCGGGCGTCGCCCGCGAGGAGGCGCTTGAAGGAGCGGACCTGGTCGACGGTCGCGTCCTCCGCGGCGGCGACCGCATCCCACCCGAAGAGGAGCTCGCCGCCCCGTTCGGCGACGATCGAAGGGAACCACTCGTGGTGGTCCCCCGCCTCCGTCTCGAAGCTGACGATGGGATAGTTGCCGCGGTCGCAGAACGCGACGACGGTGCGTGTCGTGCCGAAATCGATGCCGAGCCCCACGGCGCGTCTATAGCGCACGGGCGGAGCGTGGCAACTTTGCCGCGGAACCGACGACTGGACGCGCACCCAGGCCGGTGTAGGGTGAGTCGAGGCTCGAAATGGGGATTCGGTATTCCATCTTCGCGGGGTTGGTAATCGGCACGTGTGCGACGGCGTCGTGCGCCGCGTCGACGCCGAGCCATCCACCCATCCTCGGTGGCGCGGATGGCGGCGTACGCGACGGCTCGTCGTCGGACGCGCCGGTGGGCGATGCGGATCTCGGCGGGCCCGGGGTCGTGACCGATGGCACGGATGGGAATCCGATGTGCGTCGCCACGGACGCGCTCTCGATCTACTGGACCACCGAAGACGGGCGGGTCATGCGGCGCGCCAAGTCGGGCGGTCCGATCCAGACGCTCGCGACCAGTATCGGCAAGGCGCAAGCCATCGCGGTGAGCGATGGGTACGTCTACTTCCACGCCGGCTACTACCCGAACGGGGTGCTCGTCCGCGTCGCCGTCGGGGGTGGTACGGCCGTCACCGTCACCAAGATGCGGCCCATGGTCGATGCGTGTCATTCGCTCGCGGTCGACGCCACGAGCGTCTACTTCGCCGACATCGGTGACGCGCCCCCGAACGACGGTGCCATTTTCAAAATCGAGAAAACGGCGTCGAACGGGACCGCAACGCCACTCGCGGCCAACGTTCACTCCCCGGGCAACCTCGTCCTGGACGACACCAAGGTCTACTACGCGGAGATGGGGACGTCGTTCGACTATCTCGACTGCGTCGTTGCTTCCGTACCCAAATCGGGGGGCAACGTGACGCCTCTGACGGGGCCTCAGCGCCGACTCGGCGAGCTGGCGCTCGACGCGACCAACATCTACTTCACCGTGGTCGACTTCAACTATGTCGACCGAGGCGTTCACTCCGTCGCGAAGACCGGTGGCTCCGTCGTCGACACCTACCCCGACAGCTCCGTCTGGGACCCGATCGTCCAGGACGGGGGCTTCCTCTACTTCAGCGGCTTGACGATCCTTCGCACGACGAAGGCGGGTGGGCAGCCCATCACCATCAAGAAGGACGGCGTCGCCACCTCGATCGCCGTCGACGCAAACGGCGTCTTCGCGATTTACCACACCGATTCGCAGATCAGCACGCTCGAGCGCTTCGCGAAGTAGTCACTTCACGACGAACTCGTCCAGCACGCTCGCTGCGATGTCCGCCAAGATGCGATCGGTCACGCGCAACCGCCGCGACAGCTCGCGCGCCAGGTTGAGCGTGATGAGCGCGTAGGCTTTGAGATCGTGGCGGTAGAGCGCGTCGAGATCTTCGGCCGCGACCCGGAGCAGGTGCACCGGCGCGACCGCCCGGACCGTGGCCGAGCGCGGCTGCACGTCGATGATCGACATCTCGCCGAACGTGTCGTTCGGACCGAGCAGCGCCACGCGTTGGACGCGGCCTTTCTTGCTGCTCTTGAGGACCTCGACCTCGCCGTCGAGCACGACGTACATCTCGCGAGCGGTGTCGCCCTCGGCGAAGATCGTCGAGCCGGCCGTCACGCGCACTTGCTTGAGCTGCGACGCGAGCATCCGCAGCACGTCGTCCGAGAGTGCGCCGAAGAGACCAATCTCGCGCAAGCGGTCGATCGAGAGCGCGTCGTCCACGCGGATCTTCGGCTCGGTCATGACTGCAGCTCCTTGGTGAAGACGATCCGGCGGCGGCCGGTGCCCGCGTAGTCTTCGTCCTCGGTCGTGGTCCAACCGAGGGCGGCGTGGAAGCGCAGCGAACCTTCGTTCCCGGGCGTGGTGATCGCCTTCATGCGGACGCAGCCCGAGGCCTTCGACCGCTCGGTGAACGTGGCGTAGAGCGCGCGACCCACACCACGCCGCCGGTGATCGGGGTGGATGCCGACGAGGTGCACGTAGCCGGTCGGCACGGGGGCGTGCGCGACGAAGCCGAGGAGGAAACCAATCATCTCCCCGCCGTCTTCCGCGACGATGGCCTGGTCCCCGAGCTCGTAGAAGAAGATCGGGTGCGCGAACGTGCTGATGGGCCCGCCCCACCAGTGATCGATGACCTCGACGATGCGATCGAAGTCGTTCTTCGTCATGGCACGGGTCTGCATCACGGCCTCTCGCTGGCGAGCCTCGCACATTCCAGGGGCCCGTGTGCTACGAAAAGAAGCCTCATGCACCGCATCGCCCCGTCGATTCTCTCGGCCGATTTCGGCCGCCTCGCCGAGGAGGTCCGAGCGGTCGAGGCCGCCGGCGCCGACCTCCTCCACGTCGACGTGATGGACGGGCGCTTCGTCCCGAACATCACCATCGGCCCGCTCGTCGTCCGCGCCCTCCGCAAGGTCACCAAGCTCCACCTCGACGTGCACCTGATGATCGTCGAGCCCGAGAAGTACGTCGAGGCCTTCGCCGACGCCGGCGCTGATACCATTTTGGTACACGAGGAAGCCACGGTGCACCTCCAGCGCACCCTCACCCAGATCCGCAAGCTCGGGAAGCGCGCGGGCGCGGTACTGAACCCGCACACCCCCGAGGACACCCTCCGTTACGTCCTGCCCGATTGCGATCAAGTGCTCGTCATGAGCGTGAACCCGGGCTTCGGCGGGCAATCGTTCCTCCCGCTCGTGCTGCCGAAGGTGCGCGCCATCCGCGCCGCGATCACGGCGCAGAAGCTCGCGGTCGACCTCGAGATCGACGGCGGCATCGCCGAGGACACGATCGGCGCGGCCGCGGCTGCGGGCGCCAACGTCTTCGTGGCTGGAAACGCGGTCTTCACCAAGCCCCCGTACGAGACTGCGATCAGCGGGCTGAAGCGCGCCGCCGCCGCCGCGATGGAGCGTGGAGCGTGAGGGCGCGCTCCTTCGGGAAGCCGATCGCGTTCGCCGCCCTCGTCGCGATTGGGCTCGCCGCCGCCTGCAAGGGCGCCACCACGCCGAAGCCGGTGGACGAAGTCCCGATCGGGAGCGCGTCGAGCCGGCCCGCGTCGTCGCTGCCGCCCATCACCGTGGTGCCGCCCGACCCGGGCGTCGCCGACGAGGAAGAGTCGCGCCGCGTCCACAAGATGCTCAAGGTGGTCTCGAGCATCCGCGGCCTCACGTCCAAGACCGAGGTGCCGGGCAAGGTGCTCGGTCGCGACGCGCTGATCGCGCGCGTGAAGCAGCACGTCCAGAACGACGTGCCGGCCTCCGCGATGACGAACGAGGGCCTCGTCTACCAGATGCTCGGGCTCGTCCCCGCGAGCGGCTGGGACTATCCGAAGGAGGTCTTCTCGCTCCTCGAGCAGCAGCTCGCGGGCTACTACGAGCCGGCCGACGGAACGATGTACATGGCCGCCGATCTCGAAGAGGAGCTCGCGGGGGCCACGCTCGCGCACGAGCTCGATCACGCGCTCCAGGATCAGTACTGGGATCTCAAGACGCGCTCGAAGTACACCGCCGGTCGCTCGGACGCCGCGACGGCGCAGCAGTGCATCGCCGAGGGCGACGCCATGGCCGTCATGATCGACGTGATGTTCCGCGATCGCGGCGTGACGTCGACGGTCCTGCCCGACGAGCAGATCGACGCAGAGACCCTGCTCGGCCTCGATCCGACGGCGGCTGGCTCCACCTCGCCGCACTTCCTCCGCGCATCGCTCGTCGCGCCGTACGTCGAGGGGCTCCGCTTCATCAACGCGCGGCGCCGCGCGGGGGGGTGGACGGCCGTGAACCAGTCGTGGGATCGCGCGCCGTCGACGACGGAGCAGGTGCTGCACCCGGCCAAGTGGGACGCGAACGAGCCCGCGCTCACGGTGGCCACGCCCACGTTCGCGGCGCTCGGCAAGGACTGGGCGCTCGCCGACAACGACGTGCTCGGCGAGCTCATGCTGCGCCAAGTGCTCATCGAGTGGATGCCCGAGCCGAAGGCGAAGGCCGCGGCGACGAACTGGGGCGGCGACCACACGGCGCTCGTGAAGAAGGGCGATCAAGTCGCGTTCGCGTGGACGATCCGTTGGGACGACGCGAAGGCGCCGCGCCCGACGAACGGGTTCGCGGCGGATGCTTGGGCGACGATCGCCCCGGCGTTCGCGACGAAGTTCGCGGCGACCGTGAAGGAAGCCAGCTTCGTCTGCGGGGTTCGGAGCGAAGCCGGACCGGTCGCGATCGCGACGAAGAACAAGGACATCGTCGTGGTCACCGGGCCGACCACCGTGAAGGACGGCAAGTTCACCAGCGCGGGCGACTGTGCGCTCGCGAAGAAGTGGGCGACGGAGCTGCTGAAATAGGGGAGTCGCGGTGGGCGAATCGGGGGAGAAGGATCCGAACGCGTTGATCGCCGCGCTGGCGGAGACCGTGGTCGATCTCGGAGCCACGATCACGCCGGCGATGCTCGCGCGGATTGCGACCGATCCCACCCAGTACGCGCGACCGCTCCCGTTCGCCGGTCTCCAGACCGCGCGCCTACCTCGGATCGGCGTGCGCCTCGCCGGCCCGAGCGAAGACGGCAGCGATCTGGTCGTCGACGCCGTCCTCGCCGAGGGCGGGATGGGGCGCGTCTTCCTCGCCCGCCAGCGCTCCCTCGCGCGCGAGGTGGCGATCAAGACGGTGAAGGACGACTTCGACCCGGGCCAAGTCGATGCGCTGCTCTGGGAGGGCGCGATCGCCGGCCACCTCGATCACCCCGGCGTCACTCCGATCCACATGATCGGTCACAGCGCCGAGGACAAGCCGATCCTCGTGATGAAGCGGATCACCGGGCGCCGCTGGAGCGACCTGATCCACGGCGGCGACGAGGTGTGGGCACGCTTCCCGACGCTCGCGAAGGATCGGATGCGCGCGCACGTCGACATCCTGATGGAGATCGCGCGGACCGTGCACTTCGCGCATGGGCGCGGCGTCGTCCACCTCGACATCAAACCGGACAACGTGATGATCGGGGAGCTCGGCGAGGTCTACCTCGTCGACTGGGGCGTCGCGACCACGCTCAGCGCCCCCGCGCGGCTCGGCTTCGTCGGGACACCGGCGTTCGTCGCCCCCGAGGTCGTCGCCGGCACGGAGGTCGGGCCGTGGACCGACGTGTACCTGCTCGGGGCGACGTTGCATCTCTTGCTCACCGGCGAGCCGCGGCACCGCGGCAGCTCGCTCCCCGAGGTCGTGACGTCCGCGCTCGCGAGCGAGCCCATCGCCTACGGCGCAGACGTACCGCACGATCTCGCCGCGCTCGCCAACGCAGCCACGGCGCGCGAGCGCGGCGCGCGGCCCAAGGATGCGCTCGCGTTCCACGCGGCGCTGGCGGAGCACCTCGAGCACACCGCGTCGATCGCGCTCGCGCGCGACGGCGCGAAGCGACTCGACGAGGTCACTGCCGCGCCCGAGGTCTCGGGCAAGGTTCGCCTCGCCGCAGAGGCGCGCTTCGCGTTCCGGACCGCGCTCGATCGGTGGGCCGGCAACGCGCCCGCGCGCGACGGGCTCCGGCGCTGTCTCGAGACGGCGATTGGTCTGGAGCTCGAGCGCGAGAACCTCCCCGCCGCGAAGGAGCTCGCCTCCGAGCTCGACGGGGTCCCGTCCGCGCTCTCCGAGCGCATGGCCAAGCTCGAGGCGGCACTTGCCGCGCGCGCCGCGAGCGAAGCCGAGCTCGCGCGCTTGCACGCGGACGCGGATCTCTCCACCGGATCACGCGAGCGGCAGCTCCTGGTCCTGACGCTCCTGGTCGCGGGCGGCGTCGGCATCAGCATCATCTCCTTCGCGCTGGGGCCGATGCTGATGATGAACGCGCTCGTGATCATCGCGCCGCTCCTGCTCGGCATCGTGGTGGTCGGCGCGGTGATGGTGATCTTCCGGAAGCGCATCCTCGGGAACACGGCCGCCCGCCGCCTGATGCAGATGTTCACGAGCGCGCTGTTCCTCATCGCCGTGCATCGCTCCACGTCGACGTTCCTCACCCTCGATCCGATCGCGAGCGAAGTTCGGAGCGAGCTCCTCCTGCTCGCCGGCGTCTGCATCGCGATCGGGGTCTTCGTCTCGCCGCGCGCGTTCCTCGTCGGGCTCGCCCCCATCGTGGGCGTCGGTGCAGTCCTGGTCTGGCAGCACCAAGCGAGCACGATCTTCAACGTCGTCGGTGCGCTGACGCTCCTGGCCATGCTCCTCCCGCTCGGGCAGAAGCGCGCGCCGGTCAAGAGCGCGTGAGTCCCCCGGCCAGGAGCTCGCCGAGGAGCCGCGCGAGCTCGGCATCGTCGCGGGCAGGCAGCGGCAACCCGGCGAGCGCGCCGTCCACGAGCAACGTCGCGAGGCCGTGGATGAGCGACCAACTCGCGAGCGTCCCCGCGGCCGCCTTGCGTTCACCGACCACGCGCGTCACCGCGCGCTGGAGCACTCCCAGCGCCGCGCCCGCGGCGGCGAGCAGCTCGGGGTACTCGGCCTTGCGCCCCAGAACGGGCCCGAACATCACCCGAAACAGCGCGGGGTTCTCGCGCGCGAACGCGACGTAGGCGACGCCCTGCTCCACCAAGCGCGCGCGTGCGGTCCGGCGGGGCTGGGACTCGGCAGCGGAGAGCGCGGTCGCGAGCCCGGCGAACCCCTCGGCCGCGAGCGCAGCCAGCAGCGCCTCGCGATCGGGGAAGTGATGGTAGGGCGCGGCGTGCGAGACCCCCGCTTCGGCAGCGACCGCGCGGAGCGAGAGCTCCGCCACGCCATCGCGCTCGAGCCGCTTCCGCGCCGCGCCCAAGAGCGCACGCCGCAGATCACCGTGGTGGTAGCCGTCGCCGCGAGGAGCCTTGGCCATCTTGACAGTGCCAAGATATCGTTCCATCTTGACAGTGTCAAGATTGGAGCCGCCATGTACCACTGGGTCGTCCGGAAGAAGCTGACTGCCGCCTTCGCCGCCATCGCGCGCGGGGACTACGCCTCGATCGTGGCCCAGTTCGCGCCCGACCACCGGCACGTGTTCCACGGCGAGCACGCGCTCGGGGGGACCCGGACCAACCTGACGACGACGCGCGCGTGGTACGAGCGCCTGGCGCGCGTCTTCCCGGACCTCGCCTTCGACGTGGATGCGCTCGCGGTCGAGGGCTTCCCGTGGCGCACCCGCGTGATCGCGGTCTGGCGCGATCACTTCACCCTCCCCGATGGCACGAAGGGCTCGAACCAGGGTGTCCACGTCTTCGAGCTCGCGTGGGGAAGAGTGCGGAGCCTCGAGATCCACTGCGACACGGCGAAGCTCCAGGGCTACCTGGCGCAGATGGCCGCCCTCGGCGTCGGCGAGGCGGCGCTCCCTCCGCTGGCCGACTGAAGACCGGCGGAGACCCTCAGGTCCCGCGCAGCTCCACGTATCGCCCGCCCGCGCTCTCGAACAGGACGAGCCGCGGCGCGCGGCCGAGCGTCACCGGCCCCGTTCGCGTGGCGAGCGGCGCGAGATCGCTGCCCCCCCGGTGCCGCGCGAGCGTGACGTGGGGGACGTAGGGGCGATCTTCGACCGTCACCCCCATCCGGCGCGCGCCATCGCAGGCCACGCGCGCGAGCGCCGTGAGCACACCGCTCCGATCGGCCAGGCGCAGGATCGCGATCGTCGCGCGCGACGGCGTCGGAAACCCAGAGAGAACCGCCGCGCCGAGCTCGACGGGGCCGGCCTCGACGAAGCGCGGCGCGACGGCACCGAACACCTCGCGCTCCGCATCCGCGCGCGGGACGCCGCCCAAGAACACGAGCGTCACGTGGAGGTCGCCCGTCCGGGTGTGCCGGAAGCCGCGATCCGGCGCGAGGGAGCTCTTCACGCGCTCCGCGACGGCGACGCTCGGTCCGTCGAGCGTGAGCGCGAGGAAGAGCCGTGCCGTCACCGACCGCCTTCCGCGTACCGCTTCACGAGCTGGAGCCCGGCCCACGCGGCGGCGTGCTGGTTCATGTCGCGATCGAACGGGAACACGCGATGCAAGTGCTCGGTGCCGCGCTCGCCCGCGATGGCCATGTGCACCGTGCCGACCGGCTTCGCCTCGGAGCCGCCGGTCGGCCCCGCGATGCCCGTGAGCGACAGCGCGATGTTCGCCCCGCTCACGCGCCGTGCACCCTCGGCCATCGCGATCGCGACCTCGGCGCTGACCGCGCCGTGCGCGCGGAGCACGTCTTCGTCGACGCCGAGGATGCCGGTCTTCGCGCTGTTCGCGTACGTCACCGCATCCAGGAGCAGGAAGTCGCTCGCCCCGGGCTCGCGCGTGAGCATGTGCCCGACGAGCCCGCCCGTGCACGACTCGGCGATCGCGAGGGTGAGCGAGCGCTGGCGGAGCACGCGCCCCACGATCGCGGCGAACGTGTCCTCGCCCTCGCCGTAGACGATGTCGCCGAGGCGCGCGCGCACCTCCTTCGTCGCGCGCTCGCAGAGCGCGTGGGCCTCGTCGTACGAGCCGCCGCGCGCGAGCACCTTGACCTCGATCTCCGGGAAGTGCGCGCGATAGCCGATCGTGACGCCCGAGAACGCCGCCTCCACGCCCGCGAGCTTCTCCCCCACCAGGCTCTCCGGCATGCCGTAGGTGCGGAGGCGGACTTGGAACGCATCGTTCGGCGCGAGCGCTCGAATGCGCGGCGTGATCTGCTCCTCGAACATCTTCTTCATCTCGCGCGGGACCCCCGGCATGAAGAAGACGCGCGCGCGGTGGAGCTTCACCGCGAACCCGGCCGCGGTCCCGATCGGGTTGGCGAGGATCTCGGCGCCCTCGGGGAAGTCCGCCTGCTTCTCGTTCGACGGGTTGAGCACGCGCCCCATCTTCTCGAAGCGCCGCCGCATGTGCTCGAGCGATGCTTCGTCGCGCCGGAGCCCGACGCCGAGCACCTTCGCCACCGCCTCGGTCGTCAGGTCGTCGGTGGTCGGGCCGAGCCCGCCGGTGCAGACGATCACCTCGTGCGTGCGCGCGAGCCGCTCGAGCGCCGCGCCGATCCGCGCGCCGTCGTCGTCGACGCAGGCCTCTTCGACCACGGCGAAGCCGAGCGCCGTGAGCCCCTCCGCGAGGAACGCCGCGTTCGAGTTCACGAGCTCGCCGCGAGTCAGCTCGGTGCCGATGCAGAAGACGGCTGCGGTCATCGATCCCAGCGTATCACCTGGGCGTGGACGGACCCTCGGCCCCCGGCTACCGTCCCCGAAATGTCCAAGTTCAAGCTCTATTACACCCCCACCAGCTGCGGCGCAGCGAGCTTCCTCACGGCCACCATCGGCGGCCTCGAGTTCGACTGCGAGGTCGTCGACCTGCGGGCGCACAAGACGAAGTCGGGCGCAGACTTCTACGCCATCAACCCGAAGGGCAACGTCCCCACGCTCGTGTTCGACGACGGCGCGATCCTCAACGAGAACGTCGCGACGCTCACCTACCTCGCCGACACGGGCAACGCCGGGCTCGCGCCGAAGGAAGGCACGTTCGCGCGCTACCAGTACCTCAACAACTTGGCGTTCGTCGCCAGCGAGCTCCACAAGGCGTACAGCACGCTCTTCAACCCGACGCTCTCGGACGACGCTCGCGAGGCGGCGAAGACCCTCGTCGGCAAGAAGGTCGAGCACCTCCTGAAGATCCTCGACGGCGGCAAGAAGCGTTACCTCGCGGGCGACTCGCTCACCGCAGCCGACATCTACGCGCACGTCGTGCTCGGATGGTCCGGCTTCCTCGGCGTGACGCTGCCGGCCGCGGCGCAGGCGTACCTCGACGGCATCAAGGCCGACGAGCGCGTGGCGAAAGCAGCGACCGCGCTCGCCGCGAAGAGCTGAGCCCTACGGCGGTCCGGCGGCTTCGTAGGCGCAGCGGGCGCCCGTCGTCGCGTCGTGGAAACCTGCGCTGACCTCCGCGCGCGACCAGATGCGCAGGTCGGCGGCGAGCGTGCTCCGCCACGAACCCCCGCGGAGCACGCCCTTGCCCTGCTCGCGCACGCCGTCGGCGCGCGGCTCCACCCACTCGGCGACGTTTCCCGCCAGATCGTGGATGCCCAGTGCGCCGTCGCCGTCGGGGTGCGCGCCGACGGTGTCGGGACCGGTCGCCCCGCGCGCGCACGGGCCGGACTCGAGCCCGAACGCGGCGCGCCGACACACGAGCCCCGTGTCGCCCCACGGGTAACGGTGGGCCTTCTCGGTCGCGGCCGCTGCGATCCACTCGTCCTCGGTCGGGAGCCTCCCGCCACGCGCAGCGCAGAGCGAGCGCGCCGCCGCGAGATCGAGGTTCGCGGCTGCGCGAGCGGCGTCGCCCGCGGCGGGATCGACGTCGGCGCGCGTGAGCTCGAACGCATCGATCGCGAAACGAGCGACGTGCACGGTGCGCGGCGCGACGAGACCTTCCGCCTCCCAGTCGGAGGGGCCGATCGTCACCGTGGTCTCGGGCACGATCACGCGCGTGCGCGGGGCGATGCAATCCCCGGCCCCGCCGGCGACGAGCGGGGCCGGACACGCTGTCGCACGCGCGCATCCGTCGTCGCCTTCGCCTGCGCCGGCACAGCAACGCGGACCCGCCGGCCGAAAGCCGCTCCCACACTGCGCGCTGCGCGCCGGGCTCCCGACGACGATGGCGATCGTCACCGCGATCGCGGCCGCGAGCGCCGCGGCGAGCGCGACGCGGCGCCGGTTCATGCGCGCTGCCGCTTCATGCGATCGTGTTTTCGAGGACGCCGATCCCCTCGATCTCGGTCTCGAGCCGATCGCCCTTCACGAGCGGACCCACGCCCTCGGGCGTTCCGGTCACGAGGAGATCGCCCGGCTCGAGCGTCATCGCCGCCGACGCGTACGCAATCAGCGCCGCGACGTCGAAGACCATGCTCGACGTGCGCCCGTCCTGGCGAACGGTGCCGTTCACCCGGCACCGCACGGCGACGTCGCGCGGATCCAGCGCGGTCTCCACCCACGGCCCCGTCGGGCAGAAGCCGTCGAAGCCCTTCGCGCGCGCCCACTGCCCGTCCTTCTTCTGAAGATCGCGCGCGGTCACGTCGTTGACGATCGTGTAGCCGAACACGTGCGCGAGCGCGTCTTCGCGCGTGACCGCCTTCGCGAGCTTTCCGATGACGACGCCGAGCTCGGCCTCGTGCTCGACCTTCTCGCTCACGCTCGGGAGGACGACCGCGCCGCCCGGCCCCACGAGCGACGTCTTGGGCTTGAAGAAGAGGAGCGGCTCCTTCGGGACTTCGTTCCCGAGCTCCTTCGCGTGCGCCGCGTAGTTGCGACCGACGCAGAGGATCTTGAACGGCTCCACGGGAGCGAGCAGCGCAGCCCGATCGAACGGGACGATTTCTCCGGTCTCTTCGCCACCGAGCCACGGCGCAACCGAGTAGAGGTGCGCGCGATCCCCTGCGGGGTCGAGCCGAGCAAAACGCGCTCCGTCTCGGAGCGCCAAGCGTACGACGCGCATGCCTTCGTGTAACACGACGGCACTCTGCCGGGAGATCTTCTAGGCGCCGCGAAGGGTCGCCGGCTCGGCGTCGAGCACGGTGTCGCGCTGCCAGCGGACGAACAGGTCCAGGTAGTCGCCCACCGTCTTCAACGACGCCAGGAGCGCGACGGGGACCTCGTCCCCGAAGACCACGTCGAGCTCGGCGCGGAAGGACAGCCCCACGAGATCGAGGAGATCGATCCCGAGATCGACGAGGCGCGTCTCGTCGCGGAGGCTCGGCGGAGCCGAGCCGGGCTCGTGGCGGTAGTCGTTCAAGAGCGCGAGTGCTTCGTTTTCGGTGACCACGCTGGATCCGTGCATCCCGCGCGGAAATCGGATCACTGGCACGTCCCGCTCTTGCACACCTTGTTGCTCGGGCAGACGATGCCGCAGCCGCCGCAGTTCGACACGCTCGAGGTCGTGTTGACGCAGACGCCATTGCACGCGGTCGTCCCGCTCGGGCACGCGCACTGGCTGTTCGTGCACACGAGGTTCTGCGCGCAGATCTGACCGCAGAAGCCGCAGTGCTCGGGGTTCGACGTCAAGTTGACGCACGAGTTGCCGCAGCGCACGAGCCCGGAGCTGCAGGTGGCGCTGCACGTCCCGAGGTTGCACGCGAGGCCGCCGTTGCAGAACTTGTTGCACGAGCCGCAGTTCTGACCGTCGGACTGCAGGTTCACGCACCGGTTTCCGCACTGCGTCTCGCCTTGCGGGCACGTGCACGTCCCAGCGATGCAGCTCGCGCCGCCCGGGCACTGGTGGTTGCACGTGCCGCAGCTCCGCGGATCGTTCTGGAGATCGCGGCAGCCCTGCTGGCACTGGGTCAGGCTCGCGGCGCACCCGCACGTCCCGTTCAGGCACGCTTGCGTCTGGAGGCACGTCTTTCCGCACGAGCCGCAGTTCTGCGTGTCCGCCTTGAGATCGACGCAGGTGCCGTTGCACTTCGTGAGGCCCGACGAGCAGCCCCCCACGCACGTGCCCGCTTGGCACGTGCCGCCCGAGCCGCAGTTCGTGCCGCAGCTGCCGCAGTTCGTGACGTCCGAGCTCGTGTCGACGCAGGTGCCGTTGCAGAGCGTCTTGCCGTTCGGGCATGCGCAGACGCCCGCCTTGCAGCTCGTTCCGCCGCTGCAGACCTTGCCGCATGCGCCGCAGTTCGCATCGTCGGCGGTCGTGTCGATGCACGAGCTCCCGCACTGGGTGAGCCCGCTCCCGCACGTCGCAGCGCACTTGCCGGTCGAGCAGACGAGGCCGGTGCCGCACACGACGCCGCATGCCCCGCAGTTGTTCGGATCCGAGGCCACGTCCGTGCAGGCGTTGCCGCACGCGATGCCCTTCGCGCAGGTACAGGCGCCGAGCTTGCAGCTCGCGCCGCTCGGGCACACGGTGCCGCACGCGCCGCAGTTCTTCGCGTCCGACCCGAGGTCGACGCAGGCCTGATTGCACGACGTGAGGCCGCTGCCGCAGTTGCTCTGGCAGGTGCCCTGGTTGCACACCTGGCTCGAGCCGCAGGTGATGCCGCACGCGCCGCAGTTCTTCGGATCGGAGGTGATGTCCCCGCAGCCCCCGTCGGTCGAGCCATCGACGCTCGCATCGGTCGAGCTGGCGTCCGAGCCGAGCCCTTCGGTGAGGTCGGTTCGCCCGCAACCCACGAAGATCCCTAGGGTAATCGCGGCGGGCAAGATGGCGCGGCGCAAGCTCATGTCCAGTTCCTCCGCGGTGGATGTGGGAGACCGCGGGGAAATCGGATCACCCTTTGATCCGTTTCGAGGGCCGGGAATACTAACCAGGTACGATGGCGGAAGCGGTGGAGCTCGAGAAACCAGTCGCGGCGGCCGAGCCCACGGAGGCGATCGTCCTGGCCCGCCAGGCGGGGAGCGGCGACAGCGTCGCGACGGCGAAGCTGCTCCGCATGGTGGCTCCCCGAATCAGCCGCGTCGTCCGCGCGATCCTCGGCCCGACCCACCCCGACGTGGACGATGCGGTGCAGCTCTCGCTCATCGGTCTCGTCCAAGCGCTCCCGGCGTTCCGCGGCGAGTGCGATCCGGCGGGCTATGCGACGACGATCGCGGTCCGCACCGCGATCGGCATGCGCAAGAGGGTGAAGCTCCAGCGCTCCCGCGTCGACGCCGAAGCCGAGGCCGACGGTCTCGCCGCGCTCGGGCCCACGCCCGGTGAGCGCGCGGACTCCGAGAAGCGCAAGCGGCTCCTCCGCGACCTTCTCGGGGAGCTGCCGGAAGAGCAGGCGGAGACGCTCGCGATGCGCGTGGTCCTCGGCTGGTCGCGCGAAGAGATTGCAGAGTACACGGGTGCGCCGGTCAACACCGTGCGCAGCCGCATGCGCCTGGCGAAGGAAGCCCTGAAGCGTCGGATCGAGGCGGACCCCGCGCTCGTCGCCGCGCTGGAGGTGGGCTCATGAGCGTCGCCGAGCTCCACCCCGAGCACCTGCTCGACAAGCACGCGCGCGGGACGCTGTCCGAGAGCGAGCGCACCACGCTGGATGCGCACGTGACCAAGTGCACCAGCTGCCGCCTCGAGCTCCAGCTCCGGGCCGACTTCGCGGACGAGATGGCGAACGACGCCGTGCGCGACTCGGGGCTCGTTCGCTTGGTCGAGGTCGCAGCGAAGACCGAGGTCCAGAAGCCCGCCCCTGCCCCGGCGCCGGAGCGGATCACGAACCGCCGTCGCTCGCGCTTCGGCGTCTGGCTGTTCGCCGCCGCGGCGATGCTCGTGGTCGCGGGCGCGGCAGCCTCCGAGGCGGGGCGGCGCGTTTGGGTCCCGATCTTCATCCACGACGCTGCGCCGGTGGCTCCGACCCCGAGCGACATCGTCGAGCGGAAGTCGGACTCCGTCCGCGCGACTCCGCCGCCGGTCGTGAAGGCGCCTCCGGTCGACACGGCTCCGGTCGAGACCGCGGCCCCGGTGGACACGGCGCCGCCCGCGACGAACGTCGTCGTCGCGCCGCCGAAGCCCACGCCGAGCGCGCTCCTGGACGCCGAGAGCGACGCCCGCCGGCGCGGCGACTACGACCGCGTGCTCGCGCTCCACGCGGAGCTGATCGCGAGTCACCCGAGCTCGCACGAGGCGCAGACGTCGCGCGTCACCGTCGCGCGCATGCTCCTCGACCGCGGCGATCTGACGGGCGCGCTGGCCGGCTTCGATGCGTACCTCGCGAACGGCTCCGGTGAGCTCGGCGAAGACGCGATGGCGGGCCGCGCGACCGCGCTCGATCGGCTCGGCCGCAAGGAAGATGCGCGCGCGGCGTGGAAGGCGCTCGTCGAGCGTTATCCGCAGTCGACGTACGCCGAGCACGCACGCACCCGCATGGAGGCGCTCGGCGAGTGAGCGCTTGATGCGTGCCCGGGCGCTCCTGCTCCTGGCGCTCGCGCTCGGTGCGCTGAGCGTGAGCGCCACCGCGATGGCGGACGCCGATCCGCCGCGCGCGCCGGCGAGTGACCGGAGCGTCGAGGTCGTCCTGCTCGGGAGCGGCACCGACACCGGCGCGCTCGTCGACACCGTGCGCGAGCTCCTCGGGCGGCTCGGTCTCGTCGCCAACGTCCATGCGGTCTCGGGGGACGAAGATGCCGGCAAGATCGCGCGCGGAGGCTCGGTCGCCCGAATCGTCGTCGACCTTCGCCCGAAGGACGAAACGGTGCTGACGATCTCGGGGCGCGAAGACGTGCCGTCGCGCCGCGTCGTCCGGCGCGACGCTTCTCCGTCGGTCGCGCGTGAAGAGCTCGCCCACGCCATTCAGGGCGCGATCGAAGCGCAGCTCTTCGTCGACGGCGATCGGCCACCGCCGAGCGCGCCGCCTTACGTGCCACCGGAGCCGCACGAGGGACCGAGCGCGATCGTGGTGCCGCCGCCTCCGCCGCCGCACGATGCGACACCGGCCAAGCCCGTCGTCGCACCGTGGGGCCTCGACCTCACGCCCTTCGCCGGCGCAGGGATGTTCGCGAGCGAGGCGGGCCCGGTCGCGCAGCTCGGCGGCGAGGTCGGCTTCGCGTGGCGGCGGAGCCGATTCGCACCCTTCGTCGGTCTGTCCGGGCGCGCCGTGCTCCCGTTCGAAGGCGAAGCGGCCGCCGTGTCGGCGCACGCGAGCGCGTTCTCGCTTCGCCTGCAGGGTGGTGTCCAACTCTTGCGTGCATCGTGGATCGCGCTCGGCGTGCTCGGCGGCGGCGGGTTCGACGTCATCAGCGTCGAGCCGCGCTCGCGCACGCTCCCCCCGAACGTGCTGTCCGGCTCGACGACGCGCGTCGATCCGATCCTCTCTCTCGGCGTGCGCGTCGATTTTCCGATCGTGTCGAGCGTCGCGCTCACGCTTCTGTTCCTCGGTGACGTGGACCTCGCCACGCGCACCTACGTCGTCCATGCGGGCTCCACCGACGACGTCGCGCTCGCGCCCTGGCGCGTTCGACCGACGATCCTGGCCGGCTTCAGCTTCACCCCCTTCGGCGCTGGCGCCTTCGCTCCCCGAGGCAACCCATGAAGAACCCGCTCGCGATGCTCGCTCTCGTGTTCGTCCCGGCCGTCGTCGCGTGCGGCGACGAGACGATCACCCTCGCGACGGTCCCCGCGAGCGACGGCGCGGTGACCCCCACGCGCTGCACGCAGCCGAGCGACTGCCCGAGCGGCACGTTCTGCGAGCGAGCGTCCTGCACCGACGCCGCCGGGACGTGCCAGCTCTACCCCACCGACTGCGGCAACGAGAGCAAGGTCGTCTGCGGTTGCGACGGGATCGTCTACTTCAACGACTGCCTCCGCCGCGCCGCCGGCACCACGGCGAGCACGCCGGGCATGTGCAAACTCGAGAGCTCCGTCACGTGCGCTGGAAAGAGCCAGCTCGCGTGCCCGACGGGAACACTGTGCTTCCGCCAGGCACCAGGGCCTGGGCCGAACTGCCCACTCGATCTGCTGGGCACGTGTTGGGTCGTCCCCGACGTCTGCCCTGCACCGGGGCAGATGCGCTGGGATCTCTGCGGCGGCGGCGCGGAATGTCGCGGGCTCTGCGACGCGGTGAAGGGCGGCGGCACCTACCGCAAGGCCGGGTTTTGTCCCTGATCACTTTTTTGTGATCCGTTTTCGTTCGGCGACCCACCTCTACGATCGAAGCGCAAACGTCGAGACGTCGGAGCCTGTCTTCGAGCCCCGGATGAGCCCTCCCTCCCCGGACCGGGCCGCTCGGAGGCAGACTTCGTCGCCTCGCCAGTGCCCTCCCCCTTCTCGCGGGCGGGGCGGTGCGTCTGGTACTACATTTCCTCCTCATGGCGTCTCTCGGAAGGAAGACCCGCGCCGCCGGTGCAGTGAGCGCGCTGGCGCTCGGCGTCGTCGCGATCGCGTGCGGCGCGCGGACGGGGCTCCCCTACCCCGAGCCGGACGCGAGCATCCAGGACGCCGGGGACGACGCTGCGCCGGTCGCGTGCCACCCGGGCAACTTCACGCTCGCGAAGGCTCGCCCGGCGGTGATGATCGTCGCCGACCGTTCGGGGTCGATGAACACGCGCTTCGATGCGAACGGGTCGCGCTGGGTGGTCCTCGGCAACGCGCTCGCGAAAGCGCTGCCCCCGGTCGACGCGACGATGCAGCTCGGTCTGCTGATGTTCCCGGCGACGGGAGCCCGCACGTCGGTGACGTGCTCGCTGCCGGGGGCGGTCAACCTCGTCCCCGCGCTCCACAACGTGCAGCCGCTCGTCTCCTTGCTGAAGTCGACGACGACGGGCGGCGGAACGCCGACGGCGGACGCGATTGCGCTGGCCGGCAAGTCCGTCCTCGCGCTGCGCTCGGCGAAGTCGGCGCGAGCGATGATCCTCGCGACCGACGGCGATCCGAACTGCAACACCGCGCTCGATCCGGACACGTGCGTCTGCGCGGATCCGGGCCAGAACTGCCGCCGCGACGGTGCGCTCTGCCTCGACGACAAGCGCACGGTGGATCGGATCAACGACTTCGCGGTCGCCGGGGTGCCGACGTACGTCATCGGCATCGGGAGCGATGCCGCGGCGGCCACGCTCGACGCGATGGCGATCGCAGGCGGGCGCCCGCAGAAGAACGGCACGCACCGGTACTACGCCGTGTCGAACGCGAGCGAGCTCGACTCGGCGCTGGTCACGATCCGCGATCAGGTCGGTGCGTGCACGTACCTCACGCCGTCCGTCCCGGACGCGCAGGGCAACATCCGCTTGCTCATCGACGGCAAGGTCATCCCCTTCGATCCGACGAACGGGTGGGTCTGGGTCGATCAGAAGAACGGCGAGATCGTGCTCGCTGGCGCAGCGTGTGCTCTGGTCACGAACGCACCGCTCAACGTCGTCGCGGAGGTGTCCTGCGGCGAGGACGACGCCGGCGCCGACGGTGCGAGCGACGCGACGACGGACGCGGATGCCACGGACGCCAAAGCAGACGCCGTGGTCGAGGCCGGCGGGGACTGACTACTTGCGCGCCGCGTGCGGGGCCGGGGCTGGCTTCGCTCCCGCGAGCAAGGCCTGCACCTTGATCGCGCGACCGACGGCCTCGATCAGGCCACCGGCGCGAATGAGCTCGTCCGCGAACAACGCGAGATCGTCGGGGCGGTCGAGGCTCGAGATCCCGGCGCCCCTCATCGCGTCGTGGATGAGCTCGTCCGCCGCCTTGGCGCCGAGCACATGGCGGAGCTTCTCGATCGCGCGATCACCGTGCGCGCTCATGACAGCTCCGCTGCTCGCTTCTCGACGCGAGCTCGCGCCGGCTCCGAGATCTGACGCGTGAGGGTCGCGAACGTCGGGTTGTTCATCCCGTACGTCAAGAAGGTCTTCCGGTAGGCCGCGAGGCATGTTGCGTGAATCTCTTTCTTCTCGGGATCGGTGAGCGGGCGGCCGAGGACGGCCGCGAGCGTGTCGAGATCGTGCGAGGCCTGCTCCGCGAGCAGACCGTCGAACGCGGCGAGGATGTCGAGGTAGTCGTCGAAGCCTTGCTGGATCTGCTCCGGCGTGGCCGCGTCGAGCAGCTTGTCGAGCTCCAGGGCGTCGATCTTCGCGTGCTGCGACTCCTCCAACCAATGGAGGTGGAGGAGCTTCGCGAACAGCGGATCGAGCTCGGCGCGATCCTTCACGCACTCGACGTAGTGCTGCTGCGTCATCAGCTCGATGTGGAGCGTGGTGAGCAGCACCGCGATCGGGCTCTTTCTCATGATCACGCCGGCGACGGCGACCTGCGACTCCAGCACCACGTGCGGGTGCGCGAAATCACGAGCGAATGCGTCCTTGTAGCGACCGAACAGCTGCTGGTGCTTCGCCTCTTCGTCGACGAAGCGCGAGAGCGCGCGGATCGCGTGCGAGTCCCCGAAGAGCTCCGCCGTGGCATGTTGCGCCATCGTGGCGAGGATGTACTCCTCCACGAACGCGAACAGATTCAGGTACGAGTGCGCCGCGAGGTGATTGAGCGCGAGGCGCCCCTTCGCGTCCAAACACGTGATCTTGTTCGCGAGCACGAGCTCGTCGGGTAGGAACGGGCGCTCGAAGTCCAGCTTGGTGCCGACGGGCATCGCGTCGTCGAGCGTCCACGCGACGCGCTCGGAGTTCTTCACGCAGGATTCGTAGTCGTAGTTGAGTCGAAGCATCGATCCCTCCTCGATGGATGAATCGCGCAGGAGCAAGTCACGTGCCGCGAGCTCAGCCATGAGCGATCGAGCACTTCCACGCGCGCGCGCTTCAACCTTGCAAGGTGCACGTATTCGGCGGTTGCAACCTTGCAACCGCCCATCGCCGCGCACCGTCCTCCGCTCGAATCCGTTCGCGTGAAGGCGAGAACGCCGGAGGCCCGTGGTTCTTCACGTCTTTTTGCACACAAGGCGCTCGCTTCCCGGCAAGTTCCGCCCTAGACCAGTCGCGCCCGCGCAGCGGGCGAGAACCGCCCAGCGGACAGGGGAGAACGAACGTGGCCGAGAACGAAGCCGAGAAGCCGAAGCGCTCGATCCCCATCCCGCTGATCGTGATCGCCCTGCTCGCTGCGCTCTATGGCGGGTACCGCTACTACCAGGCGCGGCGACCGTACGAGTGGAGCGGCACCGTCGAAGCGCGGGTCGTCTACGTCGGCTCCCGCGTCGGCGGGCGCATCAAAGAGGTGAAGGTCAAGGAGGGCGACCCGGTGAAGGTCGGCGACCCGCTCCTCGTCCTCGAGCCGGGGGACCTCGAGGCACAACGCCTCGTCGCCTCCGGCAACCTCGCTCAAGCCCAGGCCACCCTCGACAAGCTCGTCGCCGGGGCACGGCCCGAGGAGCTCGAGCAGGCGCGCGCGCGCACGATGAGCGCGAGCGCGGTCTTGCAGGAGACGCGCGCTGGCGCACGGCAGGAGCAGATCGGCGCCGCGAAGGCGCGCCTGGCCGCGGCGCAGGTCGCGCTCGACAAGGCGCAGCTCGACTCGGATCGCATCCGCAAGCTCTTGGCGACAGCCGCGGTGAGCCAGGCCGACGCGGACAACGCCGACGCCGCCCTCCGCGCCGCCACCGCGCAGCGGGACGCGGCGAAGGACTCGCTCGCGGAGCTCGAGAACGGCGCGCGCGCGGAGCAGATCGCTCAAGCGTCGGCGCGCGTGCTCGAAGCGCAGGCGAGCGCCAAGCTCGTCGCGGCGGGCGCACGGGTCGAGGACATCCGCGCCGCGCAGGGCGTCGTCGATGCGGCCAAAGGAAAGCTCGAGGCGATCGACATCCAGATCAAGGAGCTGACCGTCACCGCGCCGATCGCCGGGCGGATCGAGTCGCTCGATCTGCGGCCGGGGACGATCCTCGCGCCGAACGCGACCGCGGCGACCATCCTCGAGGACGGCCAGCTCTACGTGCGCATCTACGTCCCCGAGACGCACCTCGGTCGCCTGCACGTCGGGGACGAAGTGCCGATCACGGTCGACTCGTTCCCCGGTCGCTCGTTCCCCGGCAAGGTCGAGCACATCAACGGAGTCGGCGAGTTCACGCCGCGCAACCTCCAGACGGCGGACGAGCGCGCGGACCAGGTCTTCGCGACGCGAATCGGAATCGAGAGCGGGGCTGGGGATCTGCGCGCGGGGATGGCCGCGATGCTGACGGTGCCGAAATGAGCTCGGGGCCGCCGAGCGGGCGGACGCCGATCGCGATCCAGGTCGACGGCGTCACCCGCAAGTTCGGCGACTTCTTCGCGCTGCGCTCGGTCGATCTCGCGGTTCGCAAAGGCACCATCTACGGGCTCCTCGGCCCGAACGGGTCCGGCAAGTCGACGCTGATCCGGATCCTGTGCGGGCTCCTCGCGCCGACGGTGGGCAAGGCGCGCGTCGCCGGGCTCGACGTCGCGACGCAAGGCGAGGAGATCCGGCGCCGCATCGGCTACATGAGCCAGAAGTTCTCGCTCTACGAAGATCTCACCGTCGAGGAGAACTTGGACTTCTACGCGCGCGTCTACGGGCTCTCCGGCGCGCGCTTGAAGAAGCGGATCCAAGCCGCGGTCGATCTCACGCACATCGGGCCGTACTTCAAGCGGCGCGCAGGTCAGCTCTCCGGCGGTTGGAAGCAGCGCCTCGCGCTCGGGAGCGCGCTGATGCACGAGCCCGAGGTCGTCTTCCTCGACGAGCCGACGGCCGGCATCGATCCCGTCGCGCGGCGCGAGCTGTGGGACCTCCTCTTCACGCTCGCCGCCGAGGGCATCACCTTGCTGGTGACCACGCACTACATGGACGAGGCCGAGCGCTGCAGCGAGGTCGGTTACCTCTACTTGTCGCGCATGATCGTGAGCGGTACGCCCGAGGAGCTCAAGGCGCACCCCTCCGTCAATCGACCCGGCGAACGGCGGGTCGAGGCGAGCACGAGCAAGGCCGCACAGGCGCTCAAGTTCTTCCGCGAGTACCCGGCGTGCTCCGCCGCGACGATCTTCGGTCAGGCGGTGCACGCGGTGGTCTCGACCGACGTCGACGACGCCGAGCTCCTCCGCGAGCTCCAGGCGCGCGGCTTCGGGGACGCGACGGTCCGCGGGATCTCGCCCTCGCTCGAGGACGTCTTCGTCGAGCTCACCGAGGAAGAGGCGGCCCGAACGGAGAAGGCCGACGCGAAGAAGGGAGCGGCCTGATGCAGTCCGCGATCTGGGCGTCGTTCGTCGCGATCCTCCGCAAGGAGTTCCTCCACATCATGCGCGACCGCGCGACGTTGATGACGGCGCTGTCGATCCCGATCTTCCAGCTCTTGCTCTTCGGGTTCATCGATCAGACCGTGCACAACCTGCCGACGGTCGTCGTGGATCAGGATCAGACGCGCGAGAGCCGCGAGCTGATGGACAAGCTCCGCGCGACGGGAACCTTCAAGATCACGCGCATCACGCCGAACCCGGGCGAAGCGCGCGAGGACATCACCGCCGGGCGCGCGCGCGTCGGCATCATGATCCCGCCCGACTACCACGACAAGCGTGCGCGCGGCGAAGGCGCGAAGGTGCTCGTGCTGATCGACGGGAGCGACTCGGCGGTGAGCGCGCAGGCGCTCGCGTCGGTCACCGGGCTCGCGTCGAACGTGAGCCTGGAAGAGGTGCGCGAGGCCACGTCGGCCACCGGCGTCGGCGCGACGGGAGCGCGCGCGCCACCGCTGTCGACCCAGCCGATCGTCCTCTTCAACCCCGACGGGCGCACGGCGAACTACATCATCCCCGGGCTCATCGCGATCATGCTCCAGATCGTCGCGATCGTGCTGACCGCGATCGCGATCGTGCGCGAGCGCGAGAAAGGCACGCTCGAGCAGCTGCTCGTGACGCCGATCCACCCGCTGGGCTTGATGTTGGGCAAGCTCGCGCCCTACCTGATCGTCGGCGTCATCGAGATGGGCATCATCCTGTTCCTCATGCGGTTCGGCTTCGACGTGCCCATCCGCGGAAACCTGCTCTTCCTCTTCGGGATGGCGGTCATCTACCTGTTCGCGCTGCTGTCGCTCGGGCTCTTCATCTCGACCCGCGCGCAGACGCAGGCCCAAGCGCAGCAGATGGCGCAGATGTTCTTCCTGCCCTCGATCTTCCTGTCCGGCTACATCTTCCCCACCGCCGGCTTGCCGCTCCCGCTCTACCTGATCGGGCGCGTGCTCCCGGCCACGCACATGATCGAGATCATGCGCGGCGTGGTCCTGCGAGACGCCGGGCCGCGCGAGCTCCTGCCGAACGTGCTCGCGCTCATCGCGATCAGCGTCGTGCTCGTGTGGGGGAGCGTCCGGCGCTTCCAGAAAGTCACCATATGACCGAGCGCACCATTCGTCTGGCGTTCTCTCCCGACTCCGACGACATCTTCATGTTCTGGGCGCTGCTCCACGGGAAGGTGCCGCACCCGGGCTTCCGCTTCGAGGTCGTTCGCCACGACACCGAGACGTTGAACGCGATGGCCGAGCGCGACGAGATCGACGTCCTCGCGATGTCGATCGCGCGGTGGGCGGCGGTCGCGGATCGCTGGCTCTTGCTCCCGCACGGCGCGTCGGTCGGGCGCGGCTACGGTCCCGTCGTGATCGCGACGCAGCCGCGCACGCTCGCGTCGCTGCGCGGCGCGAAGATCGGCGTCCCCGGTCTGCGGACGACGGCGTACGCGGTGCTGCGGGTGCTCCTGCCCGAGCTCGAGCCGGTGGTGATCCCGATCGCGCCGTATGCGCTGAGCTTCGAAGCGGTGCGGCGCGGCGACGTGGAGGCGGCGCTGCTCATCCACGAAGGGCGGCTGACGTACGAGCGCGAGGGGTTCGCCCTCGTCGCCGACATCGGCGCGGAGTGGACCGCGCTGACCGGGCTCCCGCTCGCGCTCGGCGGCAACGCGATCCGGCGTGGGCTCGGGGAGGAGACGATCGCGCGCGTGTCGGAGCTCTGCCGGCAGTCGATCGCGTGGGCGCTGGAGCACCGCGAGGAGCTCATGACCGCGCTGCTCGACGAAGAGTCGCGCGCGGACGTGGGGCTCGATCGGGCGCTGCTCGATCGGTACCTCGCGATGTACGCGAACGAGGACACCCGCGAGATGAAGGACGACGTGAAGCGCGGGATTCGGGAGCTGTTCCAGCGGGCGCATGCGGCGGGTGTGTTGGCCGTCGCGAGGGAGCCCGAGTTCGCGCCGTAGGGACGGCAACCCAAGCTCAGTCGCGGGCATGACGCGAGATCTGGACGGTCCTCGCGAAGTCCGGGGCGTCGAGGCCGCGCGCTCGGGCTTCCCCCGCGAGTTGCGGCAACGACCACTCGAGGCACGAGATGCGATTTTCGGCGAGCAGCTCCGACAGGATCCGCACGCGCCACGGCCCGCAGGGCGGCGTATCGGCGTCGCCGGCGAAGAGCAGGTTGTCGGTTCGACATCCGCCCCCGCAGAGCGTGGCGAGCGCACACGTCGTGCACGGGGTCGCGAAGGTAGGGGCGGGGCGCGGCGAGCGGCGCAGCTGGACGAGTGTGTCCGCGAACGACGAGCGGCGAAGATCGCCGACCTCTTCCTCCATGCGGAAGCAACCGAACAGGCGCCCATCGCTCCGCACGTTCAAGCTGTTCCCCACGGCGCAGTTGCAGCCTTCGCGCCGATTCGCGACCGGCGCGATCGGGGGCGCGGGGATGACCTCTCCGGCTTCGAGCACGATCGCATCGAACGCCGCTTCGAGCGCGGCGCGCGAGCCGAAGACACGGTCGCCGGTCTCTCGACCGCCGTGATAGGCGAAGCCCATCGACACGTGAGTTCCGGCAGGCAGTCGGCGGCGAAGCTCAGGCAGGCTCTCGCTCACGACCGCGACGTCTTCGGGGAAGAGCATGAGATCGACGTCCGCCGTGACGCCGTGGGCGGCGAGCGCGTGCAAGCCAGCGAGCGCCCGATCGAAGCGCGGCATCCCGGACTGGCGATCGCACGTCTCCTTGGTCGCGCCCGCCAGGCTCACGCGCACCTCGAACCCGCGCCGCAAGAGCGCGGCTCCGCGCGCCGCGGCGGACGGCTCTCGGAAGCCGATGCCGTTCGTGTAGAAGGAAAGGTGCGCGTCGGGCTTGGTCGCGATGTACTCCGCGAGATCGAGCGACCACGGAACAAGCAGCGGCTCCCCGCCGATGATCCCGAACCGCACGCGTCCGCCGAAGGTGGCCAACGCATCGTCGACGACGCGCTTCCAATCGTCGAGCCCGAGCTCCTCCGTCCGGGGATGCAACGAGCCGGTACAGCAGTAGCCACAGCGAAGGTTGCACGCGTTGGTGAGTTGCAGGCTGACGGTGCGCTTCGCGGGCGCGCTGGGGCGCGGAGCGTCGAAGAACCCATGCTCGCGGAGACGCTCGACGAGCATCGCCGACGGTGACGGAACCGCGGTGCCGAGCCAGCGCTCGACTTCGGCCACTTCGTCCCCGACGAGCCCACAGAACGTCGCGTGCGAGCGCGACACCAGGAGGCCGCCGCGCTCGGTGGGGAGGATCACGCTGTCGCTGGGGAGCTTCTGCATCGGCATGGCGCTTCAGTTGGGAGGCTGAGGGCGAACCTCGATCACGTCGGACGCGTTCGCGTCGAGCCCGGCATCGACCACGATGACCGACGCCGACGCATCCCCCGGATCGTCGGCGAGCTGCGGCTCTGCGACGGGGTTGCCCGCGTCGACCTCGCCCTGCGGCGGCCGGGGCTCCGCCGGGGTCGAGCACGCTGCGCCCGCCGCCAACACCGCCGCCAGCGTGACGACGCGAGGGAGCGCGAGGACGCGGCGGGGCGGATGAACCTCGTTCGTGGTGCCGTGCACGTGCACGCGATAGCGAACCCCGGCGAAGACGAGGTCATCCTGATGCCGAAGCACGACCGGCTTGTCGGCCGGGAGCTCCAACGTGCGACCCGCCCGCACGACGCTCACCGTCGGGGCGCCCTCCGGGCGAAGGGCCATGAGTCGCTGATCGCGCGAGACCCAGAGGGTGCACGCCGCCGGCTCGGGCGAGCACCAGAGAATCGCGCCCCCGAGCCCGATTGCCAGTCCCTGCTCGCGCCCCGAACGAGCGGTGCAACGGGTGTAACGCTCGTCCTCGGTCGCGCCGAGCTTCTCCAGGCAGAGAGCGATCGGCGTGCGAATATCGCTTTCCGGATTCCCCATTACCGAAGACTAGCTCGACTGGGACGGCGCGGCTCGCGATTCTGCCAACGTGGACCACCGACTCTCTGGTTCATTGGCAGCTCTTGTTCAGGCACTGATCGCTGCCGCTGCAAGTCGCGCACGCGACGCCTCCCGATCCGCACGCGTTGTTGGTCGATCCGGTCGTGCAGTTTCCGCCGATGTCGCAGCAGCCGTTCGGGCAGGTGGTGGCGTTGCACGGAGGCGCGGGCGTGCACGTGTGCGAGAGACACGCGAAGCCGACGGGGCAGGACACGCACACCCGTCCCCCGCTGCCGCAGTGCTGAAGATCGTGCTGGGTCTGGCAGACGCCGAACGCGTCGCAGCACCCGTTCGGGCAGGTCGTTTGATCGCACTGGCCCTTGGTGCATCCGTTCTGCGCGCACGTCCCGTTGTTCGCACAGATGCTGCACTTCGTGCCGCCCGTGCCGCACTCGACATTGTCCGTGCCGGGCCGGCATTGGTAGTAGACGTCGCAGCAGCCGTTCGGGCACGAACCTTCGCCGCACGACTTGGAGGTCACGCACACGCCGCCATACAGAGGAGCGGCGGCCTCGCAGGTGCAGTTCGAGCACTTCGCCCCGTCTTTGCCGCAGGCCGTGGAGTCCACGCCCCACATGCACGTCGACCCGATGCAACAGCCGGCGCAGTTGCTCGGCCCGCACGAGCCGGGAGTCGGCACGCACGCGCCGTTCGTGCACGCTTGCCCGAGGGGGCACGCGCCACACGCGACTCCGCCGATACCGCACTTCGTGAGCGCCGTACCGTCGCGGCAGGTGTTGCCGTCACAGCACCCGGCGCAGTTCTTCGACGAACACTCGATCGCCTCCGCCGACGCGCACGTGCCGCCGCCCGCGTCGCCCGCGCTCTCGACGCAGATCCGTTTCTGCGCGGAGCAGTCGCTGCAGGCCTCGCCTTTGCGACCGCAGGCGCTTGCCGCCGTGCCGAGCACGCACGCGCCCTTCGCGTTGCAGCAACCCGCGCACGTCGACGACGAGCACCCGACCGAGCCGTCGATCGGGAGTTGGCCATCGACCTTGCCCCCATCGAGGCCGCCGTCGTCACCGGCGTTCACGGCGCCGCCGCACCCGACCACGAACAGCGCGAGCACGACGAGCACGTTCCGCATGGGCCATAGGATGGCCGCGGCTCACGGATCCGTCAGCTCCACCCATCGCGGGACTTTCGCGGACACCCCGCGGTGCGGATCGCGAGGGAGCCGCCTCGCGTGGATCGGGGTCGGTCCATCGGGTGGCGAATTTCGTTGGAAGATCATGGGCCGGACGCTTGGAGTCGCCGTGGTATGAAGTGTGCAGATGTAGGCGCCATGCGCTCTCGCTGGCTGGCCCTTCTGGTTCTCCCGCTCCTCGCGGCGTGCGCGGTCGACACGGCGACCGACGAAGATCTCGTCGACGACTCCGACGACGCGCTCGGCGCGAAGGGGCGCGTGCAGATCGTGGTCACGGTGGATTGGGAGGGGCGCGACCTGCTCCCCGAGAACCTCGGCGCGATGAAGAAGCTCCGCGAGGACTACCCGAGCGTGCGGCTCGTTCAGTTCCTCAACGCCGCGTACTTCACGAAGCCGGGCGCGAACGCGGCGACGGTGCGGTCGCAGATCCAGACGGCGCTGAAGTCGACCGACGAGCTCGGGCTCCACATCCACGGCTGGAAGCGGCTCTTCGAAGCGGCGGGCGTGACGTTCCGTTCGACGCCGACGTTCTGGGGTCGGAGCTGGCTCTCGAACGACTGCAGCTTCGACTGCGGACACGAAGTCCCGATCAGCGCGTACACGGAGCCCGAGCTCGAGAAGGTGATCGCATTCTCGATCACGACGCTCGAAGCGAACGGCTTCGGCCACGCCAAGAGCTTCCGCGCCGGCGGTTGGATGGCGCGCGACGTCGTGCGGCAGGCGCTCGTCGCGCAGGGCATCACGTGGGACAGCTCGGCGGTGCCGAGCCCGTACTTGTCCGCGGAGCTCCAGGGGCTCCCGCTCCTGGACTGGATCGCGACGGAGTGGAAGGGCACGACCGCCGCGACGCAGCCCTACGTCATCACCACCGCGAAGGGGAAGCTCAAGGAGCTGCCCGACAACGGAGCGCTCGCCGACTACGTGACGGCCGACGAGATGGTCGACGTCTTCCAGCAAGCGAAGGAGCGCTGGAAGGCGGACCCGGCGCACGATCAGGTGGTCACGATCGGATTCCACCAAGAGACGGCTGCGAAGTACGTGCCGCGAGTCCGAGAGGCGATCGATCGAATGGTCGCGATCGCGAAACAGGACAAAGTCCCCATCTCGCGGGTAACGACGAAGTCGCTTCGATGAACGTCTTGCGGCGACGCGTCAGTGCTCGGCGATCGTCGTGATCGCGCACGTCGTCTTGTCGATGCGGAACTTCTCGGCCCAGAGGTCGTTGAACCCCGAGGTGAACGTGACGGTCGCCTCTGTCTCGGCCGTGCGCACCATCCAGTGCACGGTTTCGCCGTTGGGGTCGACGTAGCGCTCGGCCTCGAACTCGGTGCGGAACTCGAGGAGCCCCGGATCGGAGTACGCGTGCGGACGCGCGACGAGCTCGGGATCGCACGCGAGCTTCGGCGTCTCGAGTCGGAAGACGCGGTCGACCTTGAACGCGCCCTTCGACACGCGGCCCGACGCGACGAGCCCCGCCGGCGTGGTCAGGCGGCTCCATCCGTAGAACGGATCGAGCGAGAAGTTGGGATCGACCGCGCCTGCGAAGTCGAGCGACGAGACCGTGTCGTGCACGGACGAGTTGAGCTTCTTGCGCTCGATGGTGGCGGGGCACGGATCCTTCGTGCACGAAGGCGCGGCGCTGAGCAGGTAGATCGAGCGCGTGCCGAGCCCGAGCGCGTACGTGTCGATCCCGCGATCGGCGACGAACGTGGTCCCGACGAACGCGCCGTGGAGCAGCGCCTCGCCCTGGTGCCCGAGCAGCCCGTCTTGGCACTCCCAGTTGCAGTCGGCAGGGAGGACGAGCTTCGTCACCTTGCACGACTTCGCCACGACGCCGTTCGGACAGCGGACGGTCGCGCCGTTCACGACCGAGAGCGTCGCGTTCTTGAGCCCGGTGTTCGCGTCGAGGTGGACCCACACGTCGCTCGCCTTGATCTCGGAGGCCTCGGTGCCGTCGAGCGCATCGACGTCGTCGACGGTCGCACCGCAGGCGGCGATCGAGGAAACGGCAGCGAAAACCGCGAGGAGCGAGAGGTGTCGCATGAGGTGCGCCGATGTAGCATGGCACCCCGACCGAGGCAACGCGGCTCGCTCAGGCTCGCGGCGGCTGCTCGACCGCCAGGAGCGCTTTGCTTCGCCGCGCGAAGAACGCCCGCGCGGTCACGTCTTCGCGAATCAGTCCGTAGGTCGTGTTGGAGAGCCCATACGCGCTCACCTTCACTTTGAACGCTCCGAAGTGGACCCAGTAGACGTCGTGACGGCTCGTGTGGGACTCGAGCTTCGTCGGCATCGTCTCCACCGTCTCGATCGCGGTGTCGGTGAGACGAAGGAGCGCTCGATACAGCGCCCAGATCGCGAAGCCGAGCGCGAACGGGGCCCCGAGGCCCAGGGTCCAATCGGGGGGCCCGAACGTGCCCATCGCGGCGGCGATCAGGAACGCCATCGCGCCCAAGCCGAGGAGCGCCAAGACGATCAGCATCGTCCCGCCACTGCGCACGCGCGCGAGGAGCCGTGGAGGGATCGTTCCGCTCCGCAGGGAAGCGAGCTCGTCTTCGGTCACGTCTTGCGCGCGAAGAAGTGCGCTCCGCGCGTCCGCCCCGTCGGTCATGGCGCGAGTGTAGCGGCTTCCCGGGTTCTTTTCTTCGGCTGCGCGCTCAGCGCTGGCGGCGAGCGAGCGCGAGCATCCCGATCAGCAAGGCGCCGAACGCGATGGGTGCGCTTTCACCGCTCGCTCCGGCCGCGCGGCATCCGCAGCGCGACGACGAGCCCGCCGCGGGCGCGCCTGCGTCGGCGGGAGCGCCTGCATCGGGCACGGCCGCCGCAACGTCGGTCTTCGCCATGAAGGATGCGAGCTCGACGTTGCCGCGCGGGACGAACGCGAGCTTCGTCGCGCTCTGCATGGCCGGAGTGACGCCTGCGTCCGGCCATGGCGAACCCCAGACGCCACGCTGCGGATCCGCACACGTGATCGGCCCGGGCCAAGGATGGCGGATCGCGTAGCGCGCTTGGAAGGTGCTGTCTCCCGTCGTCGGCGATGCCCCCTGGTCCAGCTTGCCATCGGCATTGCGGCGCTCGCGACCGCCGATGATCGGATCGGCGACCTTGAAGACCAGATCGTCGCCGAGCGAGGTCTTGTCGTAGCGAGCGTGGAGACGCGTGAGGATCAACGAGCCTTTCGTGCTGGAAACGACGAGCGACCGGGTCGGTGGTTCGAAGACGATCGAGTAGGTGACGTGGGCGACCTTCTCGTCGGGCGTGGGAGGGAACGCGATGCCCGACATCTCCTTCAGAGCACAGGCAATCACGTTCGCGTCGGAGAGATCGGACCCGCCGTCCTTCACGGTCGCTGGTCCGCCGCCCGGCGGGATGTCGAAGCTGACGGCGAGCTTCCCTGCCAGCTTGGGGTTGTGCGCTCCCTCCCAACAGGCGCGGTACTGAGGAAAGTGACGTCGCAGATGGGATCGGATGAGAAACTCGTCGGCGGTGCTCCCCGTGACCGTGGCGAAGCTCTGCACCAGTTGGAGCTGCTGAACGACCGTCGAGAGCGTCATGTTCGGCATGACGTCCCCTCCGAGCGACGCGAGATCGTTCCCGGAGAACAGCTTCGAATCGGACGGACACGGGTCGCAGGTGCCGGCCACCCACGCATACTCCGTGACCACGGCGCCCGGGTTCTTGGCGGCGGTGTCGTCGAAGAGCGCTGCGTAGAAGCTCGCAAAGCCGTCGCGCGCCTTCTCGTTGACGTCGAGGTTGGTCGGGATGGTGACGTTCGGGTGGTTCGCGACGGCGTAGCGATCGGTCGATACGACGTAGACGACGAGGTCCTGCTTGCCCGCCGAGTTCAGGAGCCCGAGGCGTACCGGCAGCTCGAGCTTCTCCGCGTCGTAGTGGAAGCGCAGCGGCGAGAGCGCCGCCCGTCCGTTCTCGAAGTGCACCTTCGCGGTGTCGACCTTCGCGACGAAGAACTTGGAGCCGGCGTCGATGTAGGGCCGGAGCACCGGCTCTGCGCCCTGGGGGATATTGTACTTGTGCTCGCGGAGCCAAGCGTCGAGCCCCGACGAATCCTGCGCGCTGAGGACGACGATCTCGTACTCGCCGACCTCGAACTGCGCCTCCACCTTCACGTTGTGGTCGCCGACGGGCCCGCTGGCACCCATCTCACCGGCGCCGCCGCCACCGGAGTTGGAGGCGGTGTTCGCCGAGCGCGGCGGCTGGGCACAAGGGTCCTGCTCCCAATACTCGACGAGACGCGGGGCGCTCCAAGCGTCGATGCGCTTGAAGACGTCGTTGGAGACGACCTTGACGTTCGCCTTCTGGAGCACGACCGGCACGGGGACGACGAGCGCGAAGTCCTCGGGCGGGCCCTTGTAGTCGTTCTCCATCGTCAGCGCGGTTCGGGTGCCATCGCGCATGAGCACGACCTGCGTCGCGTCGTTCGTGAGCTGGGCACCGGACCCGTTGACGTAGAACCCGCAGAACGCGCTCGCGACCTTGGGAGCGCCGACGCCGCCGAGCACGACCGCGAGGAGAGTCGCCGCACGCCACCCGCGCCATCCACGCCATCCACGCCATCCACCCATGCGAAGTGGATACGGGATCCCACGAGGTCTCACCATCGGTTCGACGCGGATGTCCGAAATGGTGCCGTCCGGCGGCGCTTGCGCCGACGTGCGAGGGACGACAAGCTCCTTGCGTGGGCGTGCAGTCTTTCGTCGGGGTGACGCTGTGTCTCGCTTGGTCGGTGCTCGGTTGCACGAGCAGCGGTTCGAGCGTCACGCCTCCGACGTGCAGCCCCGAGTGCCCTTCGGGCACCGAATGCGTGCCGGTCTGTCGCGACGGCGGCGGGACGAGCAACCAATGTGCGACGCGCGATCCGAAGGGCCGCCTGATCTACTTGGACGGTGGTCCGTTGAACGCCTGTTACGGTTTCTGAGCCTCGTGACTCCAGGCGGTGCCGTCGGTGGTCCAGAGCTCTCCGGTCGTCGCGTCGACGTGGTCGTCGATGTCGAGATAGAAGACACCGCGCCCACCCGCCGGCGGTTTGGGATCGTAGACGTAGAGGCGCATCACGTAGTCGCAGTGCGCACGGCGCTCCTCAAGCGTCGTGGCGCTCGCGCACGCCGCCGCGGTCGGACACACGAGCGTCTCGACGTGAAGCTTGCCCGTGCCGGGGTTCGTTCGCTTCGCGTAGGGCGATGCGGCGAGCAGCGCGGCTGCCCGCGCGCCCGTCACCGTGAAGGGAGGCCGCGAGGCGCCGTTGGCCTCTGCAAAGCCGGGCACGAGACACCACTCGGTGTCCTCCGGAGCGGTCGCCGGTGATGCGCTCGCCGACGCCACCGTGCTCGCCGCCGGAGCCGCCAGCGAGCTCGCTGAAGGCGCAGTTGCGGTCAGCGACTTCGTGTCGGGCTGCGGCGCAGAGTGTTCGGAGCGGCAGGCCGCCATCAGTACGGCGAGGAGAATTGGCGACGGCCCACGCACCCCTTGGCAACGCTGCTCGAGAGCGAGCGATTCCGCGGAGCTGCTGGACGGGCAGGCGCAGGCGCAGGCGCAGGTTCGCGCCTGCACTTCCCGTGGCGCCTACGTCTCCACGACCGTCGGCGGTCCCGCGTCGACCGCCGTCGACGGTTCGGGCTCCGGCAGCGGCGCCACCGGCGCCTTCGTCGCGGGCGCCGCCAAGATCGTCCCGCCGTGGACGAGCCGCTCGACCTTCGCCGCCGCCGCCCACGCGGCGACCCAATCGGTCCACGCGATGTCGCCTTGCCGGAACAACACCGCGTCCGCGCCGAGCGGCTTCGCGCTCCGCGCGCCCTCTCCGTCGCCCACGCGCCGCACGGGCTTGAGCTTGCCGCGCCCTTCGAGGTCGTAGAGCACCTCGGTCGCCCACGTGCCGTCCGGCCAGACGAGGAGCCCGTCGTCGGTGATGTCCCACGGCAGCCCGCCGAGCACGGCGTCCACCTGCTCGCGCACGAGATCCACTCCGGCCACCTTGTAGAGCCCGGCGAGCGCGTTCTCGAACACGATCCGCTGCTCGCCCTCGAGCGTGTCGATGAACCCCGCGCGCGAGATCGTCCCGAGCAGCAAGCCCGACTGCTCCTCGAACGAGATCTCCGCCGAGCCCGCGTCCTTCCCCGGACAGAGCAGCTCGATCCGCACGCGGTTCGACGCCATCGTGATCGTTCCGACCACGAGCTTGCCGCCCTTCCACTTTTGCGCGCGCTCGAGCAACCCGACGAGCTCGCGCTCCACGAACCGGCGGAGCGCCGTCTCGATGTCCCCGAGCGCCTCGCGTTGCTTGTAGAGCGCAACCTTTCCCTTCTGCGCCGCGCGGCGCAGCTTGGAGTAGATCTTCGGGATCGTGCCGGAGTGGAGCCCGGGACGCATCAGCGCGATCATAGTCTCGCCGTGGTGCCCGATCACCACCGGCCCGAGCTCGCGCGACCGGTTCTGCTCGTAGAGCTTCCAGTTCTCCTTGAGCTCCCAGACAAGGAAGCCGAAGAAGCCGGGGAGGACGAAGACGGTGGCGACCGCGATCGCCTCGCCGAGGAAGCCGCCGAGGAGCCGCGTGAGCGGCACGCTCATCGCCGCGTGGAGCGTCGGCGTGATCGGGATCATCAGCTTCGCCGCCACGGTCACGACCGGGAAGTGTTTGATCGGGTTGATCTCGGGCTCGATGAGCAGGTTCACGTAGAGGCGAACCATGTACGTGACGATGAACCAGAGGATGCCGAGCCCGCCCTTCAGGTAGAACGCCACGCGCCCTTCGCCTTGGCGGAAGCGCAGGAGCTCGTCGACGGCGTAGATCGTGCGATCCATCGTCTCGAGCGTGCGGCGGAAGAACCCCGCCACGAAGGCGAGCAGCCCGGGAACGATGCGCTTGTGGAGCCGGCGCCACGTGCGCATCACCCAATCGAGCGTCGCCTCTTCGGCGATCGCGCCCGCCCGCGTGTTGAGCACGACGTTCACGACGATGAAGAGAACGCACGCGACCGCGATCGCGACCTCGCGCTCGATCGGCAGGAACGGGACGACCGCCGTGAGCAGCGCCGTGAGCGCGAGCGGCTTGAGCACGTAACGACCGAACGCCTGCACCGGCCGGCTCTTCGCGATCGCCTGCACCAGCTTGCGCTCCCACATCCAGAGCGGGAAGCGCACGAGGAAGAGGCGGAGGATCGCGCCGATCAGCTTGAACGCGCGCTTCACGACGAAGCGCGCCGTAGCCGAGTGGAACATGACGAACAGCACCGCCGCGATTACGCCGAGCGACTCCGGGCGCACGAGGTCGGGGAGCTCGAAGCGGAACCCGTGCTCGAGGATCGGACCGACGACGTGCTGGATGCCTTCCAGCGCGACGTACGCACACCCGACCGGCAAGAGCAGGTACAGCACGAGGAGCCGGCCCGGCACCGTGCCGAACGTGACCGAAGACAACTTCTGGAGCCCGCGCAGGTAGACCTCGGCCGGGCGGTACACGCCATCGAGCGTGCGCGCGAGGATGCGGTCGAGCGCGAGGAGCGCGTCGCCCATGACGAGCTCTTTCGGCCGCAGTGTCTTCAGCTTCACCTGGTTGCGCGAGATCGCATCGCGGAGCTGGCTGAACGAGAGGAAGCGGTGCTCGACGATCTGATCGACGAGCTCCTCGATCAGCTTCCACTCCGACACCTGCTCGGGGACGTTGCGCGCGACGAGACCGACCTCGGCGAGAGCGCTCTGCAGCTTCGGCCGCAGCGCCCGCCGGATGTTCGCCTCCGCGCGATCCTCGAGGATGAGCATCAGCGAGTGGATCAGCGCGCGCGGCTTCTCCTCCACCCCGACCGACGCGACGCGATCGGCGGCGGAGCGGATGTGCTTCGCCACGCGCACCTCGCGCTGGGCGGGGAGCGGGCGCTGCACCGGGCGCTTGCCGAACGAGATCGCCCACTCGACGACGCTGATCGTCGAGATCTCGCGCTCGTGATCGAGGCAAGCGCGGAGCAGGTCGTAGAGGAGGCTGCTCTCCGCGTTCCACGGGAGGCGGCGCGCGCCGGCAGCCGTCACGAGCGGGTGGAGAACGTTCGCCCACTCGTCGACCGGTGCGTCCGACCAGTGCAGCGCGGTCGCGAGGCGGCGGCACAGCGTGTGGAGGTTCTGGCGCGCTCCTGCTTCGCCGCGCGTCCCCACCCGCGACCGAATCATCATCGCGCGGACGAGGTTCCCCTTCTTCTCCGCCACTTGCGCGCGCTTCGTGATCGCCGGCGGCTCGTCCGCCATCGTGCGGCGCGGCGGCGGCGGCGCGCGAATCTCGTCGGTCGCCGAGGCGCGCGAGCGCCGGTGCAAATAGGGGGAGCGCGTGCTCTCGACGCGCGCGCGCGCGGCGATCTGCTCGAGCGGCGGCGCGCCGTCGGGGCGGCACTTCGCGAGGAGCGCGGGGATGTCGAGGTCCGCGCCGAGGAGCTCGACCATGCTCTCGCGCCCGGTCGGGGGCGCTGCATCGGTGAGCGCGGGGAACGTGCGCGACAGCTGATCGGGATCGAAGAGCGAGAGCTCCAAGTACGTGGCGACGAGCTCGACGTAGACGGAGGCTTGATCGTGCGGAGAGAGGAGCAGCTCGTCTTGGCGGAGCACCTGCCGTACTTCGTCGAACTCGGTCTGCCCGACGCGATGGATCCGCGAGCGCACGACGGCCGGCGAGAGCTCGCCGCTCGCCACCTTGCGATCGAGCTCGCGGTGGATGGAGGCGTGGAACGCCGCCCGCCAGAGGCGCGTCAGGATCGTCTCGCGATCCCCTTCGTCCTCCGGATGAGGCAGGAGGAGGACCGACGCGGGGATGTCCGCCGCGGCACGGCCGAGCTCGTCCGGGGTGGCGATCGCGAGGAGGTCTTCCTTGCCGACGACGTACGAGCCGGCGTGCGGGACGTCGAGCCCGATGCCGGGAATGCGGCGGTGGCGCTTGATGACGCGGCGCAGAATGCGCGACGGAACCAGCAGAATCCCAGCGTCGGTGGCGGCGAGCCGGCGTGCGAGCTCTGCGGGGCTGACCTCGCCGGTGGGACTCGCCATGGGCAGCCCCTTCTATAGCGCGACCGCGAGTCCGCCTCGACCAGCTCGCGACCCGAGGCACCTTGACCCGTGTAATTTTCCAACGTTTTCCACGAGGTACGTCGCTATCCGACACGTGGAACGTCGTTGCCGCGGGAGCGCGGCTCGCTATGCTGATTCGGTCCGGGATTGTCGGAGGAGCACCAGCTTTCTTTCGGAGGAGCGTCCATGGTCAGGTCTCGCAGCACGATGACGGGTGTCGCAGTCGCAGCGCTCGCTCTCGTCACGGTCGCGGGGGGTTGCAGCAGCTCGTCACCGTCGACGAGCACGGAGTCGGTCGGGCACGCCGCCGCACCGATCCAAGGGGGCACCGTCGACACGGCCCATCCCTTTGCGATCGGGCTCTGCATCGGAAATGGTCCGGGCCAGTGCACCGGCATCTGTTCGGGCGCCTTGATCGCGCCGAACCTCGTGATGACCGCGCGTCACTGCATCTCGCCCTCGCCGCAGCAGATCGACTGCTCGACGGCGACGTTCGGTTCGCCCTACGCGGCATCGAAGGCGTGGGTCACCACCTACTACAAGATGTTCCAGGGCAGCACCGGCTGGCACCAGGGCTCGCAGATCATCGTGCCGCAACCGACGAAGGTCTGCGGCAACGACATGGCGCTCATCATCTTGAAGGACAACGTGTCCGCCGGTGAGGCCACGCCCGTCACGCCGGTCGTGCAGTACTCGATGACCGATCACTCGCGCTACTCGACGACGGTCACCGCGATCGGCTTCGGCATCACGTCGCCGAGCGCGCAGGACAGCGGGACGCGCCGCATCCGCCAAGACGTCAACATCGCCTGCATCCCGGGCGACAAGATCATCGACTGCGGCAACCTGAACGGCGCGCAGCTCACGGCGAACGAGTTCGTGTCCGGCGACTCGACGTGCTCCGGTGACTCGGGCTCGAGCGCCTACGAGCAGAAGAACTTCACCAAGGGCCTCGCGGTGTCGTTCGGCGTGCTCTCGCGCGGCGGCGATCAGAACGGCGTGTGCGTCTCGCCGATCTACACCCGCACCGACGCGTGGAAGGATCTCATCGTCGCGACCGCCAAGACCGCCGCTCAGCTCGGCGGCTACCCGGCGCCGTCGTGGACGCAACCGCTCCCGCCGCCCCCCGCCGATGGCGGCGTGCCGATCGGCACGGACGGCGGCTCGACCGCCGGCAACGGCGCCCTCGGCGATCCGTGCGCCGACCCGACCGACTGTCAGTCCGGTCAGTGCGCGGCCCCGAGCGACGGCGCGCAGAGCATCTGCACCCAGTCCTGCGACGTGAACGCCCAGGACTGCCCCGACGGGTACGCTTGCAGCGACGTGGGCGCGGGCGGCCAGTGCTTCGTGAAGCCCCCGACCACTTCCACCGGCAACGGAAACAGCGGTGGCGGCGGCTGCGACGTGGCGTCCGACCCGAACAAGCCGGTCCCCTGGAAGCAGGGGGTCCTCGTGATGTTCGCGGCGGCCCTCTTCGTCGTCCGGCGCCGCCGGCGCTGACCTACTCCGAATCCCAGGCGCGGCCTGTGGCATCGTAGCACTCGGATGCCCCACGAACGCGCCCGGAACCACCGCGCCCGCTTCGAGGCGGTCCGTCGCGAGGTCTTCCTCGAGATGGAGCGCGCCTCGACGCGCTGGCGCTTCGCGTGGTTCGTGCCGTTCAACCTCGTCATCATCGGGGTGCTCTGGCTCCGTGGAGAGGTGCTCCTCCGGGTCGGGATCCAGCTCGGATCGCTCGCGATGGCGATCGGGCTCGGCCTCGTGTCGAAGGGGCGGAGCGCGAACGAGGCCCCCTCGCTCTCGCCGTTCCTCTTCGGGGCCCTGCACTACTTCGTCGGGCTCGCGGTGACGGGCGGGATCGCGAGCCCGCTCCTCCCGATGGGGATGCCGCTGATGGCGATCGCGCCGATCGTGCTCGAAGAGCGCGGGAAGGCCGTCACGCTCGCGTGCTGCAACGCGCTCGGTTTCACGATGCTCGCCGTCGGGACGCTGACCCACATGCTCGCGTTGCCTGCGCCGCTGTTCGATGGCGATGGTCGGCCCACGCTCGAGTTCGCGCTCGTCGGGGGCGGGACGGTGACGTTCGCGGTCGTGAGCATGCTCCAGATGGGCTTCGGCGTGACGGACATGTACCGCCGCATCGCGCTCGAGCTCGCGGCGCGCCGCGAGGAGATCTACGAGGAGAGCCAAGACCAGACGCGCTCGTTCGAGGGCGTCGCGGCGCGACTCGCGCACGAGGTGAAGAACCCGCTCGCCGCGATCAAGGGACTCTCGCTCCACGTCGCGCGGAGCACCCCCGACGAAAAAGCGGCGGAGCGTCTCTCGATCGTCGCGCAGGAGGCCGACCGCCTGCGCAGCATCGTCGACGGCTTCCTCGATTTCTCGCGCGGGCTGGACGAGCTCAAGCTCGGCCCCGCGCGGCCGTACGAGATCGCCCGCGAGCTCGTCATCCTGCTGGAGACGCGCGCGTCCGAGAGCGACGTCACCCTCGAGGTCATCGGCGACGAGCGCGCGGAGATCGCGTGCGACGCTCGCAAGCTGCGCCAAGCGCTCCTGAACATCGTGCTCAACGCGATTCAGGCTTCGCCCGTAGGCGGCACGGTCACGATGCACATCGCGCGGACCAAGGACGGGTGGCTCCGGATCCGCGTCATCGATCGCGGGAGCGGGATGACGCCCGACGTCCTCGAGCGGATCCGCCGGCCCTACTTCACCACCCGCGCAGCGGGCTCCGGGCTCGGCGTCGCCATGGCGCGCGCGCTCGTCGAACAGCATGGTGGGCGGCTGTCGTTCGACAGCTCGACCGTCGAAGGAAAGAGTGGGACCACGGTCAGCATCGAGCTACCGGCCGAGGTCCGACCGAGCGAGGCGATGCCTCTCCCGATGCGCCCCCAGAGCCCACCAAACGAGGTATAGCAAGCCATGCCGCGCGTGCTCGTGATCGACGACGACTCGTCGCTCCGCTTCACTCTCGACGCCGTCCTCTCGGATGCCGGCCTGACGGTCGAGCTCGCCGATGGCGGTGCCGCCGGGCTCGCCGCGTTCGAGGCACACGGCGCGGACGTCGTCTTGACCGACCTCGCGATGCCCGGCATCGACGGCATGAAGGTCCTCGAGACCCTGCGCGTCCAGGATCCGAACGTCCCGGTCGTGATGCTGACGGCGCATGGCTCCGAGCGCGTCGCCGTCGCGGCGATGAAGGCCGGTGCGCACGACTACTTGCCGAAGCCGTTCGATCCGGAGGAGCTCGTGCTCTGCATCCGGCGCGCCGCGGAGACGCGCGAGCTCCGGCTCCAGAACGCGCGTCTGCGGACGGAGACGTCGCTCGGGCGCTCGATCGTCTGCGAGAGCCCGGCGATGAAGCGCGTGCTGGATCTCGTGGCGCGCGTGGCTCCGAAAGACGTCACGGTGCTCCTCACCGGCGAGAGCGGCAGCGGCAAGGACGTGATGGCCACCGCGCTCCACGCGCACTCGAAGCGCGCCGACCGGCCGATGGTGCGCTTCAACGCGGCGGCGATCCCGGGTGAGCTCGCCGAGGCGGAGCTCTTCGGTCACACGAAGGGCGCGTTCACGGGCGCGCAGAACGCACGCCAGGGTTGGTTCCAGGCGGCGCACACGGGCACGCTCTTCATCGACGAGATCGGCGAGCTCACGCTCCCGATCCAAGCCAAGGTGCTGCGCGCGCTCCAGTCGGGCGAGGTCCAACCGGTGGGCGGTCGCACCGAGACGGTCGACGTGCGCCTCATCGCCGCGACCAACCGCGATCTCGCCGCCGACGCGAAGTCGGGGCGCTTCCGCGAGGATCTCTTCTATCGCCTCAACGTCGTCCCGATCCGCGTGCCCTCGCTCCGCGAGCGACCCGAGGACATCGCCCCGCTCGTCGCCGCGTTCACGCGCACGTACGCGGAGCGCTACGGCATGGGCGGGGTCGAGATCGAGCCCGCGCTCGTCGATCTGTTGCGCGCCGCACCGTGGCCGGGGAACGTGCGCCAGCTCGAGAACACGGTGGCGCGCCTCCTCGCGCTCGCGCCCGACGATCGGATCGGCGTCGCGCTCTATCGCACGCTGGACGACGAAGCGCCCGCGCGGTCGGGTTCCTCGCCGTTCGTCGATCCGGGCGCCGGCAAGCCGCTGCGGGCACGCGTCGAGGCGTTCGAGCGCGCGATCATCGCGGAGCAGTTCGAGGCCGCCGGCAAGAACCAGAGCGAGACTGCGCGCCGCCTCGGCGTTTCGCGCCCGGCGCTGATCGAGAAGCTCCACAAGTACGGGCTCGTCGGATGACCGAGCGCGTGTCGCGCCGCGCGGTGCTCGCCTTCGGGGCAGCCGCGCTCGCGCTCGCCGCGTGTCGAAAGTCGGCGCCCGCGAAGGCGACCGTCACCGGACGCGCGCGGCGGATCGTGTCGCTCTCGCCCTCGACGACGGAGACGGTGTGCGCGCTCGGCGCGACCGCGCAGCTCGTCGGGCGGTCGCGGTTCTGCGACTACCCCGCCGAGATCCATGGGCTCCCCGAGGTCGGCGGCTACGTCGATCCCGATCTGGAGGCCATCGTGGGGCTCCGTCCCGATCTCGTCGTCGGCGCGCGGGGGCCCGCTGGCGCTGCGATCGTGACCCAGCTCGAAGCGCGCGGCATCGCGACCTATTTCCCGCGAACGGAGTCACTCGCCGAGGTCGATGCGATGATCCGCGGACTCGGCGCGGAGATCGATCGCGCGGCCGAGGCCGAGACGGTGGTCGCCGCCATCGGCGCACGCTACGGCGCGGTCGCGACCGCCCTCGCGGAGAAGCCCAAGCGGCGCGTTCTCCTTCTGTTCGGCATCTCGCCGGTGGTCGCGTCGGGACCCGGAAGCTTCGGGGACGAGGTGCTCGCGCGCGCGCACGGCACGAACGCCGTCGTGAGCGGCGGCACCTATCCGATGCTCGACCTCGAGGCCGTGGTCCGCCTCGATCCCGACGTGGTCGTCGACGCCGCCGTCGCCGAAGAACATGGCGCGCAGCGAATCGCGGCCGACGCCCCCGGTTGGCGCGACGTGCGCGCGGTGAAGAGCGGCAACGTCGTCGCCGTCGCGGACGAGCGCGTGCTGCGACCCGGGCCGCGCATCGGCGAAGGCGTGGCGGTGTTGGCCGCGGCGCTCTATCCCGACGTGAAGCTCTGAGCGCCGCTGCGGGCGCGCGTCACTTGCACTCGTCCCAGCCGACCGTGTTCGACGTGCAGCTGCCGAACTCGCTCCCGAAATCGTGGCAGCACTTCTGCCCGCTGCCGCAGAGACCCGCTTTGTCGATCTCGCCGTCGCAGTCGTCGTCCTTGCCGTTGCAGATCTCGGTCTGCGGCGAGTTCACCTTCACGCACTTGTGCGCGCCGTTGACGCACTGCTCTTCGCCTTCGCGACAGATGCCCTGCTGACCGCCGAGCAGACACGCGCCGTAGGTCAGACCGTCGTCGACCTCACCGTTGCAGTCGTCGTCGAGACCGTTGCACTCCTCGGGCTGCGGCTGGATGCCGGCGTACGGTTCGCAACCGGTGGGCTGACCACCCGACGGCGTCGGCGCGCATGCCTTCCGGCCCGCGCCGCAGATGCCCTGCTTGTCGGGCGAGTAGCACTCGATCCCCGCATCGACCCAGGTCGGGGAGCAGGCCGGGGACGTGCAGTACGCAATCGGGGGAACGTCCTTGAAGTCGGGCAGGTCGTCGGCGCTGCCGTTGCAGTCGTCGTCCGCGAGGTTGCACACCTCGGTCTTCGGGAGCACTTCGCCGACGCAGGCGGTGAGCAGGCCGTTCACGCAGCTGCGCTTGCCGGCCTTGCAGATGCCCTTGCCGTTCGTGCCCTTCGGCCCGCTGTAGCAATCGGACGTCTTGTACGTCGCCATGTCGCAGGGGCAGTTCGTGCCCGAGTCCGGATCGCAGGTCGCCGCGTCGGAGTCACCCGTCGTCGTGGTCGGCGCGCAGTACACGAGCGATCCGGCGGCGCCGAAGAAGAGGGCGACGAGCGGGATCAGGCTGAGAGTCTTTGCGATCCGCATGGTGATTCCTTCCTGCCCGCCCCGTCACTTCCCGTAGTTGCACTTGTAAGAGCCGGACAATCCGCCGTCGATGTACTTGGAGTCGCTGGTGCACAGCGTCGTCGGTCCGCTGCAGCACCAGTCGCCGGTCTGGAACTGGCACGACAGATCGTCGACCTGGCCATTGCAGTCGTCGTCCCAGCCGTTGCACTCCTCGGGCACGCCCTTCTTGATGAAGGGCTGACACCCGGTGGGCTTCCCGCCCGCCGTGCCTTCCTCGCACGCCTTCTTCCCTGCGCCGCAGATGCCTTGGCCGTTGCCGAAGCACTCGATCGCAGCGTCGGTGAAGGTCGGCGAGCACGCCGGAGACGTGCAGTACGCGATCGGCGCCGCGTCCTTGAACTCGGGCACGTCGTCGGTGATCTGGTTGCAGTCGTCGTCGGCGAGGTTGCAGGTCTCGACCTCGGGGAGCACTTCCCCCTCGCACGCGGTGAGCTTGCCGGCCACGCACTTGCGCGTGCCCGCCTTGCAGATGCCCTTGCCGTTCGTCCCCTTCGGTCCGCTGTAGCAAGCGGCGGGCTTGTACGTGTTGGGGTCACACGGGCAGTTCGTGCCGGAGTCGGGATCGCAGACGCCTGCGTCGGTCGGCTCCACCGTCGCGGTGGGGCTGCAATACAGCAACGCCCCCAAAGAGAACGTCGCTGACGCCGCCAATGCAATCCAAGCAAGCCTCGTCATCGAATCCCCCCGCGATCAGAGCGCCGCCTTGCACTTGTAGGACGGGCTCGACAGCTGCGACGCGCCCGGCGCGACGCACAAGCCGTTTCCCCCGTTGATCGGCACGCAGCAGTAGAAGTTTTGCGGAGTCGACTTGCACGCAGAGTCGTCGATCTGCCCGTTGCAGTCGTCGTCCTTGCCGTTGCAGGACTCGGTGGTGGGGTCCTTCGGCTTGCACTCGAGCCCGCCGTCGGCGCAGCTGTACTTGTTCTTCGCGCACTCGCCGATCGCAGCATCCGTCTCGCAGTCGTCGAACATGCCCTCGAGGCCGTCGTCGACCTGACCGTTGCAGTCGTCGTCGAAGCCGTTGCAGACCTCTTGCGAAGCCTTCAGCCCGAACGACTGGCAACCGGTCGGCGCGCCGACCGACGTGCCCTTCGCACAGGTCTTGCGACCGGCGCCGCAGATGCCGGGGTCCGTCCCGAAGCAACCGATCGCCGCGTCCACGAAGCTCGGCGAGCACGACGGCGAGGTGCAGTACGCGACCGGGTCCGCGTTCGCGATCTCCGGAACGTCGTCGATCTTGTCGTTGCAGTCGTTGTCCGCGAGATCGCAGATCTCGTCCGTCGGGAGAACCTCGCCCTCGCACGCGGTCGTGTAGCCGCCGTTGCACTTGCGGGTACCGGCCTTGCAGATGCCCTTGCCGTTCGTTCCCTTCGGCCCGGAGTAGCAGGCCGTCGGCTTGAACGTGTTGGTGTCGCAGGGACAGCCAGCCCCACTGTCTGCGTCGCAGACGGGCGTCGGCGTGTTGGTGCCCGGCTCCGCGGTGCAGTAGATGAGAAACGCGAGTGAGAAGAGCCCGAGGGCAGTTCCGGCAAGAAGTTGAAGGCGCATCGGTGGCTCCTTGAAGGTCCCCGGGTGACGGCCGTGCAGTGCTATAGCAGAAATTCGCTGTGAGTCGACGCAACCATTTGTCGGGGGGGCGGGGAAAGGTCCGCGTCGACGTGCGGGTGCACGAGATGGGCCTGGCCGAGTCTCGCGCGAAGGCGCAGGCGCTCGTGCTCGCCGGCAGCGTTTACTTGGGGGAAGAGCGGATCGACAAAGCCGGCGCCCTCGTGGACGCCGAAGCGCCACTGGCAATCCGCAGCGGCAAGAGCAAATACGTCTCGCGCGGGGGGGACAAGCTGGCGGGCGGGCTGGACGACTTGCGGGTCGACCCCGCGGGGTTGCGGTGTCTGGACCTCGGTGCGTCCACCGGCGGCTTCACCGATTGCCTGCTCCAACGCGGCGCGGTGTTCGTCGCCGCGGTCGACGTGGGGTACGGGCAGCTCGCGCAGAAGCTCCGTGACGATCCGCGGGTGTTGGTTCGCGAGCGAACCAACGGGCGCACCTTGGAGCCCGAGGCGCTCGGCGGAGCGGTCGACCTCACGGTCGTCGACGCGTCGTTCATCGGTCTCGGGAAGCTGCTCGAGGCCATCGCCCGCTGTACGAAGCCGGGGGGCGCGCTGGTCGCGCTCGTGAAGCCCCAGTTCGAGGTGGGGCGCGAGATCGCGTCCAAGACCCGCGGGGTCGTCCGGGACGAAGCGGTGAGGACCGCGGCGATCGACGGCGTCGTGAGCGAGCTCGAAGAGCACGGGTTCACGCTGCAGGGGCGGGCCGACTCGCGCGTGCTCGGCCCGAAAGGCAACCGCGAGGCGTTCCTCCACGCGATCCGCCGGTGATAAGCTCCGCCGCCGTGCCGTCGTCTCGGAAGCCGTCGTTGGGCGCCATCTTCCTGACGATCTTCCTCGATCTGCTGGGGTTCGGGCTCGTGTTGCCGTTCCTCGCGGAGGAGGCGCGCGACACCTTCTCGTCGACCGCCTTCGTCGCGACGCTGCTGTCGGCGGTGTACTCGCTGATGCAGTTCCTCTTCGTCCCGCTCTGGGGGCGGCTGAGCGATCGCATCGGGCGGCGGCCGGTCCTCGTGTGGTCGATCCTCGGGACCGCCATCGCGAACTCCGCGCTCGGGGCGGCGCTCGCCTGGGGCGCCGGGATCCACTGGCTCTTCGCCGCGCGCGTGTTCGCGGGGATCGCGACGGCGAACCTCGGAACGGCGAGCGCCTACATCGCGGACGTGACGCCGCCCGAAGACCGCGCGAAGGGCATGGGCCTGATCGGGGCGGCGTTCGGGCTCGGTTTCATCTTGGGGCCCGGCATCGGCGGCGTGCTCGCCGGCATCACGGTGAACGGGCGGCACGGGCCGTGGGCGTGCTGGGCCGCGGCGGCGTTGTCGCTCGTGAACTTCGCGTGGGTCGCGTTCGGGCTCGTCGAGTCGTTGCCCCCGGAGCGTCGCAAGACCGCGACCCCCGCGGCGGGCCGGCGCACGACGCCGCTCGATTTCAGCGCGCTCCGAAGTGCGTTCCGTGACCCGGCGATCGGGCGCGCGATCGTCGTGAACTTCGTGCTCGTGCTTTCGTTCGCGAACCTCGATCAGACGTACCGCTTCTTCAACAAGGACGTCTTCGACATGTCCACGCGCGCGACGGGGCTGCTCCTCGGCGCGATCGGGGTCGCCGCTGCGCTCGTGCAAGGCGGGATCGTCCGCCAGCTCTCCGGTCGGGTGGAGGACGCGACCATCTTGCGCGCAGGGGTTGCGATCCAAGTCGTCGCCTTCGCGCTCACGGCGGTCGCGCCGAACGTCGGGAAGTGGCTCCTCTACCTGTCGGGCATCCTGCTCGCGATCGGGAACGGGCTCTCGCAACCCGCGGTGAGCGCGTACGTCTCCAAGTCGGCCTCGGCGGCCGAACAGGGCTCGACGCTCGGCGCGAGTCAGTCGATGGCGAGCCTCGCCCGCGTCTTCGGACCGGCGCTCGGTGGGTGGCTGTACGGAGAGATTGCACGCACCGCTCCGTACTGGTTCGCGAGCGCGGGGATGGCGCTCGCGTTCGTCATGGCCCTCCGCCTGCCGCGGCGCGAGGCCGAACGCCGCGCCTGAGCTGGCGCCGCAATCTCGTTCCATTCGCTGGCGGCGGCAGCTACGTTCCATGGGTGTGGCTCGTCTTCGCTGATCCGCATCCCAGCTATTGCGCCGCCCATTGGCGCAACGGGGTGATCGTCGTCTGGACGGGCAAGGTCACGGTCGAAGCGCTGAAGCGGATCGACGCCTTCCAGAGCGCGACCCGCCGTTCGCACCCGAGCTACTACTTCGTTTCGGTCAACCCGACCGGGCTTCCGTTCCCCGACTCGAAGGCGCGGAGCTACGCGAAGGAGCTGATCCAGAAGCGCGATCACGACGACCTCGTGGCGATCGCGGTGCCCGAGGGCGATGGTCTCTTCGCGAGCGTCGCGCGGATCGTCGTGAGCTCGTTGTTCACGCGCGCCAACGCGCGCGATCTCGTGTGCGAGGACCTCGCGAGCGCAGCCCGCGCGCTCGCGCCGCTCGTGTTGCCGGTGGCGTCCGAGAGCGAGGTTCGGCTCGCGCTCGATCTCGTGCGGACCGAGAGCCGCAAGCTTCGGCGCGAGGCGCCCGTCTACAGCACCAGCACCCAGATGTCGTAGAAGGCGTGCGCCCACACCGCCGGGGCGAAGCCGCGCAGCACGAAGATCATCGTGAGCGCGAAGCCGAGCACCCAGCGGAAGACGAACGTCTTGAGCTCGAACGGATCGCCGAGCGCGCCGACGTAGTGGACGCCGCTGAAGACGGCTGCGGCGACGACGGCCCACCCGATCGTGATCGCGGCCGCCTTCGTGCTCGCGAGGAGCCCGGGCTCGGCGCCGGGGAGCGCACCCGGCGGTGGTCGCACGAACAACTTGGTGAGCAGCTTCGCGCCGAGACCGAAGAGGAGCACGCGGTAGGTGATCTCCTCGTAGAAGCCCGCGCCGAGCGACATGACGATGCCGGTGAACCCGCCCATCGCGATCTTGCCGCCGAAGATCGAGCCGACGACGTACGCGCCGAGGAGGCGAAGCGCGAGCGCGTAGGCGACGCCCTCGACCGCCATCTGCGCGAACTTCGCCGGCCGAAACGCCTGCCCGCGCCCGAGCCAGACGAAGATGCCGGCGAAGACGACGCCGATCGCGAGCGTGAAGAGCAAGTACAGGCCCTTGCTCCCCGCAGCGGCGTCCAGGATGAGACCCGTCACGATGTCGGACGCGTTCTTCACCGACAGGAAGACGACGCCGAGGTGGTAGCCGAGAAAGATCGGGAGCGTGAGCGCGAGATCGACGATCGGGTTCGTCTTCGCAGCCAAGCCGCCGGTGGCGGCGGGAGGCTTGGCGAGGGGGCGCGAGAGCTCGTCGTCGGTCACTTCCACGAAGATGGAGACGAACGAGCGCGCGCGCTAGTTCTTTCGCGAGACCCGCTCGGCCACGGCGCCGAGGATGAACCCCCAGCCGTCGGCGTGCGAACGACCCATCTCGTCGTCGGGCACGCCCGTGTGGCGCAAGGTGACGAGCGTCCCACCGTCCTTCGGTGTGAGCGTGACGGTGACGACGCTCTCGACGCCGCGGGTCGCCTCCGACATCCACGTGTGCTCGATCCGCGCGCCGCGCTCGAGGACGGTGAAGCGCCCGTAGTGGGCCCACGTGCGCCCTTCGTGCTCGACGGCGTGGAAGAAGAGCCCGTCCACCTCGGGATCGAGGATGACGCGCTTGGCCCCGAACCATGGGCCGCCGGGGCTCTTCGGATCGAGCCAGACGTCGTAGATCGCTTCGGGGCTGGCCGGGATGTTCCGGGTGAGAACGAGCTCGGTGAGCTTGGGGGGCGTGTAGTTCACTTGGGCTTTCTTTCCGGGGTGAAGAACGCCTCGAGACGATCGAGGCGGTCGGTCCAGTAGCGGGTGTGGTGATCGATCCAGCGCGCGGCCTCGCCGAGCGGTGCGGGATCGAGGGTGAGGGTGTGCTCGCGCCCGTGGCGCTCGCGCCGAACGAGCCCGGCGCGCTCGAGGATCTTCAGGTGCTTCGAGACGGCCGCGAGCGACATGTCGAAGGGCTCGGCCAGATCGGTGACGCGGGCAGGCCCGCGCGCGAGGCGATCGACGAGCGCGCGACGCGTGGGATCCGCGACGGCCGAGAGGACCTGTCCGAGAGCGTCCGGCATATTCAACCTTTTGGTTAACTAATGGCCGGACGGAGAACCGTCAAGGGCGGAGCCCCCGAATCGTCGACTCAGGCGGTGCAGGCCAGATCGAACGTCTGCCGGGCCTGCCGACGGGAGGCCGGGGCGCCCAGATCCACGACGGCGTCGGTGTCCAGGTCGACGGCCGCGGCATCGAGCACGTCCAGAACGGCGCGCGCCGCGTCCACCGCATCCTCACCGTGAAGCGTGAGGGTCAGGTGGTCGATGGGGCCGGCGGGGAGCTCGAGCTCGACGACGTGGAGCTCGTCGCGAATGACGCCAAGAGTGCGATTCTCCACGGAAATCCACTCCGCGCCAAGCAAGGTGATCTTGCTGACGATCTGACTCCGGGAGCCCATGGTCTGGGGCTCGAACCCTGGGGGTAGCTCGGCGAGCGACCTCGTCCCGACCGGCAGTCGCATCACGAGAAGATCCCAGCTCATGTCGGGAGCTTCTACGCCCCCGACGAGAGCCACCTTCCATCCGGTTTGGCCGGAGTTACAGGTCCGAGTTTCAGGTGCCGGGGCGCAGGCGGTAGACGATCGCGACCACGACCACGCACCACATCACGCCGATGAGGACGAACGGCACGTCCCGGAGCATCTCCTGCGTCGGCGACTCGGACTTGTGGCCACGCCCGGCGCGGCCGCTCACCAGCATGAGGAAGCGGCCGATGCCGAGCCCGACCAGCGGGGCCGTGAGCCAGAGCCACCGCGTCTGGAAGAACTCGCAGGTCGTGGGATCCAACGTGTAGGCCACGTAGGTCACCATCGTCGCCGTCCCGGTGAGGAGCAGGGCCACGTTGAGGCCGCGCTTCGAATAGAACTCGAGGGCTGCGCGCTGCTTCCCCGCATGCTCGAGCTCGAGCTCGTGACGGCGCTTGCCGAACCCGAGGAACAACGCCAGGAGAGCGGTGCACCCGATCAGGTACCCGCTGACGTGCGTGTTGGTCGCGTAGCCACCCGCGAGGACGCGGAGGACGAAGCCGAAGGCGATGATGGCGACGTCGAGGAAGGCGACCTTCTTCAGCTTGAAGCTGTAGGCCACGTTCTGGGCGAAGTAGATCAGCGCGACCACCGCGAAGAACGGATCGAGGAGCCACCCCACCGCGAGGGCGAAGAGGACGAGGCCCACCGCCATCATTCGGGCCAGGCTCACCGGCACCGCCCCGCTCGCGATCGGGCGGAAACGCTTCACCGGGTGGATGCGATCGGCCTCCACGTCGACCAGGTCGTTGATGGTGTAAACCGCGCCGGCGAGCAGCGAAAAAACCGCCGTTCCGAGGAGCGCGCGCCCCGTCACCGCCAGGTTCAGGGCCGGTCCCTGCGGGGTCGTGAGGAAGACGTCCTTGTGGAAGAACATCGGCGCCATCACGAAGAGGTTCTTCACCCACTGGTGCGGGCGGATCGTCTTGATGAGCCCCCTCACCGCGGACCCGGACGCCTTCTCGGCCGGCGCGACGGAGTCGGAGCTCGTCCGCTCATCGACCTTCACGCCGAGCGCGACGTCTCGATTCTCCGGTTCGGCCATGAGGGTCACTTCGCGCCCATCTCTACATCGAAAGGGTGGAAATGCCACAAAAAGCGGCTTGCTTGCGCGAGGGCGCCGGGGAATGCTCGCGCCGTGAATTCTCGAATCCGTACGGCGCTGTTTCTACTTTGCGTCGGCACGCTCCCCACCCTCGGCGTGGTCGGCATCACGGACTCCGCCGAAGCCGAAGTCGAGACGCGACTTCCCCGTGTTCGTGCACTCGCGCAGACGGCATCCACGGCAGGGAACGCCGAAGCGTATGCCGCCATTCGCAAATTGTGGGGCGAGTGGGATCAAGGTGATCCCGCCGCCGTCGAGGAGGGCCTTCGCGCCGTCGCCGAAGCGCGCTCCGGATCGACGCGCGCGTACGCGCAGCTGCTCGCCGGTTACGCGCGGCGACGCCGCGGCGATCTCGACGGTGCGAAGCGCCAGATCGGTGCGCTCGGATTCGTCTCGCAGTGGATGGTCGTCGGTCCGTTCGACAACGAAGGCAAGGCGGGCTTCCCGCGCGCGTTCGAGCCCGAGGTCGACGGCGCGCCCGTCGTCGGCAAGGCGTACGACGGCAAGGAGCGCAAGGTCGCGTGGCGCATCGCTCCCATTCGCGCGCCGTTCGGGTGGGTCGATCTCGGCGGGTTGATCCGTCCGGTCGAAGCGGGTTGCTCGTACGCGACGACGATCGTCCACGACGCGACGCTCAAGAAGGGGCAGTCGCGCACGATCTCGATCTGGGCCGGCGCTGCCGGTGCGGTGCGGGTGTGGTGGAACGGCGCGCTCGCGCTCGAGGACTCGAAGTATCGCGACTTCGACTCCGAGCGCATGGCGCGCTCGGTGACGTTGCAGAGCGGCGAGAACCGGCTGCTCCTCAAGACGTGCGGCGTCGAAGGCGCTCCCGTCTTCGCCGTGCGGCTCGCGGACGATCGCGGCAACCCCGACCCCAAGATCGAAGCGACGACGGAAGCCACGCGCGCCGCGCTCTCGACCGTGAATTGGACGAAGCCGACGCTCCCGGCAGCCTCGGTCGAAGGACCGATCCAGGCATTCGACAAGTCGACGAAGGCACCGACCGCCGACGCGGGGCAGCTCGAAGCGTACGCGCGCTACCTCGTGGCGACCGCCGGCGACGACGAGTCCGAGCACATCGCGCGCGACCTCGCGACGCGCGCCGCCAAGAAGACGCCCACCGCCGCGCGGTGCTTGCTCGCCGGCGATCTCTCCGAGAACCGCAACCAGGAAGAAGAGTGGATCGCCCAGGCCGAGGCGCTCGTGAAGAAGGGCGGCGTCTCGGAGGACGACAAGATGCTCGTTCTCCTGTCGCGCGCCGCACACGCGCGCAGCGGCGTGAACTGGCGCGACGCGATCCCCTACTACGACGAAGCGCTCGCGCGCGATCGCGACAACGTGACCGCGGTGCTCGCGCGCGTCGAGCTCTACGGCGAAGCGAACCTCCGCGCGACGTCGCTCGCGTTCCTCGAGCAGGCGCTCGCGCGCCGCCCGCGCTCCGTCGCGCTCCTCCGCGAGACGGTCGCCGCGCTCCGCCAGGAAGACCGCATCACCGAGGCCGACGAGATGGAGGAGCGCTACGCGCAGCTCCGCTTCGACGACACGGAGTACGCGCGCCGAAAGATCGACCTCTTCGTCGCGCGGCGCGACACCGCGCAGGCGTCGCGTTGGATCGATCGGCTCGTCGACCTCGACCCCGACGACCCGGGTCGCCAGTCGACCGCGGCGGGCTTCTGGATCGCGCTCGGCGACCGCGGGCGCGCGACGAATGCGTACAAGCGCGCGCTCGATCTCGCGCCCGAGGACACGGACGTGATGCGCTCGCTCGCCGACCTCTCCGCGCTCGCGGGGAACCGGGGCGAGCAGGAAGCGCTGCTCCGCAAGGTCGTCGAGCTCAAGCCGCAGGCGAAGGACGTGCGCGACTACCTCGCGCACCTCACGCCGGAGAAGCCCAAGGACGACGAGCTCTACGCCGTGGCGTCCAAGGAGTTCCTCGCGACGCGCAACGCACCCGCGCAAGGCAAGGACCGCCGCACGCTCGTCGATCTCACCGTGGCGACCGTGTTCCCGAACGGCCTCTCGAGCAAGTTCCACCAGATCGTCTACCAGCCGCTCACCGATCGCGCGGCGCAGGACGGGCGCGGCTACGGCTTCGCGTTCGAGAGCGACTCGCAGACCGTGCAGCTGCGCGGCGTGAAGGTCTATCGCACCGACGGCTCCGTCGACGAGACGTACACCACGTCGATCGGCGGCACCGACGATCCGTCGATGGCGATGTACACGTCCGCGTCGGCGTACCGCGTCCGCGTGCCGCGCCTCGCCGCGGGGGACGTCGTCGAGATCCTCTACCGGATCGAGGACGTCGCCGAGCGCAACGCGTTCGCCGACTACTTCGGCGACGTCGCGTACATGCAGTCGGACGAGCCCGTCGCTCGCGCCGAGTACGTGCTCATCACGCCGAAGGCGCGCACCTTCTACTTCAACGAGCCGAAGATCCCGAACCTGCAGAAGTCGGTCGAGGAGAAGGGCGACAAGCGCGTCTATCGCTTCGTCGCGCAGAACCTGGGCGCGCTCGACAGCGAGCCGCTGATGCCGCCGTACACCGAGGTGCTCGGCCACGTCCACGTCTCCACCTATAAGAGCTGGGACGACATGGGCACCTGGTACTGGGGCCTCGTGAAGGACCAGTTCGTCGCCGACGACGAGGTCCGCAAGCGCGTGGCCGAGGTCACCAAGGGCAAGACGACCGACCGCGAGAAGGTCACCGCCGTCTACGACTACGTCGTCCAGAAGACGCGCTACGTCGCGCTCGAGTTCGGGATCCACGGCTTCAAGCCGTACCGGGCGGCGCAGATCTTCGCGCGCGGCTACGGCGACTGCAAAGACAAGGCGACGCTGATCGTCACGATGCTGAAGGAGCTCGGCATCCCGGCCACGATCGTGATCGTGCGCACCGGGCTGCGCGGCGACTTCGACGACTACCCGGCGAGCCTCGCTCCGTTCGACCACGCGATCGCGTACGTGCCCGCGTTCGACCTGTACCTCGATGGTACGGCCGAGTACTCGGGCTCGACCGAGCTCCCCGCGATGGACCGCGGCTCGCTCGCGATCCAGATCAACGAGGGCAAGCCGAAGCTCGTGCACCTGCCCGATCCCCCGGCCGCAGCCAGCGTCGTCACGCGCAAGTTCGACACGACGATCGCCGCCGACGGCTCGGCGCAGATCGACTGGTCCGGCAGCGCGAGCGGCGTCTACGCGGCGTCGTGGCGCGTGCGCTACCACGCCGAGGCGCTCCGCAAGCAGCGCGTCGAGGAGGACCTCGGCGGCGAGCTCCCCGGAATCACCGCGTCCAACGTGACCGCGAACGACATGGAGAACGTCGAGCTCGTGCCGTCGCTCAAGGTCTCCGGCAAGGTCCCCACGCTCGCCCGCAAGGACGGCGCGAAGCTCAGCGTCCCGGTCGGACCGAAGGAGTACCTGGTCGCCGACTTCGCCACGCTCTCCGCGCGCAAGCAGGACATCCGGCTCCGCGCGCAGAATACGCAGGTGAGCGAGCGGCGCATCAAGCTCCCCGCCAACGCGCAGATCACGACGATGCCCACCGCGTCGTCGTCCGACACGCCGTTCGGCTCCCACACCGTCACCGTCGAGAAGGAAGGCGCCGCGATCGTGGTCAAGACGACCGTCACGATGAAGAAGACCCGCATCACCGCCGCCGAGTACGCGGCGTTCCGCGCCTGGTGCGAGCAAGTGGACAAGGGACTCGGCCAACGGCTCGTCTTCACCGTCGGGGGTGCGCAATGAGCCGCGCTCTTCTTCGGATGGTCGCGCGCGGGGCGGCGCTCGCCGCGCTCGCGCTCACCCCGGTCGTCGCCGGTGGCTGCGGCGGCGCGGCCGCAAGCGCCAAGAGCGCGGCGCTCCCGCTCGCCTCGCTCCGGAGCTCCGGCCCCGGCAGCAGCGACGCGGAGATCGTCGGCAAGTGGGTCCTCGCCGAGCGGTTCGCGCCGGGCGGCGACAAGAAGCGCGCGCTCGAAGCCGAGAAGCGGCTGCGCGAGCTCTCGGGCAAGGGCCTCTACGCGAGCCTCGCGCGCGGGATCTCGGCCGAGGAGGAAGGCGTCCCGAAGGATGCCGCCGCCGGCTACGCCGATGCGCTCGTGGCTGCCCAAGCGAGCGACGATCCGGTCGCGCCGCTCGCCGGGTGGTATGCCGCGAACCAGCTCCGTGGCTTCCGGCAGTCGGTCACCGGGCTCTACAAGAAGCACGAGAAGACGCTCGCGCAGCTGGTGGCGACCCCGGGGCACCTCGGTTGGCGCGCCGTCGCCGAGATCCAGGACTGGATCGACGTCGAGACCTACCGCGCCGCCAACATCACCGGGAAGGACTACGACAAGTTCCTCGTCGAGAAGAACGGGTGCCTCTCCGGCCTGCGGCTCGCGGGCCCGTTCGGGCGCGGTACCGCCCCCGATCGCCGGCGCCACTTCGCGGCCGAAGAGCCGCGCCCGTGGAAGGCGCGCTGGGACGGCGACCCGTCCCGTGGGATCGCCCCGCACGTCCTCAAGACCGAGCAGGACGCCTGCGAGATCGCCGCGACCGAGGAGTCCCAAACTGGGATGTTCTACGTCGAGGGGTTCTTCGACCTCGATCGCGACCGCGACCTCATCGTCGCCGTCTCCGCCGCGGCGGAGATCTTCATCGACGACGTCTCGATCCTCGCGCGCGACCTGCGCACGTTCGGGGTGTGGCAGCGCTTCGGCGCGGCCGTTCGGCTCGCGAAGGGTCGTCACCGGATCGTGGCGCGCCTCTTCGACGACCAGACCACGATCCGCTTGCTCGGTCCGGACGGGCGTGCCGCCGGCATCACCGGCTCGACCGACCGCGAGTCGCCCTGGTCGATGGTTCCGCCGAAGGTCCTCGACGATCCGAACCCGCTCGTGCCGCTCCTCGCGGACGGTGCCGAGCGCAGCCCGATCTCCGCGTACATCGGCGCGTACCTCGCCCACGTCGAGGGCATGGACGACGTCGCGAACGTGCTCCTCGAGCCGTACGTCGAGCCCGAGGACGCCGCCGCGTTCATGCTCGAAGGCGCGGGCTCGCTCGCCGCGGGCGACCCGGCTTACGGCCAAGAGGGCAAGCACAAGCGCGCGCGCGGGTTCTTCCAGCGCGCGCTCCAGAAGGACGACGCGCTCTGGTACGCGCGGGCGTGGCTCATCCTCGACGACGCCGAGCAGAAGGGCGAGGTCGACGCGATCGAGCCGCTCCGCAAGCTCGCCGACGACGTGCCGCAGTTGCCCGACGTGAAGCTCGAGCTCGCGAAGCTCTACGGTCAGCTCGGCTGGCGCGCCGAGCGCACGAAAGCGCTGAGCGAGCTCGCGACCGCGTTCCCCGACGACGCGCGCGTGCTCCGTGGCTACCAGAGCGCGCTCCGCGAGAACGGCTCGCGCGCCGAGGCGGACAAAGTGGGGACGCACCTGAAGGAGCTCGATCCCGACTCGGAGATCGAGCTCGACGAGGCACTCGAGCGTCACGACTGGAAGGCCGCGATCGCCGAGCTCGAGCGGATCCAGAAGCGCCGCCCCGATCGCAAGGAGCTCGCGGGTCGCATCGCGGCGGTGCTCCTCCGCTCCGGCGACCCGAGCGCTGCGGCGACGCAGCTCGAGAAGGCGCTCACGAAGAACCCGCTCGATCAGACGTCGCGCTTCCGCCTCGCCGATCGCGCCTACGCGAAGGGCGATCTGAAGGCGCTCCGCGTGGCGCTCGGGGAAGCGCTCCGCCTGGGCGGCAGCACCGCCGAGCTGCGCGCCGCGATCGATCTGCTCGAAGGCACGATGGACCTCGAGCCGTACCGGATCGACGGGCGCGCCGCGATCGCCGAGTTCGAGGCGTGGGAGAAGAAGGGCAAGTCGATGGCGGGCGTCTCCGCGCGCGTGCTCGACTACTCCGCGCTCTGGGTCCACCCCGATGGTTCGAGCGAGATGCTCGAGCACGAGATCCTCAAGATCCAGAGCCAGGAAGCGATCGGCAAAGAAGCCGAGCAGGAGCCGCCGAGCGGCACCGTGCTGCGCCTCCGCGTCCTGAAGAAGAACGGCAAGATCCTCGAGCCAGAGCCGGTGCCGGGGAAGCCGACCCTGACGATGCCGAACCTCGAGGTGGGCGACTACCTGGAGATCGAGCACGTCACCAAGAACGAGGGCGACGGCGAGATGGGGCGCCACTACCGCGGCCCGACCTGGTTCTTCCGCGAGGCCGACAAGGGCTACTGGCGGAGCGAGTTCGTCGTCATCTCGCCGACGAACAAGGAGCTCTTGATCGAGACGCGGGGGAACGTCCCCGCGCCGAAGGTCGCCGCGCGCGGCATCTTCACCGAGCGTCGCTGGCGCGTGGACGAGTCCCCTCCCCTCGTCGAGGAGCCGGACTCGCCGCCGCCGCAGGAGTTCCTGCCGAGCGTGCGCGTCGGTTGGGGCATGTCGCTCGACGAGACGCTCACGCGCTACGTGGATCTCGTCAGCGAAGAGACCGCGATCGATCCGCGCATCAAGCGCGAGGCGCTCGCGGTGGTCGCGAAGGTGCCCGCCGGCGACGACGAGGCACGCGCGCGCACGCTCTATCGCGCGGTCCTCGAGCGCATCCAAGACGGGCAGGAGAAGGACGGCCGCCGCGCGTGGTTCGGCAAGTCCGGCTCGCGCCAGTCGGCGTTCCAGTACCTCGCGCGGGCGCTCGGGCTGAAGGTGCAGGTCGTGCTCGCGAAGAGCCGGATTGCGCTGCCGGCCTCGAGCCCGATGAGCGAGATCGAGACGTACTCGACCTTGCTCCTCCGCCTGGACGGCAAGACGCCGCGTTACCTCACGGTGGCGGACAAGTTCGCGCCGTTCGGGTACGTCCCGGCCGACGTGCGCGGGCAACCGGCCGTGCTCCTGGTCGACGGTGCGCCGAAGATCACGATCGACGGCGGCGGCGCCCTCGACGGCGTCCGCTTCGAAGGTCGCGCCGACATGCACGACGACGGCAGCGCGACGGTCGAGCTCAACCAGAAGTACATGGGCAAGCTCGCGATCCGGATGCGCAACGTCTTCGACAAGGTCCCGGAGAGTCAGCTCTTCGCGTTCGTGGAGTCGCGTCTCCTCGCGAGCTCGCTCCCGGGTGCCCACGTGCGGGACGTCCAGTTCGAGGCCAAGGCCGACCCCGATCAGCCGCTCACGCTGAAGATCAAGGCCGAGGTGTCCCAATTTGGTAAGGGTGCGGGCGACAAGATCACCCTCCGTCCGCCCGTCTCGATGCAGATCGCGCAGCTGGCGACGCTGGCGCAGCGCCAGACGCCGCTCCTGATCGGGGCGGCCTCGCACGTCGAGGTCGACTTCCACGTCGTCGCACCGGCGAGCTTCAAGATGCCGGCGAGCTTGGGCGGGGCCGAGGTGAAGGACGGCGATCGCGTCGTGCGCGTCGACGACAAGGTGCAGGGCCACGAGATCGTGTTCTCGCGGCTCGTGGATCTCCCGGCCGGGCGCGTGCAGCCGGGCAAGGAGTACGCGGCCTTCGTGAAGTTCACGCAGGACGCGGACGCGCTGCTCGAGCGCGAGATCGCGCTCGGGAAGTGACGGGAAAGCGGCTCGGGCGTAACGAGGCGCTCGCGCTCGTGCGGGAGCTCGGCGCGCCGCCGCGCCTGGTTCGTCACGTCGAGCTCGTCGGTGAAGCGGGTGACGCGATCCTGAAAGCGGTCGCCGCGCTCGACGTGCGGGTCGACGTCGCACGGGTGGAGGCCGGGATCGTCTTCCATGACGTGGGGAAGATCCGGCACCCCTCCGAGCTCGACGAACCGGGCCACGCTCACGAAGAGACCGGACAACGCATGTTGTTGGAGGAAGGGGTCTCGCCGGAGCTCGCACGCTCGTGCGTGAGCCACGCGCGCTGGGCGGACGAAGGCGTGACCCTCGAAGAGCGGCTCGTCGCGCTCGCGGACAAGCTCTGGAAAGGAAAGCGCGAGACCGCGCTCGAAGAGCTGGTGGTGGAAGCGGTCGCGCGCCGAAGTGGCGGCGATCGGTGGAGCGTCTTCACGTCGCTCGACGAAGCCTTCGAGAAGATCGCGGCGGGAGCGGACGACCGCCTGGCGCGGTCGCGGTAGAGGAGCTCAGTTGGGCGGCAAGTCGAATGACGCGAGGTGCTTCCGAACGTAGGCGACGAAGAGCGGGCTCGCCGTCAGACGCCGGAACGGTTCCGGATTGCGCCACTCCACCGAACGCGAGGTGAACGTGAACGCCTGCATCTGATCGTAGCGCGTCGCACGATCTTCGGCCGGGCGCGCGTTCGGGAATGCCGCGAGGATTCGGTCGAAGGCCGTGGCTTCGTCGACGTACCCCAAGGCGTGGAGCGCCGCCTGGGTCTGGAGCGCGCAGTTGCCTGACCTGCTGGCGAAGTAGCTCTCGATCCCTTCCATCGACACCTCCACGTCGAGGGTGGCGACCAGATACGCGTTCCTCTCGTACTCCGACATGGCGGCGTAACCAGCTCCGTAGATCTTCTCGCGAAGGCGGTCGGTCACCTCTCCGGAGAACGCGTCGTCGTCACCCGCCGCCAGGTCGACCAGGCGCTCCTTCGCGTCGAGCGACGGGAGCGGCTTCCTCTTCGCGCGCTCCTCCGCCGTCGGTGCCGGTGTCTCACAACCGTCCGGCGTGCCGCGTGCGCTCTCCGCCCCGAGGGCACGAATCGCGCTTGCCGGTCCGATGGCGTGACCGCCGACCCACGTCACGGAGGGCACGTAGGGCGGAACCGTCCCGTCCGGGGGCGATGCAGACGCCGTCGATGGCGCGGGCGCCTTGGCCGAGAACGCGAGGTGCGCGACGAGGGCCGCCACACCGACGGCGGCGACGCCGACCACGATCGCGTTCGAGCGTGAGCCCACACCCGAGCGTCGCACGCTTTTCTCATGTAAGACCAGGACCCGAGACTCGTTTCAGGTGGCCATGACTCGCTTTCCCTTCTTGCTGCTCGGGATTCCGTTCGCCGTCGCCTGTGGGGGCAACGCTCCGGCTCCGCTGAACCCGGCTCCCGTCGCAGATGCCGGTGCGGTCGTCTCCGCGCCTCCGGATGCGGCGGCACCGGCGCGGGCGCTCGTCCCTCTGCGCGAGCCCACCACCCGGCGCATCGCGACGTGGTCGCTGAACGAGGTCCCTCCCGACGACACGCGCGGCGACCTGATCGCCACGGCGTCGTTCTCGGACGTCCTGATCCCGCGCGACCCCGTTCTCGCGCACCAACACGACTTCGCGGTCGAGCTGGGCGCGGCGCTCGATCGCATCGACGCGCTCGCGCAGCGCGCCATCACCGACGCCGAGCCCGCGATGGTCGCCGATCTGGCCGCGCGCACGAACCGCGCGCCGAAGGGCTCGACGATCCGCGGGCGCGAGGACAAGAGTGTGCTCCACGTCCAGCTCGCGCGCGATCACGGAGCGCTCACGGTCTCGGTCTGGCTCACGCTCCGGCAGCGGATCGACGGCCCGCTCGTGAAGGCGCCGCCCGCGAAGTGCGCCCCGGGCCAACCGTGCGCGCAGCAAGCGGACCAGCGCTCGGACGCGAGCGTGACCGAGACGTTCGGCGCACGCTACGTGGTGAAGAGCGACGGTTCGCTGGAGGAGCTGCTCTACCTCCCGCAGGGCTCGGGTCCCTGAGCGGGCTCAATTGCAGAACGCCGCTTTCGACTCGGCGTGCTTGTACGCGCAGTCGTTCGCGTCCTTGCCGGTGACCGAGTCGTAGTCGGTGTGACACCGCGAGTACTCCTTGCCGCTCGTGTCGCGCACGACGAAGTCGTTGCCTTCGACGCAGCTCTGGTAGCCCTTGCCGTTGCCACACGTCTCGGTCTTGCAGTCGGCCGACGAGCACGCCGGCGTCGAGGCGAGCACCACGCCACCGAGAGCCGAGAGCACCACGAACGCGACGACCGATTTGATTTGCGCCATGGATCGTTCGTCGCACGCGGGGCGCTCGACGATCGATGGTCGTTTCCGTCGGGGAGCGCGCAAGAATTGACTACGCAGCGTGCCGCACACTGCGGTGGCGCGACTGGCAACCAAGGTGGCGCTCGTGCAATGAATCGCGCGCCATCGTCGGGTCCGCGGCTGGCACGCCGACTGCACTCCGGCGCGGTATGCCTCGCGTCACGCTGCGCGCGATCCTGCTCGGTGCGACCGGACTCGCGTCGATCGGCTTGGCGTGTGGTCAGATCGCGAGCGTCCCCGACAGCGGCTGCCCGCCCGCTCCCATCCGCGACTTTCCATACCGGTCGGTTTGTCAGGGACACCCGGCCTGCGAGTATTTGCCGCCGCGCAACTTCGGTTTGCCGACGGAGGACCCGGCCAACACGCTCAGTTGCGGGTGCTCAGTGAACGAATGGTGGTGCGGCGCTGCGTTCGTCGGCCGGACCCGCATCACGCCCATCTGCCCCGCGTCCGCCACGGAAGGCGCTGCTTGCACGTGGGAGGACGGCGGCGACCGCCCCCGCAACGCCGAGTGCCTCGTCCTCGGCCCGAACGCGCAGCTCGACGCCGGCATCATCGACGGCAAGGCGTGTGCGTGCGACTTCCCGGGACCGATGTGGCGCTGCGTCGACGTCGACGTACTTCGCAATCGCTGAGCGCATCGGGCGCTACGCCTTCGTCGGCGGCGACGCCAAGAAGAGCTGCCGGATGTGATCCACCGCCGCCTGCCGCCGCAGCGCGAATTGCCACTGGTACTCCATCTCGTCGTAGAGCTTGTGCGTCGGCTTCCTCGTCGCCGAGTCGACTGCCACCAGATCGTGATCGGGGAGACACCGGTGCAGCGCCAGCTCGGCGGGATCCTTCAGGTCGCTCGGGTACGTCGTGAACCACCGCCACCACTGCCCGCTCACGAGCTTGCCTTGCCAGAGCGCGGCAGCCTCCTGCGTGGTCCGGTTCGTACCGGGGAGCGGTCCCAAATTGTCGAAGTCGTAGTGTAGAAGCGCCGCCGCAGGTGGGTTCGCCACGTCGTACGGCGGCAAGCGCCCACCGACGGGCTGCACGAAGTGCGCGTAGTACGAGTGGGCGTAGAAGTCCCCGACCGAGTGCACCGCGCGCGCGAACTCGACGAGGCTCCGCGACTTCACCCGATCGCGCACGCGCTTCCAGCCTTCGTCCACGTACGCGAAGTCGAAGTGGTCGCGCGGATCGTAGTCGAGCACGTCGATGTCGAGCGCCAGGCTCTCGTGCTTCACCACGTCGAGATCGGCGTCGCTCATGCCGACGAGCGCGGCGTCGAAGACGCTCTCGTGGATGTCGGTCGCGAACGACGGGTCGAAGCCCTTCCAGAAGCGACGGTCGTCCATGTAGTCGGTCAGCGGCCGATCCGCGCGCCGCTCGTTGCTGCGCACGCGCCAGAGGTGCTGCTGGTTGAAGACGAAGTGCGGCACGTACTCGACGTCCAAGCGCGGCGCGACCGGCGCCGAGCGGCGGGCGCCCTTCTTCGCGCGCGAGCGGCGCGGGCGTGCCGCCGGCTCGAGGATCTCCCACGCCCCCCGCTCGTTGAGGTACACGACCCACGCGTGATCGAAGCGCCGCGCCGGCTTTCCGTAGACGTGGAGAGAGCCGAACGCCACGCGCACGCAGTAGTTGCTGATCCCGCTCGCGAGGAGCAGCGCCGCGAGGAGGAACGCCTGGTCCTCGCAGTCGCCTTCGCGCGCGGCGAGCGTCTCCACCGGGAAGAGCCAGTTCCGAGTCACGCCGCGGCGACCGCTGTGGCCGATCGCGGTGGAGACGTGGCGCGCGACCGCGCGGGCGCGCGCGTCGAAGCTCCCCGGCGCATCGGACGACAGCCGCGCGCGCTCCGCCGCGGACAAGCTCGCCAAGAGCTCCTGCAGGTGACGCTGGACGATGGCGTTGCCGGCGATCGAGAGGTACTCGCGGACGTCGATCTCGTAGCGCTTCCCGCGGACGCCCGGGATCGGACGGACCGCGGGGATCACGGGTTGATGGATGATCTCGTCTCCCGACCAGTTCCACTTCTGGTGCGGCCGAACGCTCGTGACGGCGAGGCACATGCCCGGTTCCCTCCGACCTCCACGATATCCAACTTCGCCGTCACGCGTGAATCACGACGCGCGTCGTTCGCTCGCCCTCGCGCGTCGTTCGCCCGTGCCAGCCGTCGGGCAGTCGGGGCTCCGCCCACCCGAAGAGCGCGCGCGCATCCGCCGGCGCCAGGTTCACGCAGCCGTGGCTCTGGCGATGCCCGAAGTTCGAGTGCCAGAACGCGCCGTGCAGGGCGTAGCCGCCCTCGAAGTACATGATCCACGGCACGTCCTCGATCGCGTACGGCCCCTCGCCGTTCGAGCCGTTGCCCTTCATCGTCGCGGTGACGTGCTTCTCGCGAACGTGGAACGTGCCGAGCGGCGTCTCGTGGCGCCACCGCCCGGTCGACACCATCGTCGCGAAGACGGGCTCCGTCCCGACGTGGGCGACGAGCGTCTGGGTGGTGACGTCGACGTCGATCCACGTCTCGTCGGCGCCGAGATCGGCCGGCGCCGTGCGACCACGGACGACGACGGCATCGCTCGCGCGCAGCCACGCTCCCCCTTCGAGCTCGAGGTAGGTCACGCCGCGGATCGTCGCCGACCGATCCGTGATCGCGACCGGCGTGTAGCGCGCGATCGGGTCGCTCTCGGTCGCCTTCGCGCGCGCGTCGTCGAGCGTCCAGCGCTTCGAGCCGATCCCGTTGACGAACGCCATCGGCAAGCGCGTCGGCGGCGCGGCCACCGCGTACGCGGGCGCCTTTCCGTCGGGCTGCGCGATCGGCCGCGGCCACGGCGGCGCCTTCGCGCTCGAAGCGCCGAGCCACACGCCGTGGAAGTCGGTGATCGGCTTCGCGATCGCCACGCGATCCTTCGGCGCGAAGTCACCGCCGACCGTCGCGAGCATGCCGAGTCGCGCCGTGGCCGTCGTGTCGACGGAGACGTAGAACCCGCGCACCATGCGGCGCTCGATCGGACCGCCCTCCTCGAGCTCGTCGAGCGAGACTTGCGGCTTCCCACCTTCCCAATCGCGGAGGTACCAGGGCGTCTCTTCGTCGCTCGTCACCGCCGCGCTCACCGCCGCCGCGGCCGTCTCCTTCTTCTCCAACCACGGCTCGTAGCGGAGGCGGTCCGCGCGGGACGGGATCCAGCGGTAGAGCGGCGTGCCGTTCGCGGTGGCGTAGCCGTAGGTGTAGGGCAACGCTTCGTCGAGCGCGGGCGGCGCGGGTGCGTCGAGCACGCGCTTGTCGGTCGCATCGAGGGTGACCCATCGCCCGCACACGAAGCCACCGCCGCGGAGCTCGTACCAACCTTCGGCGCAGCGGGTGTGGTCGGCGTCGTCGGCCGGCAGATCGGCGAGGGCACCACGCACGCTCGCGCCCTTCCGGAGGTACCCGCGCACGACGGTGGCGTCGACGGTGTCGAAGACGGGCGCCATCGAAGCGAGCACGTGAAGCAAGGGTGCGTGCTCGTCGACCTCACCCACCTGCGCGTCGTCGGCGAGCACCGCCGCCGGCTCGACCAGGGGCGTGGTCTCCGCGGCCGAGGTCGCCGGCATCGGATCGCGCGGCGCGGACTTGCAGGCAGCCAGGACGAAGAGGGGGACGAGGGCGAAGCGACGCATGGGCCGACCGCCTACTTCAAGGTTCGGGCCAGCGCGCGATCCGTGATTTCTCGCGGGATTCTGCGCCCGCACGCGGGAGGGTCCGAGCAACGTCCTGCCGATTCCGGCAACGCTTCGTCGTGGTAGGGTTTCCGTCGATGCGATTCGCGTTGCTCGGAAGCCGGCCGGCGCGCGCAAGCCTTGCGCTTCTGGGGGTGGCCGCGATACTCGCGTTCGGCTGGGTGGCCTGCCACGAGCCCACCCAGCTCTCCGTCCGTGTGACGACGGACTTCGAGTGCTCGGCGCTCTCGAAGAACTCGGTCGCCCTCCACGTGGGCTCGGCGCTTCCGGCGAGCGGACCGGCGACGTCCCTCTCCCGAGCCTGCTCGAACGGCTACGCGGGCACGCTGGTGCTCCGGCCCTCGGGCGTAGACGGTCCGGTCGGGATCGAGGTCATCGCCGCCATCGCCCCGGCGACGCTCGACAACGACGGCCAGTGCGTGGAAGGCGCACCGGGGTGCATCCACGCGCGGCGGAGCATTCGTTACCTTTCTGGGACAGCACTCACGATCCCGATCGAGCTGCAAGCGTCGTGCGCCGGACGCGTGTGCGATCCGACGGATACGTGCGTGAGCTCGAAGTGCGTCCCGGCCGCGATCGATCCGGACACCTGCAAGACCGACTGCTCCTTGCGCTCCGATGCAGGTCCGCCGTCCGACGGCGGAGTCGGCGACGCTGGATTGCCCGGCAACGTGGCGGGGCTCGCGCTCGGCGTCGAGCACTCGTGTGCGCTCCTCAAGGACGGCACCGTGCAGTGCTGGGGAAACAACGCCTCCGGACAGCTCGGGCGCGGGGCCGTCGGACCGGCGACGACGACGCCGGCAGCGGTGGTGGGCCTCGGCTCGATCCGAGAGATCCACGGCACCAACACCTATTTCACGTGCGCGTTGGATGCGCTCGGCAAGCTCGTGTGCTGGGGGAAAGCCGGCTCCGGGGAGATCCCGAACCCGGCCTACCAGGGGAACCCCGTGGCCACGCCCGTCCCGGCGACGATCCCCAACGTCTCCAAGGTGGTCGTCGGCGTCGACCACGGCTGCGCGCTGAGCGGAACCGCGACGCTCTCGTGTTGGTGCAACTACGTGAAGGCGGCGCAGGCCACGCCGACGACCATCTCGCTGACGGCGGTGGGAGCGCCGATCGACGGCTTCGGCGCCGGTCAGAGCTTCTCGGTCCTGCGTACCTCCCAGAACGACCTGTTCGCCTTCGGCACGGACGTCTCCGGCGAGCTCCCGTTCGACGGCGGCACCCAAGCGGCGCCGGTCGCCATCTTTCCCGGTGCGAAGGCGACCAGCGTCGCGTGCGGTGCACGCGACACGATCGTCACGCTCGCCGATGGTGGGCACGCCGGATGGGGCTACAGCAACGTGAGGCAGCTCACCCTCGACACGTTCAACCCGGTCCGCACCTTGACCCCGCTCCCCGCGCTCGATGGGTTCAAGGAGGTCTGCCTGGGCTCCGTCTTCGGGTGCGGCATCGACGCGTCGGACGGCGTGCGGTGCTGGGGTGACGACACCAACAAGCAGCTCGGCCCGAACGGGACCGGGGGCACGGCGACCCCGACCGCCGTCGGCATCACGGCCGCGAAGATCGCCTGCGGCGACGCGCACGCCTGCGCCATCCGCAAGCCGGACGGTGCGCTGGTCTGCTGGGGAGCGAACTCGCAAGGACAGCTCGGCGGCGGCACGATCGGAGCGGACAGCGCCACGCCGATCGTCGTCGGGCTCTGATCTCAGACTCACCCGATCGTGACGCGCGCCCGCGGCGCGATCCGGAAGCCGCCGTCCTTCGTCTCCAGCACGTCGCCGAGCCCGAGCTTGCGCAGGCGCTTCACGACGGCCCGCACTCGGTCCTCGACCGACGATGCGGCCGCGCGTTCTCCCGGCCAACCCAGCGCGAAGAGCGCCTCGATCGAGCGCGTGGCGCCGCGTTCGCTCGCGTGCAGCCCGGCGAGCTCGGCGAGGAGCTTCGCCAGCAGCGGCTGCGCCGAGAGGTCGACCACCGCCTGCCCGTCGATCGCGAACGAGCTACCGTCGCGCGCGACGCGGAGCACGGGGGCATCCCCCGAGCGGGCCCGCCGGAGCTCCTCGAGGTGGCGGACGAGGAAGCGCTCGATCGACCCTTCGCGTGCGCGGGCGACCTCCGTGTCGGCGGCGGCCAAGGTCGCGGCGAGATCGCCCCCGCCGGCGCCCGCGAGGCCGACGATGGCGGCGAGCATCGCGGCGATCCGGCGCCCGCGCTCCGTCGTCGAGCCCGCCGCGGCGGTCTCGCGCGTCCACTCCTCGACCGTCGTGCGACCCGCCAGCACGCGCGCGGCGGCGAGCACGTACGCCATCGCGGCGCGCGACTCGATCGCGCGCACCCGCTCGACGGCGGGGCCCAGCACCATCGCGGCGGCTTCGTAGCGACCGGCGAGAAAGTGCGCGAGCCCGGCCCACCCGAGGAGGTGCGCCGCGAACGTCTCCGCGCCGAACGAGCCTTCGAGCGACGCGGAGGCGTCCTCGTAGAGCTTCACCGCCGCGTCGTAGTCGGCGCGATGAACCGCGTGCCACCCCGCCATGTTCGCGACCGACGCCGCGAGCCGGCGATCGCCGAGCTTGCGTTGGATCTCGGCCGCGCGCTCGATCGCGCGTTTGCCCTCGTCGAGCTCGCCGAGGTCCATGTACGTCTCGGCCAGGTTGAGGTGGCCGAACGCCAGCTCGGCGGGCGCCGCTGCCGCGAGCCACTCGATCGCGCGCTCGAGCGCGACGCGTGCTTCCCGCAGCCGATGTTGTGCCGCCCGCACCTGGCCCAGGAGCGTGTACGCCCTCCCGCGGACCGAAGCGCCCGCCGATGCGGTCACGAGCGCGACCTCGTCCTCTGCTGCGTCCAGGTGCCCTTCGAGCATGTGGACGGTGCCCAGCGTGACCCGCGCCTCGGCCTCGAGATCGCGATCCGCGTGCGCCTTCGCCAAGGCAATCGCGCGCTCGAGGAGCGGACGCGCCTCGGCAAAGCGACCGACGCGACGCGACGCCGAGCCGCGCAGGTACGCCGCCCACCCCGCCGCGATGCCCTCCGCGTCTTCCCCGATCGCGCGCGTCGTCACGTCGTCGAGCACGGAGACGAAGCGCGAGCCCGGATCACGCACCGGGTGCAGCACGTCGGCCGCGGCGACGCAGTACACCGCGTCGCTCGCGGGAGCCTCCCCGGCGATCGCGCGCTCCGCGACGGCGAGCAGGTTCCCGCGCTCGGCGGCGACCTCGGCGTCCCGGACGTCGCGCGCCTCGGGGGTCGCGGGGTGAGAATGCAGCCAGCGCCGCGCGCGATCCGCGAACGCCGCGGCGTGCGCGCGAACGGCCTGCGCCCGGTCGGCCGGATCGAGCCGCGCCGCGGCGAACTCACGGATCCCCTCGTACATGCCGAGGCGCCCCGGCGCGGGCGCCGTGAGGAGCGCGCGATCGCGGAGCAGGTCGATCGTGTCCAGCGCACGCGCGCCGAGCACGGCCTCCGCCGCGTCGATCGGGAACTCGGCGCCCAGCACCGTGAGCCGTGCGAGCGCGCTTCGCTCCGGCTCGGCGAGCGCATCCCAGGACGACGCGATGACCGCCAAGAGCGTCGCGTGGCGCGAGTCCCACGTCCGCCCTTCGGCCGCGAGGAGCGCGAAGCGATCCTCGAGCCGCGCGAGGAGATCCTTCGCCTGCAGCATGCGCGAACGCGACGCGGCGAGCTCGATCGCGAGCGGATGGCCGTCCAAGCGGCGCAGGAGCTCGGTGACGCTGGTCGCGTCGTCCTGGGTCAGGTCGTAGTCGCCGCGGGCGCGCGTCACGCGGTCCACCCAGAGCGCTGCCGCTTCGCTCGTCGCGAGCTCGGCGGGAGTTCGCGGGACCAGGAGCGGACCGAGCTCGTGCACGACCTCGTCGGGGAGACGGAGCGCGACCCGCGACGTGGCGAGGAACCGCGCGCGCGGCGCGAGGACGAGCCACTGCTCCAGCAAGGGACGCACGAGCGGGACGATGTCGTCGAGGTTGTCGAGCACGACGAGGCAGTCGGCGCGCTCCGCGAGAGCGCGCCCGACCTGATCCCCCACGTCGTCGGCGCCGGCGCGGACGCCGAGCGCGCGGCAGGCCGCGAGGGCGACGTCGGTCGCGCTCTTCGCGTCGACGAGATCGCAGAACACGCTCGGGCTCGACTCTTCGGCGAACTTGAGGGCGAGGCGGGTCTTGCCGATCCCGCCTGGCCCCAAGAGCGTGACGACCCGTTCGCCCGCGGCGAAACGTGCCGCGAGCGCGCTTCGATCACGCTCGCGGCCGACGAACGTCGTCGTAGCCGCCCGCCGCGCCATCTCATCGATCTACCACGGGCTTCCCCCTCGAACACGCGGGTCAATTGGGGCCCTTCGCGGCGCAGCGCCCGTTGATGCACACGAGCGCGGTCGTGTTGCAGCAATCGGAGCTCGTCGCGCACTTGTCGAACTCGGGGGCGCAGAGCGGCTTGGTGCTCGTGCAGAGGCCGTCCTGGCCGCAATAGCCGTCGCAGCACTCGTCGCCGCCTTCGCATTTCTGCCCCGAGGCCTTGCAGGCGTCGGCGACGAAGACGCCCTGGGCGTTGCCCGCGAGGAGCTCCTGCCCGGGGACGTAGAAGGCCGGGTGGCTCGGATCCGTACCGGGCGGCGCGTTGAGATCGATCGCCGCGACCCAGAGCTTCTTCGTCGTGGGGACCGTGTCGATGGGGTAGAAGCGCGGGTCGCTCCAGTACGGGTTGACCGTCGCGACGTTGCCGTACATGCGCCGGCTCGTGAAGACGACCCACGCGTACCCACCCGAGACGATCGGGCTCACGGTGGGTTCGTAGTTGAGCGTCGCGTCGGCGCCGTGCCCGTTCGGACCCTGCGGCACGTAGCCGACGCCGTTCAACGCATCGAGCCGGTGCGCGGTCTTCGTCTTCAGATCGAGCCACCACAGCTCGGCGCGCGTGCCGGCGTCACCGCACGACGACGATGGATCGCAGCTCGCTCGCGTTTCGCCGAGCGACGGATACCGGCCGTTCGAGACCGTCTCGAGCTCGAACACGATCCCGTCGCCGGTGGGGAGAAACGTGGGATAGACGACCGCTCCGCTCGGGGGTGTCCAGAGCGTGGTCAGACCCGAGAACGCCGACGTGTTCTTGCTGAATGACAGCATCGCGAGCGAGCGCTTGTCCGAGCCGGGCCCCGCATAGAAGTTGAACGCCACCCGCGAGCCGTCGGCCGAGAACGACGGCGAGCCTGCGCCGAAGCCGGAGGGAAGGCCGGTCGCCGAGATTGGCGCGCCGCCCGGGAGCGCGAACAGCGCGCTGGCGCCGCCCGGCACACCGCCGGCGAGGGGCATCGCATCGGACAGCGCGCGCGTGCCATCGGGGTAGAGCGCGGGCTTCGCGAAGCCGCTCGCGAGCGTGGTCTCGCTGAGCGACGGCAGGCTCACGACCGCGGACGCGTTATAGTTGTCGCCGCGCTGGGTGACGAGGCGCGAGCCGTCGCTCGCGACGGAGTGGCAAGCCCGGCAGCCGTTGGACGTCGAGGAGCCGGCGACGAGCGTGGGCTGCGTGCTGGCTCCCTTCACAGCGAGCGTGGCGGCGCCGAAAGTCTTGTTCCCCCACTGGAAGTTCTGAGCGAGGTTCGTGCCGTACGAGTTGTAGTAGACCGTGCCCTTGAGCGCGCCGCGCGCGACCTTCCAGGTCTCGGAGATCGGCCCGACCGCGGCGTTGCCCTTCGCGAGGACGAGCGAGATCTTCACGTCCTCGCCGTCGTTCGAGCTGCCGATCGCCTTCCACACCGCCTGGGGGATCGGGTGGTGCACGAACGGCGTCGCGGTCTTTCCGAAGTAGCCCTTGTAGTCGAGGTTGTCTTCGACGACGTGCAGGTAGACCGCGTCGTACGTACCGCTGCTCGCGGCCGTCCACTGGAGGAGCGGCGCGAGGACGCCGCGCGGCCACACCGTCTTGTCGTAGGGGTAGAGCCACGAGAGCGACGGGTCGCTCGTCGGGCTGCCCTCGAGGACGGCCTTGGTCCCCGGATCGACCGCGGGGCCTGCGCCTTCCCCGCCGACGCCGCCGTTTCCACCGGAGCCTCCGCCGGCGTCTTGTCCCCATTTGGGATCCCCGTTCTCGGTCCAGTCGAGGTGGACCGTGAACGTCGCGATGCCCGTCTTGCCCTGGTAGCTCGCGATGACGTGCGCCGTGCCGCCGGTCGTGGCCGTCGGCGTCAGGATGCCGCTCGCGGTCCCGATCAGCGCGACTTCGGCGCGATCGACGGTCCACGTCGGCTTGATCTCGACGCCCTCGAGGAACGCGTGGAACGCGAGCGTCGGCACGACCCCGCCGACGGTGACGTTCAGCTTCTGGTTGTCGGGGGTGACGACGAGCGCACCGGCCTCAGGGGAGCCGGCGTCGGGCAGGCTGGGCTCGGCGTCGGGGTCGACTGCAGCATCGACGTCGCCTCCATCGGAGTCGAACGCCGACGGCTCACGGCCGCAGCCGGCGAGCCCGCCGCCGAAGCTGGCGAGCGCGACGAGCGCGAAGCCGAGGAGCAGGACGGAATGCCATCGAAGAGGGTGCGACATGGGTGCCTCCGGGGAACGGGCACACCCTAGGTGCGCAGCATGGGACATGGTCGGGACATGCCCCGGACATCGGCGCGAAATGCCTACGTCCGCCCATGTCCGGAGATGTCCGGAGCGCCCGCCGGAGCGTGGGGCCAAGATGTGGCACGATGTCGTTTCGACCCCTCATGTGGAAGAAGTTGGTCCCTCCCGCCGCGTTCGGGCTGCTCGCCGCAGCCGTCTCGGGCACGGCGTGCTCGAGCAACCCGGACCCGGTCGAGACGCCGCCCGCGCGGGTCTGCAAATCCCCCGGCGCGACGCCAGCGCGTTGGTTCACGGACGTCACCGCCGAAGTCGGGCTCGCTGGCGCCGTCGCGACCAGCGTCGTGAGCGCCGATCTGGACGGCGACGGCTGGGCCGATCTCCTCGCGTTCCGTGGCGAGTCGACGCGCGGGCTGGTCGACGGCAAGCGCGTTCGCTTCTTGTTCATGAACCGCCCGGATCCGAACGATCCGAAGAAGCGCATCTTCGTCGACGTCCCCGATCAGGGTGGGCTCCTCGCCACGCGCGACGGGGCCGGCGATCGCGGCGCGAGCATCGCGCTCCTCGGCGACCTCGACGGCGACGGAGACGTCGACGTCATCACCTGCCCCTCCGACTTCACGACGAACGAGCAGATGCTCGACACGTGCGCCGCCTTCTTGAACGACGGCAAGGCGCACTTCACGCTCGCGCCCGAGAGCGCGCTGGATGGTCGCTACCCCGCGACGAGCGCGGTCCTCCTCGACTGGAACAAGGACGGCATCTTGGACTTCTGGCCCGCGTCGATGGCCCACTGGCCCTACGGCGGGATCGGCGGGAAGTGGCGCACGGGCCCGCGCCTCTTCGGCGGCAACGGCGACGGAACCTTCGGCGAGGTCACCGCGCAAGTCGGCCTGCCCACCGTGGACGGCAAGGACAAGGACGGGACGAGCTTCCGCCACACGTTCGGCGTCACCACGTGCGACATCGACGACGACGGCGACATCGACATCCTCACCGCGAGCTACGGGCGCCAGGAGAACCAAGTCTGGCGCAACGACGGCGATCACTTCACGAACGCCGCCAAGCTGCTCGGGCTCGATCACGACGATCGCGAGGACTACTCCGACGATCAATCCTACCGCTGCTACTGCTCGGTGCTCGGCTGCGATCCGATGCCGCCGGCGCCGCAGGTGAAGTGCGGCTCGTTCGGGGGTCCCTACTTCCGCGGGTGGCAGCCCGGGATCACGGACCAGAGCTGGAACCTCGGCGGCAACAACTTCGGCGTCTCCTGCGTCGACGTCGACGACGACGGCGACAACGACGTGATGTTCGCCACCGTCATCCACGGCGACACCGGCTCCGCGTCGGACCCGACCGAGCTCGCGCTGAACCCCGGCGGCGGACAGAAGTTCGTGCGGCCGGGCAACGACAAGACCGGGCTCGCGCGCCCTCCGCTCGCGCTCGACGGAAACTACGGCGACAACGAGCCGATCTTCGCGGACGTGGATCTGGATGGGCGCAAGGACCTCTTCCTCACCTCGACGGTCTACCCGGAGAGCCGCCCGTGGCTCTGGCACCAGAAGGCGGACGGCACGTTCGAAGAGGTCGGCGTCCCGGCCGGGCTCGGCGCGGTCGATCCGTCGAACCTCGAGTTCAGCGCGGTGCTCCAGGGCGTCGACTTCGTCGACATCGACGGCGACGGTGACCTCGACCTGATCACCGGCTCGGTGAGCACGGGCAACGGGGTTCACGTCTACCGGAACGACGTGGGGCAGGATCAGAACTTCGTGCGCGTGCGGCTCGTCGGCAAAGGCGCCGGCCACTCGAACGGCTCGGCGATCGGCGCGCGCGTGCGGGTGAAGGCGGGCGGCCGCACCCAGACGCTCGAGGTGAAGGGCGGCGCGGGCATCGGCGCGATCCAGAACGACTTCGTCCTTACGTTCGGGCTGGGGAGCGCGTGCGACATCGACGAGCTCGAGGTGCGCTGGCCGGACGGGGCGAACACGATCACGAAGTACTCGGGTGTGATTGCCAACTACACGGTGACGCTCCGCGAAGGGGACGCGACCCCGCACTACGCCCGGTGATCAGCCGCCGGCGCCGGCTTCTTTTTCGGCCGCAATGCGCTGGCGCACGACGTCGTACGCCTTGTCCTGCTTGATCGCTTCGTCGATCGCGGCGATGCGCGCCGCCGCCGTCTGCGGCATCGCGCCGGCGTCACCGTGACCCTGCGACCAATCGGCGTACTTCTGCCAGGCGGCCTTCGCGTCGTCCCACTTCTTCTGCCGCTCCTTCAGGTCGGCGAGGCAGAAGAGCACCTTCGCCTTCACCTGCGGCGTCTTGTCGGCGACATTGTCGGCCTGGGTGAACTCGGCTTCGGCTTCGGTGAGGTTGTTCTGCTGAACGAGCGCTTCACCGAGCAAGTAGTGCCCGAGCGGGTTGTTGGGCGCGAGAGCGATGGCCTTGCGGTAGGTCTCGACCGCGCCGGCGAAGTCGCGCGCGACGAACTTGCCGTTGCCGCTCACCACCGTGTCCATGAACTGACTGATGTGGGTGCGGTTCGACGGATCGAAGCCGGAGCTCGAGGGCGGCGGGGCGGCGGATGCGGCAGGCTTCGTCGCCGGCTTGTCGCCCGCGGCAGCCGTCCCGACCACGCCGAGCGCGAAGGTCACGAGGATGCCGACACCCGCAAGGTCCCGAAGCTTCACCCGGGCGAGGGTACCACAGCCTTCGGAACCTGGTAGAAACGTGGCGCATGGGGAGCGTCCGCCGATGACCGTACGGGATTTTCCGTGGGCTTCGCTCGAGCGCTTCCGGCGCGCCGATCTCGAGGCGCTCCGCGGCCTGCGGGGGCTCCTCGCCGGCCTGGTGGAGCCCCGTTCCGCGCTCGCCGCGCTCGCCGCCCAGACGGGGGCACGCGTGGACGTGCACCTGCGGAAGACGATCACGAACGTGCCCGATCTCGGGACGGGCGACGTGGGCGTCTTGGTGGCTCCCGCCGACGCTCCGGAGACGGCGCGCGCGGTGCTCGTCGTGGTGGAAGGGCTCCTCGCGGCGACGGTCGTCGCGCGCGCGCTGCAGCAGAAGCCGCCGCGGATCGTGGACGCGAGCGCGGCTCCGGCACCGGCGCTCACGGGAGCGTTCGCGGCCGTGCTCGTCCGCGCCGCGCGCCGTGACTCGGGTACGCCGCTCCGCGTCCTGGCCGCCGGCAGCGCGGCAGCCTTCGCGCGCGATCTCGCCAGCGCAGCGGGCAGCTTCGTCGGGGCATCGTTCACGGTCGTCGTCGACGACGATGCGTTCCTCGCGCACGTGCTCGTCGCGCGGGCGCACGCGAGCGTGGGGGCGCCGCGCGCGCTCGATCGCGCGCGGCTCGGCGCCTTGGGCAACGTGCCGATCGCGATCCCGGTCGTGGCGGCGCGGTTCGCGCTCGCCGCCGCGGAGGTCGCAGCGCTGCGCGTCGGGGACGTCGTCATCGTGCCACGCGGTGGCGAAGGCGAGGACGGGTGGCGCATCGCGAACGGCGCCGGCCCGGTCGCTCTGGCGAGCCCGCGGAGCGAGGAGGGGCTTCGGGCGGAGCTCCAGGATTTCGAGAGTGGACCGCGAATCGTGCTAGGAGGCGACGTGAGCTCGCTCTCGTGGAGCGCAGCCGAAGGAGACGCTCCGATGACCGATCGCGATCCGTTGGCCGAAGCCGTGGGGGAGGTCCCCGTCGTCCTGCGCGTCGAGATCGGGACGACCGAGCTCTCGGCCCGGCAATGGTCGGAGCTCGGCCCGGGGGACGTGCTCACGATCGGCAAGCGCGTGAAGGAGCCGGTGACCATTCGCGTGTCGGGGGTCGAGGTCGCGCGCGGAGAGCTCGTGGACGTCGACGGCGAGGTCGGGGTCCGCATCCTCACCCTCGCGAAGGAGCGCGCATCGTGAGCATCCTGAAGCGGAGCGTGCCGATCGCGTTCGTGCTCCTCGCGGCAGCGTGCAAGAAGGGCGACGAAGGCACCGCGCCGAGCGGCTCCTCGAGCGTTGCCGCGACCGCGAGTGCGTCAGCCAGCGCGTCCGCCATCCTGCCCGACCCTTCGGTGCCGCGCTCGTTCTCGGGGACCTACACCGCCGCGCGGGCGAGCTTCTACGTGCCCGATGGCGGCGAGTACGCAGGGGTGAAGTTCCGCGGGGACGACGCCGGCGACGCGCTCGGCGAGGGCACGCTCACGATCTCGATCGACAAGGACGGGATCGTCTCCGGCGAGGGCGACGGGCCGCTCGGCGGCTTCACGGTCGCGGGGATCGAGCGGGACGGGGATCTCACGTTCTCGGTGCGCCGCAAGGACGCGAACGATCTGGGCCCCACCGGCACGGGCATCGCGACGATGACGGACGGCGCGCTCGACGGGACGCTCCGAGTGTCGGCGTACCGCGCGCAGGTGATCCGCGAGGTCACGTTCAAGTTGAAGAAGAAGTGACGCCTCACGCCGGCGATTCGAAGGCGATGACCTCCGTCTCGAGGAGGCGCTGGTACCCGAGCCGTTCGTAGATCCCCGTCGACGTCGCGTTCGCGCGATCGGCGAACAGCGTGCAGAACTTCCTCCCCGCCGCCAGCGCGCGTGCGCTGAGCTCGGCGACCGCCGCGGTCGCGTACCCCTGCGCGCGGTGCTCGGGCGGCGTGTAGACGTACGAGATGCGCACGCCGTTCTTGGTCGCACCGCGCAGCGCCGCCATCGCGACGGGTGACCCCGCGTGCTCCCAGACGAAGAGCGCACCTTCCTCGATGAAGCGCGGGACGTGGGCCTCGATGGTGGCGATCTCGCGCTCGGGGAGCTTGGCCTCGCGCGCGAACGCGACGGCCCACGGGCCGACGCGCGGCAGATCCTCGCGCGTGGCGACGCGGAGCGCACCGGCCGCAGGTCGCGCGGGCGGGACGAGCTCCGTCAGCCGATAGAGCCCCTGCCGAAACAGCGTGCGCGCGACGCGCTTCGCCGCCGGCGCGTGGAGCTCGGCGAAGCGCCGCGCCACCTCCCAGGGGCCCACCACGCCGGGCAGCTCGTGCCCGCGAAGGTGCGCCGCCAGCGCATCGGCCGCAGCGAGAGGCATGTTCGAGACGATCAGGTTGTAGGGCGGCGTGCACACGGCGACGCCGTGGAGGGAGCCCCGCCCGCTCGCGTCCTCGACCGCCAAGAGGAGGTCGTTCGTCGGCTCCGGGGGCGGGTTCTCCAGGATCCCCAGCAAGAGCGCATGCTCCGCTTCGGTCCGCTGCAACCATTCCCCGGCGCGGTCGAGGAGCGCCCTCCGTCGTTCGTGAGCGGTGACGATCATGTTCCCCTGGTTCGACGGGCCGAGCGACGCAAAGCTGACCTTCGGAGGCTCAGCGGAGCGCCCTGACCAACGACGGCAGAACGAACAGGCTGGCCAACGTCGCGAAGAAGAGCCCGGAGAGGACGGCGATGGCAAGAGGCCGCTGGAGCTCCGCGCCCGCGCCGAACGCGAACGCGAGCGGGAGGAGCCCCGCCAGCGTCGCCGCCGTCGTCATCACGATCGGGCGCAGGCGCCGGCGCACGGCGAGGACGAGGGCTTCCTCGACCGTCGCCCCCTCCTTGCGGGCTGCGTCCGAGACCTCGACGAGCAGGATCCCGTTCTTCACGACCAGCCCGACGAGGAGCACGCAACCCATCATCGACGAGACGTCGAGCACGGTGCCGGTGACCCACAGACCACCGAGCGCGAACGCGACGGCGACCGGCGCAGTCAGCAGGATCGCGAGCGCCGAGCGCGGCCGACGAAACTGCGCGACCAACACGACCAACACCAGCGCGAGGGCCGCGAGCCCGACGACCACGAAGTTCCTCGTCGCCGCGCGGTGCGTCTCCAGCTGACCGCCGACGTGGAGCCGTACGCCGCGCGGGAGCGTCGTCGCCGCAACCAGGTCTCCCACTTCGCGCTCGATGGATCCGAGATCGCGCCCTTCGACGTCGGCCGTGACGAGCACGACGGGCTCGAGCCCCTCGCGATCGAGCTCCGTGGCGCTGGCCTTGCGGGAGATCGCAGCGACCGCGCCGAGCGTCGTCGTCTCGTTCCGTGGCGTCACGAGCGGGAGCGCGGCGAGCGACCCTTCGCCGTTTCGCACGTCGTCCGGCGCGCGCAGGCGAACGCCCAGGATGCGATCTCCGTGGACGAACGTGCCCACCTTCGCACCGAGGAGCGCATCGCGGAGCTCGAGCGCGACGTCGTCGGGCGCGAGACCTGCGCGCTGGGCCGCGACGCGATCCACGTCCACGGCGAGCTTCTGGGACGGACGTTCGACACCGGGATAGACGTCGACGACGCCATCGAGCTTCTCGAGCCGCGCGGCGACGTCGGCTGCGCTCGCCTCGAGCGCGGACCGGTCCTGTCCGAGGAGCTGGAGCTCGATCGGCCGCGGCGTGCCCGAGAGATCGTTCAGCATGTCCTGGAGCAGCTTGACGTACTCCGTCCGGAGCGCAGGAACCTCGCGCTCGACGCGCGCGCGGATGTCCGCGATCACCGCGTCGACGTGGCGCCGCCGGCCGCCCCGAAGGCGGACCACGAAATCGCCTTGGTGCACCGGCGCGACCGCGGTCGGGTTGATCTGGACGCCGGTCCGGCGCGAGAACGTCTCGACCTCGGGGGTCTCACGCAGGATCTTCTCCACCTTCGTGGCGGCAGCGCTGGTGTCGGCGAGAGAGGTCCCGGACGCCGCGAAGTAGTCGAGCACGAACGCTCCTTCGTCGCACGCGGGCATGAACCCCGAGGGCACGGCGCCTCCGCCGAGCACGACGAACGCCATCGCGGCCACCGCGGTGGCGACGCCGATCCACGGACGGCGTGCGCCGACGCGGACCGCGCGCTCGACGGCGGCTCCCGCGCGGTCGCTCGGCGCCCCCGTCTTCGGACGCGCTCTCATCCAACTCGCCGCGAGGATGGGGACGAAGAACAACGCGACCGCGAGCGAGACGAGGACGGACGCGGTCAGCGTCTTCGCGAGGGTCTGGAAGAACGTCCCGACCGCGCCGTCGAGGAAGGCGAGCGGCAGGAACACGACGACGGTGGTCAACGTCGTCCCCACGACGGCCGGCGCGAGCTCGTCGGTCCCCTTCTGCGCCGCGGTCTCGGGGTCGTCGCCGTGCTCGAGTCGGCGCGCGATCGCTTCGACGATGACGATCGCGTCGTCGACCGCGAGCCCGATCGACACCGCCATCCCACCGAGGGACATGAGGTTCAGCGTCTGTCCGAGCACCAGCATCGCCAGGAACGTGATCGCCAGCGTCATCGGGACTGCGGTCGCCGCGACGATGCCCGAGCGCAGGTCGCGCAAGGCCAAGCCGAGCACGACGATGGACAGCACCACGCCGAGGAGGATCGCGTCGCGGACGCCGTGGATCGACTCGACGACGAGAGCGCCTTGATCGTAGACCGGCTCGATGACCGTCCCGCGCGGGAGCGCAGGCGTCGCCTCCACCGCTGCGGCGCGAGCCCCCTCGACGACGAGCGGCGTGCTCGCGCCATCCATGCGACTCACGGTGACGAGCACGGCGGCGCCGCGAGGACCGCTCGTCTCGTGCAGTCGATCTTCGGCGCCGAGCTCGATCCGAGCGATGCTCGAGAGTGGGATCGCGGCGCCGTTCGCGTCTTGCCCGACGACGATCGCGCCAAGGTCGGCGAGCGTGTCCTGGGGTGCCGTGGCGACCACCGTCAGCGTCGCGTGCTCGGCGACGCCACGGCCGACGGTCGCGCGCGGCAGCGATCGACGGATCTGGTGCGCGATCGCCTCGAGGGAGAGCCTCGCCGCCGCCGCCCGCGCAGGATCGACGAGGATCTCCACCTCGCGGACGTCACCTCCGACGACGGAGACCGCCCCGACCCCCGGCACTCGCGCGATCGCAGGGCGCAGCGCCAACTCCGCGGCGTCACGCAGATCGCGCGCGTCGGCGAGTCCCGTCACGTTGAAGGACAGGATCGGAAAAGCGACGGGGGTGACGCGCTCGACGGTCGTCTGCACGTCGACCGGGAGCGCCCCGCGCACGTCCGCGAGGTTGCTCTGCACGAGCTGCAGCGCCCGCCACATGTCCGTCCCGGGTGCGAAGACGAGCTGGATGTCCGCTCCACCGCGCAAGGTTCGGCTCCGCACCCGCTGGACCCCGACGACGCCGAGCAACGCTTGCTCGACCGGTCTGGTGGACTGCCGCTCGAAGACGTCCGGGGCCTCGTCGCCGCCGCGCAGAAGCACGCTGATCCGCGGGAAGTCCATCTCGGGGTAGATCCCACTCGCGAGCCGCGTCGCCGAAAACGCTCCCGCCAGCGCGAGCGCCAGGAACGCCATCACGAAGAACGCTCGGTGGGCGAGGACGAATCGGGTCAATTCACGACCTCGTGGATCGGAGTCCCTTCGTCGATCCCGAGCGCCCCGTCGGCGACGACCCGATCGCCGACGGCGAGCCCGCTCACCTGCACGTGGTCACCGGAGCGGCCGCCGACTTGCACCTCCACGACGTGGGCTTCCGGCTTTCCGCAGAGCACGACCTCGCTCTTCTCGCCTCCTGCGCTGCGCACGGCCGCTCGCGGAACCGCGACGGCGGTCCGCGTCGAGCCGAGATCGATCGTCACGGTGACGTGCGCGCCGATGACGGGCCGCGCGGCGCCGGGCTCGAGCGCGATCCGCACCGCACCGAGCCCACTCGCGCGGTCGACGATCGGGGGAGCCGCGACGACGTGGCCCGCGAGCATCGCGGCGTCGCTCCCGCCGTAGCTGACGCTGGCGCGTTGGTCGACGTGCAGTCGCGCGAGGTCGGCGGCGCTCGCACCCACCGTGATCTCGGCGGCGCTCGGGTCCGCGATCTCGGCGATGGCCGTCGCGCTCGTTCCGTCGACGATGTCGCCGGTCCGCCGATGGAGCGCGAGGACCACGCCATCCTGGCCCGCGCGGACCGTACAGCGGCCGACGATCAGCCGCGCATCGTCGAGCTGCGCGCGCGAGCTCGTGACCGTGGCTTTCGCCGTCGCTTCGCGCGCGACGGCCGTATCGAGCGATTGGCGGGCCGCGATCCCACGATCGACGAGGTGCGCCTCACGCTCGCGCGCGGACGACGCCTCGACGAGCGCGGCGTTCGCGGCGTCGGCGGCGGCCTGCGCTTGCCGGAGCGCGTCCACGTGGGTGCCGCACTCGATCTCGGCGACGACCGCTCCCTGCTTCACGGCGTCGCCCTCGCGAACGGCGATCGACTTGATCCGGCCCGCGACCTCGGCCGCGACCACCGCATCGCGATCGGGCCGCGCCGCGACCACCCCCCGAAGCTCGATCTCGTCGGCGACCGCGAGCTCGACGGCTGCGACGCAGTGAACGTCGTGGGCCACCGGCGCCTCGGGGGCGGGCGGGCTCCGCTTGCAGGACACGACGAGGAGGACGGCGAGCAGCGCGCTGCGCTTCATGGCCAACCCGCCGCCCATCGCAGGCGCGCGATGGCTCGCCCGCGATCCGCGCGCGCTCGGAGCACCAGGAGCCGCGTCTGGGCCGCCGCCTGCTCCGCCGAGAGGACCGCGGTCAGGTCGATGGCTCCGTGCTGGTAGCCCTCGAGCGCGAGCGCCGCCGCTTCGTCGGCGGCAGGTGCCACCGCATCGGCCAACGCGCGCGCGCGTGCGATCGCAGCGTCCGCTTCGGCGCGAGCAACCGTGATTCGCGCGGCGACGTCGAGCTCGGCGGAGGTCGCACCGACCTGAGCGAGCGCACGCTGCGCATCGGCGCGCGAGACCAGCGGCCCATCGAAGAGCGGGATGTCGAACGTCAGCGTGAACTGGAGATCGTTCTCGGGAGCCTGACGCTTCGCGAGGTTCCCCCATACCTGGAGCGCGAGCAGCGGGAACCTGGCTCGGCGCGCCCGGGCGAGGACCGCGTCGCTCTCGGAGACGGCGGCGCGGGCGGTGCGCACGAGCGGGTGCGCTTGGACGAGCGCGGCGTCGTTCGTCACGGGCGGACGATCGACCTCGGTGAACGGCTCGCCCGCGGTCGCATAGCGACGGGTCGACGCATCTTCGCCGAGCGCGAGCGCGAGTCGCGCCTCGGCCGCGCGGACGGCCTGGGCGGTGGCGGCGACTTCGGCATCGGCGCGTGCCTTCTCGGCCTCGCTCCGGAGCACGTCGAGCTTCGGTGCGGAGCCTTCGCTCTCGCGCCCGCGGGCTGCGTCCGCGACCCGCGCGCTCCGCGAGGCTTCGTCCCGCGCGAGATCGCGCTCGCCCTCTGCCGCCCAGAGGTCGATCCACGCGAGCGCCGCGGCGAGCTTCGCGTCCGCGACCGCGACGGCAGCCGCATCCTCGCGCGTCGCCACCTGCGCGCGCGCTGCGTCCTTGGCCACGCCGACCTGACCGAAGACGGGGAGGAAGACGGTGACGCCCGCCGTCACGATCGCGGTCGCCGTCGTGGTCCCGAGGGAGAGACGTGGGTTGGGGACGATTCCCGCCACGCCGACCTCCGCGGCGGTCGCGGTCACCTGCGCGGCGGCGAGGCGGGCCGTCGGCGCCGCCGACGCACGGCCGATGGCGTCGGGGAGCCGCAGCGTCACCGCGCTCTCGTCCGCGCGCGCGACGGAGAGCGACCCGAAGCCCAGGGCGCCGACGAACGCGAGCACGTGACGGAGACGCATCGCCCCGAGCGTAGGCAGGGCGCCTTAACCGCTCCTTAACGGGGCGCCGCCTCCGAGCGCGTCCCCCACTTCGGGAGGCTCACCCGTGCCCGAAGCCCCCGCGGCGCGCAGTTGGCGAGCTCGAGCGTGCCCCCGTGAAGCTCGGCGACGTGCTCGACCAGCGCGAGGCCGATGCCGGCGCCCGCCGGACCGTCGGGCGCAGGGCGTGGACCGCGCACGAACGCGACCTTCACGCGTTCGAGGTCGGCGTCTGCGAGCCCCTCGCCTTCGTCGGTGACGTCGACGACGTGCCGGCCTCCGTCCTCGCGAACCGCGATCGTCACCTTGCCGGCGCCGTGCCGGAGCGCGTTCTCGACGAGGTTGCGCAGCGCGTGCTCGAGCAGCGCGGGCGCGCCCTCGACGAGAGCGTCGGCGGGTACTTCGATCGAGATGCGGCCGCGCTCGGCGTCGGTGAACGTCGCGACGGCTGCCTCCACGACGTCCGAGAGATCGACGGCCTCGCGCGCGGGGAGCTCGCCGCGCGCCATCGCGAGGAGCGCCTCCGTGAGCGAGACGAGCCCACCGACGCTGCGGCGAGCGCTCGCGAGTCGAGCGCGGGCCTCGTCGTCGAGCGCCGGATCGTCCGCGACGAGCTCGAGCTGCCCCCGGAGGCGGGTCAACGGCGTGCGGAGCTCGTGCGCCGCATCGGCGACGAACCGTGCCTCGCGCGCGCTCGCCAGCTCGGCGCGAACGAGCGCGCCCTTGAGCGCGGACGCGACCGCGTCGACCTCGGCCACGCCCCACGCGTCCGCGATCGCGCGGCTCGCGGGTTCTCCCTTCGGCGCTGGCACGTGAAGCGAGCGCTCGAGCGCGAGGAGCGGTGCGAGCGCACGCCGCGTCGAGCGCCGCCCGGCCGCCGCGACGAGGAGCGCGCTCAGGACGGCGGTGACGAGAACGGCGAGGGCCACCGGCGCGGCGAGCGAGGCGTGGCGGGAGAGCGGCGTCCGCACGACCACGTGATAGGTCGTGCTCGTCGCGCCGCACGCGATCGCGCCCGCAGCGAGCCGACAACCATCGCCGGAGTAGGACCCTGCCGGCCCGAGCGGCGTCGCTCCGTCCCACGCTGCGACGTCGCGCACCTCGAGGTCGAGCTCCGTGCTCTCGCGTCGAAACGCGTCCGCCGCGCCTTCGTGCGTTCCCTCGGAGAGCTCCTGGGCGAGGTTCCGGGCGATGGCGCTCGCCTCCGCGTCGTCTTGACGAATCGCTGCTCCCAGCGCCGCGACGAGCCCGATGACGATGACCGCCGCGCTCGTCCCGACGATCGCCCGCCGCAACGCGCCGTCGAGGACGCGCGCGATCGAATCGCTCATCGCTCGCTCCCGAGCGCGTAGCCGGTTCCGCGAATGGTTCGGAGCACCGTCGTCCCTGCGGCCGGTTCGAGCTTCCGGCGAATCCGGCTCACGATCACCTCGAGGCTGGCCCGCGCGCTGGGCTCCGTCGTTCCCCAGACGCGCTCGAGGAGCCCGTCCGTCGTGACGACTCGCCCCTCGGCCATCGCGAGCACGACGAGGACGTCCCACTCGCGCGCCGTCACCGGGAGCGGAGCGCCGTTCGCGGTCGCCGTCCGCCGGTCGAAGTCGAGCGCGAGCGCGCCGACGGCGAGGCTCCGTCCGCGTGGGCTACCCCCGCGCCGCGCGAGCGCGCGCACACGGAGGACCAGCTCGCGCACCGCGAACGGCTTGGCGAGGTAGTCGTCGGCTCCCGCCTCGAGCCCCTCGACGCGAGCGTGCACCGCGCCACGTGCGCTCAAGAAGAGGACCGGCGTCGTGACCCCGCGCGCGCGGAGCTCGCGGCAGAGCTCGACGCCGGTCTTCGCCCCTTCTCCCAGCATCACGTCGAGGACGAGCAAGGCGAACGCATCGCGCGGCGCGTTCGCCAGGGTCGCCTCGAGCTCCGCGGCGTCGGCCACCCGATCGACGACGAAGCCCTCGCGAGAGAGCGCGCGCCCGACGACCTCGCGCGTCTCATCGTCGTCGTCGAGGACCATGACGCGCACGTCGCCCACGGGACCAGCTCCGGCGGGAGAAGGGACGCGCATGGGCGGATCCTACTTCCTTCCGGCCGCTTGGCCGCAGCTCAGAGGAGCTCGATCGTCCCCAGCACCCCGGCCGCCGCCGACTCCGAGAGGCCCACGCCCGAGATCTCGGCTTGGAGTGCCTTCTTCGAGCCGTCGTCGATGAAGTAGTACTCGTAGACGTTCTTTCCCGAGTACTCCCACCCGAACCACACCGCCGTCGCCTTTCCTGCGAACGGCTTCGGCGCGAACAGCGAGGGAGCGGGGCTCGGCGGCGACGTCAGCGAGACGTACGCGCTCTGTGCCCACGCCGAAGCCGAACCGCCGACCGGCTTCGCGACCGCCGGTCCGCCGACGAAGAGCGTGAGCCCACCGCTACTGAGCCATCGATCCTGGGTGGAGCCCGACGTGACGCGCGTCCAACCGTCGCCGTCGAAGCCGTAGCTACCATCCGCGCCCACGTTGTCGACGCTCGCGCTGCATGCACCCAGACCCAGAACGACGGCGAGCGCCGCGAGCGCGCGCCGAGGACGATGTGTTTCGAACATGAATGTCTTCTCCTGGTCGCTCGTCGTGAGCAACCGTAGCCCATCGGCACGAAGAAGTGCCGAGTTGCGTGAAATCGAATCCGCGATCTAGCGCGGTAAACGGCGAAACGCCACTATCGAGACGCCCGCGAGGATGAAGAGGCCCGCGACGAGGGCGCGCGCCGAGAGCGGCGTCCCGAGCTGTACCCAGGCGAGCGTCCCGGCGATCAGCGGCTGGATGTAGATGTAGATCGTGACGAGCGTGGGCGAAGACTTCCCGAGCGCCCACGCGTTCGCCAGGTAGGCCGTCAACGTCGGCATCGCGAGGATCCACGCGACGAACGCCCACCCACGCGGCGTCCACGTCGGGATCTCCTGTACCAAAATGGGACCGCCGTAGGGCAGGAAGAGCACCGCGCCCCAGACGAAGATCCACGTCACCACCGTCCACGCCCCGAGCCGGATCACGGTCTTCCGCGAGAGCACCAGGTATGCCGAGTACGACAGGGAGTTGATCGAGACGATCAGCGCCCCCTTGTCGATGCTGCGAATCCCGGTCAACCAAAGGACGCCCGCCAGCGCGAGCGCGAACCCGACGCCCAGCCGCACGCTCGGCTTCTCGACCCGAAACAGCACGCTCAGCACCGCCGTGAACACGGGGATCGTCACGCTCAGGAGCGCCGCCGAGAGCGGCGTGGTCGACCGCAGACCGATCAGGAAGAGCGTCTGATTCAGCGAGATGCCCAGGATGCTCAGGCCCGCCAGAACGAGGTGATCGCGCCACGTCGTGCGCGTGCGCAGCTTCGCCAACGTCGTCACCAACGTGAAGACGATCGCCGCGCCGCCCATTCGAACCATCGCGAGCGCTGCCGGCGCGATCGCTTCGCCCCCGAGCGCGCGCGGCGCCATCGCGAGCTTGCCCTCGACCGCCTGCGACGCGAACGCGATCTGGACGACGAGCAACGCCGCGTGGACGCGGAGCCCACTCGACGCGCTCTTCACCGGCTCAGCGCGACTCGTCGAAGTGCCACTCGTAGCTTCGGCCATCGCGCAGGAAGTGGACGACGGCGAACACGCTGTCGCCGTCGTCGATCGACTCGAACGCCTCGCGCCGCGTCATGAACGGCCCGAGCGAATACCCGTTGATCTCGAGCAAGACGTCTCGCTCCTGGAACCCCATCGCCGCCAGGCACGAGTCTTCCTCCAGGGCCTCGATCCGAAGCCCGCGCGCCATCCCGGCTTGGTCCAGCTCCTCCACGACACCGCCGCCGCGGAGCTCGCGCATCGCCCCCGAGAGCCCACGGCTCACGACGATGTGGTCGGGCGCGTTCCGGCGCACCCGGAGCCCACACCGATCCGCGTGGTCGTGGCGACCGAGCGCCGCCAGCGACCCGCCGTCGACCTTGCCGATCACGCCGGCATCACTCATCGCGGCGACGGTCGCCTGCGGGAGCGGCGCCACGTTGTCCGGGAGCGGTCGCATCGGCGCGCTGCACGCGGCCACGAAGAGACCCGCCGCGGCTCCGATCCCAAGCACCGCGAGGAACTTGCGTGTGGGCCGCGTCACGCTCCGACCATAGCGCGCTTTTTTCGGGAATGCGCCTCCGCGGCGGCACGCTCTCGCTCCGCGCGGAAACGACCATCACGCGCCCTTCTGTCCCGCTGCCGTGGCTCCGATCGTGGTCCACCGCCCCCGCCCGCGGGGGCGCGCCCCCGCCACTGGACCCGCCACGTCCCCCAGCTTTTCCACATTCGCTCCACGCGAGGATTGCCACTAGACTGACCCGCCCTCACCTCTGCCGTTGCTCTTGTTCCAGAGGTACCTCCCATGTCGTTCCCGCTCCTCGGTACTGCCCCCACCTTCCCGCTCTTCGGGAGCGCCCTGCTTTTGTGCGTCATGCTCGCGGCGAGCTACACCTTCGCCGTCGCGCTGAGCGCCGGAGCCAGCGGCAAGCTCCGTACGCTCCAAGCCGCCCGGACGGGCGCGTTCGGGACGGTGGCCCTCATCGTCGTCTCGGTCCTCTGCCTGGCGTACGCGTTCGTCAGCCACGACTTCCGCCTCCGCTACGTGTCGCACTACTCGGACCGCTCGATGTCGGCCGCGTACCTGCTCACGGCGCTGTGGGGCGGGCAGGACGGCTCGCTCCTCTGGTGGCTCTTCCTGCTCAGCCTCTACATCGGGGCGTGCGTGAAGTGGCTCGGGAACAAGTACCTGATCCTCCAGCCGTACATCATCGCGACGCTCATGGGCGTCGTCGTGTTCTTCACGATCCTGATGACGTTCGCCGCGAACCCGTTCGCGACGAGCATCGCCGGCGCCCGCGCCGACGGCGAGGGGCTCAACCCGCTCCTCCAGAACTTCTACATGATCATCCACCCGCCGAGCCTCTACACGGGCTTCGTCGGGTGCTCGGTCCCCTTCGCGTTCGCGGTCGCCGCGCTCGTGACGGGGCGGCTGGACTCCGAGTGGCTGCTCGCGAGCCGCAAGTGGACGCTCTTCGCCTGGTTGTTCCTCGGGATCGGCAACACCCTCGGCATGCTCTGGGCCTACGAAGAGCTCGGCTGGGGCGGCTACTGGGCTTGGGACCCGGTCGAGAACGCAGCGTTCCTCCCGTTCCTGACCGCCAGCGCCTACGTGCACTCGGTCATGATCCAGGAGCGGCGCGGGATGCTGAAGACGTGGAACGTGGTGCTGATCTGCCTCACGTTCTTCCTCACCATCTTCGGCACGTTCCTCACGCGGTCCGGGATGATCGCCAGCGTCCACTCCTTCGCGCAGTCGAGCATCGGGATCTACTTCGTGTGGTTCCTGGTCTTCCTGTTCGCGTTCACCTTCACGCTGATCCTGTACCGGTGGCCCGAGCTGCGCGGCTACGAGCCCTCGGCCAAGCTCCGCGGCGCGGCGATCGCGACGGGCTGGACGATGGTGGGCGTGTCGTCGCCCGCGATCTGGCTCGTCTCGCAGACGTCGGCCTCGCTTGCCCTGCGGGTGATCATCTCGATCTTCATCGTCGGCGCCGTCACCTACGCCGGCATCGAGCTCGTGTTCCGGCGCATGACCGCCAGCCTCGACCTGATGACGGAGCGCCCCGAGTTCGAGAGCGCGCTCTCGCGCGAGTTCACGTTCATGCTCAACAACTGGGCGCTCCTGAGCTTCATGCTCTTCGTGGCGGTCGCCACGGTGTTCCCGAAGCTGAGCGAGGCCTTCGGCGGCGAGAACGTCACCGTCGGCCCGCCCTACTACAACGCGTGGGTGCAACCGCTCGGGCTCACCATCTTCGCGCTCATGGGCATCGGCACCCTCTTCGGCTGGAAGAAGACCAGCGATGCGGCGCTCAGGAACGCGTTCCGCATCCCCGTCTTCGCGATGGTCGTGTGGGTCGTGCTCCACTTCGCGCTCGGTTCGCGGCTCGGGTTCCCCGCGATCGTCAGCGGGGACGCGATCTACGGCGGCGCGCTCGGCGTCGTGCTCAAGAAGTTCAACGCGATCACGCCGGTCCTCGGGATGTCGCTCTGCGTCTTCAACGCGACCGTCATCATCCAGGAGTTCGCGATCCTCTTCCGCTCGCGCAAGAAGACCGGCGCCGACAAGGGGACCACCACGCTCTGGACGGTCGGCCTCGGCTTGGCCGCGCTCACGCTCGTCGGCATCGTGCTGATGCGCAAGTCGTTCCAGAGCGGGACCGCCTTCGGCGTCGTCGCGGTCGTGGGCTCGCTCGTCGCGCTCGCCACGCCGGTGTTCCTCTACACGCTCGTCACGCTGCCGCACACGTCGCGCCGTCGCTACGGCGGCTACATCGTGCACATGGGCCTCGTCTTCATGTTCATCGGCTTCACGGGGAAGTCGTGGACCGTCGACAAGGAAGCGACGCTGAGCCCCGGCCAGACGCTCGTCGTCGAGGACTACACGCTCAAGTACATCGGGAAGCGCAGCGAGGTGGACACCTCGAAGCGGATGATCTTCGGCGACATCGAGGTCTCGAAGGACGGCAAGCTCCTCGGCACCACGTCCCCGGCGAAGTTCATCTACAAGAAGATGCCCGAGTCGCCGACGACCGAGGTGTCGATGATGCACTCGCTCCGCGACGACCTCTACGTCGTGCTCGGGAGCCTCAACCCGCAGACGGGCGTCGCCGCGATCCAGGTCCACGTGAACCCCCTCGTGAGTTGGATCTGGTTCGGAGCCATCATCCTCATCTTCGGCAGCATCGTCTGCATGTGGCCTCAGCTCGAGGCCCAAGAGTCACGCGGTTGGGCGTTCGCGCGCGGTGCCGCCGGCGTCGCTGCGAGCTTCACGATCGGCGTCCTCATCGCGATGCTCCCCGCCCCCGCGTGGGCTCAAGGCACCGGCCAAGGGGGTGCCTCCAGCCTCCACGCCGGGACCGTCCACATCGAAGACCCGAAGGAGCGCGCCATCTTCGACTCGCTCCGCTGCATGTGCGGCACCTGCGCGCGCGATCTCCTGTCGTCCTGCACCTGCGAGACGGCCGAAGAAGCACGCGAGGAGATCCGCGAGAAGATGCGCGCCGGCGAGACCGCCGACCAGATCATCCTCGAGTACAAGAACGAGCACGGCTCCGAGTCGCTCGCCATCCCGCCGAACGAGGGTGGGCTCAAGTCGATCTACCTCGTGCCGCTCGGTGCGATCGCCGCCGGTGGCGTCGGGCTCGTCGTCCTCATCCGGCGCTGGCGGACCAACGTCCCCGCCCCCGCGGCGGTGAAGCCCACCAAGAAGAAGTCCAAGAAGACGGGGGAGGCCGAGCCTGCCGCACGCGACGAGCTCGACGAGCGGCTGGACGAGGAGCTCCGGAACCTCGATGACTGATCACGCGCAAGTCGACCGCGACGCCGAAGAGCGCGACCGCAAGCTCGCCCAGGCGCTCCGCTGGGGGCTCCCCGGGGTCACGGTGTTCGGCTTCCTGCTCATGCTCGGGCTCACGAGCCTGGGCCCCGCGCTCCTGGTCCTCGCCGCAGGCGGGCTGCTCGGCTCGATCGCGCTGCTCTGGACGAGCCTGCGCTCGCTCTTCGGGGACGTCGCGATCGACGAAGATCTCGACGAAGCCGCCGCCGCCGCTCGGACCCACGAGACGACGCGCGCCGGCGAGCGGAAGCGCTTGGCGCTCCGCGCGCTCAAGGATCTCGAGCTCGAGCACGCGGTCGGCAAGATCGACGACGACGACTACTTCCGACTCACGACGCGCTACCGCGCCGACGCGAAGGCGGCGCTTCGCGAGCTCGACGACCAGGTCGCCGACTATCGGTCCGCGGCCGAGGCGCTGGTCGCGAAGCACCTGACGCACGCGGACGCGAAGCCGACGCGCGTGGCTTGCCCCAAGTGCGGGGTGAAGAACGATCCCGATGCGCGTTTCTGCAAGAAGTGCGGCGCGGCGATGAAGTCGAAGAAGGACGCCAAGGCGAAGCGGGCGGCAGAGCGGGCGCGGGTCGTGGCTGCCGTGGATGAAGAGGACGAGGAGCTCGTTGCTCCGGCGGCGGCGGTTGGGGAGGACGAAGAGGAAGAGGAAGACGAGGAGGAGGAGCGGGAGGAGGAGCGGGAGGGGGACGACGACGACGGCGAGTCGGACGACGAAGACGACGAAGACGAAGACGAGAAGGACACGGACAAGGGCAAGGGCAAGGGAGAGAAGAGCAAGGGAGAGAAGGGATGAAGCGGCTCGGCGCTTTCGCTTTCCTCGTTGCGTTCGCCGTGGGCGGCTCGGCTTTCGCTCAGCTCCCCGCCGGGCATCCTGGCGTCGGTGGCGGTGCTCCTTCGGGTAGCGCTCCCGTTCCCTCCGGCGCCGACCCGCACTCCGGGGGCGGGCTCCCCGCCGGGCACCCTGGCGTCGGCGCTCCCGAGGAACCGCCGGGCATGTTCCATGCTCCCCCCGACGAGACGGAGGAGGACACCAAGCTTCCGCCCGGTACCATTTTGGTACAGCTCCGGAACGCTGCCAACGAGGTCGTCCCCAACGCCAAGATCACGCTCGGAATCCTGAGGAACTCGGTCGCCAAGGGCGAGAGTCGCGAGCACAAGGAAGCCACCACCGACGAGCGCGGGCTGGTCCACTTCGATGGTCTCAGCCTCGGCAGCGGCATCGCGTACCGCGTGTCCACGACGTCCGACGGCGGCTCCTTCGCCGCCATGCCGTTCCAGCTCCCCGAGGGCAAGGGGATGCGCGTCGTCCTCCACGTCTACCAAGTCTCGCGCGACATGACCCACGAGCAGTTCTTCGAGTCGGCCGGCGCGATGTACCTCGAGCTGAAGGACGATCGGCTCCTCGTCCAACAGGCCGTTCGCATCTTCAACGCGACCCGCTTCGCGTGGGTCCCCGCGGACATCGTCCTCAAGCTGCCGGAGGGCTTCACCGCGCTCCAGAGCGGCATGGCCATGTCCGATCAGGGCGTCGACCCCGTCGAAGGCGGCGCACGTCTGCGCGGCACCTTCCCGCCCGGCGAGCACGAGGTCGTCTTCAGCTGGCAGCTCCCCTACTCCGAAGCTCCCGAGATCGGCTTCGAGCTCAGCGCACCCCCGCGCATGGGCTCGTTCGTGGTCCGCGCCGCCGCGTCCCCGGGCATGCAGCTCCACGTCGACGGCTTCCCCGCCGCGATGAGCCAGCAGAGCGAAGAAGGCCAACGCATGCTCGTCACCGCGAAGCGCGTCGCCGAGAACGAAGGGCCGATCCCCAAGGTGAAGGTGTCGCTCACCGACATCCCGACCCGCGGTCCGGCGGCGAAGGCGACGACCCTCGTCGCGCTCCTCGCGCTCGCGACGGGCATCTACCTCGGCACCCGCCGCCGCACGACCTCCGACAGCGACGCGAAGAAAGAGAAGCGCTCGGCCCGCGAGCGGCTCCTCGCCGAGCTGGACGAGCTCGAGCGCGCGCGACGGGCCCGCGACGTGGGGCCCAAGACCTACGAGCGGACGCGCCGCCAGATCATCGACGACATCGCCCGCACCTTCGCGATGGAGGCCCGGGCGAAGAAGATGGCCTCCGAGTCGGCCTCCTCCCTCAAGCGGGGCTGAGGGCTGGGGACAACCTGGGCGCCGACCCGGGTGAAACGGCGTGGAAGAAGGTGTGTACGGGCGCCAGCCGGGGTTTTCCACCGCCAACCTGCGTGCATGTACGACAATGGCGTCCCCAGGGCGACACGGCGTAACTCCACGAACTCACTTGGGTTTGACGGTTTTCCCCACCGTCCACAGGGCCTACTTACACCTCTAGAAATCTTAATTTAAGAGATCGATCAGAAGCGCGCGCCTTGCCATCCAGTCCAGGGAGGGCGATTCGGGAGGATCGGATCGTTCGGGGGCGCCATCTCTTTTGGCCCACGCCGAGGTCTGCTAAACGCGTGGGTCCCCATGGAACTCGCGGTCGCCAAGAAAGAGCTCCTCAAGCTTCTCACCCGCATGCAGGGCGTGGCCGAGCGCAAGAGTACGATGCCGGTCCTCTCCAACGTGCTCCTCACGGTGGACGGTCCGAACGCTCTCCGCCTCGCGGCGACCGATCTGTACCTGTCCGTGGTCGGGCGAGTGAACGCCGAGGTGAAGAAGGGCGGCACGGTCGCCGTCCCGGCGAAGGATCTCCTCGAGCGCGTGAAGATGATGCCCGAGGGGCCGATTCAGATCGTCACCCAGGACAACGCGACGACCGTCCTCAAGGCCGCCGGGAGCGCGCGCCGGTACACGCTGCGCGGCATGCCGGGCGAGGACTTCCCTCCCCTCCCCACGCCGGCGGAGAACGCGCCGACCCTCTCGCTCGACGTCGACGTCGTGGCGCAGCTCATCGCGAAGACGTACTTCTCGGTTTCGTCCGACGAGACCCGCGCGCACCTCAACTCGGCGCTCTTCGAGTGGGACGGTGACCTCGTGCGCATGGTTTCGACCGACGGGCACCGGCTCTCCAAGATGGAGGTCAAGGTGCCGGGGCGTCAGGCATCCGCGACGATGCTCATCCCGCTGAAGGCCATCCTCGAGCTGCGCCGCCTCTGCGAGGAGCTCGCCGCCGAAGCGAAGGACAAGGAGAAGCCGCAGATCGCCATCACGCAGAGCGGCTCGAGCGCCTTCTTCCAGGCCGGCGGCACGACGTTCTCGGTGAAGCTCGTGGAGGCGCAGTTTCCGCCCTACGCGCAGGTCATCCCGCAATCGTCGGAGAAGAAGATCTCGGCGCCGCGCGGCCTCTTCGCCGATGCCCTCCGCGCGGTCTCGATCGCCGCGAGCGAGCGCACCGGTGGCGTGAAGCTCGGCATCAACGGCGGCACGATGCGCATCTCGAGCGAGTCGCCCGACAGCGGCGAAGGCTCGGACGAGGTTCCGATCGAGTACGACGGCGCGCCGATCACGATCGGCTTCAACGCGAAGTACTTCCTGGACGTCCTGGCGGCCCTCGAAGAGGAAGAGATCATCCTCGGTCTCGGCGGGGAGCTCGATCCGGCGGTCGTGCGGCCGAAGAGCGAGCGCCAGTTCCTCGCGGTCGTCATGCCGATGCGCATCTGAGGCGTGAAGCCGCTCGTCCTCACCGAGCTGCGGCTTCACGACTTTCGCAACCTCGAGGCGGAGTCGTTTTCGCCGAGCCCGCGCCTGAACGTCCTTCACGGCGAGAACGGGCAAGGCAAGACCAACGTCCTCGAGGCGATCTACACGCTCTGCACGACGCGGAGCTTTCGCACCTCGCGCCCGGTGGAGCTCGTTCGGCACGGCGCTCCCGAAGGTGCCGCTGCGTTCGTCCAGGGGAGCTTCCTGGAAGACGGGCGACCGCGCCTCCAGAGCGTCGCGCTGCGGAAGGGCGTTCGCGTGCTTCGGATCGACGGCGTGCGACCGCGGACCCTCGCCGAGTACGCCGCGCGAACGCCCATCGTCGTGTTCTCTCCCCAAGACGTGGGGTTGGCGATGGGCTCCGGCAGCGAGCGGCGGAGGCTCCTCGATCGCGTCGCGCTTTATCGCGCCGCCGTGTCGCTGGCCGATGCCGAGGCCTACGGGCGCGCGCTCCGCGAGCGGCAGCGCGCGCTCGAGCTGCGCGGGGACGAAGCTACCGATCTCGGGACGTGGGAAGAGCTCATCGTTCGCTACGGGCTCGCGGTCATGGCTGCACGTCGTGAAGCGGCCGTCCCGCTGGCGGCCGCCTCGGAAGAGGCGTTTCACCGAATCGGCACGCCCGGGCTCGCGCTCGGCGTGCGCTATGCGACGACGGCACCGGACGATGCGGGGGCCTACGCCGACGAGCTTCGGCGCCGGCGCTCGCAGGATCGGCGGCGAGGCTCGGCGTCGATCGGACCGCACCGCGATGATCTGGAGATTCGGCTCGGCGAGCACCCCGCCCGCGCGGTCGCATCGCAGGGACAGCACCGGGCGATCGTGCTGGCGTTGAAGAGCGCCGAGCTCCGCGTGGTGGGGTCCAGCCGCGATGCGCAGCCGATCCTTCTGCTCGACGACGTGTCGAGCGAGCTCGACAAGGCTCGGACGGCGGCGCTGTTTCGCTTCCTCGAAGGCGAGCTCGGGCAGATTTTCCTGACGACGACCCGCAAGGAAGTCGTGGAAGAAGCCGGGGCTTTTTCGGGGGCGCTGGCGACCGGAATTCGGCTCGATCTCCCCATTGTCGGCGGGCACCTCGGGGGCGGCGCGGCACCGGGCGCCAGTGGGGCTCCGGGGCCCGAAATCGCGGGATCGTGATCGTGCTGGCGATGCTCGGTAAGTACGCGAATCTCCAGTACTAATACGGCCCTTTCGCCTTGCGTCAGAGGCCCATGTGGGGTATGCTCCTATCCCCTCGAAATCCCGGGCCGTCTCGGCCCCCCCCGGCGGAGTCGAGCCCGCCCCGGTTCAAACCGCGGAATCAAACGCGGAATCAAACGCAGAACCATGACCAACGTCACGCAACCGCCGTCCGTCCCGCCGTCCAACTACGGAAGCTCCAGCATCACCGTCCTCGAGGGCCTCGAGGCCGTCCGCAAGCGTCCCGGCATGTACATCGGCGACGTTCACGACGGCTCCGGCTTGCACCACCTCGTGTGGGAGGTCGTCGACAACTCGGTCGACGAGCACCTCGGCGGCTTCTGCACCCACATGGACGTGACGATCCACTTCGACGGATCGATCACCGTGGACGACAACGGCCGCGGCATCCCGACCGGGATTCACGCCGATCAGTCCAAGAAGCTCGGGCGCGAAGTCTCCGCGGCCGAGGTCGTCATGACCGTGCTCCACGCCGGCGGCAAGTTCGACCACGACAGCTACAAGGTGTCGGCCGGTCTCCACGGCGTCGGCGTGAGCGCCGTCAACGCCGTCAGCGAGTGGCTCAAGATCGAGATCCGCCGCGAAGGCCACGTGCACCACCAGGAGTATCGCGCCGGCGTCCCGGTCGGACCGCTCACCGTCATCGGCGACACCGATCGCACCGGCACGAAGGTCTCGTTCAAGCCGGACCCGACCATCTTCACCATCACCGAGATCCAGTACGACATCCTCGCGAGCCGTCTCCGCGAGCTCGCGTTCCTCAACGCTGGCTTCATCATCACGCTCACCGACGAGCGCGAGCCGCCGCGCAAGGAGACGTTCGAGTACAAGGGCGGCGTTCAAGAGTTCGTCGAGCTCCTCAACAAGGCGAAGGAGCCGGTCCACGAGAAGGTCGTCACCTTCAGCGCCGAGCAATCGCAAGAAGAGGGCGGCGCACCGGTCGCGGTCGAGGTCGCGCTCCAGTGGAACTCGACCTACGCCGAGCAGATCTTCTGTTACACGAACAACGTCCACAACAAGGACGGCGGCACGCACCTCACGGGCTTCCGCGCTGCGCTCACGCGCGTGTTCAACAACTACGGTGCGTCGCAGAACCTCTTCAAGGACGTGAAGAACGGCCTGACCGGGGAAGACATCCGCGAAGGCCTCACCGGCGTCATCAGCGTCAAGCACCCGGATCCGTCGTTCGACTCGCAGACGAAGTCGAAGCTCGTCTCGAGCGAGGTGAAGGGCATCGTCGAGAACGTCATGGTCGAGAAGCTCGGCCGGTTCTTCGAGGAGAACCCGCAGACCGCGCGCAAGATCATGGAGAAGGCCGTCATGGCGGCCAAGGCGCGCGAAGCGGCCCGCAAGGCGCGCGAGGTCGTCCGCAAGGGCGCGCTCGACTACTCGATGACGAACGGCAAGCTCGCCGATTGCCAGACACGCGATCCCGAGGGCGCCGAGCTCTACATCGTCGAGGGAGACAGCGCCGGTGGCACCGCGAAGCAGGGGCGCGACCGCAAGTTCCAGGCGATCCTCCCGCTCCGCGGCAAGATCCTCAACGTCGAGCGCGCGCGCCTCGACAAGATGCTCTCGTCCGAGCAGATCGGCACGCTCATCGCGGCGCTCGGCTGCGGCATCGGCTCACCGGAGCAGGGCGGCAACTTCGACGTCGAGAAGCTGCGCTACCACCACATCGTGCTGATGACCGACGCGGACGTCGACGGCAGCCACATCCGCACGCTGCTGCTCACGTTCTTCTATCGGCAGATGCCGCAGATCATCGAGCGCGGCTACCTCTACATCGCGCAGCCCCCCCTCTTCCAAGTGAAGAAGGGAAAGAAGGCAGAGTACATCAAGGATCAAGCAGCGCTCGATCGCTACTTCCTCGACAACGGCGTGAAGGATCTCGCCGTCCGCGCGTCGAAGGGGCCCACCCTGAGTGGGGAGCCGCTGCTCCGTCTCGCCGAGCGCTTGCGCCTCTACCGCAAGGCGCTCTCGAACATCGATCGACGCGCGGACTCGCGCGTGGTCGACGTCGTTCTCCGCGCGAGCGGCATCGGCAAGAACGAGCTCCGCCAGCGCACCAAGGTCGAAGCGGCGATCCCGCAGATCCGTGCGCTGCTCGAGAAGAAGTACCCCGACGTGATGCCGCTCACGATCCAGCCTATCGGCTGGGAGACGGAGCACGGCGCCGCGACGATCACGATCGAGCCGCGGCCCGGCTCGGCGGTGCGCGCGACGACGATCTCGTGGGATCTCGCGTCGAGCGCCGAGTACGAAGAGCTCTACGCGATCGAGCAGGACGTTCGCTCGATGGGACCGGCCCCCTACTTCGTCCGCGAAGTGACCGAGAAGGGCGAGCGCGAGGAGCGCCAGCTCGAAGACGCCGACGCGCTCTGGGAGTACTTCGAGACGCGCGGTCGCAAGGGCACGTCGATCCAGCGCTACAAGGGTCTCGGCGAAATGAACGCCGAGCAGCTCTGGGAGACCACGCTCGATCCCAACGCGCGCGTGATGCTCCAGGTGCGGCTCGACGATGCCGTGCAGACCGACCAGATCTTCAACGTTCTCATGGGCGATCAGGTGGAGCCGCGCCGCGACTTCATCGAGGTCAATGCCCTGAACGTGAAGAACCTCGACATCTAGCCTCAGATATCGCACCGGTCGTTCGTGCCCGTGCCCGTGCCCGTGCCCGAACGACGACGCTGGCAGCTCGGTTCTTTGGAGTCGCGCTTTCGAAAGGGAGCTCGCCAGGGCCTTCCGCCAGGTTGAGTCGCTGGATCGTCTCCAGGTTCTCTCCCGCGTTCGGGCACGGGCACGGGCACGGGCACGGGCACGTGAAGATTGAGAGAGAGAGACGCTAGTGGGCGGGATGCCCACATCCGCGGTGCCGGTCGGATACATTTCGACCCACGGGGGGTCGGAATCTCGAACTTCCGGGGCAAGAGCCGCATCATCGGAGTCGTGCTGCGACGCGCCGCGTTCCTCGGGCTCGTGCTGTGCGCCTGTGGTGGGGGCGTATCGGCGACGACTGCGGACGACGCGGGCCCCGACAGCGAGCTCCGGACGTATCGACCCGAAGGTGGCGTCGAAGAGGACGCCTCGGGCCCCAAATTCACCTACCACGGTGGTCGGGTCCTCGAAGCCACCCGCGTCGCGTTCGTCTACGTCGACGACGAGTCCGCCGGTGGAGCCCCGTCGTTCGACGCGTTCGCGGACCAGCTCTTCGTCTCCTCGCAGTGGGCTTCGCTCCAGGAGTACGGCGTGAAGAGCGGCGTTCGTACCACTTCGGTACGAGTCGCGAAGGCCGACCTGCTTCCCGCCACCGCGATCGACGCGCAGGGCCTCATCGATCAGCCGGTCTTCGCCGAGGCGGTGAAGAGCTACCTCCACCCGTCGAGCGGGCCACGCTTCCCGGACGCGAACGGCGTGGTCGTCTTCCTCCCCGCCGGCGTCAACGTCATCCTCGGTCAGCGCGGGAGCTACAAGTGGAAGACGTGCTGGGACGCCGACGCGTTCCACTCGACGGACGGCGTGGCCGACCCGTACATCGTCATCCCTCCGTGCCCGAACGGGCGCCGCACCGTCGCGTTGAGCCACGAGCTCGGCGAGATGGCCACCGATCCCGAGGTCTACACGGCCTGGTATGCGGACGCCGAGCAGTTCCGGAGCGGCGGCGAGGTGTCCGATCTCTGCGACAAGGAGAACGCGGTCGCGTTCGGCTTCGAGATCGCGCGCTACTGGTCCGAGACGAAGCGCCGCTGCGTCCCGTGACGCTCCGTCCGCGGGGCGAGCTCACTGCGGTCGGTCGAACGTGCGCGCGCGGTGCGCTTCGGCGAAGGCGACGAAGCCGGTGAGGTGAGCAGCGATCTGCTTCTTCACGAGCTCGTCGACGACGTTTCCGTGCGCGTCGAAGACCTTCGCCGCATGGCTCACGTAGAGCAGCGAACCGAAGTACGGCGTCGCTTGGAGCGCGCGCAGGACCGGCAAGAGCGCGGCCTGCGCCTGGATCGTGCCGCCCGGACCCGGCGTGGCGCCCGCGAGCGCGACGGGCTTGTAGCGAAACGCGCGCGCCTTCGCCTCGGCCGGGCGCGAGAGCCAATCGAGGGCGTTCTTCAACACGCCCGGCACGCTGTAGTTGTACTCGGGCGTGACGATGTAGAGCGCGTCGGCCGCGGCGATGCGTTCCTGGAGCGCTCGGACCGCGGCCGGTGCACCCTCCGTCGTCTCCAGGTCCCCGTCGAAGAGCGGGATGCCGGCGATCGTGTCGAGCTCGAGCTCGACGTCCGGACGCGCCGCGCGCAGGAGCTCGCGCGACGCGTGGAGAAGCTTCGAGTTGAACGACTCCTTGCGGAGGCTGCCCGAGAAGCCGAGGAGCTTCATGCGCCCTCGATGGTAGCGGCCACCTCGGCGGTCCGGGTGATCTCGCCCATCTTGCCGGAGCGGAAGTCGGCGATGGCCTCGTGAATCTCGCGCTCCGTGTTCATCACGAAGGGGCCGTAGCGCGCGACGGGCTCCTCGAGGGGCACGCCCGCCAGGAGCAGCAGCCGAGCGCGCTCGTTCGTGCCGCGGAGGCGCACGGAGTCGCCGTCGCCGAGCAGCGCGAGCTCGCCGTCCTTCGCAACGGAGTCGCCGTCGCCGAGCTTCACCGCGCCGCCGAAGACGAAGACGTAGGCGGCGTGATCGGCGCCGAGCGGGATGGTGACGTCGGCACCGGGCTCGATCGTCCAATCTTGGTACACGATCGGCGTGTGGGTCGCGATCGTCGCCTTCGTTCCGAGCGCTTCGCCGGCGACGATCTTCACCGACGCGAGGCCGTCCGCCGTCTTCGCCGTCGGGATCTTGGCCGCCGCGACCTCTTGATAGCGCGGCCGCGTCATCTTCAACGAGGCAGGGAGGTTCACCCAGATCTGGAAGCCGTGCACGCGGCCGCCTTCGCGCATCATGCGCTTGGAGGGCATCTCCGCGTGGACGATGCCGGCGCCGGCGGTCATCCACTGGACGTCACCCGGACCGAGCTTGCCGCGATGGCCCGCCGAGTCGGCGTGCTCCATCTCGCCCTCGAGGATGTACGTCACCGTCTCGAAGCCCCGGTGCGGGTGGTCGGGCGCGCCGATGGCCTCGCCCGGCGCGTAGTCGATGGGCCCCATCTCGTCGAGGAGCAGGAAGGGATCGGCGACGACCAGCCCCTGCGTCGGCAGCGGCCGCCGGACGATGAATCCCCCACCCTCCTCCTGGCGGTGGGAGCGCACGATGCGTTCGATGTCGCGAGTCGTAGTCATGGCCTCAACGTGCATCCGATCGGGCGCGCGCAGAAGGTGGGAGCCCGGCACGGACCGTTCTCCCCACGAGAACAATGATCAGGCGCTGGGCTGCCAGGTGCGGATGGCCTTCACGCGCGTCTCGAACGCACGCGTGGCGGGCGGATCGAGCAGCTCGCGCCCGAAGCGCGCGCTCAGGTAGATCCCGGTGAGGGACAGCACCTCGCCGGCGAGCGGGTGCTTCCGCTCCGCGAGCATCTCGGCGAACCGCAGGGGCGGCGTGGAGGGAGCGCGCGTGAGGCCATGGCCGACGAGCGCCGTCTCGAGCGACTTGTAGAGCGCGGCCGCGACCGCGAGCGAGCGCTCGGTGGGCTCGGTTGCCTTGGTCTCCTTGCGCGCGGTCTTTCGCCAGCGGCGGCGCTGCCAGAGGACGTAGCCGAGCACCGCGAGGATGCCGAGCGCCCCGGCGACGACGGGCCCCCGCGTGACCTTGCCGACGAAGCCGTGGTCCATCCCCACCGACTTCCGCTTCGTGTCGTACCAACGCGACGCCGAATCGGCGAGGCGGAGCTGCTGATTCATGTCGTAGTTCACGACGTAGGCGTTCCAGCGCTGGGACATCGCCTCGACGAGATCACGGACGTAGACCCAGGCGCCCGTCGTGTCGCCGAGCGGCTGCGCGCCCGAGGCCGGTGTCGGATCGAAGGTGACCCAGCTGCCGGTGCCCGGGTTCTGCGGATCCTCGATGAACGCTTCGACCCACGAGTGGGCGTCGCCCTCGCGGACCGCGTAGTAGTTGCCGAAGCGGTTGTACGTGCCGCCGACGAAGCCGGTGACGTTGCGCGACGGGATGCCGATCTCGCGGAGCAAGAGCGCCATCGAGGTCGAGAAGAACTCGCAGTGGCCGCGCTTCGACACGAAGAGAAAGTCGTCGACGGGGCTCGCCTTGCCGCCCGACGGCGAGCCGAGGTCGTAGCCGTACTCGGTCTTGAGGTGCGTCTCGATCGCGCGCGCCTTCGCTTCGTCGGTGAGCTCGTTCGCGGTCCACCCCATCACGAGCGTCTTCGCGCGCGCCGGCAGGCCGGTCGGCGCGGTGTAGCGCGCGCGGTCGGCGGCGCCCAAGACCTCCGTGTGACGCGAGGTGGCCGGCGCGACGTAGACGTCGTAGCGGATCCCGCGCGTCTCCCCTCCCCCGTAGCGAACCTCGCCCTCGGCGCCCTGCTGCAAGATGAGGGGATCCGACATGAGCGTCTGCGGCGGGGCCTTCACCTGCACCGCCACGGTGTTCGGCGGCAGGAAGATGACGGGCGGATCGATCGGCTCGACGTCGAAGGTGTAGACCTCGTCGCCGGGAGCCGGGTTCCTCACGAGCGGGTAGAGCTGACCGCCGAGGTTGTGCTCGGCGAGGTGGCGCTCGGCCGACGAGCGCGACCACGCGTGGCCGTCGTACGCGTCGAGCGCAGTGCCGCGGAGCCGCAGCGTGAGACGCGCGGGCGGCGGCTTGGTCATCGACGCCGGCGGCTCGAAGCGGAGCGCGACGGAAGGATCGCTGCGGAGCACCCCGACCTGCCCGAGATCGACGTGATCGGAGAAGCCGACCATGCGCCCGTGCGGCGGGTGATTCATCAGGAACAGCGAGATGCCGACGCGCGGGAACAGCACGAAGAGCACCGCAGTGAACAGGAAGATCGGGATCGAAATCAGGCACGTCGAGAGGAGGAACCCGCGCCCCACCACGCGCCGGCTGCGGAGGATGCGCGGCACGTCGACCGGGAGCCCGGTGCGGTCGCGGGCGCCTTGGCGGTAGTTGCCCTCGACCTCGCGGCGAAGGTGCGACAGCACGAGCGCGCCCGGGGCCACGACGAGGAAGCCGACGAAGCAGAGACCGTAGGTGAGCCCGCCGCCGAGCACGGTGCCGGCGACGAAGTGAAGGAGCGCGAGGACGATGATCTGCTGATCGTGCGCGGCGCCGCGGCGGGTCGCGACGCGCACGACTTGCATGAGCGCGGCGAACTCGACCGCGACGTCGATCGGGGGCTGTCCGGCGACGAGCCGCGCGAGCTGGACGACGAAGAGAAGGAGCATGCCGGTCGTCGCGATGTGGCGGAACACCGGCCGCGCCTGGAACGACTCGGGCACGGCGAGGGCGACGGCGAGCCCGACGACGAGCACGATGTTGGTCACGAGCCCGAGCGTCGCCGTGCTCACGATGGCGAGCACGCCGAGCACGGCGAGCGCATCCGTCATGACGCGGTGGACGAGGCCGAAGCGCATCAGGCCACCGCCTTCTTCGTCGTGCCCGAAGCGTCGGGTGCGCCGGACGGGCGCGGTGAAGCAGGAGCGGCCGCGTCGGTGACGGGCTCCGGCTCGACCAACGCCAGGAAGCGGAGGAGCGGGTCCGCGCCGCTGGTCCGGTCGGCGCGGACGAGGATGCCCTTCGGGCCGCGGATGGCGACGGCGTCGCCGCGCTTCAGGTGTGCGACCGCGCGCGAGGCGACGTCCCGGATGCGACGCTCGAACGTGAGGTCCCAGTCTTCGTTGGCGTTCTTGGGCTTGGAGAGATCGAGCGGGAGGACGATGTCGGGACGGGCTTCCCGCGCGCGCTCGCGCGCGACCAACTGCCCGAGCGCGGCCGACTTGCGCCAGTGGACGTCCCGCCGGTCCTCGCCGTCGCGCAGGACGCGGAGCCCGAGGAAGTCGTCCCCGCGGCCGCGCCCGAACGACGACTCGACGCCGGCGGCGCGCCCGTTCGCGGCCGGCGGGAGCGCGACCGGATCGACGGCGGGGTAGATGACGAGCTCGCCTTCGGCCGGGACCTCGCGCGACTTCTCGAAGAGCCCGAATGGAAAGCGGGTGGCGATGCGGAACCCGACGTGCACGTCCCTGCCGCGCCGCATCGGCGTGCGCCGGTAGGCGGCGACCTGCGCCGACTTCGGGCTGATCTTCAGGAAGAAGCAGCGTTTGTCGGCGGGCTGTCCGGCGCGGAGATCCTCGACTTCAATCGCGTAAGAGGGGACGCGCTTCTTGTGATTGAAGACCTCGATCTCGACGAGGTGCGCCCGGCCAACCTGCGCGCGGAGCGGCAGCCGCCGGACGACGGTGAGGTCGCGGAGCGAGAGCTCGCTCATCACGCCGCTCACGACGATGAGCGCAAGCAACATTCCGAGCAGGAGATAAAGGAGATTGTTTGCCGTGTTCAATGCGGCAAACCCGACGCCGAGCGTGATGCCGACGAAGAACTTCCCCTCTCGCGTGAACTTGAGCCGCCGCGGCCAGCGCGACGACACACCGGAGCGTCCGGGGCGCAGGCGCTGGAGGGTACGGCTCAAGAACGACATGGCGGTCGCTCAGAGCGGGACCGGGATCCGCGCGACGATCTCGCGCAGCGCGGTCTCTGCCTCGTCCCGAGACGGCGAGAAACCGTCGGCGTGAGAGGCGAGGCGGACGCGGTGCGCGAGGACGGGGATCGCGAGGTCGTGGATGTCGTCGGCGATGCAGTAGCTTCGACCGCGCAGCATCGCGCGCGAGCGAGCGGCGCGGGCCAGCGAGATGGCGCCGCGGGTGGACACGCCGAGGGAGAGCGACGGCGCCGAGCGCGTCGCCAGGATGACGGCCTGGAGGTAGTTGCCGAGCGCGCCGTCGAGCGTGACGCGATCCACGTCGCGCTGGAGCGCGACGAGCCGCTGCGGATCGAGGACGACGGGCACGTCGGGGACGGGGTCGATGTTGCTCTCGAGGATCAGGCGCATCTCGACCTGCGGAGGCGCATAGCCGATGCGAATGCGAAGCAGGAACCGGTCGAGCTGAGACTCCGGAAGCGGGAACGTTCCGGCGAAGTCCTGGGGGTTCTGGGTCGCGATGACGAGGAACGGATCCGGCAGTGGGATCGTCTGCCCGTCGAGGGAGACTTGTCCCTCGTTCATCGCCTCGAGCAAGGCGGACTGGGTGCGCGGGCTCGCGCGGTTGATCTCGTCCGCGAGCAGGATGTTCGCGAAGACCGGGCCCTGGCGGAGGACGAACTCCGAGGTGCGCTGGTCGTAGACGGAGACGCCGAGCACGTCGCTCGGGAGGAGGTCGCTCGTGAACTGGATGCGCTTGAGGTCGCCGCCCACTGCGCGGGCGAGCGCGCGGGCGAGCGTGGTCTTGCCGACGCCGGGGACGTCCTCGATCAAAAGGTGGCCGCCCGCCAGAAGGGCGACGAGCGCGAGCTCCACCGCCTCCTGCTTGCCTTCGAGAGCACCCTCGACTGCCGCACGCAGCTTCTGCAGTACTGGGAGCTCTTCGACGCGAACAGCGGCCGCAGCCGTCATGGAGGAGAAGCGTAGCATGGAAACGGAAGTGCCAATGGGGGTGGAAAGTTTGCGAATTCCAGCGGGAGTGCGATGGTCGGCCCATGCCGGGAGCGGTCCGGGAAAGTCGGGTGGTCCTCCGCCGCGTCGGGAAGACGTTCGGGGGGGTCCGAGCGCTCGTGGACGTGACGGCGACCTTCGAGGGTGGGCGGGTCAGCGTCGTCGAGGGGCCGAACGGGTCGGGTAAGAGCACCCTGCTGGGCATCGTGGGGACGCTGGTTCGGCCCACGTTCGGCACGGTGGACCACGGGGCGCTCGGGAAGAGCTCGGGGGAGGTCCGGCGGCGCCTCGGTTGGGCGGGCCACGACTCGCTCTGCTACCCGGACCTCAGCGGCCGCGAGAACGTGGAGCTGGCGGCCGAGCTTTACGGTGTAAACAAGGGGGAAGCGTTTCGGCGGGCGGCGGAGCGGTTCCGACTCGGCGCCTTCGCGGAGCGTCCCTTCCGAACGTACTCGCGGGGTCAGCGCCAGCGCGTGAGCTTGGCGCGCGCGCTCGTGCACGCGCCGGCGTTGGTCCTCCTCGACGAGCCGTCGACGGGGCTCGATCGAGAGGGCATGACGCTCCTCCGCGACGTCATCGGCGAGGAGGCTGGGCGTGGTGCGATCGTGGTGGTCATCACGCATGACGCCGCGTTCGTCGAGGGGCTCGCGGGGGAACGGTTTCGGATGGAGCGAGGGCGGCTCGTGGAGTGAGCAGCACCGAGGGGAGCGGCGCCTGCGCCCTCACCCGTCTCGGAGTCCGCGAGCGAGTCCGCGTCTGCGTCCGCGAGCGAGTCCGTGTCCGTGCTCGTGCTCGTGCCCGCGTTCTCCTCTCCCCCCGCCTCGCCTCACCCGCGAAGCCCGATCCTCCCGAGTGCCGCCTTCCCCTCCTCGACGCTCCTCGGGTCCGTCGCCGGCCCCCTCGGGATCGTCGCCGTCGGGACCCCCAGCCACGTCGCGAGCTCCGTCGCGTTCGTCCCCGTGCTCGCATCCGCGTGCTCGGGGGCCGAGAGGAGCACGAGGTCGACACGCCGGGGCGCGAGCGCCCGCGTGGTCGCGATGACCTCGTGGAGGACCCCGAGCCGATCGCTGCCGACGAGGACGCACGCGGCTTCCGGCCAGAGCGCCACCAGGTCCGCGTTGGTGCGGTGCTCGTCGATGGGGCTGAAGGTTCCCCCGGCGAGCTCGACGACCACGCCGTCGCACTCGGTGGCGAGGCGGTTCACGTGCGCTCGGATCGCGTCGGTGTCGACGGAGCGCCCCTCGCGGCGGGCGGCGAGGTGGGGCGAGATCGGTTCGGCGAGCTCGAGCCGGGGATGTTTCACGTGAAACGTCGCCGCCGCGTCCAAGCGATCCTGGTCCGTGGTGACGCCCGCGACGACGCCGGACTCGATCGGCTTGTACCCCGCGACCCGAAGACCCGCCGCCGACCAGGCGCGGAGGAGCGCCTCGGCGGCGTGCGTCTTCCCGATGCCCGTCCCGACACCCGTCACGACCAGGATGCGCGGCCGCGCTCCAACACCCATCCGACTCATCCGGCGGAGAGGCCCGCGAGGAGCCGGTCGAGATCCGCCTCGGTGTGCGCGGCGCTCGTCGCCAACCGAATCCGGGACGTCCCCACCGGGACGGTCGGCGGGCGGATGGCCACCACGTGGAGCCCACGCTCCCGGAGCCGGTCCTGCGCGGCCAGCGCCTCCCGCTCCGACCCGAGCACCCAAGGAACGATCGGGCCCACCGTGGTCGCCGCCCGTTCGCCCACGCGGAGCCCGAGCTCCTGGAGCCGCGCGCGGAGACGGGCCGCGTGGCCGAGCACCCGCTCGCGACGCCACGGCTCTCGTTGGGACCGCCGGAGCTGGTGCTCCGCGATCGAGGCGAGGGCGGGGCTGATCCCGGTCGAGAAGACGAAGGACCGGGCGCGGTTCCAGAGCCACCGGGTGAGGGTGGTCGAGCCGGCGACGAACGCGCCCTGGGCGCCGAAGGACTTCCCGAAGGTCCCCACGATGGCGTCGGGAACGACGCCGGCCTCGGTCGCGAGACCGCGCCCCTCGGGCCCGAGCACCCCGAGCGCGTGGGCCTCGTCCACGAGCAGGGCCGCCCCGTGGCGATCGCAGAGCTCCCGGAGCGCGGCGAGGGGTGCCACGTCCGCGTCCATCCCGAAGTACGACTCGGTGACGACCCAAGCGCGCCGCTCCGTCCGCGAGGCGAGGGCGCGCTCCACCGCGTTCGGATCGAGGTGGGGGGTCACCACGACCCGCGCCCGGGCCAGGCGCATCCCGTCGATGAGGGAGGCATGGTTGAGGGCGTCGCTCACCACGAGGTCGTCGGGCCCGACGAGGGCGGACACCATCCCGACGTTCGCGGCGTAGCCGCTGGAGAAGACGAGGGCGGCCTCGGCCCCGACGAAGCGGGCGACGGCGTCCTCGAGGGAGGCGTGGGCGTCACGCTCGCCGGCCACGAGCCGCGAGGCCCCGGCACCGGCCGGACCTTCCGGAGGTACCGACTCGGCCGCGAGGCCCAGGTAGTCGTTCGTGGAGAAGGAGACGCTCCCCGGGGGAAGCGGCGCCGGGCGCTCGCGGAGCCGTTCCGCGGCGCGGAGTGCCTCGAGCTCGGCTTCGAGGTGGGCGAGTCCGGGATGTTTCACGTGAAACCTCCGCGGAGACCTACTCCTCGGCGGCCTCACCGTCGAGGGCATCGTCCACGCGGTTCAGGACGCGGCGGAGCAAGTCGCGGGTGCGGCGCTCGAGCTGGATGCGCTTGGCGCGCTCCTGCTCCAGGTCGTGGGCGAGCGCGATCGCGGCGAGGAGGATTGCGTTCGGCGCGACGCCTTTGCCCTTGGGGGTCAGCTCGTGGATGCGCCCCTCGACGACGGCCGCGAGGCGGCGGAGCTCGGTCTCCTCCGCGGAGCTCACGACGCGGTGGGTCTGTCCACCGACCTTCAGTTGAACCGGGCGCCGCTCCATTCGGGCCGCGAGAATATCAACGAAAGAGGCCGTGATACGCCAAAATGAAGGGCAGCGCGAAGATCTCCCCGTCGAGCTGCAGTCCCCCGATCACGTCGAGCGCATCGGTGTGCTGCGCGTCGGTGAACGCGTAGCGGCCCTCGACGAAGAGACCGATGGCGAGCCCGTACGCGGAGTGGAAGTTGTAGCTCCGCGACCCGCCCCAGAGCGTCCCGGAGATCCCCGGCGACCACCCCTCGGGCCCGCCGCGGACGTGCGCGCCGGCGGAGAGGACGAAGGGGATTGGATCGCTGACGGGGATGAGCCACGACACCCCGCCGCCGGCCTCGAAGGTGTCGAACGCGATGGTGAGAACCTCGACGTAAGGCCCGATCGCGAAGTCGCTGTCCCGCTTCCGGCAGAACAGCACGTCACCGTGCACCCCCATCGTGAAGACGGGACGGGGCTCCGTGCGCAGGTCGCCCGCACCACCGCCGATGATGAGCCCGACCGAGACTTGCGGGTCCGCCCAAGCCGGCGTCGCGCTCAGGAGCGCCGCACACGCGACGCCCGCCGCGACGAGCTCACGGAATGCAGACGGCGTTGTTCTGGCAGAGGCGGCAGTCGACGAACTGGTCCTGACCGAGGGTGCACGGGGTGACGAGGTTTCCGCTCGACCCACCGCTCGTCCCGAGGCAGTTGGGGAGCGTCTGGCTCGTGTCCGCCGACCCGGCGGGGAAGGTGACGAGGCAGCCGAAGCAGGCGGTGATTGGGTATTGGTACTCACCGGACTCGATGTGGGTGCCGCCCAGGGTCTGGCCGAAGAACTTCGTGTACGTCAGCAGCGTTCGAGTCGTACCAGGAGCGTTGGCGAGTTGGGTACGAAGCGACGCGGCGGTGTCCGGATCGAGGAGGATGGTGGACGTGCTCCCGTAGCCCGGCGTCGTGCCCGAGGCCGGGTCGAGGATGCCGGCGGCCGCCACCGTGTACGAGCGCAGCTCGGTCCCCGCTGCGTCCGTGATCCGAACCACGCTGCCCTGGAGCTGGACGCGGTTCGTCTCGACGCGCGACTCCTGAGCGTTGCCGCGCGCGACGAGCTGATTCCCGAGCAGCATCGTCGGCTGGTAGCTGTTGGTGAAGGCGAGGTCGACGGTTCCCCCCGAGAGGAACGGACCCGACGCTGCGATCGTATAGGTGCAGACGCCGTTCGCGGCGATCGGCGGAGCGAGCACGCCCACGACGAACACCGAGCCGTCGTTGTCGGCGCACGCGGTCGCGATCAGACCCGCGGCAATGAGCGCAACGATGCCGTGGCCCCAGATCCTTTTCAGCATGCTTTCAGGTTAGCTCCGTTGGAACCGGGGAGCCAAAATAAGGGCGACGAGTCGGGGCCCCCTCAGCGCTCCAGCCAGCGCCGGAGCTCGTCGATCCGGACCCGCTCCAGGCGCGACGCACCCCGCGCCGTCACGACCGGGAGCGCGAGCATCGAGCCGCGCCGCTTCTTGTCCGCGCCGAGGTGCTTCGCGGCGGCCCGCCGGACCGCGGGATCGAGGCTCGCGGGCAACCCGAGCGCCCGTGCCAAGTCCGTGTATTCTGCAACCACCTCGGCAGGCGTCCAACCCTGGGCGTGGGTGAAGGCCAGCTCCTCGCCGAGCCCCAGCGCGACCGCCTCCCCATGGAGGTGGCGCTTGAACGCGCCGTGCACCTCGACCGCGTGCCCGACCGTGTGCCCGAGGTTGAGCAGCGCCCGTGCGCCGGTCTCCGTCTCGTCGTCGCGCACGATGGCGGCCTTCGCCCCGATCGCGCGCTCCACCACGCCGCGAAGGCCGAGGGCCGGCGGCGCCAGCCCAGCGTGGAGCGCTTGGAGGAGCGTCGCGTCCAACCCGAGCGCGACCTTCACGATCTCGGCCGCGCCCGCCGCGCGCTCCCGCGGGGACAGCGTGTCGAGGTGCCCGAGATCGGCGACCACCGCGGACGGTTGGTGAATCGCGCCGAGCAGGTTCTTCCCAGTCGGGTGATCGAAGCCCGTCTTGCCGCCGACCGACGAGTCCACCATCGCGAGCAGCGTCGTCGGCGCTTGGAGCACGCGCACTCCGCGGAGGAGCGTCGCCGCCGCGAACCCGGCCAGGTCCCCGACGACGCCGCCGCCGAACGCGAGCACGAGCGCGTCGCGATCGACCGCCGCGCCCAGCGCGGCGTCCCAGATCGTACCGACCGTGTTGAGCGTCTTCGCGGCCTCGCCCGGAGGCAGCACGACCTCGACGCCGGGCAGCGTGATCGGCTCCAGCGCGTGGCGCAGGTCCGCGCCGCGCGCGCGTTTCACGTTCGCGTCCGTGACCACCACGACCGAGCTCGGCGCGAGGCGAGCGACCGCATCGGTCAAGGCCGCCGGCGCGTGCTCCACCACGTCGATCGTGTAGCTCCGGAGGCCGAGCGGCACGAGGAGCGGGGCGCGGTTCGCGAGCGCGACGATCGTGTCGGCGAGGACCTCGGGATCCACGCCGTCGGTCCCGAGCGCGAGGTGCGCCTCCGCGTACGCCTCGCGCCGCTGCTCGGTCAGCTCCACGACGCGCGCGAGCGGGTCGGGTCCCTCGAGCAGCGGGCGCGTGCCCGCCGCTGCGCCAGCGCGGCGGAGCGTCTCCTCCGGCGAGGCGGACAGGGTGACGACGAGCGCGTGATCGATGAGCCGCCGCCGAACGTCGCGCAGGGTGACCGTGCCGCCGCCGAGCGCGAGCACCCGCCGAACGCCGTCGTCGAGGAGCTCGTGGACGAGCGCGCGTTCGCGCTCGCGGAAGGCCGCCGGACCTTCGCCCCGCCAGAGGTCGGCGATGGATTTCCCGGTCAGCTCTTCGATCCGCCGATCCGTGTCGACGAACGGAATGCCCAGCCGCTCGGCGACGAACGGCCCCAACGTGCTCTTGCCCGAGGCGGCGAACCCGCTCAGCGCGATCGATCGGCTCATGGCCCAGCTCCTTCCGGCCACCGCGCCATCTGCTCGCGGAAGCCCTGCAGGTTGCGCGCGACCTCGCTCAAGCTGTCACCCCCGAGCTTCTCGAGGAGCGCGTCGGCGAGGACGAGCGCGACGGTCGCCTCGGCGACGACCGCGGCGGCGGGGACGGCGCACACGTCGCTCCGCTCGAACGCCGCGTCCTCGCGCTCCTTCGTGACGATGTGGACGCTCGGGAGCGCGCGCTTCAGCGTCGCGATCGGCTTCATCGCGGCCCGGCAGACGATGGGCTCGCCGTTCGAGATCCCGCCCTCGATCCCCCCGGCGTGGTTCGACGACCGATGGAAGAAGTCGGTGTAGACGATGGGGTCGTGGACCTGGGAGCCGCGGCGCTCGGCGACGGCGAACCCGGCGCCGATGCCCACGCCCTTGATCGCCTGGATGCTCATGAGCGCCTGCGCCAGGCGACCATCGAGCTTGCGGTCCCACTGGACGTGGCTCCCGAGGCCGACGGGAACTCCGGTGGCAATCACCTCGAGCTCGCCGCCGAGCGTGTCGCCGGCGTGGGCCGCCTCGCGGATCGCGTCGCGCATCTTCGCGCCGGCCCCGTCGTCCGCGCAGCCCACGTCCGAGTCACGGGCGAGGCGGGCGACGTCGAACGGGTCCACCCCGCGGAGATCGGCGGTCACCGGTCCGATCCGGACCACGTGGGAGTAGACGGAGATGCCCACCTCTTGAAGGAGGCGGCGCGCGACGGCGCCGGCCGCCGTTCGGGCCGCCGTCTCGCGGGCGCTCGCGCGTTCGAGGATGTCGCGGAGGTCCGGGCGGTCGTACTTCAGCCCACCCGCAAGATCGGCGTGACCGGGACGGGGGCGCTCGAGGCGAGCGGGGCGCTCGGGCAACGGGCCCGCGCTCATCGACTTCTCCCAGTTCGCGAAGTCCTTGTTCGCGATCTTCAGCGCGATCGGCGAACCGAGCGTCTTGCCGTCGCGGATCCCGGCGAGGATCTCGACCCGGTCGCGCTCGATCTTCATGCGCCCGCCCCGCCCGTAGCCGCGTTGGCGGCGGGCGAGGTCGGCGTCGACGTCGCTGGCGAGCAGCCCCAGCCCGGCGACGCACCCTTCGACGATCGCCACGACGCAGGGCCCGTGCGATTCTCCAGCGGTGAGGTAGCGGAAGTGGCCCATCGCGAAGGGAACGTAGCAGTGGACGTGGCCGCGCTGAAGCTCGGGAGCAAGGACGGTCGGTTGCTCTTGACCATCCACGCGAAGCCGCGGGCCAAGAAGAGCCAGATCCGCGGGATCCGCGACGGCGGGCTCGAGGTGGCGGTGGCGGCGCCTCCGGTCGACGGCGCCGCGAACGCGGAGATCCAGCGGGTGCTCGGCGAGTGGCTCGCTGTACCAAAACGGGACATCGAGCTGGTCCGCGGCGCGTCCGGCCGGGAGAAGGTCTTCGCCGTCGCCGGGCACACGGACGATTCGCTCCGCGCCGCCCTCGCGCACGCCGTGGTACAACAGCGTCCGTGACCGCATCGGCCCCCCCGCGCGCGTTCGTGAAATACGAAGGACTGGGGAACGACTTTCTCGTGGTCGACGCGACGGACGTCGCCGCCGAGGAGGCCATGCGTTTGTGCGACCGCCATTTCGGCGTCGGCGGGGACGGCGTCCTGATGGTGGGCCCCGGCAGCGGGGACGTGCGCGCGAGCATGAAGGTGCGGAACGCGGACGGGTCCACCCCCGAGATGTGCGGGAACGGGCTCCGCTGCGTCGCGCTCCACCTGGCGCTCCTCGATGGCGCGGCCGAGGCGAAGTACCGCATCGCCACCGACGCCGGGGACAAGACGGCGTTCGTCACGCGCCGCGGCGACCGCGCGGACATCCGGGTCGACATGGGCATCGTGCGCGCGCTCGGCCCCAAGACGATCGCGACCGAGCTCGGACCGATCACCGTCGAGTTGGGCGACGCGGGGAACCCGCACGCGATCCTCTTCCGCGAGTACACGCGGGCGGACGTCGATCGGATCGGGCCCGTGCTCGCGACGCACCCCGAGTTTCCGGCCGCGACGAACGTGGAGCTGTGTCGGATCGTGGGGGGCGTGATCGAGACCGTCGTGTGGGAGCGCGGGGTCGGCGTGACGCTCGCGTGCGGCACCGGGGCCTGCGCGGTCGCCGTCGTCGCGCGCGCGAAGGGTCTCGTCCCCGACGGACCCGTCACGATCGCGCTCCCGGGCGGGCGCCTCACGATCGAGCCGGGCGACGATCGGACGCCCACCTGGATGACGGGTCCTGCGCGGCGGGTCTTCACCGGGACGGTGACGCCGTGAGCGTCCTCCTCGTCACCCAGGACGATGCGGTCCAGCTGACCGTGAAGGCAGCGCTCGAGCACGAGGGCGAGGAGTGCCACGTCGTCGTCGACGTCGCGTCGGCGCTGACGGTGCTGGGGGAGAAGCGCCCGCAGCTCGCGCTCGTCGACCTCGCGCTCCGCGCCGGGTCCGCGCTCGCGCTCGTCCATCACCTCGTCGCGCTGGACCCCCAGCTCTCGATCGCGGTGGTCGCGCAACCGGCGACGTTCGGCGCCGCGGCGGAGGCGCTGGCGCTCGGCGCGAGCACGATCGTCGTCGCGCCGATCACGGGCGACGCGGTGCTGCGAGCCTTCGCCGACGTCCGCGCGCGGCAGGGGCTCCTCGATCGCGTTGCGCGTTACCAGGCCGAGGTCCGCGACACCGACGATCTCACCGAAGCGATGACGCTCTCGGTCGCGGCGCTCGGGCACGAAGACGACGCGGCGCTGAGCGAGGCGCTCGTCGGTCTGTTCCAGCTCGCGAGCGGCGCGCGGGGCGTGGCGCTCTACCAGACGACGCCCGGCCAAGCGAAGGCGGGCCAACCCGCGCTCCGGCTCGCGGGGTACGGAACGGCGCTCGAGATGCGCGACAAGTTCGACGACGAGGCCTCGCTCCTGCGCGCGGCGGCAGCGCGCGGCTCCGAGGTCCACTACTTGCGCGCGGCCGATGCGCCGGACCTCGCGCTCCTGATCGAGAAGGCGAACCCGGTGCGCGAGCAGCGGCTGAAGGGGATCCTCCGCTTCGCCACGCTGCTGCTGCCGCTGCGGAAGGTGGCGCCGCGCGAAGGTGGGCCCGACTCCTCCGTTCGGCCGAAGCGCATGTCGATGCCGGCGCTCGGCAAGCTCCTCGAAGACGCCATCGCTGCTCGGGGCGCGCGTGCCGCCGTGGTGGCGTTGCTCGCGAAGCCGGACAAGCCCATCCGCGACGAGATGCTGATGGCGCTCCTCCGCGAGCCGGGGACCGCCTACGTCATCCAAGACGAAGGCGCGTACGTGCTCCTGCCCGAGCTCGACGCGGCGACGGCGCGTGCGCTCGTCTTCCCGCTCGAGTGGGGACCGGTGGGCGTGGTCGAGGCTCCGTTGGATGGAGTCGATCTGGATGCGCTCGTCGGTCTCGCGCGGACGCGCGCGAACGAGGGCCGCGACACCCCCGCCTACACGCTCGCCGGGACGAAGACCTTTCCGGATCTGTTCACGAGCCTTCTCGGGGCGCCCGCCGGGGCGCCGCGCGCGACGAGCAGCTACCCGCTCGAGCTGAGCCTCGACGCCGCACGCTCCCTCGCGATCCATGCGACGCAGCGCGCGCTCTCGCTCGGGGTGTCGGCGATCAGCGTCGCCCATCGCGGCCCGTTCGGGCTCGACGCGATCGTGCGGGACGTGGCGGAGCCGCTGAAGGAGCGGCTGCGTCGCTACGACCTGCGCGCGCTCGGGGCGGGGGACTTCGAGCTCGTCGTCATCGAGGGTGCGCGCTCGACCTGGCTTCTCTGTGGGCGCAAGGACAAGGACCGGCTGCGCGCCATCCACACCAGCGATCCGTTCGTCGCGACGCTGGTCGCCGATCGGCTCCAGAAGGTCGCGGAGCCGATCCCATGAGCGTCACCCAACGACTCCGCGCCCAAGGGCCGCGTCTCGCGGCGAGCTCTCGTCGCGATCGCGTCGATCTCGTCGTCGCGGGGACGCCCCATCGCATCTCGTCGGTCGCGCGCGCTTCGCTGCGCCTCGCGACGTTCCGTCCGCCGGCCGAGCCGATCCCGATCGTCCCGGCGCCGCACACGCTCTCGATCGCGTCGCTCGACGACGGTGTGGAGCTGCGGCTCATCGGGCTGCCGTTGGTCCCGGCGTACGCGCCGCTCTGGCCGCTCGCGATGAGCGGGGCCTGCGCCGTGGTCCGGCTGGACGATGCAGCGGCGGCGCTCCTCGACGAGACCGCGGCGCTGATGGGGGCGCGGATCATCGCCGCCGAGACGCTCGTGCCGGGGTTCGCCGAGGACGACGAGGGCATGGTCGCCGAGCTCGTCATCGGCGCGCTTGCGTGAGCGCTGATCCAGGGACCGCCGAGCTCGTTCGCGCCGTGGGCGCGAGTGACGTCGACGGCGTGCGGCGCGCGCTCGCCGCCGGCGCGAGCCCCGACGCTCCCGATGGAGCCGGGCGCGCGTTCTTCGCCGCGATCGTGAGCTGGGCGACGCCCGAGATCGTGCAGCTCTTCGTCGAAGCGGGTGCGCGCATCCCGTGCGAGCCCGACGGTGCGGGGTGGACGTTTGCCCACGCCGCGGCCACGCGCGGCGACGACGCGCTGATGGCCGAAGTGCTCCGGCGGGGCGTCGCGCTCGATGCTCGCTGGGAGGTCTCGCTGATGACGCCGCTCGAGACCGCGGCGTGGTACGGCCACGAGCGCTGCGTCGCGCTCCTGCTCGCGGCGGGCGCTTCGGCGTCGGCGGGGGCGGGACTGCCGAGCGCGCACGGGCGCGCGACGATGCGTGGTCACGCGGCGATCGTGGTGCTGTTGGAGGCACACGGAGTCCATGCGACGGTCGACGAGTCGTCGCCCTGGCCTCCGCGCGATTGGGACGAATGTCCCAGGTTGGGACAAGTGGGCGCGCTTCGCGATCTCGCGCGCGCGGAGCTCCACCACCGATCTCCTTCCCCTCGCGGACACGTCGATCGCGCGTGCACTGTGGCGACCGTGGGGTCCGAAGCGGCGCGTGCTCGTGCTCGGGCCGGGGATCTCGCTGTTGCCTCGTCTCCTGATGCTCGGAGGTGACGACGTCGTCGCGATCGATCGCTCGCCGGTCGCCGTCGCGTTCGGGCGCGAGAACAAGCTCCACCGCTCGCAGGTCGAGTGGTTCTTCTCGACGCTCGACGAAGGCCGAGAGCTCGCGCCCGTTCGTGGTGCAGTGGCGTGGGAGGTCGGTGACGCGCGCGACGCGAACGCCGCGCTGGGTCCCTTCGAGCACGTGGTCGCGACGGCGCTCCTCCACGGGTTCGGCGACGAGCAACGGCGGCGCATCGTCGCGAACGCAGCGGCGTGGCTCGGCGCCGGCGGGGTGTTCCACGTCGGGCTCTACGGGGGCTCGCAGGTCGCGGCGAAGCTCGAGGCCGACGCTGCCAGCGCGGGGCTCGCGCTCGACGACGCTTCGGAGGGGCGGCGCCTGCGCCTCTGGTGCTTCGGCTCCGGGTGAAAGGTCGGCTGACGGAACCGCGCGCGGGTGGCCATCGACGAGGATGCTCCACCGCACGCCGCTGCTCGTCGTGATCTCCGCTGCGATCGCCGCTGGGTGTGGCTCGGGCGACTCGGTCCCCCCGGGTTCGACGGATGCTCGGGCCGACGTCACGGACGGCAGCTCCGACGCCCCGTCCGAGGCCGCCGCCGACACCGGGGCAGATGTCGGGCCGGCGGACGCCGCGACCGACGATGCGCTCCCCACCGTGCGGCGGCCCTTCTTGATCGGCGCTGCGCTGCGCTCCGCACCTGCGCGACCGCGGCGCGATTGGGTGGACGCGGTGGTGGCGCCGGCCGACCTCCCGCGCGACGTGGCCACGTTCCTCGCGCGCGCGTGGTTGAAGGACGCGCTCGAGGAGCACGCGTCGGTGGCGGCGTTCGCGCGGTTCACCCTCCAGCTCTTGGCCCTGGGAGCGCCGCCGGAGCTCGTCGCCCAGTCGCAGCGCGCGTCGATCGACGAGATCGAGCACGCGCGCGCGTGCTTCGCGCTCGCGGCTCGCTATGGCGCCGGGGCGCAGGGTCCGGGCCCGCTCTCGCTGACGGGCGCGCTCGGTGCTCCGTCGCTCGAGGCCACGCTGCGGCTCGCCGCGATGGAGGCGTGCGTCGGCGAAGACGCTCGGCGCCGCGCTCGCCTACGATCAGCTCGCGGTGACGCGTGATCCGATCGTCCGGGCGGTGCTGGAGCGGATCGCGCGCGACGAAGCTCGTCACGCGGCGCTCGGGTGGCGCTTCGCGGCGTGGGCCGTGCGCGCTGGTGGACCGAGTGCGCTCGCCGCGTTCGACGAAGGGCTCGAGGAGGCCAGCGTCGCGACGCTGTCGACGAAGCTCGTGCCCCCGCTCTCGGCGCTGAGCTTGCTTCACGACCACGGGCGGCTGTCGTGTGTGGAGGCCCGCGCGTCGGCCGAGCGAACGCTCGCGTCGGTCGTGGTGCCGGCGCGCGCGGAGCTAGTACTCAACCCCGCGTGAGGCGACGCGCCGCGGCGGCATGTGGATGTTGAACGTCACGCGTGGGGTCATCAGGACCGAGTGAGGGCGCGCCATGTCCGCGGGGTCGACGAGCCCGAGCCGCTCGAAGAGCTCCACGTGGAGGTGGTTGACCCGAGCGACGCGCAAGTCCAAGTAGTCGTGCCACACCGAGTAGGTCCCCACCGCGCCGTCGTCGGTGCGGAAGAAGTAGCCCGTGACGGGGTGGGTGAGTCGCAAGCGCATCTCGTCTTCGTCGGCGTAGCCCGGGGCGGTCCTGCACGTGACGCGCTCGCCGGTGTCCTCGAGGTCGTAGACCGCAGGCGCCCAGTCCGAGCGGACGATCTCGCGGAAGCGCGTGTAGCGCCCGCTGGCGTCGCGCGCCGTCTCGAAGGTGTACTCCGCCGGGTGCCACGGGAGCTTGAAGACGCCGCGCGCCACGTGGACGACGTCATGTCCCAAAGTGGTACCGAGGAACCAGGTGGCGTGCTCGCCGGTCGCGCGGTCGACGACGTAGAAGCGGTAGTTCGTCTGCCCGAACACCATCGGCGCGAACGGCGCGAGGGCGACGCGGAAGTCTGCGTCGAGGAAGCTCACCGCGCTCACGAGCGCCCGGGGCCCCTCGGGCCCGTCGACCAGATCGAGGTCGAACCGCTCGGGGTCGTAGTGGGGACGCAGCTTCTCCGGCGCCACCGCCCAGGTGGCCATCGTGAAGTGCTCGAGCCGAACCCGAAAATCGAAGGGACGGATGCGCGAATCCGCCAGCCGGCGATCGAGGAGCTCGCGCGCGGAGGTCACGCTTCGACGACGGTGCCGATCGGCTCGCCGAAGACGACGCGCTTGATGTTGCCCTTGGTGGTGAGCTTGAAGACGCGGATCGACTTGCCGTTGTCGCGGCAGAGGGTCACGGCGGTCGAGTCCATCACGCCGATGCGGTCGGCGAGGAAGCGATCGAACGTCATCCGCGCGACCATCGCCGCATCCGGGAAGCGGTGCGGGTCCTTGTCGTAGACGCCGTCGACCTTGGTCGCCTTGAAGAGCGCGTCGGCCCCGATTTCCATCGCGCGGAGCGCGGCGGCGGTGTCGGTCGAGAAGTACGGGTTGCCGGTGCCCGCCGCGAAGATGACGACGTGCCCGCGCTCCAGGTGACGAATCGCGCGGCGGCGGATGTAGGGCTCCGCGACTTGGCGGATCTCGAGCGCGGTCTGGACGCGCGTCGGCACACCCGCCTTCTCGAGCGCGTCTTGCAGGGCGAGCGCGTTGATCACGGTCGCGAGCATGCCCATGTAGTCGCTCTGCGCGCGGTCCATGCCGGCGCTCGCGCCCTTGAGGCCGCGGAAGATGTTGCCGCCGCCGACGACGATCGCGATTTGGACGCCGAGCGCGTGGACCTCGCCGAGCTCCTTCACCGTCTCGTGGAGCGTCTCCGGCCGAATGCCCGAGCCGCCGTCCGAGCCGGAGAGCGCCTCGCCGCTGAGCTTCAAGAGGATGCGGCGGTACTTCAGCTGGGGATGGGGGGCCGGCGGGACGATGGTGGCGTCGTCGCGTTCGGTGGGCGGGCGCATGGTCCATCGGTGTAGCGAAGCTCGGTGAGCACCGCAATGGCGCAGCCCGGAAACGTGCTAGAAAGCCGGCGTTGGCCCGCTCCTACCTCAGCCTCGTTCGCCTGCCCCGGACCGGCGTCGGCTTCGCCGCGCTGGCGGTCACGTGCGCGCTCGCCCTCGGCGTGGCGGGTTGCGACAGCTGCAACGAGAAGGCGCTCGCGAACGACGGTGGCACGGGCGACGGCGCGGTCACGTCGTCGTCGCAGCTCACGCCCGAGCAATCGGCGCGCGTCCTCGCGAAGGTCGGGGACGTCACGATCACGCTGGGGGACTACGTCGCGGCGCTCGAGCACATGGATCAGTTCGATCGCCTCCGCTACCAATCGCCGGAGCGGCGGAAGGAGCTCCTCGAGGATCTGATCGAGGTCGAGCTCCTCGCGCGCGAGGCCACGGCCAAGGGCTACGACAAGGATCCGATCGCGCAGCAGGAGCTGCGGGCGACCCTGCGGGATGCACTCCTGCACGAGGCGCACGACGGCGCGGTCGAGCCGAACGCCATCCCCGACGACGAAGTGCACGCCTACTTCGACGCGCACAAGGCGGACTACAAGGATCCGGAGCGGCGCCGCGTGTCGCTCATCGTCCTCAAGGACGAGGCCACGGCGAAGGCGGCGTTGGACCAGGCGCTCAAGACGCCGGGCGCCACGCAGTTCGGCGATCTCGTGCGCTCGCGCTCGATCGACGCTCAGGCGAAGGCGAACGTCCCCGTCGATCTCGCGGGCGACTTCGGGATGGTCTCGCCGCCGGGCGACGACCGCGGGGACAACCCGCGCATCCCGGCCGAGGTCCGTGCGGCGGCGTTCGAGATTCCGAAGGTCGACGACGTGCTCCCGCGCATCGTGAAGGCCGGCGACAAGTTCTACGTCGTGCGGCTCAGCGGCAAGACCGACGCGCGCGAGCGCACGTTCGCCGAGGCCGAGCGCGCGATCCGCGTCCGCCTCGCGCAGGACAAGATCCGCACGAAAGAGGACGACCTCCTCAAGCAGCTCCGCACGCAGTACCCGGTGCAGATCGACGAAGCGGCGCTGGCGACGGTGAAGGTGAACCTCGGCGACGGCGGCGTCCCGGGCGACGCCAGCGCCGACCGGTGAGCGGCGGGAGCTTTCGATGAGCGTTCGGCTTCGCGTGATCGAAGGGCGGTCCTCGAAGGAGCGCGCGCGGCCGCGTGACTGGCGCTGGCAAGTGCGGCACGCGGCGACGTCACTCGCCGATCTCGAGAAGGCGCTCGTTCTGACCGAGGCCGAGCGCGAGGGGGCGCGGCGGGCAGAGCAAGCCGGGCTGCCGATCTCGGTGACCCCGTACTACCTCGGGCTCGCCGATCGGCACGATCCGACGTGCCCGATCCGCATGCAGTGCATCCCGACCGCGCGCGAAGCCGACGAGGTGCCTGGCGATCTCGCCGACCCGCTCGGAGAAGAAGCGCACGAGGTCGCGCCGCACCTGGTCCAGCGCTACCCCGATCGCGCGCTCCTGCTCGTGACGGATCGCTGCGCGGTCTACTGCCGCTTCTGCACGCGCTCGCGGATCGTGGGCGACGGCGGTGGCGCGGTCTCGCTCGAAGCGCTCGGTCCGGCGCTCGCCTACCTGCGCAAGACGACCGAGGTGCGGGACGTCATCATCAGCGGCGGCGACCCGTTCGCGATGGCGACGGATCGGCTGGTGCGCGTGGTGGAGGCGGTGCGTGCGATCCCCCACCTCGACACGATTCGCCTGGCGACGCGCGTGCCCGTCACGCTGCCGATGCGGATCACGACGGAGCTCGTGCGCGCGCTCCGGCCGCACCATCCGCTGTGGGTGATGACGCACTTCAATCACCCGAAGGAGCTTACGAAGGCGTCGCTCGCGGCGTGTGCGCGGCTCGTCGACGCGGGGTTCCCGGTGATGAACCAGACGGTGCTCCTCCGCGGAATCAACGACGACGCGCAGACGCTCGAGGCGCTGTTCCGCGGGCTCGTTCGCACGCGCGTGCGGCCGTACTACCTGCTCCAGGCGGACCCGGTGCGGGGCACGGGGCACCTGCGAACGTCGCTCGCGACGGGCGTGGAGCTCATCGGTGCTCTCCAAGGGCGGCTGACGGGGATCGCGCTCCCGAAGCTCATCTGCGACACGCCGGGAGGGAAGGGGAAGGTCCCGATCGGACCCGACGTGGTCGTCGAGCGCGGGGCGGGGAAGACGACGCTGCGCACGTTCCGCGGGGAGCTCGTGGATTACGTGGACCCGCCGCGCGTCACTCCCGGAACCGATAGACCCGTCGCGTCGCGTTCGGGATCGTGATCTTCGAGCGCGTGTACTTCGTCACCTTCAGGTCCGCCTGAACCACGTCGAACGGGCCCGCCTCGACGTCCGCCGCCTCGACGACGTACACGTGCCCCGGCTTCATCGCCGTCGTCTCGATCGTCAGCGTCCCATTTTGGTACTGGGTGTGGAACCCCGTCCCGAACGGGCGCGCGAGCGGCTCGCCGACGAAGATGCCCTCGGCGGGCCAGGTCACCGACTTCCAGTAGGCCTCGATCAGCGTCGCGCCGCCGAAGTACCAGGGGATGTCCTGCCGCGGGTCGGGGAACTTCTCCTGGTACGCGCACGGCTCGACGACGGTGCCGAACGTGCCGGTCGCCCCGGCGAGGATCCACTGGAAGCAGCTCATCTGCCCCGACGTCGGGATCTGGCCTCCGAACGACGTGAGGTGATCCGCGATCGCACCCGGCAGGTACGTGTTCGTCGCGATCTTCGGCACGCTCGCGAGCCCTTGCACGTAGAAGAGCACGTCCTTCTGGCTCTCGATCGAGTCCGCCGAGACGATGGAGCCGCCGATCGCGCTCCCCGCCGTGTCCCACGTGTCCAGGAACTTCTGGCACTCGTTGATGTAGCCGTAGTTCGCGTCGAGCACGCAGCGCGCGCTCCGGATGTGATCGCTCGTGCTCATCAGGTACGAGGTGCCGGTCGGCCACGTGTCGTCGCTGGCGACGCCGCGATCGATCAGGGCGGTGGCCTCCTCGATCTTCGTCGCGGGGATCACCATCGCAGGCCGGAACTTCAGGTCCGTGAACGGCTTCGTCGACGCGCGGCTGGTCGTGCTCGCGACGTAAGGGTTCGGCGTGCCCGACTTCGCGAGCGGGTCGTTGCAGGTGTCGCTGCCGATGGCGGAGTACCCGAGCGCGAACGCGCTGGTGATCGACATGTTCCCGACGCGGTAGGGCTTGGTCCACGTGATCGCCATCGCCTGCACGTCGGGCCCGAGCGCGCCGTCGACCTGGGTCTTGAGCGGCCCGAACGCGACGTCGGTGATGGAGTCCACGCCGGTCGCAACCTTCAGGTGCACCACGTTCTTCGCGGGGATCCCGCGCTTCGTCACGTAGTACTGGGCGACCTGGACCGAGAGCGGGTCGTCGTCGTTGACGAGAACGCCGACCTCGCTCGCCGAAATCCCAGTCCGCGGAAGCAGGACCAAGGGAGGCCCAGCATCGACGCCGGTATCGACGACGGCATCGCCGCCCCCAGCATCGTCCCCCGGCGAAACGGGCGCACCACTCTCGTCGCTGCACCCGAAGGCCAGAGCGGACAACCCCAAGACGCCACCGACGACCCACCGCATGCCGCAAGCCTAGCGCGTACGTTTCCCATTCCAAGCCTGGCGCGTCCCGCGTTCCGCGTTCCCGATCCCGTTCCGGATTCCGGATTCGTCCTTTTCCCGCTAAAAGAGTGCCCCGCATGTCCACCCCCTCCAAGCCGCCCAGCCCTCCGATCGCCCGCCTCGACGAAATGAACGCGCGCGCGCTGCTCGGTGGTGGCAAGGAGCGCATCAAGAAGCAGCACGAAGGCGGCAAGCTCACCGCGCGCGAGCGCGTCGACGTCTTCCTGGACCCGGGGTCCTTCGTCGAGATCGGCCGCTTCGTCACCCACCGCTGCACCGACTTCGGGATGGAGCAGCAGAAGGTCCTCGGGGACGGCGTCGTCACCGGCTACGGCACGGTCGACGGCCGCAAGGTCTTCGTCTTCGCGCAGGACTTCACCGTCTTCGGCGGCTCCCTCAGCGGCGCCTACGCCCAGAAGATCTGCAAGCTGATGGACATGGCGATGAAGGTCGGCGCACCCGTCGTCGGCCTCAACGACTCCGGCGGCGCGCGCATCCAAGAGGGCGTCGAGTCGCTCGCGGGCTACGCCGACATCTTCCTCCGCAACACGCTCGCGAGCGGCGTCGTCCCGCAGATCAGCTGCATCATGGGACCGTGCGCCGGCGGCGCCGTGTACTCGCCCGCCATCACCGACTTCATCCTGATGGTCGAGGGCACGAGCTACATGTTCATCACCGGCCCGGACGTCATCAAAGCGGTGACGCACGAAGAGGTGACCAAGGAAGCGCTCGGTGGCGCCAGCACGCACGCGTCGAAGAGCGGCGTCTCGCACCTCACTGCGCCCGACGATCGCACCTGCCTCGCGCAGGCCCGCGAGCTCCTCGCGTACCTGCCGTCGAACAACCAGGAAGACCCGCCCTTCATCGCGTCGAACGATCCGCCCACGCGCGAGGTCCCCGAGCTCGACGGCATGATCCCGCTCGAGTCGAACCGGCCCTACGACGTGAAGGAGGTCGTCGCGGCCGTCGTCGACGACGGCAAGCTCTTCGAGATCGCCGAGGCGTACGCGCCGAACATCGTCGTCGGCTTCGCGCGCATCGGCGGGCGCAGCATCGGCGTCGTCGCGAACCAACCGGCGGTACTCGCAGGCGTGCTCGACATCGACGCGTCGATGAAGGCCGCGCGCTTCGTGCGCTTCTGCGACTGCTTCAACATCCCGCTCGTCACCTTCGTCGACGTGCCCGGCTTCCTGCCCGGCACGGATCAGGAGTACGGCGGCATCATCAAGCACGGCGCGAAGCTCCTCTTCGCGTTCGCCGAGGCCACGGTCCCCAAGCTCACCGTGATCCTGCGCAAGGCCTACGGCGGCGCGTACGACGTCATGGCGTCGAAGCACATCCGCGCGGACCTGAACCTCGCGTTCCCCACCGCCGAGATCGCGGTCATGGGCCCGGACGGCGCGGTCAACATCGTCCGCAAGAAGGAGATCGACGCCGCCGCCGACCCCGTCGCGACGAAGGCCGCGTTCGTTGCGGACTACAAGGAAAAGTTCGCGAACCCCTACAAGGCCGCCGAGCTGGGCTTCGTGGACGAAGTGATCTACCCCCGCACGCTGCGCCAGCGGCTCCACAAGGCGCTCGAGCTGTTCAAGGACAAGCGCGACACGAACCCGCCGCGCAAGCACACGAACATCCCGCTCTAGTCGCGCACGCGCCCGCGTCGCGGCTCAGTGGTGCCCGAGCAGCTCCGCTGCGAGCCGCGGATCCGCGGATGCCTCGTCCTCGGCGAACGGGTAGAGCGTCGTCTCTTCGTGCGCGGCGTGCGCGCGCAGGGTGGCGATGAACTCGGCCACGGCGTTCGCCTTCGTGAGGTGGAGGTCGACTCCGACCCCGAGCGCCAAGAGCTTCGAGCGCAGGTCTTCGTGCTCGGCCCGGATCGCGGCTGCGAAGCGGGGGTGAGCGCCTTCGATCCGGGGGAGGAGGAACTTCTCCTCGCGCGTGAGGTGGTCGGTGAACGAGCGATCGAATTCGGACCACAAGCGCGCGGCGTCGTCACGGGCGTCGGCCTCGAACGCAGCGAGGAGCTCACCGAACAAGCGCTCGAGGCGCCGGTGCTCGCCCATGAGCATGGAGGCGACCGAGCTCGGGCTATCCATGCGAATCGCAGGAGCAAATCCCACGCCAGAAAAAGAAAGCGAAATTCAGCAACGCGCTGCGGTCGGGCTGCAAATCGTGCGCTCGAGCGCGCAAATCCGTTCCGTTTTCTCGTGGGCTTCGTCCGTACCCAAAACTTGGCCCGATTCCCCCAGACGATTTATCGCCGAGACATCGGTTGGAGGATCCCATGAGCATCGAAGGCGATCGCCGCGCGCCCGGAGCGACGCGAGTTCCGTTTGAGGGGTTGGTCGAGGTCGGAACGTCGGTCGGACCTGCGTTCGAAGGCCAGATCGTCGACGTGTCCCGCGATGGGATGCACGTCCACGGTGCCGCGTTGCCGGACATCGGCCAACCGGTCACGTGCCGCTTCGACGCGGGCAATACGGGGAGCGTGCAGGCCTCCGGCGAGGTCGTCTGGTCCGACGCCGGCGACGGCGGCGGCTCGTTCGGCATCCGGTTCACCGACCTCGACGAGCTCAGTGAGGCGACTTTGCAGCGCCTCGTCGAGACCGGCGGCGCCCCGCGCAGCTCGAGCGGACGGGTTCGCCTCCACATCGAGGGTCTGGGCGTGGCCATGAAGGCCCGCGTCCGGGACGCCTCGCGGACCAAGCTCACGGTCGGCAACGAGCTCGGGTTCCTCCAGCTCGGCAAGTCGCTCGAGCTCGAAGACGCCGAGAGCGGTGAGAAGCGCCCCGCCTGCATCGACAGGGTCGAGCTGGAGCTCGATCCGGCGACGCGCGTGCCGCGCCTGGTCGTCGGTCTGCGCTACGAAGACGAAGCCCCGTCGGAGGCGCTCGGCGCCGTCGCGCGCGACGCCACGCCGGAGCCGTCCGTGATGGACGCCGACGAAGGCATGGCGGACGAAGGCTCCGCCCCCGTCGCTGCCAAGGACGAATCCGCGGCCGAGGACGTCTCCGTCGAAGAAGAGTCGTCCAAGATGAAGAGCGCGTTCGCGCGGAACGCCGCGAAGGTGACCCCTGCCATCCTCGCGTTCGCGAAGCGCGCGAAGATCACCGCCGCGATGCTGTGGGCGAAGCGCAAGGCCGCCGAGGACGCGAAGGCTCCGCGCCGCACCACCGCGCCGCCGCCCGGGGGCGCTCTCCATGCGAACGGGCGCAAGGTCGTCCGTGAAGAGTCTCCGGCGCTCGCGCTGCCGATGAAGCTCAAGCTCGACAACAAGCGGAAGATCGCGCTCGGTGCGTCGGTCGGCCTCGCGGCCGTCATCGCGATCGCGGCCCTCCGCCACAAGCCGACGCCGCCCCCCGAGGCCGCGCACACCGACACCGTCGCAGCGACCAACGCGGGCGCTCCGGGCGGGATCGATCCGCAGAGCCTCGTCGTGCCGCCGCCGCCCACGGTCGCGGTGCCGGCTCCCACCACGCCGATGTTCGTCGACGCGCCGCCGCCGGTCGCCGCGGCGCCGAAGCCGGGCCACGTCACGCCGTTCGGCAACGCGAGCGTCACGCACGGCAACGTGCTGCACCTCAAGATGGATGGCGCGATCGACAAGATCAACGGCGCCTCGCAGCCGACCGGGTTCTCCGTTTCGATCCCGGGTCACAAGGCCCTGGAGCCGGCCGGTCCGCTGGCCGCGCGCGATGCACGCATCGCGAGCATCAAGGTGACGAACGACCAAGGCGGCGCCGAGCTCGACGTCGCGTTCAAGGACGGCGTCCCGAACTACGTCGTGCGCGCCAAGGGCGACACGCTCGAGATCGTCCTCGCTCCGCCGGGTACCATCGCACAGGCGAAGGCGACGCCGAAGCCCGCGACGGCGCCTGCCGCGACGGCGAAGAAGAAGCCGACCGCCGCTCCGGCCCCGGCCCCGCACAAGAAATGAACGCGCGGGGGCTCGCCCTCGCGGTCGCGTCCGGAGTGGCGCTCGCAGCCGTGCCTGCGAGCGCCTTCGCCGCACCCGAGGAGGTTCCGCTCGGGCAAGAGGCACCGCCGATCCGCTCGCACCGCACGTTCGGCTTCGGCGCGGGCGGCGGCGCCGGTCTTCAGCTCTTCCTGTCGCGTGGATTCAACGCGAGCGCACCGGTCATCCTGCCGTCGGTCGAGCTTCAGTTCTTCCCTTGGCGGCGGCGCGATTGGTCGCTCGACTTCACCATCCCGATCTGGAACACGATCGTGATCGGCGCGCGCGGTGAGGGCATCTTCCTGCAGACCGACGCGTACCTCGACTTCAACGTCGGAAAAGGCGACGTACGCGCCGTGGTCGGTCCGGGCCTGGGCCTCGCCTACCGCGACAGCGCGGGCACGAGCGGTGGCATCAGCGGGAGCCTTCGGGTCGGCCTCGAGGTCGGGCCCGAGTTCCTCCTCGCGAAGAAGCACGTCGGCGTGCGTCTCCTCGCGCGCCCTTACACCGAGATCGTGTTCGCGAAGCGCGACGGTGGGCTCGCGCAGGGCGTCTTCTTCATGCTCGTGGTCACGGGCTACACGACGCGCGTCTCGATCGCCGACGCGGAGCCCTGACGGTCAGCGCTTCCCGCGCCCCTTCCGGGTCGCGCGCGGGAGCGCCGTGACGCTCGTCGCGACGAGGTCCCACGGATCGCTCTCGCCGTCGCGGAGGCGCAAACCGCCTGCGTACGCGATCATCGCCGCGTTGTCGGTGCAGCTCCGGCGGTCGGGCACGTGGGCGCGGAGCCCGCGTTCGGCGGCGCCCTCGACGATGCGGCGCCGGAGCTCGGAGTTGGCGGCCACGCCACCGCCGATCACCACGTCGCGCACATGCTCCTGCGCGGCCGCCGCGAAGAGCTTCTTCGCCAGGACGGACGTCACCGCGGCCTGGAACGAGGCGCACAGATCGGCGAGGGGCTGCCCAGTGATCGGACCGTGCTCGCGTACGTGCTGCGCGATCCGGGTCTTGATCCCGGAGAAGCTCGTCTCGAGTGTACCACTATGGTACATCGGCGCCTCCAGCGGGAAGGCGCGCGGGTTCCCCGTCTGTGCGAGCTTGTCGATCGCGGGCCCACCGGGGTACCCGAGGCCGAGGAGCTTCGCGACCTTGTCGAACGCCTCGCCGGCGGCATCGTCCCGGGTGGCGCCGAGCTCGCGCACCGACGCGGGGCGCGGCGCGTCCACGCGATAGATCGCCGTGTGCCCGCCCGACGCGAGGAGCGCGACGAAGGGCAGCTCGGGCAGCGCCGCCGCCGCATCGGCCCCGGGGCGCTGGAGAAAGATCGCGAAGAGGTGACCCATCAGGTGATCGACGCCGACGAGCGGCTTGCCCGTCGCCCACGCCATCCCCTTCGCCACCTGGACGCCGACCAGCAGCGCGCCGACCAGCCCGGGCCGGTTCGTGACCGCGATCCCGTCGATCTCGCCCAGGCTCACGCCCGCGGTGCGGAGGGCCTCGCGCACGACGGGGGCGACGTTCTTCGCGTGATCGCGCGAGGCGAGCTCCGGGACTACACCCCCATACGTCGCGTGGAGCGCGACCTGGCTCTGGACCACGTCCGCGCGGATGAGCCCCGCCCAGCTCGCGCGCTGCGAGGACGGCTCCAGCTCCAGCTCCGGCTCCAGCTCCAGCTCCACGACGGCCGCACCCGTCTCGTCGCACGACGACTCGAGGCCGAGGAGAAGCATCGCGGAAGTGGTAGCATGGCTCGGATGGACCTTTGCGCGCTTCTCCGCGGCACGAAGCGGATCGCCGTCCTCGGCATCAAGACCGAGGCCCAGGCCGGCCAGCCGGCCTACGATGTCCCCAGCTACTTGGTGAACGCGGGCTTCGACGTCGTCCCCGTCCCGGTCTACTTCCCCGAAGTCACCGAGATCCTCGGGCGCAAGGTCTACCGCAGGCTCGTCGACGTCCCCGGCGACGTCGATCTCGTCGACGTGTTCCGCCGCAAGGCCGATCTCGACGCCCACTTCGACGACCTCGTCGCGAAGAAACCCAAGGTGGTGTGGCTCCAATCCGGCATCAAGAGCGAGCCCTTCGCGAAGCGCCTGACCGAGGCCGGCATCACCGTCGTGATGGACCGGTGCATCATGGTCGAGCACCGCCGCTGCGCAGGTTGAGGATGCGCGCGCGAGCGTTCGCGGGCGCGTTCGCCCTCGCCGCGGTCTCCCTCGGCGCGCTCGAGGGCCACGCCGCGGCGCAATCGTGCCCGGTCCCCGTCGGCGCGGACCCCGGGCTCGCGGGGATCGACGCGCGCGATCGCATGCACTTCCTCCAGCGCGAGCTCGGCGCGCAGGCGCGCTACGCGGCGCTCTGGCAGACCACGTGGTTCTTGGCGCGAACCGCGATCCTCGCCGAGGAGGTCACCCTCGCGGTCCTCTCGCCCGATGCCGACGATCGGCTGGATGCGCGCATCACGAGCGTCTTCGCGGCGCTGCCGCCGATCGGGACGATCCTCTTCGGCCTCCGGGTCGCCCACGACGGGCCGCGCTTCCTCGCGCTCGATCACCTCGACACCGACGCTTCGCGCTGCGCGCTCGTGGCGCGGGGCGAGCAGTTCCTCGCGCGCGACGCCGCCAACGAGGACGAGCAGCGCGGCTGGTTGCAGCACGTCCTCCACATCGGCGGGAGCACGGCGCTGTTCCTGATCCTCGGGGTCGGCTTCGGTCACTGGACCAACGCGATCTTCAACGGGCTGGCGGGGATCGCGCTCGGAGAGCTTCAGATCCTCTCGCAGCCGACGGGGCTCGTTGGCGCGTGGGAGCACTATCGCCACGCCGAGCTCGGGGGAAAACGCGCCGTCACGTTCCGCTTCGCGCCGCAGCTCGCGCCGGGGAGCGCGGGGCTCTCGCTCGTCGCCACGTTCTGAGCGCGCGCACACCCGCGCCACAGCGCCTCACGCCTGCCACGGAGCCGAAGACCAGAAAAGCCAGGGATTCTCACGGATCCCACCTTGGTACGCACGCTGCAGAAGCGCCTCCGAAACCGTCACCGGAGGAGAACCCCATGCGTACCACTTCATGGATCCGTCGCGGCCTCGTCGCCGTTCCACTGTTCGTCGTCGCTCCACTCGTCGTCCAAGGATGCAGCGCCGAGAGCACGGGCGTCGGCACCTCGGCCCAAGGCTGTCCCGAGATCGCGTCGACGACGATCGACGAGAGCGCGGCGATCGACGCCAAGGTGAAGGTGTTCATGCAGGCCTCCGTCGACCTCCGCGAGGTCGCGAAGAAGGTGAAGGGCGACGTTCGAAACGCGTGCGCGAGCATGGCGATGGACCTCGGCGCGCAAGACACCTGGAGCGCGAAGGGCGACGTGGATGCCTCGATCTCCAACGCGGAGGGCACGGGCGCGTGCGACGTCGCGGCGGCCAAGATCGACGCGATCATGAAGACGGCCGTCGCCGCGAACCTGACGCTCGTCACGGTGCCCGGCGTCTGTCACACGGACTTCCAGGCGGAGACCGCGTGCGACACGAAGTGCAAGACCGAGGAGCACTGCGACCCCGGCACGGTCGAGACCCGCTGCACGCCGGGCGAGCTCAGCGTGAAGTGCGATGACAAGTGCAAGGTGAACGGGTGGTGCGAAGGCAACGCCAACGTCGCCGCGAACTGCATGGGCCAGTGCGAGTCGACGTGCCAGGGCCAGTGCCAGGGCACCTGCACCAAGGCCGACGGCACGCGCACCGAGAACGATCCGAACTGCAACGGCAAGTGCAGCTCGACGTGCAACGGCGTCTGCCGCGGCAAGTGCAAGGTGACCGCGGATGCGGGCGTCGCCTGCGGCGCGGACGTTCGCTGCAAGGGCGAGTGCACCACGACCCACACCGATCCGATCTGCGAGACGGTCTACGGCCCGCCGACCTGCAAGGTCGACACGTCGTGCCACGAGAGCTGCAGCGCGAGCGTCGCCGCCAAGGCGGTGTGCGAGCCGCCGCACGTCGAGCTCTTCGCGATTGCATCGGTGAACGCCGACGTTCCGAAGCTCGTCCTCACGATCAACAAGAACCTGCCTGCGCTCCTCTCGGCCGCGGAGGCCCAGGGCAAGCTCGCGCTCGACGTCGTGGGCAAGCTGGTCGTGACGGGCAAGGCCATCGCGCAGTCGACGACCACGCTCGACGGCAAGTCGATCACGTGCGGCGCGGCAGCGGTGAAGACGGCAGCCGAGGCGAGCGCCTCGCTCAGCGTGAGCGTGTCCGCGAGCGCCAACGTGACCGGGAAGTGCCGTGGCAACGCGGGCTGACCGGTGGCTCGGGGCGGCCGTCCTCGGCGCGGCGACGCTGATCTCCGGATCGGCGTCGGCCGCGGGGGACGACCAACCGCGGACGCGGGTCGAGTGGTTCTGGGCGAACGTGGAGGGTGGCGTGGAGACCGCCGACCTTCGTCGCTTCGAGACGAACCTCGACACGCTGTCCGTCGGCCTCTTCCCGGCGCGGGGCACCGGCCCCGCGTTCGGCGTCGGGGCGGGCGTGCGGCTCCTCTTCCTCACGCTCGGTCTGCGCGGTCGCGTCGCGGCGATCCAGGACCAGGGCGGCGGCGCGTGGCAGCTCTGGACGCTGGACCCCGAGCTCGGGATCCGCATCCCGCTGCCGATCGTGGAGCCGTACTTCACGCTCGCCGCGGGCTACGCATCGCTCGGCAACTTCGGCCATGCGATCCAGGGGCTCGAGAACGGTCTCGACGTCTCGGGTGCGAACGTGCGCGCGGGCATCGGCGCCGACGTCTACGTCACCAAGCACTTCACGCTCGGCGGTCTCGCGACCGCGGAGGCGCTGTTCCTCACGCGCGACGGCGTGACGATCCGCCAGGTGGCCTCGAGCGAGGCGCCGGGCACGATCGACGAAGCCAAGGCGCGCGTCCTCCAGACGAGCGGGACCAGCGTGGGCGGTGCGCTCACGTTCACCGTGCTCGCTGGCCTGCACTTCTGAGCGACGTCAGTGCGCGGCCAGGTAGGCCTTCACGGTGGTGCCCCACGCCGTGGGGACCAAGTTCGAGGAGCTCTGATTCACGGTGAGCAGATCGGGCGCGCAGTTGCTGTACGGCTCGAAGTCCCACGCGAGGTTGGGGATCTGCTTCGCCTCCACGTCGGCGTAGAACGCCGTGGAGCTCGCGAGGCTGCCGTACTCCCCGATGATCACGGGCAGGTTGGCGTACGTGTAGGACTGCGGCGTCGGCGGGTAGCCGTGGACCTCGTAGACGATGCCGTCGCCCGTGATCGGCTTGGTCGCGTAGTAGCTGATGTCGCTGGTCCAGCTGAAGCCCTGCACGCTCACGAGGTGGTGACGAACGCCGAGCTTGTCTTCCTCGGCGCGGATCACGTCCACCGCGTGCTGCATGGCCGGAGCGATCGTCCCGATCGGGACCTGGTTGCCGCCCGGCTCGTTGCTGAGCCCGAACAGGACCTGCGGCGAGCTCGCGAACGAGTCGACGAGCGCGACGTAGGTCGGGTCGGTGGCGTTCGACGGGACGCCGGTGGCCTCCGGGTCGCCGTGGATCGTGTCCTCCATCACCATCGACACGTCGCTCCGGAGCGCGATCAGGACGTAGACGTTGGGGCTCTTCGTGAGCTCCTGGATGACCGCCGTCATCGGCGTCTTGTACTGCGCGGCGTTGGCGGTCCAGCTCGGCTTGGTCGGGTAGCTGTCCATCGACAGCGAGATGCGGACGAAGGTCGGCTTCCACGTCGCGACGAGGTTCTGCGCGAGCGTCGTCAGCGCCGGCGCGCCCCCGTTCGGCATCCAGAGCGTGTTGTTGTAACCGCAGAGGAACATGTCATCCATGTTCACGCCGCGACCGACCCACACCGTGCCGCCGCCCGCGCCGTCGCTCACGTAGATTTTGTTGCCGCTCGTGTAGAGCCAGCCCTTCGGGAGCGCGCCGGCATCACCCGGAGGCGGTGGGCTCGCGTCGCCGGGAGGTGGCGGGGCGTCGGCTGCGGCGTCGTTTCCACCGCTCGCGTCGGGCAACGGCCCGGCGTCGTTGGTCGGCGTGGTGGAGGCGTCGTCACCGCAGGCGGCGACGGACGCGAGGGCGGCGAGGACGAGGGTAGTTGCGATCGCTCGTGCCATCGGCCGAGCATAGCTGCTTCAGAGCGCGCACGCCCCCGGTGTCCGCTGGAGCGAGAACACGCCGAAGATCGCCTGCGAACCGCTCGGGCCCCCCGGAGCGCTGCGGAGCAAGCGCACCTCGATGGCGCCCGACGAGAGGAGCGAGACGACCGCGAACACGTCGCCGGAGGCGTCCACGCTCGCCTCGGGCGAGACGGCGTAGACGAGGTTCTTCTCGCGCCCCTCGCCGAACGACATCGTCGAGATCGGATCGTGCCACGCTTGCGGGATCGGGCGGAGCGGCGCGTCCTTGAAGCGCCCGTCGGACGTGGTGAGGGTGCCGGGCCCGTCCTGGAGCTTCGTCGCGTCCAACGTGAGGCACAGGCGCGTGCCGTCGGCGACGTTCGAGCGCACGAACCCCGAGCCGACGACGGCGCCTTCGAAGTGATCGCCGTCGGACGAGAAGCGGGTCGGATCGTTGCAGGCGAGCAACGCCGCGCCGGCGAGCAGCGCGAGCGCTCTCATGGCTGCGCGAGGATCTTCTTCGCGGTGTCGCGGACGCGCGGCTCTGCGTCGTGGTCGGCGACGTCGCGAGCGAGCCCGGTGGCGCTCGCCTTGTCGAAGCTCGCGAGCGCGACGAGCGCGGCTTCGCGGACGAGAGCGTAGCCGTCGTCCTTCACGGCCTTGGCGAGCGGACCGCCCGACTCCTTCGAGCCCGCGACGCCGAGGCGCCCGAGCGCTTGCGCGGCGAGGATGCGGACCGCCCAGTTCTTGTTGGTCGCGAGGAGCTTGGCCACCGCCGCTGCGGCGGCGGGGTCGGCGCGGGTGCCGACCGCGGCGAGCGCGACGCGGACGACGCCCTCGTCGTCGTCGTCGATCGCCTTCACGACGGCGGCCTGCGCGTCGGCCGAGGTGCCGTGCGCGAGGAAGACGACCGCCTTCATGCGGAGCGCCGCGTTCGGGTGCTTCGCGAGCGGGACGATCCAGCCCTCGATGCCGCGTGCGACGTCCTTCGCTTTGGCGACGACGGGCGCCGGAGCGCCGTCGAGGACGAACGGGCGGAGGAGCCCTTCGCCGGTGTCGACCGAGTCCAGAACGGCACGCGCGCGGTCCGCCGACGTCGCGAGGGCGAGGTGCGCTGCGGTCTGGAGCAGGTCCGCGTACTTCAGGAACGCGGTGCTGCGATCCTTCTCCGAGAAGTCGCGCGGGACGAGGTGGTCGAGGGTGGCCTCGACGTCGAGCGTGCTGTCGGGGACGGGGAGCGCATCGACCGGAGCCTTCGCGAGCCCGGGCGTCGCGAGGAGGACGAGCGCGGCGGCGCCCGCACGGCGCAGGCCGTCGGCCGCGGTGCGCGCGCGCATGCTGTCGGGATCGCCGCCCGCGAAGACGGCATCCGCCATCGCGGCGAAGGCGGCCTTGCCCCCGGGAGGGTCGCTCCCGTTCGGGCCCTTGGTCGCGCCCATGCGCGCGAGCGCGACGATCGCGAGCTCGCGCGGGAGCGCGTCGGGGCCTTGTGCGAGAGCGAGCAGGGTGGGGGTCTCGCTCTCGGCACCGAGCTCGCCGAGCGAGTACGCCGCGGCGGCGCGCGCGACGGTGCCGCCGTCCGCGCTCCGCGCGATCTGGGCGATGTCGCCGACCGCGCTCTTGTCCTTCAGGAGGCCGATGCCGAGCACCGCGAGCGCGCGCGCGTCGGGCGTGCCCTTCTTCGCGAGCGTGCGGAGCATCGGGAGCGCTCGCCGATCGCCCATGCGGGCGACGCCCCACACCGCCGCGATCGCGACCGGATCGGCGGGGATCGCGTCGTCGCCGGCGTTCTTGGGGAACAAGAGGCCGTCGTACTTGGGGAGGAGCCCCGGATCCTTGAGCCCGCCGCACGCGATCATCGCGCGGACGCGGAGCGGGAGGTCGGCGGGGCCGGTGGCGAACGCGAAGAGCGGCGCGCCCGCGTTCTTGTTCTGCACGTAGCCGAGCACGTCGATCGCGATGCGCTGCTGCTGCGGATCGCCGTCGGCGAGGGCGTCGAGGAGGGGCTTCACCGCGCGCCCGCCGATCCGGACGAGCGCCGCGCGAGCGTCCTCGGCGTCTTTGCCTTCGCCGTGCCGCACGCGCTGGACGAGCGCGAACGTGAGCTTGTCGTAGATGCTGACGAGGATGCGGCGGTAGATCGTGCGCTGCGGGTTGCCGATCGCGAGCGGCAGGAGATCCTGCTCGAGCGACTCGAGCGAGCCCTTGCTCAGGTTGATCTGGGTCGAGAGGCGCGCGGCGTTGCCGACGAGCTCCTCGTCCGGGGCGCCGCGGATGACGCGCCGGTAGAGGCGATCGGCTTCGTCGGTCTGACCCTTGGCCGCGAGGAGATCGGCGAGCGCGAAGTACACGATGTAGAGGCGCTCGTTCTTCGCGATCGCCGCGCGGTACTCCTGGATCGCGTGGTCGTTGTCCTGGCGCTGGCGGTACATGTCGCCGAGGCGCCGGTGACCTTCCGCGTCGTCGGGGTTGAGCTCGACGGCCTTCGCCGCGTAGCGGATCGCGTCGTCGTCCTTGTAGAGCTGCAGCGCGTACTGCGCCATGCGCTGGTAGAGCTGGCGCGCGCTCTTCGGGTCCACGATGAGGAGCTTCTCGAGCACCGCGATCGCGTCCTGGAGCTTGTTCTCCTGCTGGAGCACGTGCTCGAGCGCGAGGTAGCTGTCGGCATCGCCCGGGGCGAGCTCGATGACCTTGCGGAGCGTGGTCTCCGCGTCCGGCAAGCGGCGCATCTTCTGTTGCGCCTCGGCCAGGGTGCGCCCGGCCTCGATGTCGGGCGGGTTCCCGCCGAACTGCTGCTGCAGGATCGGGAGCTGCGACTCGAGGAGCTTCTCGAGGCTCAGGAGGTTGACGATGTGGTTGCGCGCCTCGCGCGCGAGGAGCTTGTCGTTCCCCGTCTTCGCCTTGTCGGCGAGCTCCTGCCAGAGCTGGCGTGCGCCGCGGTAGTCGTGCTTGCGCTCGAGCGCGGAGGCGAGCTGCTTCTTGTAGATCGAGTTCTGCGGCTCGAGCTGGACGGCCTCGCGGAACGCGGCGAGCGCGTCGTCCGGCATGTCGTGCTCGAGGTACACGTCCCCGAGCGCCGAGAGGGCGCGCGCGCGCGGCGTCACGGTGGTGAGGATGCGCTTCCAGGTCGTGACCGCGAGCGACGTGTTGCCGTCCTGGTAGTAGCGGTCGCCCAGGTCGACGAGGTGCGACGGGTCCGACCCGCCGACGGTGGCGAGGCGCGTGAGCACGCGGAGCGACTTGTCGTTCTCGCCGATGCGCGCGTAGAAGTCCGCCAGGCGCGAGAGGGACTCTTCGTCGTTCTGGGCGCGCGCCTCGAGATCGGTCAGGAGCTTGAGCGCCCGCTCGCGGTCGCCGCGCTGGATGAGCGCGTCGCACTGGTCGAAGACGAACTGCGGGTTGTTCGGCGCGGAGCGGATCAGCGCCTCGTACTCGGCGATCGCCTTGTCGAGCTCGCCCTGCGATTGGAGCAGGTGGACCATCTTGAGCCGCAGGTCGATCTGGCGCGGGTTCACCGCGAGCGCCTTGCGGTAGGTGGCGATGGCGTTGTTGGCGTCGCCCGTCTCTTCGTAGAGCGCGCCCAGGAGCGCGAGGCGCGCGTAGTCGCCGGGGTGCTCGTCCTCGAGCTGCTTGATGAGGATCGGGAGCTGCTGATCGGCGCGGTAGATCTCGGCGATCGTCTCGTAGATCGACGCGCGGACGGAGGCTTCCTGGCCGGCGGCGGCGAGCGCCTTCTTCAGCGTCTCGAGCGCTTCCTTGTTCTGGTGCGCCTTGGCCTGCGCAGCGCCGAGCTCTTTCAACGCGGGCGCGAGGACGCGGTTGTCGCCCTGAGCGGCGGCGACGAGGTCCTTGAACTCGTCGACGGCCTTCTCGTACTCGCCGCGCGCGAAGTACTCGCGCCCGAGCTCGCCGCGGACGTAGAGACTGGTGGGGTTCGCCTTGACGAGTTGCGCGTGGTAGCCCTTCGCGCCCGGCCAATCCTTCACGTCGAGCGCGAGGGCCATCAGCGTGCGGAGCGTGAGCTCCTTGTCGGTCGGCGCGGTCTGGAGGACGAGCGCCTGCTCGAAGCGCTGGCGGGCGAGCGCGATGTCGCCGTGGTCCTGGAGCGCGTGCGCGAGCGCGAGGATCGCGGACGGATCCGTCGCCTTCAGCGCGATCGCCTTCTCGTAGGTCTTGATGGAATCGGCGATCCGTCCCTCGATTTTGTAGATGCCGGCGAGGGTGACGGTCGCGGCGTACTGCTCGTTGCCGGCGGTCGTTGCGCGGGTCTCGAAGTCCTTGATGAGGTTGTCGAGCTTGCCGTCCTTCTCGCGGTAGAGCTGCGCCAAGCGCTGGAGCGGGAAGAGGGAGCCCGGCTGTGACAGGACGATCTTCGTGTACTTGTCGATCTGCGCCTGGGGCCCGAGCACCGGCGGCGGCGGCGGGTGGTTGCCGCCGGGGGGCGGGTGACCACCGGGCGGCGGATGGGGCGGCGGGGGGCGGCGCCCACCCGGATCGAAGTCAGCGGATGCCACGCCCGAAAGGGCGAGCAAAAACGCGAGGGAAGCGATGGCGGTGCGGGGTCGCAACACGGGCCTCACAGCTTAGACGCGATCGGGGTGGCGTGCACTGGGTGCCTCCCCTTCAACGTACGAGGTTTCGGTTCGAGTTCCTCCCCCCACTCGAAACGAGCTGCTGCGCACCCGTCCAGGGCAGCGGCGCCGTCTACGGATCTTCCGCCAGCGTGGCCGCAGCGCCACCGAGGGAGAGCGTGTACTTCTTGCCGGGGGCGAGCGGGAGATCGGTACCGAGCCGGCCGAACTCTTGGACCGACGTGGAGCTCGTCGTGGACTTCACGCAGGTATAGAGGTGGAGAACGTCGGCGTCCTTGTAGGTCCGGCCGTCGACGGTCTTGTACGCGGTGAGCGCATCCTGCGTCTGGGTGATGTTGAAGTCGGTCCCGACCGGCAATGATCCGAACTTGATTCGGTAGTCCCGAATGCTGGTGCACTTGCCTTGCGCGAGGGTCGCGTCCCAGCTGGTCTCGTACTTGATCCGCAACTGCGCGGTCGCGGTGGTGGTGCCGGAGTCGGGGGCCTGGCTCGAGTCCGCCGAGCACCCGAACGTCACGGCGAGCAGTGCTGCGAGAACGATCGTCTTCATGGGCATCCGTCCTTGCCCACGAAGTAGCTCATGCCGCGAGCTTCGGCGTCCTCGTCCGGGTAACAACGGGTAACGAGAGGGTCAGCCGCCGATGACCCGCATCGGCTCGTCGGTCCCGATGGCATAGCCGTCGGCCGTGCTCAGGATCCGCCGCGGACGTCGGTCCTCGAGGAAATGCCGGAGTCGCATGATCGCGACGTGGATTCGCTTGTCGTCCCGAAGTCGGTGATAGTCCCGCACGCCCCAGACCGCGCTCGCCAAGGCCTCCTTCGTCGCTGCGCCGCGCGCGAGCACGCCGAGGACCGTGGCTTGCTGAGCGTGTCGCGCGAGGGTGCGCACCCGCCCATCGGGGAACCAGACTTGGCTCGCGTCGAAGTCGATCCCCCAGCTCCGGCCGAGTCCGCCGGCGACGGTCCGGATTCGGCTTTGCCAAGGCGTCGCCGCGACGACGATTCGGTCGATCCGATCGCAGTCGCTCGTCAGGCCGAGGAGCGCCTGTGCCCTGCGCGCGGCGGCGGGGGCGCTCGCGCCGCACTCGGCGATCCGCTCGAGGCCGTCGACACGCGGGCGCGCTCCGACGAGGAGCTCGCCGAGCTCGGCCTCGACCGTGAACCTCCGCGATCCGATCGTCCTCGCGAGTGAGCCGACCTCGCGCGCGACCGCACGCGCGCGCTCTGCGCGACCGGCCGCAAGGTGCGTGTCGAAGAGCAGCAATCGGGCCTCGAGGCCGTGCGTTCGATAGCCGTTCTCCTCGGCGAGCGCGATGGCGCGAGCGAGGAGCTCGGTAGCGTCGTCCCACGAGCTCTCGAGAAAGGCATCGGTCGCTTCGGCGACGAGCGCATAGACGCGCGCGTCGATGGCGGCGGTCTTTTGCGCCTGCGGCCGATCGCCCGGCGGGAGCACGACGTTCGCCCTGAGGGCGCGCATCCAACGCAAGGCACGAAGGAAGTCGGCCTGCGCATCGTCGCCGGTGACGACTTCGTCCCGCACCACTCCGGGCTCCGCGACGTCGCTCGCGAGGACGAGGCGCACCATCGACCGTCCGACGAGGCCCCACCGTTCGTGCTCGTCCCACTCGGTGATCCGAGCGTGCGTGATGACGGCCTCCGCTTCCTCTCGCGCCGCCGGGAAGTTCCCTTCGACGATGTGGACGTGCAACGCGTTCATGCGCCGAACGAAGCGGAGGGCAGGAGCGCGCTCGGCGGCGTCGCCGAGCATCGCGAGCAGTCGACGTCCTTCGACGAGGTTGCCGTTGGCGATCTCGCCCGTCGCGAGCGAGGCGAGCGCGCTCAGCTCCTCCGCGAGCGACCCGGCGGCCGCTCCGCCCAAGAGGGACCGGGCCGCCGCGCTGGCACGCTGGAGCATGCCGGCCCCGTTGTACACGCGGAGCCGCGTGCTCTGAACGAGCCGACGAAGGGTCGGTGAACGCTCCGCCACCGCTCCGCCGAGCTCGTCGGCGAGAGCCACGGCGGCGGCGATCTCTCCGCGCGAAAGCAGGAGCACGGCTTCGAACGCGCGAACGCGGAGGTCTTTCGGGTGGCGGATCGTCTCGAAGATGGCCGCGGCCTCGTCGAGCGCACCGAGCATGAGGCTCGCGTGCGCGAGGAGCAGCTCGTCCTCGAGCGAGCGTTCGCGGCGAAGGAGGAGCGCGCGCGCCTCGACCAGACGGCCGGCGACGAGGAGGGCCTCGGCGTGACGGGTCTGCGCCGCGACTCCGACGGGGCGCGGGTCCGCGAGCACTTCGTCCAGCGTCGGACCTGCGCCGAGCGCGATCGCCGCGCGCAGGCGAAGCGCGGAGAGCGCCGGTGCGGTCGTCCGGTGGAGGAGGCCGTAGAGCAGCGGTGCCAACCCGGCCTCGACTGCGTCGTCGAAGATGCGATCGAAGATCGCGGCGGCTGGCTCCGCGCGCCCCTGTTCGAGGTGAAGCCGCGCCGCTTCGATCGCAGCGCGTGCATCGCCGACCTGCGTCGCCGCAGCATCGAGTCGACGAGGTAGGTCGTCGTCGACGGGTTGTCCGGCGAGCGCGTCCCGCAGCGCGTCGTGCGCGCGCACGGTCGCGCCGCCGCGGACGAGCTCGGGTCCCCGAGGGAGCGGTCCGCCGAGGAGAATGCGTGCCGTCGTCGCATCGATCGGGAGGTGAAGCGCAGCGAGGAGCCGGAGGAGCGGTGCTGCGCGCGGAGGGAGAGCCGCTGCGACCTCTCGCGGATCGGGCGGCGCACCGCCGCGCGTCCCGAGACTCCGTCGCAGGAGCCAGGGCGAACCCTGGGCGGCGAGGACGATCGCGGAGAGCTCGGCGCGCGTCGCATCCGGCACGAGCCCGCGTGCGATTCGTGTCAGCGCGCGTGGACCGAGGTCGTCGAGCTCGATCGCGTGCGTCTTCCAGCGCCCGCGCGGAAGCACCCGGGTGACGAAGATCCAACGACTCACGCGCGCGCGGTCGCGTGTGCGCTCGAGGAGCCTTCGTGCCTCGGCCTCGGCGAGGTGGTGCAGATCGTCGACCATGATCGTGGCGCCCACGTGCTCGCTCGCCGCCACGACGGCTTCGCCGAGCGCATCGACGTCCGAGGTCGTGTTCGGCAGAACGACCTGCTCACCGAGGGCGCGCGCCAGTCCGAGCAACACCTGCCGCAGATCGTCGCCGGGGCGAACGTCGACCTCGATCGCGCGGCGCGCGCGGAGGCCCTCGCGAGCGGTCGCCGTCTTGCCAATCCCGGCTCGCCCGACGACCAGGGTCACCGGCGCGGACTCGAGGCGTCGGCGAAGTACGCGCAGCTCAGCCGATCGCCCAAGGACCTCGGTCAACTCCCCGACATTACCACGGTTTCGCGCTCATCCCACGATGGGACGAGCCGTCAGGCTCGGCGGGGGACGTTCGTCCGTCGCCAGCGTGGCACCCCAGCGCCTCACGACCCGCACGACGACGACCCGCAACGGCGGGCCTGGTGTCGTGCGGTCGCGCTGATCCCACGAAGACCGAAGGCCCCGCCGGTAACGGCGGCGCCTCCGTGGTGGTGGTCTCCGTCGTTTCCGGTCCTCGCACCTGGAGAACCGACGATGAACCCCGAACGAAACGACTCCGAGCTTCCGAGCGCGCGCGCTGCTGCCGCGCTCGCCTCCATCCTCGCCGAGCGCTGGCCGGAGGCCCGGCCGAGAGCTTCCTTTGCCGGCGAACGATTCCACGTCGACCTGCCCGGCCTCTCCGCGGGCGCGCTGGGCTCTTCCGACCTCGCCGCGCTCGAGGCCGAAGCTCGCGCCCGCGCCCCAGGGCTCGGGCTCGCGCTCTTCGCGCTCTCCGGCGCACATGGCGAAGCCGGCGAAGGTGGCGCGATGATCCCGCGGATCGGCGGCGTCGCGTTCGCCGACGCCGAGGCGCTCGCGGAGCACCTGCGCGCGCGCGACGAAGCCGAGCGTCGGGACCACCGCCGCCTCGGGCGCGAGCTCGAGCTCTTCGCGATCGAAGAAGACGTGGGTCCCGGCCTCGTCCTCTGGCACCCGAACGGAGCTCTGGTGCGGAAGCTGATGGAGGACTGGTGGCGCGCGGAGCACCTGGCGCGCGGCTACGGCTTCGTCGTCTCGCCGCACGTCGGGCGCGAGGAGCTGTGGCGCCGCTCCGGGCACCTCGAGCACTATCGCGACGCCATGTTTCCCGCGATGGAGCTCGCGGAGGACGCTGGCGCGTACCACGCGAAGCCGATGAACTGCCCCTTTCACATGATGGTGTTCCGGAGTCGGCCGCGGAGCTGGCGCGAGCTGCCGCTTCGGCTGGCCGAGCTCGGGACCGTCTACCGCTGGGAGCGCTCCGGCGTCCTGCACGGGTTGCTCCGGGCGCGCGGGTTCACCCAGGACGACGCGCACGTGTTCTGCGCGCCGGACCAAATCGAGGACGAGATCGTCGCCGCGCTGCAGTTCGCGTTCGATCTGCTCGATGCGTTCGGCTTCGCCAAGCGCGTCGTGCGGATTGCGTCGCGGCCGGCGAGCTTCGTCGGGTCCGTACCAGATTGGGACAGCGCGCTCGCGGTGCTCGTTCGGGCGGCCGAGCGGGTCGGTGTCCCCTGGTCGATCGACGAAGGCGGTGGTGCCTTCTACGGCCCCAAGATCGACGTCTCGATCGAGGACGCGCTCGGGCGCAGCTGGCAGTGCTCCACCGTCCAGTTCGACTTCAACCTGCCGGAGCGGTTCGAGCTCGCGTACGTCGGCAAGGACGGCGCACGGCATCGACCGCTCGTCATCCACCGGGCGCTCTTCGGCTCGCTGGAGCGGTTCTTCGCGATCCTGCTCGAGCATCACGCGGGGGCGTTTCCGCCGTGGCTCGCGCCGGTGCAATGCGTCGTCGCGAGCGTCGACGAGCGCGGCGCCGCGTGGGCGCAGGAGGTCGGCGCACGCGCTCGCGCGCTCGGCGTTCGCGTCGAGGTCGACGTCGGCGATGGGCGGATCGGCGGGAAGATCCGGCGCGCCGGAGAACGACATGTCCCGCTCGTGCTCGTCGTGGGCGCGCGGGAGGCGGCGGAGCGGAGCGTCTCGGCGCGGTCGCGCAACGGCGAGCTCGGAGAGATTGCCGTCGATGCGCTCGAGTCGCTCTTCGCGCGCGAGCTCGGCCATGGGTAGAATCCGTCGTCGCCGTGAATCGCTCCTACGTCTCCATCCGACTCCTCCTCGTCGGCTTCGCCGTCGTGTGCGTGACGGTCATGCTCGTGGCCGCCTTCGTGCACTGGGGGATCATGGCTTCGTTCCGTCGCTTTCGATGGCCGCACGAGCAGGCGCGGCGAGCGCGACTACCCCGCGTCGTCGCGCAGGTCGTCAAGCGCGTGCGGGTGACGAAGGAGCATCGACAGTACGTGATTCGGCTCGTTCCTCCCGGCCACGCCTATCGGAGCACGGGACGCGCGTTGACGTTCCGCTCGACGCTTCAGCTTCCCGCGGCGGCCCGCAAACAGATCCGCGAAACCGGTTCGATCCCGGTTCTGTTCGATCCCGATCGTCCCGACGCGTTGATCCTCGATCGTGCAGGGCTACCCGACCTGACTGACGAGAGGTCCGAGTACATCCGGCTCGGCATTCCGCGCTGGACCCAGATCCCGGAGTAGACTCGGCGGCAATGAAGCGCGCCGCCGGGCTCGTCTCGCTCTCTCGGGATCACCACCGTGCGCTCGTGCTCGCGCGCGACCTCCGGCGACCGGACCCTCCGGTCGTGGCGGACGTCGTTGCCGAGCTCGAGCCGCACTTCGTGGTCGAAGAGACGGAGCTCGTCCCACGCGCCATCGCGCACGGGGGAGCCCTCGCCGAGCTCGCGGCCAAGCTCGTGGAAGACCATGCTGCGTTGCGGAGCGCGACCGACCCGGTTGCGCTCGGCCAACGCCTCGAAGCGCACGTTCGCTTCGAGGAGCGCGAGCTCTTCCCCGCGCTGGAGCGCGAGCTCGGCGAAGCGCTGCTCGCGCGGATCGCCGGCGCGCTCCGAGTGTCTCCGCCGTCGGCGATCGTCGGGTATCACCTCGACGAGACCGGGACGTGGGTCGCCGAGCTCGCGTGTGGTCATGCCCAACATTTGCGCCACGAGCCGCCGCGCTGGAGTTGTCCGTGGGTGCTCGGGGAGGAGGGGCGTTCATCCCATCTTGGGACAAAGCTCTCGTGCCCGGCCTGCCGGATGCCGCGCCTCCCCGCCGACGTCGTGGAGTACAAGCGCACCGCCGAGCTCGACGAGGCGACGCTCCCCGCGGGTCTGAAGAAGAGCCACACGCTGAAGGCCGGCGTCTGGGGCGAGATCGTCGTCACCTCGGGCAAGGTGCGCTACGTCCTCGAAGACGATGGCGATTTCACGATCACCCTTCGTCCGGGTCTCGCCGGCGTGGTGGCTCCGGAGCGCCCGCACCACGTGGAGCTCGTGGCCGGTGAGCCCGCGGCCCGGATGTACGTGAGGTTCCTGCGCCCGCCGGAGCGATGAGGTGAACTCGTGCTACTCTCGCCGAGTGAGATCGTGGCGTGTCCTTGCCTTCGTCGTCATCTTCGGCGCGGGCTGTTCGATCGTCACGAACCTCGACGGGCTCCATGACCGCTTGGACGCGAGCGCTCCCAGCGACGGCGGGGCCGACGTCTTGGTCGACTCGGCGGCGCTGGATGGCAGTTCGGTCGTCGACCCGATCGACGTCGCCGTCGGGGTGACCCACGCGTGTGCGATCACTCGCGATGGTCGCGTCTTCTGTTGGGGCTCCAACAAGAACGGAGAGTGTGGACAGCCCCCATCGACGGCCCAGTATCGGGTCCCGGTCCAGGTCGCCGGCGTCAACGATGCCAAGGCCATCACCGCCGGCGATGGCCACACCTGCATCATCCGCAGCTCCGGCGTCCTGTCGTGCTGGGGCGACAACCAGAATGGTCAGCTCGGGGTACCGCTCCTCGAGACCGGGCCGCAGAGCAGCACACCGGTCGACGTCAAAGGCCTCGGCGGGGGCGTCACCTCCGCGAGCGGCGGGTCGGGGTTCACGTGCGTGGTGCGAAAGGATCTCCAGCCGTTCTGCTTCGGCGTGCCGACCACGAAGCCGTGTGCGGCGGGCCTCATGCCCGATGCGGGCGTGGCGGACCCCTCGGCACCGCGAGCGATCCCCGGCGGGCCCATGCTCGCGGTCGCCAGCGGCATCGAACACACGTGTTTCGCCTCGTCGCCCAGCAAGAACACCTACTGCATGGGCACCAACTCGTTCGGCCAGATGGGGCAGCCGCCGGACGCGACGACGTGCTTTCCGTTGCTGCCCGCGAATGCCTCCGGCATTCCGCTCGTCGTGGGGCGGTACCACACCTGCACGCTTCGCTCCGGCTCCGTGTCGTGCCTCGGCAGCAATCTCGAAGGCGAGATTGCAAACGTGACGCCCACCGGCACCTCCACGAGCGATGCTGCCGCGATCACGAACTGGAAGACGCCCCCCGTCTCGGCGGTCGCCACGAAATGGCAGACCACGTGTGCGATTGCGTCCGACAAGACCGTCGAGTGCGTCGGCTCGAACGTCGGCGGTGACTTGGGCCGTGACTCGGATGCGGCGTTCGACAGCGTGCCGGACAAAGTTCAAGGCGTGAGCGGTGCGATCGCGCTGTCGGCAGGAATCGTCACCTACTGCGCCGTGGTCGAAGGCAGCCCCCACAACAAGATCTACTGCTGGGGAAGCAACATCAAAGGAACGATCGGTAGCGGGAGCGATGCCGCCGTGGGCCTCCCGCAGCAGGTCGCGCTGCCCGAGTGAGGTATGCGCGGCACGCCCGAGAATGATTCTTCGGTGCGGTGTGTTACAGCCAAGGCGTGCGTCGCTTCGTCGTCTCCCTCACCGCGTCCTTGCTCGTCACCGCGCTCGCGTGCGGCGCGGGCTCGGCCGGCGGCGGCGGGCCGAGCTCCAGCGACGACGCGAACCAGGCCGCCACCGACCTCGCGCTCCAGTCCTTGATCATCGCGCAGCTCCGCGACGTCTGCATGAACCCCGGCACCTGTGGCGCCGTCGCGACCCCGATCGTGCTCCCGCAGTCCACGGAGCCGCGGGACGTCTCCTGGGCGCTCGAGCACCTCGACGATCGTGATCCCGAGCCCGCGCTCGCCGCGATCCTCCGCGCCGCGGCGCAGCCCGGGGTGGACGCCGAAGAGCGACGAGCGCTCCCCGCGATCGAGAAGCTCGCCGCGAAGCGCGGCGCCGCCCAGGTGAGCGCGCTCGCCGTCCTCGGGGCGCTCCACGACGCCGATGCCGTGCCGATCCTCGCGCGCGTCCTCGGTGAGGGCGACGATCTCGCGCGCGAGGTCGCCGCGTGGTCGCTCGGTCAGCTCGGCGCCGGTGCCGGGGCCGCGACGTCGGCGCTCCACGAAGCCTCTCTCCACGACGCCGCGTTCCCGGTGCGCTGTCGCGCCGCCGATGCGCTCACACTCGTGACCGGCGCGCGCGAGCTGCCGGCGTGGCTCGTCGCCGACGACGATCTCCGCGCGATCGGCACGCCGTTGCCGGAGGGCGACTGCGCGCCCGTGGCGGCGACCCTCTGCACCACGATCGTCGCGCCCGAAGGGGACGGTTGCCTCGTCGGGCTGCGCGCGGCCGGCGCGGTGGCGACGTTCCCGCGCACCGCGCTCGAGTCCGCTCCGCACGGGACCAGCGTGGACGGAGCACCGACCGATCCGCTGCAGCTCGTCGAGGTCTCCGGCGAGCACTGGCTCGTCAGCGGGAACGAGACCGGCGCCGTCCATCGGCTCGTGCGCAAGCCCAACGGCCGATTCGAGGCCCAGCTCGTGGCCACGTTCTCGTCCGTACCAAAATGGTACCGGGTCGACGGTTCGACGCTCGTCGTCCAGACCGCGGACCGCGCCGTCCATCGGGTCACGAAGCGGGGCGCACGGTGAGCCCGCTCGGCGCGGTGACGCTGGGCGGGTGGCTGCTCGTCGTCGTGGCGGCGGCCACGCTTCGCGGGCGCCAGTTCGCGATGTTCGCGGGCGGCTTCACCGGCATCTACTCGCTCATCGCGCTCGGGCTCGCCCCTGCGTTCGCGGAGCTACCCGTCGTGCCGTGGGTGTTCCTGGCGCTGCACGGTCTGGTCTACGTGAACTTCGCCGGTCTCGCGCGGCCGCGCATGCGCGGGTTCGTCTACCGGCTCGTCGTGAGCTGGCCCGCATCCTTCTTCGCGGCGGGTACCCTGCTCGGGCTCCCGTGGGCGATCGTCCTCGGCGTGGGCTTTCGCGGGATCGTCGCGCAGACGGCGTGGCTCCCGTATCTCCTCGCGGTCGTCGGGCTCGTGCAGTCGCTCGTGGCCAAGCGCGAGGAGATCGACCTCGAGATCGGCGGTGGTCACGTCGACGAGCTCGGCCCCCACCCGCACGGCACGCATCGCGCGGAGCGCCCGCTCCGGATCGTCCAGATCACCGATCCGCACATCGGGCCGTTCATGTCGGTCGAGCGCTTGCGCGGGATCGCGGAGCGCGCGGTGGAAGCCGATCCGGATCTGGTGCTCCTGACGGGGGACTTCCTCACGATGGAGTCGCAGGCGGATCCGAAGCTGCTCGAGCGCGCGTTCGCTCCGCTCGCTGCGCTCGAGGGGCGGGTGTTCGCGTGTCGGGGCAACCACGATCACGAGGCGCCCGAGACCGTGGCGCGCGCGCTCGCCGCGTGTGGCGTGAACCTCCTCGTCGACGAGTCCGCGACACTCGAGACCGCAGCCGGTGCCGTGCAGGTCGTCGGGATGGACTTCGTCTGGCGTGATCGCGCGGCGCACCTCGAGCGCGTCTGCGATGCGCACCCGCGCAAGGACGGTCACGTGCGGATCGTGCTCCTCCACGATCCGGGCGCGTTCCGTCACCTCCCGCATGGGCACGGCGATCTCGTGCTCTCGGGTCACACGCACGGCGGGCAGGTCGGTCTCGTGAGCCTGGGGTTGCGGTGGACGTTCCTGCGCCTCTTCGGGACGCGCATCCCGGACCACGGGTTCTGGGCGCGCGGGCGCGACCGCATGTACGTGCACCGCGGCACGGGTCATTACGGGTTTCCGCTGCGCCTCGGCGTCCCGGCGGAAGAGAGCGTCCTCCGCGTGCACTGGAACGAGCTCACGGCGGAGCCGTGACGAGCGTCGTGCCGGGCGGAACGTCGAACTTGTAACGCACGGAGGTCTGCGTGCAGTCCTCGGGCGGAGGGCAGTGGCCGTCGGACTCGAGGCGCGCGAGGACCGAGCACGCGCCGCGACCATCGCAGCGCACCGAGATCGTGGTCGCCCCCGAGGGGCCGTCGCAGAACACTTGGGTGCCGCCCTTGGTGACCTTGCAGTCGACCTGTCCCCACTCGCCCTTCGAGACGACCATGGAGCGCTCGACGGCCCCGCGGAGCGAGAGCGTGACGTCGTAGCACTGGCCGAACATCTCGGGGTTCGTGCACTTGACCTTGGCGAGCGAGAAGGAAGGCCGAGCGTCGGTCGAGGCCTCCGCGGAAGCGTCTGCAGATGCGGAAGCGGCAGCGGACGCGGACGCGGAAGCGTCTGCGGGCACGGGCACGGGCACGGGCACGGGCACGGACACGGATGCGGACACGGACACCGATGCGGATGCGGCCCCGGACGACGGTGCCGGCTTCGAGCACGCGCCGCCGCTCACGAGGATCGCACCCGCGAACACCGCCGACACCCACGCGCCACGCCCCTGGTCCATCGCCCGAATCCTTTCACCGATCCGAACGCCCACGCCAGCCCTTCGAATCCCGGGACGTCACCGCGCGGCGATCGCCGCGAGCGCGGACCCACTCCGAAACCACGCGAGCTGCGCCGCGGAGTACGAGTGCCGGAGCACGAGCTCCTCGCGCGTGCCGTCGTGGTGGCGGAGAACCCCCCGCACGGGCACGCCGGGCGCGAGCCGCTCGAGCTCGACGAGATCGAGCTCGTCGCCGGGGCCGATCCGCTCCCAGTCGGCGGGCTCCGCGAACGTGAGGGCGAGCAGTCCCTGCTTCTTGAGGTTGGTCTCGTGGATGCGCGCGAAGCTCCGCGCGACGACGGCGATGCCCCCGAGGAGCCGCGGCGAGAGCGCGGCGTGCTCGCGGCTGCTCCCTTCGCCGTAGTTCCAATCGCCGACGACGACCCAGCGGATGCCGCGCGCTCGGTACGAGCGCGCGACCTCGGCGATCGGCTTCGGTGCGCCGCCCGTCTCCGCGTCGACCGTGACACCGATGCTCCCGTCGGGTGCGACGCCGCCGCTCAGGAAGTTCTCGCTGAAGCGCTCGAGGTGCCCGCGCAGCCGGAGCCACGGGCCGGCCGGCGAGATCTGATCGGTCGTCGTCTTTCCGTGCGCCTTGAAGAGCACGCGCAGCCCGAGCAGGTCGCGCCCGTCCCACGCCGGCCACCGCGGGAGCGCCATGAGCCGTTGGCTCTTCGGATCGATGACGACCGCCGGGCCGGGCTCGTCCGGCGGCGGCACGTACGCATCGCGCCCACCGACGAGCGGCTCGCTCGGAACGTCGGCGCAGCGCGGGGGCGGCGTGAGCCGGAAGGCGACGCCATCCGCACCGATCAGCTCGTCCGTGAGCGGGTCGAACGACAGCCGACCCGCGAGGGCGAAGGCGCACGCCAGCTCGGGGCTCGCGATGAAGCTCTGCGTGAGGCGGTTGCCGTCGTTGCGGCCGGCGAAGTTGCGGTTGTAGGTGGTCACGATGGCGTTCGGGCCCGTCGACGAGCGGCGCCACTGTCCGATGCACGGTCCGCACGCGTTCGCGAGGACCGTCGCGCCGAGCTCCTCGAGCGCGCCGAGCTGACCATCGCGCTCGATCGCCGCGCGCACGCGCGCCGAGCCCGGAGTGACGTAGAGCTCCGTCTTCGCGCGGAGGCCGTGCGCGCGCGCCTCGCGCGCGACGTGGGCCACGCGGGACATGTCTTCGTACGACGAGTTCGTGCAGCTCCCGATCAACGTGGCCGAGATGGCATCGACGAACCCCGCGGTGCGGACCTCCGCGGCGAGCTCGGAGATCGGGCGCGCGCGATCCGGCGAGTGCGGACCGACGACGTGCGGTTCGAGCTTCGAGAGGTCGAGCTCGATCACGCGATCGTAGTGCGCGTGCGGATCGCGTTCGCACTCGGGGTCCGGCGCGAGCAGCTCGCGGTGGGTCGCCACGGCGGCCGCAATCTCCGCGCGCCCGGTCGCGACGAGGTAGCGCTCGATGGCGTCGTCGGCAGGGAAGAGCGACGTCGTCGCACCGAGCTCGGCGCCCATGTTCGTGATCGTCGCCTTCCCCGTCGCGCTCAACGTGCGCGCGCCCGGCCCCACGTACTCGAGGACGGCGTTCGTCGCGCCCGCCACGCCCAACTTGCCGGCGAGCCAGGCGATGACGTCCTTCGGGGCGGTCCAGCCGCCGAGCTCTCCGTGGAGGACGACCGCGACCCGGCGCGGGTACTTGAGATCGAACGGGAGGCCGGAGAGCGCTTCGACCGCGTCCGCCCCGCCGACGCCGATCGCGCAGGCGCCGAGCCCACCGCCGTTCGGCGTGTGCGAGTCGGTGCCGAGGAGTAGCAGGCCGGGGAACGCGTAGTTCTCGAGCACGACCTGGTGCACGATCCCGGCGCCGGGGCCCCAGAAGCCGAGCCCGTAGCGGGCGGCGGCGGCGCGGAGGAACGCGTAGACCTCGTCGTTCTCGTCGCGCGAGGCGCGGAGATCGACGAGCGCGCCGGCGCGCGCCTCGATCAGGTGGTCGCAGTGGATGCTCGCCGGGATCGCGACGCGTTCGCGCCCCGTCTGCATGAACTGGAGCATGCCCGTCTGCCCGAGCACGTCTTGGAAGACCACGCGGTCCGGGCGCAGCGCGAGCCAGCTCTCGCCGGGCACGAGCTCGGCCGTGGTGGGGTCGACCAGGTGCCCGAGGAGCACCTTCTCGGAGAGGGTGAGTGGGCGCCCCACGCGGGTGCGCACCGCGGCGACGTTTCGGGCCAAGGATTCGTAGAGGGTGGAAGCATCGAGGTGTTCGCTCATGCGCGCAACCTAGGGCTGGCCGCGCATCGGAATCACTCGACTACGACGCATAGAATTCAGTAGCGTCAGGAATATGTTGGACGAGGTCGAAGCCCTGCTCGTCTTCGCGAGCGCGGGCACCGTCAGCGAGGCCGCCGCGCGGCTGAGGCTGACCCAATCCGCGGTGAGCAAACGGCTCGCTGCGCTCGCCTTGCAGGTGGGTTTCGCGGTGGTCGAACCCGATGGCCGCCGGCTCCGACTCACGCCCCGCGGCGCCGAGCTCGTCGCGAAGGCGAAGCCCCTGCTCGCCGAGCTGCGCGAGCTGACGCGCGCGGGCGAAGGAGCGGCCGTGGTGCCGCTCGAGCTCGCCCTGGCCGACTCGATCGCGTCGTCGTGGGGGCCCGCGCTCGTGAAGCGTGCGCTGGCGCGCGTCGCCGGGATCACGGTGGAGCTCCACGCTCACCGGAGCGTCCTGGTGCTCGAGAACGTGCGCCTCGGCCGCTACGACGCGGGGCTCGCGGTCCTGCCGGAGCCCCCGGCGGACCTGGTCGTCGAGCCGATCGCGAGCGAGCCGATGACGCTGGTCCTCGCGGGGCGCGGCCAGCGCTTCGATCGGAGCCAGCCGCTCGTGACGATCGAGCCCACCTCGTCGACGTGGCGCGCAATCCACCCGCTGCTCCGCGCCCACCACCCGGCGCTCCTCGCCGCGCACACGATCGCGGTCGAGTCGTTCGGGGCCGTCGCGCGGATGGCCGAGGCGGGCTTCGGCAACGGTCTCGTCCCGGTCGGCCTGGCCGACGAGCTTCGCATCCCGCTCCGGAGCCGGCGCCCACTCCCGCACGTGAAGCGGACGGTCGCGCTCTTCACCCGCAAGACGTTGGGCACCCGCGAGGCGTGGGTTCGCCTGCGGGACGAGCTCTCACGCGAGGCGCGTGCCCTCTTCGTCGCGCGCGGTCAGCCCGCGTCCGCCAGCGGGTAGAGCTCCTGGTTCTCGCGCACCATGCGCCGCCCGAGGAGCTTGAGGAGATCGAGGGTCTCGCGCACGAACCCGCTCGGATCGCGCTGCATGGCAGCGGCGTCCGACCAGCGCTCGGCGTGGACGTGCACGCCATCGTAGAGCGTCCCGACCTCGTCGAGGAGCTTCTTCGCCACCGCGCGAACTTCGGTCTGCGGGTGCTCGAGGAGGCGCGGGTAGAGCGCCTCGTTCTCCATCGCCGCGTGGACGACCAGGAGACCGCGGAACCGCGCCATGAGTCGGCGCGCCTCCGTCGGGTCCGCTGCGACCTTCGCCGGCACGAGCTCGGGGAAGAGCTTCGCCGCGAGGTTCATCAGCTCTTCGTGCTGGCGCCGGAAGCGCAGGGAAGGGGCCTCCATGACGAAGCTACGTGCGCGCTCCGAGGGCGGTTCCATGGATGAGATGGCGGCTCACTTGCACGACGTCGCCTTCACGTTCGCGCCGAACGCACCCTGCATGTTCCCCGGGGGATCGTACTGGCAGACCCAGAGGTCCATCCCTTTGCACTGGGTCGTGCCACACCCGACCTCGCGTGTGCCCGCCCACACGAGCTGCGTGAAGTGGCCGGTGTCGGAGGTGAACCGACCTTTGGTGAACGAGTAGCGCGCGCTCTCGTCGTACCAGTAGCGGACGACCGCCGGACCATCCATCGCCCCCACCGAGCCCGCGGCGAGGTTCTCGCCGTGCGGACCGGTGCTGTGCTCGAGATCGCACCCCGAGCTCTTCAGGTGATCGGCCCATGCCTGCGCGCTCTTCGCGAGGGCGTCCGACCACGCGAGCGGCGGCGCGCAGTGGCGCTCGCGGAGCCGGTTGTGCTCCGCGAGGATCGGATTGGAGGGTGCTCCGGGGGCGGTCGTGGCCGAGGTGGTCGGTGCCGGATCCGTGCTCGGCGCGGCTGTCGTCGTCGCCGCAGTCTGCGGGGTCGGCGTCTCCGCTCCGCACGCGACGGCGAGCACGACGATCGTGGCAGCGACCAGGAGGCGGGAGCTCGGCATCCGCGCGATCCTACCCGAGCGGGGTCAGCGCGTCTGCGACTCGAGCAGCGCGAAGAGGAGGAGAAAGCCGAGCGCCGAGAGCAGGACCAGCACCACCGCGCTCTCCATCCGCGACGTGGGGAGCGGCTTTGCCGCGGGAGCGTTCTTGCCGTCGGCTTCGTGCTCGTCGTCCGCGGGCGCGATGGCCGGGCGCACGCGCCGGATCGCCATCACGAGCAACAGCAGCTCGAGGAGCAAGCCCGAGCTCACGGCGCCGAGGACGATCTTCCGCCCCGTCGCGCGCCGCGCGAGCGCCGGGATGCGTGCGCGCGCGAAGCCGTCGGCCGCGACGAAGCGCGGGAGCGCCGCCGGCGTCCGCCCGGCCCACGGTTCGTCGCACACGTCGCTCGCGGGCACGCCGATGCGGAGCGGGAACGCGCGCGTGGCACCAGCCATCGTCTCGGCGCCGTCGGGCTCGCCCGAGACGATGATCCAGTGCAGGCCGGCGGCGAGCGGCGGCGTGGTGACGGTGGCTTGAGGAGCCGTGTTCGCCCCGATCGCGGTGAGGGGAACGATCGTGCCGAAGACGCGCCCCACTTCGTCGTCGATCTCGACGTAAGCGGTCGTTCGGGCGGCCGGCGCGGTCACGCTGAAGCTCACCGGTCCGGGCGGCGCGCGCGGAGGCGCGTCCACGAAGAGCGCCCCCGGTGCGACCGGGAGCGCGCCGTAGAAGCGCCCGGTGCGACCGTGATCGTCGGTGACGCGCAGATCGAGCGGCGCGACGTGCATGTTCGCGACGACCCGCATCGTCCCCGCGACGTCACCGCACGCGAGCCGCAGCGGATCGAGCACCGTGACGCCGGGTTCGTCCTCGACCTCCGCGCGGAGGAGATGCACGGGCTTTCCGGTCGCCCGATCCTCCGCGCGGATCCAGAGCGTCCCCGCGCTGGCGGTGGCCACGCGAGTGCCCCACACCGCGATGCTCACGTCGAGCTCGCCCTCGCGCGTGGTCGCGTGGACGAGCTCTCGGTGCTCTCCGCGATTCGGCGGGCCAATCCCGCGGCAGTCCTCCGGCCAATGGACGTCGCCGGCGACGAGCTCGGCGCCGGCTCCGTCGCGCACGTCGACCGCGATGGGGTCTCCGGGCATGAAGCCGGGGATCGTGGCGCTCAGCTCGGCGATGCCGTCGGTGTTGGTGGTGCCGTCGAGCGTGACCGTGGTGCCCTTCGCGCGGAACGTCGCGTGGTAGGGGGTGGAGAGGACCTCGCGCACGCCGCTCGCCTCGCGGAAGGTGGCGAGCGACCACGCGAGGCGACCCCCACCCTGCGGGAGCGGTGCGCCGTGCACGATCCCGGCGTTCACCTCGTCTTTGGCGCCGACCCGCAATCCCAACGCGACGATCGCGACGGTGAGGAGCGGGACGACGAAGAGGAGGATTCGGCGCGGCATGATCCGGGCGGCGGCGACGCCGCACGCTGAGGGCGACCATTGTACGCGTGCAACGGCGACCGTTGCGCGCGTGCAGCGCCGAGCGGGGCGCGGAGGCGAAAAGCCCGACAAACACGCCCCCGCGCGACGGGCACGTCGCTTGCCATTCGAGGCGGCCATGAAGATCGCCCGTCAGGCTTCCCGCGCCGTTCCCTTCCTGCTGCTTCTTGCGCCGACCTTCGCCTGCAGTGGGAACCCGAAGGAGCAGCCCTCGCCCGACGGAGGCGTCTCCGTCGACGCCGGTTCCGAGGGGAGCGCATCGACGTGCGGCAACCAGAGCGTGGAGGGCGACGAGCTCTGCGATGGTCCGCCCGTCGCCTGTACCGATTTGGGATCCGTGTGGGCCTCAGGGACCGCGAAGTGCCGCGCGGACTGCGGAGGGTACGACACGACGGCGTGCACGCCGGGGCAGGCGGTGGAGACGATCTATCCCGCGAAGCGCGACCCCGTCCGCTGGCAGCACGCACTCTGCAACGATCAGACGCCCTTCGTCTTCCAAGTCTGGATGAGCCCCGTGCGCTCGAACCAGTGGGTCGTCTCGTTCGAAGGGGGCGGACAGTGCGACGGCAAGTACAACACCTGCGCGGGGCGATCGAAGGGGCTCGTGTCCTCGAGTGGGGCGCCGGCGGACCACTCCGGGACCTGGACCTCGCAGAACGCCACCGTGCTGAACCGTGATGCGAGCGTGAACCCGACCTTCGCGAACGCCAACTACGTCTTCGTGAACTACTGCTCGAGCGATGGTTGGTCGGGCACCAACACCACCCCGCGCACCGTCCCGCTCAAGAACGGCGAGACGGGTCAGTACGTGTTCACCGGTCGCCTGAACGCGAAGGCCATGGTCGAGGTGCTGTTCCGCAACTACGGCCTGAACGACGACACGAGCGAGCTCCTGATCACCGGCAACTCGGCCGGCGGATTCGGCGCGTTCATCGACACCGACCTCTTCGCCGCCCGCATGCCGAAGACGATCGCTCGGCGGAAGATCGCGGTCGCGCCCAGCGCATCGTGGTTGATCCGCTTCGACGACCCGAAGTTCCCGTACCACGGCATCAAGAACCAGACGCTCGACCAGATCTCCGCCGAGGTCGTCGATCAGATCTACGCGTTCGACACGAACCCGCGCTGCCTCGCGCTCGCACAAAAGATGGGCGTGGGGAAGGCGGCGTGCCAGTCGGGGCTCCTCGCGTGGACCGCGCTCACGCAGAAGGCGCCGGTGGGTTGGGGCATCCGCGTCCTCGTCGCGAAGAACCGGCTCGATCAGGGCCAGATGAACGACTTCGGGATCCCGACCGCCGACACCGTCGACCCCGACGCGCTCGCCGCGCGCAAGAGCTGGTACGACCTGGAGACGCAGAGCATGGCGACTCTGGATTGGCTCTACGCGCCCGCCGACCCACAGACGTCGGCGAGCGACCCGAACCTCCACGGCATCATCGCCGACGAGAAGCTCTGGCCCTACGAGCCGCCGGGTCACCCCGGACAGAGCATCGAGAACGTGCTGACGGCGTTCTGGAACGACGAGACGCCGATTCGCGTCGAGTACGAAGGCGAGACGCCGCACCTCGATCGCGCGCAGTGATCGCGCCGCCGCTCACTCCCAATGGACGGGGATGGACGCGCCGTGCGGGGACAACCCCGCGCCGCGCGCGAGCCCGAACGCGCCGTCCTCGAGGACGATCTCCTTCACGTTCTCCGCGCGCACGGTGACGTTGCCGTCGGTCGTCCGCTCGAGATCCACGAACGCATCGCCGGGGCCCGTGCGCACGATCCGCACGCCATACGCGTGAACGTCTTCGGCGCGCACGCTGCGAAAGGTCACGTGGGTCGGAAACGCGGGCGCGATCGCGGCCTTCGCGCGGTCCACGATCTTCGCGACGTGCTGCACGACGAGTAGCCCCTCGTGCCCGCGGCCCGGGACGCGGTCGTAGCTCACGCCGTAGCTGCGCTGGACGAGCGCTTCGTTGAGCCGATCGCTCTCGATCACCGCCGACGTCTTGTCCGCGTCGCCGTGGATCAGGAACGTGTACTGGTGGCGCGCGTTGTCGATCACGTCGATCGGGTTCACGCGGTGCGCGGCTTCGGGTGTGGGGAGGATGGTGCGCACGTAGCCGGTCACGTCGAAGCGGGCATCTCCGAAGAAGCTGCCCACCACCGCGAACTTGTCGGGGCGATGGAGCGCGATCGTCATCGCGCCTTGACCGCCCATCGATGCTCCCCAGATCGACATGCGGTGCTCGTCGACCGCGAGCGCGGCCTTGGCGGCGTCGATCGCGCGCCACACCTCGAGCTCGGCATCGGCGACGTAGAGCGAGTTGCCGAGCGCGCTCGGCATCACCAGCGGCACGTCGTTCTTGCGCGCCGCCGCGAGCAGCTCCGCGTACGCCGCATACGTCCAGGGCGTGCCGTTCCACGGGTGCACGCCCACGAGGAGCGGCCCCGGCTTGCGCACGTCGTGGCCGGGCGGAACGTACAGGACGGCGAAGCCGCCCCCCCGCGCGACGGCCGCTGCGGGGCTCGTGAAGTCGATCCGGACGAGCCCGTCCCGCACGTCGCTGAGGGGACCCACGTGGATCGGCTCGCTGCACGCGACGCGGCGCTCGTAAGCGCTCACGACGACATCGAAGGTGATCGTGTGCGGCTCCTTGCGCGCCGGCAGACGGAGGACGAACGGCCCCGGTGGCGGAGCGTAGCTCGTCCCGTCCACGACGACGGCGCCGCGCCCGGCGCAGTGAGGCACCTCGATCCCGGTCTTGTCTCCCGCGAACGTCGCCGAGACGTGCGCCGTCTGCGGATCGAGCGCGAGCGTCGACAGGGCGGCGAACGCGACGGTCCGCGAGCCGCTGGTCGTCGCGAGGGTCACGTCGGCGAGGTCGTCCCCCCGCACGGCCGAACGCGTCGGCACGGCCGCGTGCGCGGATTCGGTCGCCGCGCCCACCGTCGCGAGCGCGATGGCGAGCGGCCCGGCCACGCGGAAAACGCGGGCGAAAGCACGGTCGAGGTGGGCTTTCGGGGGACGGAGGTGCGGCATGAGCGAGGGGCCTTGTAACGGGCGCGCGATGAGCCTAAATCTCGCGTGCTCGCCATGTCCACCGCCACCGCGCTCAAGGGGAACCCCGGCTTCGTTCGCGCCCGCCTCGGGTCGCTCCTCGCGTTCGCCCCGCTCGCGGTGTGGACGGTCCTGCACATCTGGAACAACCTCGCGGCGTTCCAGGGTCCGGACGCCTGGGAGAAGTCGGTCACGACCTACTCCCACCCGGTCGCGCAGCTCATCACCGGCATCGTCGTCCTGCTGCCGCTCATGCTCCACACCGTCTGGGGGGTGATGCGCCTCCTGACGACTCGCCCGAACAACGTCCGCTACGGCTTCTTCGCGAACCTGAAGTACGCGCTCCAGCGCGCGAGCGCGGTCGGCGTGCTGTTGTTCCTCGGCGCGCACATCTGGCTCGCGCTCCTGCACCCGCGCTTCGTCGAGGGTCACGCGGAGCCGTTCTCGGACATCGCGCACGAGATGCGCCACCACGGGCCCACGCTGATCGTCTACGTGCTCGGCACGCTCGGCGTCTCGTACCACCTCGCCAACGGCGTGAGCACGTTCGCGATGGGGTGGGGCCTCGTCTCCAGCCGGCGCGGCCTCCGCAACGTCGAGCTCGTCTCGTACGGCCTCTTCCTGATCCTCCTCGCGATGTCGTGGGCGGTCATCTACGCGCTCTACAGCAGCGGGGCGTGACCCCGTGGCCGATGCCGCGCCGGAGAAGGTCTACGAGTGGCATCGCGCCGAGTCGGCCGGCGGCGTCCTGAAGCCGCTCGCGACCGGGATGGCGATCGTCTTCTGCGGTCCCATCTTCGGTGCGCTCGGGTTCATCGTCTTCAAGGAGCAGGAGACGATCAAATACGTCTGCATCGCGCTCACGCTCGCGTGCGCGCTCGGGGGGCCGGCGGTCGCGGTGATCGGGCTCCAGAAGAACCTCCGCGACGAAGCCTTCCTCGCCGCGCGCACGAGCGGCGTGCTCTACGAGCGCAACGGGCGCGCGGTCACGCTCGCTTGGGACACGATCACCAAGGTCGAGTACCAAGCTCCGGACACGCTCGTGTTCCACCGGCGCGACGACGAGCCGTTCACCGTCCCGGAGCGGTACGGCACGATCTCCGTCGAGGAGCTGGGAAAACGGCTCGAAGAGCTGCGGCGAAAGTCCGCTTTCTTCCTCCTCCCCGGCCAGAGCGCGCCCAGTGTCACCGAAAACGCCACGAGCGCCAGCGCGGACGACGAGCGGGCCTGAGTCGCCAGCGGCGCTCGGGCGGGCTATCCTTCCCGGCGTGAAGTGGACGATTGCCTTCGTGCTCGCGTGCGTCGCATGCGAGCGTCCCGCCCCCGAAGCGGTGCCGCCGCCTGCTCCGACCTCGAGTCCGGCGGCCACGGCCGATGCGTGTCGGCGCGACATCCCGGACTGCGCGGCCGCGTGCGCGTTGCGCGAGACCGGGCGGCTCGATCACATCGACTGGTTCGATCGCCGGTGCGCTGCGGTGGTCCTGGGCAAGAACCCCGACAAGGTCGTCGGCCCGCCCGACGCGGTGGTCGCGGTCGCGCCGACGGGCGTGACGACGACGACGGCTGCCGTCGCGACGGTCGCGCCGACGCCGAGCGGGAGCACGGTCGCCGTCGTCCGTCCGGAGGTGAAGCCCCCGTTCGATCCGTTCGCCACCCAGCGGCGCGACGCCACCGATCCGCCCGAGTGCGTCGCTGCGCGTCGCCTCATCGCGCGCGGGCTCGCGCGGGATGCGCAGGCCCTCGCGGCGCTGTGCGAGGCGAAGGGTGGCGACGCTGGCGCGCCCTACCCGAAGAACCTCGACGGTGACGATCCGTTCGCGAGCCGTCACTGACGCGGCGCCGGTGCGCCGGCGTGCGTCGGGTGCGCCATCATGGGCGCTCGCGGCGGCGCTCGTCGGCGCGCTCGCGACGGCACCGGGGCTCGGCGCGTGCAGCTCGACCGCGACGCCGACGTGGCCGACGCAGAGCTGCGTCACCGTCGTCTGGCACAAGCCGGCATCGCCCGCGGCGAAGGTGAGCGTCCTCACGTCGAGCAACGGCTTCGCGGGGCCGGGCATCGCGCTCGACGCGCGTGACGACGGCTGGCGGGTCGGCGGGCTCGAGCTCCCAGCGGGACCGCAGGAGTACGTGGTGGTCGAGGATGGCGCGTGGCTCCCGGACCGCAACGTCGGCACGACGGCGTGGCACGACGGGAAAGAGGTGACGTGGCTCGACGTCCCCGATTGCCACGCCCCGGCGCTCCGCGTCGAAGCGGCGAGCGCTCGCGGCGACGGGACGGCGAGCGCGCGGCTCACGTTCCTCGCGGCCGCGGACGGTGATGCGGCGGCGCTGGCGCCCGCGTCGGTCACGGTGACGGGCGCTTCCGCGACGGTGACGGCCGACCCCGCGACCGGGACGATCGCTCTCGCCGTGAGCGGGCTCGGCCCGGGGAAGACGACGCTCCTCGTGAAGGCGGCGGATGGGTCCGGGCGGACGACGCCGGCCCGACGGGTCGTGCTGTGGAACGAGGCGACGCCCTTCGACTGGCGGGATGCCGCGATCTACCAGGTGATGGTCGACCGGTACCAAAAAGGTACGAGCGTGGTGGAGCCGCCCGCCGTTCCGTCGGCCTTCGCCGGCGGCGACCTCGACGGGGTGCGCGCGCGCGTCGAAGACGGCACGCTGACGAAGCTCGGGTTCGACGCGCTCTGGCTCACGCCCGTCTACGTGAACCCGGCCGGGCTGTACCCCGGGACGGACGGGCACCCGTACAGCGGCTATCACGGCTATTGGCCGGTCGACTCGCGGAAGGTCGATCCGCGCTTCGGGGGAGATGCCGCGCTCGACGCGCTCGTCGCCGCCGCGCACGCGCGCGGGATCCGGGTGATCTACGACGTGGTGCCGCACCACGTGCACGAGGACCACCCGTACGCGAAGGACCACCCCGAGTGGATGATCGGCGAAGGGTGCACCTGCGGGACCGCCACGTGCGACTGGTCCACCCACATCTTGGACTGCCGATTCGCGCCCTACTTGCCGACCGTCGATTGGAAGCGCGACGACGTGGCGAGCACGATCACGGACGACGTCGCGTTCTGGCTCGATCGCTTCGATGGCGATGGGCTGCGCTTCGATGCGGTGCCGATGATGCCGCGCTCGGCGATGCGCCGGATCGCGAACGCCGTGCGCACGCGCTTCGATCACCCCGGGCACGACACGTACCTGATCGGCGAGAACTTCGTGGGGCCGGGGAGCTTCGATCTCCTGAAGTACCAACTCGGTCCGTACGGGCTCGACGGCGAGTTCCACTTTCCGCTCATGTGGGCGCTGCGTGGCGCGCTCGCGCAGGGGGTCTCGCCGCTGTCGGACGTGGACCGCGCCGTGCGGGCGGGCGAAGACGCGTGGAAGGGCTCCGGCGCGACGATGGGGCTGATGATCGGCAACCACGACGTGACGCGCTTCGCGTCGGAGGCCGCGGGCGATGCCGACGGCGACGGATGGACGGCCGCGCCGCAGCCGACGAGCGCGGTCGTGTATGCGCGCCAACGCGCGGCGCTCGCGATGGTGTTCACGCTGCCGGGGATTCCGGTCGTGTACTACGGCGACGAGATCGCGCTCGCGGGGCGGCGCGATCCGGACGCGCGGCGGACGATGCCGGCGGAGAGCGCGCTGCTCCCCGAGCAGAAGGCGACGCGCGACTTCGTGGCGAAGCTCGGCGCGGCGCGGCGGTGCGCTTCGGCGCTGCGGCGGGGGACGTACCGGCCGCTCGTGGTGGAGGGCGAGACGATCGCGTTCGCGCGCGAAGACGGGGCGAAGACGGCGGCGGTGGTGATGAGCCGGAGCGACCTCCCGATCGACACGCCGCTGGTCGGGGTGGCGAAGGGAACGTGGGTGGACCTGCTCACCGGGGACGAGGTGGCGGTGGATCCGGCGATGACGCACTTTCCGGCCGCGGCGTACCGGACGTGGGTGCTCGTCCCAAAAGGGGACGAGTGCGCGCGGTGAGGTCTGCTCTCACCACCTCATCTCGAGATCAGCGTCGCTCATGCTCAGGTTCCGCACCTTGACCGTGCCGCGCTCCTTGAAGGCGAGCATCCCGCCTTCGAAGAGGCCCACTTGCCACGCGTCCGGCCAATCCCAGATGCCCCGCAGGCGCGCGGTCGCGGTGCGCTTGGCGCGGTCGATCTCGATCGCGCACGAGCCCGCGGAGACGTTGCGGTAGATCGTCGGGATCACGCGCAGCGCCGACGCGAGCTCCACGCCACCGAGATCGATGATGACTCGGCCGGCGATCGACTTCGCGAACGTCTGGTAGCCCTTCTGTCCGAGGCGGCGAAGCGCCTCGCGCGGCGGCACCCGCGGGTGGAGTGCTTCCGAGGCCTGCACGAGGAGCGCGAGCCACTCGCGCATCGGCACGTTCTTGAAGCCGACCCACTTGCCCGAGTGCTCTTTGCCTGCGGCGCGCATGTCGTCGACGAGCTGGTTCAGGTACATGCCCTTCACCCACGCCGAGTCGGGGACCGCACGAAGCCGGCGCTCGAGATCGAGCGGCGCGTTCCAGTCGGGGGCCAGGAACGGCGCGCCTTCGTTCATGGGGTGGCGCTCGCGCTGCCACTCACGGCCGGCGCGGGCACCGGCTCGGGCGTGCGGTAGGCGATGCCGCGCATCGTGTAGCCCTTGTCGAAGCAACCCGGCGTCTCGTGGGGTTCGACGATGCCGGTGATCTTCACGTAGTTGCCGCCCATCTCGGCGGCCTTGTTGCGGAGCGCGCGCGTGGCGCCGCTCTCGGTGCCGGTCACGCCGAGGGCGCCGCAGCCGCCGCCGTCGACGATCTCGACGGGGCCGAGCTCGCGCGAGCCGGGCGGTGGGTCGACCTTGGCGGCGGTGACCTCTTCACTGCGGTCGGGGGCGGACGAGACATCGGGCTTGGGCCGGCAGGCGCCGAGGGCGAGGACGACGAGGAGGAGCGCTGCAAATCGCATCGCCCGAATGAAAGGGGGACGGTGTCAACCTTGTCAACCTTTGCGCCCAACGCTTCGAGAACGTTGAGGTTCGATCGTCGGCGCGAGGCCAAAGGTTGACAAGGTTGACACCGTCCCCCTGGCCAAAGGTTGACAAGGTTGACACCGTCCCCTCAGAGCGTGATGCGGCGCGTGAGGGACGCCTTGCCGCCCGCGCCGTCGTCGATCGTGAACGTCGCGTCGTACTCCCGACCTTGGATGCCCACGAGCGAGCCCGTCGACGAGATCACCCAACGCACGGCACCGACCGAGCACGCCCCGTCCGCCTCTCGCGTGAGCGGGAAGAGCCAGCTCGCGGACGAGATTTGCCCGGGACCGCCGACCTCGCTCGCGCTCACCGCGATCGTCGAGCTCTTCCGGCGCACGCCGCTCGCGCGAAAGGACAGGAACACGTGGTAGCCGCCTTGGGCCCCCTGCTCGGGCACCACCACCGCGCCGTCGGTCAGCGCCACGAACGCGCCGCTCCCCGCCGACACGTCGAGCTTCGCAGGCGCGGCGCCGCAGACGTCGTCCGCCGCCCACGTGGGCGAGTACGGCGTGAGCTCCGGCGGTGCGATCTCCGGCGGGGCGCACTTGCCGTCGACGCACGTCGTGCTCCCGAGGCACCGCGGTGCGGGGAGCGTCGCCCCACCCGCGCCTTCGAGGATCGAATCCGTGCACCGTGCATCCAGCACGATCGGGAGGAGCACCGACTTCCCCTCCACGAACTGCGTGCGCGCGATCCGCGAGATCACGGGCGTCGTCGAGCCGACGAGCCCGTACGAGCTGTAGCCCTCGATGTCGACCATGATCGCGGCGTTCGGGTTGCCGTCGGGGTCGACGGGGATCTCGATCGGCGCCTCTGCGACCGGGCGCGCGAGCTTTCGCGTCGTCTGCACCTGGCCATCGACGCGTACCGTGACGTCGAGCTCCACCGTCGGGTGGATGTGCGGGTCGATCCCGACGACGAACGAGCCCGGCACCGTCGCCTTCGTGCACGCGCCCGCGACGAGTAGTGCGCCGAACAGCGCGCCACCCTTCGCGACATCCATCGCGACACGGAGCGTGACGAACGCGAGCGAGCGCATCGGCCCCAGCGTAGCAGCGCCGTGCTACGGATGGAGACCGTGAAGCTGCACGGCATCTGGGGCCGCCCGTACGTCGACATGACGCCGTTCGTCGATGCGGAGCGCTTCGCCGAGCTCGACGCCGAGGTCACGCTCGGGCTCACCCAGGTCGAGATGTCCTTCACCGGTGGCAGCCTCCAGTGGATGGGCGTGACGGCGCCGTGGATCGATCGCGCGTATCGCGACTACATGCACGTGCTCCCGAAGCTCTCGCGCGAAGAGTTCGCGCGGTTCGTGGCGCTGGGGCCCGAGCCCGAGCGCTTCGATCTCGACAAACGTGCAGAGTACACGTTTGGCGACGAGACCGATCACCCGCTGACGCTCGCGCAGATGAAGTGGCTGAAGACGCGCCACGGCGTGTACTTCCCGTGGACCTGTTACCACCTGCTCGAGAACGATCGCTGGGAGGACAAGCACTCCGGGGAAGGGAAGGACTTCTCGGAGGAGGCCCGGCGCGTGTTCCCGGAGACGGTGGCGTTCATCGAGGAGCTACCGTTCGTCGAGATCGGGCGCGTCGTGCTCTTCGGCGTGGAGGCGAACGATCACGCACCCGATCACCGCGACAGCGAGCCGGGCGTGGCGCTCACGATCGCGCACTCGATGACGCTCGACTTCCGCGGAGACAAGGGTCTCACGCTGACGGACCCGAGCGGCGAGGAGCACGTCCGGATCGACGCGCGCGCGTACTGGTTCAACGACATGGACTGGCACGGCGTGCGGGCGGCGAAGCACTTCCGGTACTCGATCCGGATCGACGGGACGTACGAGCCGGAGTTCTTGGAGAGGGTGGAGCGGTCGCTGCGGTGAAGCAGGGGCTCACGGGCGATCGGGGAGCCACGCGATGACGACGGGTTGGGCGGAGATCGGCGTGGGGATGCCAATCGGGTCGTAGCGCGTGGCGAGGTCCAAGCTCCTCTCGGTCCTCGGATCGATCGTGCTGCGCAGGCGTCCTTCGAAGAGGTCCCGCGTGGCCCATGCGGCGAGAAAGTTTCGGGCGATCCGGTCGGAGCGCTCCGGGCTCACGGCGAATGCGATCGCGAAATCGCGAACGGCGATGCTGCGCGCGACCTCCGCCTCTTGCTCCGCGCGTCGCGCGATCATGAACGCCGGGGTCACGCTGGGAAATGGCGGGCCGGAAAGGACCAGGAGACTGAGCCTGGAGCTGACATTGAGCGTCGGACCGGAGCGCGCCGCCGTATCCATGCATCGCGCAGCGGTCGCGAAGATCTCCCCGCGAACGGCATACCAAGCACCAAACCCCGTAGCGTCCTTGAACGCCGCGGAAGCTCTCCCGAGCTGCAGGTCGAGCTCGCTGAGCAGGGCCACGTCGGTGGCGTACTGTCCCTTCGTCCAGCCTTGCGGACCCGGCGTCCCCACCAACGCTGCGGGCGTGGACGCTTCGCAACGCGCCACCCAACCCGTGAGTTTCGCGTCGACCTGCTGCCGAAGGAGCTCGAGCGCCGCCATCGATGCATGGTCGATCACCGAAGGCTCGCGCTCCATCTTCACGCCCGATGCCGACGGTGTCTCCACCACTGCCCACGCGTCCCCGACGCGCCGGAGCCACGTGTCGCGCTCGGTGGGCTCCGCGCGGAGAAGCTCCGTCATCGCGAACGCTGCTTCGACGACCCACGGCGCGGCCCAGCGCTTCGCGTGCTGCGCTTCCCAGAACGCGCGCACCGCCGCCGTCGCCGCGACGCGATGCCGATGGTTGTCGCCCAGGTCCGGCAGCGTCGCGTTCCACGCGACGTAGTCGAGGGTGGCTCCGAGCCACGCGACCTTCGTCGCGGTCCCAGGCGGAAGCGCGATCGACGTGGCGAGCTTCTGCAGGCGCTTCATCCGCTCCACATCACCGAGCGCGCGCGCTAGCGAGGCGGCTTCGAGGATCGCCTGCGCGCGCTCGGCTAGCGTCGCCTTCGTGTCGCGCGCGATGGCTTCCCAATCGCTCGCCGACGCGGCGAAGTCGAACGTCGCGGCGTGGACGGCCGAAGGAGGCGGCGGAGCGTCGGCGACCACGGTCGCGTCGGCTTCGCTCGGCGCATCGACCCAGGGGTCGTGCAGCACCAGAGGAGGGCTCGCCTCCGTCTCCTGCGCGCCGGTATCCGGCGCCCACACGAGGTCCTGCTCGTGGGACTTCGGCGCAGGGCGAGGCAGGGCCGCGCAGCCGAGCGCGAAGGCGCTCAGCAGGAGGACGGACGCTGGCAGTCCCAGACGGCGCACGACTTCCGAAGGATAGCGCTGCGCATTCCGCGGTCTTTTGCGCCGCGAAGGAAAGTTGGCCCACATCCACCTACCCGGCCACCATCGCACCATGTTCGAACGCCGTTCCCTCCGCAGCCACGACCCGGTCGAAGCCCTCACCCGCCTGCTCGACGCGCACCGCGATCGTCTCGGCGTGCGCACGCTCGCGCTCTCGACGCCCGAAGGCGTCATCGTCGCGGGCTCCGGCGAGTCGCCCGACCAAGCCGCCGCGCTCGGTAGCCGCGTCGATCGCGCCGAAGCGGACGTGCACGAAGGCCCGGGCGGCCCGATCGCGACGTGGCGCCTGAGCGCCGGCGACGTGGAGCTCCTCCTCACGTCGGTGGGAGGACGCCTCTCCTACGATGTCGGCAGCGGAGTGCGCCGCATCGTGGCCGAGCTCGCGGGCTGACTGGAACGCGCCGCGAGCGCCTTGAACCACGCGATGATCGCCTGATGGCGAGGCGCCGTCATTTCGTGGCCGCCGTCGTAGCGGAGGTGCTGTAGGCGCTCCGCCGCCCCGCACTCGATGTACTTCGATCGGGCGCGGGAGACGATCTCATCCGCGTCCCGCGAGTAGACATCGTCCGTCGCGGACACGAGCAGCATGGGCCGTGGGGCCGTCAGCTCCACCAGGTCCACGATGTCGAAGAGGCCGATCGCACCGGGCAGCACTTCGGCCATCTCGATTCCCGTCCGATGCTCGAGCTTCGCTCGGTAGCTGCAGGCCGCTCCGCTCGAGCAAGCGAACGCGACACGCTCGTCGATCGCCGCCTGGAAGAGCACGGTATTTCCACCGTAGGAGTGCCCGAGGATCCCGATCCTCGACGCGTCGACATCCTCGCGGCCAGCGAGCACGGAGATCGCTCGCTGTGCGTCGTCGAGCACTTTGCGCATGAGCGTGTCACCGCGCACGAGTCGATGACTCATCTCGTTGTAGTGCTGGAGCCAATCGTCCGGGTGCGGCTCGATGCCGCTGCGACCCGCGCGACGATCCTCGAAGCAAATCGAGTCGGGAGCGAGGACGACGAATCCTGCTTCGGCAAGCGCGACGCCGAAGGCTTGCAGAGGATTCCCAGCGAGGCCGCAGACCTCGCTCTTGCCCAAGTGGCGCTCGGAGTTGTGCTGATGATGGACTACGACTGCTGGCGCGCGCCCGCTGGAGCGGTTCGGCACGAGAAGGTACGCCGCGATCGGGTCTCCCTCCGAGGAGGCGTACGAGATTCGCTGGCGATGGAAGAGCGTGCCTTTGCGCACGTCGTCGACTGCGTATTGGATGGTTGGCGGGGGATCGCCGAGGCGCAGCCAGGTCCGCAGCTCCTCCCGTCTCATCGAATGAGAATACCGTCTGCCCAAGGTACGGCGAGTCGCATTTGGTTCGTGGTTCCGGGCCACGCGCGGAGCCAACATTTGTTCATCACGCGCGCCCCTGAGACAGGCTTGGACCGAGTCTCACCGCGCTCGCCGAGTCCCAGCGCTCGCGTCATCGCCGAGCTGGAGGCCGTCGCTCGGATGCCGATCCAGATCGTCCATGCATCGGCGGACGAAATCGACGCTGCGATCACCGCGTCCTATGGTGCCCCGTCGAGCAGCTGATCCTTGTCAGCTCGCGCCATCTCCGACCTCCGCTCACGGGAGGCAGGTGAGCTTCGCTGCGATGTCGTTCGCCACGCATGCCTTCAAACCTGCGCCGATGTCGCAGCAGAACGGGGAGAACGTGTTCGCGCAGTCGCTCTTCTGCCCGCACGTGCGGGTCACGACCGTGCCGCTGCAGCCCGCCGCCGACTCGTAGTAGCCGCAGCTCGAAGGCAGAGACGCACACTTCGTCGAGCCCGTCTCGAGCGTGCACGCGGAGAGCGAGCCGGTGACGCAACACGTGGGCGTCCCCGCGTCACCGCAGTCGGATGCCGCTCGACACGTGATCCCCGCAAAGGGATCGGGACAATCCGGCTGTCGCACTTCGCTTGCCGTACTTCCGACCGGACTACCGATCCGTCGCGCGCTGAATCCCACCGCGAACGAGATCCCGTCGCACGGAACTCCACGTTCGTTGGTTCCGTCGCGGAGGATGTCCGCCGTCTGGCGTACTTGCTCGGCGATCCCGTCCGAGACGTGCCCACAGAACGTCGTGCTGCCGAGGGCCAACAGGCGCCGAAACTCCGCGACGAGCTCTTCGACGTCGATGACGCCGCTGAGGGTGCCGCGAAGCGCGTCCCCCGTTGCCGTTCCGACGATGCGTGCCGCGCGCAGCCGTAGATCGAAAGCCTCCCCATTGAACACGCCCGCGATCACCACCTCGCCGGCGCCACTCACGAAGGTCCCGTCGGCGACCCAGCCCTCGCCGAACTTCAGGAGCGAGTCGAACGGCAGGCCGCCGTCGGCGACCAGATCCGCGCGAACGGGCCAGGTCTCGTCTGCGGTGAACTTGGGGACACCTCCCTCGAAACGTCCGGACGCGAACGTCTGCGTCGAGAGCCCGACGCTCGAAACGCGCTCGGTCGTGATTCCGCGGAGCTCGATCTGGAGCGTGAACGCACCATCTCGAATCGCGCTCGTGAACAGCCCATTCAAGTCGGTGGTCTTGCCGGCCCATCGAAGCAGCGGGGTGACGTTCGCCTCGAACGAGTTGTCGATCCCGACCAACCCACCCCGAACACCATCTTCCTGCACTCGGGACGGCGTGCCGAGGTGCGGGGTGCAGACGTCCGTCGACGCCACTACCGATGTCTTCCCGTCGAGATCCCAGCCGTGGGCTTCCTTGCCATACGCTGGCGCAAACTCGAGTGCATCGATCGCGTACACGACCGATGAGGCGCTCGGCGCAGGCGCCGCGTCGGGGCGCTCGGGCCACCGCGCGCTCACGGGCGCAGGTTCATCGACGGCGCAACGTAGCGCGAGCGCCGCGAGCGCCACGGACGACCCGCCGAGGAAGAGGAGAGCGCGCCGAGCCACGCCACGCTCGCTGCAATCCTCGTGCCCCGAGCAACCTTGCGATTACGCGACAACGCGGTCTCCGAAAAGCGACATTCAGGTCGGAGTGTGAATCCGAGCCACGGTTTCAGCCTTCAGGCCGCCTGCTTCCCCGAGTACTTCATGTCGATCCCGCGGATGTGCGAGCTGAGCCAGAACGCGAGGAAGCCGAAGAACGCCTCCCCGAGCACGCCCGTCTTCTCGAACTCCGCGACGTGATCGCCCACGCGCCCGAGGAGCTTCTTGTGAATCGCCTTGTGCGACTCGATGCCGGCGTATGCCAACTTCTCCATGTACTTCTCTTCGTCGGCGAAGTGCTCCGTCGCGCACTTCGCGAGCGCACCGAGGAGCTTGCCCACCTCCTCGCGCGGAGCCTTCTGCTCCCATGCCGCGTGGAGATCGTTCATCTTGCGGATGAGGATCTGGTGCTCGACGTCCATCTCATTGACGCCGACGGACAGTAGTTTCGGATCCCAAACGAAGAAGTCGCTCATGGTTCGCCTCGTGTTCCGGTGGTGGTCCTTCGAACACGGTGAACGAGCGCGCGCTTCACCGCTTTAGGCGAATTTCCATGCAAAATCTGCGCGTTGGCGGACACGATCCACGCGACCCGCTGCTTCGCCATCGCAGCGCCGAGACCCACCGAGCACCCGGATGGACGGTCGCGTCTTCGACACGATGACCCAGTGCGGGGCAATCCGACCCGTAGCTGAGTCGTGGTCGCGATCGACGCGCGACTCGGGCAGAGCGCGGCCACAATGCCACAACCGTCCCCATGCGGCCTCCGATACGGTCCGTCGATGAAGATCGATTTCGTGGTGGGGCACCGAACGATTGAAGCCGCAGCCGTCGCCGCAGCGATGGTGCTGGTCGTGGGCGCGACGCTCGCGTGCAAGGGCAAGGGCGACGCTGGGGACGGTGGGGGCGCCGTCGCCAGCCCAAGCGCAAGCGTTGCGGCAGCCGCGCCGGCGCCGGCCGGCGGTGGCGGTGACACCTGCGACATCGGCGACAACGGCGTCTGCATCGAGTTCGACGCGAAGGGCGGCACCAACGAGAAGACGTGCACCGAGGATCTCGGCGGCAAGCTCAACAAGGTTCCGTCGTGCCCGAAGGAGCTCCGCTTCGGAACGTGCCGCGTCGCGACCCCGGCGATGAATCTCTTCATGCTCGCAGAAGACGGTCAGGGCGGTTGGGAGAGCGCGACCTACGAGTGCGACAAGCACAAGGGCACGCTCACGCCCACGCCGACGAAGGAGATCCTCTCCACGTGGACCACGAAGGAGATCGATGTCGGTCCGCTCAAGGGCTACGCGATGCTCGTTCCGCCGCACACGAAGTTCGAGGACGCGGCGGGCGTCCAGGCGGCCAACCAATACGCGGGCTACTTCATGATGCAGATCTGGAAGGAGAAGCTCGACGCTGCGGCCGCGCGCAAGGACGCGATGGCCGACAAGGACTTCTCCGGCTGGATCACGAACACCGACACCAAGCTCGTCTGGAAGGTCAAGTCGACGAAGAGCTTCCTCTTCAAGGCGATGACGGCCGTCAACGTCGGCGGCACGGACTTCCGATGCGAGACCGACATGGCGTACAACACCGAAGAGCTCGCCAACGCCAACGTCGAGGCGTGTCTCTCGCTCGCCAAGAAGTGAGCGAGCTCAGCGCACGAGGGCACCCACGCTGAGCGCGTGGGTGTCCGTCGCCCCGACTTGCTCGCGCACGTAGAGGCCCGCTGCCTCGCCACCGACGAGAAAGACACCCCAGTTGGTCGTCTCGCCGCGCGGGCCGATCTTCGCGTCGAACCACCGCTGCCCGACGAAGTGGGTCCGCTTGGCCGTCTTCAGCGCCTTCGCCCAATCGCGCGCGGACGTGGCGCGACCGATCACGACCTCGTCGCCCTCGGCGCCGTAGTCGCTCTTCAGCACCCAGTCGTCCTTCTGCGCGAGCAGCTGCTCGTCGTGCAGCGTCTCGAGCCGCGCCGTGTAGGGCACGTAGCGCTCGATCGTCTTCTGCGCCGCCGGCGAGAAGCGGTGGATGTGCTCCCACATGAACGCCATCGACCGCTTGTTCTGCGGCAGCACCGCGCCGAACGGGTTCACCACGCACGCAGCGCCTTCGGCCAGCGCCTCGAACACGGCGGTCAACGGTCCCGTCAGCGGCGCGGCATCGGCGATCGTGTCGTCGCTCCAGACCGCGACGCGCTCGCCCCACCAGTCCGTCTTGTAGTGACGGACCACCACGTCGATCGGAGTGTCGAACAGCTTCAAGTGCTTGCCGTCGAAGCGCAGATTGTAGGGCGAGCCCAAGAGCACGCGGTCGCCGCGTGCCTCGAACCAGCGTTTGTAGAGCCGCACCAGCGAGAGATCCTCGGTGAGCTCGGTCGGGTACACGAGCGCGATCGTCTTCTTCTCCGGCGGAGCCGCGAGCTCGCTCGCCGCGATCCGATCCACCATCGCGAGGAAGCGCTCGCGCAGCCGCGCGTTCGGATCGCCGCTGCCGACCAGCGCGCCGAGCACGACGGCTTCGGCCTCGCCGGTGGGCGTGTCGCAGTTGAGCTCGGCGATGCACGGGCCTTCGTTCGTGAGGAACACGTCCGCGCGCGCGATGCCGTGCCACGACGGCGCCGCGGCGAGCCACATCGTCTGCTGCGCCGGCGTGAGCGCGAAGAACTCCCCGAGCAGCGCCGGCTCGAGCGCGACGTGCTCCGTGAGCTCGTGGTAGACGGCCGCCACGTCTTCGGCGGTGCGGTAGAGCACGCCGAGCTCGGCGCGCGTCAGGATCACCGGGTCGGGGCGAAATCGCGGCTCGCCATCGAGCCAGGGGTCCGTGAGGATCCCGCTCTCGACGACCTGCTTCGCGAACTCGGCGTACGGCTGCGTCATCCGAAGCGGTAGGCCGCGAGCGCGGTCGCGACGTAGGTCAGCGCCTCGAGCGAGGCGACGGTCACGTCCCGCTCGCGCGCGATCGCGGCATCGATCCGACCGCCGCGTGCGGAGAGCGGGGCGCCGAGAACGAACGTCTGCACGACGAGCTGGCGCACCGGGTAGAGCGCGAGGCAGAACGCCAAGCTCCGCGCGAAGCCGACGAGCGACTCGTGCCACGTCGTGAACTCGCCGCTCGTCGCGCGCGCGACGAAGAGCGCGAACGCGATTGCCGCGCCGCCGAAGCTGATCGCGGCGGCCAGGTTCTCGCCCGCGATCTGCTCCGCGTCGTCGTAGGTGGTGAGCGCGCGGAAGGCGCTCGTCAGCAGGTGCAGCGCCACCGTCGCGAGCAGGAAGAACCCGACGCCCAGCGCGAGCTCGTGCACGCCCTCGCCCGCGATCGAGCTCGCGGCGACGATGCCGCTCGCGATCCAGAGCGCGCCCGCGGCCACGCCCGCGGCGACGTTCCCGCTCTTGATCTCGCGATCCAGGCGGCCGTGCAGGAGGAGCCGCACGCCGATCTCACCGGAGGCGAACAGCAGGACGAGAGAGGTGACGCCGTACGCGAAGGTCCACTGGGCGTCGCTCGCGAGCTCTCCGGAGCCGACGCAGTTGTCCACCGTCGACGCCGCGACCAGGAACACCGCGACGATCTGCCCGCCGAGCACGAAGCGCTCCGCGCGCGAGCCCCGCGCCGCGCCCGGCCGCCGATGGACGAGCCCGTACAGCCCGCGGAAGAGAAGCAACGCGATCAGCGTCGTCACGATCCCGAAGATCGGGAGGTACGCGGGCGACTCCTCCATGGCCGCGAGCGTAACGCCCCGCGCCCCAGCGGTCGATCGGTGTGCCCGGGATCCAGCCATGGATATTGCCTAGCCCATGCAAATTGTTTCGAGCAGGAACGCCAGGCGCTTCTGCCGCGGGAGAAACGGGCGGAAAACCGCGGGAACGGGGCCACCGGTCCCATCTGGGGAGCGGGGATCCAATGTGGTACGAGGTGTGCAATGGCGGTCGCTCATGCGAAGCACCGCCCTCGTCCTCCTCGTCGCCACCGCCATCACCGCCCCCGCGCTCGTCGCGTGCACCGCATCGACGGACGACACCGATCAGACCGACGACGCGCTCGCTTCGCCGATCTCCAACTTCAAGAAGGTCCGGCCCGGCCTCTACCGCGGCGGGCACCCCGACCAGAAGGGGATCGACTACCTGAAGAAGCTCGGCGTGAAGACGATCGTCGATCTCGAGGTCGGCGACTTCATCGAAGCGACGCCATGGTCGATCTCGGACGAGCTCGACCGCGCCGACGCCGCCGGCATCACGGTGCTGCGCTTCCCGATGTCCGCGTTCGAAGCCGCCGAGAGCGATCGCTTCGACCAGCAGATGGACACGATCCTCGCCACGCTCGCCGACGCTTCGAAGAAGCCCATCTACGTCCACTGCAAGCACGGCCAAGATCGCACCGGGCTCGTGATCGGGCTCGAGCGCGTCGCGATCGAGCACTGGACCCCGCAGAAGGCGCACGACGAGATGGTCGCGATCGGCTTCCACACCGGCTTCATCGGGCTCGAGGACTACTTCTGGGAGAAGGCGAAGACGAAGAACTGAGCGCGCTCACCCGTCCGCGATCGGCGCGCCCCACTCGCGCGCGCGCGCCAGGGTGGCCGCGTGCTCTTCGAGGTTCTCCCAGTATGCCTTGCGCCAATCCGCGCGGTGGATCCGCGCGGCGACCGTCGCGAGCTGCGCGCACGCCGCCGTGATCACCCGGACCGCGCTCGCACGGTCGCCCGCCGCGTCGAGCGTCTCCGCGTGGACCAAGCGCACGAGCGCTTCGCCTTCCTCGGCGCCGTGGGTCTCCATCTCCTGCATCGCGCGCTCGGCGAGCTCGCGCGCCTCGGCGATCCGACCGCGCCGCAAGACCACGCGCGCGAGGACCGCGAGCGCCGGGGGCCGCGCGGGCGGCGCATCGTCCACCCGGTCCAAGCCCCGCCGCGCGTCGGCCTCCGCTTCTTCGAGCGCGCCCGCCGCGAGCCGGGTCGACGCGAGGTAGGTCCACGATGCGCCCTCCATCCGCCGATCGCCTTGGGTCGCGAACTCCGCGGCGCAGCGCGCCTCGAGCTCCGCCGCCTCGGCCCAGCGGTTCAGCCGGTGGAGCGCCCACCCGAGGTTCTGGCGCGCGTTCGCGGCAACGTGACGCAGCCCGAGCCGCTCCGCGTCGTGGAGCACGCGCCGGAGCACGGCCTCCGCTTCGTCGACGACGCCGAGCTCGAGCAGGCCGTAGCCACGGTTCGCGTTCGCGCTGCACGCCTGGCGGAGATCACCGGCGGCCTCCGCGAGCTCCGCTGCCAGCACGAGCCGCTCCGCGTACTCCGCCGGTCGCCCGTCGCGGATCGCTCGGCTCGCGTTCACCTGTTCGAGCCGCCCCCGCGTCGCCGGGCGCAGCGTGACGCGCGGGAGCGCGGCCTCGATCGCCGCGACGATGCGCTCGGCGACGTCGCGCTGCCCGGTGATCAGGAGATAGTGCGTGACGCGCGCCGCTGCGTTGACCAGCGCGTCCGTCGGCGCATCCAGCCGAACGCGGAGGAGCTCCGCGATCTCGGCGAGCTCGCTCCGCCGCAGCAGGCGGTGGATCGCCATCGCGTGATCGGCGGCAGCCTCGGCCCAGGCGTCGCTCGTGGGGTCGAGATCGCTCATCGCGCTCGCCGCCTCTCGCGCCGAGGCCACGTTGTCCCCGAGCCACTTGTGCGCCGCGCCCGCGACGAGGTGGAGGTGACCCCGCGCCGCACCTCGCGCGCCGCTCGCCAGCCCGCGCTCCGCGCGTGCGATCGCCTCGGCGTAGTCGTTGCCGTCGAGCGACTGCTCCGCCGCGCGCTGCCACATCGCGAGCGCGCGCCCCGACTCTCCGGCGCTCTCCCAGTGCCGCGCGAGCGTGACGGCGTCCGTCTCGCCCGCGCTCTCCAGCCACGCCGCCGCGAGCCCGTGCCCGAGAACACGGTCGCTCTCGGTCAGCATCGAGTACGCCGCCTCTTGAACGATCGCGTGGTGGAACGCGAGCTCGCGTTCGCCGGCGAACTTGCTCTCCGCGCGGCGGGCGACGATCTCGAGCCGCTCGAGCTCGGCGAGCCACGCTTCGGTCGAGCGCTCGTCTCCGTCGGCCGGGCCCGCGACGAGCGCGCGCACGCCGCCTTCGTGGAAGAAGCGCCCGAACACGCTGGCCGCGCGGAGCACGCGCCGCGCCGGCGCGGGGAGCGCGTCGAGACGACTCTGCACCATGAGGAGCGCGGTCTCCGGGGTGCCCTCGCGGTTCTCTGCTGCGGCGCGAACGATCTCCTCGAGGAAGAACGCGTTCCCCGCCGCGCGCTCGACGATCCGGCGCACCGTCTCTTCGTTCGCGCGTGCGCCGAGGGTCGTCGTGACGAGCTCCTCGGCCGCCTCGCGCGGCAGCGGTCCGACGTCGATCACCTCGTGCCGGCGCTCCGCGAAGAGCGCGGGGAACGTCTCGCTCACCTCGGGCCGCGCGAACGCGACGACGAAGAGCGGCGCACCGTCGAGGACGCGCAGCGCCGAGTCCACGAGCGAGACCGTCGGGCGATCCCCCCACTGGAGATCGTCCAAGACGAGGAGGAGCGGGTGCGCGCTCGTCGCGGCGGCGACCCAGCGCTCCCACGCCATCCGGATCTGATCGAACATGACCATCGCGTCGCGGCGCGCGGTCGCGAGCACGACGTCCGTCTCGTCTTCGAATGGTGCGCCGATCATCTCGGCGAGGAAGCGCGTGACGCGGTCCGCTTCCGCGCTCGGCACCGCCGCCGCGACGCGCGCCGCGAGCTTGGCTTGGCGCGTGGCGAGCGGCTCGCCTTCGAGCACGCGCGCCGCCCGGCGCACGATCTGCCCGGCGAGGCCGAACGCCGAGCCCGCCGAGGCCGGATCCCCGCGCGCGATCCACACCGTCGCGGTCTCTTCGCGCTCCCGCAGGCGCTGGAGGAGCTCGCGCCGGAGACGAGACTTCCCGATCCCCGCCGGCCCGGTCACCACGACCGCGCGCGCGCCGCCGGTCATCGCCTCCGTGAATGCGGCCTCGAGCGCAGCGATCTCGCGCTCGCGCCCGAGCGTCGGCGTCGGCTTTCCGAGCAACGTGCGCGCGCGATCGCCCTCGCGGCGACCTTCGAGCAGCCCGCCCTCGGTCACGAAGCCGTCGCCGAGGAGGCCCGCGGTCACGTCGTCGATCCGGATCCCGCGCTCGGCGGTCGCGAGGAGTGCGACGGCGCGATCGACGACCTCGCCGATCGGCACGCGCGTTCCGGCGGACGTCCCGTCGAGGCGCGTGCGACCCGTGGCGAGCGCCATCGCGCTCGAGCCGGTCGCGTGGCGGAGCGCGAGCGCGCACGACGCCGCTCGGCGCGCCTGATCGCTCGCGTCGCCGCGGCTCTCGAGGAGCACGGCGACCGAGCCCCCGACCATCACCTCGAGGCGCGCGCCGAACGACGCGACGACCCCGCGCGCTCCTTCGACGGCGCCGCTCCACCCCGCGCTCTCGACGGTGGCGTCGTCGCCGCGCGTCCCCCCGAAGAGGACGATCGACGCGACCCGCTGCTCGCCTGCGGTCAGCGACGTCGGCATCGACGCCGGCACGAGCGAAGGTGGAGCCGCCCGCCGCGCCCAAGCTTGCTCGAGCTCGCGCGCGAACGCCGTTCCGTCGCTGGGGCGCCCGGTGGGCTCCTTCGCGAGCGCGCGCCCGAGCAGCGCATCGAGCTCGCGCGGAGCGTCCGGCGCGAGCTCGCGGAGCCGCGGAGGCTCCTCGAGCAACGTCTTCACGAGGATCGCGACCGCGTGCTCGCCGACGAAGGGAGGGCGGCCCACCAGGCACTCGAAGAGCACGCACGCGAGCGAGTACACGTCGGCGCGCGGATCGATCGTGGCTCCCCGCACTTGCTCCGGCGCCATGTACGCCGGTGTCCCGCGGATCTCGCCGGCGCCGCCGCGTGCTTCGGCGTCGAACGCGCCGCCCTCGGCGAGGCCGAAGTCGAGCAGCTTCGGGCGCGCGAGCTCGCCGTCGACCAGCCACACGTTGCTCGGCTTCACGTCGCAGTGGACGATGCCGCGCCCGTGCGCGACGCCGAGCGCGGCGGCGGCCTTCGCCATCACGGTCATCGTGTCCTCGACCGAGAGCGCACCGCGGGAGAGCCGCCGCTCGAGCCCTTCGCCCTCGAGCCACTCCATCGCGATCCACGGGTCCGCCCCGGAGACTCCGTGGGCGACGTAGCCGACGATGCCGGGGTGGTTGGCTTCGCGCAGGAGCTTGGCTTCGCGCTCGTAGCGCGCGCGCGAGCGCGGTTGACCGACCTTCACCGCGACGGCGCCGCCGGACGCGCGATCGAGCGCGCGATAGACGACGCCCATGCCGCCGGCTCCCGCCTCGCGCTCGATCTCGAATCGATCCCCGACGAGCTGCCCGCGCACCACCGATCGAGGATCGCCGCTCGGGGGCGACGTGGCAACGGCGATTGACCTATGCTCGCGCCGTGGCGCTGACGGGCATCTTCGGCAAACCGTGGATCGATCTCGAGCCCCTCCTCGACCCGAGGCTGCTTGGCACACTCCCCGAGCTGCACGAGGAAATTTGCCTCGCCCTCACCCAGATCTCCGTCGACTACACCGGCGGGAGTCACCGCTCGATGGGGATCGTCCCACCGTCGCGCGCGGGCGAACCGTGGCGCGACTACGGCGAGGTCGTCGCAAAGATGTCGGACGCGGAGTTCCGCACCTTCACCTCGCTGGCGGAGCTCGCCGAGCACCGGAGCGCTCCGCGCAGCGCGACCTTCGGCGAGGAGCGCGACGTGCCGCTCTCGCGCCGCCAGATGCTCTGGCTCAAATACCGCTTCGGCGTCTACTTCCCGTGGAAGGTCTACGTCGAGATGATCCCCAACCTGCGCTGGGAGGACAAAGCCGATCCCACCGGCAAGTCCTTCACGCGCACCGCGCGGGCGCTCTTCCCGAAGACGATCGCGTTCGTCGAGAAGCTCCCCTTCACGCACGTGGGCCGCTGCAACCTCATGGGGCTCGAGGCGAACGACTACGGGACCGTTCATCGCGACGCCGTACCGGAGGAGCAGAAGGAGCCGGACCCGTTCATCACGTTCTGCCCGGCGAAGGACAAGACGCTCTTCCTGTGGGACGAGGCGACGAAGACCGAGACGCCCATCGCGGCGCGCGCCTATTGGTTCAACGATGCCGACTATCACGGCGTCACGGCTGCGCCGTGGTTCCGGTACTCCATCCGCGTCGATGGCTCCTTCCAACCGGAGTTCCTCGAGAAGGTGCGCGCCGCCGCTCAGCGGCGCTCGAACACGTAGCCGTCGCCGACGACGATCGTCGGCTTTCCGGCCGCGCTCTTCCCGAGCACGAGCTCGGTCCCGGCGAACGGAGGATCGAGTGGGACGAGCGCGTCGCCCGCCGCCGAGCGCTTGCGCCCGAACGCCGAGCGCCACTCGCCCACGTCGAAGCTCCCCGGCGCCGCCACCGTGACCTTTCCGAGCGAGGCGCTCTCGTACGTGCCTGCGATCGACGCGAGCCACGTCGGGTCCAGGTCGCGCTCCACGCCTTCGGCGCGCTTCGCGTTCGCCTCCCGCCGCTTCGTCGCGTAGTCGGCGAGCATCTCGGCCGCGCGCGGTTTCAGGTCGGGGACGAGTGCCTCGACGATGCGCCGCTTGACGACCTCGTTGAAGGGGAGGGCCTCCCACGAGCCACCGTTGCGGACGTTCGTGAGGATCACGACGCCGATACCCTTCTCCGGCAGGAGGAACATCGTCGCTCCGAACCCAAGGCTCCCGCCGTCGTGCGAGAGCATCGGCGTCCCTTCGTAGGTGCCGACGTCGATACCGAGGCCGTAGCCGTCGTCGCCCTCCGTTCGGACGCGCAGCTTCGTGCGCTCGCTCGCGTTCGCGGCGGAGACGACGCGGGTGCCGTCGGGCGCGGCGCCGTGCGCGAGCTCGGTCAGGACGTACCGCTCCATGTCGCGCAGGTTGGTCCACACGCCCCCGGCGGGGCGGATCGCGATCACGCTCGTCTCCATCCCGACCGCGATCGGATGGGTCGTACCGTCGATCGCGAGCGCGTGCGGCGCTGCGCTCTCGCCGTGCTCGGCGATGCGAAAGTCGAGGGTGGACGAGCGCATCCCGATCGGATCGAAGACCTTCGCCTTCATCGCGGCGTCGTAGGCCTCGCCGAGCGGAAGCGTGGGTGCGAACGCGTGGCCAGCGACGAAGCCGCCGGCGGCGACCATGAGGTTCGAGTACTGGTACTTCGCGCCGAGCGGTGCCGTCGGACGGAGCGACTTCATCGACGCGAGCCGCATCTCCGGCGTGACGCCGTCGTACTCGAAGAACAGCTCGAGGTCGCGCGCCGGGATGCCCGAGCACGCACACGACATGTGCCACAAGCGCAGCGAGCGGGTGAGCTCCGCATCTCCCACCGCGAACGACGGGAGTACGGTCGCGACCGGGGTGTCCCAGGAGAGGGTGCCGGCGTCCACGAGGGCGGCCTGCATCAACGTCGTCATCGTCTTCGTGATCGATCCGATCATGAAGAGCGTCTGGGGCGTGACGGGCGGCGTCGCGCCGAGCGTGCGGACGCCGAGGACGTGCTCGTGGACGACCTTCCCGGCGGCGACCACGGCGATCGCCGCTCCGGGCACCTCGAGCCGCCTCGCGGCGTCGTCGACGAATGCGTCGAGCTCCGCGAGCCGTTGCTCGGGCGACGCGACGGGAGCGGGGACCTTCGCCGGAGGTGGAACGTGGTGCGCCGCGCAGGCTGCACACGCCACCACCCCGGCGAAGATCCATCGTCGCATGCGCTACGTCAGGTGTACGCGACCTCGGCGCCGCCCTTTTCGAGCTTCTTCGCCACGAGATCCGCGCGCTTGATCAGGAAGTGGGTGATCCCGTTCCCCCAGTAGGAGAAGAGCTCCTCGAGCTTCTTCGGGCCCTTCATCTCCCCGTCGATCTGGAAGAGAACGATGGTGTCCGGGCTCGACACGATCTCGCCTTGGAGCGTGTTCGGCCACCCGAGGAGGCGTGACGTCGACGATCCCTTGGGGTCCTCGGCGTGGAGCTTCTCCTCGAGGTCGGACAGGGTGCTCCGGTCCGTGTCCGTGAGCTCCGCGTGGCGCTCCAGGTACTCGGCCGATGGGAGCGTCCACGTCGGATAGAAGGTCAGCGCGTGCTCGGGGAGCTGAGCGACGAAGTCGTCCTCGTCCTTGCGGTCGACGAGATCCTCGGGCCACTCGAGGCGCACCGGCTTCTTCGCGCCGTCGTCGTAGACGACGCGCGAGTCTTGGATCTCGTCCGGTTGGGTGTCGCAGAAGAAGCAGGCGCGCCCCTTCTTCGGCAGGAGCCCTTCGAGATCGTGCTTCGCGATCTCCGCGAGATCGATCTGGAAGAGGAGCGGCAAGAAGCGGTCGCTCTCCCCCCGATAGGTCGGCCACTTCGTCCCGGGCGCGAAGTCGGGGCGTCCCCCGAGCTTGGAGCCGCCCGGCGCGACGGTGGCCGCCTTTCCGACCACGACGCCGATCGCAGGGCGCACGAGCTTGAAGAGCGCGTCGCGCGGGAGCCCCTCGAGCTTCGCCGCGTCCAACGCCTTCACGACGTGGGCCGGCAGCTTCGCGCGCGGGACCAGCGGCTGCGCCGGGAGCGCGGCGAGCTTGCGCTTCTTCGCCGGCGGTGGCGGCGGCGGCGGTTCGCTCTTCGGCTTCGCCTTCGGAGCCGCGTTCGCGTCGATCGGCTTCCCGTCGAAGCGCTTCACCACGTCGCCGCGGCACTGGAACAACGCGTTCCCGGCCGCGATCCAGAGCGTGCCGTCCTTGCCGAGCGCCAGACCCTCGACGTCCTCTTCTTCGAGGCCCTCGTTCTCCTTGAAGACCTTCTGCTCGCCCCCGCGGACGCGAAGCAGGCCGCCGTACGACATGCCGATCCAGATCGTGTCGCCATCGACGGCGATGCACTTCGTCCCGTCCGGCGTCTTGATCGATTGGGTGCTCTTGCCGTCCGGAGTGACGCGATGGGCGCCGCGCCAGGCTCCGGCCCAGACGGCATCGCCGTCCGACACGAGCACGTTGATCGCGGCGAGGTTGCCGCTCTCGCCGGGGATCTTCCACTTCGTCCCGTCGGCGAAGACGACCCCGCCTTCGCTCCCGAGCACGACGCGGTTCTTCGCGTCGAAGGCGATTCGGTTGGTCTCGTGCCCGGCCGGGAAGTCGCTTCCGGCCGTCCAGAGCGTGAAGGCCTTGCCGTCGAAGACGGAGATCGGCCGATCGAGCTTCTTCTCGTGACCGTAGCCCATCAGACACGCGCGACCCTTTCGATCGACGGCCATGTCGGTGACGTGTTGGTCGTGGAGCTCCGAGTTCTCGGTCCCGTAGAGGCGCCAGTTCCCGCCGTCGTGAACGACGAGCCCCCAGTTCGTCGAGAAGTACATGCAGCCACCCGCGCCCGCCGCGATCTCGGAGACGGAGAAGCTCTCCTGGAACTCGAAGGCCGTGAGCTTCGCGCCGTCCCAGCGGAAGATCGCGTTCGAGCCCGCGATCCAGACCGTGCCGTCTGCCGCGATGCCGAGCGCTCCGCCGTCGACGTCGAGCTCGGCCGGCTTCTCCGAGCGCGACTTCGGCTTCAACGCCTTGCCGTCGGTCTTCTCGAGACCCTTCGATCCGAACTTCTTGAGCACCGCGCGCACGACGAGCTCGCCGCAGGCGACGTACGGCGTCTTGCCGTCCGCGTCCTTGGGATCGACGTCGGCCCCGCGCTCGAGCAGGAGCTCGGCGATGTCGGCGTCACCGAGCTCGGCCGCGTGGTGCAGCGGCGTGCGCTTCCGGCTGTCACGTGCGGCGAGGTCCGCTCCTGCGTCGAGGAGCTTCTTCGCGACCTCCGCATCGCGAACGGAGTGGAGCGCCGTCCGCCCGTACTCGTCCTTCCACTCCAGGTCGGCCCCCGCCGCGAGCACGAGCGCGACCACGTCGGCGTTCTTGCGCTCGCTCGCTGCGAGAAGCGGCGTCGTCTTTCGTCCGTACTTCTGGGGGACGACCACGTCGACGCTGCCCTTCGCCGTGAGCGCCTTCACCTTCGGGACGAGCCCGAGCTCGATCGCACGGATGAGCGCCTTGGCATCGCCCGGGCCGATCTTCTTCTTCGCGTCCGTCTTCTTCGTGTCCGTCTTCTTCGCGTCCGTCTTCTTGGGCTCGGCCTTCTTGGCGCCCGTCTTCTGCTTCGCCGGCGCGGCCTTCCCAGCCTTCGCTTCGACGTAGCCCTTCTTCAGCTTCTCGGCGACGAGCGCGCCCGCCGCCTTCTCGCAGGCGGCCTCGCTGGCGAGCTTCTTGGTCTGGGTCTGCCCTTCGGTGCCGATGCGGCCGAAGGTGACGGTGAACGACTTGCCGTCCGTGGCGATGTTCCAGAACTTGTTGGATGTACCATCTTGGTACACGAGGTTGCGCTTCATCGGATCCTTTCCCGGAGGGAGCCGATCCACGCTATCGGTCTCGAGCCCTCAGCGGAAGCGGTCGCGCCAGGTTCGCTCGAGCGCCGCGGCTTCGGCGGTGCCCTCGAGCGGGAACCCGGCCAGGAAGTCCTTGTCGGTCACGGGGACGTAGGGGCCCTGCTTGAGCTCGAACATCACCGTGTCGGGCTCGAGCGCGACCAGCGTATGAAAGCGGTCGGGGCCCACCTCGATGCCGCGCAGCGGGCCCGCGGCGGAGATCCGCTCCTCTGCCACGATCTGCCCGGCCTCGTCGAAGAGGAGGAGCCCGAGCGCACCGCGCAGGGTCAGGAAGCACTCGAAGGCGGCGCGGGGATCGTCCCGGACGTGCCGGTGCGGGCGGACGTAGGTCCCGGGTTGGAGCGCGTTGAGGAAGCGCTGAACCACGTCGGCTTCCTCGTGCAGGTTGTGGTTCTTCCGCAGGCGCGGGCTCGCCCCGGCGGCGGCGCAGACTTGGTCGAAGACGGCGTCGTCGATCCGCTTCAGCATGGGCACGAAACTCTACTTGGACCTTGCAGAGAGGGGGCGATTTCGTGTCCGCTCGTCGTGGGATGGCCGAGGAGAAGGACCCGTTCACGCGCGAGGTGCTCGTCGACGAGCCGGCGTTCGTCGGCGCGCGATGGTGGCAGGAGAGCATCCGCTCGAACGTGGACCGGCGCGCCGTCCTCAAAGGCATCCTGATCGCGGGAGCGGCGCTCGCGGGGCTCGCGCTGGTCTTCAAGGTCGGCAAGGTCCTGACCGCGAACCAGCGGAACGACTTCGACAGCGACGACTACTACGGCGACCGGCAGCGCTCGCTGGACATGCAGAAGCGCTTCGGGTGGAGCTTCGGCGCCACCGACATGGGGCTCGTCTTCGACGGCGCGACGAAGGCCCCGTTCGACAAGGCCGCGATCGACAAGCTCGCCGACGATCTCGCGCCGGTGCAGGGCCGCTTCACGCCCTTCTACGTGCGCACGCTCTTCGAGGCACCGGCGGCGCTGCCGTCGTCGAACACGATCGACGGGAGCCCGGCGCCGGCGGCGCTGCGCGACGTCTTGGTCCCGATCCACACCGCGTCGATGGGCCGCGCGTATGCGGCGGGCCGTGCGCTGGCCGAGATCCTCGCTGCCGTTCCGCTCGGGCTGGCGATCGTGGTGGATCTGCCGGGCGAAGACGCCGTCGCGTTCGCCGCCGGGGCCGCCAGCCGCTTCGAGCCCATCTTCCTGTTCGACAACTGGCCGCACCCGTACGGCGTGGTGCCCTCGCACAAGCCGCTCGCCGCGGCGCTGTACTACCAACCGCGCTTCCTCCGCGCGAAGGCGCAGCGCAAGGCGGATGCGCCCGCGCTCTTCGTCCTCGATCGCCGGCGGCTCACTCCGTACACGGACAGCCCGACGCTCTTCGACAACCGCTGGACCGCGAAGCTCCCTCCGGTCGACAAGCTGAGCGGGTTCGGCGTGACGAAGGCGTTCTACGTCGCGCCGACCGCCGGCGATCTCCCCGAGCTCGACGACGTGAACGACGACTTCTACGCCTACGAGTCGAAGTTCGTCGCGCTGCGCTACGTCGCGACCGACTCGTTCCCCACGGCGGACGTCCCGTTCCCGTCGCCTCCGGTCGAACCGACGTCTCCGAGCGTGGACGCGGGCGCGAAGAAGGACGCAGCGACCGACGCCGCCAGTGACGCCGCACCGGCGATGCCGCCCGTCGTCCCTCCGCCGTCCGGCGCCGCACCGGATCCGGAGCCCGACGACGGGACCGAGGCGCGCTATCTGAGCAGCGCGATCGGCGGCGCCTACTTCACCCAGCACTACGATCTACCGGCGCCTTGGCCCGCACCGTCGCTCGCGATCCCGCCGCCGCCGATCGCGGCCTATCGCTTCGTGAACCGCGTGCATCCCTACGTCGGCGGTCAGGCGCCGCCCGACTTCTCGACGGTGCCCGTCATCGTCACGGTCGCGACCGGCATCGTCGTGGCCTCCGCGATGGGCCGCAGCGGTTCGTGGAACCGCTCGCCGCTCTACTCCGGCGGGGGCGGGGGATAGATGGCGAGCTCCTTCTTCTCCCTCGAGCTCTGCTTGCGGATCGAGCCCGGCTCGACGCTCCTGTCGGACGTGCGCAACCTGGTGCTCGCGCAGCCGCCCACCGCGTCGTTGAACGACAAGTGGCAGGTCGCGGCGCGCCTGTCCGAGCTCCTGCTCGCCAACGTGCACCACGCCGAGCGCGGCTGCTGGGAGTACTTCGACGACGAAACGAAGGCGCAAGAGCTCTGGAAGGACTGGAGCAAGGTCGTCGAGACGAAGCAGGGGGCGCGCACGTCGCCTTCGGGTCCGATCGATCCGTACCGCGGCGCTCCGCGCTGGATGACGGTGACGATGGCGTACCTGATCGTGCGCGACTCGCCGACGGATCAGCACCTGCGCATGGTCTGCAACGTCTCGGACGCACGCTTGTGGAAGCGGGAGACGTTCACGGTGATCCTCAGCGCGATCCCGCAGATGTCGTTCGCGAGCATTCGCGGCGACACCATGTACATGATCCCGGGGGACGACGAGTGGGGCCTCACGCAGGAAGACCTCGCGGACGCGAAGTTCAAATACCTGCGCAACATCACCTGAATCGGCTTCAGTCGTAGTCGTCCGACGACGCGGCTTCTTCCCACTCGGCCACGAACGACGGCGGAGGCGACGGCTCGCGCTCCGGCGACGGGGCGAGATCGCGTGCTTCGAAGACGAGCCCGCGCTCGCGGAAGAACCCGAACCACCGGCCGAGCTCGTCACCCGAGAACATCGCCTTCCCCGCGTTCGCGACGTAGAGCGGCCGGTAGGCCGAGCGCTGCGAGATGCGGTCGACTCGCTCGGCGAGCTCCACTGCAGCACCGGGCGCGTTCAGCATCGCGCCGAAGCCGTTCTGGCGCGCGAGCCACGCGAGGTCCTCGGTGCCGTGCTGACCCGCGGCATCGACCGCGCGCACCGCGAGGAGATCGAGCATCTCCTCGATGAGGCCGTGCCGGGAGAGGAGCTCCGCGATGAGCGCGCGATGGAAGGTCTCGTGATCGAGATCGGCGCCGCGGAGGTGCTCGGCGAGGACCGGGAGCGCCCCCCGGTCGCGCAGCGCGAGCGGGACGATCGCGAGCGAGCCCGCGGGGGCCTGGGTGCTGGACCAATAGCCGGAGCCGCGGAAGGGGTCTTTGCGCCAATGCTTCGGGTTCACGTGATCGACGTAGGCGTAGGTCGCGGCGCGGAGCGACGGGTACTTGGCAGTGCGCTCGAAGAAGCGCCGCTCCGAGAGCCACTTCTTCGCGGGCGTGTGGAACGTCACGCGGAGGAACGGCGGCGGCTCGTCGGCGGCGGCGATCACGCGCGGCAGATCCTTCGTCACGCGGACGAGCTCGTTCAACGCCGTGCCGAGCCCACGTTCGTTCCGGCTCTCGAGCAGAGGAACGCGCGCGTGGAGGACGGCCGGGTTCTCGGGATCGAGGGTGAGTGTCGCAGGCATCGGCCGAAGGCTATCGTGCTAGGAGCACCGAGATGAAGATGGAAGGCTCCGGTCCGTGAAGGTCGGTCGGCGCAAGCTGGTGATCGGCGCTTTGTCCGCGATCCCCGCGTGGCTCGTCGGGCGTCCGGCCGTGCACCTGGCGCTGACCGCTCACCGCGATGGTCCGGGGCTGCCGCCGCCCGCGCCTGGCACGTTGGACGATGCGAGCCGGCTCGACGAGCGCGCGATCGCGCGCGTCATCGAGGTGAAGGGCTCGCCGCCCGAAGCGGAGAGCACGATCGTCGCAGCGCTGGCCGAGGCGCGCGCGAAGAAGCTGCCGCTCAGCGTCGCCGGGGCGCGTCATGCAATGGGGGCACACGCGCTCGCGAAGGACGGGATCGTGCTCGACATGAGCGGGGTCGCGCACGTGGAGCTCGACGAAGCGTCCTCGACGATGAGGGTAGGTGCAGGTGCGCGCTGGCACGACGTGATCGACGTGCTCGATCCGCGCGGCTTCGCCGTCGCGGTGATGCAATCGAACGACGGCTTCTCGATCGGGGGGAGCGTGAGCGTCAACTGTCACGGGTGGCAGCCGAATCGGCCGCCGATCGCGTCGACGGTGGAGTCCCTGCGCGTCGTGAAGCCCGATGGAACCGCCGTCGACCTCGTCCGGGGCGACGAGCTGTTCGGGCTCGTGCTCGGCGGCTACGGGCTGTTCGGCGTCATCGTCGAGGCCAAGATGCGCGTCGTGAAGAACGTCGCGTACCTGGCGACGCGCCACGAGTGCGCGGCGAGCGATTACCCGGCGACGTTCGCACGGGTCGCCACGGGCGACGACGTGGGGCTCGCGTTCGGGCGGCTCTCCATCGACCCGGACGCGTTCCTCGAGGACGCGCTTCTCACCGTGTACCGGACCGACGGGGCGGTGACGAAGCTTCCACCGGCGAGCGCGCGCGAGCCCTCGAAGCTCGCGCGGCTGCTGTTTCGCGGCGAGGTCGAGAGCGCGTACGGGAAGCACCTCCGGTGGTCGGTCGAGAAGCACTTGGGGAGCGAGGGCGGCGCGAGCGCGACGCGCAATCAGCTCCTGCACGAGCCGGTGGGGCAGTTCCTGAACCGGCGGCCCGAGCTGACCGACGTGCTGCACGAGTACTTCGTGCCGGCGTCGGCGTTCGCGGACTTCGTCGGGGATCTCCGCCGCATCGTGCCCGCGCACGACGTCGATCTGCTGAACGTCACCGTGCGCAACGTCACCAAGGACGACATCACGTTCTTGCCCTACGCGACGGAGGACGTGTTCTCGCTCGTGATGCTCTACTCGCAGCGGCGGACCGACGCGGCCGAGGCGGCGATGCGCGCGGCGACGGTGGAGCTCGTCGATGCGGCGCTCGCGCGCGGGGGGAGGCACTACTTGCCCTATCGCCCGCACCCGACGCGCGCGCAGGTCGTTCGCGGCTATCCCGCGTGGGAGGCGCTGATCGCGGCCAAGCGACGGCTCGATCCCGACCTGGTCCTTCGCAACGGCTTCTGGGAGAACTACGCGGGATGAGCACGGGGGTTCGAGGTACGGCACCGCGCTTCGGCTGCGCGTCCTTCTTCCTCGTCGGATGCGTCGTCCTCGGGCTCGGGGTGTCGGCTCACTACATCTGGCACGCGTACGAGGTGGAGCTGTTCATCACCATGCTCGCCCTCGGCGCGCTCCTCTTCGCGCTGCGCCATCAGCTCCGCTCCGGCGGCTGGTTCCGCGCGACTTCGACTGCGGTCGCGCCGCGTCCGCTCGCGATGGTGGTGAGCGGCATCTCCTTGACGACGATGGGTACGGTCCGGGCGCCGGAGCCGCCTCCGACGGTGCCGCTGTCCGCAGGCGCTTGCGCGTGGTCTCGTGTGCGCGTGCTCGTCGACGGCGCCATCGTCGCCGACGTTCGGACGTCGGACGTCGTCGTGATGGAAGACGGCGCCGGTGCTTTCGTCGAGGTGGACCTCTCGAACGCCGAGCTCCGCGCGCGGTCGCTGCGCTTCGCGTCCTCGGGCGACCTCCCCAACCGCATGGTGCTGGACTGGCTCGCGGAGCGGGGGCTCGCGCAGCGCTCCGCGAACCTGGAGCTGGTGGTGGATTGGTTGCCGCTCCGGGAGCTCGTCTTCGTGACCGGGAAGGTCGAGAGCGTCTCGCCCACGGAGCAGCCCACGGCGTACCGGACGAGCGAGCGAGCGTCGCTCCGGATCGTCGCGGATGGCCCGCGCGCCGTGGTGGTCACGGTGGGCGCGGCGTAGGCGGCTTCAAAACCAGCACTCCCACACGCCGGCGCTCGTCTCCGCGCCGTGCAGCGTCGCCGAGATTCGCGCGCGGTCGCCGCCGAAGCCTTCGATCTGGTGCAGCCGGTAGCTGTCGAGGAGCACCGCGTCCCCCGCGGCGTACGCCACGCGCTCCCACGGTGTCGCGGCTTCGGCCTCGGTCGCGTGCTCCCGTCCTGCGTAGCGTGCCGCGTGCACGCGCAGGCCCCCGCGCTCGGTCGGTGCCTGCAGCATCAGGATGACCGACACGGCGCGGCGCATCGCGCGGGCGTGCTCGCGCGGGAGGCCCTCGACGTCGAAGTGCACCACGCCGCCCGCGCGAGCGACCTTCTCTCCGGCCGGGAAGACGTGAACGCCGGCAGCGCACCATCCACGTCGCTGGCGGACGGTGCCGCCGACGAGGCGTGCGAGCAGGGCCCGCATCTCTTCCGCGAAGCCGGGGAGGATCGCGTCGACGCGCGCATTGGAGCGCTCGGCATCCGCGAAGTACTCCTTGGAGCGCGCCGTCTCGAAGTGCGTGTAGAATGCACGCCCAAGGGCGAACTGCTCGCCGCCGAAGTCGGGGGTCCACGACGACTCGGCTCCGAGGACCGCGCTCGCCAGGGTCGCGGCGCGCTCCGGCGCAATCGCGCGCGGCACGTGTACGGCACCGAAGCTCGGGAAGAGCGCAACCGCCCCGGCGGCGTCTTCCAGCGAACGAACCGCGATCACGCTCGTACTGTCGCCCGAGAACGGGCGTGCGCCAAGCTCAGTCCGCGCGCGCGTCGGTCGCGCCAGCGTCGGCGCGGGCGGCGACGTGATAGGGCACGTGGAGGGAGACGGTATCTCCGCGCACGGCACGGAAGCGGAGCGCTCCGACGACGCTGGCGACACAGCGCTGCACGGCGTCGTCGCGGACGGGCAGCGTCACGACTACGTTCCGCACCGAGCCATCCTCGAGGACGTTGAACCGAACGTCGATCGTGATCCCGCCGGCGCCGCTCTTGGCGCACCGCGCGACGTCGGCGCGACTCGCATCGACGACGCTCCGGTAGTCGTCGTTGGTGCGGTCGTCCGGCGCCTCTGCTCGGACCGCGACCGGCGCGAGAAGCGCGGCGGCGACGAACACCGCTGCGGCGAGCAGGGAGACCCGGTGCCGAAGCATGATTTACACCGTATCCTCGGCCCGCGGGGGCGGCAACTCACTCCGTGCCGCAGGCCATGCAGCGCTTGCCGTCCTTGCAGTACACGTCGAGCGGGACGAAGCGCGCGACCGCGCTCGCCGCGCGGACGGAGTGGCAGACGGCCTGTTCGTTCTCGGAGTCGCCCTTCGCGATCGTGGACTCGACCTCGGCGATCGGTCCTCCGCCCGGGTCGCGGTAGACGCAGAGCGCTGCCACGTAGTCCTTTCCGGGGCAGGCGTTCTTCGCGCAGTGGTCGGCGAAGGTCTTCTCCGCGTCGGCGCTCTCGCTCGCCTGGTACTCGGTGTCCTTCGCGCAACGGGCGTGCGCGCGCGTCTTGTCGTCGTCCGTGGCGACGGTGGTCTTCGCGCATGCCGAGAGGAGCAACACCGAAGCGAGGGCCAGCCAGCGCAGCGAGAGCATCTCGCGATCCTAGCGGCTGCATCGCCCGCGGCGGGCCCGGGGCCGTAGTCATTCCGGTGACGACCGCTCCGGCCCGCGCGAAGGGGGCGTTCGAAGCGCCGTGATACGACCGGCCCATGGCAGACGACACTCTCGAGTGGTTGAAGTTCGGACTGGAGCTCGCGTGTGCGGTGGGGGCCGTCTACGGATTCACCGTCGCGCGGGAAGACTGGAAGCAGAGCCAACGGTGGCGAAAGTCCGAGGAGCTCGAAAAGATCATCGACCGCTTCGAGGCCGACGAGACGTGTCGGCTCGCGTGCGCGCTGGTCGACTGGAGCAGCCGCACCGTCACCTACCGGGAGGCTGCGTTCAGCTTCACGAGCGCGAACGCCCTCGAAGCCGTCGCGATTCACGACGTCGACGAGATCGCGAGCTACACGATGGAGGCCGCGGTTCTTCGCGACGCGCTCGACGGGTTCCTGGCCTTTCTCGTTCGGCTCGAAGCTGCGCTCGCGCGCGACTTCATCGAGGTCGCTCACGCGAAGCCGCAGCTCGCGTACTGGGTGAAGCACTTGGTCACGTACGAACGCCACGCCGCGACCGAGAGTGCGGCCGCCGAACGCATCGCTCGTTACGTGGCGCGCTACTCCGACCCGCACGCGCTCTTGAGGCTCTGCAAGTCGTTCGAGATCGAATCCCCGGAGCTCGAAGCGGTGGCGCGGCGCGGCGCCGAGCTGAAGAAGCTCGCGATCTCGCCGGCAGCCTCGCGCCCGCTTCACGCGGCATCGTCGGCGTAGCGCCCTGCGCGTGCCTTCCGCTCGGCTCAGCCGTACACTGTCCCGCCATGGGGGCGACCGAGTTCGGGAGGGGCGAGGGGTTTGTCGTCGCGACGTGGCGCAACCTTCTCCTCATGGTGTGGACCAAGAACGTCAGCGTCGAGGGGCTCGAGGTTTGCGCCCGCGCCGGCGAGACGATCCAACGGCGGACGCCGAACCGTCAGGTCGCGGTGTCGATCACGCTCCCGAACGTGCCCATCCCCGACGAGCCCACGCGCGCGCGCGCGTCGAAGCTCTTGAAGGACACCGCCGATCAGGTCCTCGCATCGGTCACGGTGTTGGAGGGTGAAGGCTTCTGGCTCAGCGCCGGACGCATGGCGATGACGGCGATGACGGCGTTCTCGCGCAGCCCGTCGAAGACGAAGATCGCGAAGAGCATCGACGAAGCGATCCCCATCGTGACGCCGCACCTCGTACCGACGGCGACCGCGAGCGAGCTCGCCGACGTGCTCCGCGAGTTCCGGACGAAGAACGCGTGACTCAGGGCGCGCGCGGGCGGAGCTCGAGCTGGACCCGCGCCGTGCCGGTGGAGGAGACGCCGATCGTCCCCGCGCGGCTCGCATCGAAGCAGGCGCCCGAGAGCGACAGCGTCCATCCCTCCGGGTACGCGCCGGCCGGGACGGAGACCTCCGTGATGCCGGGCTGCGCGGGGGCCCAGCTCGCGCGGTAGACGCGCGCGACGGGATCGAAGCTCGTGCTCGGGTCCGCTCCGGCGACGGCGACCGCGTAGGGACGAACGAGCGCGCTCGCCATCGGGTACTCCGTCCCATCGGGGTGGGTGAGCCCGAACGTCTCGGCGTTCCACTCCTCGGTCGCCATGCTGTACTCCCAGACGGTGCCGCTCATGCCGAAGGCGTCGAGCGCGGCGAGGTTCCCGCCGAGCCAGCGGCCCGCGTACTCGAGCTCGTGGCGCAAGCCCATCTCGCCCACGAAGACGGGGACGTTCCACGCTGCTCCGACGTCCGCCCAGGTCTTCATGAGATCGGTGACGACCTCGGGATCGGCGCGCCCCGCAGGGTAGAAGTGGGGTGCGAACACGACGTTGGTGCCGGCGGGCTTGCCGAGCGTGGTCTGGAGGAACGCTCCGTCGGTGCCGATGGTGTCGACGAAGATCAGCGCGTCGGGGGCGAGCGCGTGGATGCGCGCGATGGCGCGCTCGTAGAACGCGCGGAGCGTGGTCGCTTCGAACGGTCCCGGCTCGGCGGTCCCCGCCGCCGGCTCGTTGATCGGCTCGAAGCCGGCGATCCCGGGCTTGTCCTTGTATCTTGCAACCATGCGATCCCAGAGCGCGAGCATCGCGTCCTGGATCGACGAGCCGGGCGCCCAGAGGCGGTCGAACGCAGCCTGGACCGCCGGATCCTGGAAGTAGCCGAGCTGCCATTGCGGGCAGTCGTGGTGCGGGGCGGGTACCGGGTCCGGGATCGTCCACGCGGGGAAGCCGTCGCCACAGAAGGCCTCGGCGTAGAGATCCTGGTGGAAGTCGACGACGACCCACAGGTGGCGGGCCCAGGCCGCGTCGATCAAGGCGTCGTAGCGCTTCAGGAAGGTTTCGTCGTCCTGGCCCTTCACCGGCTCGACGGCGGCCCACGTGAAGGGCACGCGCAGCACGTCGATGCCCCAGCTCTTCGCGCGATCGAGGTAGGCCGCGAGGCGCGCGTCGAAGTCGGTCGGCGAGAAGTCGAACGGCATGTACGGCGCGAACTTGCTGCGGCCGCCCGCGTTCACGCCGCGCAGCGTGACGATGCGATTCGCGGCGTCGCGAAACGTACGCCCGTCGACGTGGAGCTTGCCGGAGAGACTCGGGAGCTCGATCGCGCAGCTCGGCGGGGGCGCGGGCGTCGGCTCCGAGGAGCCGCAGGCGAGGCCGCAGACGAGCGGCGCACAGACGAAGGCGGGACCGAGTAGCGAGGCGCGCACCGCCCGAGTGTAGTTCACCGCGCTGTCATCGCGCAGGTCTCCGCGACGGTTCACTCGTCGCGTGCGCCCAGAGGCCGACGAGCTCCACGACGCCCTTCGTCGTCAGCGCCATTCGGCCCGGGTCGCTCGCGTTGGCGGTTCCGACCGCGGCGACGAGCTTCGTGCGGGCCTCGCGAATCTCCATCACGCGATCGATCTCGAGCTGGACGAGCGTGACGAGGGCGGCGAGCACGAGGTCCCCGCCGGCCTCCACGATCGCGGTCGCGACCAGTCGCGTCGTCGTCGCGACCGCGGCCTGCGCCCCCTTCCCGAACGCTGCCAAGACGGCCGCATCTTGGCCTGCGCCGGCGAAGGTGGCCGGCACGCCGGAGACCACCAGGCTCAACGCGGTCTGGGCGGGCGTCAACACGACCTCTTTCGTCGCCTGTCCCGGATCCTGAAACACCGCGAAGCCGTCGGCACCTTGCTTGATGAGGCTCGCGATGACGTCTCCGAAGATCGGCATTCCGCCGGCCGCGATGTTGAACGCCTCGCCCGCCGCGTTCGCGCCCAGCGTCGTCAACATGGCTACTCCCGACAAGTCGGGCGAGTTGTGCTCCGGTCCATCCTTGCCGAAGCGGTAGCCGTTCGCGGAGTACCCGGTGACGGCGTCCCACGCGTCGTACGCGTCCAGCGTGTTCTGCGCGACGAAGACGCGTCGCGTGACGACGTACTTCTTGAACGACGCCGCGAGCAGCTTCTCCGCCGGGGTCGCCTTCGAGGGCTCGACGAGGACGACGAGGAGGCGCGCGAAGATCGCCGCCGACGCGGCGGTGCTGTTGCCGGGATCGTCGGTCAGGCGCTGGATCTCCTTCGCCTTCAAGTTGCTCTCTCTGATCGCGTAGGACGGATCGGTCACCGACAGGCCACCCAAGGCTCTCTTCACGGTCGCGTTCACCGCGGCCGTGATGATGCTCGGACGGTTCGTCTGAAGGTCGGCGAGGACCTCGCTGGCGCCCTCGAGCCCGAAGAGCCCCGGCTCCTTGAACCGCGGCGCGCGCCAGTCGATGATCGAAGACACGCGGCACGCGGCGGCGCTCTTCACCGAAGGCAAGCCGCGGTCGTAGTTGACGGGGCAGGCCCAGCACGTACCCGAGGTGACGGGCCTGACCGAACGACCCTGCGTTTCAGGGCGACTGGCGATCTCTTCGGCGGTCAAGCCGGTGAGATCGAAGATCTGACCCGCGGGGCAGGTGAGCGCCTTCGTCATCGTCGTGGGCGCGAGCTTGACGCCGGCCCGGACCTCGCACGCCGAGCTCCCGTCGATCGGGAAGATCGTTCGGTACGAATCCGGTCGGCACGTCCAGCATCCGCCGCCGGCAGCGGCGTCCTGCGTGCCGGGGATCTTGGCGTCGCGGATCTCGCCGTCCGCGCACTTCGCTTCTTGGACGAGCGTCGCCTTCGACGTCTTCTCGGGGATGGCCTTCGAGCAGGCCTTGTCACCGGAGATGGGATAGCCGGTTCGGTTGTAGCCCGACGGGCACGTCCAGCACGCGCCGCCGTTCCACCCATCCCAGAACGTCCCCGCGGAGCAGCCGAACGCCGTCGCCGAGCTCTTCCTCTTCGTGGCATCGGTCAGATCTTCGTGAGCTGGCTCGAAGCAGGCATTGCTCGCCTCGACGCTGGCGGCCGACCGGCGCGTACCTGCGGGGCACCGATAGCACTGGCCGCCGTGGATCGGATCGTAGAACGTGGGGGCCGGGCACAGGCGACCGGCGAACGTCGCGGGCAGCTGCTGCAGTTTGACGGTCGGATCCGCCTTGCTGCACGCGTGGTCTCCATCGACCGGTTCGAGCGTTCGGTTGTACCCGCTCGGGCACGTGTAACATTGCCACTTCCCGATATCGAAGAAGGAACCGGTGGGGCACGTGCCGACGGCGGCCGCCATGAAGGTCGCTGGTTTGTCGGTGCACTTGGCTTGCCCTACACCTCCGCACGTCGAGGCGCCCTTGCCTTGTGGACCGTAGGTCGCGCTTTGCGAGAGCGCTGCGGGGCTCGACAGGATGACGGCCACCACGGTGGCGGTCAGGCAGGCAACCAGCGAGACGCGTCGCGGCTTCATCGCTCATCCCTCCGAGCAAAGACCAAAGGAGCACGGTATCACGGTTCGGTCGGTGCATCGGCGGAAGCGAGGGCTCACGACGCTGGATGGTGACTCGGGTGTAAGCTGCGCGCGTGCGGCTCCTTCGGTTCGCTCTCTTCGCTCTCGTCGCGTGCCATTCGCGCGGCGCGGACGTGGATGGTGGCGCGTCGCCGAGCGCAGAGGCGAGCGCGTCGGTCGTCGCGGACGACGAAGGGTGGGTCGTCACGTTCCACGGTCCCGCCTCTGCGCGCTACGAAGCGGCGGGCTCCGGCGTCACCGCCAACGAGAGCGGCGTCGCCGTGCTCGCGCTCGCGAAGGATCAGCGCCCGAGCGGCAAGCTCGCCGTCACGGTTCAGGGTGCCTCTCCCGCCGCGCTCGAGGTCGTGCTCCCGGAGCTCGCGCCGCCCGTCGTCCTGATCACGGCCGAGGCTCGACCCGCCCCTGGGCAATACGCGATCGACGCGAAGTGCGGCGGCGACTGCACCGGCACCGCGACGTTCCTCGAGGGGCGAGGCGTGGTCCACGTGACGGGCACGACCGGGTGCACGCTCCACGCCGGTGGCGAGTCGTGGAAGCTCGACCAGACGCCCGCGCGCGATCCCGCGGGCGCGCTGTTGCGCTCGGCCAAGGACGTCTCGATCAGCGTCGTCGACGCGGCGACCGCGGGGAAGCTCCCCGGCGTGCTCACCGAAGAGACCGACGTGCTCGCGTCGTTCGAGTGCGCGAACCTGCCGGCGCGCGCGCTCCATCTGCGCTTCGCCGGCGGCGCCGCCGTGACCGCGGTGTGGAGTCGGTACCAGTTCGTCGGCTCCGACGTGAAGCGCTCTCTCGGCGATCACGATCGCGCGAGCGCCCTCGTGTTCCTCGAGTCGGACGGTTTCATGAGCGGGCTCGAGCTCCCGCGCGATCTCGTGCGCTTCTATGGTGCCCCGAAGCCCACCGAAGAGGTGGAGCTCGTCGGCAAGCTGACCGAGCTGCGGCGCAAGAAACGCGAGCGGTGCGGGCTCGATGCCGGCACGCCGTTCGAGGTGGAGGTCTCCGATCTCGCGCTCGACGTCTTCGACGGCGACGACCGACGGATCGCCCACACCGTGATCCATGCGCCGCCGGTCGACTGCGCCGTCCTCGCCGCGCGCGCCCCCGTCCACGTCTTCGTCGGCGCGGGGTACGACGTCCGCGTGTGGCGGCCGGAGGGCGCTGCGATCGAGGGCGCGATGAAGAAGTACCTCCGTCCGTGAGCGGCGCGCCGCGATTGCGCGTGACGGTCGGCCCCGCGCCAGGCATTTTCCGGTGGTGACCGATCCCGTCACGGGCCTGCGAGAAGCCGATGCGGTGGCGCGCCTCGCCGCGGAGGGGCCGAACGCGCTCCCGTCGCCCGAGCGGCGAACGATCTTCCGTGTCGCGTTCGATGCCGCGCGCGAGCCGATGATGCTCTTGCTGTTCGGGGCGGCCGGCCTCTACGTCGCGTTCGGCGATCTTCGGGAAGCGCTCACGCTCCTCGCCTTCGTCGTCGTGGTCACCGCCATCACCGTGGTGCAGGAGGGCCGCACGGAGCGCACGCTCGATGCGCTCCGCGATCTCACGAGCCCGCGGGCGCAAGTCCTGCGCGACGGCACCGTTCGTACCATTCCGGGACGAGACGTCGTCCGCGGGGACGTGCTCCGCGTCAGCGAGGGCGATCGAATCCCGGCCGACGCGAAGCTCGTCGCGGGCACGGCGCTCACGGTCGACGAGTCGCTCCTGACGGGCGAATCCGTCCCCGTCGACAAGCTGCCCGGGCGGGGCGACGAGCTCTTCTCGGGGACGGTGGTCACGAGCGGGCGAGGCGTCGCCGAGGTGTTCGCCACCGGGCCGCGGAGCCGGATCGGTCGGATCGGCGAGGCGGTGCGGGCCGAGAAGCACGAGCGCTCGCCGCTCCAGAAGGACGTCGACGGCATCGTCCGCAAGGTGGCGGTCGTCGGGGTCGGGGCCGCGATCGCGCTCGCCGCGGTCCGTGTGCTGACAGGGAGCGGGTGGCTGGAGGCGCTCCTCGCCGGCATCACGCTCGCGATGGCGCTCCTCCCCGAGGAGTTCCCGCTCGTCCTCACCGTCTTCCTCGCGCTCGGTGCGCGTCGCCTCGCCGCGGCGAACGTCCTGACCCGCCGCGTGAGCGCGATCGAGACGCTCGGCTCGGTCCACGTGCTCTGCACCGACAAGACGGGGACGCTCACGGAGAACCGGATGACGATCGCAGCGCTCGCCATCGGCGGCGACACCGTCGCCGTCGAGCGCGATGCGGTCACGCTCCCCGAGGCCGTCCACGAGCTCGTCGAGTTCGGCGTTCTATCGTGCCCGCGCGATCCCTTCGATCCGATGGAGAAGGCGTTCTTCGCGCTCGCCGACCGCGCGCTCACTGGCGTCGAGCGCGTGCACCTGCACCCCCGCTGGGACAAGGTCCACGAGTACCCGCTCGCGAAGGACCTCCTCGCGGTCACCCACGTCTGGCGGCGCGACGAAGCGAAGTCCGATCTCGTGGTCGCGACGAAGGGAGCACCCGAGGCGATCTTCGATCTCTGTCACCTCGCCGAGCCGGAGCTGGTCGCGTGGCGCGAGCGCGTGGACGAGCTCGCCAAGCGCGGGCTCCGCGTGCTCGGGATCGCGCGGAGCCGCACCGCGATCGAGCGTCCGCCGGCGATCGCGCACGACATCGAGTACGCGTTGCTCGGCCTGGTCGGGCTCGCGGACCCGGTGCGAGCGGACGTGCCGGCTGCGGTCGCGAGCTGCCGCTCCGCGGGGGTGCGGGTCATCATGATCACCGGCGACCACCCCGCGACCGCGCGCGCGATCGCGCGGGCGGCCGGCATCGACGCCGAGACCTGCCTCACCGGGACGGAGCTCGGCGCGCTCTCCGACGAGGAGCTCGGCGCGCGCCTCGAGACCACGGCGATCATCGCGCGCTCGATGCCGGAGCAGAAGCTCCGGATCGTGAAGGCGCTCCGCAGTCGCGGGCTCGTCGTCGGGATGACGGGTGACGGCGTCAACGATGCGCCCGCCTTGAAGGCCGCCGACATCGGCGTCGCGATGGGCGAACGTGGGACCGACGTCGCACGCGAAGCGGCCTCCCTCGTGCTCACCCACGACGACTTCTCGTCGATCGCCGCGGCGATCCGGGGCGGGCGCCGTGTCTACGACAACCTCCGCAACGCGTTCGCGTACATCGTGTCGGTCCACGTCCCGATCGCCGGGCTCGCGCTCGTTCCGGCGCTGCTCGGTTGGGAGCCGCTCCTCGCGCCGGCGCAGGTCATGCTCCTCGAGCTCGTGATCGACCCCGCGTGCTCGGTCGTGTTCGAGATGGAGGACGAATCGCCCGATCTGATGAGGCGGCCACCGCGCCCGATGGGCGCGAAGCTCTTCGACCTGCGGCGGCTGGTCGCGAGTGCGATCCCGGGCGTGCTGACGCTCGTCGGGACGCTGCTCCTCGTCGCGCGGTCGCGCTCGTTGGAGCTCGGCGAGCAGCGCTCGATCGCCTTCGCCGCGCTCGTGTTCGGCAACCTCGCCGCGCTCGCGGTGTCGCGCAGCGACCGGCTGCCGTTCTGGCAGACGCTGCGCCGGCGGAACCGAGCGTTCGTGATCCTCGTCGCGATCGCGACGACGTTCACGCTCGCGCTGACGATGATCGGCCCGCTGGCACGTTTCGTCGCGATGGCGCCGATCGATCCGCGGCAGATGGCGGTGGCGGCGCTCGTGGCGATCTTGCCGATTCTCGTCCTCGACGTGCGGAAGGCGGGCGGGAGAGTCTAATCGCCATTTTGGCACATCGGACTTCGCGACGTCGGCGGTGGATCGCGTGCCGGCGACTGAGTATCGTGTTCCACGATGCGGCGCGCAGGCCTCCTACTCCTCGTCTCCTGCCTCGTCGCGTCGTCGTGCGCACGTTCGCCGGCGCAAGCGTCGCGCGCTGCACCGAAGGTAGCTGCATCGTGCGACATCACGCCGGCCGCGGCGCGACTCCTGCCTTCTCTCACGGGCGTTCTCTCGATTCACTTCTACGCGGTGAACGACCCTGAGCACGCGAGCTTCGTCCGGAAGGTGAAGGCCCTGCTCGACGCCTACGTCAAGGTGAGCGCCGGTCACGTTCGCGTCGAAATCGTGGAGCCGACGACGCCCGCGCAGAAGAAGGAGGCCGCCGACAAGGGGGTCGTCGCATACACGCCGAACGGCAGGACGGAGAAGGCCTATCTCGGTCTCTCGTTCGAGTACGGAAGCGAAAGCGACGCGTTGCCGTACCTCAATCCGGACCAAGCGACGGGAGTCGAATTCTTCCTCTTCTACAAGCTGCGCCAGATCGTCGACCGGAGCTCCAAGGCCGCCCATCCGATCGGGCTACTCACCGGACATGGTGGCGTCGCCTTCGACGAAGGAAATCTCGGTCCGTCCGACGATGGGTTGAGCGGCGCTTCGATGAAGATGGTCATCGAACGGAACTTCCCCTTCTTCGCGTTCCGAAACGTCGACCTGCAGGGTGGCGTCGCAGCGGTCGACCCGAGCCTCGAAGGTCTCATGATTACGCAGCCCGCGACGACGTTCACGCGCGCCGAGTTGCGCCGGATCGACGAGTTCGTCATGCAGGGCAAACCCGTTGCCGTCTTCGCGAGCTCCGTCAACCTCGCGCCGCACGACGCGAAGATGAAGGCCACGCTCGATCCTCATGGACTCGACGAGTTGCTCTCGGGCTACGGTATCGAGCTTCACCACGACGTCGTTCTGGACTCGGGGGGACCGTGGATGGCGAAGACGAGCGACGCCGACGCGGAGTTGCTGTTTCCGGCGATCCCCATGCTGAGCGTGGACACTGAGGACCATGGGCTGCTCGACACCGAGTTCGCGGCCTTCTTTCGGCTCGAGCGCTTGCCGGTCCCATTTTCCTCGTCGCTGGAGATTCACCCCGAGCGGCAGCCGAATGCGAAGGTTCGCCTCGTCGCGGCGAGTGCGAGCGCTACGTCGACGCTCACGGGAGATGTCGTGAACCTCGACCCATTCCAAAGCTGGCCACCCCAGTCGGCGCGGAATCGCGTCGGGCTTGCTGCCATCGCCGAGGGTCGATTGAAGAGTGCCTTCGACGCGGACCCGCCTCACGCCCGCGTGGGCGCGGGGCGCCGTGGCCGCGTCTTCGTCGTCTCGTCCGCGCAGATCTTCACGAATCCATTCCTTCGCGCGGGCTCTCCAGCGAAGGGAAGCGGCGGCACGATCGACGCGCGGTACGCCACGCTCGCGGACCGGTTCGGCGACGTACGCGTCCCACGGGTCCCTGCGCTCTACGAGATCCTTCTCTGCATCAACACCCTGGACTGGATGACTCTCGACGAAGACACCGAGGCCCTCGCGAGCCACGCGCTCGTCTGCGAGTAGGCCGGCGCTCAATCCACCGCGAGCTCGATCGGCGGCGTTCCCAGCGCCGGGATCCTCGCCGGAGGAATCGTCACCACCTGCTGCGTCGGCGAGCACGCGACCCCCGCGTCGCTCGCGGCCGGAAGGATCTGGACCTCGATCCGGAGCGGCGTCGGCGTTGCGCCGAGCGCGACCTCGATCGCGCCTTGGAACGCAGTCCCCGCGTTCATGAGCCGCACGCGGCTCGAGGTGGGCTCGATCCGCACGACCTCGCCCGCGTCGCCGCGCGCGCGCTGAACGCGCACGACCGGCTCGCGCACGAAGCACTCCCGCCGATCGTTCGGGGCGTCGAGCTCGAGCACGAACGGCTTGTCCGCCGTGATCGCGGCCCAATCCACCGAGAGCTGGCGCCCCGGATCCCAACAGCGATCTTCGTGCTCGGGCGCCAGGACGAGCACCGGCTTCGCGTCGGGGCGAAGCTCGACGCGGACGTCGGCGGTGTTGGCGCCGGCCACCTCGAGCACGCCGTCGCCTTGGAGCGAGATCCGGTGGTCGCCGTCCATGCTCCGGATCCGGAACACCCAACCGTGGCGCTCGATCGTGAGCGCGGCGCCCTCGCGAACGATGCAGGGCGGAGCGACCGGATCGCTGACCTGATACGCGTGCTCGTTCACGAGCTGGTCCTGCGGGATGTGCGGAGGCTCTCGTTCGCCCTTGCAGCCTGCAAGGATCGCCGCGCAGGCCAGGGCTTCGCGGCGCAGCAGCACTCCAGCGCGGGCGCGGGACGACATGGGCTTCATCGTACCCATCGAAACGAGATCGTGGTGCGCATCTCGCCGGCGACGGGCGTGCCGTCGAACGGGATGCGAAACCCTGCGCGGAGAGGCTCGAGCGCCACGACGAAGTGGCGCCGGTCGACGAGGAAGTCGACGGGATACGCGCTCCACGCGAACGCGAGCGCATCGGAGACGCCGCCGCCCGTCTGCCAGGCGAGCTCGGGCAAGAGCAGCCCCGCGAGCGTCCCGGTCCGGGCCACCCCCTTCGTGTAGCGGAGGCGAGGTTGGACGCCGATCCGCAAGGCCGGCGAGCTGCGCGTGGCCTCGGTGCCGGGATACGAGAGCACCTCGACGTGGAGGTCGACGCCGCGATCGTTGCCGAGGAGCGAGTCGGGTGGAGCGAACAACAGAAGAAGCGGGAGTCCGCAACCGAAGCTCGCGCACCAGCGGAGGCCTTGGATCTCCGGCCACGAGAACTTCTCGCCGTGCTCCGACGCGATCGGATCGCGTACGTCGTGGAGACCCACCACCAGCTCCGCCCCGACGCCGACGAGCGAGTCGCCCTCGCGTTGCGAGACGAGAACGGCCGAGGGACCTGCGCCGAGCTCGAGCCCGAAGCGAACGTCCTCCCAATCGCGCGGCGGGGGCGGGACGTGGACGGGCTCGACCGGCGTGCGCGCGAGCAGGAGCGGGTCGGGAACGAGGGGACGCGCGCGAACGTCCAGCTGGCGGGTGCCGAGGAAGTGGGAACCTCCGGTCACGGGAGCGCGCCAGCGATAGACCTTCGCGCCCCCGCAGGTCCGTGCCGTCTCGACGAGGCGCCCGGTCGGGTTGCCGCTGGCATCGAGGATCGGGACCGTCGTGGGATCGGCCACGCCGCTCGTGACGGCCCCGGTGTCGGTGCACGTCGCCGTGCACGCGGCGACGAGCTCGACCTCGGTGTCGCCGTCGACGATGCGCTCCGCGTTCTCGCACGCCGGCCCGACGAGGTGCGCGGTGCAGGCATGCGTGCACGCGGCGACGGCCAGGCGGGGGACGGCGAGGAGCGCGAGGGTGGCCGTCGCGGCGGCGAAGCGGGCGAGGTGAGGCATGCTCGAAAATCGCGCGAGAAGACCGCGCCTTACATGGTCAAATCGTCGTAACTCAGGCCTGCGTTGACAAATCCGTGGCCTCGGCCATGCTGCGCCCGATGGCCCGGCTGCACCCGCTTCCTTTTCGGCCTTTTCGGCTCGCTCTCGCAGCGCTCTCCGCCGTTCCCCTCGCGCTCGTGGCGTGCGGGAGTGATGCGACGAAGCCGCGCGACTTCGGCGACCCGCCGGATGCGGCGCAGTTCGATCCGGGGAGCGGCTCGGGTGGGAACGGCTACGACGCGAGCGGGCCCGCGCCGTTCGTCTGCCCCGACGAGCTGAAGAAGTGCGCGGAGGAGTTCACGTTCCCCGCCGGCACGGAGAGCTCGGTGGAGCTCCGCGGCGACTATCGCGGCCCGGACTCGTGGGTGACGGGCGACCCGATGACGAAGGTCGGCTCCCTCTGGAAGGTGAGCGTCAACGTCCCGTTCAATAAACCTGTACAATACAAGTTCTTCGTCAACGGCACGACCTGGGTCCTCCACCCGACCGACCCCACCGTCACGGACGGGAACAACAACACCAACAACGTGCGCGCCGGCATCACGTGCGCGCCCGCGATCTGCGACGAGCCGCCGCTCCCCCCGGCGGGCGTGTACGACTGGCGCGACGCCGTCATCTACTTCGTGTTCGTCGACCGCTTCTTCGACGGCGATCCCTCGAACAACGGCACCACGCCCGGCGGCGTGCTCCCGCCCGGCGCGTACCAGGGCGGCGATTGGAAGGGCGTGACCCAGAAGATCAACGCCGGGTATTTCGGTGACCTCGGCGTCAACACGCTCTGGCTCACCGTCCCCGTGAAGAACGCGGACGCCTTCGCGGGCAAGGGCGTCGGCGGCGACAGCCACTTCTACTCGAGCTACCACGGCTACTGGCCGCTCGATCCGAACCAACCGGAGTCGCGCTTCGGCACGCTCCAGGATCTGAAGACTCTCGTCACCGCCGCGCACGCGAAGAACCTGAAGGTGCTCTTCGACTACGCGATGGTGCACGTCCAGAAGGACAGCCCCGTCTACCAGCAGAACCCGGGCTGGTTCTGGCCGAACTCGTTCAACAACGGCGACTGCATCTGCGGCCAGAACTGCTCGTGGGACGCGCAGGGCGATCGCTGCTGGTTCACGGACTACCTGCCGCACTGGAACTACACGGTGGCGGCTGCGCGCGACTACTCGGTCAACAACGCGGTGCAGTGGATCAAGGACACCGGGGCCGACGGCTTCCGCCTCGATGCGATCAAGCACGTCGACGGGAGCTGGCTCACCCAGCTGCGCTCGAAGATCCAGAGCGACGTGGTCGCGCTGCAGAACCCGCAGCAGCGCTTCTACATGGTCGGCGAGACGTACGACTTCTACAACCGCGACTTCATCAAGAGCTTCGTCGATCCGAAGACGAAGATGGATGGTCAGTTCGACTTCCCGCTCCGCCGGATCGTGACCGAGACGATGCTGCTCAAGAGCTCCGGCATGGACTCGATGGCCTCGTTCATCGACGGCAACGAATACTTCTACGGGTCGAGCTCGGTCATGAGCACGTTCGTCGGCAACCACGACCTGCCGCGCGTGATTCACCTGGCCGAGGAGCCGCCGAAGTGGGGCAACCAAGGCGACGACGGGAAGAACCTCGCGTGGTCCGGGCAGCCGGGCCTGCCCGCGTCGCGCAAGCCGTTCGAGAAGCTCGCGAACGCCTTCGCGGTGCTCTTCATGATCAAGGGCGCGCCGCTCGTCTACTACGGCGACGAGATCGGGCTCCCCGGCGCGGGCGATCCGGACAACCGGCGCTTCATGCAGTGGAGCGGGCTCAGCGCCGACCAGCAGTTCCTCCACGATCGGATGAAGGCGCTCCTCGGCATCCGCGCCGCCCACCCCGCGCTCCGGCGGGGCGTGCGGACGACGATCTCGTCGAGCGGCGACCACTGGTTCTTCTCGGCCGTCACCAAGGGCGACACGGTGTACGTCGCGATCAACCGCGGCGACACCGATCGCACGGTGAACGGGCTCCCATCGGGAGCCCTCACCGAGCTCGTGACGAATCAGCCTGCGAGCGGGCCGAGCGCGACCGTCCCCGCGCGGCAGACGCGGGTGTGGGTCGCGAAGTGACTCACTCGTGGACCCAGCGGAAGCGAACGTTCGCCGTGCCGAGCTGGTGATCGTAGAGCAGCGTGGCCTTCGCCCCTGCGTCGGTCGCGAGCGTGCCCGTCGAGTAGGACCAGCTGTTGTCGTTGATGGCGGCGCCGCACGTCTGCGTGACGGTGAGGGTGGTCTGCGCCGACGTCACGTCGTAGCTGCGGTTGGTGTTGAAGTTGATCTGGTTCGTGCGGACCACGCGTTCGTCGAAGTGGTACGCGTTGTTGCCCGTCGACGTGACGACGAGCTTCCCGGCGTACGGCCCCGATTGGTAGTTCTGGCAGAACTGCGCGTTCCCGGTGACGGTGAACCCGATCAGGTCGTAGGTGCCGGGGCTGATCGTTCCGCCCTGGAAGAAGATGAGGTTGAACGAACAGTTCGAGTTCACCGACGCGGGGTTGCCCGAAGGCGGGCCGCACGAAGCGTCGGGGCTCGCGTCGATGAAGACGCCGCCGTCCGGATCGGGGTTTCCGCCGCCGTCGGTGATGACGCCGGCATCGGGGTCGGCGTCGTTCGTGTTCGAGCCGTCGGTGCTCGAACCATCGTTCGTGTTCGAGCCGTCGGGGGTGGTCGTGGTGTCGGCAGCTGCGTCGGGCGTCGGCGTCACGGAGGAGTCGTCTCCGCCGCAGGCAACGAACAACACAGCGGTGGTGGAGGCCAAGATGCTGGTGACGATCGCAAGTCTTCGCATCATCCCAAGCTATCACCCGAAGGGTCGGGAGGCCTATCGAAGAGCGGCCCCAACACCGTGGCGACTTGCCTCGCAATGGCGATGTCGTTGCCCTGGCGCGAAGCCACCGCAGTCGCGTCGGGTGCCCGCCCGAGCGGCCCATCCAGGAGCAAGCTCGCGAGGCCATGCGCCGTCGACCAGGTCGCCACGACGAAGTCGTGCATCGCGGGGTGACCGCCCCAGGGACCAGCAGCCACGATCTCGACGAGCACGGCGAAGGAGGCCGCCGCCGCCGCGTCGAGCTCGGGGTGCTTGGCGCCGCCCCACAGCTCCGGCCGGAACATGATCGCGAAGCGCGCGCGGTTCTCGATTGCAAACTGCACATAGGCGCGGCCGCACGCCTCGAACCGCTCGCGCGGCGTTCCCGTCACGGTGGCCGTGCGGAGCTGATGGCCCAACGCGCGGAAGCCGTCCTCCGCGAGCGCGGCGAGGATGCTCCCGCGATCGGGGAAGTAGTGATACGGCGCTCCGTGGGTCACGCCCGCACGCCGCGAGACCTCGCGCATGCTCAGCGCCGCGATCCCGCCCTCGGCCACGAGCGCGAGGCTCGCCTCGAGCAGGCGCTCGCGAAGATCGGTCGCGGGGCGACTCATGCGAGGAACGGCACGAGCGCGTCGAGAAACGCACGCTCCGATTCGCGGTGGCAGAAGTGCCCGCCCCCGATCATCGCGACGCGGAACCCGGCCGTGCAGTGCTCGCCGGTGCGCACGAAGTCGGCTTCACCGAGGAGCGGATCGCCGGTGCCGCCGACGGAGAGGGTGGGCACCTCGAGCTTGCGGCGGAACAGCGCGGGCGTTCGGAGCGACGACGCGCGGTAGTAACCGAGCGCGGCGTGCAGGCAACCGGGGGCGGCGAAGGCGTTCTTCACGGGCTCGAGCTCCTCGGGCGCGGGTGTCCACGCCGGGGACCATCGACGGTACAGCATCTCGACCATCGCGTAGTCGTCCGCCGCGAAGCGCGCCTCGGCCCCGGGGAGCTGCAAGGTCAGAAAATGGCGGATCGCCCAGAGCGCGCGTGGTGTCACGCGGAGCGCGCTGCGGTGCGGGATCCCGATCGTGACGATGCGCTCGAGCCGCTCGGGCGCGAGCGAAGCGGCGGCGTACACGGCCTCGGCACCCCAGTCGTGCCCGACCAAGCGCGCGCGCTCTGCGCCGAGCGCATCGACGAGCCCGAGTAGATCGCGGCCCATGCGTTCGACGTCGGTGTCGCGCTCGGGAAGGCCCGTCGGTGCGTAGCCGCGGGTGAACGGTGCGACGACGCGGTAGCCGGCGCGGGCGAGCTCGGGACCGATCGTGCTCCAGGAGCGCGCGGTGTCGGGGAAGCCGTGGACGAGGAGGACGAGCGGTGCGTCTTCGCCGCGTGAAGGCTCCCACGCGAGGTACCCGAAGCGAAGCCCATCGACCTCGACGAAGGACACGTCGCGCTCGGGCACGTGGATGCGCGGCGACGTCATGCGGGCGGGGCAGCGCTCGCGGCGAGGAGCGGAGGCAACGGCTTCCCGCGCCGCTGGAGCTCGTCGGTCATGATGGCGCGGAGCGTCTCGTCGAAGGAGCTCGTGGTCCACCCGAGCTCCTCGCGTGCCTTCTTCGTCTCCACCGTGAGCGTGACGTGCTTCATCATGCCGCGCAGCGAGTCGCTCGACATCACGTCCGGCACCGGGACGATGCGCTCGAACACCGACATGAACGCGGCGTTCAGCTTCAGCATGAAGTCGGGGAAGACGATCTGACTCCCGCGCAGCCCGCTGACCGAGGCGGCGCGGGGCAGCAGATCGGCGAAGCGAAGGTTGCGATCGACGAGGTGGTAGCACTCGCCCGTGCGCCCGCGCTCGAGCGCGAGGACGTGCCCCATCGCGCAGTCCTCGACGTCGACCATGCCGTAGCAGGCGCCCCCGATCGGCACCGGGATCCCTCGCGCGAGGCACGCCCAGATCACGCGCAACGTCGAGTGATCCTTCGGGCCGAGAACGGCTCCGGGTTGAACGATCACGATCGGCGCACCGGCCTCCATGAGCGGGACCGCGACCTCGTAGTGCGCCCGCGCCTTGCTCATCGCGTAGATGCTCGGGTGCGGCGCGGGGAACGCGACGCGCTCGGGGCGCCAGCCCTCTGCGACGACATGCCCGTTCGTGTTGCCGTAGACGACGATGGAGCTCGTGTAGACGATCTTCGCGGCGCCGGAGTCGCGCGCGGCCTCGAGCGCGTTGCGCGTGCCTTCGAGGTTCTTCGCGATGGCTTCGTCCGCGCGCTTGCCGACGACGCCCATCTCGTAGCTCGCGGCGACGTGGAGCACGCCCTCGGCGCCGGCGAACGCCGCTTTCAGGCTCGCGGCGTCCAAGATGTCGCCGCGCGCGAGCGTGGCGCCGAGCGCGGAGAGCGCGCCGGCCTTTTCGGGCGAGCGAACGACGCACACGACGTCGTGCCCCCGCGCGCGGAGGATGCGAACGATGCGCTGTCCGATGAAGCCCGTCCCGCCGGTGATCGCGACCTTCATGAGCCCTCCCGAGACATAACTTACCACTGTCTAGTAATGGGGCAAGGTAGGATGGGTTCATGAGCGATCCCAAGCGGTTGGAAGTTGCGCGCCCCCGAGCGCGCGCATGGGGGCGCGTGCGTCCCGTGCTCGAGCGGATTCGCGGTTTGGAGGCATCCCCCAGCTACTGGAGCGCAAGCTCGCTGTCCCTCACGGTCGAGCGGAGCCCGACGTGGATCTTCGCGCCCAAGCTCCGCGCTCTCCACGCGACCGTCGACACCGACCGTCTCAGTCATGCGGGCCGCTATGGCTCTCTCGTCGGGAGCGAGGCGCCGCTCCGCGCCGCGATTCGGCGGGGAGCGAAAGTCTGGTTCGTCGGGGATCTGGATCCGTTGGACCTCGCCGTCTACCTCCAGCTCGTCGCAGCGTTGCCGGGTCGCGACGTGCGGCTCGGGATCGGCGAGCGTGCGCTCGCGTCGATCGGTGGACCGCAGACGTTCCAGAGCATCTCGATGGATCGCACCGAGGTCCGCGCGTGGAAGGTCCTGCGCCCCGAGCTCGCGGACGTGGTGGGACCGACGGCGACCGCGCTCCTCGATCGAGGCATCAAGATCGAGATCGATTCGTTCTGGTCGCTCGCCCGGCGAGGTCAGTTCGACGTCGCGGATCTGTTCGCGACGATGGGGATCCGAGCCAAGCTCCGCCCGGCCTGAAGGCTAGCGCGCCGAGCTCGCGATGCGGACGCCGCACTCGGCGCGGCCGACGCGGGCCACGCGGAGTGTCACGACGAAGCCCGTGTCCTCGATCGGATCGTCGGGGCCGTACGGCTCGGGCGGTGCACACGCGTCGAGCGGAACCGGCAACGCGAACGCGTAGTCGCCCGCGGTCGTGCCCGCGAGCGGCGCCGTCGTGAGCACGCGGTAGATCTTGGTGCCGTGCACGAGGTCCACGGCGGCGAGCGACACCGTCACATCGGTGTCGGCAGGCGGCGCCGCGAACGACGCGATGCCTTCGATGGTGCCCCCCAACACGACGGGTGCGGAGGAGGCGAGGCGAAGACGCGGAGAAGTCATGGGCGGGTAGGCAGCGCGGCGCCGACGAACGAGAGCAGGATTCGGATGCGGCCGCTCTCGGCACTCTCGCCGACGTCGAGGGCATCGGGCAATGGCGACGGGGTTCCCTCGACGCGCCCCGTGTAGCGGAAGCACGTGCTCTGCACGTCGATGACGCTCGAGAGGACGGCGCGCGCGCCGGGGTAGCGCCGTTGGAACTCGCCGATGAGCGCATCCAACGCGTCGCGACCGTCGATCGCGCGGCCGGGCGTGCGCATGTGGAAGTCGTCGGCGCAGGCGCGCTCGAGGAGAACCTTCCGCGCGGACGCGTCGGTCTCGGCCCACGCGGCGACGTAGGCTTCGATGGCGGAGCGGATGCGGGCGTCGAGCATGGCGCGAGCATAGCTGGCGTCGCGCGCGCTCGTCTGGACGATCACGAAAGGAATGCGGACTCCACATTATGGATCGTCTGGCGGCGGCGGCTTACGAAGAAAAGGTGACGCGGCGCTTCGAGCCAGCCGTCACCAGGAGCCACCATGTCCACTCAGCGAATCCAGGCAACTCACGGTTTCCACGCCACCATGACCGCCCAGCCCGGCAAGGCCGACGAGCTCGTCGAGCTGCTCGTGGCCGGGGCGCCGACGAACAACCCGAGCTGTGTCCTCTACCTCGTCGGTCGCTTGCCCGGTCGACCGAACGTCGTCGCAGTGACCGAGGCTTGGACCAGCAAGCTCGCCCACGCCGAGAACTTCCAGAGCGCGGCGGCTCAGTCGTTCGTCGCCAAGATCCAGCCGCTCATCGACGGCGGTGCTCGGTACGAGGAGCTCGTCCCCGTCGCCGGCATGCTCCGCGTGGGCGCGGAGGTGACGTCGTGAAGACCGTCCTCGTCACCGGCTGTTCGTCCGGATACGGCCTGGCCACCGCGCGGCATTTCCACGATCGGGGTTGGCGCGTCGTCGCGACGATGCGGATCCCGCGGGAAGACGTCCTTCCGCGCTCCGAAAGGATGCGAGTTCTTCCGCTCGACGTCACGGACGCCGCGAGCATTGCGGCCGCGATGGAGGCGAGTGGGCCGATCGACGTGCTCGTCAACAACGCAGGGATCGGCGGCATCGGCGCCTTCGAATCCGTGCCCATGGAGATCGTACGTGAGATGTTCGAGACGAACACGCTCGGCGTGATGGCGATGACACGAGCCGTCCTGCCTCAGCTGCGCGAACGCAAGTCGGGCGTCATCGTGAACGTCACGTCGAGCGTCACGCTCGCAACGATGCCGCTCGTCGCCGTCTACTCCGCGACCAAGGCCGCGATCGAGGCGTTCACCGCTTCGCTCGCGCTGGAGCTCGCCGAGCTGGGAGTTCGCGCGAAGCTCGTGGAGCCCGGCTACTGTCCGAGCACGGCGTTCACGCGCAACGCGGGCACGCGCATGCAAGCGGAGTTCCCGCCGGCATACCAACCGTTCGCAGCACGCATCTTCGCGGACTTCGCCAAACAGACCGTCGTGACGAGGGAGTCCGACGTCGCCGAGGAGGTCTTCCGAGCCGCCAACGACGACTCTCCCCGACTTCGATTTCCAGCTGGGCCCGACGCCGTCGCGCTCGCCGATGCCGCAAAGGAGCCGTCATGAGCACGCTTCACCTGGTCGATCCCGCCGTTCGGAGTTACGTCAGCGCTGCGGGGCTCTTCGATCCCGAGCGCGACGCGCTGGAGGTATTTCGCAACCAGCTCCTCGCGTCTTACGCCCAGATCGCGCCGCCGATGCCGCACGCTCGGGAAGCGAAGCGCATCGGCGGCGCACGGGACGTGCGCGTCCTGATCTACCGGCCCCTGGGCGTCGTCGCGCCCACGCGCGCGATCGTCTACGTGCACGGTGGAGGCTTCATCGCGGGGGCGGCAGAGATGACCGATGCCACGTGCGTCGCGCTCGCCACCGAGCACCGCGCGCTCGTCGTGAGCGTGGACTATCGGCTGGCACCGGAGAATCCATTCCCCGGCCCCGTCGAGGAGTGCCACGCCGCTCTCGGGTGGGTCTTGGAGCAAGCTGCGGAGCTCGGGATCGATCCCGCGCGCGTTCTGCTCGTTGGCCACAGCGCCGGCGGCGGGCTCGCGGCGGCGACGGCACTCCTTCATCGCGATCGCGGGGGCACGCCACTCGCGGGCCAGGTCCTCGTCTACCCGATGCTGGATTCGCGCACCGGGACGCCCGAGGCTCCGATCGACAACCCGACGACCGGCGAGTTCGGGTGGACGCGCGCGATCAATCGCTTCGCTTGGCGATCGCTGCGCGGGAACACGCCCATTCCCGCGGCGCGCGCTGGGCACTTCTCGCCCTCGCTCGCGTCGGACCTCACGAACCTTCCGCCCACGTTCGTCGCGGTCGGCTCCGTGGACCTTTTCCTCGAGGAGGACGTCGCGTACGCCACCGCCCTCTCGCGCGCAGGCGTGCCGGTCGAGCTTCACGTGTACCCGGGTGGGATCCACGGCTTCGACTTCTTTCCTGGGCCGACCACCGATCGGTTCACCAACGATCTGCGCGCCGCAATCGCGCGCTTCCTCGGGTGAAGCGATGAGCCAAGGAGCAACTCTCGCGCCGCCGGCGCGGCTCGGTCGCTGGGCACCGCTCGTCACCATGCTGCCGGCAGGTCTCGCGCTGGTGGTGACGACGCACGCCTATCTGTGGTTGCGCCTCGTCCACGACGTGGCGCTACCACCCGCGCACGAACGTGCATCGACCCTTCTACTGGTGCTCGCGGGCGGGAGCATCCCGATCGGAGTAATCGCGAGTCGGTTCGTCTCGACGCGGTGGTCACGCGCGTGGCTCACGCCGGTCTACCTGTGGATCGGCGGTGCCGTCTTCCTGACGCTCGCCGTCGGAGTGATGGACCTCGTGCGCTTTGCGGGCGCGAGCTTGGGTTCGCGGACGAGTGCGGTCATCGCCGCTCTGGTTGCGCTGGGGGCGACGGTCGCAGCCGTTCGCGAAGCGCGCCGGCTCCGCGTCGAGCGCGTCGAAGTCCCGATCGCGAAGCTGCCGCGAACGTTCGATGGGCTCCGCATCGTGCAGCTCTCGGATCTGCACATCGGTCCGACGCTCGGGCGCGAGCTCGTCGAGCGTGCCGTCGCGACGACCCGCGCGCTCTCACCCGACGTGGTCGTCATCACGGGGGATCTCGTCGATGGGGACGTGGCCGATCTGACGAGCGCCGTCGCCCCACTCGCCGAGCTCCGCTCGCGCTTCGGCACGTTCTTCGTGAACGGCAACCACGAGTATCACGCGGGCGCCGACGCATGGTGTGCGCACCTGGCAACGCTCGGCATCCGGGTGCTCCGGAACGAGCGCGTCGCGCTCGAACGCGACGGACGAGCCGTGGACCTCGCCGGCTTGGACGACTACGAAGCCGCGCGCTTCGGGGGCGAGGGCCCATCCTTTGCGCGGGCGCTCGCCGGTCGGGATCCGAGTCGGGCCCTGCTCTTGCTCGCCCACCAGCCGAAGGCGATCGAAGAAGCCGCGCGCCACGGTGTCGACTTGCAGCTGTCCGGGCACACGCACGGTGGTCAGCTCTGGCCGCTGTCCTGGATCGCGGGGTTCACGCAGCCGTTCGTCGCCGGGCTCGGCCGCGTGGAGGACAGCTTCGTCTACGTGAGCCGTGGCACGGGACAGTCGGGTCCACCGATGCGGCTCGCCGTACCACCCGAAGTCACGCTCCTCGTGTTGCGTGCAGGCGAACGATGAGCGCATTTCGGTGGCCGACCGAGACGATCTACGATGAAATGGCGCCGATGCATGCGCAATCGTCCGACGACTCGACCGCGAGCGTCCTCGAGACGCCCGACCCGCTCGCTGCGATCATCGCGCTCCTCCGTCCACGGACCGTGCTTTCGAAGGTGATCACCGGCGCGGGTCGCTGGGCCGTGCGCTACGCGGCACACGAGCACCCGGGGTTCTGCGTGATGCTCGAGGGCACCTGCTTCCTGGACGTGGAGGGCGTGGGTTCGGTCGAGCTCGGCGAGGGTGACTTCGTTCTGCTCCCGGCAACGCCGGGCTTCACGATGGCGAGCGCGCGCGGCCTCAAACCGAAGGTCGGGCGCGGAGGTACGAGCGACGTACGTCATGGCGATCCGGCCGGTCCGCCGACGATGCGTCAACTCGGAGGATACTTCCGTCTCGACGCGACGAACGCGAAGCTCCTTCTGAAGTTTCTCCCGCCGATGATCCACGTTCGACGTGACGAGGCCGGTGCTGCCCGGTTGCGGCGACTCGTCGAGCTCATCGGCGAGGAAGCGACGGGGCGTCGGACGGGCCGCGATTCGATCCTCGAGCGCTTGGTCGAGGTGCTCCTGCTCGAGGCGCTTCGCTTCCGACCGGCCGCGACGGCAACGCGCGAGCGAGGCTTGCTCGCGGGCCTCGCCGATCCCGCCCTGGCGAAGGCGCTCCGAAAGCTCCATGGTGACGTCGCTCACCGGTGGACGGTCGCGGACCTCGCGCGCGCGTCGGGGATGTCGCGTGCGTCCTTCGCCGATCGCTTCATGCGTACGGTGGGGATGCCGCCGATGGAGTACTTGACGGAGTGGCGGATCGCGATCGCCAAGGACATCCTCACGCGAGAACGGTCGGCCCTGGCCGAGGTCGCCGAGCGGATCGGCTACCAATCGGCGAGCGCTTTCAGCGTCGCGTTCTCGCGTCACGCGGGGTGCTCGCCGAGCGGGTTCGCGCGCTCGATGCGGGCGAGCTGAACGAAGGTCCGAGCGCGGCCCGCCAGCGTCGACCGATCGTCGCCACGCTGCGAGGGTGTCAGCGCGGCGAGGTTCGTGCGCCACGCCGCGACCGAAGCGGGGAAACGCGCCGTCAGTTGGTCGACTCGGCGCGCAACGCGGAGGGGAGCGGTGCTCCCTGCGGCGACCAACGCACGACCTCGCGCGGCGGTTGAACGCGTCCTTCGCCGGCACCGAACGCGCGCCAGCCGATGCCGTCGGCGTCGGACGCCGTGTCGTTCGGACCGAGGACGCCGCCCAGCTCGGCATCGTACGAGGCCAACGAATAGAGGAGCCCCGGCACGTGCCTCGTCGACGGATGAGTGAACGGGAGGATGGCTTCGTGATCGCGGACGCCGAGTTGGTCCATCCCGACGGTGTCGTAGACGAGCCAATCCCCTTCGGCGTCGCGCTGGCGGAACATCCGGACGTTGACCCAAGCGTCCACGGCGAGACCGTCGTTCGCCATGTCGCGCGTCAGCGCGCGCTCGATGCGCTCGCGCGCGAGGAGCAGCTCGCCGCTGGGGTTGAAGGCGCACAGCGCCATCGGAAGGCTGAGCAACTCGGACTGCAGTTGCGTGACGAATCGAAGCTCGTCGATCGAATCGCGATCGGGCGGGTGCACGAGCGCATTCCCGTCAGCCCCGAAGACGTAGCTCAGGCGGATTCGCAAGAACGCGCGATGGCGTGCCGCGAGCTCGCGAAGTGCTTCGGGTCGCGCTTGCTGCATCGCGCGCTCGAGCGCGCCCGGAAACGTGGAGGGCCCGAAGTTGCCCATCGCCCACGCGCCGAAGAGCGGTGCCGTCTCGTCCTTGGGAGAGCCCATCGCGTCGGGCCAGACTTGGTCGACGACGTCGACTTGGGCGAACCCGTTGACCTCGGGCCGATACGGGAAGATGAGCGACGGTCCGCCCAGCGCCCAGCCGAATGCGCCCGGGGCGCCCGGCGCTTCGCGCGCGACGGGGAGCTCGGCGAGCGCTCGGCCGAGGTCGGCGAGAGACACCGTCCCATCGAGGAGCACGCAGACCGTCTGCGGGAAAGTCCCTGCGCGCGGTGCCTGGGTGGCGTGTGGCCCACGCGGGATCGAAGCTCGCCTGGAGAAGCGAAAACGGGACATGAGATCGGAATACCACGCAAGCTGCGTCCGACCCTGCGTCAGCGAGCGCCGAACGACAGCGGGAGCTGAATCCCGGTTCGCGTGCCCTCCGGGATCGGGAAGCTCGCTCGGAGCGCGACCTCGACGATGCACTCGACGACGCTCGTGGCGACGCCCATGACGACGGAGCCCTCGGCGCGGCGCGGGTGTCCGTCGGCGTCGACGATCACGGTGAGGAGGAGCGAACCGTTGCCGGGGTCGGGGCCCGTGCAGCGCGCGATGCCCGGGCCGAGCGCGCGGATCGCCTCGCCGAGGGTCGCGGGCGTCGGCCCGAACGCAACACCGGCGTCGGGGGCCTCGCGCGTGACGACGACGTCAGCCGCGGCGTCGCGCGGTGCGTCGGTGGTCGGAGGAAGCGCGACCTCCGAAGGTGGAGGTGTGGCGGGAGCGCAAGCGGCGAAGAGGAGAAAGGGGAGAACCGGCAGGACGCGACGCATCGAGCCTTCGACCGCGCAACTTGCGTGGAGTTCCCGTTCGCACGAACTCGGTAGTGCTAGTCTCGTTGGGTGTCTCGCCGGTATTTCGTCGTCGTCGCGCTCGCGGGGGCGCTCGGTTGCGATGCGTCGAACGCCGACGGAGACGCGAAGCTCGACGCCGGCTTGGATGCCACGAAGAAGGACGAGGGCGGGGGTTGGTGCGCCGCCGACTTCCCCTGCAACTCGCGGTTCCTCTGTCTGGACGCGACGCACTATGCGAACGCGCGAACGGTCGGGTGCGAGGAGGTGTGCCCCACCGCGCAATGCTCCGGAGCCACGTGTCGGGCCGAAGGCGATCCGATGGCATGCGAGCAAGGACTCCAGTGCGGAATCCAAACCCGCGTCGGGCCGGACGCTGGCGCCGATGCGACGCCATGTACGTTCGGTGGACATCCCGATTGCATGCCCACGCCTGGCCTCGACGCGGGAGCGAACCCACCGCTGGGCACGCACCCGCCGGAGAGTGCGTGCGATCCGGCTGCGCTCGCGCAGGCACGCGAGAGATGCTTCGACGAGGCGACCCGCTCCGATCCGCTATGCACCACGTTCCAGAACGGGCACCCCGCGTGCTGGTCCTGTCTCGTCGGTGAGAAGACCGGGCGGGGTCTCTTCCGCGAAACTGGCGAGCCGAACGTGCCGGGCTGCGTCGGTCTCCTCGGCTCACCGGCGTGCGCATCGGCGACGCTCGATCGCTACGCGTGCAGTGACTCCGCGTGCCAACTCTGTCCGGAGGACGACTTCGTCGCGCGGGTGGGGTGTGGGGCGAAGGCGCGGTCGACCCTCTGTCCGGCCAGCTCGGCATGTACAGGAGACGGTGGTGCGCCGAGCTGCGACGTGACGACGATCGTCGCGCTCTTCGACGTGATGGCAGCCCCGCTCTGCAACCCGTGACGGCGAGGGCTCGCCTGGAGCGAGCCTAATCTCAGCTGGTGACTAGGCCGGGAGCCAGCGAGTCGCATCGGGCACGGGCACGGGCACGGGCACGGGCACGGACACGGACACGCCCCCCGGGCCCCAGTGCTATCCTCCCCGCGAGCCCCCCCCGAACGCATGTCCCGCGCCGTCCTCGTCATCGCCGACATCGGCGGCTACACGAAGTTCATGAAAGTGCACCGGATCAACCTGGCGCACGCTCAGTACGTCGTGGCGCAGCTCCTCGAAGCCGTGATCGACGGCGCGGGTCGCAAGCTCGAGCTCGCGAAGCTCGAGGGGGACGCAGCGTTCTTCTACGCGACCCTCAAAGGCGAGGGCGAGCCGGATCTGGAGCCGTACACCCGCGCGATCGCGGACATTCGGCGGGAGTTCCTCCGCAAACGCGACGAGCTCACGCTCGACCGCGTCTGCAGCTGCGACGGGTGCGTCCAAGCGGGTGAGCTCCGGCTCAAGTTCGTCGCCCACGTCGGTGACGTCGCGTTCCAGAAGGTGAAGCGCTACACGGAGCTCGCGGGCGTGGACGTGATCCTCGTCCATCGCCTGCTCAAGAACAGCGTCCCGGTCACCGAGTACGTGCTCACGAGCGATGCGATGCACGCCCATCTCCCCGGCAACCTGCGCGAGCTCACCACCGAGCTCGAAGAAGAGCTGGAGGGGCTCGGCAAGGCGAAGCTCCACTACGTCGATCTCGAGAAGCTCGGCATCGAGCACCCGGAGGTCCTTCGCTCCTCGTGGTTCGGCCGCGTCTGGGGTTGGATCAAGATGACGTGGCGTTCGATCCCGTACTTCGTCGGGACCAAGAAGTCGTGCGAGGGTTTCCGCAACTTCGGTCCGCTCCCGCCGGAGACCACCCCCACGCTGTTTCCGCCGGCACCCGGCGACGGAGCCGAGAGCTGAGCGTGCGCATCGCCTTCGAGCACACCTATGGAGAGATGCCGCCGCACTTCTTCGCGCGCGTGGCGCCGACGCCCGTGCGTGCGCCGGAGCTCCTCGCGCTGAACGAGCCGCTCGCCCGGCTGCTCGGCCTCGATCCCAAGGAGCTCGCGTCGCCCGCCGGCGTGGCGTCGCTCTCCGGCAACGCGCTCCCCGATGGCGCGTCGCCGATCGCGCTCGCCTACGCCGGTCACCAGTTCGGTGGCTTCGTCCCGCGCCTCGGGGACGGTCGCGCGATCCTCCTCGGCGAGCTCGTCGGGACCGACGGCATCCGGCGCGACGTGCAGCTGAAGGGCGCAGGCCCGACGCCGTTCTCGCGCGGAGGCGACGGGCGCGCGGCGCTCGGCCCCGTCCTCCGCGAGTACGTCGTCAGCGAAGCCATGCACGCGCTCGGCGTGCCGACCACGCGCGCGCTCGCCGCCGTTCGCACGGGCGAAGACGTTCGCCGCCAGACGCTCCTCCCCGGCGCCGTCCTCACGCGCGTCGCGGCGAGCCACCTGCGCGTCGGCACGTTCCAGTACTTCGCCGCGCGGGAGGACGACGAAGCACTCGCGAAGCTCACCGGCTACGCGCTCGCGCGTCACTATCCGGATGCGCCGCACCCCGACGGAGCGGCGCTCGCCCTCCTGGATGCGGTGATGACCGCCCAAGCGCGCCTCGTCGCGCGCTGGTTGGGGCTCGGGTTCGTGCACGGCGTGATGAACACGGACAACACGTCGATCGCTGGCGAGACGATCGACTACGGTCCGTGCGCGTTCTTGGACGCGTTCGACCCGGCGCGCACCTTCAGCTCGATCGATCAGAACGGCCGCTACGCCTTCGCGAACCAACCGCGGATCGCGCATTGGAACGTCGCGCGGCTGGCGGAAGCGCTCCTGCCGCTGATCGACCCGGACGCGGAGCGCGCGGTCGCCAAAGCGACGGCCGCGCTCGAGGCGTTCCCCGCGCGCTTCGAGCAGGCGCACACCGTCGAGCTCCGGCGCAAGCTCGGGCTCCGCACCGAGGACCCCGCGGATCAAGAGCTCGCGCGCGAGCTCCTCGTCGTCATGGCGAAGAATCATGCAGACTACACCAACACGTTCCGTGCTCTCGCCAACGCGGCGCTCGGTGACGATGCGCGCTTCGGCGAGCTCGCGGGCGAAGGCGCGGACGCGTGGCTCGGTCGCTGGCGCGCTCGCCTCGCCACCGAGGCGCTCGAGCCCGCGGCGCGCGCAGGGGCCATCCGCGCCGCGAACCCGGCCTTCATCCCGCGCAACCATCGGGTCGAGGAGATGATCGGCGCAGCGACGAAGGGCGACCTCGAGCCCTTCCGCCGCCTCGGGCGCGTGCTCGCGCGCCCGTACGACGACCAGCCCGGCGAAGCGGAGCTCGCGGCGCCTCCGGGCGAAGAGCAGTGGGACTACGTGACGTTCTGCGGGACGTGATGGCCGACTCGACGCCCACCAAGCCGAGCTTCGTCGCGCTCGATCTCCTCGACAACCGCTACCCGGCGCTCCATGGGCTGCGCGTGCTCGGGATCGTCAGTGTCGTGCAGTTCCACGTCACCTGGATCTTCGCGGGAGAGCAGGGGATCACCCTCGATCGGGAGTGGGTTGCGTCGTCCCTCGCCGTCTTCTTCGGCATGGACCTCTTCTTCATGCTGAGCGGCTTCTTGATCGGCTCGATCCTACTCCGCTCGCTCGAGACCTCCGGCACGCAGCAGATCAAGCGCTTCTACATCCGGCGCGTCTTCCGCACGTTCCCCTCCTACTACGTCGTCCTCACGTTCCTCGCCCTCACGAGCACGCTGTACCCGGCGCAGAAGCAGCACCTCCCCTTCGAGTACGCGTACCTCACCAACTTCCTGCCGCTCGGGCGGACCGACGTCATCATGTTCTGGGGTTGGTCGCTCGGGCTCGAAGAGCAGTTCTACCTCACGGTACCGATCCTCTTCTGGGTGCTCTATCGCCTGCGGAGCGATCGCGCGCGTCTCGTCCTGCTGGTCCTCTTCTGGGCGTCTGCGCTCGCGATCCGCCTCTACATCTATCTTCGCCACGGTCCGTGGACCGACTTCACGCTCTACTCTGCGCTGTACTTCCGCACCTTCACTCGGTTCGACACGCTCGTCGCTGGGATCATCCTCGCGCTGGTTCACCAGCGCTGGAAGGAACCCGTCGTCCGGTTCCTCGAGAGCTCGCGCCATCGTGCTTGGATCGCGATCCCTTCGCTCGGCTGCCTCTGGGTCCTCCTGCGGCCATGGGTCTTCGGGCTCGAGAACATGAAGCTCCTCCACGTCTTCGCGTGGGGCACCATCACGACGGTGATGTACTTCGGTGCGCTGCTGCTCCTCATCCACGGGGACGGATGGCTGCAGCGCTTTCTATCGGCGCCCATCTTCCGTCGCATCGCGACGCTCGGATACGGCGTGTATCTCGTGCACATTCCCCTCTGCGATCGGATCATCGTGCCCATCGCGCACGAGCTCGACGCGAGGCACGTCTCCAAGTTGATTCTTTGGCCGGCGTCGCTCGTCACGCTGCTGGCGCTCTCGCTGGCGCTCGCCTACGTCATGCACGTCGTCATCGAGAAGCCGTCGTTGAAGATCCGCGAGTGGCTCGCGGCCTGAGCTTCACGGCTCGAGCGGCCTCCCGAAGCCGATCTCCGGCAGCTCGACTTCTTCGAAGCCGTCGCGCGTCTCGGCGATGAAGAGGAGATCCTTCGGATCCAGGTCCTGATCGAAGGTGAACGTCGCCTGGCGCGGGCCATCGCTGCCGACGTCCTCGATCACGATGTGCATGCCGGGGCCGTCGAGCTCGTCGCCCTTCCGAAGAGGAAGCTCGGGGCTCCGGAAGAGGTTGCCTTCGTACGCGGGGTAGAGCGACTTGTCCTTCGGCGCGACGAGCCGCAGCGTGCGCGCGTCCTGACGGAGCACGAGAACGTGACCCGCGTGGGCGAGGATGCGCCAGCGCGCTGGGATCTTCCCGCTGGGGTTCATGGCGAACGGCGCGAAGAACTGGCGCCCGAAGCCTCGGACCAGGACGATGTCGGCGTGCTCGGGATCGGGCACGCGCTCGTGGAGCCATTCCATCCGCGTTCGGAACTCGACTGCCGATGCGCGGAAGTCCCTGCCGATCAGCCATCCGGTGACGGGGCCGTGCACGAAGTGGGCGAACGCGAGCAGCACGGCGGCGTTGTGGAGGAGCTCGTCGCGGTCGCCCTTCTCGGCGGCGTACCAGACCCACTCCAAGAGTGACGCCACCACCGGTGCGACCCCGATCGTCGCCACGCCCAAGAGGCGTGACGAAGGGACGACGGCGAGCGTCGGGAGCAGGGCGAGGACCGAACCCGCGAGCAACCAACGAAGGTGCTTCGCGTCGATCTTTCGGAACAGACGCCGGAGCGCGAGGAACAAGGCGCCCCCGCCCACCGCACACGTGCCGAGGACGATCCAGAGTGGCGTCGACGTGCTCAGGGTCTCGGTGTCGATGGTGAGCCAGGCGTCTACGAGCTGAGTCGCCCAATAGCGCGGCGCGTTCGAGAGGAACGTGCGCGGGGCCGTTAGCGGGTCGTTGTAGAACCCCGAGCCCACCGTTCCGTAGCCCAGCCGGGCGCGAATCGCGAGGTAGGCGAGCGTCGGCACGGCGTAGGGGAGCAATCCGCTCAGGCGCCGGACGACTCGCTCTCCGCGGCGCGCCAGCTCGAATGCGAGGACGTAGCCACCGAACGCTACGCCATACTCACCGCCGAGGAGGCACAACGCAAAGAGGCCCGCCGCAGCGAGGCCATCACGCGCACGGCGACTCTCGCGAAACCGCACGTACGCCGTGAGCCCGAGCACGCCGAACGTGAGCGAGACGAGCACCTCGCGGTTCGCCAGCCACGCGAGCGGCAGCGCATGGCACGGCGCGAGAGCGAAGATCGCCGTCGCGATGAACGTGGCCCGCGGCGAGAGGAACGTGCGGTAGAACGACCGCGTCGCGAGCACCGCCGCGACCCACCACGCGAGCGAGTGGATGTGCATCGCGACCGGGCTCCCCGCGGCGAACGCGTGATCTCCCCAGAGGAGCAGGCTCGAGAGCGGCCGGAAGAAGCGGATCTTGAGGTCGGGGTGGATCCACCACGGCAGGATGCCGCGTGCGGCCAGGATCGCGCGGTCACCGTCGTTGACGAAGTCGTACAGGTCGATCGGGCTGCGGTGCGCCGGGAACGTGCCGTCGACCATCGACTGATGGATGTAGTCGTCGAGGAGGAACGGCGTCCGCAGCGCGGGGAGGAAGAGCAGGACGCCCAGCGCGAACACGAGCAGAACCATGAGGCGCGCGCGCCGCTCTGCAGTCACCCGCCGAGAGTGGCATGGACGGACCGCGGAGGGGAAGCGTCAGGTCGGTGCGCCGCCGGCGACCCAGCGCTCGAGCGGCCGCGGATCGAGGCCGACGTGCGCGATCCCGGGGACGATCAGGTCTTTCACCGCCGTCATCAGCGCCTCTTCGACGGCCCCCGCCGGCGGAACGCCGTGCCGCGCGAGGCGTTCGTCCTCGGCGAGGCGCACCGCGCGCCACTCGCGCAGGTTGGTGACCGCGATCGGCTCGAGCCAATCCTGGACGAGCGCTTTGTCGTCCGGCCCGAGCGTCGAGAGGAACGCCCAACCGATTCGGGCATGGTCGATCTCGTCCGAGAGCAGCTCGCGCATCGCTGCGCGCGCGAGCGCGAGCTCCGCCCGATCGTTGCAGAGCGAGAGGTACGCGCTCGCGAACGTCTCGTTGAAGGCGCACTGGCCGACGATCCAGAGGATCCGGCGCTCGCGATCGCTCCGCGCCGCAGTGTGCTTCGGCGGCGCGAACGGGAGCTCGGGGGTGGCGACGACCTCGGCCCCGACGTAGCGCTCCGCCATCGTGCGGCACAGCGCCGTGTGGCGATGCTCGTCGTCGATCGCGCGCTCCGACACGCTGACGAGACCAGCGTCGGCCCCGAGCTCGCGGAGCGACGCGTGGATGAGCGTGAAGGATCGAGCGACGCGCGCCTCGGTCGCCGCCTGGCTGAGCCAGATGCGTCCCATCTCCTCGCGCGCGGCGAGAGCCATGGTGCCGATCTCGGGGTCGGTCTCCGGGAGCGGCCGGCTCGTGATCGCGCCGCCCCAGCGGCCGGCGCTGGAGAGCGTCATTGGTCGTCGAGGCAGCAGGTCTTGCCGCCGTCGACGTCGCAGCACCGGATGCCGCCGTCGAACGAGCAGACGACGCCCTTCGTCGTCGGCCAACCCGGCTCGCACGCGCGGAGATCGGGGCCGCTGTCCACGGGGAGCGGCGCGTCGGGGGTCGCTGCGTCGTTCTTGGGGGTCTCGGCGTCGGTACCGAGGTCGGGCGCGACCGTGCCGCCGCAGGCGAGGAGAGATCCACTCGCGAAGACGATCGTCGAAAGAAGTCGATGACTCATAAGAACCTCGACTCTATCGCGTCTTCGCTGTCGCGCAATGCCCCACCCCGAAGCGAGGTAGGATGGCCCCGATGAACCTCCGTCGAATCGCAGGGATGGGCTCTTTCGTGGTCCTCGTGGCATGCGCACCCACGGAGTCGGCCCCTGCGACGCGGGAGCCGCAAGCGGTGGTCGTCCCGGCCAACTCGGCGCCGTCCCAGACCTCCGCCGCAACCACCGGCGCGACCGGGACGGGCGGCGGCGGCACGCGGCCCTCGCATGGTGGCGGTCCCGACCGCGATGGAGACGGCATCGCGGACTCGGCCGACCAATGCCCGAACGACCCCGAGGATTTCGACGGCTTCGAAGACGAAGACGGCTGCCCCGATCCCGACAACGACCGCGACGGCGTTCGGGACGTCGACGATCGCTGCCCGAACATCGCCGGGCCCCCGCCGGACGGTTGTCCCAAAGCGGGACGAAGCGCCGACCGCGACGGCGACGGCATCCCGGACTCCAAGGACCGGTGTCCCGACGAGCCGGAGGACAAGGACGGCTTCCAGGACGAAGACGGCTGCCCCGATCCCGACAACGATCAGGACGGCATCCCGGACGTGAAGGACAAGTGCCCCAACGACCCGGAGACGATCAACGGCTACCAGGACGACGACGGTTGCCCGGACGTGAAGCCGAGCAAGCCGGCGCACTGAGCCCGCTCAGCGGTAAGCACCCGCGGGCGTCGGAACGTCGACCCAGAGGTACGTCTTGAGCGACGTGTGATCGCCGCCGTCGGAGCCGACGATGCAGCCGGTCACACGGCCGTCGGTCACCCCCGCCGCCTGGAGGCCGCTGTTCGGCTGGAAGGCGACGGGGTTCGGGAGGAGATCCTTCGCGAGGTAGGTGTCCGAGTAGACGATGCCGGTGTCGACGTCGACCACGACTGGGTTGGCCGTGTCCTCCCACTGGGCCGGGCCGCCGAAGAGCGGAGTGGTCCAGCGTTGGACGCGGATCACCTGGACCCGGTGGCCGAGCGGGATGGGCGCGAGGAAGTCGAGCCGGAAGGCCTGCACGGCCTCAGCGCTTTTCCATCTCGCGGCGGCGCTGACGCGCCTTCATCTCGGGCGACTCGGCGACCGCCATCGCGACGAGGCGAGAGCCCTCGGCGAAGTGCTTGAGGCCCATTCGTACCAATTCGGGATGAGCCGCGCCCACGTCGTCGAAGCCCTTCTCGGTCTGCGGGACTTTGCCCCAGTTCGCGAAGAGGCGGCCCCACTCGCTCTCGAGCGCGTGCTGGATGTGCGGCTTGCCCTTGAACGGGTACCAGAACATGTCGTGGTAGGTGACCGAGGCGACGTAGGCCCACGGCGCGAGCCACGTCTTGAGCGACCACTCGATCGGCTTCTTCAGCGGGCCCCAGTAGATGCGGTGCTGGTTCTTCGAGGCGAAGGTCATGTTCTTGAACGGCCCCTCGAAGTTCCAGTTCTCGTTGCCCGCGTCCACGTCGCCGACGAGCTCGATGTCGCGCGGGTCGCCCACGCCGAGCCCTTGCTCGTGCGCGAGGCGGACGAACTTGAGATCGCGCATCGGGTCGAAGCCCATCAGCTTTCCCGCGACCGCGTCGATCGCGACCTGATCGGAGCTCGCGAGGAGCACGTTCTTCACGTGCGGCACCATGCAGCGCGGGCCCGGGCCGTCGCCGGCGAACGTGCCGTCCATCACGGCGAACACGCCGCGGTGGATCTTCTTCTGGATCATCAGGAGATCGACCAACGTCTCGTGGATGACCGGGTGCGTCCAGTGGCGGTGCTCGTTCAGGAGCCCGCCGAACGCGTTCTTCATCGCGCCCGTGGTCGTCGTGAAGATGTGGGTCTTCACGGTCGGCAGGTGGATGATGTTCTCGCCGATGAAGCGCTTCGGGATGCTGAAGCCCTTCGGGTAGACCTCGTTCAGGCAGAGGAACTTCTTGGTGAGATCGCCGACCGCGTCACGAACGTCGATCCACTCCTCGCCTTCGTAGAGGTGCACGTTGCGGAGCCCGTGCGCCTTCACGACGTCGATCTGCTTGTTCTCGCGCTCGCCGAGGTGCGCGTCGATGACGACGGTGCGGTTGTGGCACGCGTGGATCAGGTCGTCCTTGTAGCCGTCCTTCTTCATCGCGCCGATGACGCCTTCGAGCTGCCACGGCGTCGTGGACGACGCGGGGTAGAAGAAGTGCCAGGAGATGTTGACCTTGAGCGCGGTGTCCGCGTCCTTGGCGACGACGTCCTGGTAGCCGGCCAGGTTCATCACCCGGTGGTAGTCGGCGAGGACGGTCTTGGGCGACGTGCGGACGATGGCGACTTTCGAGCGTTGAGCCATGGGGGCCTTCCGTTTAGCGCGGCGCAGCAAAGTTCGCCAGCGGTGTCCTTGAGAGGCCCGTTTCCCGCGAAATCGGCTCAGCGAAACGGCCTCAGGGGCGGGCCAGGAACCGCAGCGCTCCGTCGGACACCCAGAAGATCCAATCCTTCGTCAAAAGCAGCGCCCCGTCACCCGCCAGCCCCGCGGTCCCGACGGTGGTGTCCGCGCCCCCCGCGCGCCGGTGCCGGATCAGGCGTCCCTTCGCGGGATCGATGCTCGGGGCCGAGAGGACGTAGATGTCGTCCGCGTCCGCCGCGATCGCGGAGATGACGTCGTTGCTGGCGCCGACGCTCGCGATCTTGGACGCGCTGTTCAAGGGCCCGGTCGTCTGCCAGATCTCGTTCGCCACCGCGAAGAAGAGCTGCTGTTGGCCGTCGTAGGTCAGCGCCCGGATGCGGCGGGTCGAGCTGACCTTCGTGCTGGACGGCGTCCATTGGCCGTCGAGCCCGGAGCCGAGCCGCTCGACGACCCACGTCGAAGCGTCGTCGTTGGCGACGAAGTAGAGCTGGCTGTTCGCGCCGGCGGCGACCGCATCGGCGTGCCCGAGCGTCACCACCCCGGAGCTGCCGTTGTAGGTGAACGAGACGTTGGCGGCCGCGGCGTCGACCTCGGCCCCGCTTCCGTTCGCGAGGACGCCGAAGTGCATCCCGAGGTCGGCGCCGGCGTCCTTCTGCGCGATCCAGCTCACGTTCGTGCCCGCGTCGGTGTCGCGGACGGCGAGCCCGGCGACGAGCTCGCCGGGCCCGAGCTGGCCGAGCACCTTCGAGCCGCCGACCTCGAAGCGGAGGAAGCGCACTTGGGAGGGGGCGCCGGCCTCGCTGATGCGATCCTCGACGGAGTAGACGAGGTCGCCCGCGCCGCCCTGCTCGAGGTGGGTGGTCGTGACGTTGCCGAGCGTGCGCGACGCGGGCGCGCTTCCATCGAGGCCGGCGGCGAAGTCGGCCGGCTTCAGGCGGTAGATGTAGGAGGTTTCGCCCGGTGCGGCGGTGGTCACCGCCCAGGTGACCCACGTTCCGTCGAAGACGATCCCTGCGGGGAGCACGCCGTTCGTGGTCGCGACGAACGGCTGGCAGATGGCGCTCTTGCAGGCGGTCGCCTTGCACGCGATGTCGCACGCGCCGCAGTGCATGTCGTCGTTCTTGAGGTCGACGCATGCGTCTCCGCACAGGGAGAGCCCGGTCCCGCAGCCGCCGTCGCCTCCATCACTCGCCGCATCGCTCGCATCCCCGGCGTCGCTCCCGGCGTTGAACTCGTCGAGGGGAAGGAGGAGCGTGCAGCCCATGCCGACTGCGACTGCGACCGCGACCGTGGCGAAAATGATCGCTGCCGAGTGGCGGCTGCGGACGAGCTCGGGCTTGGGTTTCGGCGCGTCACCCACGGGTCGAGGCTATCGATGAAACCACGGACGCGATAGCGTGGAACCGTGGAGTCTTCTGCACGCAGTCAGTCCGTTCTCGGTGCCGGTCCGCACTTGCTCGATGGGGCGTGGCCCCTTCTCCTCGGCGTCGGGCCGATGGCCTACGACGACGAGACGATGGCGCAGATGACGGCGCAGTACCAACGCTTCTTCGATCGCGGCGACCGCTACGCCGTGATCTCGACCAACCGCGCCGGCGCGACGAGCCCGAACGCGAAGGCCCGCCGCGCGATCGCGGATTGGGCCGGCTCGCCGCGCGTGAAGAAGGTGGTGAGCGAGCTCTGCATCGGCTCGGCGACCGTCGCGCGCGGCGCGCTCGAGCGCGGGACGCTCACGGCGATCTTCTGGCTGTGGCGCCCGCCCTGCCCGTACCAGATCGCAGCGAGCCACGAGGAAGCGGTCGACTGGACCATCGAGCGCTTGATCGCGGCGAAGGTCCCGCTGCCGCTCGGGCCCGACGGAACGCGGCGCAAGGCGCTGTCGCTCCTGAGCGGCGTCTGATTCGGCGAACGTTCAGAACGCGATCGTCGCGCCGCCCGGGGACCACGCGGATTGCTGCGCCTTCGGCGCGGTGAGCCACACCACGAGCCCGACGCCCAGCGTGACGAGCGCGATCGCGGCCGTCACGTCGGTCGCGATCAGGAGCGAGCGGGTCGTGGCCACGGCGTGATCGCTGCAGCTCGGGCTGCAGTCCTTGAGCCCCTCGTAGTGCGACCAGGCGACGCCGAAGGTGATCCCCGAGGCGACGGCGATCGCTGCGCCGGCGCCGAGCAAGCCCCAACCGACGTACGTCTGCGTGCGGGAGGGCGGCGGCGGTGGCGGTGCATCGGCGTCGAGCTGGAGCTCGACGGCGCGCCCCTTCTGGTTCTCGACCAGAAGCACGGCGAGCTCGGTGCGCTTGCCGCTGCGCTCGGCGACGAAGAGGTGGCGGCCGGGATCGAGCGGGAGCGCCTGCCCACGGAGCGCGAGCTCCGCGCCGTCGAGGGTCACCCGCGCATCCACGGCGTCGACGCTGCCGGCGCGGACGGTCACGACGACGGTGGGCGTTCGCTCGTCGACGTCCGCGATCCACCCGGCGCAGTCGCGCCGGATCGCGTCGGGGCAATCGGCGCTCGCGCACCGCGCGAACGCGCGCCGCGCAGCGAGGAGCTTTCCTTCGTCGCGCGCGACCTGCCCATCGCGCGCGGCGTCCGTGCACTCGTCGACGACGTCGGCCGCTGCGCGTGCGCTCGAGAAGAGCGCGACCGATGCGAGCAAGGCGACCGAAGTGAGCTTCATGGTTGGCGCAGGCAGTGCTTCCAGTATGCGCGATGCCCGGCCGAGTCGATATACCAGGGAGGATCGCACGAGGGCAGCCCCGCACCCGCGTCGGCGGTGGGCGCTGCCGCCGATCGCGCCGGTCCGGCGCTGGCCCGCGCCGTGCCCGTGCTCGCCGTGCGCTGCGGTGCGAGCAGGTCGACGTCGATCGGATCGACGCTCGGCGGCGCCGGCGGGACCTCCGCGACGGTCCCGGCGATGCTCGCGGTGACGCTCGCGGTGGACGGTGCGCTGCTCGAGGGCGCGCCGTCCGCTGGCGTCGCCGTGCGGCGACCGAGCGCGAACGCTCCTGCGACCGCTCCCCCGGTGAGCAAGAGCGCGCCGACGACGAACAACGCGGCGGACGTTCGGCGCGGCGCCGGCGCGGATGCGGGCGCGGGGATCGACGCGGGGGCGGTCGGCGGCGGCGGCGGCGCCGACGGCGGCTTCGAGGTCAGCGGCGCCGGCGGTAGCTCGTCGGCGGGGGGCAACGACTGGTGGCGCTTCACGCTCGGCCGCGCGGCGAGGGCGCGCGCGACGTCGGGGTGATCGGTGGGCATGCCCAGATCGACCAGCGCGGCGTCGAGCTCGCTCTTCATCGCCAGCGCGGTCGGGAATCGCTTCGCCGGATCGTGCTGGAGCGCTCGCCGCACGATCGCCGCGACGGTGGCGGGAACGCTCGCGGGGAATGGGCGCGGCGCTGCGCGCTCGTTGAGCGCGACCAGCGCTGCGAGATCGTCGTGCGCTCCGAACGGGTGCTCGCCCGTCAGCATCTCGTAGAGGACGATCCCGACGGCGAACACGTCGGCCCGTCGATCGATGGGCCCCGCGCGCGCTTGCTCGAGGCTCATGTAGCTCGCCTTGCCCTTCACGCCGGAGGTGGTCTCCTTCGCCATGCGTCCGCGGGCCTTCGCGATGCCGAAGTCGACGACCTTGGTGACGCCGGTGTGGTCGACGATGAGGTTCTGCGGAGAGACGTCGCGGTGCACGACGTCGAGCGGCGCGCCATCGTCACCGCGGAGCTCGTGCGCGGCGTGCAGGCCGGCGCAGACGTCCGCCGCGATGCGGAGCGCGACGCCGAGCGGGAGCGGCCCGTCCACCAGGATCCGCGCGAGCGGCGTCCCGTCGATCCACTCCATCACGATGCAGAGCCCGACGTCGTCGTCGAGCAGCTCGATCACGCGCGCGGTGTACGGGCTCTGGATCCGCGACGCGATTCGCGCCTCGTCGACCAGGAGCGCACGGTGGTCCTTGCGCTCGAGGACCTCGGGGTGGAGGACCTTCAACGCGAAGAGCGAGCGGACGCCGTGGGCGTTCTCGATCGAGGCCTGCCAGACCTCGCCCATGCCGCCGCGCCCGATGCGGCGGACGAGCCGGTACCGGCCGCGCAAGTGGATCCGCCCTGCGCTCGGCTCGGCGTCGACCATCGGTTCCGGTATGGTACAGCGCGAGCCTCCGCATGGAAGATCCGTTCACGCTCAAGTACGCGCCGACGCCGGAGACGGTGCTCGCGTTCCGGCTCGTCGTCGCGAGCGGCGCCCGCGCGGGCGAAGTGTTCGAGGTCCCACCCGATGCGGCGCGCGTGATCGTCGGCACGAGCGAGGGGGCGACGATCGTGCTCGAGGATCCGCACGTCTCGCGCCGCCACGCCGCGCTGGTGCCCGCGCGCGATCGGATCGAGCTCGAGGACCTCGGCTCGAGCAACGGAACCTGGGTCAACGGAGTGGAGGTGCGGGAGTGCGCGCTGCGCGGCGGCGAGCTCGTGCGCTTCGGGGACACCACGCTTCGGGTGGAGACTCTCGGGACGCACGCCGTCGGGGTCGCCGCACCCGACGCGAGCTTCGGCCGCGTCCTCGGCGTGAGCCGCGCGATGCGTGCGCTGTTCGCCGCGTGCGGGAAGCTCGCCGCGTCCAACGTGCCGCTCCTGATCGAGGGCGAGACCGGGACCGGCAAGGAGATGCTCGCGGAGGCGATCCACGCGGCGGGCCCGCGGCGCGAGCGGCCGTTCGTGGTCTTCGATCCCGCGCTCGTCGCGCCCGAGCAGGCGGCGGTGACGCTCTTCGGCGCCGCGCGCGGCGTGACCGCGACGGGCGAAGAGCAGCTCGGTCTCTTCGAGCGCGCCGACGGGGGCACGCTCCTCATCGATGGGCCGGTCGACATGGCGCTCGACCTCCAGCGCAAGCTCGTACGGGCGGTGGAGCGGGGCGAAGTCCAGCGCGTCGGCAGCGATCGCGTGGCGCACGTCGACGTGCGGACGATCACGATCTCCCAGGTGGACGTGGATCGCGCGGTGGAGGACGGGCGCCTGCGCGAGGATCTCGTGCACCGCCTCTTCCGCGTGCGGCTGACGATCCCGCCGCTGCGGAAGCGCCCCGACGACATCGCTCCGCTCCTCCAGCACTTCTGGCGAACGCTCGGCGGCGGTGATGCGCCGATGCCGGTCGAGCTCGCCGCGCGCTACGAGTCCTATGCCTGGCCCGGGAACGTACGCGAGCTCCAGAACGTCGTCGCGCGGGCGGCGGTCCTCGGCGCAGTGGCCGAGGCGACGGACGAGCCGGCGCCCGGGGTCGCGCCGTCGGCGATGATCGACGTCCCCTTCGTCCAAGCGCGGCAGCTCGCGATCGCCGAGTTCGAGGCGGCGTACGTGACGCGGCTCCTCGAGCGGCACGGCGGCAACGTCGCTCGTGCGGCCTCGGCCTCGGGCCTCGCCCACCGCTACTTCCAGGTCCTGAAGGCGCGCCACCGCCGCTGAAGGTCCGTGCGGGTGATCTCGCCGATCATACCATGAGGGTAGGGATCCGGACCGATCCGGCGCCGAAAATGCCAATGAAATCAGGGGCTCGGTAGCGGCGCACCGCTTGCAGAAGGGAGGGCATGCTCCGCCTTCGCTTCCCCTTCGCGCTCTTGGTCGCCTGCGCCTGCCCGATGGCCGCCGCCGCCTGCGGCGGGAGCGACGGTTGGGACCGGGTCGACGGCGTGCCCGGTCCGGCCGGCAACGTCGCCGCGCGCACGGTGGTCACCGGCTCGGAGGTCTCGACGATTGGCATCGGCGCAGGCGCGCTCGTCGCCGGCGTCGGCGATGGTCTCGTTCGCTCGAAGCTCGTCGGGGACGACGTGCTCGCGCCCGTCCCCGTGGTGGCTACGAGCGGCGAGCCGACGAAGGTCGGTGCGACGTCGATCATCGCGCGGCGCGGGAGCGACGGTTGGCTCGCATGGGCGGAGCACGGGCTCTTCCTCGATGGCGCCGATGGCGTCGCCGTCTCGCCGTTCACCAGCTTCCTCGCGGCGAAGAAGGTCCTCGCGCTCGACGTGACGGGGAGCGGCGCGACCGAAGCGATCTGGATCGTGACCGACGCCGGCTCGTTCGTGCGGCGCGGGACCAGCGTCACGTCGCTCGCGCAGGACGACGCCGAGATCGAAGCGATGGTCGGCATCGACGACCACCGCGCGCTCACGTGGTCGAACGGGGAGCTCGCCGAGATCGACGTCGTCGCGGGCACGCGCTCCCACGTCGTCACCGGAGTCCCCCGCGTCGCTGCGTTCGACCGCGGCGACGACGGTACGATCTGGCTCGCCACCGAGGCCGGACTCTTCTCGCGCACCGCAGCGGGCGTGCTCTCCCAGCGCACCTTCGCCGCCGCGGGCGAAGCGCCGCGCTCGGTGCGCGCGGTCTCGGCCGGTGTCGATCGCGTCGTCGCGCTCGCGGGTGGCGACGCCATCGCGGTGGTCGACGATCGCGCGGACGTGCTGGTCGGCGGCCACGAGAGCGCGACGCGCGTCGCCGTCGACGCGAACGGCGACGTCTGGATCGCGTCGCCGCAGAAGCTCGAGCGGCTGCCGCTCGGCAAGCCCAGCTCGTTCGCGACCGACGTGGCGCCGTTCATGACGAAGCACTGCCAGTCCTGCCACGCGGGCGGCGCGGGCGGCGCACCGAAGCGCGCCTTCGACGACTACGACACCGCGCGCGGGGCCGCGACCGAGATCAGCGCGCGCCTGCGCGCGGCGGGTCGTCCGGTCATGCCGCCGAGCGACACCGAGCGCCTCGCGCCCGCGGACTATCGCGTCGTCCTTCGTTGGATCGCCGGCGGAATGCCGCGCTGAGAACCCTTCCACCCCGAACCCGAGAGTAGACCATGCGCTTACCTAGCTTCCTCGCTGCATCGCTCATCACCATCGGCGGGCTCGCCGGTTGCTCGGCCGACCCCGGCGCGGACGTGCCGACCCCGGATGCCGGACCGTTCGAGGACGCCTCCACCGACGGCTCGCCGATCGACTTCGGCGACGTCGTCGCCCCGGACGCTGCCGACGCCGGCCACTGCGAGGCGCCGGATTTCCTCGTCGTCCTCGATCGCAGCAACAGCATGGGCGCCTCGGCAGGCAAGACCGACGGCGGCGTGCTCCCTTCGAAGTGGTCGATCGCGAGCGGCGCGCTCGGTGACCTCGTCGCGTCCCCCAACGACGACGGGCTGCGCTTCGGGCTCGAGGTGTTCCCCGACGTCGGCGGCTCCTGCGCGTCGGGTGCCGTCTTGGTACAGCCGGGTCCCACTCACGGCCCCGCGATCAAGACGCACCTCTCCACGATCACGCTGCTGCCCGGCACGCCGATCGGCGCACCGATCGCTTTGGCGCAGAAGACGCTCGCCTCGATCAAGGTCACGGGGCGGAAGCAGTTCGTGCTGCTCCTGACGGACGGCGGCGAGACCTGCAAGACCGCCCCCGGCCTCCCTGCGGTCCAAGCGCTCGCGAAGGACGGCGTGAAGACCTTCGTCGTCGGGTTCGGCGGCGGCGTCAACGTGGCCGAGCTCAACGACCTCGCGTGCGCCGGCATGACGGCCCCGGGTCAGAAGACTGCGTGCGTGCAGAGCTCCGCCGGCTGGGCATGGAACGGCACGACGCCGAACCTCTACTACCAGGCCCAAGACGCCACCTCGCTGAAGAAGGCACTCGCCGCGGTGGCGGGGACGACCTGCTGCAGCTGCATCGTGAACTGAGTCGCAACGAGGAGAACGCCATGAGACGCGTGATTGCCACCATCGCCACCGCTGCCGTCGTCCTCTGCGTGCGCGCGCACGTCGGCGTCGCCGGGGAGACGCTCGCCTGCGAGGCGCCCCACGACCTCGACAAGTACGCGCTCCTGAAGCGCCTCTCGCTCGACCTGCGGAATCGGGTCCCGACGATCGAGGAGTACGAGGCGCTCGATCCGCTCGCGACCGTGCCGGACACCGTGGTCGACGGCTTCCTCGCCGACGACGGGTTCCGTAAGGTCATGCGTCGTCACCACGAGAACCTCCTCTGGCCGAACGTGAGCAACGTGCGGCTCGCGGAGACGACGACGAACCTGTCGACCGCGCCGGACGTCGCCGCGCTCCGTCTCTCCGGCCGCGAGACGCTCTTCCGCGGCGTGCGCGACGTGACGTGCGACGACGTCGCACAGACGTCGTTCGACCCTGCCTATCCGAACGACTTCCGCCCCGTGCCGCGCATGGTCGGGAACGAACGTCACGAAGGCTGGCGCATGGTGCACCCCTACTGGGATCCTGCGTCGACGGTGAAGGTCTGCGCGTACGACGCGCAAGAGACGAAGACCGTCATGCGCAACGGCAAACAGGTCGCCTGCAACACGCCGGAGGGCCGGGCTGATCGCGGCTGCGGTTGCGGTCCGGGTCTGAGCTACTGCTACGCGACGCCGGCGTCGGCGACGGTCGGTCGCATCCTGGGCTCGCTCCGCGAGCAGCTCGGCCGCCTCGTGGATCGGGCGACGTCGGGGAAGGTCCCCTACACCGAGCTCCTGCTCGCCGACGACGTGGAAGAGAACGGCGCGATCGCGTTCTGGCGCAAGAACATCGCCCCGCAGGGGACGATCACCGCGACCTACAACGTGCCGCTCCCCGGCGACGCGATCACGAACGCGCCCTTCACCGACGACACGTGGCACACGGTCGCGCGGAGCAAGCTCCACGCGGGCGTCGTCACGCTCCCCGGCTACCTGCTCCGCTTCCAGACCGACCGCGGGCGCGCGAACCGCTTCCGGATCGCGTTCCAGAACCGCTTGTTCGTCCCCGCCGCGAAGCTGGACCCGCAACCGGGGTGCTCGAACGACGCCGCGGACCTCACCACCCGCTGCAACTGCCAGTACTGCCACTCCACGCTCGAGCCGCTCGCGGCGCACTTCGCGAACTTCGCCGAAGCGGGCTCGGCGCCGATGGACGACCTGAAGGTGTTCCCGCTCCAGCGGCCCGAGTGCGTCGGATCGAACGATCCGATCTGCCGCCGCTTCTACGTGACCGAGAGCGACGCCACGCGGCCGGGCTGGCGCTTGAGCCACCAGTTCGCCGGTGCGCACCCCGACTACGTGAAGGACATCGACGACGGGCCCCGCGCGCTCGCCGAGGCGGCGATCGCCGACCAGAGCTTCGCGAAGGCCACCGTCCAGAACCTCTACATCCGCTTCGTGCACCGCGAGATGCGGATCGACGGAGACCACACCGAAGACCTCGCGACGCTGAACGACCTGACGAGCGCGTTCGTCGCGAGCAACTACGACCTGCCTGCGCTCGTGAAGAAGCTCGTGTCGCTGCCCGCGTACCGGAGGGTCCGATGAAGTCCGCTCGTCTCTACGCCGTCGCCGCGCTCGCGGTGGCTCTGTTCGCTTGCTACACCGACGGCAGCTCCGACCTCGTGCGGGGGGGGCCCGAGGACGCGCCGCCGCTCGATCACCCGCTCGGCGCAGGGCTGTCGGCCGCGCCGCGCCGCATGAGCGCCGACCAATGGCGCGCGTCGCTGCCGGTCATCTTCGGCAACGGCGTCGACGGCAAGCCGATCACCTGGGTCGTGGCGCCCAACAAGCCCGCGCTCGACGTCGCCACCACCGCGGCGGCGTTCGGCGAGCCCGACTACCTCACGACGACGAACGAGGATCTCGATCCCTCCGTCCTCTACGCGAAGTTCACCGACGACGCGGCCCGGAGCGTCTGCTTCCAGGTCCGCGACGCCGATCTCGCCCGGACCGACGCCAAGACCCGCGTTCTGCTCCACGCGGTCGCGCTCGGCGACACCGTCGCGTCCAACGTCGGCGCGGTCAACGCGAACCTCCGCTACCTGAAGCTCCGATTCCACGGCGTGCACGTGACCGACGACGGCACGCTCGAAGGTCTGCGGAAGGTCTTCACCACCTCGGCCGCGGGCTCCACCGCCGCCACCCCCGAGCTGAAGAACGCCGACGGCTGGCTCGCCGTCTGCGTCGCGCTCGTCACCGCGCCCGAGTTCCACGTCTACTGAGGAGATCGCCATGAGCTTCGCCGTCACGCGCCGCAACTTCCTCCAGATCGTCGGCATCGCCGGGGGCGTCGTCGCCCTGCGCGAGGTCGCCGCGCACATCCCGACCGCGCGCGCCGATGCGCCGGCGGGCACGCAGCTCTTCCTGCTCGCCTACATGGAGGGCGGTTGGGATCAGCTCCTCGCCCTCGACCCGCGCGACAACACCGATCCGCGGTTCCAGGATGCGGCCGCGCGCAAGACGGGTGGGAGCGGCATCTGCCCCGCCTATGATCTCGTGACCGAGCCGGAGACGAAGGCGCTGCTCGCCAAGAACGCGACCGGCGTCCAGAAGTTCGGCACGCTCACGTTCGGCCCCGCGGTGCCGCTCAGCCTCGCGATGCACTACGCGGATCTGTCGATCGTGCGCGGGCTGTCGATGGACACGCTGACGCACGAGGTCGGGCGCCGGTACCTCATGACCGGGAAGTTCCCGCGCGGCCTCGCTGCGAGCGGCTCGTCGATCACGAGCCTGGTCGCGAACGAGAGCGACGGAAGCGCCGTGCTCCCGAACCTCGCCGTGAACACGGAGTCCTACGCCGAGGGGCTCCCTTCCTATGCCTCCGCGACCAAGGTCGCGAGCGCCAGCGAGATGGCGGGCATCTTCCGTCCCTTCGGCAAGCCGATCAGCTCGACGAGCGGAGACGCGATCGAAGCGTTCCAGGCCGCCGACGACACGTGCACCCAGCACGAGCTCGACGGCGACGGGATGGTCGGAACGTTCAAGCAGATGACGGCGAAGTCACGCTCGCTCGCGAAGTCCGATGCATCGCTCTTCCAGTTCCAACTGACGTCCCCGCCCGCCGCCGTGCAGAAGCTCTTCACCTCGATGGGCATCGTCACGGCGACGGACCTCGCCGGGCCGCGCGGGCGCGCCGCCGTCGCCGCGCAGGCGCTCGCGACCGGCTTCGCGAACGCGGTGTCCGTCCAGCTCTCGAACGGCCTCGACGACCACACCGATTGGGACACGGATCACGCGCCGAACCTGCGCACGGGGCTGGATGCGCTCGGTCGGCTCATCCAGGTCCTCAAGGACACGCCGCACAAGGAAGGCGGCTCGGTGTGGAGCAAGACCACGCTGCTTCTGTTCTCCGACTTCGCGCGCACGCCGCTCCTCAACACGCGGACCGGGCGTGATCACCACCTCGCCTCGAGCGTGCTCGTGGCGGGGCCGAAGATAGCCGGCAATCGCGTCGTCGGCGCCACGAGCGACCTGCAGATGGCGGTCCAACCGATCGACCTCGCGTCGGGCAAGCCGAACCCGAAGGGGGTGCTCGTTCGCCCGCAGGACGTCCACGCGACGCTCCTCACGTCGATGGGGATCGACCTTCAGCCGATCTCGAACCAGAACCCGAACGTCATTCAGGCGCTGCTCAAGTAGAGCTCGTCACCCCGCGCGCGAGAAGTCACGTTGGTGGTCGAGCACCCGCTCCAGCGGAGCGAGCGCACCATCGAGCGCCCCCGGCACGAGCATCGTGCCGCGCGCGACCGCGCTCACGGTGAAGTGCGAGCCGCGGACGTCGAAGATGCGGTGGAGCGTGAGCCGGTTGCTGTCGTCGAGCACGACGCACGCAATCGGGCGCGGATGCCCCGCTCGCGCGGAGCGCTCGGCGAGCGTCAGGAAGAACGCCGCCGCTCCCGCCGTTCCGTCGACGTCGCGCGCGGACTCGCTCGCCGCGAGCGGCAGCCCGGACTCGTCGCTCAGGACCACGCTCGCGAAGCCGCCCTTCTTGGTGATCGCGTCCACCAGCTTCGGCAGCTCTCCGAGCCCGCCGGTGCCGACGGCGATCGTGGAGAGCTCGCGGCCACCGCCCAGGAGGTCGCTCACGACCTTGCGGACCTCGCTCGGGTCGCCGCGCTGGGCGACGATCGAGCTCATCGACTTCACGAGCTCGCGTTGGAGCTGCTCGGAGTCGGGCGCCTTCTTCGCCAGCGTCTCGATCATCCCGCGCATCTCCTCGCGGAAGGAGTCACGCTCGGCGTCGCGCGCCGCCTCGCGCTGCGCGACCGCGTCGCGCAGGTCGCGTTGGAGCTCGCGCGCCCCGATCGCGAAGAGCGGAGCGATCGTGGCTTGGAGCTCCTCCTTCACGGCGTCGAGCTGCGGCGGCGGCGCCGCGCCCGAGGTTCTCGCCTCCAGCTCGAGGATGCGGGCATCGAGCTGGGCGCGGGCCGCGCGCCCGCGCCGAGCACCGAGGAGATAGCCCCCGAGCGGGAGCGTCACGGTCGCAGTGAGGGCCAGGACGACGGCGAGCGGGATCATGGCTCGATGACCTCTTCGTGTTCACGGGGACACGCGTCCCCCTTGGTCTGGACGACGACGCGTCGGTTGAGTGCCGCATCGGGCGCGGCTTGATCGATCGGGACGAACGCGCCGAACGCGCGTGGGGTGAGCTTCGCGTGCGGAGCCCCCGCGTGCTCGAGCGCCGCGGCGACCGAGCTCGCGCGTTGGCGGCTCAAACGGAGGTTGTCGTCTTCGTTGCCGTTCGCGTCGGCGTGCCCATCGATCGTCACCGAGACGTCCGGATGGGTGGCGAGCCATGCGCCGAGGTTCGCGAGCGGGTCGTGCGCGGTGGCGGGTGGGCGCGCGAAGCCGTTCTCGAACACGACGATCATCGCCGGGCACGACGCGGGCTTCGACGCAGCGACCGGCGCCGGAGCGGCGGCAGTCGCGGCGAGGGCCGGCGCCGTGGGCGTCGCTGCGTGCGGCGCGGGCTCGGCGATCGAGCTCGGGCCGGGCTGCGCGTCGGGCGGGGGCGCCGACCACGCGAACGCAGCACCGGCTGCGCTCGTCGCACCCAGCACCACGAGCGCGGCGGCGAGCAAACGCGGTGCATTCTCTCCGGGGACGCTTCCAGCTCGGTGAGCCATCACGAGTACCCCATGGCGCGGAGCCGGCTCAGGTTGGCGACGACGCGCCGGTCCTCGGGAGAGAACCGGCTCGCCTCCACGAACGCCGCGTAGGCGGCGGCGTGGTCCTTGTGCAGCAGCGCATCGACGCCGCGGTCGTAAGCGTCCTCGAAGCTCCGCGCGGTGGTCTTCGCCGACGTCTTCGTCGCGGGAGCCTCGGAGAACGCGGCCTCCCAATCGTCGTCGAGCCCGCTCTCGACCCCGATCTCGTTCGTGACGGAGGACGTGCGCTCGTGCTCGTCGAACGCGCGCGCCGCATCGAGCAGGACGCTCTCCGCCGCACCATCGATGTCGCGCTCGGGGAGGTCCGCGTGCGCGAGGGTCTTGCAGGTGACCTGCGCCGCCTTCAGGAAGGCGAGACGACGGAAGGCCTCGAGTCCCTTGCCCAGCCGATCGACCGCGGACCACAGCTCGCCGCGGTGGATCGTGACCTTCCCCCGGCTGCTCGGACCGCGCACCTCGATGACGACGGAGTGCCGACCCATCCCCGCGAGCTGAACGTAGTCAGCCACGCCGAACGGCGACGGCGCGGCGTCGTCACCGACGCCGAGCTTGTCCTCGACGAGCGCGCGGAGGCGCTCCAGCGAGACGGGCTTCTCCCACACCTCCACGTCCGCGCGCGTCGGGATCCGCGAGCGAAAGCGCCCGACGAACGCGGACACGAACACGATCGGTGCGCGCAGCCCGAGCCGATCGAGCTCGGACGCGATCTCGATCCCCGAGCCATCCGGGAGATCGAGATCGGAGATCACGAGCGCGGGCGGTTTCCGCACGAGGAGCGCCTTCGCCTCGCGCGCGGTCCCCGCCTCCGCCACCTCGATCCCCTCGAGCTTGGCCAGGCCACGTGCCATCGACATGCGCAGCGTGAGTTCGTCTTCGACGAGAAGGAGGATGCGGTTCGTCATGGCTCACCCCAGGCCGTAGATCTTCTCCGCCAAGTCCACGCCGCACTCGAGGTGCTCGCACCACGAGATGAACCGCTCGACCATCTCCTTGCCCTTGAAGAGCGCACCGTGCTGCGGCGCGATGATGTCGATGTCGAGCTTGCGGACGATCTTCGCCCACGCCTGCATCGCGCGCGAGCTCGCCATGTAGCGGCGATGGAAGCCGAGCATGTACTTCTCGTGCGCCGCGAAGTCGGTCACCTCGCGGTAGTCGAGCTCGACCGAAGCCCCGAGATCACCCGAGTAGAGGATCTTCGAGATCGGATCGTAGAGCTGATGGTTGCCGGGCGAGTGGAGGAAGTGCGCCGGCACCACCTTCATCGCCGTGGCGCCGAGCGGGAGGCTCATGCCCTCGTCGGGGATCGGGAGGAGCCGCGACTCGACGAGGCGGTCGAGCCCGAAGTGCGGCACGAAGCGCGTCCAGAGCGCCGACACGTACGCCTTCGCGTCCGTCGTCATCAGCCACCCGTTCACGGCGGCGACGATGTCGGGATCCTGGTGGGAGAGGAAGATGGTCTCGAGCCGGGAGCGGCCGAGGATCCCGGTCGTGGCGGCGAGGACCTTCGAGTAGACCTTGTGTCCGCCCGGGTCGAGGATCATCCCAGCGCTGCCATCGACGATGACGTGCTGGTTCGCCTGGACGGCGAGTCCACCGCTCGAGAAATCCTCGAGCAGAACGTTCTTGTGGGTCCCGTTGTCGAAGAGAACGACGTGGCTCATGGTGATCCCTCCCTCACAAGACCTTGCGGATGTCGTCGACGGCGCGATGCATGTCGAGGAAGATCAAACCGAGCTTCGCTTGCTTGCTCGCGAGGCACAGCAAGAGCGTCCCCGAGCCCGCCGCCATCATCACGGCGTAGCCGTCTTTGCCGCGCACCAGAACCTCCTCGACCTGACCGCGCTCGAGCTCGCTCGCCGCGCGGGTGCCCAGGCTCGAGAGCGTGGCGCTCATGCCGGCGACCCGGGTCTCGTCGATGTGTTGCGGAAGCGCACTGGCAATCATGAGTCCGTCTTCCGAGATGAGCGCGCTCGCCTCTACGTCGGGCGATGCACTCTGGAGCCCACGAAGAACACGGTTGAGATTCTCTACGCGTGACATTTGTTGTTCCTCTCTCCTGCGCGTCGCGGTTGCGACCGCGTACTCGTCGTTCCCTTGCGGACCGCGGTCAGTCGCGGTCGCGAAGCCTTCGGCGGATGGATCGGGACCTCGATGGCGACGACCGTCCCGGAGCCAGGCGCGCTCTCGATCGTGAGGTTCCCGCCGGACGTGGTCGCGATCTGCTGGCAGAGCGCCAAGCCGATCCCCGAGCCCGTCTCCTTGCTCGTGTAGAAGAGGTCACGGCAGCGCTGGAGGACCTCGGGTGTCATCCCGCACCCACTGTCCGCCACGCGGAGCGTGAAGCGGTCACCGGCGATCGACGCGGCGACGACGATCGTCCCACCGGCGTCGCACGCGTCGATCGCGTTCCGAACGAGATTGAACACCACGCCGCTCACGACACCCCAGTCGAGGCGCACCAGCGGCAGGTTGGGGACTTCGGCGCGGAGCTCGACGCCGCGGCGTCGCGCCGTCGGCTCCAGGATTCGACAGGCTTCCTCGACGGCGTGGTCGACGGCCACTTGCTGCTTCGAGTGCATCGGCCGAACGAACCCCGACGCCCCCTGGAGGGTGAGGTTCATCCGCCGCACCTCCCAGAGGATGGCGTGGAGGTCTTCGCGGAGGTCGTCGCCGGAGTCCTCGATCAAGACCTCGAGCGAGCTCGTCACGGCCGCGAGCGGGTTCCGCAGCTCGTGGAGGATCGACGGGAGCGCGTCCCCGAGCGCCGCCATCTGAAGGAGTCGATCGCGCTCACGGCGGAGCTCGAGCAGACTCTTGATCTCCTGGAAGAGAACCGTGCGCGCTCCGCGTGCGTTCGCCTCTCCGACCGTGAACCCGATGACCGTGTGGCTGCCGTCCGGTAGCTCGAGGTCGGCTTCGCGGCGCGTGTCGTCGTTCGCGCCGACGTCGAGTGGGATCAGCTCGTCGAGCCGGTACTCGACGAGCCGTTCGATCGGTTGGCGGAGGATCGTCGCCGCCATCGCGTTCGCGAAGAGAATCTTTCCGTCGCCGTCGACGACGATGACGCCCGCGCTCAACGTCGACAGGACGTCGTCCGCACTCAATGCCCCCTTCATGCTGGCCACTCAAAGCAGAGAGTGTGCCGACTGAGCTCTTCCGCACGACACTCGCGATTTTCGTCGGTCGCGAATCGACGCGCGCACCCGTCGACGCACCTTCTGCACGGCTCATGGAATTCGGCGCGCCTCAACCATGAGCGCAGGCGAGAACGTGCAGGTTCCATGCATTCGGCGGGGCGCATCCGCCGACGATTCCTGCGCCGGAACCATGTAGCATCCCGTGCGATGATCCCCTCCGTCGACCCTGCGCGCTTCGACGCGGCCAGCGCCCGCTTCGTCGCCTTCTTCCAGGAGTTGGGCCGTACCTTCGTCGAGCGCGAAGAGCTCCTCACCCAGATCGCGCTCGCGCTCCTCTCGCGCGAGCACGTCCTGATGACGGGGCCGCCCGGCACCGCGAAGAGCGGCGTCGCGTCGGCCGTCCTTCGGCGTGTCGTCGACGAGACGAGCGGAGCACCGAGCATCTTCGCGCGGCAGTTCACCGAGAGCACGGTGCAGACCGATCTCGTCGGCCCCATCAACTTCAAGACGCTGATGGAGACGGGTCGCACCGAGCACTTCACCGACGAAGGCATGCTCGGCGCGGTGCACGCCTTCCTCGACGAGGTCTTCGACGGTCGCGACATGCTCCTCCGCTCCACGCTCAACGTCCTCCAGGAGCGCGAGCTGAAGCAGGGCACCAAGACGACGCGCGGTCAGATCGAGTGCGCGCTCATGACGACGAACCGCTACCTCGCCGAGGTGCTCGAGAGCTCGCGCGAGACGCTCCTCGCGTTCGTCGATCGAATCGCGTTCGTTGCGTTCGTGCCGAAGGGCTTCGCGAGCACCGCCAACCTCGCCAACGTCCTGAAGCGCCAGGTCGGCGCCGGCGGCCCGCTCACGGCGGAGCTCACGATCCAGGATCTCGACACGCTCCAAGCCGTGGTGGACCAGATCGTCGTCCCCGACGAGGTGCTCGAAGGGCTCGCGAAGCTCCTCGGGATCCTGGACGAAGAGCTCTCGGCCGCCGAGCGCGGCGATCCGGACTTCCTCCCCACGCGGTACCTCTCGACCCGCACCGCGGTGCGGCTCGGAAAGATCCTCCGTGCCATCTGCGTGTTCGATCGGCTCTTCTTCCGCAAGGACCGCGCACTCGAGGTCGAGGGCAACGACCTGCGCGCCCTGAGCACGAGCCTGGTCTTGGCGGGTCCCCAGCCGGAGTCGCTTGCGGCCATCCTCGCCAAAGAGACGGACGCGCGCGAGCGGCGCCAGCTCTCGATCGTGCGGACCGAGCGGGACGTGTTCCAACGCGCGATCAGCAAGGTCCTGCCGCTCACCGTCCCCAAGAAGAAGGCCTCCAAGGAGGCCGCCCGAACGGCCGCGAGCGTCGCGGAGCCGACCAAACTGGAGACCCGGAAGCTGGTCGAGGCGACGAAGGCCTTGGCCGAGGTGACCGCCGAGAACCCCGAGCGCGCCCGCCGCCTGCTCCACGGCGCCGTGGTGGAGCTCACCGAGCGCGCGCTGCGCGCGAACGTCAAATCGAGCGCGCTCGACGAGGCTTCCTCCGAGAGCGTGGTCGAAACCCTGAGCGAGCTCGCCGAACAAATCGAACAATCGTCGGCGACGGGTCGCGCCACCGCGCGGTGGCTGCGTGGGCGCGCGGTGAACCTCGTCGCGCGCACGCTCGACCTCGGCGGGGCCGCGCTCGGGGCGACGCTCGACGATCTCCGCTCTCCTCCCGCCGGCGTGCGTGCGGCGGTCGCCATCGTCGACAAGCGGTTGGCGCGCGCCGAACGATTGGACGAGCTGTCGAAGCGCCTCCTCGCGCGCGGCGCCGATGCGCCGCCCGACCTGGACGCGCTCGTCGCGCGCGCGCTCGAGCGCACGCAAGGCGACGTGGCTGCCATCCTCGACCTCGGGTTCCAACGCGACGTGGCCGCGGCGCTCGAGGCCAACCAGGGCAACGAGCTCGAAGCACTCTTGATCGCGCTCGCGGAGCCGCTCGACCTCCTCGACGGTCAAGCGCAGCGCCTCACGCGGCTCGGGCTCCCGGCGCCCACGCTCAAGGCTTCGGTCGTGAGCCCGCGGATCGTCCCGCTGGTCGACGCCACGTTCGCGCGGCTCAAGGCGAACGATCGCGTGAAGCTCGTCGCCCAAGTGGACAAGCTCCTCGCGCTCCTCGAGGCGCGTGGCCTGCGGGACGTGCTCCAGGGTCGCGATCTGGTCGCGCTGGTGGCGCGCGCGCTCGTCCGCACCGCCGAGACGTCGCCCGCGCCCGGCGTGGGCGGGCTCTCGCGCGCGCAGTACCAGAAGCTCCGCAAGGAGGATCAGCGCGTGCCGGGTGCGTTCACGCTCCTCGACGTGGCGCTTCGCCTGCACACGCCGAACCCGACCGACGATCCGAAGGCGAACGCGGCTGCGCTCGCAGCGCTCGTGCGCGAGCTCCCCGAGACTGCCGCGCGCGAAGTCGCGGCGATCGATCTCGCGCGCCTCGAGCGCTCGATCGGGTACCTCGAGCGGTGGGGTGCGGAGCTGTTCGCGCTGCGGGGCAAGGCCGAGGAGCGCATCCACGCGTACGCATCGGCCGGCTACTTCCACGTCCTCACCGACGATCAGGCGCTGCTCCGGCTCGCGCTCGAGATCGAGATCGTCGGCGACGTGTTCCCGTTCGTTCGGCCCGAGCTCGACGCGAAGCTCGGTCGCGTGCGCGCGCTGGAGAGCGCCGCGACGACGGCCCTCCGCGAGGTGCTCGCCGAGCGCGCCGGTGACGCGTGGGCGGGCATCCTCGGGAAGAAGCGGTGAGGCCGGCGCAGTGAAGGAGCTCCTGGCGCTCGAAGCGCGGATCGAGCGGCTCTCGCGCGGCCCGGACGGGATCGACGCGCCGTTCGTGCGCCTCATGCGCCCGATCCTCGCCCGGCTCGGTTACACGCCGAACGTCTCGGCGGAGTCGGCGCAGCTCCTCTTGCATGCGCTCTCGACGCGGATCGATCCCGCCGTCCCGCCCTCGCTCCTCGACGAAGAAGCGCTGTTCCGGCGCGCGGTGATCGAGCTGCGCGAGAACGTCGAGAACGTCGAGCGCCTCACCGTCATCCGCAAGAAGCCGCTCGTGGCCTACGCCGCGTGGTTGCGCCGCTTGTTCGAGGTGCTCGTCCACGCCGGTCGCTGGCTCGAGAGCGGTGGCAAGGCGCCCGTGCACGCGGAGCTCGCCACCGCGCGCTCGGCGGTGGTGCTCCCGCCGCTCGCGGTCGTCGCGCAACCGGTGAAGGAGAACGCGTCCGCGGCGCCTCCGCCCCCGCAGCCGACGCGGTTGCTCGAGCTCGATCTCGCGGCGGTCGATCACGTCCTGGCAGAGGCGACCGACGAGGTCGAGGTCCTCGGTCGGCGCCGGCGGCTCCTCGAGACCGCGCGCCAGCTCCTCTTGGACGTCAGCGCCGCGCTCCCGCTCGACGAGAAGGGCGTGGAGGCTCGGCGGCGCCACATCGCGAAGGAGATCACGCGCATCGATCGGCTCGTCGCCGCAGGCGTGTCACCCGACGCGACGCTGACCCACCAGCTTCGCCAGACGATGGCACGCGGCGAGCGGTCGCGTCTCCACGCCATCCTCGTCGCGCGCGATGGGACGTCGCTCGGCGCGGGCGATGCCGACGGTCACCGCAAGGCGCGCTCGGCGCTGAACGCGATGTGGAAGAAGAAGGACGGCGCGAAGGACGAGAGAGCTCGCCGCGCCTCGCTCGCGAAGAGCGCCGAGGAGCTGTTCGGACGGGAGTTCGTCGAGCGCGCGCGCAAGATCTACGACCGCCAGAAGCGGCGTGGCGCCGACCTGGCGGCGAGCGAGGACGACCTGACCGCCATCCGGGGCGCGACGATGACGGGCTACTTCGGCGGCGCCGCGATCGAAGGGCTCCTCGCGGCGCAGGTCTCCGTCGACGGGGCGTTCGAGGTCGGTGGCGCCCTTCTGCCGATGCGGATCGAAGAGGTCGAGAAGCGGTGGCGCGCGGTCCGGTTCCCCACCGAAGAGCTCCTTCTCCTCCCCGCGAACGAACCGAACGACATCCCCGATGCCGCCGTCGACGACCCGCGCACGATCCTCCTCGATCTCGCGGCGGGACGGCTCCTCGCGCGCCGCTTCGTGCACGAAGAGAAGCTCATCCATCACCGCACGGTGCTCCGCGGCGAGGTGCGGATCTACGTCCTCGACGGCTCCGGCTCGATGCTCGGCCCGCGCGGCCGAATGCGCGATGCGATCGTCGCGGCAGAGCTCCTCACCCTGCGGCGGCGCTTCCTCGAAGGAGCGAAGCACGCGCGGGTGAGCTTCTTCTACCGTTGGTTCGACAGCGTCGTGCACCCGACCACCCGCGTCCTCGACCTCCCGTCGATCGACAAGGCGATCGAGGACGTGCTCGGTGGGCTGCGCGAAGGCGGGACGGACATCGAGACGGCGATCGTCCTCAGCATGCGCCAGATCGCGGAGGCGAGGGGGAGCGACCCCGAGCTCGCGCAGGCGCAGATCGTCCTCGTGACGGACGGCGAGGCCACCGTCTCCGAGGAGCGCGTCGAGGCGATCCGAAAGGGCATCGGGATCCCCGTCGGCTTCAGCGTCATCGCGCTCGGCCAGCAGAACCCCGCGCTGCGCCGACTCGTCGCGAACCAACGCGCGCGGGGCGAGCGCGCGTTCTATCACTTCATCCCCGACGACGCGCTCGCGGCGATCGCGAAGGGCACCCTCGACGATGGGCTCGCCATCCACCTCTCGAGCGGGAGCGCGGTGGTGGATCCGCGCACGCTCGAGAGCGAGGTGGGCGAGGTCGTCGACGAGATCGTCCAGCTCGGCCGGACCCACGAGGTCGCGGCGCTGGAGGCGCTCGACGATCAATCGGCGGCGAACTTCGATCTCGGGATCGACGAGAGCTCGCTGACGGAGGGAGAGCGCGCCCGGGCGCGTGCGCTCTATCGGGACCGCCGCGCGCTCGAGCGCCAGTTCCTCCGCTGGTTCCCGAAGCCGCTCCCGAACGCGGCGCCGCCGGGGCTGGAGCTCACCGATCCGCACGACGTCGAAGCCACGATGGTCGTCCTCGCTTCGGTGGTGGACGTGGTGGCCGTGGTGATGGGCAGCGAGCTCGCGCGGCGGGCGGATGCGATTGCGATCCTCGAGCGGCTCCTGCCGGATGCGGAGCTCACTCCGGCTCGCTACCTCGCCGTGGTCGCGCACCCGCCGGCGCGGGTCGCGAAGGCGCTCGCCGCGGTCCATGCCGCGACGACGCCACCGGCGTGATCAGAAGCGCTCGTACGGCGGGTCCGTGACGTTCGCCGGGTCGCTCTGCGTCGGGCCCGCCTTCGGGCGAAGGGTCTCGCGGACGTCGTCGCCCAGGCGCGTGAGCTCATCGGCGAGCTGCTGGTAGAGCGCGGGGTTCTTCGAGCCCTGTTCGATCTCGTCGAGGAGCGAACGGACGATGCTGGTCTGGAGGCGGACGGTCACCATGGCGTCGAGCATGGTCGGGATAGGAGCAACCGGTGTGCCATGCCCCGATCGGCGCCTCCGCGACGAATTTGCGTCAAAGCGGAACGATCTGCGGACGATGCGCCGCACGGCTGGATTCAAGTTGGTCGCGGGGCGCCGTCCGTTCAGCGCCGCGCGGGCTTCACGGTCGAGGCCGCCATCCCCATCCACCGCTTTCGCTCGGCTGGCTCGAGCTTCTCGAGCGCGTAGCGCAGCGCCGTCCGCGGCATGGTCGCGGCATGCACGCGGAGGAAGCCGCGCAGGTGGGCGATGCCACAGCGCTCACCGAGCTCTCGCAGCATCCAGCCGACGGCCTTGTGGATGAGGTCGTGCTCGTCGTCCACGAGCAGCTCGGCCACGAGCAGCGCATCCGTGGGATCGCCCTGCATGATCGGGTGGAACGTCGCGATCATGGCGATCCGACGCTCCCAGACGAGCTTGGAGCGGGCCAGGCGCAGGATCCTCGCCCGGTGCTTCCCACCGAGCTCGGGGCCGACGACGTAGCCAGCGGACGAGTCGACGAGGTCCCAGTTGTTCACCCGGCTCGCGCGGTCGAGGTAGGCGCGGAACACGGCTTGGCGTTCGCTCTCCGTCCCACGTTGGTACAAGCGAGCCATGGCGAGCACGGCGAGGAGCCGGGCCTCGTGCCATTCGCTGTCCAGGAGGGCGCACGCGGTCGCGAGATCGATCCGGTGGTCGCGCAGGACCGCCCGCACCTTCGGGACGGTGAGCCCGAGGAAGCGATCCCCCTCGCCGTACTCGCCGGGGCCGGTCTTGAAGAAGCGGAGCGAGTGACGCGCCCGCTCCGGATCGGCGCCGGCGCGGAGCAGCGCGAGCGCGGCGCGGGCGTCGAGCTCGGCCTTGGGCTTGGCCGTCACTCGAAGGATTCGACCGCCCAGAGATCGGCGGTGGTGGAGAGCGGGATCGAGCGCAGGCCGGCGTCGTTCAGCACGAGCAGGGTCCCGTGGTCGCCGGCGAAGAAGACGCCGGTGCTCGTAGGCACGGCGGCGTGCAGGTTCGAGGTGATGGCGCTCTCGGCCGTGATCCAGAGCCCCTGTTGGGAGGAGACCTTGATCGTGCCCCCGTCGCCGGCAGCGACGAGGTCGCCGCGCGCCGTGATGGCGAGCGCGCGGATGACGGCGGTCCCGCTGTCCGTCCGAGCGAAGGACTGGCCTCCGTCGAAGCTCTCGAAGACGCCGCCCTTCGCATCGGCGACGGCGACGTGCGCCCCGCGCGCGGTCACGGCCGTGAGATCGCCCGCGCTCGCGATGGTCTGCGGCGCGAGCGCACCGAGCGCGCCGCGGTAGAGGAGCCCGCCGTTGCCGACGGCGTAGAACGCGTTGGTGGTCGCGAACGCGGACCGCAGCGGGAGCGCTTCGCCGCCGGCGGGCGGTGCGGTCCACGTCTTGCCGCCGTCGATCGTGCTGCGCACGAAGCCGTCGTCGCCGACGGCGATGCCGTGGGTCAGGTCGGCGAAGGCCACCGAGCGGAGCGTGGTGGTGGTCCCGCTCGTCTGCCACGACCAGGTACGGCCGCCGTCTTCGGTGTGGGCAATGACGCCGTGGGCGCCGACGGCCCAACCGACGTCGTTGCCGATGCACGAGACGCCGAAGAGATCGACGTTGCCGAGCGCGCGGACGGTCCACTCCTTCTCGTCGAACGTGTGGACGAAGGTGCCGTCGCTCCCGACGATGGCGCGCCACCCGGTGGAGCCGCCGCTGTCGGTCGGAGAGGGTGACGGTGACGGCGAGCTGGAGCTGCAGGCGGCGAGAAAGAAAACGATGCCGAGCGAAGTTGCCGTCGAAGTACGCATGGGACCTCTCCTGGGAGGAGAAGCGTAGCAGCTCGCTGCGCATCCTGTTGCAACCCTTCAGGGCGCAGCGTCCCACACGGGGCAAGCGCGCGTGTGCGCATCAACCCCACTACTCCGGAGGAGTCGCAGCTAGTTGGGAGTTCTGTCGGTGTCGAGTTGACGTGACCTCGCGCAGCAGCGCAGAGTAGAAGGATGGGGCGGGTTGCATGGCGTCGCGGCGTGGTTGGCCTCGTGGCTTCGTGGCTGCTCGTGGGTACTGCTCTCATCGCCTACGCCGCTCGAACGAAGGGCGCTCGCGTCGTCGAACCGCAACCGAAGCGCCCCGACATCGTCGCTCTGTTCTCGAGCGGTACGATCGTCTTCGACGCGAACGGAACCATCGGCTCCACGTCGTTGAAGAGTGGTCGCGTGTCGCTTTCGACGGACGACGCCTATTGCGTCGCCAAGCCAACCGCCCCTTGTCGCTACACGATCAACACCTTGCAGCTCGCGGCCAACGATTTCACGATCAAGGGGACCAGCGTCGAGAGCGTCGAGGCATTCAATCCTTTGCGAAGGTCAAGTGCGTCGAGCCCGAGTGCCGCTTGGTGCCGAGCACAGTCAGCGTGACGAACTGCGGCTTCGTGAAGAACAAGTGCGGGAGCGTCGCCAGCCCGCCGGGGGGACAGAACAAACCCAGCCCGGGACAGAAGGTGCCGGACGATCCGAACGCGCCGTACCGCGTGCTCTCGTTCGCGTTCACGATCTCCCCGCAGTTCGTCGAGCAGAACCCGCCGACCCGAGCTACTCCGATCGCGGCCCTCCAGGGCACTCCGGTCGCGCTCGACATCTCAGGGCTCGTGGGAGTGGTGACCGAGCTGCCGTCGACGTTCATCGGGTACGACATCGCGACCCAGCCACCAACGTTTGCGATTCCGCCGCAGAGTCTCGTGGACGTCCCGACCACGCTTGCGATCGCAGAGCCGCAGGGGCTGTTGGGGAACGCGGTCGTCGGTGATGTCGTGGGGGTTTCTCTCTACGACATTAGCCCGACCTCGGCGAAGCGGACGGCGAACGTCAAGCTCGGCCCCGTGAAGGCGCTTGATGTGGACCCGCAGTTTGCGATCACGGCAAACGTAGCCGTCCTGACCTCCGGACCACTCGCACTGCGAACGCAGGCCTTGAGCCAAAAGCCTTTCCCCCTTTCGCTTTCTGGCAATGGGGTTGATCTCACCATGAATACGAACGACGTCTGGGCGGCGCTTGAGGCACCTACAGGGACGACGGTCGTGCGAGCCGACGCGACGAGTGCCTCGCCGTTGGGACAGGCCGCCTTCGCCGGCAAACCGGTAGCGATCGGAGGCGCAAACGGTGTCGACACCTCGATTCCTGGCGCCGTGATTGTCCTCGTTGATACACCCGTGGGACCAGAGCTTCGGTGGTTTCTCGGCGGTGCTGTCAACACACCGCCGGTCTCGTTGCCACTCACGGACTTCCCGAACGCGACGCCGGTCGGGATGAAGGTGGTCGTCATCGACAACGTGCAATACGCCTGGGTAGCCCTTCTCACGGGTACGACGAACGTCGTCGCCCTCTACGACCTCGCCACGAAAGCGCACGTCAAGGCGCTCGACGTCGACCTGAACTCACTCGAACCGCTCGCGCTCACCGCGGGTCTGCCCGGTGTGTGCCCGCTCTGCGGAAGCGATGACTCATTTGATGGGACTCAGACGGCCTTCCTCCATGTCTTGGTCAAGACGAACTAAACTCGTGTTGGTCGCGCTCGCGATCGTTGGCTGCGGCGGCGGGACAACCGCTGCCACCGATGGCGGTGCAGATGGTGGTTCCGAGAGTGGGGTCGTCGCTCCAGCGGAGCGAATCGCCTGTGGCTTTTGGCGAGCATGTGTTCTGCGCAGTGACGGCACGGTGAGCTGCTGGGGTGACGCGGTGGCGGATTCTCCGAGCGGCACCTTCAGCAAGCTTGCGGTCGGCGTATCCGTCTGCGGCCTTCGAAGCACTGGAGATATGGAGTGCTGGGGCTGGGGTACGTTCGACGGAAAGTCTCAACCGGGTCGGTATACCGAGCTCTCCATCAACATCCAGAGCGCTTGCGCCACCAAGATGGACGGCTCGGTCTCGTGCTGGTACTGGACGGGAGGAGGCGGCATCATCCCCTACTCGCCGCCGCCCGTCCCTGTCCGTCGCGTAGTGGCGGGGGAGGGAAATCCGTGTGGTCTCCAGATCGGAGACTCCGCACCCCTCTGTTGGGGTGACACGCCTCCCGCGCCCGCGCCTAAGGCTCCCGCGGTGGCGGTCGGCTCCGGGGGCCCATTCGCCTGCGCGATCATGGAGGGCGCGTCCAATCTTGCCTGCTGGGGGGTGGGAAATAGTGGCGAGACAAACCCTCCGCCCGGCTCCTTCACCTCGCTCGCGGTGTCGCGAGGCGGTCTGTGCGCCCAACGAACCGATGGAACTCTCACGTGCTGGGGCGCAATCGCGACGTACATGCCTTCCGCTTCACCATCGGGTGTGTTCAAGGACTTCTGCATTGGAGATACGTTCGGCTGCGGCATTCATACCGACGGCTCGCTCGCCTGTTGGGGGTATGAGACTCACGGACAAACTCTGCCGCCGCCGCGCTGATCATGATCACCTTCGCTCTCACCCTCGCCTTCGCTCTCAGCACCTTCATCGGCCCTGACGCGAAACCCATCGCAGAGCGCGCCGTCGACGACGGCCTCTCGTGCGGCGGCAACCTCGTCCTGATCGGCGACAGCGCGGTTCAGGTCGTCGACAAGTGTGGTCAGCCCGTCTACGCGAGTCGGTCGTGGGATCGGTGGGGACACAAGCTCGACCTGTGGGTCTACCAAGAGCGGGGGAGCTTCCCGCGCTACGTGCGCCTGCGCGACGACTTCGTCGTTGCGATCGAAGCGGGGAGGGCGCGCAGGTAGTCGCCCTCCCGAACACGCTCCGGAACCGAGCTCACTTCCACGCCGTCGCCGCAGCGAGCGCGAACTCGTGAAAGTCTCGAGGCTTGCGCCCGAGGATGCGCTGAACGTCGTCGGTGGTGTGGGCGTTGTGGCCGTCGAGCACGTAGCGAAAGAGGTCGCACAAGAACGTCACTTGCTCCGCAGGCATGTGCGGAGCGAGCGCGGCCGCGTACTGCTCCGACGTGACCGGGACGTAACGCACGGTTCTCCCCGAGACGCGCGCGATCTCTGCGACGGCCTCGGCGAACGAGAGAAGGCGCGGCCCCGTGAGGTCGTAGGTCTTTCCGGCGTGCCGGTCGTCCGTGAGAGCCTCGACGACGACATCGGCGATGTCGTCGGCATCGACGAACGGTTCGCCCACCGAGCCGCCGGGGAAAGCGAGCTCTCCGCCGCGAATGGGATCGAGGAAGAGGCCTTCGCTGAAGTTCTGGCAGAACCACGCCGCGCGCACGATCGTGAAGCGGGCGCCGCTCTCTCGTACGGCGTCTTCGCTCGGGACGACTTGCGGCTCTCCGCGTCCCGATAGGAGCACGATCTTCGCGACGCCACGATCGACGGCGAGCTTGGAGACGGCGCGCACCGCCTCGGACGCGCCCGGGGCCGCGATGTCGGGATGGTAGGTCACGTACATCGCACGCACGTCGCGCAGCGCATCGCGCCACGTCGAAGGGTTCTCCCAATCGAAGAGCGTCGTGCCCGATCGGGAGCCCACTTTCACGGGAACGCCGCGAGCGGTCAGTCGTTGGGCGACGCGCCGGCCGGTCTTTCCGCCGCCGATCACGAGAGTCGTTTCGTCGTTTCGTGTGTTCATGCGAGAGCCTCCTGGTTGGTTCCGGGGCCCAAGATGCGTCGTGCGCTCACGCAGTGCGATCGACAAATTCCCATCGCATCGATGCATTATTGCAACGAACGATGCGCACGCTTTGCATGCGCGAATTCAGGAGCCAGCCGTCCTCCGCGTAGTAGACCCAAGACGAGGTCGGAGGTCAGTCATGGACGCTTCGTCGGCACGCCGATCGCCGCTGCGCTTCGTACTGGTCCTGTTCGGGCTCTGCATCCCCGTCTGGGTCCTCGGAGCTGCGTACGACATCCAGCTCTTTCCGGGCTTCAAGCTCTTTCAGGCTGGCCTCGCGATGCCGATGTTCGCGGCGTTGCTCCTCACGTTCCACGAACGGGGTTGGGCGGGTGTGCGTGGGCTCCTCGCGAGAACCATCGACGTCGCCAAGCTCCGCCCGCGCGCTTGGCTCGTTCCCATCCTCGCGCTCTATCCGAGTATCGGCTTCGTCGACTACGTCGTCGTTCGGCTCCAGGGCGTCGCGATTCCACCGCCCACGTTCTCGCTGGTCGGATTCCTCGGCTACTGCACCGTGTTCTTCATGACCTATGGCGAGGAGCTCGGCCTCACGGGGTACGCGATCGATCCGATGCAGGAACGACATGGCGCGCTGACGACCGGTCTTCGCCTCGGTCTCGTCTGGGCGGGCTACCACATCCCGGGCTTCGTCATCAGCGGGTACTACTCCGCAGCGTGGATCTTCTGGCACTCGATCTACATCATCGTGACCCGCGTGTTGTTCGTGTGGATCTACAACAACTCGGGGAAGAGCTTGTTCTCGATGGCGCTCTGCCATTGGACGTTCGGCATCTTCTGGAGTCTCTGGCCGCAGGAGAACCTCCAGAAGGCCGTTCCGTACTACGAGCCGAAGATCACTGCGGTGACCGCGCTCGTCTATGTCGCGATCGTCGTCGCCCTCTGGGGTCCGGAGACGCTCGCGCGGTTCAGGTTCGCCCGCGTCCGCAGCGTCACTGCGTGATCAGGAGCGGGGCGGTCCCAGCTCGACCCCGGTCGCGTCGATCTCGAGCTGCGCCCCCACCGCTTCCATCTCGTCGCACTCGTGCCCGTCCTTCGTCATCATCACGGTGCCCTGCACGCGCGCGTCGCGCCCGGACGACGTGGTCGGCACGAAGAAGCTGTGACCGTGCATGCGCACCGTCGCGTCGCTCGCCGAGTCCTTGATCGCCATCCAGCAACCGCGCTCCTGACAGACGCGCGTGACCTTGCCCGTCGTCACGATCGTCTTGCCCTTGTAGGCAGCGGGGTTCTTCGCGACGTCGACCAGGCTCGCCTTCTCCGTCGCCGTGATCGCCTCGCCGAAGTGATCGACGGGGGCCGCGCTGGCGGAGGCAACGGCGCTCGCGCTGCTGCGCGGGACCGGATCCGGCTCGGACGCGGCGTTCTTGCATGCGACGAGGCCGAGGAGAACGATGGCGGCGAACGGCGACACGAAGCGCATGCCGGATCGGTAGCACGGGCTGCGCCGTTCGCACTATCCTCTCGCCGATGCGCAGCCGGCCGACGGTTCGTCTCCGGATTTCGCCAGGGGCGGTGGAGCCGGGGAAGCCGTTCGTCGCGAGCGTGGAGCTCGAGAGCAAGACGGAGACGCCGATCGACTCCGTGCGAATTTCGTTCGGCTATTGGGAGGCTGCGTTCCTCTACCGCGCGGGGCCTCTGCACGAGCAGGAGCTCGTCTGGCGGCCGGGAAAGCTAGCGCCCGGCAAGCACGTGAAGGACGTGCGATTCCAAATCCCGCTCGTGGGGGCGCCGACGTTCCGCGGCGCCGTCACGTCGTCCGCGTACTACGTGTCGGTCGACGTCGACATCCCGTGGTGGCCGGATCGGCACGCGACGTTCGACATCCCGGTCGTGCGGCCGCCGATCGTCGAGCACGGGCGCCCGCCGCCGCTCGTCGCGACGTCGGACGGACCGCGACGCGGGGAGCTCTACGTCGAGCTGTCCGCCGATCGCGACGTGATCGCACCCGGCGAGACGCTGACCGGCACGGTCTCCTTCGCGAACGTGAGCACGCGCAACGTGCGCTCGGTCGAGGCGGGCTTCGTCCGGCGCGAGTCCGTGCCGAACCAAGGCCGGTGGCAAGAGACGAACTGGATCGCGCAGCTCCTCCGCGGAGCGCCGCCGGAGCAGGAGTCGATCCCGTTTCGGATCTCGATCCCGAAGGACGCGGTGCCATCGTTCGCCGCGCAATCGTTCGCGGTGGAGTGGCGGTTCGAGGTGCGGGCGCGCGTGCTCTTCGGCGTCGACGTCGTGCTCGGCTTCCCGATCACCGTGGGCCGGCGCGCGGACGGAGCTTCGGTGCCGGCGCGGAAGCCGTACCTCGTCGGGCGCGATCGCTGGACCGCGGTGTGGGATGCGGTCGCGCAGCGCGCGGGGATGACGTTCTCGCCCGAGACGCAGTCACTCACGACGACGCGGGGACCGATCACGCTGGAGCTCCGGCGCGAGGTCGCGGGGACGCACGTCGGCGTGGTCGGCGAGATCCGCTATCCGCACCTCGGGCTCGGGCTCTCGCTGCACGAGCGCTCGCTCTCCGATCTCCTGAGCGCGCGCAAGGTGCCGCTGAAGAACCCGCTCGCGGACGGGCGGCTCGTGGCGACCGCGCGTGAGCCGGCGCAAGCCGCGGCGTTCCTCACGCCCGACCTCCTCCAGGCGCTCCTCTCGTTCGAGGGCGTGCGCATGGACGACGATCGCCTCGCGTTCGGCGTGGGCCGCGCCGCGACGACGACGCAGACGCTGGGCCCGGTGGTCGCGTCCGCGCTGGCGCTCCTCGGCTCGGTGGAAGAAGCCGTGACGAACGTGCCGCCGCCGGCCGCGATGGCGAAGGCGGAGCCGGCGTGGGCGGCGTTCGCGGCGTCGGTGGAGGGCCGACTCGAGCGCGGGCGCATGTGGATCCACGCGGCGTCGCTCTCGGGTGAGCGCTTCGAGGTCGGGTGCGTTTGGGCGGAGAACGGATCGTCGCTCGACACGATGGTGCGCTTCCGGATCGAGCTCGCGTTCGAGACGCCGTTCTCGGTCGACGATCCGGGGCTGACGCCGGCGACGCGAGAGCACCTGAAGGCGCTGCTGAAGCTCCCCCAGCTGGTGGCGGTGGAGACGGAGCTCGCGTGGACGCTACCGGGAGGGGTGCCGGACCCCGAGGAGCTCCGCCCGCATCTGGAGCACGCGGTGGCGTTGATGCGAGGACGGCGGGGACTGCTGGCGGCGGGCCCATTCCGTTGATCCGAGCTGCGCCAACCACCGCCGCCAGACGATTCAAAATGGGTATATGCTGATGGATCGCTCGAACGAGGCCATCGTGAACGGAACTCGAATTCAGATTGGCATTCTCGCGCTCGCCCTCGCGCTCGGCCCGAGCTCAGGGCAGCGACCGTCGTCGCCCGCCCGGCGACCCATCTCGCGCGTCGACGTGGACGCCAAGTCGCCCACCGCCACGAGCATGAAGCTCCCCTTGCGCTTCGAGGCGAATGCTGGGCAGTGGGACGCTCGGGTGAGATTCGTCACGCGGAGCAACGGGACCACGCTCTTTCTCACCGACGACGCGATGACGCTCCAACTGCACGGTGCAAGCACCTCCACTGCGGTCACGATGCGACTGGCGAATGTGCGGCCGAGCGCTCCGGTCGGTGAATCGATTCTTGGGACGAAGAGCAACTTCTTTCTCGGCAACGACCCCGCCCACTGGCGAACGGATGTCCCCAACTTTGCGCAGGTTCGTGCGAAGGAATGGGCGCCGGGCGTCGACGTCGTCTGGCACGGTGGCGCAAAGGGCCTCGAATACGATCTGGACGTTGCCGCGGGAACCGACGCCTCACGCATCGCATTCGACATCGAAGGCGCGAACGCGATCGCCCTCACCGCCGACGGGTCGCTCGCGATCGAGACGCCGACGGGCAGGCTCACGCAGCTGCCTCCGCGTGTGCTGCAGAACGGAAGTGAGCTCGCGACGCGCTACCGCATCGAGGGTGAGCGCCGTGTCGCGTTCGACCTGGAAGGCTACGATCCGCGGAAGCCCGTGCTCATCGATCCGACATTGGCGTTCTCCACGTACCTCGGAGGCAACGCCTCGGACCTCGAGTACAACCATGGAAGTATTGCGGTCGGGCCCGGCGGAGCCATCTTCGTGGGCGCGCTCTCGCAGTCGACCAACTACCCGCTCGCAAATCCGATCCAAGGCTCGCTCGCAGGAGCCAACGACGTCGTCATCACCGAGCTCAGTCCCGGCGGTGCAGGACTGGTCTACTCGACCTACCTCGGCGGGAGCGCGGAAGAGGAGTGCTACGACATTGCGGTCGACTCCAGCGGCAATGCACACGTCGTTGGCTACACGGAGAGCGCCAACTACCCGACGTCGAACGCCTACTCGACGACTCTGAACGGCTTTCGTGATGCGTTCGTCGCGAAGCTCGGTCCAACGGGTTCGCTGCTCTATTCGACCTACCTCGGTGGCAACAAGGCTGACGAAGCGTACGGTGTCGCGATCGGTACGAATGGCGCCGCCTACGTGACGGGCGGCACGTCTTCGGCCAACTTCCCGACGACCTCGGGCGCTTTCCAAACCACGACACCGGGCGGGGGTCCGTTCGTGACCGAGCTGCTTCCGTCGGGTGGGAGTCTCGTCTTTTCCACGTTCGTCGGAACCTACGCGTACGCAAACGCAATCGCCGTCGACTCGACGGGTGCCACCTACATCACCGGTGACGTCGCATCGGGGACCGTTCCGACGGTGAACGCATTCCAGACGACGAACAAGGGCCTGTCCGACGTGTTCGTGAGCAAGCTCGATCCGACGGGATCGACGCTCGTCTATTCGACCTACCTCGGCGGGACGTCGAGCGACTACGGGAATGGGATCGCGGTGGATGGGACGGGGGCGGCATACGTCACGGGCTCCACCCTATCCACGAACTTTCCGACGACGCCGACTGCGTACACGCCTACGATCGGCGCGGGGTCGGACCGCTCTTTCGTCGCCAAGTTCGCCCCGAGCGGTTCGTCCCTGGCGTACTCGACCTTCATCGGCCATGCGACCGGCGGCGCCCAATCCATCGCATACGACATTGCCGTCGACGCCATCGGCTCCGCTGTGATCACCGGGAAGACTGGTGCAACCACGTTCCCGGTCTACAACGCGTTTCAACCTACGCTGGCGGGATCGTGGGATGCGTTCATCACGAAGCTCTTGCCCACGGGTTCGGGCGTTGCGTACTCGACGTTTCTTGGTGGGTCGGGCGCGGACTTGGGCTACGGCGTCGCTCTGGACGGCGCTGGCGACGTCTACGTGACCGGCACTACCAGTTCGGTGAACTTTCCTACGCTCTCGCCGTATCAGGCCACCAACGGAGGAAACGTTGATCTCTACGTCGCCAAGATCACCGACGGACCCCTCGCGCTCGGCTTGACGCCCAGCTCCACGACGGTCGCTCCGAAAGGCTCGAAGACGTTCAGCGCATTCGGCGGCAGTGGCACCGGCTACTCGTACTCGTTCTCGACGAACGCCTCGGGTGGAACCATCAATGCGTCGACCGGCGCGTACGTTGCCGGTTCCACCCCGAGTGTCATCGACGTCGTTCGAGTGACTGACTCTGCCAATGCGGTTGCCACCGCGAACGTCACCGTCGGGCCCGGAGTCTCGCTCTCGCCCGCAGCGCCCACGGTCGCTCCGAAGTCGACCATCGCGTTCGCTGCGAGCGGCGGGAGCGGAAGTGGCTTCACGTGGTCGCTCTCCACGAACGCCTCTGGAGGCACCATCAACCCGTCGACGGGCGCCTACGTCGCGGGCGCGACCGGGAGCGTCAGCGACATCGTCCACGTCATCGACGCGCTGGGAAATTCGGCCGACGCCAACGTCACCGTCTCCGCTGGAGTCGCGATTGCTCCGGCGTCACCGTCCTGCACGCCCAAGGCAAGCATTGCGTTCAGTGCCTCGGGCGGGAGTGGCGGGGGGTACACGTGGTCTCTGACCACCAACTCGTCCGGTGCGACGATCAACGCGAGTAACGGCGCCTACGTAGCGGGTGCGACGGGCAACGTCGTCGACACCTTGAGTGTCACCGATTCTCTTGGCAATGTCGCGGCGACGGCGATCACGGTGGGACCGACCGTCGTGGTCACTCCGAACGCGCCCTCCACACCGCCGAAGGGAAGCATCGCGTTCGCAGCGAGCGGTGGAAGCGGCACCGGCTACACGTGGTCGCTGTCGACGAACGCATCAGGCGGGACGATCAACTCGAGCTCGGGCGTCTACGTCGCTGGTTCTACCGGCAACGTGAACGACACCGTGACCGTGACCGACTCACTCGGAAACGTCGGAAGCACGGGCATCAGCGTCGGCGCCGGAATTGCGCTCGCGCCCAGCACGCCATCGACTCCACCGAAGGGGGCCATCGCGTTCAGCGCGACGGGTGGCAGCGGCGTCGGCTACACCTGGGCGCTCACTACGAACGCATCGGGCGCCACGCTCAACGCGAGCAGCGGTGCCTACGTCGCTGGTGCGATGGGCGGCGTCAGCGACGTCGTTGCCGTCACGGATTCCCTCGGTAACGCCGCAAGCGTCTCCGTGTCCGTTGGTGCGGGCATCAGCATCTCGCCAAGCCTGCCGAGCACGCCGCCCAAGGGCGCGGTCTCGTTCTCTGCCGTCGGGGGAAGTGGAATCGGATACCTCTGGTCGATCGGGCCGAACGCGTCCGGCGCAACGATCAAGTCGACTGGCGAGTACGTCGCCGGCGCGACGGGCAACGTCGTCGACACGGTCGTGGTGACGGATTCGCTCGGCAACAGCGCGAGCGCGAACGTCTCCGTCGGCGGGGGACTCGCGATCAATCCCGCGAAGCCGAGCGTGCCGCCGAAGGGCGCCGTTTCGTTCTTCGTGCAAGGCGGAAGCAGCGCCGGCTACGTCTGGTCTCTCACCACGAACGCCTCGGGTGCGAAGATGGATTCGAGCACGGGCGCATACACCGCAGGCGCGAAAGGCAACGTCACCGACGCGGTCGCCGTCACGGATTCGGTCGGCAACACGGCAAGCGTCGACGTCACCGTTACGGCGGGGCTCTCGCTGTCTCCGCAGAACCCGAAGGTCGCGTCGGGTGCGACGATCACGTTCTCCGCGGCCGGTGGAAGTGGCAGCGGCTACACCTGGTCGCTCGAGTCGAGCGCGTCAGGAGGGACGATCACGAGCGCCGGCGTCTACACGGCCGGGACGAACCCCGGAGTCGACACGATCCGATTGGTCGACTCGCTCGGCAACCTGGCGACAACGACCGCATCGGTAGAACGGGCTGACGCGGGTGCCGATGCCGGAACGGTGCCGCCTTCGCAGGAGAGCGCCTGCGGTTGTGCTGTCGTTGGTCGTGCGCCCACGACGGGTGGCCTGGCATCGTTCGGCGTTCTGCTCGTTGCGGTCGTCTGGCGTCGGCGAGCGAATCGGCGAATCGGCAAAGATATCAGAGCTTTGGGTGCTGATTGCGGCGGGTCGAGTCCGACGTAACGCAGACCTGAGTTACTTTTCGCGAGCCGCCGCCCCGGATGGATGCTACGCGACGCTCCCCAAGACGGAGGGCCTCGTGCGTCGTCGCATCCTTGCAGTGTCCAGCGCCTTCGCCGTGTTTGCCGCCGTCGCGGCGAGCACGTGCCCCGCCGTCGCCGCCGAGCCGCACCGCTCGACGGGGTTCCTCCCGTCGTCCAACGGCCGTGCGTCGATCGCGTTCGACGTCGCCCAAGGTCGGCTCACGCAGTTCCTCGAGCACCCGTATCGCTTTCCCAAGGCCGGCGCCCAGTCGCGCGATCTGCTCTTCGACGCCTACCCCGGCGTTCGCGTCGGTGGCACCGGCACGTGGCTCCCCGCCGTGGCGCCGCTGAAGATCGAGTACGTCCCCGGAACCGGGATCGTCCACGTCGTGCGCGTCGTCTCCGGCCTCCAGGTCGACGAGTACGACTTCGCGCCGATGGGCCTCGCCGACAACGCGGCGTTCACGGTGCTCGGCGTCACGCGCCTCTCGGGCAGCGGGGCCATCGATGCCTACGCGATCATGAACTACCACCTCGGCGGGGGCGGGCCCGATCCCTCCGCCAGCGGCGAAGGCACGGCGTGGAACGCCGCGCGCGACGCGTTCTACGAGTGGGGCCCGAGCGGTCTCGCGATGGGTCACGGCAGCTTGGTTTCGTCGTCCCATCATGGGACGAACCCGAACCCGTACACGGCGCTCCTCGCGGGCCAGAACCTCGGCGACGACGCCGGCAACGGTGCGAAGGACGATCAGGTCGCGGGCTTCCAGCAGGCGCTCGGCGATCTCGCGGTGAATCAGACCGCGTGGGCCGGCTGGTACTCGGTCCTCGCGCTCGACGCCGACGCGCAGCCCGCCGTCGATCGCGTGCGCGCGTTCGCCGCGAGCCGCACGCCGAAGCAGCTCCTCGATGCCGAGGTCGCCGACTGGACCGCGTGGCGCACGCCCGCACCGTCCACGCTCGCGCCCACCGAAGCGGCGCTCTTCGCGCAGTCGCAAGCATTCCTCCGCATGGGGCAGGTGACGGAGCCCGGCAAGAGCGAGGGTCAGATCCTCGCGAGCATCGCCCCCGGCAAGTGGAACATCGCGTGGGTGCGCGACATGGCGTACGCCACGGTCGCGCTCGTGCGGACCGGTCACTTCGTCGAAGCCAAGAAAGCGCTCCAGTTCCAGCTCGGCGCCACCGTCGGCAATTACCAGACGTACGTGGGCGCGCCGTACCAAATCTCGGTCGTCCGCTACTACGGCGACGGGACCGAGGAGAGCGACTCCAACCAGGACGGCCCGAACGTCGAGTTCGACGGCTTCGGCCTCTTCCTCTGGGCGTTCGACGAGTACGTCGCCGCGTCGAAGGACACCGCGTTCGCGACGAGCGCGATGCCCGTACTGAAGGCGAAGATCGGCGACGTCCTGGTGAAGCTCCAGGAGCCGAGCGGGCTCATCGCCGCCGACTCGAGCATCTGGGAGGTGCACTGGAACGGCAAGCAGCAGCACTTCGCCTACACCAGCCTGACTGCGGCGCGCGGCCTCTGCGGGCTCGCGAACCTCGGTGGCGACGCGAGCTACCAGACCGCCGCGCAGAAGCTCGGCGCGGGCGTGCTCCAGAACCTGCGCGCGCCGAACGGCGCGATCTCGCAGAGCGTCGAAGCGCTCGCGGAAGGCAAAGGCTTCCTCGACGCGGCCGCGATCGAGGCCGTGTCGCTCGGGCTCGCCGACCCGAACAAGCGCACCGCGCGCGCGACCGTGAGCACGATCGCGCAAGGGCTCGTCCCGCCGAGCGGGCGCGGCTACTTCCGGAACGACGACGGCGATTGGTACGACAGCCAGGAGTGGATCTTCGTCGACCTGCGGATGGGGCGCGCGCTCGATCTGGTCGGCAACACCGCGCTCGCGAAGTCCACCCGCGATTGGAACGTCGCCCAGGCGACGGAGAACTTCGGGATCCTCTCCGAGCTGCACGATCGCGTGACCGCCGACTACGCGGGCGAAGCGCCGATGGTCGGCTTCGGCGCGGGCGGGTACGTGCTCATGACCAAGCCCGACAGCGCGACGAAGAGCTGCCTCGTCATGGTCGAGCCGGACGAGCCCAAGCCGGACGCCGGGACCGACGGCGGCGACGCGGGCGGACCCGGGAACGACGCCGGCGCGGACGCGGGGACGCCTCCGGTCGAGGAAGAAGGCGGATGCAACGCGGGTGGTGCCGGGCTCGGCGCGAGCACCGCGGGCTTCGTCGTGATGGCGCTCGCGCTCGGAGCGCTCCTCGCTCGGCGTCGTCGCTCGTACCAACTTGGTACCGCCGCTTTGCTCCCGCTCGCGCTCTTCGCGCTCGGCTGCAGCGATCCGGCGACCACGCCCGATGGCGACAGCGGAACCGACGGCGGCAGCACGGACGCGCCGATCGACGTGCCCCTCGTCGACCTCGACGCGGGCGCGTGCACCACCACGTTCACCTTCGTCCCCACGCTCGGCACCGCGCCGAAGGCGGTCACGCTCGCAGGCGAGTGGAACGCGTTCGACAAGAGCGCCACCCCGATGACCGGGCCCGACGCGAACGGCAACTTCACCGCGAAGGTCCCGCTCTCACCGGGCCTCGTCGCCTACAAAGTCGTCGTCGACGGCGCCTACCAGCTCGATCCGGACGCGCGCTTCCGCAAGTACGTGGGCGGGATCGAGAACTCCGCCGTCGACGTGGTCGATTGCTACCTCCCCAAGCTCGCGCCGGCCAAGGGCGACGCCACCACGCGCGTCGTCGCGTTCCAACCCGGGTGGGCACAGACCGGCATCGACGCGACGTCGGTGAAGGTCACCGCCCGTCACGGCGGGGTCGAGACGCCCGTGACTGCGTCGGTCGACGTCGTGAAGAACCTCGTGAGCTTCACGCCGCCGCTCGCGCAGGACGGCAAGTACACGTTCGTCGTCGAGGCCAAGGATCGCCGCGGCCGCGCAGCTTCGCCGCTCCGTCTGGTGGAGTGGAAGGAAGCGCAAGCGTTCGACTGGCGCGACGCCGTCATCTACATGGCGGTGACCGACCGCTTCAAGAACGGCGACCCCTCGAACGACGTGCCTCCCGCGTCCAACGTCGACCCGCGCGCGAACTTCCAGAACGGCGACCTCGAGGGCGTGCGCCAAGTCATCGCGTCCGGCGCGCTCGATGCGATGGGCGTTCGCGCGTTGTGGCTCACGCCGTTCCAGACGAACCCGACCGCGCCCTACGCATCGGACGACGGCGTGCATCAGGTCACCGGCTATCACGGCTACTGGCCGATCAAGGCGCGCGAGGTCGATCCGCGCCTCGGCGGCGAGGCCGCGCTGAAGAAGCTCGTCGCCGAAGCGCACGCGCACGGCATCCGCGTGCTGATGGACTTCGTGGTGAACCACGTCCACGAGAACCACGAGTACTTCAAGGCTCACCCCGACTGGTTCCGCACCGGCTGCGTCTGCGGGACGAACAACTGCGATTGGACCGGGCACCGGCTCGATTGTCTCTTCGCTCCCTATCTGCCCGACGTGAACTGGTCCGTCCCCGAGGTGAGCGCGCAGTTCGCCTCCGACGCGGTGTGGTGGGTCGACAACTTCGATCTCGATGGGCTCCGCATCGATGCGGTGAAGCACGTCGAGGACGCGGCCGTCGTGAACCTCTCCGCGCGGCTGCGCGAAGCCTTCGAGGCGAGCGGCACCAAGCTCTTCTTGACCGGCGAAACCGCGATGGGCTGGAGCGACTGCGGGCTCGCGTGCAACCAAGGCGAGTACGACACGATCTCGCGCTACATCGGCCCGCACGGGCTCGATGGGCAGTTCGACTTCGTGCTCTATCACGCCGTCCCGTACCGAACGTTCACCGGCGACGGGAAGGGCATGCTCCACGCCGACTACTGGGCGCAGGCGAGCGGCTGGATGTACCCGCAAGGCGCGATCATGACGCCCTACATCGGGAGCCACGACACCGCGCGCTCGGCGACGATCGCGTCGTACCGCGGCCAAGACGGCGCGCACCCGACGTGGATCCCCGGCAACAAGTGGGACAACGTCGCGACCGCACCGCCCGATGCGGAGTCGTACGCACGCCATCGCCTCGCCCTCGCGTGGCTGCTCGGGCAGCCCGGCGCGCCGCTCCTCTACTACGGCGACGAGTACGCCGAGTGGGGTGGCGCCGATCCGAACAACCGCGCCCCGTGGCGCGGCGCGAGCGCGCTCGCGGGCGAAGAAGCGGCGACGCTCGCGTTCACGAAGAAGCTCGGCAAGGCGCGGCAGGAGCTCGTCGCGCTCCGTCGCGGCGCGTACAAGCACGTCTTCGCGACGGAAGAAGTCCTCTTGTTCGCGCGCCAGGACGGGGCTTCGGTCGCGCTCGTGGCGCTGAATCGCGTGGGTGCTTCGCGCACGTTCGTGGCGCCGCTCCCGCCGACGCTGGGGGCAACCGAAGGACAGACGTTCACGGATCGCATCGGAGGCGGGAAGGTCGTGGTACAGAACGGCGCGCTTTCGATCACGCTCGGCGCCTGGGGCGCCGCGGTGTACGGCCCGTGATGAAGAACGTTCGCACCTCCGCTCTCGCGCTTTCGTCGTGGCTCGCGCTCGCGCTCGGCGCCTCTGCCGCGCATGCCGACGACCCGAAGCCGGCCGATGCGAAGCCGGCCGATGCGCAACCCGCCGACGCGAAGCCGGCGGACGCGAAGCCCACCGACGCGCAACCCGCCGACGCGAAGCCGGCCGACGCGAAGCCCACCGACGGAAAGCCCGCCGCGTCGTTCACGCACGCAGGTCGCTTCGAGTTCGGTAGCTACGGCCGCGTGCTCATCGCGAGCGATCTGCGCGGCGGTCTCGCGCAGCCGCTCAACATCGTCTCGCACGGCACCCGCATCGACGAGGACAGCTACGCCGAGCTCGAGCTCCGGCGCGAGGACGACTTCTCCGACAAGATCCACACGCGGGTCGTCGGCACGCTCGCGCTCGCGGCGCCGTTCTTCCACTTCAGCGGCAAGCCCGAGCAGTTCTTCTACGTCCGCAACCTCTACGCGCAGTCGACCTACGGCGACGCGGTGTTCTGGGCGGGGTCGCGCATGTACCGCGGCGACGACGCGTACCTCCTGAACTGGTGGCCGCTCGACAACCAGAACACGATCGGGGGCGGCGCCGGGTACTACCTGCCCAAGAGCGACACGCGCTTCGCCGTGCACGTGGGCATGCAGCGGCTCGAGAACCCGTTCCAGTACCAAGTGACGGAGGCGACCTCGCCGTTCGGCATCGGCTCGACGGGCGTGGTCTCGCTGAACCGGCCGCGCTGGGTCCAGTCGTTCAAGCTCACGCAGATGTTCCGCGAGGGGCGCGTGCTCTCGAACCCGAAGGCGGGCATGAAGGTCGTCGTCTACGGCGAGGTCCACGAGATCGGCGCCGGCGTGTACGAGGACCCGGCGTCGCAGCAGCAGATCGGACTCCCTTCGGATTGGGGCTTCCTCGCAGGGGCGCAGCTCGGCCTCTGGTCGGGCCAGAACGACGAGCACCTCAACGTGTGGGCGCGCTACGCGCACGGGCTCGCCGCGTACGACATGCTGTCGGTGCCGGACACGTTCGCGAACGACAAGACGACGAGGGGCGCGAACGAGTTCTTGATCGCAGCGAGCGGCAACGTGCAGCGCGGGCCGTTTTCGGTCCTGGCGGCGGGCTACTTCCGCTACTTCACGGATGCGTCGGAGTCGCCGACCAGCCGCCAGCGGTACCAAGAAGGTACGGCGGTGGTGCGGCCGCACGTCTTCTTGGGCGACTACTTCGGCATCGCGGCCGAGGCGAGCTACCAAGCGCGCGTCTACGCCTTCGAGGATCCGACGAAGCGCGACGGAAGCGCGCTCTACGCCGGGGTCTGGCGCTTCGCGCTCATGCCGTACTTCTCGCCGACGGGGAAGGGCTCCTACAAGCGCCCGCAGTTCCGCGTCGTGTATGCGCTGTCGCTGCCGAACGAGGGAGCGCGGGCCCACTACCCGATCGAGGACGTGCGCGCGCAGTACTCGGTGCAGCACTACCTGGGGCTCGGCGTCGAGTGGTGGTTCAACTCGTCGAGCTACCCCTGATCGTCGTCAGGGGTGCGCCGCGACCGCCTGTGCTGCCGCATCGCGGAGCAGCTTCGCGTCGTTCGCCGAGATGCCGCCCGGCACCCCGCCCGTCGCGTCGAACGTCTTGCCCGTGAGCGCGTCGTAGAACACGCACGCGGCGAGGTACGTGCCAGCCGCGCTCGGGTGACTGCCGTCCGGATCGTAGAGCTCGATCTGCGGGGCGGTCTTCACGATCGCGGCCTCGGACGCGAGGACGAGCAGTCGTCAATCTCCAACGCGGCCTATAAAACGCGGATATCGGTCGAACCGGTTACGCACGCGATCTCCCAATGGGAGTCTAATTTTTCCGATGACGCTCGACGCGCTCGACTTGGCACGAAATCACAGGCATGTTTAGGGTCGAGCTTGGATCGGTCGCCGCTCGGTTTTGGCCCTCATTCGAGTCTCGCAAAACAAAAGGGGGAACCATGAGTAGACATGGGGTGAGCATGGCTCCGGTCTTCATCATTGGCTGCGCGTCCCACTCGGTCGAGAGTACGGACTCGAGCAGGAGTTCCCTGTCATACATCGGAACCCGTCGCGGTGACAACGGCCGTCGAGCCCTCCACGATTGCCGGCGCTCAAGAGACCAGCGCTGTGACCTACTTTGCAACCAATCCGTTCGGGCAGATCGCTCCGACCTTCCTCGTCGCGTACAACACGAACGACGGTTTGGGTTGGGCAAATTCCTATGATAACGGCGCTAGCTGGATTCAGCACTCCTCAACCAATGCGGGAGCGATTGCGCCCATCATCCCCAGTGTCGGAAGCTTTGGCGGCTACTTTTCCGATCCATGGGTGGACCAGCCGAGTATTCCGGACTCCGTCTTTCTCTCAGGCATAGTGCGATCGCAGGGCAGCGCGGCAAGCGATGCTGCGCTGGCGCTATCTTCTGACGGCGGGAATACCTTTGGGACGGCGATTCGAATTACTGATCCCGCAACAGGCGGTGGCCAGCCTGACGTGGACGCCCCGGTGGTCGCTGTCTCGGCCCAAAATCACAAGGCCTACGTCTGGTGGCATCAAGGAGCAAAGAGTTGGCTCCGCCCAGTATCCTACACAACGTCCCCGCCATCGATGAATGCCCTTACGCCAATTGACCTCTCTGCGAAATTGAAGGTTGCTGCTCCCGTTCACGCGACGCTTGTCGCCATTCCTACGGGAGGCGTGAACGCTGACGACACAATCTAGATGGTTTACAGTGATCTCAACCTTCCCCAGTCGTTCATGTGCTCGGTGCCATCCAGCCGTGTAACTCGGACGGTCATCTGGTGGTTCTCCGTCTCGACCAATTCGGGTCAAAGTTGGACCCATCGGAAGATCACAACGGACTCCAAGTGGCCGCAGTGCATCACCGATCAGGACAACGGCTCCAATCGAACGCGCGCCCCAATAGTCTATAATCCTGGGACGGGACGAATACTGTTATCGATTAGCCGAAGTCAAACGAGTGCGGACGGTCAGAATGTGGGGTTGCGATCGGTTCTCTACCAGTATCCCACGGCAGCGGGTCTAATTGGGTTTGATTCTTGGATCCCAGTATGCAATCCAGAGGTCTGTCCTCCAGGCCTGTCAACCTGCATGCTGAGCGGGACCCTTCCCGCCGGCGAGTCGTTCTGCAATCAGTATGGCCAGGAGCTCGCGGTGACCAACGCGACTCCGGTACCTGTCGCAGCGATGGCGTGGCACGACACGAGAGATAGTGTGAACCCGCCAACCCCATCTACCAAGAAGACGCCACAGTACCTAAATCTGCAGGTCTCGATTTGGGGGGCATCGGTCCGACCGGGCACTCCGTACGATGCCTATCCCACCACCCAATCTCGGATTACACCAGTCGGACCGGGCACCGGTGTTCCATGGACACAGGTCGCAACCAACGGCAACACGGCGTGGGGAGACTACGAAGGTATGACGGCGGCGCCCGGCGGACCGTTCCACGCTTTCTGGGGAGACAACAGCGCCGGCGGTGTTTCACAGGTCTTCACGGCACCGTTTAGCCCGTGACACAATGGCAGCATGCGCCGGGCAGCTTTGGGATTTCTCTTCGTCACCGCTGGGTGCGGGGCTCGAACGGGCCTCGCAACCACCGACGACGGGGGCCTCCCGTCGTGCCGGGTGGGGGTGATTGCATACGATCCTTCGGCGGGTTGTGACGCGGCTCCGGTCTGTATCGAGCCAGTCGACCCATGCACATCCCACCCAATATTGGCGTGCACCTGCGCCGCCCGCCGTCCCATAAATTATGGCTGTCGTCTTCGATATTTCGCGTCCGAGCCCGTCACCGGCGACCTACGGTGCTATGGGATCGAAGCCGATGGTGGCGCGAATGATGGGTAGGAGCTTGCAGTGGTCGTTGGTGGTTGCTTTGCTCGGAACCGCTTGCGCGAACTCGTCGCCGGACACGAGAGACTCGGGTGCTCCACTGAAGGAATCTGGGGCCGATGCACCACCGGACGTAGCCAGTTGTGCGATCGTGGGTGAGCGCTGTGAGTCAGTGCCGTGCTGTGAGGGCTCATGTGCAGGCAGCATCGGAGCGGATGATGCCGGGCAGGTACGGACTTGCGTCCAGTGATTGGTGACCTCCTAACGCTTGCGCGTCCGCCCGACGGCCGAAGTGCGTCAGCCCACCCGTCGCGAGGCACCTCTGATGCTGGTGCGTGATTGTTGAGCTGCGTCCGTGAACGCGGCGCCGCGCACTGAGCGATGGGGCACTTCATCTGACCCGGCGCTGCGGCGGGGGACCATCGCGCGATCGAGGTTCGCGCGCAACGAGTGTGAGCGCCGCCTTATTCGCGCTGGGAACGTCTGATACCGAGGAAGCCATGCCCAACGTGCCCCGTCCGTTTCCGCCCGTCCTGCCCCACGGCGAGATCGAGGAAGTGCTGCCTGGCCTCTTTCAGGTGAAGGGCACGATCGCGCTGCCCGGCGCGCCGGTGAAGTTCAGCCGCAACATGACGATCGTGCGCGAGGGCGAGCGACTCGTGCTCGTGAACACGGTTCGGCTCGACGACGCGGGGCTCGCGAAGCTCGACGCGCTCGGCAAGGTGACCGACGTGATTCGCCTCGCGGGCAACCACGGCAGCGACGACCCGTTCTACGCCGATCGCTACGGCGCGAAGGTGTGGGCGGTGAAGGGGATGCGCTACACGGCGGGCTTCGACACGAAGTCGGAGACCACGTACTTCGACGGGCACGTCGAGCTCGACGAGACGAGCGCGCTCCCGCTCGAAGGGGCGAAGCTCTACGTCATCCACTCGTCACCGCCCGAGGCGCTGCTCCTGCTCGAGCGCGAGGGCGGGGTCTGCATCGCGGGAGACTGCCTTCAGAACTGGGGAGCGCCCGACGCGTACTTCAACCTGCTCGCTCGCGTGATGATGCGCGTGATGGGCTTCGTGAAGCCCTACAACGTCGGCCCGGGGTGGTTGAAGCAGTGCAAGCCGCCGAAGGACGAGCTCGCGGGGGTCGCGAAGCTGGCGTTCGAGCACGTGTTGCCAGCGCACGGGTCCCCCGTCATCGGTGGAGCGAGGGCGAAGTTCGCGCCGGTCCTGGAGCGAGTGAGCCGCTGAAGGCGCCGAGTTTCTGGTAGGAAGTAGGGAGTGCGACACCTCCCGTTCCTCGTCACGACTTTGGGCTTTGCGATTGCCCTCTCCGTCGCATGCGGTGGCAAGGCCCCGAATGCTTGTCGTGAGCTCTCCCGCAGTGCGTGTGCGGCGCACGCGGACGCTTGCTTCTACGTGGGCGGAACGCCGACCACACTCGTGCCCGTGTCGCCGGGCTACTCGGGGGTAGAGGGGTGCTTCGCTCGCTGTGATGGCGAACGCACGACCGCCTGCGCTGGCGACGAGACCTGCACGGACGTCGGCTTCCACTGTGTCGGCAACTGTCGTGCAGACGTGAGGGCCATCCCGACCTGCGTCTCCGACGACGACCGTCACGATTTCGGCCTGTGAGCTGGTGCGCGTAGGGCTCAGAGCTTCGGGATCGCGCCGAATCCACGCCCGTCGTGCGCCGGGGCGAGGGAGATCGAGGGGTAGCGCGTCGCGATCGCCGCGATTCGCAGGATGTTCTCCCGCACCGCCGCCGGATCGTCGTCGCCCACGGTCTTCCAGAACCAGGGTCGCTCTTCGCGCTCCGTGATCCCTTCGCGCTGCCACACCAGATCACCCAGGAAAGCCCACCGCGCCCCGCTCGCGATGGTGACGAAGACCACGACCGAGCCCGGCGTGTGCCCCGGCGCAGGCACCACGACGAGCGAGCCGTCACCCCAGACGTCGTGGCTCTTCGGGAATCCCAAATAGGGACCGCCTTCGAACGCGTACTCTTCGTACGTCACGCCCGGAAACCCACGCATCAACGCCGTGATCGTCCCGCCTTCGGCGACGAAGCGCCGCTCCTCGGCGGTGACCCACACCGGTGTCCCCGCGAGCTCGGGGATGCCGCTCACGTGATCCCAGTGCGCGTGCGTGAGGAGAATCCCGCGCAGCTTCGCGCGATCGTAGCCGGCGGCGTCGAGCTGCTCGGCGACGGACCGCGTGCGATCCCAGCTCGTCACCGCGCGGAAGAACAGCGGCAAGGTCTGCAGGTGCGCGGCGACGTCACGGCCGAAGCCCGTGTCGATCAAGACGTCGCCGCGCGGGTGCTTCACGAGCACCGCGGTCATCGCGAACTCGCGCGGGTCGAAGAACGAACCTCCGCGGTACGCGAACGCCGCGCTCCGATGCGTCACGCCGGTCTCGATCCGAACGAGCTCCATCGCCGGCGGAGGTGCCGCCGTCGGCAACGGCGCGTCGAGCGGCGGAGGTGGCGGCAGCGGTGTGGCTCGGAATCCGTCGACCACGAACGCCGCGACCAGGACCACCCCGAGCGCGACGAACCAGCGCCGCCGAGGTCGCTCTTCGCCCCCGCGCCGCGCGGTCACCGATCGACCACCAGCACCACCACCAGCGAGCTCGGTAGTGGTCCGCGCGGTCCCTGCGCGATCCCCACGCCGACCAACTTCGTCGCCGGATCCTTCACGTCCGCGCGCGCCAGGTCCTCGAGCCCGCCCACGCTCATCGGCACCCAGGCGTAGGACGCGCCGGGGGACAGCGACTTCTTCGCCGCCTCCGTGATCGCCGCCTTCGCCGCTGCGGTCGCCGCGTCGCGCCCGCGATCGAGGTTGGCGAAATACGCATCTGCGCCGACCTTCGCGACCGCACCGTAGCCGGCGTCGAGCGCGACGGGCGGGGCCTTCGCGTCCGCGCGCGCCGCGTTGATCACGGCGAGCGCCTCGGCCGGCGCTGTCGCCGGGTCGAGCGTCTTCGGGAGCTTCGCGAAGATCTCCGTCGCGAAGTAGCTCTCGCCGTCGTACGCGACGCCGATCCCGACGTGCGTGAACTCCTTGCTCAGGATCGCACCGCGATGGCCGGGGCTCCCCATCAACCCCACGTGCATCGCGTTCGCGCTCGGACCGAGCGCGATGTTCTCGCCGACGAAGCCGATCTCGAGCCCCGCGCGCTTGACGCGATCGCCGACGTCCCCGGTCGTCGGAGACACGTGCGCGAAGAAGTGATGCTCCACCATGTCCTCGCTGTTGGCGGTCGCGATCGGCTCGAGCGCCGCCAGCCGCGCCAGCGGGGGCAGCTTCGCTTGGGCGCGCGACTCGTTGAGCTTCTTGAAGAGCAGCTCCGCGGTCTCGCTCAGCGACCCGCTGTCGCCCGCGGTGGCAGCCTCGGTGTAGGTGCGCGGCTCCTCCACGTCGACGTAGATCGGGAAGTTCGCCACGACGTCCGGCCCGTTCGGACCGTCCGCGAGGAGCTCCACGCGATGGACGCCCGCCTTCGCCGGCGACAGCGTGATCTCGAACTTCGCCGGTTGCTCCGGCGAGTCGTCCACCTCGCCGTCCGGCGACGTCACCGACGCGTGGATCGACGTGAGCGGCGCCACCACGTTTCCGACCAGACGAATCGTCTCGCCCGCGCGCACCTTCTTCGGCACCGGCTGCGTGAGCTCGACGTCGGCCGTGGTCACCACGACGACGGCGATGTTCTGCGGTCCGTAGCTCAGGACCGCGCGCCCGTAGCGTCGGAACTCGATGTTCTCCGGCATCCGCGCGAGCTTCGCCGCGAGCTCGCGCGCGAGCGTGGAGTCGTCCTCGAAGCTGACGCCGACGAGCTGCGGCGTCGGTCCGGTGAGCCCGAGGTAGCTGGCGGCGTAGTCCAGGGCTTCACCGCTCGGGTTGATCTTGTTCAGGCGCTGCGTCGCGAACCACGCCGCGAGCTCCGTGAGCCGTTGATCCGCGACCAGGGTGAGCTTGCGAAGCTTCGCCGCGTCGAGGATCGCGCGCTCCGCGATCGCGACGACCGGATCGCCCGTGTTGACGCCCGGCGTCGGCGCAGTGGCATAGACGTCGGCCTGGCGCGCGGGCGCCGCGAGCGTCATGGCCGCCGTCGGCGCGTGCGCCGGTGGGCTGCAACCGCCGATCGCGCTCAGCACCCCGAGCGCGACCAGGAGCACGAACGAGCGAAGCGGAGACGTCATCCGTGGATGGTCCGCCGCCGGCACGAGAATGTCTCCGGAAAAAGGCTATGTTGAGACCGCTTGAGCACGCCCATGGCCGCCGCCATACCGCTCCCGCGGACCGTCGATCGCTACGAGCTCCTCGAAGAGCTCGGGAGCGGCGCGTTCGCGACCGTGTACCGCGGCCGCCACGCACTGACCGAGCAGCCGGTCGCGATCAAGATCCTGCGGCCCGAGGCCGCCGCGGCCGAGGTCGATCGTTGGCTCAACGAAGCGCGCGCGATGGCCGCCGTCGATCACCCCAACGTCGTCCGCGTCCTCGACTGCGGGCGGGCGAAGACGGGGGAGGCCTTCCTCGTGATGGAGCTCGCCGCGGGCGACACGCTCGCCGGGCTGGTCGACGGCCCGCATCCCATCCCGATCGCGCACGCCGTCCGCCTCGCGCGGCAGATCCTGGAGGGGCTCGAGGCCGTCCACCGGCGCGGGATCGTCCACCGCGACGTGAAGCCGCCGAACGTGCTGGTCACGCACGACGGCAACGGCGATCCGGTCGCGAAGCTGCTCGACTTCGGCGTCAGCAAGGTGACGTCGGGCGCGCTCGGCTCGGCGACGCTCCCGGGGACGGCGATCGGGACGCCCGGTTACATGGCGCCCGAGCTCTTCGGCGATGCGGCCAACGCGGACGCCCGCGCCGACGTCTACGCCGTCGCCGCCACGCTCTTCGAGATGCTCACGCGCCGGACGCCTTTCCAGTGCGCCACCTACGAGGATTACGTCGTGCAGGTGCGCACCCTGCGCGCGCCGCCGGTGCGGAGCCTCGCGCCGCACGTGCCCGCGCCGCTCGGTGACGTCATCGATCGTGGGCTCGCCCGCGATCGCGATGCGCGCTGGCCCACCGCGCGTGCGTTCGCGGATGCGCTGCAAGGCGCTGCGTCGGCGAGCATCGCGCCGGGCCGCCCGGAGCTCGATGCGACCATCCACGCGCGCGTGTCGGCGCCGCCGATGAGCCCGCCGCTCACGCCGACGAGCCCGCCGCTCACGCCGACGAGCCCGCCGCTCACGCCGGTGCGCGTCTCCGCGCCCCCGACCACGCTCGCGGCAGCGCATCACGGCGCGCCGTTGGCGCTGCCCGAAGGTCACGATCGGACGCTCACGTCCCGTTCGTCGGCGCCGCCGAGCGCCCGTCGCAGCCCGCTCCCGCGCTGGGTCGTCATCGTGGCGGCGTCGGCGATCGCGCTCGCGCTCCTGTCGGGCGCGTTCGGGATCACGCTCGCGCTCGTGCGTCCCTCGTCGGGTGACGACATGTCGATCCGGGCGGCGCGAGAGCCGAAGCAGTCCGATCCGACGGAGTGGAACGCCGAGCGCGCGGTGGGCACGGCGCCCGATCCGAACGAGCTCGCGCCGGCCCCGTCCGCATCGACCTCGGCCTCGGCGGTTGCGACCGCCGTGCGCGTGCCCGCGCCCGGTGCGGGTACGGTCGCCGCCGTCGCTTCGGCGTCCGCGCAGACGAAGGTGCTCGCGGTGCCTCACGATCAAGGCGTGGGCATGGTGATCGCGGAGTCGACCGGCGCTCGTCCGTCCACAGCCGCGTTCGCGGGGTTCGCGCACGGCGCGGCGTCGCACCTCCAGTCGTGCCGGCCCGCGAGCGGCGCGTCGACCACCGTGCTCGTCGAGCTGATGATGCACACCGACGAGGGGACGATTGCGATGGCCCACCCTCACCCCCGCAGCCCGGGCGACAAAGCGACGCAGACCTGCGTGGCGGATGGGCTCAAAGCCTCTTCGGATGCGGGCGTGCGCATGGTGGGCGGCGCCATCCTGAGCGTCAGGGTCACGTTGGACCCGAAGTAGGGCGATCTTTCGCCGGCTCGGGTTCTTGACTTGTCGTTCTGGAATCGCCATGCTCTTGGGTGGAGGTGCTGCTGATGGCGCGACCCAAGGAGTTCGACCGAGAGGAGGCGCTGGGTCGCGCGCTCGATCTCTTCTGGGAGAAGGGGTACGAGGCGACGAGCATCCAAGACCTCGTCGAGCGGACGGGCGTGCAGCGCCAGAGCTTGTACGACACGTTCGGCGACAAGCACGCGCTCTACCTCGCCGCGCTGCAGCGCTACGCCGAGGGTGCGGACGCCTGGGCGAGCCGAATCGCCAAGCCCCCGGCGAGCCCGCTCGCCCACTTGAAGGAGACCTTCATGGGCGTGGCCGAAGAGTCGGCCGAGAGCTGTCGCGGCTGCATGGTGATGAACGCCGCCGCCGAGCTGGGCGGCCAGGATCGCGCGGTCGATGCGTGTGTCCAGACCAACCTCGCCAAGATGGAGCAGGGGGTCGCCACGCTGATCCGCCTCGCGCAGAAGGCTGGAGAGGTGCCGAAGCGCGTCAGCCCCACGGGCGCGGCGCGCACGCTCGTCACGTTGCTCTGGGGCATGCGCGCGATGGCGAAGTCCCACCCGGACCGTGGGTGGCTCCGCAGCGTCGTCGAGCACGCCGTGGGCTCCCTTGCCACGCAGAGCTGAGCGGCGCTTGCGCGAGGGCGCAACGCTCGCGGGCCAATTTTTGAACAATCATTCCAAAACAATGCACGCTGATTCTAGAACGAACATTCCAGATAGGAGCCGAGTCATGAGCAAGCTTTCGAACAAGGTCGCGGTGATCACGGGTGGCAGCACGGGCATCGGTTTCGCGACCGCACGCCTCTTCGTCAGCGAAGGCGCGAAGGTGGTGATCACGGGCCGAACCAAGGACACCCTGTCGGCCGCGGAGAAGGAGCTCGGCCCGAACGCGCGCGCGATCGTCTCCGATGCCTCGAGCCTGAAGGACCTCGAGCGCACGTTCGCCGAGATCCAGAAGCTCCACGGGCGGATCGACGTCCTCTTCGTGAACGCCGGCGGCGCGACGTTCCGCCCGATCGAGGCGGAGGACGAAGAGCACTTCGACGGGATCATGGATCAGAACGTGAAGAGCGCGTACTTCACGATCCAGAAGGCGCTCCCGCTCTTGCAGCGGGGCTCGACGATCGTGCTCAACACGTCGGTGGTGCTCCACAAGGGCTTCCCGTCCACGAGCGTCTACTCGGCCGCCAAAGCGGCGGTCCGCCAGATCGGCCGCACGCTCGCGGCGGAGCTCGCCGAGCGTGGGATCCGCGTGAACACGGTGAGCCCGGGCCCGATCGACACCCCCATCTACGACAAGCTCGGGTTGGGTGAAGGCAAGCAGGGCTTCGTCGACTCCATGACCGCGTCCGTCCCGATGAAGCGCTTCGGCCGGCCGGAGGAGGTCGCCAAGGTCGCGCTCTTCCTCGGGAGCGAGGATTCCTCGTACCTGACCGGCGAGGAGATCCTCGTCGACGGCGGAATCGCGAACCTCTAGTTCCTCCTGGGCGTTCGCGGCGCGCTCGATTCGCGGTAGAACGAAGGTCCGTGCACGCGTACCCCACGCACCTCGCCGCGTCGATCCGGGCCGCGCTCGCCGAGCGCAGCGTGACGCTCCTCTCGGACGAGGCGCTCGAGGATCTCGTCTCGACTGCGTACCAAGCGAGCCTCCTCCGCGACGAGGAGCGGCCGGTGACCTTCCGCGTGCTCCTGCGCGAGCCCGAGGAGCTCCCCGAGCACGGCGGTCCGCCGACCGGGTTCCATCCGCTCCGCTTCGACGAGCCGCGCCCGTTCGACGAAGAGGAGCTCCGTCGCCTCGCGCCTGCGGCGAAGCTCCAGCGCTCGCTCATCGGCGTGCGCGTCCATCACGGTGGTCTCCAGATCTGGGGGCTCGTTCACTCGGGCCCCGGCTGGCTCCGCACGCAACAAGGTGGGCGCACGGTCGAGCATCAGTCGACCGACGCACTCGTCCTCACCGTCTCCGGTCCGGGGCGCTTGCACGCGGCGCTCGGCGCGCAGGGCATCGGTACGATCGTCGGTGGGCGGCTCGTCGCGAAGCAGATCGACGTCTTCGAGTCGCAGTGGCTGCGCGAGTCGTTTCGGGCGGTGCGGGGAGAGATCGAAGCGCTCCACCTCGCCGCGCGCCAGCCCCACTGGGCACCGTACGCGCCAGGGCTCGCGGGCCGCATCGCGCAGAACTTCGTTCGTCGGATCGTCGCTACGATCCGGGTGGCGCGTCACGGTGGCACGGTGCTCATCGTCCCGCCGTCGTTCGTCGAGGGCCCGGCGAGTGAGGCGCTGCGGCTGAAGTACTCCTTTGCCGAGGGCGTTCCGCGGCGCCGTTATCGCGAGCTCATCGTGCGCGCCGTGAACACGCTCGCCGCGACGCACCCCGGGCGCACCGAGCCGGTGGGTTGGGCGGAGTGGAACGAAAGCACCGCGCGCGAGATCACGGCGATCGACGAAGGGATCTTCGAGCTGGCGCACGTCATCGCAGCGCTCTCCGACGTCGACGGCGCCACCGTGGTGACGCAGCGCTTCGAGGTCGTTGGCTTCGGCGCCGAGATCGGCGCCGGCCTCCCGCACGTGCCCACCGTGATGCGCGCGCTCGATCTCGAGGGGACGAACCTCGTCGGCGAGCGCACCGACGGCGTGGGCACCCGGCACCGCTCGGCGTACCGGTTCTGCGCGGCTTACCCCGAGGCGGTCGCGATCGTCGTCTCGCAGGACGGCGTCGTGCGCTTCGTGAAGAAGAAGGACGACCAGGTCACGTATTGGGAGCACGCGTCGTCGGGCGGCGAAGCGTGAACGTCACGAGCGGCGTTCGTTGACGAAGTGATGCGCGCGCGCGAGCCACGCCCCGAGCGTCGCGTCGACCTTCAGGCGCGCGCGGGTGCGCGGTGAGCCGAGCTCCCGCTTCATCCGCTCGAAGCGCTCCGTGAGCCACTCCGCGACGGCGGGATCCTCGTCGATGAAATCGAAGTGGTGACCGGTGCGGTGCGACTTCCGCAACGCGACGACCACGCTCGTCCCCAAGACGCCGCGACTGAACAGGACGACGTGGGAGAGCTCGTGCACGACGTTCCGCAGGCCCCGCCAGACCGGCGTGTTGAGCGGGTGACGCGAGAACCGAGCATCGAACGCACCGAGCGGCTCGAGGGGCAACCCGGCGAGGACCTCTTCGAGGAGCGCGCGATCGAAGATGAACCCGTGCGGGAAGTACGAGAAGCCGCCGCAGAGCTTCCACTCCGTGGTGAAGAGGTGCACGCCACCCGGACGGAGCACGCGCGCCACTTCGCGCAGCGACGCGCGGATCTCGGCCGTCGACCCGAGGTGCTCGATCGACGAGGAGCTCCACACGAGATCGAAGCTCTCGTCTTTCGCTTCGATCTTCCGCATGTCCATCGTCTTCACGGTCAGCCGTTCCCTGGGATACGGGAACGGGCTCCGTTCGAAGACGTCCGCTTCGCGGAGCTGGCCCGCGCGCCACTGCGCCGGATCGTTGCTCCCGGCGTAGAGGTCGGTCGCGAGGACGGAGCGGGCCTTGGTCGCGGCATGGAAGATCGCGGGCTCCGACTCGCACGCGAGGCCGAGCGCGTCGGCCTGATCGTGGAGCGCTCCGCACGCGCCCATGTTGCGGACGAGGATCGCGTACTCCCACTGCTTCCGATGGAGCGACGGGACCTGCCGGATCGTCGCGATCGCATCGAGCAGGACCGGATCGAAGAAGTCCTCCGCATCGCACGCTTTCGAGAGGACTCCGTCACGCAGCATCGCGGGGCGAGCCTAACCGAAGTTCGCCCGCCCGGCCCCCCGGATTCGGGGCCTTCAGCCGCCGATCGGCGTGATGGTCTTGCAGACGTCGAGGGTGCCTTTGAACACCTTCACGTCGGCGTTTCCGGCGGACTCGCAGACGATGACGTACTTGGCGGCCTGCACGTACACGCCGACCGACGCGCCCTCGGCGCCCTTGCGCGACGAGAAGACGAACCAGCCCTTGCCGCCGAGGAGGTCGCCCGTGTCGCGCACCTCGTACTTGGTCTTGTCGGCGAAGAATGCGTTGTCCGACTTCTCCGAAGCGAGCGTGGTGGTCTTCGCGCGAATCGTGAAGCCGTCGAACTTGCTCCCGTTCTTGGTGAAGTCGACCGACCACGGCTCGGACGGGTCCTCGCCCTTCTTCGGTGCTTCAGCCGCGTAGCCGGCGGGAAGGGTGATGCAGAAGCCCATCTCGTCGATCTTGGTGGCGCCTGCGCAGTCGTCTTTCTTCGGCGGAGGCGCAGCCGGAGTCGCCGCGGGGGTCGCGGACGTCGTCGTTGTCGTTTGCGATGGCGTCTCCTTGCTGCATCCGACGACGGACGCGAGCGCGAGCGAAACGAAGAGGGTGGAGGCGACGAGCTTCGGTTGGATCATGACCGAGCCGTTTTGCAACCGACGTGCCGCTCGCGCGGTGCAGGATTTGGCCGAAATGACGAAGGTTCGAGCTCGGGTGCGACGGTCGCATGCGTCCGTCGAGGTGTCGCACCCCGCGCTGGGGAAGGCCCTCAGACGCGCGCGACGAGCAGATCCTCGGCCGCGTTCGGTGGCCGGAGCCCATCGGTTCGACCCGCGAAGTACCGCGCCGCGAGCTCTCCCGACGCCACGTGCTCCACGTTTCGCAACCCCGCGTCGCGCGCGAGCGCGAGCATCGCCGCAGGCTCGAAGAAGCTCAGGAAAGGCGTGCCGTTCGCGCGCGCGCCCTCCGCCGCCCGCTCCATCCCCGGCCGGAGCTCGGGGTCCACGCGATCGAACGGGAGCATGAAGCTCATCACGAACGTCGACCCAGGGGCGAACGAAGCGAGCTCGCGCAGCGTCTGCGAGATCGCCTCCTTGGTGAGGTACATGCTCACGCCCGTCGATGCGACGACGGCGCGCGCCGCGGGATCGAAGCCGGCCCCGACCAAGCGCTCGCGCCAGGCGTCCCCCGCTTCGAAGTCGACCGGGACCAAGTGAAGGAAGGGCGGCACGCCGAAGCCCAGCTCGACGAGCCGCTGCCGCTTCCACGCTTGCGTCGCGGGTTGGTCGATCTCGAACACGTCGAGGCGCGACCCGAGATCGGCTCGCCGCTGCGCGAACGTGTCGAGCCCGGCCCCGAGGATGACGTACTGACCCACGCCGAGCGCTGCCTGCTCCGCGACGAGATCTTCGACGAACCGCGCGCGCGCCAGGATGGAGGCGCGGAAGGGACGCGTGAACGGGCTCATGTCAGGTCGGCGTTCCCACCCGTCGGCCGGCGCGACGAGCTTCAGCCCGACGTCGTCCTCGAGCACGTGCGGCGGTGCGTCGATGCGCAGGTGAAGCGCGCGCCAGAGCGCGACGCGCACCGCGGTGTCGTCGGGGATCGCGCGCTCAGCCACGATGCTCTTCGCTCGCGGGGAGTGGACACTGCACGCTCAGCTCGCGCCCGTCGGGATCGGCGAGCAGCATCTCGAGCGCGTGCCAGTGCTGGGGCTCGAACCCGCGGAGCACCGTGGCCGCGCCCGGCGGCGTGAACTGCGCGGCGTCCTTCACGGTCACCATCGGCACGACCTTGAGCGCTTGCCCCGGAGGACGCTCGGCGACGAAGAGGTACGGCCCGCCGCGCGGGTGCCGAAGCTGACCGGAGTGATGATCGGTCTCGAAGACGAGCTCGTAGCCGAGGGCCTTCCAGAGCGCGACGGTCTTGCCCCAGTTGTGGGTTTCGATGAGGAGCCCTTCGATGCCTTCAGTCGTCATGCTTCCTTCGCTTTCTCTGCTGCGCGTCGAGGTGGGCGCGGAGCGCGCTCGCCACGATCGCCGACAGCGACTGCTCGGTCTCGACGGCGTGGTGCTTGAGCTCGCGAATGAGCGAGAGCGGCAAGTAGACGTTGAACTGCTTCACGTCGTCGGGCACGAACCGGATGCTAGCATGCTAGCAAGCTAGGAAGCAGACCGAACGAAACCTTTCGAATCCTCCGCTGTCTCACCTCGGGTGAAGCGAAGGCCGCTGCTGTTCGTCGCCTTGCTGGTCTTGCTGGAGGCGGTCGCGTGTCGCTCTGCGCACGAAACCACTGGCGTCGCTGCGGCGGTGACGGATGCGGCGGAGGCCGTCGTCGAGCTCGGTGATGGTGGCAACGGCTGGAGCTTCGTGAGCATGGACTCTTGCCTCCGGCGCTTTGGCGACAACGTGGTCTTCGAGTGGTTTCGACGACTGCACAGCCTGAGAATTGGAGCGGGCGCAATCTTTTGCGTCGCCGGGCCAGCGCCGAATTGGAAGCTCGTCGAGCACTGAGCCACGTCACCGACCTGGCTCGTCGTCGAGGTCCCACGTCTCTTCGAGCGCGGGGACGATTCCATCGGTCGCGTAGCGTCGCCATGCGTCGGGGTGCTCGCGCTCGCACAGCGCCTGCACGGCTTTCGCGCTCAGCCGCACGATGGGCTTCCCGTCCGTGCTGCTGCGCGGCCGGATCCGGAGCTCGCGCGGGGCGTAGACGGTGAGCTCGATCGGGAACGCGTCCACGACGTGGACGTGCGTGAACTCCATTGGCTTGCCGCCCTTCACGATGCTCACGCGCTCGACCTCGAAGCTCCACCCGAGCTCGCGCACGCGCGCGACGACGTCGACCGGGTCGATGGCGAAGACGTGCAGATCCACGTCGCTCCCTTCGCGCGCGTGACCCGTCGCGACGGAGCCAATGAGGCGCGGCGAGAACTCCTCGAGCTCTCGCATCGCCTCGAGCGCGGTCACGCGCATGGCGAAGAGGCGCCGGAAGCGGGCGTCGCCTTCGATGTCCTGGACGAGCTCGAGGAGCGCGTCCTTGATCTCGCCGTTGGAGGGCAGATCGCGCGGGCGGTAGCGGATCGTTCGCGAGGCTTCGCGTCCGCAAAGGCGCTTCGCCGCGATGCGCTTCGCGGTGAAGTACTGCTTCACGCCCTCGCCGTACATGATCTGCGCGGCGAGCTGGGCGATGGCCTCGCGGAGGCCGCCGTACCGTTCCCAGCTCATGGCAGCGCGCCGGCGAGAGCGCGGCGGAGCTTTGCGAGTGCGCCTCCGACGAACGCGCCGTTGCGCTGCACGCCGAAGATGCGCTTCTGGATGACCTGCTGCGAGACGCCGAGGCGGCGCGCGATCTCCGATTGGCTTAGCCCTTCGAAGAAGTAGAGCTCGACGGCTTCGCGTTGTTTGTCGGTGAGCGCCGAGGCGACGGCGCGGCGCACGAGATCGTCACGGGTCATTTCCTTTCGGGGGTGATTGACGACGATCAATCCACATGCAGGTCGCGCAGCGGGCTCACGTCGTCGGTGATACGTATTTCCTTATGTGGATGTCGCCGTGCCAGTGTGGGCGCCTCGTGCGAGGGGTCGATCGAACGTGCCCCTTCTGCGGGATCGTGGTCACTCACGTGGTCCCCGTTCCGCGACGGGGACGCGTCTCGCGCTCGGCGATGCTCGCGGCGGCAGCAGTCACGGTCGCTACCGGATGCTCGGCTGGGGACTCCGGTCCCGCGGATGCGTGGGTCGACCCCTACGCCGACGTGACCCGTCCCGAGTATGGTAGCCCATGCATCATCCTCGATGTCGGATGCCCCCCGCGGCCAGACGCCGGTGATGCCGACGCCGACGCCAAGGAGTCGGGGTTGGGCGACTCTGACGCTGAGCTCGACGGGGAGCCTTTGGATGCCCAGAACGAGGACGCCACGGACGCACCCACTGTCGACTGACCTCATCCGACGGAAGTCGACCGCGTGGTCGGGTTGGGCTCTTCGGCGAGCTGCTCGGCCACGAGGGCACAAGCTTCGTCGGCTTCCATCACGCGAGCGTCGCGGCGGCGGCCGGCGAGGTCCCAGCGACGGAGCGCTTCGAGATCGGCGAGGGCGCGGGTGCCATGCAGGTTGCGACGGGTGCGGCGAGGGTCACGAAGCAGGTCGAGGTGATGACGGACGAGCCAGACCACGCGATCGCTGACGAGGCCGTCGAGCAAATCGGCGCCGACCTCGTCATGGTCGCCCAAATCGCGAAGGCCTTTGCCGACGTCGTGGAACAGGGCGGCGGCCCAGAGCTCGGGATCCTGCGTCGCGCGGCGAGCGTGGTCGAACACTTGGAGCGAATGAAACAGGGCGTCGCCCTCGGGGTGGTACTTGGGGGATTGGGGAACGCCGTCGAGGGCGAGGAGAAGCTCGAGGAGCTCGGGGTCCATCTACCCAAGGGGGTGGCTACACCCACGTGATCAGTGAGCTGCGGTCCAGATGACGACCCCTCCCGTGGACCGCTGCATGCCGCGCTGGTTGCAGTACGAGTTTGGGTAGACGTCGGGAACCGCATTCACCAACTCGCAGAACATCGCCTCGTCCGCAGCGCCGAGCAGCTTGTCCAGCTTCGCGACGGCCCCAGCAACCGATCGATCGCCCTTCTTGTACGTGGGAGCGAGGACGGACCAAGCCCAACGGCAGAGCGCAACCGCGGTCCGGATGTCTCGCGGCGGCGTGTCCTGCGAGCCGGCCGGGATTCGGTTGGGTTGCTCCTGGCCGACGGCCTCGAACCGGTAGCACGCGTCAGCCAATGCGATGGCCTTGTCGCGGTTCGATGAAGGCAGTCGCGCGTCGAAAGCGGCGTAGGTTTCGTACGGTGGGTAGAGGTGAGCGTACGCTCCGAGCTGGCCGTCGAGTCGCTGGCGCTCGCGAGTGAGGTCGGCGATCGCTGCATCGATCTGTCCCGTGCGAGTCTCCGTGAGCGCGCGAACGGATGCGTCGCCCGCATCCAGCGTGCGCCAGCTCCGTGGATCGAACACGAGATCGATGTCGGTGACGTCCAGCTCGAACAGGTTGCCCCCGAACGGAAGGCGGAACCAAGCGACCGGCCGCTGCGGCGCGTCGAGCAGCAGCACATGAGTGACGAAGCGCGCACGGCCCCGGACACCGACCACGACGGGCGAAGATTGCATCGTGCACAGGTCGCATCCGCCCCCGCCGAAGGCGTGGACGAGGGTCTTTCCAACGTCACCGCCGTCGCCGACGCCGCCGCTTCTCGGGAACTCCGTGACATCGGCGATCAACGCCTCCAGGCGGGGCCGCGTCGCGCCCGTCACGACGAAGCGGACTTCGCCGAAACCACTGAACGGTACCTGCAGCGCCACGGAGCCGTCTTCGATGCGGACTAGATAGCCGAGGAGCCGTACGTCTCGGCCCGCATCGCCCGCATCGGAGAGGACGTCGAACCGACGCGGATGCCAAGGCCACCACTGGGGGAAGCCGTCCGTGAGCGACGGCCCCCCCGCGCAACCGCTCTGCGGCATTCGGAGCAGCACGAGGTCCTGCTCTTCGTCCATGAGCCCAGCACCCAAGACCAAGGTGTCGCCGGCGTGTCGCTGCGAAGGACGGCCTCTCGCGCTCATCGCAACGATCGGGCCCCGGATGCCCCGGAAGATCGAGTCGTCATCGGTCCCGATGACGACCAAATCGAACGCGTCCTTCTCGAACCTGTCTTTTTGCGTGATGGTCGGATCTTGGGCCGTCGTCACCACGACCTCATGGCTGTGTGACCGGAGCGCGGCCACACGCCGATCCCGCGCGTCGCCGACGAACAGCGTACGCTTGTGCTGGAGAGGCAGCGCAAAGACGAACCGGAGGAGCGGATCCGTCACGGGACTCGTGTCCATCGCTGGTGCGACGCTCTTCGGCGTGGCGCTCGCGATGGGCGGGGCGTCGACAGGCTTGCGCGCCACGTCGAGAGCGCCGTGACATCCCAGGAACGTGAGCGCGGTGACGACGATGGTGAGTCGCACGTTCCTAAGATGTCACGGGTACGCGGGGCTCGCACTCCTGCGCGCCGGATAGTAGTCAGTCTCCATCCGCCGAAATGCGAGTGAATGGCCCGCTTCGCGCGAGCTCCGTCAGCGCTCCCGACGAAACCTCTTCGGCGATTGCGAGCGGTGGTTGCTCGCCCCAGTAGTCCCATCGCCACGGCCGGAGCTCGCAGGCGGCCCGGATGGCCTTCGCATCGTCACTCGCCACGTTCGCGAGTCGGCGGCGGAGCTCCCGGACGATCGATTCCCAGCGCGCTCCCTGTTCCCCCGCGAGACTCCAGAAGGCGATGTCGGCTTGGTCGGCGCTCGAGACGAGGCGGAGCCACTTGAGGTCGCCTTGAAAGACTTGGACCTCGAAGGCCCCGTCGTCGCCCACTTCAGCTCGACCGACGAACGTGAGGTGCGAGGGCCCTCGGCGAAGGTACGTGTCCACGATGGCGTCGTCGCGCTTTCCGAGGAGGAGCCGCCGGCCGCAGGTGGTGCAGTCGACCACCGCATTGAACTCGAAGGTGAGAGCTGCAAAGAACGCGTCCTCGATCGGCGTGCCGCTCGCGACGACGGAAGCGAGCTTCGTTGCCACGCGTTCGGCCTCCTCCGAGGCGAGCGAGTAGGCGCGCGGCTCGTTTTTGGAGACCATCGCGCCGCAGGGGCAAGTTACCCAGGAGCTCATGTTCGTCCGACGTGAGATGGCGGAGAGCCTGACGGGTCGCAAGCGGTGTTTCGAGCGCAGGCAGGGGCAAGGACAAGGGCAAGGGCAAGGGCAAGAAAGTCCTTGGGATTTTGCGTGACTCCTTTCGGAGTCACGCCAGGGATGACCCCCGCCCGCTCCCGTGCTACGCCCACCCGCGATGCGCTCGCTTCGCCTCTTCCGCGCCCTCGGCCTCGCCGCCCTCACCGCCGGTCTGCTCCCGCAGGTCGCGTGCGTCGGCCTCCCCGAGAAAGGCCAGAAGCAGGCGCTCGCCACCCACGTCGAAGACTGGCGCGACGAGGTCATCTATCAGGTTCTCGTCGACCGCTTCGCCAACGGCGACGTCAACAACGACTTCCACGTCCAAGCCGGCTACCTCGCGCGCTACCAAGGCGGCGACTGGAAGGGGCTCGAGGACCACCTCGACTACATCCAGAACCTCGGCGTCACCACGCTCTGGATCTCGCCGATCGTGAAGAACGTCGAGACCGACGCCGACTTCGACGCCTACCACGGCTACTGGGCCCAAGACCTCCGCAAGCTGAACCCCCACTTCGGCGACATGGCGAGCCTCCGCTCGCTCGTCGCTTCGGCGCACGAGCGCGGGATGAAGATCGTCCTCGACATCGTGACCAACCACATGGGTCAGCTCTTCTTCTACGACATGAACCTCAACGGCAAAGCCGACGTGAACATCGGCGGCACCGGCAGCACGTCGCCCGTCGAGCGCGTCAGCGAGTTCGATCCCGACTGGGACCCGCGCGGCGTGCAGGCGTTCACGAGCCTCGGCCTCGCGGGGCGCGCGCCCATCCTGTTCATCGACATGCCCGGCATCAACCGCGTCCCGCCCGACGGCATCCTCGGCCGCGCGAGCTCGTACCACGGCTTCGGCCGCATCCTGAACTACGACGACGAGAAGCAGCGCACGCTCGGCGACTTCCCCGGCGGCTTGAAAGACGTCGCGACGGAGCTCCCCGAAGTGCGCGCCGAGATGATCGATGCCTACACCTCGTGGGTCGAGGATCTCGATCTCGACGGCTTCCGGATCGACACCGTGAAGCACGTCGAGCACGAGTTCTGGCAGGTCTTCGCGAAGGGCGTGCGCGATCGCCTCGCGGCGCAGGGCAAGAAGCGCTTCCTGATGTTCGGCGAGGCGTTCGACGGCAACGACCAGCTCCTCGGCAGCTACACCGCGAAGGGCGAGCTCGACAGCGTCTTCTACTTCTCGCAGCACTTCCAGGTCTTCCGGGACGTCTTCCAGAACGCGCACGATCCGGCGTCCCAAGGTGGGACACAGCAGATCGCGGATCTGTGGAGCAAGAAGGCGATCAACTACGGCAAGGAAGCGCAGGAGAACGGCGCCGGTACGGCGCCGACGAAGCTCCTCGTGAACTTCCTCGACAACCACGACGTCGCGCGCTTCCTGTTCTTCGCGAACAAGGACGTCGATGCGCTCCGCAACGCGCTCACGCTGCTCCTCACCGAAGAGGGCATCCCGTGCATCTACTACGGCACCGAGCTCGACTTCGCGGGCGGCAACGATCCGTCCAACCGCGAGGTGCTCTGGAACACGGGCTTCCCGCAGGACGGCACGACCTTCCAGCACGTCGCGAAGGTCACGAAGCTCCGCAAGGAGCTCGTCGCGCTGCGGCGTGGGGACGCGAACGTGCTCTTCGCGACGACGCACGTCGCCGACGAGCCCGACGCGGGCATGTTCGCCTTCGAGCGCGGGGGCGGTGACGCGGCGGGCTCCCCGAGCGTCGTCGTCGTGCTCGACACGAACGCGAAGAAGAAGAGCGGGGCGACGTTCAAGGTGCAGGACCCGGCGTTGTTCGGGAAGACGCTCGTGGATCGGCTCGATCCGTCGGCGCGCACGTTCGCGGTGGCGGGTGATGGAACGGTCACGGTGGACGTCGACCCGCAACGAGCGGTCGTGCTGGTGGCGCAGTAGACTTCGGGCGTGTGGCCTGCGCTGCGCGTGGCCCCGAGGAGGGGAACCGCAGTACAAGACGAGCGCCATCCTCCGGTGTCGAGCTCGTCGAGATCGATTGTTGCATCAATCTGAAGGAGCGCCAGCTACGTTGAGGAGGTCATGATTCCTCTCCGCCGTCTGATCGCTGGTGCCGCGGTTGCAGCACCGTTGCTTGCGGCAGCGGTGGAAGCATGCGGCGGGAGCGTGACGCCGATCCAAACCTGCGGCGCGGGCGAGCTGGAGTGTTCTGGCGTTTGTACCGCAACGCGAAAGGATCCCGAGAACTGCGGCGCGTGCGGACACGCCTGCGGACAAGGCACCGTCTGCTACCAGGGCGATTGTGCGACGAGCTGTGGTGGAGGGACCGTTCCATGCAACCAGGCCTGCGTCGATCCCAAGAAGGACCGCGAGAACTGCGGCGCGTGCGGACGCGTCTGCGGACAAGGCACCGTCTGCTACCAGGGCGATTGCGCGACGAGCTGTGGTGGAGGGACCATTCCGTGCAGCCAGGCGTGCGTGGATCCCAAGGTAGACCCCGAGAACTGCGGCGCGTGCGGCGCAAGCTGTACGGCTGGCTTCACCTGCGTCGACAGCACCTGCAATTCGAAGTGCGCGCCAACGCAGACGCTTTGCGCGGTGTGGGTTCCGGAAATTCTGCGGCGCTCGTTCCGGAAACTCTGCGGCCGCTTGAGAGTTCCTGATCGTCGCGCGCAAGCTCATCGCCGGGCAAGTGCTTGGTTCGGACGGACGGGCCGTCGAGTCGGAGGAGACGCCC
>JBGAKG010000003.1:0-487390 GCA_044224495.1 Polyangiaceae bacterium | reverse complement strand
AGCAGTGTGACTCGTCGTCGAAGCGCCCTCGCGACGCCGGCCTACTCCGGTCTTCGAACCATCCAAGCTTCAGGAGCTCGAACACGTAGACGTAACCGAAAACGTCGTGGCGCCGCTTGACAGGGTCACTTCATAGCAGCTCAGTTCGGGGGGTTGATCGTTCCGCCACCGTCGGCGCAGCCGTCGGCCGACTGTTGGATGGCCTTCAGGACCTCGACGAACGTCGCGGGGTTGCCGTCGCCCACGTTCCAGTGGCGGCACGGGCTCGGGGTGGTGCCGCACGTCCCGGTTGCGGACCCCACCTTGTCGGGGTGGAGCGGCCCGCCGCCGCCGACGGCGAGCTGCTCGAGGTTCGCGTCGTTCGCGCCGGTCATGCCGATCACGTACGTGCGGATGGTCGTGGCGGTGTTGTGGGCCTTGAGCAGGTTCGAGAGGTTGCCGAGGTTGGTGTCGCACCCGACCGGCGCGCCGTCGGTCACCAGCATGCCGATCGTCACGCGCCCGCCGCGGCGGTTGCCGGCGGTGAAGTTCGTGATCCCGCGGATGGCGCCCTCGGTCGGGGTGACGCACGGGTTGTTGTCGGTCGTGGAGTCGAGGAGGGCGTCGAACGTCTTGGTGGGGAGCGTCGTGAACGGCGGCGGTCCGACGGGCGAGGCGGGCGTGGAGTAGGTCGCCCCGGTGGTGCACATCGTGTTCACGTGGTTCGTCACGGGGAAGAACTGGAGCGCCGCCGCGTTGCCCGACGCCGACGGCGAGTTGAAGTACCCCGAGAGCGCGTTGATCGCGTGGCACCACTTCGAGTTCGTGGTGCTGCCGATGTTGCAGTCTGCACCCATGCTGCAGGAGCGATCGAGCATGATGTACATGTCGACCGGCGCGAGGCAGGCGTTCGCGTCGCCGCCGTCCTTCGCTGCGGCGTCGAGATCGCCGAACGGGCTGTCGCCACCACCAGTGTCGGTCGACGTCGAGGCGTCCGTGCCGCCGCCCCCGCCGCCATCGAAGGTCGACTCGTCGTTGCTGCCGCAAGCCGCGAGCCCCACACCCAAGACCAAGGCGAGCGCCGACCGGACCTTCATTTCATCAGTCTACCCGACAGTCCGGCGGCGGGCGACGATCGCGGCGAAGCTCTTTTCCCGGAGCTCGGCGGCGGTCAGGCCGGTCGCCAGGGCTTCCGGCTCGGTCAGCGCGCCGCATGCGAGCCCCCGGAGGAAGAAGTTGAGGAGCCCCTGCCCGGTGGCCGCGTCGTCGAAGACGGCACCGTGCAGCGTGGCCTGCGCCGCCTTGGCGACGAAGCCGCGAAGGCGCTCGGTCATGGGCGCGAGGTTCTCGAGGAAGAACCCGAACAGGGCCGCGTAGCGTGCGGGCAGCTGGGCGGGGTGCAGATCCCAGCTCTGCCAGAAGCCGTGCGCGAGCGAGCGCCGCACGGCGTCGGCGTGGAGGCGCCACGCGCGGGTGATGGCCTCCGCCGAGCCCACCGGGAGCACGTTGGTCGCGCCGTCGGAGAGGAACACGCCGGTCCCCGCGAACGCGTGCTGCATCATCCCGCGGGCGAGATCGCAGGCGGGGTGTGCGTGTGCCTGGTGCGGGGCGGCGATCCCGACGCTGGCGGTGTAGTCGTAGGTCCCGAAATGGGCGGCGAAGAGCCGGCCGCCCGCGGCCTCGAGGACCTGGGGGAGCGCCGCGCGCCCGTCGGCCAGGATCAGCGCCTGCGGCTGCTCGACCATGATCTCGAAGCGCAGCGCGCCGGAGGCCAGGCCGAGCTCCTCTTCGAGCGCGGTCAGCGCCTCGGCGAAGGTGCGGGCCTGCTCGACGAGCTGGAGCTTGGGGAGCGTGACGAGGAAATTCGCAGGCAGCGCGCCCCCGCTCTCGGTCACCAGTGTGCGCACGAAGAGCTCCAACGTGCGGAGCGAACGCGTGCCGAGCTCGCTCCCGAGCGCTTTCACGCGGAGCCCGACGAACGGCGGGAGCGTTCCCTCCTTCGCGCCCCGCGCGAGCTCCCGCGCCGCGGCGACCGCGTGCGCGTCTTCTTCGGCGTCGGGCCGCGAGCCGTAGCCGTCCTCGAAGTCGATCCGATAGTCCTCGACCGGCTCGCGCTCGAGCTTCGCGCGCACGCGCGCGTGGATCTCGGACGCGAGCGTGGGCTCCTCGGGGAGCCCCATCACGCGCGCGAAGGTCGCGGCGTCGGGCGCGTGGGCGTCGAGCGTCTTCCGCGCGAGCGCGCCCAGCTTGTGCGCAGTCTCGGCTTTGAAGAGGTGAGCGCCGCCGTAGACGACGTGGACCGGTTGGCGTGCGCCGCTCTCGCCGGGCCAGCGTTTCGCGAGCGCGGCGTTGGCGGGAGCCAGGGCTGCGAGGAGCGCCGCGGGATCGAAGCTCATCGCCTCAGCACCGCTTCGGCGTCCCGGGAGGATGCGGGAAGGCGTCCGAGTCGTCCTCGCCGGGCCGCTCCTTCAGGCACGCGAAGTCCTTCTCGACGAGGAGCACGAGGGGCGTGCCGTCCTTCACCGGAACCTCGCCGGAGAGGCCGACCTCCTCGTTCGTGGCCCACGCGCGCGCGGTCTTCGTCGGGACGCGGATCTCGATCGTCCCGTCGGTGAACGAGGCATCGAGCGCGGCGACGGTGTCGGACGTCGTGAGCACGTAGCGGAGCGCCGACGACGGCGAAAAGACGGTCGACTCTTCGACCCGTCCGTCCTTCGCGAGCCGATCGACCTCGGTCTTGGTGAGGCGGAGACGAAGCGTGTTCTGGCGGATGCGGAGCTTCACGACGAGAGTAACGATAGGGAATCGGGGGCATGGCCGCCACTGCACACGGTCACTCTCGCCGTCGCTTCACGTCCTCGGGGGTGTCCCAGTCGAAGAGGTTCGCCTTCTCGTCGTCGGCGAGCGCGAGCTCCTCGGCGCCGAGCGCATCGAGCGTGCCTTGCAGCGCGAGGCTCCCCGCGGCGATCCGCGCGCGCACGACCGGGAGACACGCCGCCGCGTTCCAGATCGAGAAGAAGGGCTCCCAGCGCCCGTCGCGGCGGGGCGCCACGACCGTCCGCGGAGCGCTCGCTGCGAGCTTCTTCACCATCGCCGCCGTGACGAACGGCATGTCTCCGGCGACCGCGATCGCGTGACCGTCGCCCGCGCGGGCGAGCAGCGCGGCGAGCCCACCGAGCGGCCCGGCGGCGGTCCCTTCGTCGACGAGCGCACCGGGCTCACGCCCGCCGACGAGCACGATCGCAATCCCCACCTCCGCGAACGTGCGCTCCCACCGTGCGCGGATGGTCTCGCCCTTCGCCGTCAGGAGCAGCTCCTTCGCCGCGCCGCCCATGCGTGTCGCAGCCCCGCCGACGAAGATGCCCGCGATCCGGCTCATCGCTGCGTACTGTACACTCGCGGGGACGTCCCGATGCCGCCCAAGCCCCGAACGCGTGCCTCGAAGTCCTCGCGCGCCGTCCTCGTCACGGGGTTCGAGCCGTTCGGCGGTGACGGCATCAACGCGTCGGCCCTCGCGGTGCAGGCGCTCGCGGGCCGTCGGATTGGCGGGCGCCGGATCGTCGTCGAGCTTCTCCCGGTCGTCTTCGGCGCCGCTGCCGATGCGCTTCGGCGCGCGATCCGGCGGGTGCGCCCCGAGCTCGTGCTCTGCGTCGGCGAAGCGGGTGGCCGCGCCGAGATCGGCGTCGAGCGCGTCGCCATCAACGTGGACGACGCGCGGATCGCCGACAACGAGGGTGCCCGGCCGATCGACCGCGCGATCGTGGCGCACGGTCCGGTGGCGTACTGGTCCACGCTCCCGATCAAGGCGATCGTGGCGGCGATCGCGAAGAAAGGGATCGCCGCGGTCGTCTCGCAGACGGCGGGGACGTACGTGTGCAACCACGTCTTCTATGCGTTGATGCGCCACCTCGCGCGGCGGCGCGGCGTTCGCGGCGGGTTCATCCACGTGCCGATCACGCCTGCGCAGTCACGGCGCCGCCGTTCGCCGACGATGACGACGGCGCGCGTCGTCTCCGCGCTCGCGATCGCGATTGCGACCGCGCTTCGAACGCGGCGCGACGTTCGCGCCAGCGGTGGGGCGACGTCATGACCGCGCAGCTCGCCTCGGGCCTGTGGCGCGGCTACTACCAGCAGTTCGGGCGGCGCTACCCCCAGGAGATGACGCTCGAGTTCGCGGACGGGTTGATCCGCGGCGACGGGCGCGACGGCTTGGGCGTCTTCACCCTCGAAGGGGAGTACCGCGTCGACCGCCACCTCGTGCGGCTGGGCTGGATCAAGACCTACGACGGCGCCCACAGCGTCCTCTACCTCGGTGCCGTCGTCGGCCAGCGCCTCGAAGGCGCTTGGTCGCTGTCCGGCGATCGAGGTGAGTTCTCGCTGTCGCCCGCTGCCATCACGGAGGACCCGCTGCGATGACGAAATCCCCCCAACGTCCACGCGCGGTGAGGACCCCCGCGCGCGAGGTCGCCGTGCCGATCGGCGCCGCGGTGCTCGAGGTGATCGAGCTCGCCTATCGCGCGCGGCGCCCGGTGCTGCTCGAAGGTCCGACCGGGATTGGGAAGAGTCAGATCGTCTCCGAGTTCGCGCGCACGAGCGGCCTCGAGTGCGTCGTGCTGGACTTGAGCCTCCTCGAGCCTCCCGATCTCGTCGGGCTCCCGTACATCGAGGCGGGTCGCACCCACTATGCGAGCCCGGCGGAGCTCCCCACGTCCGGGCGCGGCGTCCTCATGCTCGAGGAGCTGAACCGCGCCGAGATCCCGGTGATGCAGCCGGCGCTGCAGCTGCTCTCCGCGCGCCGGCTCCACGGGTACGAGCTCCCCGAGGGTTGGATCTGCGTCGCTGCGGTCAACCCCGAGGACGGGGACTACCAAGTCCACCACCTCGACCCCGCCCTCCGCTCGCGCTTCCTCCAGCTCTCGGTGTGCGCGGATCGGGATGCGTGGCTCGCTTGGGCGGCGCGGCTCGACGTGCACCCGGTCGTCGCTCGGATCGTGCGCGCCCACGAAGACGCGTTCGAGGCGACGTCGCCACGCTCGTGGACGAACGCGTCCGACATCCTCCACGCGCTCCTCCCGTCGGAGCTCCCGAATCGGGAGCTCGTCCACGCCGCCATGCGCGGCTATCTGCCGACGCCGTGGGCCTTGCTCGTGGGCGACGAGCTCGAGCGGGACGGCGATCTCGTCGCGATGGATGTCGACGCCTTCCTCGCCGCCGATGGAGCCAAGCGCCTCGCACGCGTCGTGAGCGAGCTCGAAACCGCACGGCGCGTCGACGCGATCGCGATGCTCGCGGCCCAGCTCCGGCGAGCCCTCGGGGGTGCGGCGGCGAGCGCACGAATCGAGTCCGGCGCGCTCGGGTTGAGCGCGATCGAAGCCTTGCTCGCGCCGCTCCCGGGCGACCTGCGCGAGCAGTGCCTCGACGGGGTCGCGGAGTCGCGTTCGGCGCCTGCGCTCCTCCGTCAGCTCGGGTTCGACGCGCCTTCGATCGCGAGCGGGTACGCGCGGTCGCCGCTCGCGGAGCTCGTGCAACGGTGGCGGGCGGAGGGCGCACTTCATCGCGTTCGGTTGGTCGTCGCGGTGGCGTTGCGTCACGTGACTCGCTCGCGTCTCGGCGAGGCCGAGGCTGCAGCGAGCGTCGCGAACCTCGAGGAGCTCGCGCGCGATGCAGGACCGCTGGCCCACGAGCTCTCGCTCTGGGTCCGCGCTCGAACCGGACGGTCATGACCGCGCGGCGGGGATGGTTCGAGCGGCTCCTCGCGGAGACGAGCTTCCTCGTCTTGTTCCCCGCGTACGCCGGCATCCTCGCGCGGATGGATCCGGTGGCGACCGCGACGGTGCCGGTCGCCGCGGTGGCGCTCCGGCGCTGGGACGACCCTTCGTCACGGATCCAGCTGCTGATCAACCGGGAGTACTTCGACGCGCACCCCGACGAGCGGGTCGGCATCCTCCTCCACGAGCTCCAACACGTGCGCCTGGGGCACCTCACGGAGCGGAAGTTCCACGCCGTCGCGATGCCGCGCGTGATGGAAGTCGCGATGGAGATCTCGGCCGACGAACAGATCGCGGGGCTCGTCCCCCCACACGGCTTCGAGGTCGAGGTGTTCGCCGCCTTCGGCATCCGGCGCGGCCAGAGCACGCTCGAGCGCTATCGCCTTCTCCGCGGCGCGGTGGAGAGCGGCGCGCTCACGCTGCAGGACCTCTGGTGTGCTCGGTCGCGCGATACGCACCGGCCCTCGCGGTTCGGCGGCGGAGCCGGGATCGGCGATCTCCTCGACGCACGCAGCGACGGTGCGAGCGAGCGCAACTGGAACCGGAAGGCGAAGGGAAGGAGCCGGCCGACCTCGCCGATCGAGCTCGAGCGCATGAAGACGGCGATCGCGCGTCACCTTCGCGGGGAGCGCGGGGGCGACGACGATCCGCTCCGGGATCCGACGCAGCCGCGCATCGCCAAGGAGCTCGACCGGATTGTGTTCGACGACGGCTCGCAGGGGGCCCTCGACTGGCGCAGCATCCTCCGCCGCACGTTCGTCGTGGAACGCGCCGTGCGCCACGACTACTTGCGCCCGAATCGTCGGTTCCCCCACCGGGTCGGCGAGATCCCGGGGCGCACGCGGCGACCACCGCGGCCGAAGCTCCTCGTCGGCATCGATACCTCCGGCAGCATGACCGGCGAGGTGCTCGACCGCGTCACGCGCGAGGTGCGGCGGCTCGCCGCGCACGCACGGGTCACCATCGTCGAGTGCGACGCGGCGGCGCACGCCGTCTATCCGTTCGCCAGGCCGCTCGGTCCCTTCCGCGGCGGCGGCGACACGGACTTCGGCCCCGTGTTCGACGAAGCGCAGCGCGCGCGGGTCGAGGGCGTCGTCTACTTCACGGACGGCCGCGGGGCGATCCCCGAAGCGCCGCCGTCGATGCCCGTGCTCTGGGCGATCACGCACGACGGCCCCTTCTTGGCGGACTGGGGCACGATCGTGCGCGTCGTCGACTGAGCCTGCTCGCGCGACGCACTGCGTAATACGCAGAATGCTGCACCCTGCAATCCTTGGTGCGCGGAGCACCCCGGGGAGTAGGATCTCTTTCGAGAGGTCGATCGTGTCGAAGAGCCTGATTCAACTGCGCGTTCGCAAGGGCGAACGGCGCGTGGACGACGTCGTGGAGACGCCGCTCCAGATGCTGAAGCACGTGATGCACGAGCGTCGCGTCATCACCGAGGCGGACGTCTCCTCGATCGCCAGGGCGACCGGGCAGCCCGAGGCGGCGGTGTTCGGCGTCGCGACCTACTACGGCGACCTCGGCCTCGAGCGCCGGGGCAAGACGCGGGTGAAGGTCTGCAAGGGCACCGCGTGCCACGCCGCGTGCGGCGATGCGTCGGTGAAGTGGATGAGTGATGCCCTCGGGCTCGCTCCGGGCGAGACCCGCGCCGACGGCGAGGTGTCGCTCGAGACCACCTACTGCCTCGGCTTCTGCAACGCCGGCCCGACCGTCCAGGTCGAGGGCATGCACGAGAACAAGATCTACGGCGAGATGACTCCCGAGCGCGCGCGCACGCTCGCCGCGGACCTCGGCGGGGGCGGCGGGTTGGCCGACGCCGATACGGCGCTCGTGCCCCGCTTCGAGGTCCACGGCGGACCGGCGATCGTCCTCGAGCGCCTCGCGACCGCCGGCGTCGACGCCACCGAGCTCGCGACCGCGCGCGCCCACCACGTGTTCGAAGGGCTCGCGAAGGCGCTCGAGATGGGCAGCGAGAAGATCCTCGCCGAGGTCGAGGCGTCCGGCCTGCGTGGCCGCGGCGGCGCTGGCTTCGCCACCGCGCAAAAGTGGCGCTTCGCTGCGGCGAACGCGGCGAGCGGCGGGCAGGCGTTCGTCGTCGCCAACGCGGACGAGGGCGATCCCGGCTCGTACATCGACAAGTACCTGATGGAGCGCGACCCGTTTGCCCTCTTGGAGGGGCTCGCGATCACCGGCATCGCGATCGGGGCGACGCGCGGGTTCGTCTACGTGCGGAGCGAATATCCGCGCTCGGTCCCCGTGCTCCGGCGCGCGGTGGAAGCGTGCCGTGCCGCGGGCATCTTCGGCTCGAACGTCCTCGGGTCCGGCAAGTCGTTCGACGTCGAGATCGTCGAAGGCGCCGGCTCGTACGTCTGCGGCGAGGAGACCGCGCTCCTCCGCTCGCTCGAGGGGCTCCGCGGCATGGTGACCGCGCGCCCGCCATTCCCGGCGGAGAAGGGCCTCTTCGACAAGCCCACCGTCGTGAATAACGTCGAGACGCTCGCGAACCTCGGCTGGATCCTCCGCCACGGCGGCGCCGCCTACGCGGAGCACGGGATCGGCAAGAGCCGTGGTACCAAAACGGTATCGCTCAACGAGCGCTTCGTCCGGCCCGGCATCTACGAGGTGCCGCTCGGGACGTCGCTCCGCGTCGTGCTCGAAGAGCTCGGCGGCGGGCTCAAGGGCGGGCGCGCGATCAAGGCGGTCCAGGTCGGCGGCCCGCTCGGGGGAATCCTGCCCGGCAACGCGCTCGACGTGCCGCTCGGCTTCGAGGAGCTCACCCAAGTGCATGCGCTCCTGGGTCACGGGGGCATCGTCGCGTGGGACGACTCCGTCGACGCGCGCGACATCGCGATTCACCTCTTCGAGTTCTGCGACGCCGAGTCGTGCGGGAAGTGCTTCCCATGCCGGATCGGCGGTCGGCGCGGGCTCGAGATCGTGCAGCGGCTCAAGGAAGCGCGGCCGAAGGGAGCAGTGGACGAAGAGCTCGCCCTCCTGAGCGAGCTGACGGAGACGCTGCGGCTCGGCTCGCTCTGCGCGCACGGCGGGGCGATCCCGGATCCGATCGATGGGCTTTTGCGCCACTTCAGCGACGAGATGCGGGGAGGTGCGCGATGAGCAAGGAAAACGGAAAGCGCCATCTGGTCACCCTGACGATCGATGGGCGCGAGGTCATCGCGAGCGATCGGGCGACCATCCTCGACGTCGCGCGGCGCGAGCACATCTACGTTCCGACCCTCTGCTTCGACGAACGGCTCGCGCCGTTCGGTGCGTGTCGCGTCTGCCTCGTCGGCGTGCGCGGAGCGCGCGGTCCGGTCGCGGCCTGTACCACGCCGGTCCGGTCGGGCATGGTCGTGGACACGCGCGATCAGATCGCGTCGCGCGTCGCGAAGAACGTCGTCGAGCTGGTCCTGAGCGACTACCCGAAGGACGCACTCGCCCGGCACGACGATCAGGGTGAGGATCGCAACGAGCTGCGGCGCGTCGCCGCGCACTTCGGCATCGCCGAGAGTCGCTACTTCGGGCAGCGGCACTCGTACGCGCGCGACGATCGCCACCCCTACATCAAGGTGAACCTCGACGAGTGCATCGTCTGCGGGCGCTGCGTCCGCGCGTGCGAGGAGATCCAAGGTACCTTCGCGCTCACCTACACCGGGCGCGGTTGGGACACGAAGATCGCGGCTGGGATGGACTCGTCGTTCACCGACAGCGCGTGCGTGTCGTGTGGTGCGTGCGTGAACACGTGCCCGACGAGCGCGCTCGACGAAGAGGCGTTCCGCGCGAAGGAGACCCTCGATCGCACGGTGACCACCACGTGCGCCTACTGCGGCGTCGGGTGCTCGCTCGACGTCCACGTGCGCGAGGACAAGGTCGTGGCGATCGATCCGACCCTCGAAGGCCCGTCGAACGAAGGCCACACCTGCGTGAAGGGGCGCTTCGCGCACCAGTACGCGCTGGCGCCGGAGCGCGTGACCCAGCCGCTCCTGCGGCGAACGGACGGGACGTGGCGAGAGGCTTCGTGGGACGAGGCGATGGGCTTCGTCGCGGAGCGCCTCCAGGCGATCGTGAAGAAGCACGGGCCGAACGCGTTTGCCGCGATCAGCTCGAGCCGCTGCACGAACGAGGAGAACTACATCCTCCAGAAGGTGACCCGCGCCGCGATCGGGACGAACAACATCGACAACTGCTCGCGCGTCTGTCACTCGCCGACGTCGCTCGGCCTGATCCGCTCGCTCGGCGAGTCGGGCGGGACGAACTCGTTCGCGGACATCGACGTCGAGGCCTGCATCTTCCTCACCGGCGCGAACCCGACCGAGGGGCACCCCGTCGTCGGCGCGCGCATGAAGGAGGCGGTGCTCCGCGGAGCGAAGCTCATCGTCGCCGATCCGCGGAGGATCGAGCTCGCGACGATGGCGGACGTGTTCCTCCAGCTCCGGCCCGGATCGAACGTCGCGCTCTACAACGGGCTCGCGCACGTGATCGTGCGCGACGAGCTCCACGATCGGGCGTTCGTCGACACCCGGACCGAGGGCTTCGAGGCGTATCGCGCGCACCTCGCGAAGTACGATCCGAAGTACGTCAGCGAGCTCACGGGGGTGGCACCGGAGCTCATCGAGAAGGCGGCCCACCTCTACGCGACCACGCCACCGGCGGGGATCCACTACGGCCTCGGCGTGACCGAGCAGTCGCAAGGCGTGTCCGGGGTGCGCTGCTTGGCGAACCTGGCCCTGTTGACCGGCAACTTCGGGCGGCCCGGGGCCGGCTCGAACCCGCTGCGGGGGCAGAACAACGTGCAGGGCTCGAGCGACATGGGTGCGCTCCCGACCTACCTCACGATGTATCGCCCGATGGCGAACGACGCGGTCCGCGAAGCGTTCGAGGCCCGTTGGGGGCGCCCGATCGTCAAGGAGCGGGGGCTCATGATCCCCGAGATGTTCGACCGCGCGATCGATGGCTCGCTCAAGGCGATGTACGTCTTCGGCGAGGACATCGCGCAGACGGATCCCAACGTGGGACACGTGGAGCACGCGCTGAAGTCGCTCGAGCTCCTGGTCGTGCACGACATCTTCGAGAACGTGACCGCGAAGTTCGCGCACGTGCTCCTGCCGGGGTCGAGCTTCCTCGAGAAGACGGGCACCTTCACGAACGCGGAGCGGCGCGTGCAGCTCGTGCGCGCTGCCGTCCCGACGCCGGGGAACGCCCGGCGCGATCTCGACATCCTCTTCGAGCTGTCGGCGCGCCTCGGCTACGACATGGGCGCGCCCGACGCGGCGAAGGTCTGGGACGAGATCGCGGAGCTCACGCCCGCGCTCACGGGGATCTCGCACGACCGGCTGGACAAGGAGCGCGGGCTCCAGTGGCCGGTCCCGACGAAGGACCACCCGGGGACGCCGATCCTCTTCCGCGACAAGTTCCAGACGGCGAGCGGGCGCGGGGTCCTGTTCCCGGTCGATTGGGAGCCGCCGGGCGAGTCGGCGAGCGCGGAGTACCCGTTCATCCTCGTCACCGGGCGTCAGCTCGCGCACTACAACTCGGGGACGCAGACGCGGCGAACGCACAACGTCGATCTCCAGCCGCTCGACATGATCGAGGTCCACCCGGACGACGCGGCGGAGCTCGGCGTCGTCGACGGCGATCTCGTCGAGGTCGCGAGCCCACGCGGCAAGGTGCAGTCCCACGCGCGCGTGACCACGCGCGTGGCACCGGGGAACGTCTTCCTGTCGTTCCACTTCCCGGAGCTGAAGACGAACCTGCTCACCAGCGGCAACAGCGATCCCAACACGCGGTGCCCGGAGTACAAGGTGACCGCCGTGTCGGTGAAGCGCGTGCCGGGGAACCACGTCCCGCCCCACGAGGTCGCGCGCGGCTTCCGCCAAGACGCCTTCGACCGATGAGCGAGAGCGTCCGCTCGAAGCGCGTGCGGAAGCGCGAAGCGGGCGCGCTGGTCGAGGTGGACGACCGCGTCGCGGTCGAAGAGCCGCTCGACATTCGGATCAGCGGCGACACCCTCGCGATCACGATGCGCACGCCGGGCCACGATCGAGAGCTCGTGCTCGGGTTCCTCTGGGCGGAGGGCATCATCGGCAGCCCGGACGACGTGAGCGGGCTCGCACATTGCGGCAAGCCCGGTGCCGAAGGGCGAGAGAACACGATCGAGGTCACGCTCGCCCCCGGCGTGGTCGTGCCGGATCTGAGTGACGGCTCGGTGAACCGGCGCGGGACGATCGTGACGAGCGCGTGCGGCGTGTGTGGGCGGCGGACGATCGAAGACCTGCTCGCGCGGTTCACCAAGGTGAGGGCGCCGGTGGAGCTGGATCTCGACGTCGTCCTCGGCGCGGTCGCGAAGCTGCCCGAGCGGCAGCCCATCTTCGCCGCGACGGGCGGGACGCACGCGGCGTCGCTCCTGGATCTCTCGGGCAACGCACTGGCGACGTTCGAGGACGTCGGCCGTCACAACGCGGTCGACAAAGTCGTGGGCTCGCAGGTGCGGGCGCGCGCGATGCCGCTGGAAGATCGGGTGCTCGTGGTGAGTGGGCGCGCGAGCTTCGAGATCGTACAGAAGGCGATCGCGGCGCGGATCCCGGTCGTCGCGTCGGTCTCGGCGGCGGGGGTCGTTTTGTTGGGGTTTGCTCGGGGTGGGAGCGTTACTGCGTACACGTGGTAGGCGCTCGAAAGAAAAGGACGAATCCGGAGTAGACGCGCTTCGCGACACCCGGAGGGGTGGAACGGGAATGGGAACGGGAATGTCGGAGCCCACTGTCGCGCTGCTGCTTCGTGCGTTTCCTTCGGGGTTGAAGGAGGGCGATTACCGCGGCGCCGCCACGGTGCTGAAGCCATTCATGTCCTATCGCGGGTTGGCGGAGGCGATGGCTGCGGCGACGGGGAAGGACGTCGGCGAGACCTACAACGATGCGCTCGCGGCGGATGCCGGTACGCTCGCGACCGCGTCCGAGGTTCGAGCTGCGCTCGAGAGACTCACGGCGGCCGGGTTGGAAGCGTGGGCCGAGGAGGAGTGAAGACCCGGCGCTCGCTCCGCGGCGGAGACCGGGGGCGCTTCAAAAGACGAATCCGGAGTAGAGAAAGGGGGATGGGAACGGGAATGGGGGTCGACCCGGGTGTTTGGGGGTTTCTCCGATCCCAGCTGCCGATGTCGGTTCTTTGTGGGCATGCGGTTCGGCGCGATCGGGCCGCGCTCGTCGACGTGGTGCGGGGGCGCGGTGGGGTTCGTGCCGTTCTCAGTGTCGGCGCTCGCGCTGGGGTGCTGTCCGCCGCCAATCCTTGGCTCGTCGCTCGCGACGTCGTGGCCGCGCGCGAGCTTCTCGCTCGCGTCGGTGCCGAAGTGTTGGACGGTCTCCAGCTCGATCTGCGGCTGCGCGGCGTGCTCGGTGGCCGTCGCGTCGAGCGCGAGTTGCTCCTCACGTGGCGCCGTCCCCGACGGGGACGCGCACCGTCGCGGACGGACGTGCTTCGCCTCGGTGACGTCGTCGCGCGGGGGATCGCGATCGACGACGACGTCCGTCGCGTCGTCGGAGCTCCGGCCGACTTCGCTCCGGACGCGCCGTTCTGGTGCCTCGTGCGCGGCGGAAGCGTCGTGAGCGTGGCGGAGACGATCGCTGGATTCGCGCGTCACGTCGCCGTGCAACAGGTCTTCACCGCGGCGGCGTGGCGCGGGCAGGGGTGTGCTCACGACCTGCTGCGCTGCGCCCTCCGGGGACATCCGGTGGGGACGACCTTCGTCTGGATCACGTCGCCGGCGAACGCCGGCTCGCTCCGCCTCGCCCGAAAGCTCGGCTTTCGTCCGGCGGGAGAGGTGGGCTGCGTCTCCGCATCCTCATGAGGCGAGCGGGCAGGTTTCCGGACACGCTATCCTGTCCTCGTGCCGCGTCGCTTCCTCTCCGTTCTCCTCTTCGCGCTCGCCTGCGGCAACTCGTCCGGCACGCCGAGCGCGAACGATGGGAGCGCACCCGCGCCCGACGCGGGCAGCTCGGACGCCCCGCTCTTCGCCGACACCAGCTCCACTTCCGGGTGCGTCGACTCCGCCAAGCTCGTCTACGTCGTCTCCACCCAGAACGAGCTCTGGAGCTTCGATCCCGGCGCTCTCGCGTTCAAGAAGGTCGGCACCCTCGACTGCCCGACGAATTCCAGCCCCGAGTCGATGGCCATCGACGAGAAGGCCACCGCCTACGTCGCGATGATGGACGGCGCGCTGTTCAGCGTCGACACGTCGAACGCGCACTGCAAGGCCACGTCGTACGCGCTCGAGCAGCAGAAGCGTCGCATCTACGACATGGCGTTCGTCCGCGGCGCGAGCTCCGAGACGCTCTTCGTCTCCACCTCGTGCTGCTACGAGAACGGCGGCGTCACCGTCACCAACAACGGCGGCGGCGGCCTCGCGACGCTCGCGCTCCCGAGCTACGCACTCTCGCTCGTCGGCGACTGGACTAACGGGCTCGAAGGCTACCCCGCCGCGCTCGCCGGCACCGGCGACGGTCGTCTGTTCGCGTTCGTTCCCAACCTCGCCGTCACGACCGACGCGGGCCCGAAGGCCCAACCCACGCTCGCTCTCGTCGACACCACGAAGACGGGCAGCGCTCCCACGCCTTCACCGCTCGCGCTCGACGGCACCAAGGTCGGTGGCGGCGCCGCGTACGCCTTTTCCTTCTGGGGCGGCGATTTCTGGTTCTACTCCGCCGCGGGCACCAGCACCCCGAGCACCGTCACGCGCTGGCGCTACTCCACGAACAAGTCCTACGCCCAGGTCGTCGCCAATACCGGGATGACGATCATCGGCGCCGGCGTATCCTCCTGTGCGCCCTTGAGCGCCCCGAACTGAGCCCACCGTGCGCGCCCACTTCCAAATCGCCCGAACCAAAGCCGTTCGTCAGTTCCATTGCGAGCACTGCGAGCACGAGCAGGACGCCGAGGTCGTCGGCGTCGGCGAAGGCGCCGCGAGCGACTTCAACTCGCCCGGCACGCTCCAGGCGCGCGCCGAAGAAGCCGCCCGCACCGACGTGCGGCGCACGCTCGCCGTCGCGCGGTGCCCCAAGTGTGGGAAGCGCTCCGGCGTCGCCGGGTGGTGGCTCGCGCACGCCGGACCGGTCGCGCTCGTCGTGGTCGGCATCGCGCTGTCGGGGTGGATTCCGATGTTCGTCGACATGAACATGAAGGACGACGACAAGTGGATCTGCGGCTGGGTGCTCAGCGGGATCGCGGTCGTCGTCGGCGTGCCGATGACGCTCCTGTCGGTGCTCCCGAAGTGGAGCAGCATCGACGCCAGGGTGAAGTTCCTTTGACGACGTACCCCGATCCCGTGCCACGCTGAACCCGAGCGCGGGTCACCGCCGTCCGTCACCGCCGGCTGCCGTCACAAGGCAGCCATCGCCACGAGGCCGCGAGAGAACCGATGCAGCCGAGGACTGACCTTGGCGCGGCGATGCTCGGGGCCGTTCGTCCGCGTACGCGGAAGCTGCTCAGCCGCCTCCACACTCGGAGGTGACCACCGAGCCTTTGAGAAAGATGCAGACGGGCACCGGAGACCAATGCTTGTTCGGACAGCTCGTCAGGCAAAACCCGCCGGTGGGGCAGTCGGCGTCCTTGCCGCAGGAACCTGGAAGGCAGGTCTTCGAGCTCTGCTGCGTGGCCGAGTAGTAGATCGTCGTGCACTTCCAGCCGAACCCGCAGTCGGAGTCGGACGCGCACGATGCCGAGAGCGCCGGCTCGCAGTGCGCCGCGACGGTGGTGAAGCCATACTGCTCGCAGCGCCACCCCATCGGCTTGCACGCGCCGGTGAGATCGTGTCCCTGCGAGAGCGAGTCCCAAGCGCACGGCTTGAAGCAAGCACCGTTGGGACCCTGTGTGCCCCCCACCGAAGCACACGTGACGCCTGGAGCTGCGTCGGCGGTCATGCCCGAATCGTCGGGGGTCGATCCGCCATCGGTCGTGCCGCCATCGGTCGCGCTCGGGTCGACGCACGCGCCAGTGCGGCACACCCGAGAGCCCTTGCAGTCTTGATCGGTCGTGCATCCGCTCGCTTGGGGCGCGCTGCAGGCGCCGGCGGCCAAAATGACGAGGGTCGTCCCAAGAAGGGACACGAACATCGAACGGAGCGCACTCATGCGGGTTGGCCTTTCGCCAAAACCGTCCCACGACGGGAGGGCACCTACCATGGCGACTTTGTCTACGTATCGGAGCTGCGAGCGCCGAGCGCTTGGAGCTCACTTCGTGAGCGCACGCCGAGTTTCCGAAAGATGCTCCCCACTTGATTGACGATCGTGTTCCGAGACGTTCCACGCGTTCGGGCGATCTCCGCGTTGGAGAGCCCACGCAACAACGCGGAGAGGATCGCGCGCTCCGCTGGGGTGAGGGTCGTGGAGTCGACGTCGCGCGTGCCCATCCATTCGAACACGACGAAGCGCTCTCGACCCGCATCGAGCCGACGCGCGACGAGACCGACGGGGGGCATGAAGGTCACCCGCGTGGATCGAGGCTTCTTCGTCACGGCACTTCCTCTTTCGCGAGCGCGCCGAAGCGCTCGATGAGGTCGTGTCGACTCGTGAGCCGGAGCTTCTTCAGCGCTCGCGCCAGGTGGGAGGCGACCGTGGAAGGCGCGAGGCCCAGCTCGTACGCAAGGTGTTTGTTCGAGTGTTCGAGCGCAGCGTACCCGACGACCGAGCGCTCGATCGGCGTGAGCGCTTGAAGGTCGCGCACTTGGGGACAATTTTCGCGAGCGAGAATCATCCGCTTGCCGTCCCGGTCGATGAAGTCGACGAGGCTCCAGCGTCCCGCGACCATGGCCCTCCAAAGCTCCACCGCCTCTTCGGGTGACGTTCGGCGCAGCTTGCCTCGGCTTCGCTCGACCGCCTTCGTGGCTTCGACGAGCGACGTGCGGCGTGGCGCGGCGGACTCGTCGGCGGCGAGTACGCGACCACGGGTATCGATGACCGCCGAAGCGCGGTCGGGTGTCGTCAGGTCACGAAGGCGGATGGCCGCAGTGAGATGGGCACTCAGCCGGTTCAAGAGAGCTTTTTCTCTTCCACGCGGCGGCCCGCGGTCGATCAACCCGAGCACCATCGTGCGTTTGCCACACGCATCACCTGCGAGAACGCCGACGGAGTGGTACTGCGCCATGTCGAGCGAATCGTTCTCGCGGTGCATGCGGCGCAGCCAATGTCGATGGACCCCGAACGTGGACGCGATACGCTGCTCGCGATGCAATGCGTGCTCGACCGGTGGCGCGGGCAAGTGGTGGGCCCACAACGTCGATTGAGGGAGGTTGGCCCATGCGATCGACGTGACACGGGCGACGCGTTCAGCAATGCCGTCGACGTGACTTCCTAGGGCAGAGGAAGCAGCCGGATGATCGGGAGCGTCCCGCTTGAGCACCTGGGCATAGCAAGGGCCGATCGAGCGAGCCGCGTCGAGGATTCCATCGAGCCAGGTCTGATCAGCTTCCTCGTACCGATAGGCCGCTTCGATGATGTCGATGACGTCCTTCCGCACGCCACGATGGTCGCACGCAGATCCACCTCCGAGAAGCGACTGCGCCATGGTGTTCGCGACGACGCATCCGAGCGCCGTCGGTTCGCCCGCCGTCTTCTTCGTGAAGTACGAGTCGAGCCCGCCGGCGTCGGGTTGGACGAGAGCTCGGCGTCAGCGACAACGCAGGACTAGCCGGCGAGGCCATGTACGCGAAGCTCGCACCGATCTTCTCGCGAAGGAGCGGACATCGCGCTGCGTCGGGGCTCGTCGAGGATTGCGCGAGCGCCGTCAGTTTCGGTGGAAGAGCGCAGAGGCCCTTCGCGGAGGGTGTCGTCACGCAGTCGGGAAGATCAGATCGGTCCCGTGATCGTGAGGGTGTACGACGTCACGCCGGGTCCCTGATTGTAGGCGTACGGGTAGATCACCGTGCCTTGCGTCCAGCTCACGTTCTAGTCCTTCTCGCAGGTGTACGAACACGACGCGGCTTCGCCCGGCATGCAGCAGGTAGAGACAGGGCCGAGCTGGCAGAGACAACCGGCCGCCGACGCGGTGGTGCAGTGTCCGCCCTGGATCGCGCCTTCGTCGGAACCGTGAACGAGAAGGAGTTCATGCTCCCGGGCTTCGGGAGGGAGTCGGGCGGCTGCGGAACACCGTCGGGCCCCCGGTGTGACGGTCGCTACGAGCTCAAAGGTGAGGGTGGACAGACGACGCTCGACCTCTCGCTCCGCTTCGCGCCGGCAACGCCGATGCTGAACGTCACCTGCAACGCGAAGACCGCGATGCTGAACCAGGTCGGGCTCGTCCCCTCCGAGCGCGAGAAGATCCCGGCACGCCATCGCGGCCGAAGCTCGCGCTCGTACCGTGCTCCGGTCTTGGAGAGCTGACCGCCGACGGTGGATCCAGAACACGCTCGTCGGATCGAGCGCGACGCATCCCGACGGTCTCGATGCAGTGGGATCCCGCGGCCTCGGTGTTCGCGGTCCTCCGCCCGGTGTTGACGGACTACTCTCTGACGGCGCTCTGATCCACGAACCTCGGCGAGGGTGATCTGCGCCCGCCTGGCGTAGAATGGCTCCGTGGCGGACGACGAGGTCGGGTGGCTTCGGGGATTCCTTCGGCGCGAGCCTCGCCAGCGTCGCTCGCGCGAGCTCGTGAAGGCGGTGGTCGACGCGCTCGATCGCGAGATCCGCGACGGGCGCACGCTCGACGAGCTCTCCGTCGAACGCCTCGTCGGGCGCGCGGGCGTCGGCATCGGCTCGTTCTACGAGTACTTCGCCGATCGCAACGCGGTCATCGGCGCGCTCATCCAGCGCCTCACGCAGCGGAACTTCGACGATCTCGCCGCGCACCTCGATCACGGCGACGCTTCGAGCGTCCAAGCGCTCGTCGAGCACTTCGCTGCCGTCGTCGTCGAGCGCTACCTCGGCAACTCCGGGCGAAACCGGGTCGTCGTCGAGGGCATCGGTCGCCTCGGGATGATGCCGATGGTGACGGAGGAGCGTGACCGCTTCGCGGCGCTCATGGCGAAGCGCCTGGTCGCGCTCGATCCGACGTGGAATCTCGCCGCCGCCGAGCGCCGGATGCGCGTCGCCGCGGACGCCGTCATGGGCGTGATCTCCGCCGAGCTGTTGCGCGAGCGGCGGAGCCCGCTCGACGTCGTCCGCCGCCAGATCACCCAGCTGGCGCTGGCGATCGTGGCGATGGAGCCGCGCTGATCGGGTCGATCACGCGTCGGCTTCGTCGACCACGCCGCCCTTCTTGAGCGTGCCGCCCGCTGCGGCCAGGAGATACGCCTCGGTGAAGGCTTCGAGATCGCCGTCGAGCACGGCATCGACCGCCGACGTCTCGTGCGCGCTGCGCGTGTCCTTCACGAGCCGGTACGGCGCGAGGACGTAGTTGCGGATCTGGCTCCCGAAGTTGATCGCGCTCTTCGACGACTCGTACGCGGCGTTCGCGGCCTCGCGCTTCTGGAGCTCCATCTCGTAGAGCTTCGCCTTGAGCATCTTCATCGCCATCGCGCGGTTCTGGTGCTGGCTTCGCTCCGCGCGGCACACGATGTTCAAGCCGGTCGGGATGTGGCGCAGGCGCACCGCGGTCTCGACCTTGTTGACGTTCTGCCCGCCCTTGCCGCCGGCGCGCATCGTCGTGATCTCGATGTCCTTCTCGGCGACTTGGATGTCGATGTCTTCGTCCGTGTCGGGCGTGACTTCGACCGCTGCGAACGCGGTCTGGCGCGTGTGGTCCGCGTTGAAGGGGCTCATGCGCACGAGCCGGTGCACGCCCATCTCGCCGCGCAGGTACCCGTACGCGTACTCGCCCTCGACGGTGAAGGAGACGTCGTCGATGCCGGCTTCGTCGCCTTCCTGGTAGTCGACGACCTCTGTCTTGTAGCCGCGCTTCTCGCAGTACCTCAGGTACATGCGGAGCAGCATCGCCGCCCAGTCCTTCGCGTCGGTCCCGCCTGCGCCGGGGTGGATGCGCACGATCGCGTTCGCGCGATCGGCAGGGCCCGACAACATGCGCTTGAGCTCTTGCGCACGGACGCGCTTCTCGAGACCGGGGAGGAGCCCGGCGGCCTCCGCGATCGTCGCGTCGTCCTTGCCCTCTTCGCCGAGGTCCAAGAGGACCTTCGCGTCTTCGACGTCTTTTTCGAGCTTCGTGAACTCCTCGAGCGTCTTCTCGAGGCCCGAGCGCTTGCGCGTGAGCGCCTGCGCCTTTGCCGGATCGTCCCAGAATCCCGGGACCAGGGTCTGCTCGCCGAGCTGATCGATCTGCCGCTTCAGCCGCGGGACGTCAAAGATGCCCCCTTAGCGCCATGAGGCGCCTCTGGAGGTCGTCGAGGGTGGCACGCGATTCGTTCAGCATGACGAAGCTCTGACTAGCAGACGGACGGGCAAAGGAAAACCGACGGAGGACGCCGGGCCCGTCACTTCTGCGCGCAGCCCGTCGCGTTGCCCTTCTCGCAGGCCGAGGCGTAGGCCTGCTTGGCGCCGACGATGTCCCCCGACTTGGTGCGCAGGTCGCCGAGGTTCATGCAGGCCGAGGCGTACTCCTCGCCCTCGCGGTCGCACACGTTCTCGCACGCGGTCAGGCGGTCCGAGTCCGCGAGCGAGCCGTTGGCGCAGTTCGTCTCGTCGCTCTGCATCGACCACACGCCGAAGGCGAGGCACCCGCCCACGCCGAGGAGCGAGAGCACGACGACCACGATGACGGCGATCAGGCAACCCGTCCCCGCGCCGGAGCCCATCGGCTTCACGTTCGGGTTCGACTGGTGCGCGCCGTAGGAGTTGTAGCCGGGCGTGCCGGGGAGGGGCGTCACCGGCATCGGTGGCATCGCCGGCGTGGCGTGGGCGGCGGACGGGTACGCGTAGCCGCCGGAGATCCCCGCCGGGTTCGAGCCCATCATGTGTTGGGGCGTGTGCTGGGGCGTCGGCATCATGCCGCCGGACGAGGGGATCGGCCCCCCGCTCGGCACGCCGCCGTGCGAGGTGGGCATCGCCGACGACGTCGCCAGGATCGCGTCGATCGCCGCGAACGCCTGCTGCGCGTTCTGGTACCGGAGCTGCGGCTGGCGCTCGACCGCGCGTGCGAACCACCCGTCGAAGCCGTGGGGAAGGAGCGCCGCGACCCCGAGCTCGGCCGCGCGCTGGCTCGCGGGGACGAGCGGGTCGAGCACGACCTCGCGGAGGAGCGTCGCGATCGACGGCTCGGCGACGTTGCCGCCTTTCCAGTACGTCCGACCCGTGAAGAGCCAGAACGCGATCAAGCCGATCGCCCAGACGTCGGACGAGGGGGCGACCGAGGATTGCGCCTCCGTCTGCTCGGGCGCCATCCAGAGCGGCGTGCCGACGGCGGCGGTGCGGGAGCCGCGAGCCTCTTCGACGAGCTTGGCGATGCCGAAATCGAGCACCTTCAGCGTGAAGTTCGAGCCGACGCGCTTCGCCTTCGCGACGAAGAGGTTCTCCGGCTTGAGATCGCGGTGCACGATCCCGGCGCGGTGGGCGGCGCCGACCGCGTGGCACATCTCCTCGAGGATCCGCCGTGCGTCCTGGACCGGGAGCTGCGCCTGGCGCGGTCGCCAGTGGGAGAGGTCCTCGCCCTCGAGGAGCTCCATCGCGAGCCACGGCATGCCGGTCTGGCGGTCGACCCCGGCGTCCACGACCTCGACCACGTGCTCGCTGTCGATGCGCGAGCCGACGCGGGCTTCCTGCTCGAAGCGCTGGCGGAGGCGGTCGTCACGCACCAGCTCGGGCAGCATCAGCTTGAGCGCCCGCCGCTTCCCGGTGCCCATCTGCTCCGCGATGTAGACCGCCCCCATGCCACCGGCGCTGAGGGGTTGGACGATGCGGTACTCGCCGGCGAACACCGAGCCGGGGGCGAGGTTGGACACGCCCAAGCCATAGCATGGGGAGACAGGCCAGCGAAGCTACGGCTTTCCAGCCAGCCAGCCGGAGAACCAGCCCGCGGTGAGCACGTCGAGCATCATCGCGGCTTCCAGCTCCCGCACGAATGCCTCACCGCGCTCCGAGTCGTCGCGGGCGGGATCCACCTCGTCCAAGCGCGCGCGCGCGAACCGGCCCAGCTCGACCACGACCTTGGCCGCGAGGTCCTCCCGCTCCTTCGCGCGCTCCACCCGCAGGCGCTCGAGCGCGAGCTCCTCGTCCGCGAAGAGCAGGCGGTCGAGCTTGAGGCCGACCCGCGCCTCGTACCACTCCGTCGCGCCGTAGGTGCCGTCGCTCCGGACCCCATCGTCCCCGGTCACGTCCGTCCGCCGGTCCGAGCGGAGCATGCGGAGGCGCACCTCCGGCAAGAGCGCGCTCCACCGCGCGCGCCGCGCGAGTGCGTCCAGCCGCTCGTCCCCGGCCAGCCCCGCGGCCACCCACGCGCGGAGGACCGCCTGCCGCGCGAGGGGCACCGACACTTCGGCCACGCTCGGCGTCGCCGTCGGCGAGGCGAAGGCGCCCGGCCGCGGCGGCTCCTTCGCCTGGGCGCGGGCGCTGCTGGAGCGCGCGAGCAGCCGCTCGAACGGGATCTGCACCAAGAAGTACAGCCCGACCGCCGGGAGCGGGCCCCGCTCCACGAAGCCGACGATCCCCACCTCGAACGAGGGCTCGGCCGCCCGCGCCGAGGGCGCCAGCAGCCAGAGACCGAGCAACAGGAAGAGGAGCGGCGTACGGCCGAGCCAGCGCATGCCCGGATTCCTTCATGGTCCGTGCCGGGCTTTGGCCCAAGAAATCATTGAGCTTTTCGGGCCCGGAGGGTGGCGCGCGCCACCTGCCGCCACCCCCCGCGCCACCTCCTGCCCGCCATGTGACGTTTTCGTGAAGCACGTGCCCCTTGCGGCCAGTCACAGGGCTCGTGGTATGAGCGGCCCCGCGTGACCGCCGCAGCAGTCCCCGAAACCGAGAGCGGCCCCAAAGTCGGCGCGGAGAACGTCGGCGAGGGTGTCCCGAGTCGCGTCCCCGACCACAAGAACGGGTTCCGCGTCCGCCGGTTCATGAACTGGTTCCCGCTCGGGCTCACGTACGCGACCCTCTACATGGGGCGCTACAACTTCAACGTCGCCAAGGGCGACATCGGGAAGGCGTTCCACTTCGACAAGGGGACGATGGGGATCATCGCCACCGTGGGCTTCTGGGTCTACGCGGCGTCGGTGCTCGTGAACGGTCCCCTCGCCGATCGGTTCGGCGGGCGGCGCGCCATCCTGTTCGGGGCGGCCGGGTCGATCGTGATGAACTTCATCATCGGCGCGATCTTCTGGCGCTTCGGCAACACCTGGCCGGTGGGTCTGATCGGCGGCATGTCGGTGCTCTACGCGCTGAACATGTACTTCCAGAGCTTCGGCGCGCTCAGCGTCGTGAAGGTCAACGCGTCGTGGTTCCACGTCCGCGAGCGCGGTGTCCTCGGCGGCCTGTTCGGCTCGATGATCTCGCTCGGCTACGCGCTCGCGATGGGCGTCGGCGGCTGGCTGCTCGCGGCGGGCCACGGCTCGTTCGTGCTCGTCTACATCGTGCCGGTCGGCGCGATGGCGATCATGTTCCTCGTCGACTTCTTCCTCGTGAAGGATCGCCCGAGCCACGCCGGGCACGACGACTTCGACACGGGCGACGAGCGCACCGACCACGAGGCGCCTGCCCATGGCGGCGGGCCGGCGAGCGCAGCCGCGCGGGAGCCGGGTTTCTTCGAGGTCACGAAGCACGTCTTCACGCACCCCGTCCTCCAGCGCCTGATCCTCGCCGAGTTCTGCACGGGCTTCGTTCGGCAGGGGCTGCTGCTCTACTACTCGGAGTACCTCGGCGAGGTGCACCACGTCGGGAAGGGCACCGGGCTCTTCCAGCTCGCGTCGTGGGGGATCACCGCAGGCGGCATCATCGGCGCGCTCACGTGCGGCTTCCTCTCCGACTACTTCTTCCAGTCGCGGCGCGCGCCGGTCGCCTTCATCTTCTACCTCGGTCAGATCGTGTCGCTCGCGTTCCTCGGCTTCGCGCCGAACGCGACCATCGCGTCGTTCATGGTCGGCTTCTCGTGCATCTGGATCTTCGGAGTGCACGGTCTCTTGAGCGGGACCGCCTCGATGGACTTCGGAGGCCGGCGAGCCGCGGCGACCGCGGCGGGCTTGCTCGACGGCGTGCAGTACCTGGGCGCGGGCCTCACCGGCATCGGCCTCGGTTGGCTCCTCGACAAGTACCACTGGTCGGTGTGGACCCCGTCGCTGCTTCCGTTTGCCGCAATCGGCGCGCTCGTGATGCTCACGCTCTGGAACGCGCGCCCGAAGCGGGCGGCTGCGCACTGACGAAACTCTCTCCGTTGACGTTGACCTGAGCGTTGACGGCGACGTCGAAGACAACGTCCACGTCAACGATTCGATGTGGCTGGCGTTGGAGGCGGGTTCTTTCTCAACGCTTCCGTCGCCCAGAGCGCCCACGCGATGAACAGAAACTGGAGGGGGAGCCGCGCCCACAGTGCCCAGTGCGGGAGCGTGCCTCCCAGCTCCGGGTTCAGCGCCATGTTGATGTTCGCGGGGAACACGGCCACGTAGAGCGCCGTCAGGCCGAAGCCGGCGAGGCGGCGCGTCTTCGGCACCAGCACCATGACCCCGAGCGAGAGCTCGCACACGCCGCTGATCCAGACGAGCAGCTGGTGCGCGGGGAGCCATGCCGGCACGATCTTCGTGAAGAAGGGCTCGTTCGTGAAGTGCATCACGCCCACGGTGATCATCGCGCCGGCGAGGATCGCGCGGAGCACCATCTTCACGAGCTTCATGTCGGGCTCACCCTCCGAGCTTCTCCACGACGAGGCGGCGCGTCGGTCCGTCGCCCACGAGGATCGCCGGTTGCGATGCCGTCTGCCGATACGCTCCGTCGGTCGAGGTGCTCACGAGCGCCGCGGGCGTGCCGTCGATCTCGAAGCTCTCCGCGTTCGCGACGTCGCCGACACGCTCGCCGCGCACGCGCACCCGATCGCCGGGCCGAATGATGACGCCCTTGGTGTCGAACGCGGCAGCGTCCCCGAGCGCCTCGAGCGCTGCCGGCGGGACCAGATCCTTGTCGATCGCTTCGGTGTCACCGAGCGCGCGCGGCATGCGCTTGGGGACGACGACGATCGGCTCGGCGCCTTCGCGCACGACGGCGAACGCCTCGAGCTGGGCGAAATGGAGGTGCGGATCGGAGTAGATGACGGCGAGCACGCTGGAGCCGGGCGAGAGCGGCGTGGCGATACCCTCGAACGCTTCGAGATCGATCGCTGGCTCGCCGACCAGGAGCGCTTTGCGTTGATGGCGACCGCGCGCGACCCACCAGACGAACGACAGGAAGACCCAGAGCGAGACCGACGCGAAGAACAACGTGACGAGGCTCGCGAAGATCGGGACGAGGATGTCGCTCGCGCGTCGATCGAACGCCCCCATCACGAGCTTCGCGAGCAGGATGACCGGCGCGAACCAGAGGATGCGGCCGAGGAACCGGAGCGGGAGCCCGGCCGCCGTGCGCAGCTTGTAGAGAAAGCCCCCATCTTCGTCGACGGCGTAGTCGTCGGGGCGCGCCTTGTTGGGCGCGCCCGGGCTCCCGAGCCATGCGCGCTCCTCGGGTCCGGTTCCCGTCGGGACCACGACGAAGCTACGCATCAGCCCGCGGCTCATGTACGCTCACGATAGCGGAAGGCACCCGAACGTGAAGCGATTCATCGCCCTGGCCGTGCTGCTCGGCGTCACGAGCGCTCTTCTGTATGCGATCACCTCGTGGCAGAACCAAGGCGCGGTCACGCGCTTCTTGGACGTCCCCGTCATCGACGATGGGACCGACTACGCGTGGATCAGCGTCGGCCACGAAGGGATGATCGTGCTCGGAGTGGGCCTCGGGCTCGTCGAGTTCGGCATGTACGGCGTGGGGATCTTCTTCGCGACGGGGCAAGCTTGCGCGGGGCTCATCGCGATCGGTCAAGCTGCGCTCGGTCCGGTGGCGTTCCTCGGCCAGATCGGCGCGGGGTGCACCGGCGCCGGCCAGCTCGCGATCGGCGGGCAGGTGATCGGGCAGGGCGAGCTCGGTCCCAACGGCTCGAAGTTCCTCGACCGGTTGACCACCGATCTCGACGAGCTTCTCCGCTTGCGTCGCGCGAGCTGAGAAGCGACGATGGGGTTCGATGCTCCAGGCCGACCTTCTGGCGCAAATTCCGCTCTTCGAGGGGCTCTCCGACGACGACCGGCACGTGCTCGGTCAGCGGCTCACGGAGAAGAAGTTCAAGGCGGGTGAGCTCGTCTTCGAGAAGGGCGAAAAAGGCTCTTCGATGTACATCGTCATCTCGGGCTCGGTGCAGATCTTCCTGCCGCCGCCCGACAAAGACACGCCCCGCGTCGTCCTGAAGGACGTGCGGACCGGCGAGTACTTCGGCGAGCTCTCGCTCTTCGACGACAAGCCGCGCTCCGCCAGCGTCGAGGCCACCGTGGACGCGGTGCTCCTCGAGCTCACCCGCGACGAGCTCGGCGAGCACCTGCAGAAGTCGAAGGGGGCAGCGCTCGCGATTTTGAGCGAGATGGCCAACCGCCTCCGCGAGACGAACGCGATGCTCAGCCAACGCGCCGCGAAGGACGTCGTGAAGGAGTTCGAGGAGAACCTCACGTGGAGCCAGCGCTTGGCCGACAAGGTCGCCGAGCTGAACGGAAGCTGGGCGTTCATCCTGTTCCTGATCGTCCTGACTGGCGGATGGTCGGCGATCAACATCGCCCTCGGCGACGATCACGCGTTCGACAAGTACCCGTTCCAGTTCTTCAACCTGGCGCTCGCGATCTTGGTCGCGCTCCAAGGGCCGCTCATCGTCATGAGCCAGAACCGCGAGTCGAAGAAGGATCGCGCGCAGGCAGAGACGGACTTCCGCGTGAACCTGAAGAACGAAGTCGGGATCGAGACCCTGGTGCGCGAGCTCACGGCGTTCCGCGCCGAGTCGACGAAGCGGCTCGAGGTGCTCGAGCGCCTCGCGACGAAGGATCGACTCCGCGCCGAGATCCCGAGCAAGAACCCGGGCGGCGGAATCGGGAAGGCCTGATCAGCGCGGACGCGCCACGCCGGTCAGTGCGATGCGGTGAGGGCGCCCCAAACGGCTTCGTACATGCTCTCCACCGCGCTCGCCGAGATGCCGTCGAGCTCGCGTTGCTTCGGCGTGCTGAGCTTGCTCTCGGCGGTCCCTGAGAACGGGACCTCGCCATCACCGCCGATCCATCGTCCGCGGTAGTGGATCTGGGCGCGAGTGCCCACCACTCCCCCCTGAGCCGAGAGAACCGCGGGTACGAAGGTGAGCTCGGCGCGCTCGAGCACGAGTGTCACCCGCTCCGACGAGCGATCCGGTGGCTGGAAGCCATTGCGAAACCCGTTGCTCAACGTTCCACGCCAAGCGTGGACCACGACCGCAGCGACGCCATCGTGCGCTGGAAGCGAAGACGTGTCGCCGACCGTCGGCGCCATCTCCAGCACGAAGCTGGGTGATTGTTTCGGAAAGCTCAGGTTCGGTTTGGGCTGCAATGCCAAGACTTCGATTGGCTCGCAGCCAATCGCGAGAACGAGCAAAGACAGCGCAACCAATCGTCTCCCCATGCGAGCGATGATATCGCGTCCAACTGTTGCGCGCGCGAGCTGATCGCGGGCGCTCAGCGCGGCGGAGGCTGGGCCGTGAACGTCGATGCGCCGGACAGCCGTTGCTGCAGGTTGGCCACGTTCTTCGTGAACAGATCGGTGCGCCCGCAGCGCTGACACACCACGAGGTTCACGACGATGAAGCCGCGCGGCGACATGCTCGGGAGCCCGAGCGTCGTGGACGCGGCGCCGATGTCGATCGCGACGTCGGGGAACGAGAGGAACTCCGTGCCCTGACAGCAAGGGCACGCCGGGTAGGGATGCGCGTTGGACATCCGTCGAGGTTACTGCACCTCAGACGACTTCGAGCTCCGCGGGCGCGCCCCCGTAGGGTGGGCACTGGCCTTGGGGCGTGCACTGCGCGCGGCGGTGCTGGCGCCAGTCGTCTGGGGGCGGCGGCGGTGGATGCACGGCGGTGCTCGTCGTCGCGGTCGCGCTTGCCGTCGCGGTCGCCGTTGCGGTCGCCGTCGCGGTCGCGATCGGCCCCGCTTCGGGCAGCTCGACCGACGGATCCTTCGACGCCGGGGTCGACTCCGCGCACGCGGCAACGCCGAGAGCGACGCCGATCGTCGCCGCGCGGGCGAGCCGAGCGAAGGCGCGGGCTTCGGGATCGCGCGGAGCGGCGCCAAGCGCGGCTCCGCAGAACGGACACGTCGGGTGGTCGGCGCGGGCGTGACGAAGGCAGGTCGGGCAGGGGCGAAGCATGATCCGTCGAACGGAGACCTCCGTCCGAGCTTACACGGCGAGCTCCCGTTCGAAGAAAGTTCGTCGACGCAAAGCCTGCGCTCGAATCTCCCGGAGATCGCCGCGGCGCCGGAAAACATTGCGGTCGAAACAGACGCCGAGGTGCGCCACGCTCCGGCTCCGAGGTCCGGGATGAAGGAGTACGTACGTCACCAACGCGGGCGCATGTTCGACAGCGCGTTCTTCGAGTTCTTCTCCAAGGTGCACCCCGCCGCACCGTTCGTGCTGTGGATCCCCGTCGGGCTCGGCACGCTGACGTGGGGCCTCGCGTCGGGAAAGACCACTCTCGTCCACGCGGCCGTCTGTCTGCCCGCCGGCTTCGTCACCTGGCAGGTGATGGAGTACTTCATCCACAAGAAGGTCTTCCACTGGCAGGGCATCGGTCCGGTGTCGCGGCGCTTCCACGACATCGTGCACGGCTTCCACCACAAGTACCCCGACGACCCGGATCGGCTGGTGATGCCGCTCGCGGTGAGCATCGGGCTCGCGGGCGTCCTCGGCGCCGGGCTCTCGCTGCTCGATCGCCCGTCGGTCACGCTGCCGTACTGGTGCGGACTCCTCGGCGGTTACCTGTTCTACGACTTCATGCACTGGTCGACCCACTTTCGGAAGCCGCTGACGAAGTGGGGAAAGGCGATGCGCGCGCATCACATGTCCCACCACTTCGCCGACGTCGACACGAACTTCGGGATCAGCCACCGCTGGATCGATCGCCTCCTCGGCTCGCTCAAAGTGCGCACCAAGAGCGAGCGGGAGAAGGACGACGACGGGAGCACGACGCCCGCGCCGCGCCGCTGACCAACGCAGCCCGCGGCGGGACCGCCGCTGCAGGTCCGGCAGGCTCGCATCGAGCGGTCACGGTGTCAGGAGCTCGATCAGAGCTCGGGCACCTTCGGCGGGCGGAGGGAGTCGTCGCGCTTCGGTTCGCGTTGCTCGAGCAGGTACCAGCCCGCCGGGAGCACCAGCACCGCCGCGAGCAAGCACGAGATCTCGCCCATCACCGCGAGCCGCCCGAGCGACCCGATCGCCTGGTTGTGCGAGCGCACGAGCGCGAGGTAGCCGAGCGTGGTCGTGAGGCTGCAGAGAACGACCGCCCCGCCCGTGGTCTCCAGCGCGCTCACGATCTTGCGGCTGCCGTCGGCGTGGTAGCGCTGCATCAAGTTCACCGCGTAGTCGACGCCGATTCCGAAGGTGATCGGCAGCGCGGCGAAGTTGAGGAAGTTGATCTTGATGTGTGCAAAATACATGTAGGCGCCGACGCCCGAGAGCCCGACCGCGAGCGCACCGAGCACCGAGAGCGACTTCTTCCCCCCGCGGAAGGCGAGGAACACGGTGAGCAACGTCATCACGAGCGACAGCGCGACCGCCTTCGGGATGTCTCGCGTGACGGCGGCGAGGATGTCCGCGAAGACCACCGCGCGGCCCGAGCCACGGACGACCTTGCCGCTCGGCAGCTTGGTCTCACGGAACGAATCCGCGTAGCGCAGCAGGTAGCGGAGGTCGTCCTCGTTCTGGCCGACGGTCGGTTGAATGAGGACGAGCGTCCCCCGGCGCCCCGCGTTGTCGGTGAAGGAGCGCGCCAAGTCGTCGGGCAGATCCGCGAGCCCGAACGGCTTCAGGTCCGGGGGCGGCAGTAGCGTCTCGAGCTCGGCCCAGTCGTGGTCGTCGATGAAGCCTTTGGCGTGCGCGCGGCGCAGGCGCTCGGCGATCGCGTTCAGCGTCGGGAGCTTGGCCTCCTGCTCGTCGGGGACGAAGTCCCAGAGCGAGTGCACGCCTTGGAACGGCTTCTGGTCGGGCGGCAGCGCGGCGGCGTTCTTCTCGAGCGTCGCTTCGAGCTCGCGCGCGTCGTTCGGCTCGTCCACGAGCACGACCATCGCCGACTTGTACTCGCCGAGGATGGCGACGGCCGCGTCCGAGGCGCGGTACATCTCCGCGCTCTCGGTCGGGTCGTTCTGGACCTTGCGCAGGTCGTACTCCATCGGGTCGCTGCCGGCGTACTTCAGCGTGGCCCAGCCGCCGAGCAACGTGGTGACGAGCCCGACGAGCAGCACCGCGCGCGGCGCCTTGGGGACGAGCGCGGCGAAGAACTTCCCGTACGAGACGCCGCTCGAGCGCATCCGGGCAACGAGGGCGATCGGGCTGCGGCTGCTCGTGTGCACGGTGCGGGCGTCGAGCAGCATGAGGAGCGCCGGGAGAAGCAGGAGCGTGACGGCCCAGCACGAGAACATCCCCGTCGCGCCGATGAACGCGAAGTGCTTGAACGCGCGGAAATCGGTGATGCTGAGCGACATGTACGCGGCGGCGGATGCCACCGCGGCGACGAGCGTCGACTGCCACGTGGCGCGGTGCGTGATCGCGATCGCTTCGGGCGCGGTGCGCCCCGCGCGCCGCTCCTCGTAATAGCGTGCAAGATACAAGATCCCGACGTTGATCCCGTTCCCGGCGACGATCGAGAAGAGGAAGCCCGTCGCGACGTTCACGTGGCCGATCACGAGCTGGGTCAGCCCGAAGGTCCACGCGAGCCCGCAGAGGATCGTGACCGTCATCGCGATCAGCGCGCGCGCCCGCGCGAAGTAGAGGAGCACCACGACGAGCACGGCGGCCACGCCGGTGACGCCGACCTCGAAGAGATCGCGCCGGATCGCGCCGTACTCGCTCAGGCTCGTGATGAGGTCGCCGGCCCAGCCGACCTTGATCGCCGCGAACTCGGGGCGCGCGTGGATCTTGGCGACCTCCGCTTCGATCGCGTCGCGCACGACGATCCCGCGGTCGAGATCGCCGGCGGCGACCGGCGTTCGCACGACCACCACGAGGGTCTTGCCGTCGGGGCTGGCGTAGTAGCCGTCGGGGAAGCGCTCCTTCGTGTCGCCGACGCCGAAGCGGCGCCGCAGCTCGGGGCCGTCGATCTTCGGCGGCTCGGGGGCGTCGTCGTCGAGCGAGGTGTCCATCGCGTGCGACACCTCCCAGTCCCAGCGCTTCTCGAGGTCGTCGTGGAGCTTCTGGAGGTCCTCCTTCTTCGCGAACAGCCCCGCGCGCGGGCGCAGGAACGAGCGCGTGGATTGGATGCCGTCCTCGGCGTGGGAGACGACGTCCGGCCCCAGCGCCACGAGCTCGGGCACGAGCGCGTCCCCGAAGGCGCGGAGCTCCTTCGGATCGGCGCCCTCGAGCACGATCGTGATGCTCTGCGAGGTGTTCGTGTTCGCGGCGACGCGCCGCATCTCGATCACGCTGGGCTGCGAGTCGGGCAGGAGCTGGTCGTACCGGGTGCGGAGCTCGAGGAGCGACGTGCGCCAGGCGAAGACCGCCGAGATCGCGAAGACGATGCCCAGGAGAAGGAGCGGTCGCGCCGCCTGGAGGCGCGCGAGCGCGTCCACCAGCTCGCCGAATTTGCGAGCAGCGGCGTTCTTCGGCGGCGCCGGGATCGACCGAGGGGGAGGCTCCTTCAGCTCCTTCACCAGAAGGCGTTCTTTCGCACGCCTTGCGCGGCCTTGGAAGCGGGACTAATCACTTCCGGCGGATGCCGAAGGTCATTTTTCGCGGGTACGCCGAGGTCGAGGTTCCGGTCGGGACGTCGATTCTCAAGGCGGCGCAGTCGGTCGACGCGCCGGAGGGCTTCGCCTGCGGGGGGGTCTGCGCCTGCTCGACCTGCCACATCTACGTGCAGAAGGGGGCCGAGCTCCTGTCCGAGATGGAGGACGAGGAGAACGACATCCTGGACAAGGCGTTCGACGTGCGGCCGAGCTCGCGGCTGGGGTGTCAGTCGAAGATCGAACGGGACGGGACCGTGGAGGTCGAGATCACGCGGGAGAGCCTCGAGGCGTTCGAGAACGAGCACCCGGAGCACCGGGGGAAGTTCGTGAAGCGCTGAGCGGCGTGGCGGTTCACGCCGCTGACGCGGGGGAACGGCCAGTCTTCGGAGTCGAGCCGGACGAAGACGGAGAGCCGTTCAGTGACGGCATCGGGGAGGGGGAGGTCTTCGTCTTCATCGTGTACCCACGGACAGTGCGTCCAAGGCCCTCCGGAGGTCGTCGCGCACCTCGTCGTCGGTTTCGAGCGTGAGTGCACGCTCGAGCGCTGGGACGGTCGTGGCCGCGAACGAGGGGTAGCGGGCGAACGCATCGGCAACCGATCGCCGCAAGTCTCCAGACTCGTGGCCGAGGAAAGGAACGAGGAGAGGGATCGCCGGAGCCCCGCTCTTCTTCACGGCAGCGAGGATGCGCTTCTCTTCGCGAATCTTCGCCTCGACATCGGCGTTCGGGGGGAGTGGCTTCTTGGTGAACGGATTGATCAGAACCCGCGAAGCGTGGACCTCGTAGTAGCCGCGGCCGGCGATGATGCACGCAACGAGCGCGGCGAGGTGGTCGCGTTGGGGGATCGCTTCGTCTTCGAGCAGCTCGATCAGAAATGGGAGCGCGTGAGAGCTCGCCTCGTAGACCGTTCCTTGATGGTGGATGTTTCCGAAAAGCGACTCATAGGCAGCAGCGCGCTCTTCGGGGAGCGGTGACACGAGAGCGCGGATCTGGCCCGGCACGTCGGAAGCGTCGCCGTACGCGTGGTGCAGCTTGCTCCAGTCGATGAGGTCGAGGCGTTCGAGCATCCTTCACCGGTCGTCTACCACGTAACGAGTCACCTCCAGCGATCCAGGACCCACCGGGACAGCACCGGCGCCAGGAGGTGCAGGTTGTCCACGTGATCCTTCTGCGCCTGCCCCCCGTGCGCCAGGACGTGGAAATCGCCGAGGGAAGCGCTGTCGCCGTCGCGCGTCGCTCCGAAGCGGCGGATGAGCGCCTCCGCCACGTCCGTCGTGCTCGCGTAGTCCGGCGGCACGATCGCGGTGTGGGTGAAGACGAACACCTTGTTCCCCTTGGTCGCGTCCTCCGCGAAGCGCACGACCGGGCCCAGCGTGCGGAGCTCCGGCTCCTTCGTCGGCGTTCCGTCGGGCCGCTTCACGAAGCCGGTGTGGAGACCATCGAGCAGCACGACCGCGCCGATGCGGTCGTAGTACTTCGGGACGCGCAGGATCTGCTGCACCGCCGCGTACCCGGCGCTCCAGCCCACGAGCCCCAACCGGCGGACGTGCGCGTCGCCGCGGCCCGTCGCCTTCTGGAGGCCTCGCTCCACCTCCGCCACGATCGCGCCGAAGTGGTTCGTGTCCTCGAACGCGTCCCAGTACCCGGTCGTCCCCATGCCGAGGTTCTGCATGCACGCCCACACGAAGGGCACGCCGAGCTCGCGCACGTCCTTCTCCGCCATCATGCCGGCGTTGAACTCGACGAGCAGGTCGAAGCCACCCGTCCCGTCGACGAAGGGATCGTCCGGAGCCAGCCAAGCGCCGAAGCCGGCGCCGTGGAAGGACCCGAACGTCGCCTTCGCAGGCGGCGGCGGCGCGCTCGTCGTCGCGGGCGGCGCCGAGGGGGCCGGCGCCGGGTGACCGCAGGCGGTCACCGCGAGGAAGAGCGCCAGTGCGAACGAAGTACGACACGCCCGCGGCACCCTCGGATGATCTCGCGTCGGGTGCCCTTCGCGCAACGAAAAGTCGAGCTTGACGGCGCCCCGCGTCACGGATGCAATCCATGCGTGCGCCGCTTCATCTTCGCCTTCGCCGCCATCGGCGCCATCGCCGCCGTCACCTTCGCCCCGCGCTCCGCGTACGCCGTCGATGCGGTGCGCTGCAGCCCGAGCGAGCTCACGTGCGAGCGCGCCCCGATCGTCGTCTCCAAGGCCGAGAAGGCGCCCTACGACTTCGACTGGGACACGGGCTGGATCCCCCAGAACTCGCCCGTTCAGATCAAGCTCGTCGCGCGTCTCCACTCGCGCACGAAGGTGGACATGGCGGGCGACCTCGACGCCACGTGGCCCGAGCCGCTCACGCTCACGCCGAAGGGCACGAAGGGGAAGGGGCTCCTCTCGATCGATCAGGGGCTCGAGGTCTCGGCCGACGCTCGCTTCACCGTCACCGTCGCCGGCAAGACCTACTCGTGGACCGGGAACATCCCCTACGTCCCACAGATCGACCTCCTCGCGAAGAACAGCGTCGCGTTCGACCCGTGGGCGTGGAAGAGCAACGCCGCGACCGTCACCGCGGACACGCCGCTCACCAAGCTCGCGAAGTATTCGATCACCGACAACTTCATCAACATCCCCGGGATCGACGGCGGCTTCGAGCTCGACGCGAGCACGTCCTACACCGCCATCTACGACACGCTCCGGATCGGCTTCGACGAGCCGAACGGCGAGAAGGACGTCCTCGAGAGCGCTCCCTCGACGCGCATGCTGCTCACGCACGTGCCCTCGGTCGACACGAGCGTCTTCATCCACGGCGAGCTCACGCGCCAGGTCACGCTCCACTTCGTGCCGGCGTTCTACTTCACGATCCTGAGCCAGAAGTTCACGCTGCCGCTCGCCAACATCCCGATCGCGCTCCCTGCTTCGTCGCCGCAGCCGTGGGATTTCCCGAAGGTCGACGTGCACGTGCCGCTCCCCCAAATCGACGCGCGCCCGACGATCGACGCGGGGACGATCCCGGTCGACGTGGCGACCTCGGTCGACGTCGACGTGTTCAACCTCGGCGAGGAGTCGCTCGTCGCGACCGCGAAGACCCCCGCGCCGATGGCGTTCGTCGACACCAAGTCGCTCGACCTCGGGTCGAAGAAGGGTGGCCCCTTCAAGGTGCTCGTCACGCCCGACAAGGCGGGCCCGTTCGACGTGCCGGTCTTCCTCGAGTCGAACGATCCGGTCGTTCCGTCGCTCGAGGTCCACATCAAGGGCAACGCGACCGTCGGCGGCGGCACGACGAACGTCAATCAAGAGGGCGGGTGCGGCTGCGCCGTGGTCGGCGCGCGCGACGGTTCGAGCCCGCTCGCTCCGCTCGGCGCGGCCGCGTTCGGTCTGTTCGTGGTGGTCCGCGTGCGGCGTTCGAAGCGCTTCACGGCGCGAGCCGAGTGAAGCGCGGCGTTCAGAGCCCCTGCACGTAGACGGGGACGTTCGAGAGCGCGGGCGAGCCGTCGCCGAGCTGTCCTTCGGGGGCATAGCCCCAGCACTGGACGGTACCATCTTGGAGCAACGCGCACGTATCCTCGCCCTGGGCGCGGATGCCGACGGCGGTGGTGATCCCCTTCACCGCGACCGGTACGAGTGACGTCGCACTCGTGCCGTTGCCCAGCTCGCCGAACACGTTGTAGCCCCAGCACTCCACCGTCCCATTTTGGAGCACGGCGCAGCTGTGGTTCGCGCCTGCAGCGACCTCGACCGCAGGGCCACTCACGTTCGCCGTCACGGGTGGCGTGGAGTCGACGCCGAGCCCGTTGCCGAGCTGGCCGCTCGTTCCCGCGCCCCAGCACTGGACCGCGCCGCTCGCTCGGACCGCGCAGCCATGCGAGCCGCCGTGCGCGATCGAGAGCGGGAGGCCGCCGTCGCCCAGGAGCATCGGCACCGCGGAGAGCGCGTTCGTCTTGTTGCCGTTGTTGAGCTGCCCGCTCGCGTTGGCACCCCAGCAGAGCACCTCGGTCGCGGTCACCGCGCAGGTGTGGTTGGAGCCGCCGGTGAGCTTGGTGGCGGTGGAGATCCCCGCGTCGCCGCGGATCACCGTCACGGCATTGGACGTCGACGATCCGGCGCCGTTGCCGAGCTGGCCCGACGAGCCGCTGCCGGCGCACTGCACGACGCCGTTGAGGATCGCGCACGTGTGCGCCGTGCCGCCCGCCGCGGCCACGCCGGTCCCCGCCGCCCCGAAGCGCACCGGTGGGTACTGATTCGTGGTGCTGCCGTTCCCGAGCTGTCCGCTGCCCGCGAGCCCCCAGCAGTAGACGCCGCCATCCCCGACGCCGCACGTGTGCGAGGCACCGGCGCTGAGCCCGGTGACGGCCTGCGCCATGGGAGCGACGGGCTTCCCGCTCCCCGACAAGAGCGATGCGCTCACGCCGACCTGCCCGCTCGAGTTCGTCCCCCAACACACGACGCCTGCGTCCGTGCGAGCGCACGAGTGGTCCGCGCCGACGGCGAGCTCGGAGACACCACCCACTTGAGCGGCGACGGGCGCGGTCGCGAAGAGCGGGTTGCCGACGCCGAGGCGCCCGTTGGCGTTGCTACCCCAGCACAGGACGTTCCCATCCCCGAGGAGGACGCACGCGTGCGCGACGTTCACGGCGAGCTGCTTCGCGTTCGGGATCGCGACGGAGACGGGGATCGTCGACTGGGTGTTGGCGCCGTTGCCGAGCTGACCCGCCGCGCTCAAGCCCCAGCACGAGACGCCAGTCGCCGTGAGCGCGCAGGTGTGGCTCGTCCCGGCGCCGATCGCGGTCGCCCCCGACAGCTGCACGGTCTTCACGGGAGACGGCGAGTCTTGCGTGGACGCGTTGCCGAGCTGCCCCGAGCTGTTCGCGCCCCAGCAGAAGCTCTCGCCGGCCACGAGCGCACACGCGTGCACCGAGCCGGCGCTGACGGCGTCCGCGGCGCCGAGGCCGCCGATCTTCACCGGCACGAGCGCGTCCGGTCCGGCGGCGCCCATCTGCGCGTTCGAGTTCGAGCCCCAACACCACACCTCGCCCGCGCTCGTGCGCGCGCACACGAAGGCGTTGCCGGCATCGATCGCGGTCACGTTGGTGAGCCCTTGCACCGCGACCGGCGAGAGCTGGCGCACGACCGAGTTGTTGCCGAGCTGTCCGTTCGCGTTGAGGCCCCAGCACACGACGGTGCCGTCCTTCTTGAGCGCGCACGTGCTGCTGGTCGTCGTCGTGATCGCGGTCGCGTCGGTCAGGCCGCCGACATCCACCGGGGCCTTCGACGACGTCTGCGTTCCATCGCCGAGCTGCCCTTGATCGTTGCGGCCCCAGCACGAGACGCCACCGGTGCCGCGGAGCACGCACGTGTGCGTCCCGCCCGCGCTGACGTCGGTCGCGTCCGTCACGCCGAGCACCGTCACCGGCACGCTCGAGTCGACGTTGTTGCTGCTCCCGTTGCCGAGGCGCCCGTCCGCGTTGCTTCCCCAGCAGACGACCGTCCCGTTCGATCGGACGGCGCAGCTGTCGCTCGCGCCGACCGAGATCTTCACCACCGGCACTTGCGGCGGCGGTGGGGGCGCATCCGTTCCGGTGTCGGGGATGGGTGCGTCCGCGAGCGCATCCTTCGTCGCGCTCGCGTCGCCGGACGACAAGCCGTCGAGATCGATGCCGAAATCGCAAGCGCTCGCGAGCGCTGCGGCCGCAGTACCGAGCCCGACCACGACCCCCGTCCACGTTACGGTGTTACGGCGCATCGACCCCATCCGTTTGGCCAAACCTCAGGCTACCACGCCCCGAGCCCCCGGCGTATCCTAGAGGTTCATGCAATCGGCACCCTCGTCCGTTCGCTATGTGGGTCGCTATGCGATCTACGACGCGATCGCCACCGGCGGGATGGCGACGGTGCACCTGGGACGATTGGTGGGGCCGGTGGGCTTCGCGCGCACGGTCGCGGTGAAGTGTCTCCACGCGCAGTTCGCTCGGGATCCCGAGTTCGTGACGATGTTCCTCGACGAGGCGCGCCTCGCCGCGCGGATCCAACACCCGAACGTGGTCCCCACGCTCGACGTGATCCCGACGGACGGCGAGCTCTTCATCGTCATGGAGTACGTGCGGGGCGAGGCGCTCTCGAAGCTCGTCCGCCTCTCGACGCGCATGGGCGGGCCGGTGCCGGCGCGGATCGTCGTCTCGATCGTGGTGGGGGCGCTCGCGGGTCTTCACGCCGCGCACGAGGCGCGGGACGAGAGCGGCAACAGTCTCGGCATCGTCCACCGCGACGTCTCTCCCCAGAACGTGCTCGTCGGCGTCGACGGCGTGGCGCGCGTCCTCGACTTCGGTGTGGCCAAGGCCGGCGACACCGTGCACGTCACGAAGGACGGGCAGCTGAAGGGCAAGCTCCTCTACATGGCGCCGGAGCAGCTCGAGGGCGAGGTGATCGATCGCCGCGCCGACATCTACGCGATGGGCATCATCCTGTTCGAGGCGCTCACCGGCGAGCGCATGTTCAAGGGCGAGCGCGAGTCGGCGCAGCTCCTCCAGATCTCGCGCGGCGAGATCCGCGTGCCGTCGCAAGTGCGGCCCGAGCTCGAGCCGTTCGACGCGATCGTGCGCCGCGCGAGCGGGCGCATCCCGTCGCAGCGCTACGCCACGGCGCGCGAGATGGCGCGCGCGCTCGAAGAGATCATGCAGCCCGCGTCGGCGCACGACGTGGGCGAGTGGGTCGAGATGGTGGCCGGCCAGATCATCGGCGAGCGCACGCGGCGCGTCACCGAGATCGAGAGCGGCGCGAAGCTCGATCGCGACAGCGTGCGTTCCTCGCTCCAGAACGAGCTCTCGCGCTCCTCGATCCCGGACGTCGAACGCTCCGGCGTCAGCTCGGGCGTGGGGTCGCGGCGGTCACTCGCGGATGCATCGCTCGTCACCAAGGCGGAGGGAGGTGCCTCGCAGCGGCGCTGGATCCTCCCGCTGGCGATCGGCGCGGTGGTCCTCTTGCTCGGCGCCGGTGCGATCGCAGCGTTCCTCGTGAAGGGAGCCTCTCCCCCCGCGACGACGGCGCTCTCGGCGGCGGCCACGCTTCCGCCCGTCGCGACCGCGCCTGCATCGCCTCCGGTCAGCGCGACCCAGACTACGGTCGCCGCGGCGACCGACGCGCCTTCGGCGGCGAGCGCTCCCGCGATGAACGTCGCCGATCTCGCGCCGGCGGTGACCGCGACCGCGGCGCCCATGGGTTCCGGGCGGCGGACCGCACCGAAGGCGTCCGCGTCGGCGGCGGCGGCGAAGCCGGATTGCGAGCAGCCGTACGTTGTGGACTCGGCGGGGCACATGCACTTCCGACAGGAGTGTCTGTGAGGCGCCTCGCGTTCGCCTACGTGGCGGCGGTGGGCGTGGCGTCGGTGGTCGCGTTCGCGCCGTCCGCTCGCGCCGACGTGGCGAGCTGCGTGGAGCAGGCCGACAAGGCGCAGGAGCTCCGTGACTCGGGCCAGCTCGTCGAGGCGCGCGAGAAGCTCGTCGCCTGCAGCGCCACCGCGTGCCCGGCCGCGGTGGCCAAGCAGTGCGCGCGCTGGTTGCAGGAGGTCGATCAGTCGATGCCGACGATCGTCGTCCGCGTGCGCGACGTCGCGGGCAAGGATCTGGTCGACGCGAGCATCGCCATCGACGGCGCGGTCCGGTCGCCGCGCGTCGACGGCAAGCCGCTCGTGCTGAACCCGGGGCCGCACACGATCGTGGTGAAGCGCGAGGGCGCGGCGGATGCGGAGGAGAAGATCGTCGTCGTCGCGGGCGAGAAGAACCGCGCCGTCACGATCGAGTCGAAGGCGGCGGCCGTGGTGCCACCGCCCCCGGATCATCCGCCGCCGCCGAAGGAGACGCCGTCGCACGGTGGCTTCGTGTTCCCGTGGTACGGCGGCGTGCTCCTCGGTGTGGGCGTGGCGGGGTTCGTCGGGATGGCGGTCCTCGTGCCGATGGCGAGCAGCCAGGCGAGCGACCTGCGCTCGACCTGCTCACCGAACTGCAGCGCGGACGACGTGAGCTCGGTTCAGACGAAGATCACGCTCGCCAACGTCTTCATGGGCGTGGGCATCGGCGGGATCACGCTCGGCGCGGTCGCGCTCGTGCTCGCGAACACCGTCTTCAAGAGAGAGGCACCCGTCGCGGCGTGGGTGATGCCCACGCCGGGGGGAGCTTCGCTGGGAGCCGTCGGGCGCTTCTGAGGCGCTCGCTCAGAGCACCAGCCCGGGTGCCGGGTACTTCGCGCAGACGTCTTTGACCTCGGCCGCGATCTTCGCGAGCGTGGTCTCGTCCCCGGGCGCGGCGACGACGCGATCGATCCACTCGGCGAGCTTCACCATCACGTCCTTGCCCATTCCACGCGACGTGACGGCGGGCGTGCCGATGCGGAGGCCCGACGGATCGAACGGCTTGCGCGGATCGAAGGGGACCGAGTTGTAGTTGAGGACGATGCCGGCCTTGTCGAGCGCCTGCGCTGCGACCTTGCCGGGCACGTTCTTGTTGGTGAGGTCGATCAGGAGGAGGTGGTTGTCCGTCCCGCCGGTGACGAGCGAGAAACCGCGCGCCGCGAGGCCCTCGCCGAGCGCGCGTGCGTTCTCGACGATGGCCTTGGAGTAGGTCTCGAACTCGGGCTGCGACGCCTCGAGCGCGGCCACCGCGATCGCGGCGGTGGTGTGGTTGTGCGGTCCGCCCTGGAGGCCGGGGAACACGGCGCGGTCGATCGCGGCCGCGTGCTCCTTCTTGCAGAGGATCATGCCGCCGCGCGGACCACGGAAGGTCTTGTGCGTCGTCGACGTGACGACGTCCGCGATGCCGATCGGCGAGGGGTGCACGCCGGTCGCGACGAGGCCCGAGATGTGGGCGATGTCGGCGGCGAGGATGGCGCCGACCTCGTCCGCGATCGAACGGAACGCCGCGAAGTCGAGCGTGCGCGGGTAGGCGGTCGTGCCGCACCAGAGGAGCTTGGGGCGATGCTCCTTCGCGAGCGCGCGAACCTCGTCCAAGTCGATCCGGCAGTCGCTCTTGCGCACGCCGTAGGGCACGCTCTTGAAGTACTTGCCCGTGATCGACACGGTGTGACCGTGGGTCAGGTGACCGCCCGACGGGAGCCCGAGCCCCATGATCGTGTCACCGGCCTTGCAGAACGCGAGGTACACGGCGAGGTTCGCCGGGCTCCCCGAGTAGGGCTGCACGTTGACGTGGATGTCGTCCTCGCCGGTGCCGCTCCCGCGCTTCTTCGCGAAGAGCGAGCGCACGCGGGAGATGGCGAGCTCCTCGACCTGGTCGATGACGGCTTGCCCCTCGTAGTAGCGCTTGTGCGCGTAGCCCTCGGAGTACTTGTTCGTCAGGCAGGAGCCCGTCGCCTCCATCACGGCGCGGGAAGCGTAGTTCTCGCTCGCGATGAGGCGGAGCGACTCGTGCTCGCGCCGGTTCTCTTCGGCGATGAGCTTGGCGATGGTGGGATCGACGGTGGAGAGCGACATGGGGCGGGGATTCTACCTCTACTTTTTCGGCGCGGGCGCCGGCTTCTTCGGATCGACGATGCGGAAGACGAGATCGACCGTGCCCGCTTTCGGGTCGAGCGTGCTCTCGGGCACCACGACGACGTCGCTCCGACCCTTGGCGGTGTGGAACGCCTCGATCGCGGTCTTGTCGGCGAGGATCGCGGTCTGGTTGAAGAGGTCCTTCGGCTTCACCTTGAGGAGCTTCTGGTACGCGCCCGCGTCCGCGATGCGGTCGCCGACGACCTCGTAGCGGCGCAGCTTGAAGACGGGCCCCTCGAGCACGCGGAAGACGAGGGTGACCTTGTCGTCCTTGCGCTGGAGGTCGTAGGTGATCTGGCTCGTCGGCATGCCGCGCTCGGCGAGGAGCTTCGCGAACTCCTGCGCACCTTGCTCGATGCGCTCGCCGTCGATGACGCCCCCGGCGACGTTGACCTTGCCGCCGTCGGTGGGGAGCTTGCCGATCAGGTCGGCTTCCTTCACCGCGACGAGCCCTTCGATCCGGACGCGATCGATCGTGACGAGCGGGCCCTTCTTGACCACCGCGCAGACGTCGACGGCGCCGTCCTCGTTCTTCGCGGACGTCAGCGTCATCGACGCGTCCATGTAGCCGCGCTTGCCGAGCCCGCTCAGGAACCCGAGCCGCACGATCGCGAGCGCGCGCGCGACGTACTTGTCGCCCGCCGCGGTGCGGAGCGTCTTCTCGAGCTCCTCGTTCTTGCCCGGCTCGCCGTCGCCTTCGATGAAGACCTGACCGAGCGCGGCGAAGGGCGTGAGGCGGAAGCGGAGCGCCACCCCGCCGTCTTTCTCGGAGACGTCGAGCGCGACGTCGTCGTACTCGCCGATCGCCCACATGCGGCGGAGCGTGTCCTGCGCCTTCGCGCCGTCGAACGCGTCCCCGACCGAGAACCGCACCGCGTCCTTCACGCGCGCGTCACCGGTGGCGCCCGTGATCTCGATCGCGGTGATCTTGCCCTGCGGCGTGCCGAGGTTCGGCGCGATCGGCGCAGCGTCCTGCGTCCAGAGCGACTTCGCGCCGCACGCAGCCTCGTGGTGATCCACCGGCGGCGGCGGCGGGAGACCGGGGTGGGGGAGCTGCGCCGGCGTTCCACCCCCGCAGCCGAGGGCGAGGAGCGCGACGAAACCGACGATGGCGGAGGCGAGGCGAGCGAGCGAGGTCACGGCTCCTCCACGCGGATCTCGACGTAGGTGTCGGCGCGGAGCCGGGCGACGAAGTCGCGCCGGAAGCCTTCCACCTTCTCGAGCATCACCTGCTGCTTGATCATCGGCTCGAGGTCCTTGAAGTCCTTCAGGTCCTTCGGGTCCTTCACCTGCTTCTTGAGCTCCTCGTAGCGAGCCCTGGCTTCCGCGTCGCTGACTTGGACCTGGGTCGTGCCGCCGAGCAGCGCCACGAGCTTCCCCTCGAGGACCTGGCGCTCGATCTCGGTGCGGTACTCGTCCTCGGACAGACCCAGCTTCTTCGCTTCGGCGAAGACGGTCTTCACGTCCGCGTGGTTCTGCTTGGCGATCGTGTCGAGCGCCTGATCGACCTCGGCGCTGGTCACGGTGACGTGGTTCCGCGCCGCGAAGTCGCGCTCGAGCAGCTCGTCCACCATGCGCTCGGCGAGCTCGCGGTAGACCTGCTTCGTGAGCGCGGCGCGGTCCTTCTCGGCGACCTCACCCAGCTTCGCGTGGAACGGGCGCGCCCGTTGGAGGAGCTCGGTCTGGAAGATGGGGCGGTCGCCGACGATCGCGATCACGCGGTCGTACGGGCGGAACGCGCCGGCGGCAGGCGCTGCGGGGGGAGCGGTGGTCGCCGTGACCGCCGGCGCGGCCGGGGCGGCAGCGACGACGACCGAGACGAACGCGGAGATTGCGAGCGGAACGGGCATGACGGGGCGCGAACGTAGCACTGGTCGGGAGAATTCCGCTCGTGCTCGCTGGGTGCTTCGCTTTCCTGGGGATCTCGGCTAAAAGAGGCGCGATGCGGCGAGTGGCGCTACCAGGACGCGCTCCGGGGACCCTGGCCCTCGGCGTCCTCGGGTTTGCGGCGGTCGTCCCCCTGGTCGTGGGGGAGCTCTCTGCGCGCGCGGACGGGGCACCGGCGGGCTCGGCGGTAGCGTCGGCGTCGGCGTCCAGCGCCGCGTCGGCTCCGGTGGCGGGCTCGGCGACGGGCTCGGCAGCACCGTCCGCTTCGGCGTCCGCGAAGCCCGAGCCCAAAGCCGAGCGGCGCTCGGGGCTCGTCGTGGGCGCGACGGGCGGCTTCGCGCTCGGGACCGCGAGCGGTTGGCCGAACGAGGCCGACAAAATCGGCGACGCGCGGTACTACGGCGCCGGCGGCGTCATGTACGGGTGGGGCACGAGCTTCTTCCTGATGGGCGCGTTCGCCGACGTCTTCAACTTCGGCGGCTTCTTCTCGATCGGTGGGGTCGAGAACGAGGACTGGAAGTCCCCGGCCATGGGCGGCGGTTTCCGCGTCGAGGCGTTCCCGCTCTTCTACGTCCACAAGTCGCTCCGCGACCTCGGCATCATGGCCCAGTTCGGGATCGGCGGCGGCTCGCTCGACGCGAAGCACGGCGCCTACCCGGGCGCGTCCGGCGTCCAGTCGTTCGTCTCGGCCGGCCTCTTCTACGAGTGGCACTTCCTCTACCTGGGGCACACGCACTTCGCGCTCGCGCCCACCGTCCAGGTCGACTTCATCGGCTCGCAGGCGTTCGATCGGCCGACCGTGCTCTTCGGCGCGCGCCTCTCCTGGTACAGCGGCGGCGGTCCCTGAGCGGGCTCAGCTAGCGCCCGGCCAATCGCTCACGATCCGCTGGATCGCGAGGCGCGGGTCGAGCGCGTAACGGTCCTCGTTCAGCACGAGCCACGCTTTGAGGCCCCGCTTGCGGAGCGACGCCAGGTTGACGTGGACGCGGTTCGCCGCGGCCTCGTCGCTCGCGCGGTCGCCGGGCCAACCGGCGTCGTAGAGCTCCTTCACGGTGAGCCCGCGGGCGCCGGTGCGGTGGTCTTCGGCGAGCGCCAAGAGGATCGCGCGCGCGGACTTGCGCGTCCGGAGATCCTCGAACGCGCCGCGCGGGGGCCGGTAGAAGCGCGCTTCGGGCCCGAGCACGAGCGCAGCCTCGTCGAGTGGGACCTCGGCGACCACGCCCGACTCGACTCGAGTGAGGGCCGCGTCGAGGATGCGGAGGAACGCGCGCGCGTCGTCGTCGCTCTTGGCGACCGCATCTTCGCCGTCGCGTGCAATCTGCATGCGTTCGGCGAGCGCGGCGAGCAGGCGGCGCTCGTCCGCCTCGCGCCCGACCGCCTTCGCGCCGAGCCAGCGCCCCAGATCGACGAACCCCCGCGCGAGCGCGACCAGCGCGCGGCCGAGCGCGTCCCCGAGGACCGAGAACGTGCGCTCGGCGACGTCGAGCTCGGAGTCCGCTTCTTCCGTGCGCGTCAGCGCGGCGAGCACGGCGCCGCGTCGCGTGCGCGCGAGCGCCTCCGAGCGCACGTCGCCGAGCTCGCCGAGGAGCGTGCGCGCGCGCGTGTGGAGGTCGAGGGCTCCGCCGAGGTCGCCCCGCTCGTGCCGCAGCATCCCGAGGTTGCCGAGCGTGATCGCCTCGAGGCGGACGTCGCCCGCGCGCCGCACGAGCTCGAGGCCCCGCTCCATCTGCTCGGCTGCGGTGTCGAGCTGGCCGGCCTCGACGTCGAGCAGCGCGAGGTTCACACGGAAGTTGCCCTCGAGCCGGGGCTCCCCGGCCGCGTTCGCGGCGTCGATCGCCGCCGCGTACTTCCCGCGCGCGTCTTCTTGGCGGCACCGCGGTCGTGCGCGAGCGCTCCCAAGTTGCCGAGCGCACGCGCACGCACGAGCGGGTCGTCGGTGCCGTCGAGCGCGGCGGAGTAGCAGCGCTCGGCCTCGCCGAAGTCGCGCGCGCCGTGGTGCACGACGCCGAGATCGATCCGGAGCCCGCGCGCGGCGGGATCCGGGGCGTGCGCGAGGGCGTCTTCGAGATCGCGGCGCGCTTCGTCCCGCCGCCCGGCGACCAGCGCCGCGCGCCCGCGCAGCCGCGCGAGCGCCGCGTGCACGGCGCGATCGATCTCGGCCTCGCCGAGCCCGCGCCGCGCGCGATCGACGAGCTCGAGCTGGCGCGCGGCCGACACGCGCCGCGGGAGGATCGGCTCCAGCGCGACGAGCAGCTCGATCGCCACGAGCGCCGCCGCCACCGTCTTCTTCTTTCCCTCCAGCGTGCGCTCGATGACCGAGAGCACGTTCGGGTATTCGAGCGCGAGGCGCCCGAGCTCGGCCGCGCTGGCCCAGGCGGTCGCTGCGCGCCGGAAATACGCGGCGTGGCGCGCCTCGGCCGCGACGCGCTCGCCGAGCTCCTCGAGCTTCTCGCTCGCGAACGCGCGGATCGGCTCGTAGAGCGTGAAGCGTGCCTGGTCCGGTGCCTCGGGCGGGAAGTAGCTCCGGATCAGCGAGCGCTCCCGGAGCCGCTCGAGGAGATCGAGCACGCGCGCGCCGGCGGGGATGCCTCCGCCGATCACCTGCTCCGCCGCTTCGATCGAGAAGCCGCCGCGAAAGAGGGAGGCCTGCGCGAGCGCCATGCGCTCGGCGAGCGTGCAGAGGCTCCACGACCAGTCGAGCGCACCGCGGAGCGTGGCCTGGCGCGACTCGGCGTCGCGGCGCGCGCTCACGAGGAGGTCCAGGTGCTCCCCGAGCTTCGCCTCGAGCCCTTCGAGCCCCAGGAGCGGGAGTCGCGCCGCCGCGAGCTCGATGACGAGCGGGATCCCGTCGAGCGCGCCGACGAGCCGGCCGATCCGCTCGCGCTGCGCCGGCGTCGGCTCCCACGCCGCGTCGGCCGCGCGCGCGCGTTCGACGAAGAGCTCGTCCGCCGCGCCGCCTTTCGCGAGGGGGAGCAGCTCGAACGCCTGTTCGCCCTGCACGCGGAGGAGCTCGCGCGACGTCACCAGGAAGCGCGCCCGTGGCGCTGCGCGCAGGAGCTGCCCCACGACCGCGGCGTCGGAGCGGAGGTGCTCGAAGTTGTCGAGCACCACCAGGATCGGACCCCGCGAGGCGAGCGCCTGCCCGAGGCGCGTGAGCGCGTCGCGCGTCGTGCGCTCGGTCGTCGGTGCGACGTCGAGGGCGCGCGCGACCTCGGCCAGCATCGCCTCGCGATCGGGCGCGCGGGCGAGCTCCGCGAACGCGACGACCTCGCCCCGCTCGCGCGCGGCGTGGGCGGTCTCCACCGCGAGCCGGGTCTTGCCCATCCCGGCGGCGGCCCAGATCGTCACGAGGCGCGCGCTGCGGAGGAGCTCGTCCATCCGCGCGCGTTCGGTCTCGCGGCCGACGAAGCGATCGACCGGGGCCGGTACGTCGAGCATCAGGGCAGCGTGAACGGCTTCACGGTCAGGCTGCGCGTCTGCCCACCGAACGTGAACTGCACGTCGAACGTGGCTGCGTCGACGGGTTTGATCGGTGTGACTTGGGCGCGCGCGTCCAGCGTCGGGCCGAACCACGTGCCCTGCACCACCGGAGCCTTGCCGGTCTCCTGGCGAACGATCACGCCGGTGCGGCGCCCGTCGTCCAGCGCGACGTAGAGCCCCTCCAAGCTGCCCGCGCGCGCGCTCGGCACGTCGAACGCGACGGCGGTCGCCGACGGCGGGGTGATCGTGCCCGCGGCGTGACCCTCCGTCAGATCGAGCGAGACGGTCCACCCATCGGCGGAGAGGAGCGCGTGACGAGCGTCGAGCTTTCCGACGTACCACCGGCTCGCGCTCCCGAACGAGCTCGCACCGCCGCACACGTACACGGCGACGTCGCTGCCCTTCGCATAGCTCGCGACCCACCAGTCGTTGCCGGCGACGGTGCCGACGTAGGTGCCGTCGAGCGAGACGGTACCGACGGGAACCTGCGAGCTGCAGGCAGGAGCGACGGCGACGGCAACCGTCACCGCGAAGGCAAAGAGAAGACGCGAACCCACGAGAAGAGGATTAGGCCGGCTCGCCCGTTCCGCAAACGACTTTTTCGAACGCCTGCCGCCGCAGGGGGTTCCCCGCCGAAGCCCCGGATTAAACGGGATTAAATGGTTGTAGACGTCACCCACTCCTAGGTTGACCTCCACGCCATCGCCGAGCCGCTTCCTGCGGCGGAGCGCGGGCGCCAAAACGGAGGCACTTAGATGAGAAAGCGTAACCACAAGCTCGCGGGCTGCATCGCCGGAGGCATGGGCGTGCTCATGTCGCTCGGCTTCGCCGTCTCGCTCGTCGCCTGCAGCGACGATCCCGGGGACACCCCCGTCACGCCCGACGCCGGCGACGGTGGCGGCGGCGACGGCGGACCGGTGACCGTGTCGGACGCCCCGAGCCGTGGGACGTCGATCGCGCTCACCCAAGACGACACCATCGCCATCGCGGTGAACCGCGACGTGGGCTCGGTGACCGTCTTCACCGTCGTCCCCGAGCCGATCGGGGTGACGAAGAAGGCCGAGATCGACCTCGGCGCGGGGAGCGAGCCGTGGCAGGTCGTGGTCGCGCCCGACGGGAACAGCGCGCTCGTCGTGCTGCGCCAGGCGCAGCAGGTCGTCCGGATCGACGATCTGAAGGGCACGCCGAAGAAGGGCGCCGTCGTGAAGGTCGGCTCCGAGCCGACCGGCATCGCGCTCTCGCCGACGGGGCGCAAGGCGTACGTCGCCAACTGGGTCGACGGCACCCTCGCCGTGATCGACACGCAGACGATGACGGTGGCGAAGACGGTGGACCTCAACGCCGCGCTCGTCGCGACCGGCATGCTCGGGACCGTGACCGCGCGCCCGGCCCTCGCACACCCGCGCTCCGTCGCGGTGACCAACAGCGGCGACGCGAACGACGACGACGAGACCATCCTCGTCACCGAGTACTTCGCGCAGCGCGTGGAGGCCGAGCAGCCGAACGGGTCCAACGCGGACACGAGCAAGAACGGCGTCGTCTACAAAATCAAAGCGGGCGACCTGAGCGTCTCGACGATCAAGCTGAAGTCGCTGCTCGACAACGGCTTCAAGGACGCGAGCGGCGCCGCCGCCGGCTGCTTCCCCAACCAGCTCCAGTCGATCACCATCCAGGGCAAGCAGGCGTTCGTCACGAGCGTGTGCGCGTCGCCGAAGGGACCGCTCCAGCCGGTGAGCCGCAACGCGTGCACCACGGACGCGGACTGCACGGCGGCGCCGAACGTCGATTCGTTCTGCGTGAACCCGACTGCCCAGGCGAACGCGGGCACCTGCAACGACGTCGCGAACATCAAGACGGTCACGTCGCCGCTCGTCTCCGTCATCGATCTCGCGACCGGTGCCGAGACGGACGGCACGACGAACCTCAACGCGCGCTTCCGGGACGAGTACGTCAAGGCGAAGACCGCCGACGACGCGAGCCGGCGCTACCCGCTCCTCGCGATGGACATCGACTTCGTGAAGGGCGGCACGATCGGCTACGTCGCCGCCAACGGCGCCGACGCCGTGTTCCGCGTGAAGTACGACGCCAGCGGCGCGATCACCGAGGTCGGCTCGCCGGCGGCGATGTTCATCAACCTCAACCCGACGGGCATCGCGCCGGAGAAGGCGGGCCAGCTCCCGACCGGCATCGCCGTCTCGCGCACCGGCAAGGGCTTCGCGCTCGTCGCGAACGATGCGACGCGCAACGTGCTCGCGCTCGACTTCAACACCCAGGCCATCAAGGGCGGCGCCGCTGCGCCGGTCGTGGCCTCGTCCGCCGCGCTCCCCGCGGGTGGCTCGGACGCGGAGAAGGCGCTCCACGGCAAGCGCTTCTTCGCCACCGGCATGGGCCGCTGGTCGCTGAAGGGTCAGGGCTGGGGCGCTTGCCAGAACTGCCACATGGACGGCCTCACCGACAACGTGACCTGGTACTTCGCGCGCGGTCCGCGCCAGTCGACGAGCCTCGACGGCAGCTGGTCGAAGAAGGACGCGACCGACCAGCGCATCTTCAACTGGAGCGGCATCTTCGACGAGCTCAGCGACTTCGAGGGCAACACCCGCGGCGTCTCGGGCGGCATCGGAGCGATCGTCAAGGCGAAGTCGACGCCGCCCGCGCTCGGCGATCGGATCGACCTCGCCAACGTGACGTCGTCGATCGGCGGCGAGACGGGAAGCCACGACGGCCTCAGCGGCTCGAGCGCCAAGGTCGCCGACCCGGCGAACCCGCTCTCGATCTCCACGCCGGGGCAGCTCCCCGACTGGTCCGAGATGACCAAGTTCCTCCAGGGCGTTCGCTCGCCGCGCGGAGTCTCCAGCCTCGACGCCGGCAAGGTCTCGGCCGGGCGCGCGCTCTTCGAGTCGAAGAACTGCGCCGGCTGCCACGGCGGCGACAAGTGGACCATCTCGAAGGTGTTCTACGCGCCGACGAAGACGGTGACGGATGGGCTCCTCGCCAAGGCGTGGACCGCTCCGGGCGGCTTCCCCGTCGGGCTGCTCCCCGCGGCAACGGGCACGATGCGCGCGCAGGTCGGTGGCGCGGGCAACGATCAGCTCCTCTGCATGATGCGCAACGTCGGCACGTTCGGCGTCGCCGAGACCGGCGTCGGCATCGCGGAGGTCCGCGCCAACATGGTCGCGGTCGCGCAGGGCAACGACGTGGGCGCGAAGGGTTACAACCCGCCGTCGCTCAAGAACCTCGTCACCGGCGCTCCGTACCTCCACGGCGGCAACGCCCGCACGCTCGAGGCGCTCCTGGACGAGACGTTCAAGGCGCACCACCAGGCGTTCGCGGTGAACTTCCTGGATCCGGGGACGCAGAGCACGCCCGCCGAGCGCGAGCAGCTCGTGAGCTTCCTGCTCTCGATCGACGACGGCACCACGACCGTCGCAGCGCCGGCTTCGCCCGGTGCGACCGGCGGCAACTTCTGCGCGCCGTGACGGAACGTGCGAGCGCGCGTCGCGCCCTCCGTGTGGCGCGCCGCTCGCGCGCTTTGGAAACCGCGGCTCGAGCTTCGGCTCGGGTCGCGGTTTCGTCTATTTCGGGCCGGGCGCTGCCCAGGCCGCCGCGAGCTCGAACGTGCGCGCGTGCTCGGGGATCGCGGTGAGGAAGCTCGCGCGCATCGCCTCGTCGGGCATCCGCGCTGCGCGTGCTTCGAGCGCGGCGCGCGCGTCGGTGATGGCGGCGAGCGCGGCGGGCTCGTCCCCCGAAGCGCGCAAGGCCTCGGCCCACGCGAGGCGGATGATCGCTTCACCTTCGTCGATGGGCCCCGCGCGGAAGGCGTCGAACGCGGCGCGCGCCGTCGAGAGCGCCTCCGCGGTCGTGCCCCGCGCGACCAGCACCCACGCCAGCATGGCGACCGCGAACGGACGGATGAGCGGCTGGTTCTCGAGCTCGACGATCGCGACGCGCGCCTCCGCCTCGGCGCGCTCGAGATCGCCGGCGGTGCGGAGGATGTGGGCGAGGTAGATCCGACTCGCACCGGCGAGGCGCAGGTTGCCGCGCTCCGCGAACGACTCGAGCGCGAGCGTCTCTTCGCGGAGCGCTTCTTCGATCGCACCGCGCCGCAGCAGCGCGAGGCCGAGGTTGTGGCGCGCCGCGGCCACCGAGTCGCGTGCGTCGAGCTCTTCGTTCTCGACGATGGCGCGCCGGAGCGCGGTCTCGCCTTCGTCGTTCTCGCCCGCCACCAGGAGCGCGAAGCCCAAGTTCGCGCGCGCGATCGCCGCGCCGTGGCGCTCGCCGACGGCGTCGAAGCACTCCGCCATGCGCCGCCAGTGGAAGATCTGCACCCCGACGTCGCCGCGGAGCGCGGACGTCCCGGTCGCGATGCGGTGGAGGTACGCCTCGACGTACGGATCGGTCGCGACGAGCGGGGCCGCGTCGTCCTCGGTGCGTTCGCGCAGCGCCGAGGCTTCGTCGAGCTCGCCGCGATGCACGAACGCCATCGCGGCGGTCGCGAGAACGCCGATCCGCACGCTGGCGCTCCCGGGCTCGATCGGAGCGGTGGCGGTCGCGCGGTCGACGAGCTCGCGCAGCGCGTCGCCGTGGCCGAGGAGATCGGCCGCGACGACGCCGACGAGCGCGGCGCCGAACCACGCCGTCGTCCCCGGAGCGAGGAGCCCGAGCGCTTCGCGAGCGGGGCCGCTCGCGTCCTTGAGCATCCCCCGCCAGCGGTGCGTCTTCGCGAGCGTCAGGAGCGCACGCCCGCGGAGCTCGCCCTTCACGCCGTGCGCGAGCGCGCGCGTCGCGTAGGTGCTCGCCCGCCCCAGGTCGTGGCTCGCGAAGGCCTGCTCGGCGGCCCGGACGTGGCAGCGCGCCGCGTTCTCCGGATCGTCGCCCAGCTCGTAGTGGTTGGCGAGGAGCGCGGCGTCGGTCTCGCCCGTCTCCTCGAGCCACGCGCCCGCGAGCGCGTGCCCGGTGGCGCGGTCGTTCGGCGTGAGCATCGCGTACGCCGCGTCACGGACGAGGTCGTGGCGGAAAACGAACGCGCACCACGTCTCGTCGGCGGACTCCAGGATCTCGCGCCGCGCGAGCGCATGGAGGGCGTCGCCGAGCGCGGCGTCCGACACGTCGGCGCCGAGGAGGTGGCGCACCCCCGCCGTGCCCGCAGCGCGGCCGAAGATGCTCGCCGCGCGCAGCGTGCGGCGAAGCACCGGGTCGAGGTCCTCGAGCCGCGCCTGCACGAGCCCGAGCACGCCGTCCGGGAGCGCGGTCGCGTCGCCGGGGGCGCTCGCGCGTGCGCGGAGGAGCTCCTCGAGCACGAACGGGCTCCCGCCGCTCCGCTCGACGATGCGCGCGATGGCGGCGCCGTCGGCGAGCTCGGCCGGGAGGGCCTCGCGACAGAGCTGGATCGCAGCCCGCGCGGGGAGGGGACCGAGCCGCAGCGTCTGCGCTCCGCGCTGCGCCCAGAGGCCGCGGAACGTCTCCTCCACGTCGGGGCGCCCGAGCGCGAGCACCATCAGGCGCTCTCCAGCGTGACGGCGGAGCACGGCATCGATGACCTCGGTCGACGGAGCATCGCTCCAATGGAGATCCTCGATCACGATGAGCAGCGGGCGCTGGGCGAGCACCCCGCCGACGAGATCGACGAACGCGCGCACGATCTGGTCGCGCATCAGCGTGCTCGACTGGCGTGCCGCTCGAAGCGCCGCGCTCGCACCGTCGGGGAATGGGCAGCCGATCATCTCGGCGAGGAAGCACGCGACGCGCGGCACGTCGTCGGCGTCGTCGCCGCCGGCTCGCCCCGCCGGCGTGGGCGGCGGGTTGGCTCCGACGAACGCGCTCAGGAGCGTCTGGGCCTCGCTCGCCTCGGCCGCGGGCCCGATCTGCGCGGCGCGGCGGAGGATCGCGGACACCAGCCCGAACGGAGAGCCGGCGCGGAGGGCTTCGCCGCGCCCGATGCCGATCGCCGCGTCCGGGGCGCGCCGGAGCGCGCGCGTCACGAGCTCCTCGCGGAGCCGCGACTTCCCGGCGCCGGCCTCGCCGAGGACCAGGAACGATGCCGCCACGCCTTCGCTCACCGCCTCGCTCCACGCTTGCTCGAGCGTGGCGAGCTCGCGCGTGCGACCGACGAACGGCGTCACGCGCCCGAGCAGGAGGCGCGTGGAGGCGTACGAGTCGCGCTCGGCGTGCAGCGTCGGGGCGCCTTCGTCGTCGCGCGTGACGACGAAGCGCGCGTCGAGCAGGGTGGCGAGGCTCTCCTCGACGTGGATGCCGCGGTCCCGCTGGCGGCGCGCGCGTTGGAAGAGCGCGGCGGCACGCTCGATGACCTCGCCGGCGGCGATCCCGCTCTCCGAGACGCCGCGCCCGAGCGCCAACGCGAAGGGCGAGTCGGGGCAGAGGTTCGCGAGCTCGAGCGCGCACCGAGCCGCGCGCGTCGCGAGATCGGTGGCGGCGCCTTCGCCGCGCAAGGTCACCACCACCGTCCCGTCGGCGGCGACGTCGGCGCTCCCGCCGTGGCGAAGCACCATGCTCGCGATCGCGCGGCGCGCGTCCGGCGAGCGGAGCGAGATGGCCGTCGGCGCGGCACCTTCGCTCGGCGCGGTGCGCTCGGAGGCGCCATGCTCCTGTTCGGCCTGGCCGACGAGGAGCACCGCCATGACGCGTTGCTCGCCGCCCGTGAGGCGAGCGCCGCTCGCCGCCGGTCGCGGGACGATGCTCGGCGACGAAGCGTCGCTCCGCCGCGGGAGCGCCCCGAGCGCGGCGAGAACGGCCCCCGCGTCGCTCGGGCGCGCCGCCGGATCCTTCGCGAGGAGACGAGCGACCAACGACTCGAGCGCGCTCGGGACGTCGGCGCGGACGCTCTTGAGCCGAGGAGGGTCTTCGACGAGGAGCTTCGCGAGCGTCGCGATCGCGTGCTCGCCCGCGAACGCGGGCTTCCCGGCGAGGCACTCGAAGGCGATGCAGCCGAGCGCGAACACGTCGGTCCGCGCGTCGACGTTCGACGCTCCGCGCGCCTGCTCGGGCGACAGGTAGCCGACGGTGCCGAGGATCACGCCCGTCGCCGTCACGCCCGCACGCGAGCCGTCGCCGCCGCTGCCGAGAGCGCGCGCGAGGCCGAAGTCGAGGACCCGCACGCGATCGATCCGGCCTCCGTCGAGGAACAAGTTGCTCGGCTTCAGGTCGCGGTGCACGACCCCGCGCTCGTGCGCGGCGGCGACGCCCGCGGTCACGCCGACGATCACCGCGAGCGCGTCGTCGATCGACAGCGGACCGCGCGCGAGGCGCGCGGAGAGGTCTTCGCCCTCGAGCCACTCCATCGCGAGCCAGAGCGGGGCGTCCCCACCACCACCGTGCGCGACGTGACGGACGATCGCGGGGTGCGCGAGCTCGCGCAGCAGGGCGGCTTCGCGGAGGAACCGCGCGGCGTGATCGGCGCCTTGCTGCGCGTGCAGCATCTTGAGCGCGACGAGCTCGCCGGTCGTCCGATCGCGGGCGCGGAAGACCGTCCCCATGCCGCCCGCACCCGCCTCGGCGAGGAGCTCGAAGCGACCATCGACGAGGTCCCCCACGGCGTGCGGCACGTCTTCGGTGATACCACGCGTCGGCGCGGCCGTTTTCGGTGCAAAGGTTGCGCCCCCCGAGCATCCCGCGTAAATTCCGGGCCAGGAGAACGCCATGGCGGACGAACGCGACGAGAATCAGGCGAGCGGGCGGCGAGAGTTCCTCGGTGGAGCGGCCGCGGTCGCTGCAGCGGCGACCTTCCTGGGCGCGAAAGACGCCTTGGCCGATGCGGCGCCGCCGCCTCCCCCGCCGGGCCTCGCGGCCTCTCCGCCGACGGGCTTCGTGCCGTTCTCCGCGCCGGGGCGCGTGGTCAAGGTGACCAAGGCCGGTTCGCTGATGCCGAACCAGATCTACCCCAAGCCGGACGACGCGAAGGTGATGCTCGAGAAGGTGCTCACCGAGCTCACCGGCAAGGCGACCGCGGTGGACGCGGTGAAGCTCTTCATCCACCCGTCCGACAAGGTGGTCGTGAAGCTGAACGGCATCGCGCTCGCCAACATGTCGACGAACAAGGAGCTCGTGCTTCCGTTCCTCGACACGCTCATCGCCTCGGGCGTGCCCGCCGGGAACATCACGGTCCTGGAGCAGTACCCGAGCTTCCTCGCCGGCACCCGCGTGAACGCTGCGAACGTGCCCAAGGGCGTGAACGTGGCCCTCCACAACAACAGCGACGCGTCGATGGAGTACCGGATGATCACCGGCACCGGCGTCCAGACCAAGTTCGCGCGCGTGCTCACGGAGTCGACGGCGGTCGTGAACTTCGCCCTGATCAAGGATCACTCGATCTGCGGCTACACCGGCACCCTCAAGAACATGACGCACGGGTGCACGATCAACCCGCACGACTTCCACCTGCACCACGCGAGCCCGCAGATCGCGCTCCTCGCCGCGCAGGACGTGATCAAGAGCCGCGTCCGCCTCACCATCACCGACGCTTTCAAGGTCATGTGCCACGGTGGCCCCCTCGACAAGGCGCCCCAGTTCCGGCTGCCCTACGAGTCGGTCTTCGCCAGCACCGACATGGTCGCCATGGATACGATTGGGTGGGAGATCGTCGAGGACTTCCGGAAGAAGAAGAACCTCGCCACGCTCACCGCCGAGGGGCGCCCGCCGAGCTACATCAAGGCCGCGGGGGACCTGGGCCTCGGCGTCGCCGATCGCACCAAGATCCAGTACCGCGAAATCACGATCTGATCGGGACTTTGCGCTAACCTCGAAGGGTGGCGCCCAAGCCCCCGCTCGACGACGACACCGTGTCGATCGCGCCCTTGCGCGGCGACCGACCGCCGGCGGCGCGTGGCACGGGGGAGGCGTGCATCGTCATCATCTACGGCCCCGACCTCGGCCGGCGGATTCCGCTCGAGGGCTCGAAGTTCGAGATCGGCCGCTCGTCCAAGTGCGACCTCGCGCTCGATCAGGACAGCGTGAGCCGTCACCACGCGCGGATCGAGCGCGATCGCGTCGGCGGTTATCGCGTGGCGGATCTCGGCTCGACGAACGGCACGTACGTGAACGACGCCGCGATCGACGGCGACGTGCTCCTCGCCGACGGCGATCGGATCAAGATCGGTCGCTCGATCCTGAAGTTCATGGAGGGCGACAACATCGAGGCGAGCTACCACGAGGAGATCTACCGCCTCATGACGATCGACGGGCTCACGCAGCTCTTCAATCGTCGCTACTTCGACGAGACGCTCGAGCGCGAGGTGAACCGGTGCACGCGCTACAAGCGCCCGCTGGCGCTCGTGGTGATGGACATCGATCACTTCAAGCAGAAGAACGATCGCTTCGGGCACGTCGCGGGTGACGCGGTGCTTCGCCAGCTCGCGCAGACGGTGCGGCCGAAGCTCCGGCGCGAGGACATCTTCGCGCGGACCGGCGGCGAGGAGTTCTCGCTCATCCTGCCCGAGGTCTCGCTCGCAGGCGCGAAGATCACCGCCGAGAAGGTGCGCGAGACGGTGGCGGAGGCGATGTTCACCTTCGACGAAGAGGTCATCCACTGCACGGTGAGCCTGGGCGTCGCGGAGCTCTTGGGCGGAGAGTCACCGAACGCGCTCTACAAGCGCGCCGACGCGGCGCTCTACCGGGCGAAAGAAGGCGGCCGCAACCGAGTGGCGGCCGCGCACTAGCCTCAGGGAGCGCAGGTGCCGTTGCAGGACTCGACGTTCGCGCCCTGGGCGATCCAGAGGCGCAGGCGGTCGAGCTCGGCGTCGGAGACCGTGGTGTCGGCCGTCGTCGTGTCGCTCGCGGCGCGGAACGGCATCGACATGCCCGGAATGAACTGCGCCAGGCGCTGGGTCTCCGCGTCGCCGCTGCGGGGCATCGTCGCGACGTCCCAAGTTGGTACGAGCGCGGCGTTCGAGCACGGTTCGGTCGCCCAAGCGTTCGCCGTCGGCGGCCGTTGCACGAGCTTGTAGAGCAGGAAGCTGTTCCCGGGGTTCCCCGGATCGATGATCGGCATGTCGATGCCGAACGCGGTGCCTGGCGGCGCCGCCGTGCTCCGCGCACCCGTGTTCGTCGCGTTGGCGACGCGCCCGCGCGCGGTCGCCGCGATCCCGCTCTCGGTCTCGAGCACGAGCCCCGCGATCGCCGCGACGGGGCGGCCTGCCGCGGGCGCCCCGTGACAGAGCTTGCAGGCCCTGAGGATCGGGAACACGTCCCGACAGAACGAGACCTGCGGCTCCGGCGCGACCCCCCGCGCCGGCGCGGCGAAGAAGCCGATGACGACCGTCTTCGCGAGGCCGGCCCCGTCGATGGCGCGGAGCGAGAGATCGTCGGGCGCCGCCGGCGCCGGGATGACGAGCTTGTAGGGCTGGCCCGCGACGAGCCACGGCTTCGAGGTCGACGGGTTCGCCAGCACGACGACCCGCCGCACGGGATCGTACGAGACCGTCGGGTTCACCGGCGCCTGGTTGAACTCGTCGCGGAGGGCGACGGACTGGCGGGTGACCGTGAGGGGATCGAGAAATCGATCGAACGACAGCTCGATCCGATCGTCGATCGCGAGCACCTTGGACGCGCCGATGTTCGCGTCGAGGAGCCGGACCGGCGGACCGACCGTCGTCTCGTCGTGGATGCGACCCTGATCGCAGCCGGCGAGGGCCGCTGCGCCTACGCTCAGGACTCCGAGTAGAGCGACAACTGCTCGCGCACGATCTCGTCCGAGACGCCCGAGCGGATGTGGTCCTTGAGGCAGTCGGCCAACGTGATCAAGAGATCGTCGACTCCCTTGTCCGCGATGAGCTTGGCGAGCAGAGCCTTCGCCTCCCGGCTCTCGTCGTTCCGGAGGAATTGCCGCACCTGGTCGAGGGAGATTTCGCCCTGGAAGTCCAAGTACATGTTGTCGATCAAGTAGGCGACGAGCTCCTTCACCGTGATCCTCCTCCAACAGAACGACAGAAAGTGGCCGGGGAGGGGTCATATAGCCAGGCGAAACCGGCTCACGCAAGGAACTTCTACGCTTTTTCCGGATCATTGGCAGCGACTCAACGCGGCGTCGGAGGGGTCGTGGCACACGAAACACGGGCGCGGGTTTCGGCGCATCTGCATGCCGCACGTGGTGATGAAGCTCGCCGGGTGCACGTTGATCGCCGCGCCGATCCCGCGCCCACCGTGGCACTGCACGCAGTCGCGCTCGATGTGGCAGCTCACGCACGCCGAGAGGTTCCGCTGCGCCTCGACCGCGTGGTGGCCGCTCGTGCGCGGTCCGTCGCTCCAGATCGCCTTCGGCGGGTGGAAGCGCCCCGGATCCTTGAAGTTCACCGGGCTGCTCTCCGCGACGCCGATCCGCATGTGGCAGGTCGTGCAGAAGCTCGCCTCGCGGTGGCAGCTCGAGCATTTCTGCGTCGCGAGGCGGGCCTCCACCGGGTGCATGTTCAGGTAGTCGTTGGGGTGCACGCTCCGCGGCCGGACGCGCCCGTCGTGGCAGTTCGTGCAGTCGTCCTCCTGGTGGCAGTTCTTGCAGAACTCGGAGTCGTTGCCGGCGACCGCCTTGTGGCGCTCGAGGAAGTCGGGTCCGTGCTCCGCGTCACGCAACCAGCGCGGCGGCAGGAGCGTCCCCTGCGGGAAGACGGTCCGGATGCGCCCTCCCTCGGCGAAGGCGGTCCCCACCTTCGGCCCCGTCGCCGGCATGCCCGCGCGGATGTCGGGCCCGACGCCGAGGTGGCACGTGTCGCAGGCGCTCTTCGCGTCGCCGCGCGCGGCGTCCGTGCCTTGGTGACAACGGAGGCACCCGCGCATGCGCGGGAGCTGATCGCGCGTCGCGAGCTCGAGCTCGCCCACGTCGCCGTGGCACTGCCCGCACGCGATGTTCCGCACGGAGTGGCGCCGGTGCGAGAATACCAAATTGGGACGAGGCACGCGGAAGGGCGTCACGGTGTTGCCCGAGCCGGGCTTCCACCCGACGTGGCAATAGGCGCAACCGGACATCGGGTTCTGATCGTCGCCCTTCACCGCGTCCAGCGTTCGGTGGTCGGAGCCGTGGCAGCCGTCGCACTTGGTGGCGGGCGGGATCAGGTCGTCCTGGGCGCTGTCGCTCGTGGGCGCCGTGGTGTGGCAGCCGTCGCACTTGATGCCGAGGCCCTTCACGTGCGTCTTGTGGTTGAAGCGGAGCGACAGCGTCTGCGCGGGGAAGATGACGTCGCTCGGGCCCGGATCGGGATCGAACGAGCCCGGCGGGAGGAGCGCGGACGGAACCTTCGCGTCCCCCGGGAGCGGGGAGATGCCGCTCGGCGGCGCGCCGTCCGCGAGCGCCGCGCCCACCGCGACGAGCAGCGCGACGACGAGGAGAACGAAGGGGAGCCGCGTTCTCATTTGGCCACCACCAAGCTGAGGTACGCGAGCCAGCGAAAGCGCGCGCCGACGAGGCGGTTCGCGTCGCCCTCGATCTCCGTCCCGATCTCGGAGCCGTGGAAGAAGCGGTACCCGACGCCGAGCACGGCCCCGAGCGAGTCCGCGGTGCGGTCGGGGCGCAGCTTGTCGAGCCAATGCCAGAACCCGAGCCGCGCGCGCAGCACGAGCGGGCCGAGCTTCCGCTCGCCCATCACGTCACCACCCCAGCGATCGCCGGCGTCGCCGAAGTCGGCGAGCGCGCGGAACGAGACAGCGCTGTTCCACCGCACGTAGCGGAGCGCGAGGTTCGCTCCGCCGGCGAAGCTCGCTCCACCGCCCGGGAGCGCGGTCCCGGCGACGGGCGACGTCACGACCGGCGCCGGATCCGTCGCGGCGGAGAAGACGCGGAAGTGCCCGCCGCCGCCGATCGAGAGCCGCGTCGAAGGCTCGACGCGCGCGCGGAGCGTCACGTCGTTCATCGGCTGCGCGCCGAGGAAGTTCCAGATCGAGTCGGCGTCGAAGGTGGGGCGGAAGTAGTCGTAGTCCGCGCCGATGGTCAGGCGGCTCGTCGGGCGTGCCTCGACCGATGCATAGATGCTCGAGAAGAAGGCGGAGTAGAGATCGTAGACGAGCCCGCCGTTGATGCTCCCGACCTTGTCCCAGTCGGCGAGCACGGTCCACCCGAGCCGCTCCTGGGAGATGCGCGTGCCGTCGTAGACGAGCGGCGTGCTGCGCCCCGAGTCGTACTGCGTGAGCATCGACTCGCCCGTGTTCCAGACGCGCCGGTACGAGAGGCGGCCGTGGAGCCAGCTCACGCCCGCGCTCTCGATCGCGGCACCGACCGCCGGCGCGACGTTCGCCTGTTGGAACGACGGGTAAGCGTTCGCCTGGAAGCCGTCGCGATCGCCGCGCCAGACGCCGTCGCGCTCCCAGCGCCCCGCCGGACCCGAGAGCGGGAGCCCGCCCCGCACCTCGAGCCCGCCGTACGCCTCGACCGCGAACCACGCCGGCGTCGTGAGCCGCACGAGCCCGCCGTCGAACGCCCACCAGCCGAGGCCGTCGACGGCGTACTGGCGCCCGAGCTTGAAGCCGAGGAGGCCTTTCAGAAAACGCCGACCCTCGACGTAGGCGTACATGAGGTCGACCGGGCCGCGCGAGAAGCCGGGCGTCATGTAGTCGGGGGCGTTGGGATCCGCCTCGACGCCGTACGCGCCGTAGTCGGCGTCGTAGCGGAGGCGCGCGCGGAAGACGAGGTCCGGGAGGAGGCCCTGGCCCGCTTCCTTCGGGCGCGGCAGGAGATCGTAGACGGTGACGCCGAGCGTGCTCGTCACGCGCCGACGGAGGAGCGTGTTCTGGCCCGACGGGCTGCGCACGTCGTAGAACTGCGCGGTCGTGTCGGACGTGATCTCGCCCTCAGCCGCACGGGCCGAGCGCGTGGCGAGCGGGAGCGCGACCGCGAGCCCGAGCGCGAGCCAGGTCCTACCGGCGGCGCGACCGCGCGGTGCGCGCGTCACGCGTCCGACGCGCGCTTGCCGCCGAACTCCTTCACGAGCCGGTCGTCGTACGTGTCGGCGACGGCCGAGAGGTGACGGATCATCTGATCGACTTCGCCCGCGTCGAGCCCGGCGGCGGGGCGCTCGGACACGGCGACGACCTTGTCCCCGAGGAGCCCGAACGCGGCGTTCGCGAGGCCGGCGGTGTTCAGCTCGAGCAAGCGCTTGAAGAGCGCTTCGTGGTTGGCCGGCGGAAGAACGAGCACCGGCGACGCGACGCGAAGGAAGACGTTCTTCTGCTCGGCGCGGTGGACGACCGTGACGAGGACCGACGCGCTTCCGCGCATCAGCGTGTAGCTCGCTTGATCGGGGCTGTCCTTCACGCGCGCCTTCGCGACGTCGATCCCGAGCTTCGCGATCACCGATTCCACGGTCTCTTTGGTGCGAGAGAAGAGTTCTTCCACGGCCGAAGAGTCGATGACTCTCGGCAGGCTGTCAATCGCTGACAGGGCGCGGGCTCCGTGTGCTACCCTCGGAGGGACAAAATGGCGGATTCGCAACAGCGTTACCGGGTCGTCGAGAAGCTCGAGTCCGGCGGTATGGCGGAGGTGTTCCGCGCCGAGAGCGAAGGTCTCCAGGGGTTCAAGAAGCAGGTCGCGATCAAGCGCGTTCTCCCTCACCTCTCGGAGAAGAAGAAGTTCATCTCGATGTTCCTGGACGAGGCGCGCTTGTCCGCGCACCTCTCGCACTCGAACTGCGTCCAGGTCTTCGACATCGGTGTCGGCGACAACGCCTACTTCATCGTCATGGAGTTCGTCGACGGGGCGAACCTCAAGTCGATCGCCGAGGCGCTCAAGAAAGCCGGCCACGAGTTTCCCGTCGCCGCGGCCGTCTTCATCGCGATCGAGATCTGCAAGGGCCTCGCCTACGCGCACGAGCTCCGCGATCCGCAGGGCGCCGACCTCCACATCGTCCACCGCGACATGTCTCCGCCGAACGTGCTCGTCACGAAGTACGGCGAGGTGAAGATCGTGGACTTCGGTCTCGCGAAGGCGAACTCGCAGCTCGAGAAGAGCGAGCCCGGCATCATCAAGGGCAAGTTCTCCTACCTCTCGCCCGAAGCGGCGATGGGCCAGGACGTGGATGCGCGGACCGACATCTTCGCCGTCGGCATCATCCTGTGGGAGCTCCTCGCGGGCCAGCGCCTCTTCCTCGGCGACACCGACTTCCAGACGGTGAAGAAGGTCCAACAGGCGCAGATCCCCGCGATCAGCCAGCTCAACAAGGCCGTCCCGCCGGAGCTCGAGAAGATCATCAACCGCTCGCTCGCGCGCGATCCGAACGCGCGCTACCGCACGGCCAAGGAGCTCGCGAAGGACCTCAACAAGTTCCTCTTCGACTTCGGCAAGCCCGTCTCGAGCCTCGACATCGAAGCGCTCGTCGTCGGGGCGATGAAGGAGAAGCAGCGGAAGAAGCCGCAGCAAGGCTCCATCATCGACAAGCTCATCGAAGAGGCGCTCTTCGAGTTCACCTCGCTCACCGACGAGAAGGGTGCTCCGGCGGCGCCGATCCGGAAGCCCTCGGCCGAGGAGTCGCAGGCCACGGCACCGCTCGATCTCGGCTCGTTCGTCGACCCGAAGAGCTGGATCGACGACATGGCGCTCGACCAGCCGAAGCCGGGGCCCAGCGCAGCGCTCTCGGGCAAGCTCCCGGCGAACGTCACCGCGGGCAACCTGTCGGCGCTCGAGGACGACGAAGACCTTCCGATGCCTCCGCCGTCGGGCCCCTCGGCGACGCCCTCGCCGCCGCCGCCCGCGCCGACGCCACCGCCTGCCGCCGTTCAGCCGCCGCCCGTCGCGCGCCCGCCGACGCCGATGGTGGCCACCCCTCCGCCCGGTGCCGCTCCGGCCGCGCCCCCGGAGAAGAAGGGTGGCAGCGGTGCCATCATCGCGGTCGTGCTGGTGGTCCTCCTCGCGGGTGGCGTCGCCGGCGCGTGGTTCGGTGGAATCATCCCGCACTAGCCAGCTGACGTTCGAGCCGATCGGCGTCGCGCGCACTCCCTTCACCGAGAAGCGGCAGGCCCCGCGCCAACCCGCGGCCGCGCGGGGCGTCGAGGCGACGCTCGAGCTCTTCCCGGGTCACGGCTACGAAGACGCGCTCGCCGATCTGACGGAGTGGACGCACCTCTGGGTGCTCTACGTCTTCGATCGCGCCGGCGGTTGGAAGCCGAAGGTGCTCCCGCCGCGGAGCAAGGTGAAGAAGGGGGTGTTCGCGACGCGCTCGCCCCACCGTCCGAACGCGATCGGCCTGAGCGTGGTCCGGCTCGTGCGCGTCGAGGGGCTCGCCGTGCACGTGACCGACGTCGACCTCCTCGACGGCACGCCGATCTTGGACCTGAAACCGTATGTAAAATACACGGACGTGGTCGCGACGGCGGGCGACGGATGGCTCGCCCCCGAGGACCCGCGCCCGGCGTGGGTCGTCTCGTTCGGAGCAGAGGCGCAGGCGGCGCTCGCGTTTCTGGCCGCCCGTGGCGTCACGCTCGAGCCCGAGGTGGTCGCTGCGCTCGAGCTCGGGCCGCACCCCCACGCGTACCGCCGGATCCGGCGCACCGGCGACGAGGGCGTCCTCGCCTTGAAGGAGTGGCGCGTTCACTTCCGCGTCGTGACCGCGGACGCGGCGGTGGTCGTCGTCCGGATCGCGAGCGGCTACCGGCCGCGGGAGCTCGCCGAGCGGACCGAGCTGGGCCTCCACCGCGAGTTCACGGAGGCGTTTCGCCCCTGAGCCGCCACGCCGCGGCCGGCGTTCCAGCTCGACCGTGCACGTGGCTTGAAATCGCTCACGGGGCGCGAGACCATCGATCGTGTCGAGGTACGCGTACGTGGGGACCAGCGACGACGCCACATTTTTCGCCGAGCACGCAGCCATTCTGGAGGCCATCGCCTCCGGCGCCGATCTGGACCAGACGCTCGCCGAGATCGTCGCGCTCGTCGCGCGTCACGTCCCGGGTTCCATCCCTTCGATCATGCTGCGCACCGAGGGGGACCGGCTCCGCGTCGCGGTGCGCGGCGACGTGCCGCCGGCGTTCGGCGCCGCGTGCGAGGGACTGCCGATCGGCCCGAGCTCCGGCTCGTGCGGCACGGCGGTGTACCTCGGCGAGCCCGTCATCACGCCGGACGTCGAGCTCGACCCCCGCTGGGAGGCGTTTCGCGCGCTCGCCGTCGCCAACGGCCTCCGCGCGTGCTGGTCGTTTCCGATCCGCGCGCGGCGCGCGGGCGCGAGCGCACCTGCGTTCGGGTCGTTCGCCGTCTACCGCCGCGAGACCGGCGAACCGACGCCGATGATGGTCGCGATCGTCACGCGCGCCGAGCACCTCGCCGCGATCGCGATTCAAGCCCATCGCACGCTGCGCGAGCTCCGCGAGAGCGAGGCACGGTTCCGGACGTTCGTCGACCACGCGCTCGACGCCTTCTTCGTGCACGGCGAAGACGGGCACATCCTCGACGTGAACGCGGAGGCGTGCCGGAGCCTCGGCTACACGCGCGAGGAGCTGCTCGGCCAAGCGCCGACGTTCTTCGACCCCGACGTGGACGACGCCACGATCGCTCGGATCATCGAGAAGGCCGACTCCGGGGAGGTGTACTCGTTCGAGACACGGCACCGGCGCAAGGACGGGGTCACGTTTCCGGTCGAGATCCGCGTCCGCAGCTTCTTCGTCGACGGCTCTCGCCGGCGGCTCGCCCTCGTGCGCGACGTCAGCGAGCGGCAGCGCAGCGAGCGCGCGCTCCAGCGTGCGGCCGCCGAGCTGCGCGGAGCGCAGGAGCTCGCGGAGGTCGGCAATTGGACGTACGACGTCGAGACCGCCACGATCGAGGGCTCGGACGTCGCGTGGCGGATCCTCGATCTCCCGCCGGGACCGAAGCCGATCACGGAGGTGCTCGACCGCGTCCACCCCGAGGACCGCGCGCGCGTCGAGCTCGCGTGGAAAGCGGCGCTCGCCGGCGGCAGCTACGACGTGGAGCACCGCATCGTGGTGCGCGAGCAAGTGCGCTGGGTGCACGTGCGCGCCGCGGTCCGGACGGAGGGCGAGCTGCCGACCCACGTCGACGGCGTCACGCAGGACGTGACCGCGCGGCGGCGGCTCGAAGAGCAGCTCCGCCAAGCGCAGAAGATGGAAGCGATCGGCCAGCTCGCCGGTGGCGTGGCGCACGACTTCAACAACCTCCTCACCGTCATCAACGGCTTCAGCGAGGTGCTGCTCGATCAGTCGAAGCCCGGTGATCCCTCGCGCGACGATCTCTCGGCGATCCGGGACGCGGGCGCGCGCGCCGAGGCGCTCACGTCGCAGCTCCTGGCGTTCAGCCGGCGCTCGATCATCGAGCCGCGCACACTCCAGCTCAACGACGTCATCCAGCGCCTGACGAGGCTCCTCCAGCGCCTCATCGGCGAGAACATCCGCGTGTCGTCGGTGCTCGATCGCAACCTCTCGCCGATCGACGCCGATCCGGGGCAGGTCGAGCAGGTGCTGATGAACTTGGTCGTGAACGCGCGCGACGCGATGCCCTCGGGCGGGCGGCTGACCGTCACGACCCGTGACGTCGTCGTGCGCGGGGGAGACTCGAGCGAGCTCGCTCCGGGGCGCTACGTCGAGCTCGCGATCCGCGACACGGGCGAAGGGATGTCGGAGGAGGTTCGCGAGCGCATCTTCGAGCCGTTCTTCACCACCAAAGGGCCGGGGCGTGGCACCGGGCTGGGACTCTCCACCGTCTACGGGATCGCGAAGCAGAGCGGCGGCCACGTCCAGGTCGAGAGCAAGATCGGCGAGGGCAGCACCTTCTCGGTCTTCTTTCCGGCGAGCGAACAGCCGCCTTCGTCCGATGCGCCGTCGCGCGAGAACGCGCCGCCCGGGACCGAGAGCGTGCTCTTGGTCGAAGACGAAGAGGGCGTGCGGCGGCTGGCCGCGCGGGCGCTTCGCCTGCTGGGCTACGACGTGCTCGACGCCCCCGACGGCGCGAGCGCCCTTGCGCTGGTGCGTGCGCGCGGGCGACCGATCCACGCGCTCGTGACCGACGTGGTGATGCCGGGCGGCATGAGCGGGCGCGATCTGGCGCTCGCGTTGAAGCGCGAGAACCCTCAGCTCAAGGTGCTCTACATGAGCGGCTACACGGACGATGCCGTGCTCCGTCATGGAGTGAGCCTGTCGCTCGATCAGTTCCTGCAGAAGCCGTTCACGCCGAGCGGCTTGGCGGCGAAGCTCCGCGCGGTCCTCGACGGGTTGTAGACCCGATTCGCGTCAGCGGAGCACGCCGACCGAGAACACCAGGCGCGTCCCCGCCGTGACCCGGGTGACCTCGTGCTCCTCCGCGTCCGGCCGAAAGACGTAGGCGTCGCCTTCGGCCAAGGCGACGGGGACGCCGCGCACCTTCGCGTCGCCGCCGGTGGCCGAGCGAACGATCGCGTTCAGACGATGGTGCTCGCGGCCGGGCTCCACTGGATCGCGGTGGGGAGGGATCTCCGTACCAACTTGGTACCGAATGAGCCAGACGTCGTAGGGTCCATGGATCGCTGCCCCGAGCTCGCGGAGCGCCCGCGCGATGGGCGCGGCGGCCTGCGGCTCCGCGGCGATGGCGCACTTCTCGTAGCCGGTCCCTTGGCGCCCCGGCTCCCACGCGACGTGCTCGGCGAGGAGCTCGAGCTCGCGCCGCTCGGCCGCCTCGAGGAACGCGCGGACGACGCGGACGCTCACGGGACGACGAAGGTCTTGGTGATCTCGAGGTCGTCCCCGAGGAAGGGATGGACCTTGATCTTCTGGAACGACGCGAGGACGCAGTCGCCGCTCTTCGTGCCCTTGGTGAACGGCCCCTCGGCGAAGCGCAGCGACTTGACCCCGCCGCACGCGCCGCCGAGGACGACGGTGACGCGCCCCTGGCCGTGCGTCTCGCCGTCCAGGCACTTCGCCTTCACCTCGTCGTAGGCGGCGATGAACGCGTTGAGCCCGACGTACGGCTGGTACTGCGTGCGCGGCACGTCGCCGAGGACGCACGGCGCGGGGTTCACCCAATCGGGAGGCCCCGCGTCGCCCGTCGTCGCGGCGCTCGCCGCCGCGCTGCTCGCCGCTGCCGCGCTCGCGAGGGTCGCGGGCGAGACGCTCGGCGGAGCCTCCGCGCGCGAGACGGGCCGATCGGCGTCGGCCCGACTGCACGCGACGGCGCCCGCGAGCGCGAGCGCGAGCGGAAACGCAGCGCGGCGCACTACTTCTTCGCCGCGAGCTGGCGCAGCACGTATTGGAGGATGCCGCCGTGCTGGTAGTAGGCGAACTCGTTCGGCGTATCGATCCGGACGAGCGCGGTGAACGTCTTCGCGCCGGCCTTCACCTGGAGCTTCTGCCCGACGGTGGCCTTCTTCACGACGTCGGCCAGGCCGACGATCTCGAAGGTCTCCTCGCCGGTCAGGCCGAGCGAGGCCACGTTCTGGCCCGCTTCGAACTGGAGCGGGAGGATGCCCATCCCGACGAGGTTCGAGCGGTGGATGCGCTCGTAGCTCTCGGCGATGACGGCGCGGACGCCGAGGAGACGCGGGCCCTTCGCCGCCCAGTCGCGGCTCGATCCGGACCCGTACTCCTTGCCTGCGAGGACGACGAGCGGGATGCCGGCGCCGATGTACTTCTCCGAGGCCTCGAAGATCGTCGTGACGACGTCGCTCCCGAAGTGCTTCGTCATGCCGCCCTCGACGCCGCCGGCGAGGACGTTCTTGAGGCGCCCGTTCGCGAAGGTGCCGCGGACCATGACCTCGTGGTTGCCGCGCCGCGCGCCGAGGCTGTTGAAGTCGCCCTGCTCCACGCCGTTCGCGAGGAGGTACTGGCCCGCCGGGCTCTTGGCCTTGATGCTGCCGGCCGGCGAGATGTGATCGGTGGTGATGCTGTCGCCGAGGACCGCGAGCACGCGCGCGCCGGCGATGTCCTTCACCGCAGGGACGTCCTTCGTCATGCCCTCGAAGTAGGGCGGGTGGCGCACGTAGGTGCTCTTCGCGTCCCACGTGTAGGTCTCGCCGGTCGGGACCTCGAGCTTCTGCCAGCGCTCGTCGCCCTTGAAGACGTCGGCGTAGACCTTGCGGAACGACTCGGACGAGAGGCCCGCGTCGACGGCCTTCTGGACCTCGGCGTTCGTCGGCCAGATGTCCTTGAGGAAGACGTCCTTGCCGTCCTTCCCCTTGCCGAGCGGATCCTTCGCGAGGTCGATGTTCACCGTGCCGGCGAGCGCGTACGCGACGACGAGCGGCGGCGAGGCGAGGTAGTTCGCGCGGACCTCGGCGTGGACGCGGCCTTCGAAGTTGCGGTTGCCCGAGAGCACCGACGTGACGGCGAGGCCGCCCGCTTCGATCGCCTTCGAGACGGTGGCGGGGAGGGGACCGCTGTTGCCGATGCACGTGGTGCAGCCGAAGCCGACGACGTGGAAGCGGAGCTGCTCGAGGTAGGAGAGCAAGCCCGCCTTCGCGAGGTACTCCGGCACGACCTGCGAGCCGGGGGCGAGCGAGGTCTTCACCCACGGCTTCGTGGTGAGGCCCTTCTCGACCGCGTTCTTCGCGAGGAGACCGGCCGCGACGAGCACGCTCGGGTTCGACGTGTTCGTGCAGCTCGTGATCGCGGCGATGACGACGGAACCGTGATCGAGGGTGTGGCCGTCTTCGGTCTTCGTCGGGTTCGACGTCGCACCGCCCGCGGCGCGGTTCAGCATGCTGTCGAGCGAGCCGTAGAAGCTCGACTTCACGTCGGACAGGAGCACGCGATCCTGCGGGCGCTTCGGACCGGCGAGGCTCGGCTGGACGGTGCCGAGGTCGAGCGAGAGCGTGTCGCTGAAGCTCGGCTCCGCCTTCGGATCGAACCAGAAGCCCTGCTCCTTGGCGTACGCCTCCACGAGCGCGACGAGCGCGTCCGGGCGGCCGCTGAAGGACAGGTAGCGGATCGTCTGCTCGTCGATCGGGAAGATGCCGCACGTCGCGCCGTACTCCGGCGCCATGTTCGCGATCGTCGCGCGGTCGGCGAGCGAGATGTTCGAGACGCCTTCGCCGTAGAACTCGACGAACTTCCCGACGACGCCCTTCTTGCGGAGCATCTGGGTGACGGTCAGCACCAAGTCGGTCGCGGTCGCGCCCTCGGCGAGCTTGCCGGTGAGCTTGAAGCCGACGACCTGCGGCAGGAGCATGCTGACGGGCTGGCCGAGCATGGCGGCCTCCGCCTCGATGCCGCCGCAGCCCCAGCCGAGCACGCCGAGCCCGTTGATCATGGTGGTGTGCGAGTCGGTGCCGACGAGCGTGTCGGGGTAGGCGTAGCCGTTCTTGTCGTTCACGAAGACGACGCGCGCGAGGTACTCGAGGTTGACCTGGTGCACGATCCCGGTGTCCGGCGGGACGACGCGGAAGTTCTCGAACGCGCTCTGGCCCCAGCGCAGGAACTGGTAGCGCTCCTTGTTGCGCTGGAACTCGAGGAGGGCGTTCATGCCCATCGCCTCGGGCTTGCCGAACTCGTCGACCTGGACGGAGTGGTCGATCACGAGCTCGACCGGCTGGAGCGGGTTTACCTTCTTGGGATCACCGCCGAGCTTCACGATCGCCTCGCGCATGGCGGCGAGGTCGACGACGGCGGGCACGCCGGTGAAGTCCTGGAGGAGCACGCGGCTCGGGGTGAAGCTGATCTCGTGGGTGGGCTCGGCCTTCGCGTCCCAGTTGGCGACGCGCTCGATGTCGGCGGCGCGCACGACCGACCCGTCCTCGGTCCGGAGCAGGTTCTCGAGGAGGATCTTCATCGAGAAGGGGAGCTTCTCGACGCTGGGGAATTTCTTGGCCAGCGTGGGGACGCGGAAGATGGTGTACGTCTTGCCGCCCACGGTGAGGGTGGCTTGGGCCCCGAAGGTATTGGTGCTCATGCTGGGCGAGGGTTTAGCGCCCATTTTCGCCCCTGGGAAGCGCGCTCGGGGTAGACTCGGTGAGATCGAGGTAGGGAGAAGTACGTCGTGAATCGCCGACCGCCGCCCGGTCCGAAAGGGCCCATCTCATCGGCGAAGCGCGCGCCCGAGCCGGAGACCCTTCCCCGCGTGAAGCCGGGGCCCGAGAGCGATCCGCTCCCGCGGTTTCCGACCGAGGACTCAGTGCCGGTGCCCGACGTGGAGGCGCTCCTCGCGGCAGAGCCACTCCCCGCCTTCTCGCTCCCCCTGGATGCGTCGCAGCCGGTGGTGTTGGAGCCGGAGTCCTTCGATGCGGCCCCCACCCGCCAGCTCGCGGATCCTTCGGAGATCGCCGATGCGGCGCCGACGAAGCTCCGCGACAAGGCGGCGCTCCCGCTGAAACCGGCGAGCGTCGCGCCGGGCCCGGCGCTGCGCGACGACGCCGCGCTGGACGACGTCGTAGAGGAGCTCCGCGAGGCGACGGGCGGCAAGCCCGCGACGCGCGAGCTCTCGACGTCGGCGCTCGTCGACGAGAGCCCGGACTCGTCGCTCGAGCCGGCGAACAGCACGATGGAAGTGAACGTCTCGGAGCTGATGATCGACAAGCCGGCGCCGGCGCGCGATCTCTGGAACGTGCGCCAAGCGCAGCCGCGCGCGCCGATGCACACCGTGCGCGTGGAGCGGCCGAAGAAGCGGAGCGGCGCCGTCGCGATCGTGGGCGTCTTCCTCGGGGCCGGGATCGTCTTCGGCGTGCTCGCGTTCCTGTACCTGCGCAGCCACGGCGGCCAGTTTCTCGCGCCGCCCGCGCCCACGGCGACGACCGGCACGCTGGAGCTCCCGCCGTCGGCGAAGGGGCAGAAGCTCACGTGGGACGGTCACCCGCTCGAGGTGCAGGAGCCGCTCGTGGTCGCGTGCGGCGTCCATCGCCTCGGCATCGGCGACCAGCCCGTGAAGGACGTCGACGTCCCGTGCGGGGGGACGTTGCGGGTGCCGTAGTCCCTCAGCGCTTCGGCAGCGCACCCACGTCGAGCACCGGCACCACCGGGCCGTGCCCCACGCGCTCGGCGGCGTGTTTCACCGCGAGGTGATGGAGGGTGGGCACGTGGGCCGTCGCCGCGCTCGCCTCTTGAGCGCCGGGGGCGAGCACGATCACGGCGCCGATCGCGAGCGACGCACCGAGCGCTGCGCCCAAGAACATCCACGGCGCGCGGCTCCGCGGTTCGGTGGGCGGACGGAGATGGACCTTCGTCGCTTCGCGGCGCGGATCGACGGGCCGCGCATCGGCGGTCCACGGCGGCGTCGACGGGAGCGGCGCGGGCGCCGGGATCTGCACGCCGTCGGTCCAATGCGGGACCGCTGCGCCATTCGTCTGCACGCGCGCGGGCGGATCGGTCTTCGCGTCCCGCGGCGCCGGCGGCACGGTCTGGCGCGTACGCCACGCGGGCGGATCGGTCTTGCGCTCGCGACCATCGCTCGACGGGGCGGGCGCGCTGACGACCTCTTCGAGCACGTCGTCCGCTTGAATCTCGCACGTGGCCGTCACGGAGACGGTGCGCGGGTGACTGGGCGCCGGAGGGAGCTCGACCTCGAGCACGTCCTCGACCGCGATGTCCTCGGTCCCTTCGGCGAGCGCGAGGCGCTTGCGTGCGACGGCCGGTACCGGATTGGTATCATCCGCGTCGACCGCCGCCGGCGTCACGCTCGGTTCCATCGTGAGAACCTTCGACGCGCGCTCCCAGCTCACGGGTGCGTTCGCCACGGTGGGCGCCGCATCGGAGGCATCGGGATCGGATTTTACCCATCGAACGCGGTTCGTCATGCTCCTCGACCTCGCGCCCCCGAACGAACGGAAGGCAAAATCATCCACGATTTTCGGGCCGTCGGCAGCCCCAAATCGACGTGCGCGCGCCGAACGGTCGCGGGATGTGGGATGGCGCTTGGAGCGCTCCATCTGGCCGAGAATTTTCCAGATTTTCCTCTCTTCTTGAGACAAGGATGGATCGCTCGAACACCATTCTCGTGATCCGTTTCGGAGCCGCCAGCGCTCGCGAAGGCTCACGAACCGGCTCCGGGACCGTCCGCCTCTGCGACCGCCGCGCAGATTTCGCGCAAATTCTGCCTGTTCCATCGGCGATCCACCCCGCTCGGCACGATTCCCGCATGACGGGTCTTCATGTCCCTCGAGTTGAGCCCCGACGATACGGCGCCGCAGTCCTCCATCGAGCTCCTCGATCTCGAGCTCTCGGACGTGCTCCCGCCCGACCCGCCGTCGATGGCGCCGCCGGCCTGGACGATCGACGACGACGACGGCTCCGACGTCGAGCTCTCCGATCCCGCGATCCCCACGCCGTGGCGACCGCAGAAGAAGCCCCTCATCATGATGGCGGTCTTCGTGCAGGTCTGTCTGTTCGTGCTGGTCCTCGCCGGCGCGCGCTCCGCCTACGCCCACTTCGACGACACCGCCGCCGCGAGCAGCCGGGTCACCCACCGCAAGACTGCGGCCGTCGAGGTGAACTTCGCGTCCCGGATCGAGGCCCACAACAAGAAGTGGAAGGGCCACGCCAGCCAAGCGCAGCGCTCGCCCGCGCCGCGCCTTCCGGCCGCCATCGACTTGGACTAGGGTGCCGCGCCGTGCGGCGCGCATCCGGACCCCTGAGCTTTCCCCGTCTCCTCGTCGTGACCCTCGCTGCCTCGGGCTTCGCCTGCGGCGCGTGCGGTGGAACGAAGAACGCCCCCAAGACCGACGCGACGACGACGCCGAGCGCGTCGGTCTCCGCCCCGGTCGCGTCCGCCGTCGCCGACGCCGGTGACGACGCCGCCCCCGACGCCGAGGTCGCGCTCGCGCCGCCGCCCCTCCGCGGGATGAGCTTCGACGCGCAAGTGCGCACGCTGTTCCGCGTGGCCGCGTGCGGGGGCGACGATCCCGTGCCGGCGGCGTTCGACAAGGACATGGTCGACGCGCACTGCAAGGAGCTGCTCGCCGCCTACGACGGGTTCAAGAAGGACTGGATGGACGTCGCGATGCCGTTCCTGGCGCGCATCGTGCCCGGCAACTCGCCGAAGACGGTCGTCTATCCGTTCGGCGGCGGCGACCTCCTCGGCGGCCTCGCGACGTACCCGAATGGTACCGAGTTCACCACGATCTCGCTCGAGACCGCGTCCGACATCCGCAAGATCGATCAGGCGAAGACGCCCGGGCTCAAGCCGGAGCTCGCGCGCTACCGCGCCGTGCTCGGGAAGTACTTCGCGAAGGCGCACAGCCGGACCGACAACCTCGACATCGGGACCAAGAGCATCCTCCCGGGCGAGATCGTGTTCGATCTCGTCGCGCTCGCGCTCCACGGGTACGAGCCGATCGCGCTCCGGTACTTCACGTTCGAGCCCGACGGCAGCCTCAAGTACGTCGAGCAGGCCGACGTGGACGCCGCGGACGCCGCGGTCAAAGCGCACAAGAAGAAGCCCGAGGACCTGGACGCCACGCTCTTCTCCAACATGGAGCTCCACTTCCGGAAGAAGGGCGACGCGAAGGCGCCGATCAAGGTTCTCCGCCACGTCGCCCAGAACCTCGACGACGATCACCTCAAAGCGGACGGGCGCGTGGTGAAGCACCTCGAGGGCAAGGGCCCCAAGGTCGCGACGATGACGAAGGCCGCGAGCCACCTGCTCTGGAGCGACGCCTTCTCGATCATCCGGAACTACCTGGCGACGCACACCGACTTCATGATCTCGGACTCGACCGGGTTCCCGCCGTCGTACGCGAAGAAGATGGGCTTCGTGCAGGACACGTACGGCTCGTACACCTACTCGGAGCCGTTCGGGTTGGTGGACAACAAGAACATGGAGGACCTGCGCAAGCTGTTCCTCGCCAACCCGCACACCGACGTCCCATTTCGGTACGGCTACCCCGACGACGACCACAAGGGCGGCCACCACGGGCACATCCTCGTGAGCCGCAAGCCCGACACCGGCGCCGCTCCGGCGGCCTCCGCGGACGCGGGCAAGTGAAGGCGTACCTCGAGCTCCTGCGCACCGCGCTCGAGCGCGGCGACGAGCGCGAGGACCGGACGGGCACCGGGACGCGCGGCATCTTCGGTCACCAGATGCGCTTCGATCTCGAGGAGGGCTTCCCGCTCCTCACGACGAAGAAGCTCCACCTGAAGAGCATCATCCACGAGCTCCTCTGGTTCCTCCGCGGCGAGACGCAGGTCGGGCCGCTTCAGGAAGCAGGCGTTCGGATCTGGAACGAGTGGGCGACCGCGGAGCAGACGGCGCGCTTCGGGCGCAAGGAAGGCGACCTCGGGCCGGTCTACGGTCACCAGTGGCGCAACTTCGGGGCGACGCCCAAGCCCGACGGCTCGTGGGAGAACGACGGCGTCGATCAGATCCAGCGCCTGCTCCACGATCTCCGCGAGAAGCCGAACAGCCGCCGCCTCATCGTGACGGGCTGGAACCCCAAGGAAGCGGACCAGGTCGCGCTGCCGCCCTGCCACACGCTCTTCCAGTTCCACGTCGCGCGCGGGCGTCTGTCGTGCCAGCTCTACCAGCGCTCGGCGGACATCTTCCTCGGCGTGCCGTTCAACATCGCGAGCTACGCGCTCCTCACGATGATGATCGCGCAGGTCAGCGGGCTGCGGCCGGGGGACTTCGTCCACACGTTCGGCGACGCGCACCTCTACAGGAACCACTTCGAGCAGGCGAAGCTCCAGCTCGCGCGCGAGCCGCGGAAGCTCCCGGTGATGAAGCTCGACCCCTCGGTGAAGGATCTCTTCGCCTTCCGCTTCGAGCACTTCACGCTCGAGGGCTACGATCCGCACCCCCACATCGCGGCGCCGGTGAGCGTGTGACGCGGAAGCTCGCGCTCGTCGTCGCGATGAGCGATGCCCGCGTGATCGGGAAGGGCAACGCCCTCCCGTGGCACATCCCCGAGGACATGAAGCACTTCCGCGCGGTGACGATGGGGCACGTCATCGTGATGGGTCGCCTCACGCACCAGTCGATCGGCAAGGCGCTCCCCGGGCGCACGAACGTCGTCGTGACGAGCGATCCGGGAGCGGTGGCCGACGGCTGCGTCGCGAAGCGCACCCTCGCCGAGGCGCTCGAGCTCGCGTGGACCACGGACGAGGAGCCGCGCATCATCGGCGGCGCGCGCATCTATGCGGAGGCGCTCCCCCTCGTCACGAAGATCTTCCTGACCGAGGTGCACCGCGACGTCGCGGGCGACGTGGTCTTCCCACCGCTGGACCGGAGCCGCTTCCGCGAGACGGAGCGGCGGCGGGGCGAGACGCCGGACGTCGACTTCGTGGTGTTGGAGTCGTCCTGAACTGAGGCGAATCGCTCAGTCTCTCTTGCGTGCCCGTGCCCGTGCCCGTGCCCGTGCCCGAACGGCGACGCTGGCAGCTCGGTTCTGTCTCTCTATCGGGTGGATGGTGTGAGTGCACCTCGTGATCGAGTTGCATCACGTCATATCGGCCAGCCGCGCCCAACGTTTCGTCCTATTTCGCCCGCGCTCGGGCACGGGCACGGGCACGTGAAGATTGGACGCGTCCTAGTCGCGGAGGCCCGCAGCGAAGCGGCGCTCGCCGGCGGCGGGGAAGTGGACGACGATCGGGTAGGCGTCCTCGAGCTCGGCGCCGGTCGCGAGCTGGCGCACGTGGACGCGCAGGGTCGTCGGCCCCTCTTTGACGCCGACGGCCTGGAGCACGAGCGCACCATCGTCGGTCGCGGAGCCGGTCACCGTGCAGGCGTCGTCGTCGCACGCGGCGGAGACCAGCTCGATCGGGGCAGTGGCGCGCGGATCGCAGACGGTGTCGCTCTGGCAGCGCGTGTAGAGCGACTCGATCCGCTTCACGGTGATCGGCTCGGGGGCGCCGACGACGAGGCCGCCGGGGGGGGCCTCGAACCAGAGCTCGACGTTGTACCCGTTCGCCTGGGGTGCCGGATCCGCGGCGCACCCCGTCGCGAAAGCGACGGCGAGCGCGAGGGCGGGAGCGGCCAAGAGGGCGAAAGAGCGTGCGGAGAGCATGAGACGCACGATCGTTCTGCAACCGTGGTGCCAGGGCCAAGTCTTCGGAACTCCACAATCGCGACCGCCGTCCGTGAACTCGCGGTCACGGGCCTCAGGGGTAGCAGCTGGTGTCGATCAGCTCCGGGCGATACTCGAAGTGCATCGTATCGAAGTGCCACCACCGGCCGCCCCAGATGAAGCCCTCGGCCTCGAAGGCGTCCACGACGGCCTGCGGGTAACGGTTCTTCCAGACGATCGGCTTGGCGCCCGAGGCGACGCCCGGCTCGTTGCGCCAGTAGTTGGAGTGGGGGACGTCGAGATCGATCGCGGCGGCCCACGAGTGGTTCGAGAGCATGTCGGTGCCGGCGATCATCCGCCAGTTGAACGTGCCGCCGGGCTTGTCGAAGTAGTCCGCGAGGGAGGGGGCCTTCTTCAGCTCGACCGCGATCCGCGCGGCGACCCGGTCGACGACGGGCTTCACCTTCTTGTGCACCATGAAGACCTTGCCCGCCATGCTCACGGCGACGAGCTGCTTCTGGACCTCGGCCGCGTCGTGACCGAACCACGAGAAGAAGATGACGTCGCTCCGGACGCGCCCGGGATCGTAGTCGACGGGGGGCGTCGTGATCGGACCGGTGTGGTAGCGCTGCTCGAAGAGGTCTTCGATCGTCGGGTTGCGCCAGCGCGACTCGATCGTGGTCGTACCATCGTGGTACGGGACGGTCTTCCCGTCGTCGCCGACCCAGACCCAGCCGGTCGGATCCCGGCGAGCGCTTCCGCCATAGTATTTCACGATGCAAGCGACGGCCGGGGGCACCGTCTGCGGCACCTCGGCCGCCGCGTCCGCGCCCGTGCTCGTCCCCGTGCTCGTGCTCGTCCCCGTGCTCGTGCTCGTGCTCGTGCTCGTGCTGGTGCCCGTGCTCGTGCTCGTGCCCGCGTCGCTCGCGCTCAGCTGCTGGGTCGCCGGCTCGCGGCACGCGCCGACGAGCACCAGCAGCGCCACGAGCCCCCCACTCCCCGCGCTCCCCCCGGCCCGCCTCATGCGAGCTTCGCGAAGTCCCCGATCCGCACCATGCAGCTCGCGCCGTACGAGAGCAGTGAGAGCCGGAGCGGCGTGATCGAGTCGTCGGGATCGTTGACGAGCGTGCTCACGAAGATCGCATCGACCTTCTCGGCGAGCGTCTCCATCGCGGCGAGCGCGTCCTTCACCGCGCCTTCGGTCTCGAGCTCGGCCGTCTTCTCGTCGAGGAGGACGACGACGTCGACGATTGCCTGGTCGGTGTCCTTCGTGAACGCGCTCTTCGCGATCGGCTCGGGCTTGGCTTCCCTGCTGATGCCGCTCAAGCGCTTCGCGACGGTCCGTGCCTTGTCGAGCCAGGGCGCCTTCGCGTCGACGAGCGCCTGGAGCGCGCGTGCCTTCGCCATCGCGAACGCGGGGCGCATCACCACGGGCTCGCGCTCACCCGAGACGAACGCGGTGCCCCCGAGCACGCAGTCCGCCACGGCGCGGCTGGTCTGCGTCTCGACGAGGCCGCGGAGGCGCTCGGTCGCGAACGCCTCGAGCTTCTGCCGGGTGGCGGCTTCGTCGAGGTCGAGTTTCTTCCCCGCGTAGAGGCCGTAGGCGAAGCTCACGAGCTCCCCGAAGTGCAGGCGGGTCCACTCCTTCGGCGCGCCCTCGATCAGAGTGCGCAGGATGCCGATGCACGCGCGGCGGAGCGCGAAGGGATCGGCGGCCCCGGTCGGGGACAGCCCGATCGCATAGCAGCCCACGAGGGTGTCGAGCCGGTCGGCGATCGCGACGACCTTCGAGATCGGATCGGGCGCGACGGGCGCGTCACCGCCGAGGGGCTTCCAATGGTCGGCGATCGCGTTGGCGACGCGCGCGTCGTCGCCCGCGGCGAGCGCGTAGGCGCGGCCCATCGTGCCCTGGAGCTCGGGGAACTCCCCGACCATGAGCGACACGAGATCGTTCTTCGAGAGGTGCGCGGCCTTCGCGACGAGGTCGCGTTCGGCGCCGGAGATCCCGACCTCGTGCGCGATGTGGAGCGCGAGCTTCTCGATCCGCGCGACCTTCTCGCGCACCGTCCCGAGGCGGGCATGGAAGACGATGCCGGCGAGCTTCTCGACCCGCGTCTCCGCGGAGATCTTGCGATCCTCTTCGTAGAAGAAGCGCCCGTCGGAGAGGCGCGCGCGCATGACGCTGTCGTTGCCCTTCGCGATCTTCGCGGGGGCGTTGGCGGTGTTGACGACGGTCAGGTAGCTCGGGAGGAGCGGTGCGTCGTCGGATTCCCCCGCGAGCACGCAGAAGTACTTCTGGTGGCCGCGCGAGACGGCGCGGATCACGGCCGAGGGCAGCTCCAGGTACTCCTTCGCGAAGCTGCCCACCACGACGTGCGGCTCCTCGACGAGCGAGGCGTTCTCCGCCACGAGCGACGGGTCCGGATCGTGGATGCCGCCGAGCTTCTTCGCCGCTTCCGCGACGCGCGTCATCATCGTCTTCGCGCGCTCGTCGCGATCGACGAGGACGTGGGCGGCGCGCAGGTGCTCGACGTAGGAGAGCGCCGTGTCGATCTCGAGGGGCGCCGGCGCCAGGAAGCGGTGCCCGCGGGTGGTCCGCCCGCTGCGGACGCCCGCGAACGTCACGTCGACGATTCGGTCGCCGTAGAGGGCGACGAGCCACTGGACGGGTCGCCCGAAGGTCTCGTCGCGGTCGGCCCAGCGCATCGACTTGCGGAACGGGATCTGCGGGATGAGCTGCGCGAGGATGCCGCCGAGCAGCTCGGCCGTCGGCTTGCCCTTCTCCGCGTGGCGCCCGACCACGTAGCGACCGGGCTTCTTCGCCTTGTCGGCGCCGAGCTCCTTCACCGACAGCGCGTCGAGCGAGACGCCGAGCTTCTGGGCGAACGCCTCGGCGGCCTTCGTCGGCTTCCCCTCTTTGTAGGCCGCGGTCTCGGGCGGACCCACGACCTCTTCGTCGAGATCGGTCTGGCGCACGGCGACCTCGTGCGCGAGGAGCGCGAGCCGGCGCGGGGTGCCGTACGCCCTCACCTCGCCGTGCGTGATGCGCAGCTCGGCCAAGCGTTTGCGGAGGAGGTCGGGCATCGCGGCGAGCGCCGCGTCGACGAACGAGGACGGAAGCTCTTCGCAGCCGATCTCGAGGAGAACGGCCGCCATGGCCGAAGGGGAGGGTGAGCTCACGGTGAACGTGAGGTAGCAAAGGCGCTCGCTCGACGGAAGGGCCGAGGGGGCCTAGAGTTCACCGCGATGGCGGACGACGTAGACCCAATCGAGGCTCCGGAAGCCCCGAAGCCCGAGCCGAAGAAGAAGAAGGTACGGCGCTGCCGCTGCGGCTACGACCTGGAGCACCCGCTCGTCCAGCCGAAGCTCCACTTCTCCGCCATCAAATGGGTGCTCCTCTGCTTCGGGGCCACCCCGTACCCGACGTGGGTCGAGTACCAGTGCACCCGCTGCGAGACCACGCTGAAGACGACCGACGACCCCAAGGTGATGGTCACGTTTTGAGGCGCCTGGGCGCCGGCGTCAGCGCTTCTTGAACCGGAGCACGAACCGGTCGCTCGTTCCGCGCTTGTCCCCGGCGCTCGTGGGGGAGTCGTTCCAGTCCCGCGCATCGCTCGGGTTCCGCAGGAAGTCCGCCTGGCCGTCCAGGACGAAGCCGGCGCGCGTGACCTCGTCGATGACGGTCTTCTCCTCGATCCGGTGGAGCGTCTGGGCCACGCTCGTGCCGTCGCCCGTCTTGGCCGAGTGATCGACGATCCCGAAGACGCCGCCCGGCTTGAGCGCGGCGAACACGGCGCGGTTCATCTTGTCCCGGTCGACGCCGAGCCACACGCTGTCGTGGTAGATGAGCACCATCACGACTGCGTCGAGCGCGGTCGCTTCCGGCGGGAGCGGCTCCTCGAGCTCGCGGTCGGCGCGGACGACGTTCTTCATCACCGGCTTGGCGAGGCGCGCGTCCCACTCCTTGCCGACGAAGCCGAGCAGCTTCGCGGGGTTCTCGGCGTACACCTTGCCGCCGTCGCCGACGGTGCGCGCGAGGAGCTCGCTCGTGTAGCCGCGGCCGGCGCCGAGATCGGCGACCTTCATGCCCGGCGCGATCCCGAAGAACGCGAGCATCTCCTTCGGGTGGCGGCCCGCGTCCATCTTCTTGTCGTCGTCGTCCCGATCGGGCGCGTCCACCGCCGACGCTCCTCCTGCCGCCGTCGGGTTTGCAGGCGTGGTCGGCGAGGGCGTGCCGGCGCACGCGAGGACGAGAGCGACGAGCGGCGCGGCGAGGAGCAGGTTTCGCATCGGAAGGCTCATAGCAGAGGTACCCTCCAGCGGATGAAGAAGCGTTCCTCGTTCGGTGTCGTCGGGCTCGGGCTCGTGGCACTGGGCGCCCTCGTCGGAGCGTGCAAGGAATCGACGTCGCCGCAGGTGTCTCCGTCCGCGACCGCGGAGCCCTCGGCTTCGGCGAGCGCTCCCGCGCCTCTCGCGTCCGCGAGCGCCGCCGCTCCGGTCGCGTCTGCGAACTCCGGGGCGGCGCCGGTCGTCATCTCGAGCGCGGTCGCCGGGGCGAGCAACGCCTTCGCGGGCGACGTGTTCCTGAAGCTCTCCGCGAGCCCGGGCAACGTCGTCTTCTCGCCGCTCAGCCTCTCGATGGCGCTGATGATGGCGTACGGCGGCGCGCGTGGGGCGACCCAGGCCGCGCTGGCGACGGTGCTCCACGTCGACGCCTCCGGCGCGCCGGGCACGAGCGGGGATGCTCGCGCGTGGGCGGCGATGGCTGGTGCGCTCGGGTCGGCGGCGAACGGTCCGACGATCGCGATCGCCAACCGGGTCTGGGCGGAGAAGACGCTGAGCCTCGAGCCCCCGTTCGTCGCCCAGCTCCGGGACGCGTGGAGCGCGCCGGTCGAAGGGGCAGACTTCAAGGGCGCTGCCGAAGCCACGCGCGGGACGATCAACGCGTGGGTCGCGAAGCAGACGAGCGATGCGATCAAGGAGCTCGTGCCGCCGCGTGCGCTCGACGCCTCGACGAAGCTCGTGCTCGTGGACGCGATCTGGTTCAAGGGCACGTGGGCGACCCCCTTCGTCGCGACCGCGACGAAGCCGGCGCCGTTCCACCTCGCGAAGGGGACCAAGAACGTGCCGATGATGCACGCGGACCTGCAGCTCCGGCACGGCGGGGCGCGCGACTACGAGGCGGTCGAGCTTCCCTACACCGACGGATCCGGGACGCACGAGATCGTCTTCGACGTGATCCTTCCGCGGCCGACGAGCAGCCTCGCCGCGGTCGAACCCCTCGTCGCGGCCGACCTGGCCGGCTTCGCGAAGGTGTTCAACGCGACGGAGACGTTCGCGCTCTCGCTTCCGCGCTTCACGACCGAAGGCGGCGCCGATCTCGCGGCCGTGCTCTCCGCGCTCGGCGCCGCCCCCGCGTTCGGCGGCAGCGCCGACTTCACCGGGATCGCCGCGAAGCCGCCGGGGATGGAGGGGATTCGCCTCTCCAACGTGTTCCATCGCGCGCGGATCCAGGTGGACGAGACGGGGACGCAGGCCGCGGCCGCGACCGCCATCGTGGCGACCGATGGGATGGGGGCGGCGCCGACGCCGAAGCCCTTCGTCGTCGATCGTCCGTTCCTCATGCTCCTGCGCGACCGCAAGTCCGGCGCTATCCTCTTCTTCGCTCGCGTCGCCGACCCGAGCTGAAGGAGTCCCATGCGCCGCCTCGCTCCGCTCCTCGTTCTCGTGGTCGCCAGCGGCGCGTGCAGCTCCAACGAGACGACCGCTCCCCCCGACGCCGGCTACGACCCGAAGCCGGCGCTCCCGGCCTTCATGCCCGAGGCGCACGTCTTCGTCTCGGGTCACGAGCGCGAGAACGTCAGCGACTGCCGCACGCAGATCTGCCGCCACAACGAGAACGTCGACATGGTCCGCTACGGCGGCGCCATCTACCTCGTTCATCGCACCGCGATCAGCCAGACGCTCGGCCCGAACTCGAGCCTCCACGTGTACCGCTCCAGCGACGAGGGCAAGACGTTCACCGACCTCGCGACGATCCCCGCGCTCCCCGATCGCGATCTCCGCGACCCCCACTTCTACGAGGTGAACGGCGAGCTCTGGATCAAGGTGCTCACGCGCCTGCCGGTGAACTCGGCGCGCGACACGGGCGTCGACACGATCGCGGTCGCCACGCACTCCACCGACGGCAAGACGTGGAGCGCGCTCGAGCCGATCGGGCCGAGCACGTGGAGCTACTGGCGGATCGTGCAGCGCGGCGGCACGTTCTACAACGCGGCCTACGAGGACGGCGACAAGAGCGTCGTGCTGTTCTCGTCGACGGACGGCAAGACCTGGACGAAGGGCCCGCTCGTCTACGGCGTCGCCGAGGACACGCCGCTCGAGACCGAGCTCGGCTTCACGCCCGGCGGCAAGATGTTCGCGCTCGTCCGCATGGACGGAAATGATCAGGAGTACCTCGGCACCGAGGGGCGCCTGCGGACGAAGGTCTGCCTCGCCGACGCGCCGTACACCACGTTCACGTGCCCGAGCGAGCTCGACGGCGTTCGGCTCGACGGCCCCCTCGCGTTCTTCGTGAAGGGCCGGCTCTTCGTCGTCGCGCGCAAACACCTCCACGACGGCACGGGCCGCAAGCGCTCGGCGCTGTTCGAGCTCACCGGCGACCTCGAGACCGGCGCGCTCTCGTGGAAGGAGCACGGCGAGCTCCCGAGCGCCGGCGATACGGCCTACGCCGGCTCCGTGATGCTCTCCGACACGAAGGCGCTCGTGGCTTGGTACTCGGGGGATCTCGAGACCGACAAGCCGTGGATCATCGGGATGTTCGACAAGACGGACATCTGGATGGGCACGCTCGACTTCTCGAAGCTCTGAAGCGTCAAGCGAGGCGGAACGCGGCCCGCCGCAGCTCGCCGAGATCGAACGGCTTCGTGAGCGTGCGGATCTCCGAGCTCGCGAGGAAGCGCTGAGCGGCCTCGGTGAACGCGCCGCCAGTGAGGAACACCATCTTGGCCGCGGCGGCGGGCGAAGCGTCGCGGAGCTTCGCGTAGAGATCCATCCCGGTCATCTCCGGCATCATCAAGTCGCAGAAGACGACGTCGAACCCCGCGAACCCGTCGCTCTCGAAGCGGGTCCACGCGGCGCGGCCCGTCGCGCACCAGGTGAGATCGCAGTCGTGGAGCACGCGGCGGAGCGAGCGCGCCACGCCTTCCTCGTCGTCGACCAGGAGGATCCGGGGTCGTGCTTTGGCGTTCGACGCGACGACGACGGGCCGCGGTTTCTCGCTCGCGGTCATCCGTGACGTTGGCGTGGTCGGGGGGAGCGCGGGAAGGACGATGCGGAAGCTCGTCCCCGTCGTCGGCGTGGACTCGACCGCGATCGTCCCACCGAGGGACGTCACGATCCCGTGACAGACCGAGAGCCCGAGGCCGGTGCCCTCGCCGATCGGCTTGGTCGTGAAGAAGGGATCGAAGATGCGCGGTTGGATGTCGGGCGGGATGCCGGGGCCGTTGTCGTGCACCTCGATCGCACAGACCTCGGCGGTGGGGCTGCTCGCGGTGATTCGAATCCGATTCGTCGCTTGGCGCTCGAGCGGCAGCGCCTGCGCCGCGTTGACGAACAGGTTGATGAGGACCTGCCCGAGCCGGCCTTCTTCGGCGAGCACGATCGGGGCGGGGGACGAGACCTCGACGTCGACCCGCGCCCGGTGCCGGATCTCCGCGCCCGCGATCTTCAGCGCCACGTCGATCGTGCGGGCGACGTCGACCGGGGCGCGCTGCGTCTCGTCCACGCGCGAGAGCTTCTTCAAGCTCGCGACGATGTCCCGAATCCGCGTGATCCCTTCTTTGAGGTCGGTGACGATCTCCATCCCGTCGGCGTCGAGCTTCGGGCTCGTGGCGAGCAGATCGACGTTGGCGGACACGTACGCGAGGGGGTTGTTGATCTCGTGGGCGACGGCTGCCGCGAGCTCGCCGACCGACGCGAGGCGCTCCGCGATCGCGAGCTGGGCCTTGACCGCGTCGTAGCGAGCGAGTGTTGCCGTCTCGGCGTCGGCCGAGCGGGCGGCGTCGAGGCGCGCGTTCACGAGCTCGCGCTCCACGAGGTGCCGGCGGTGCATGGGAAGGAACGCGAGGACGTCGAGCGTGCGGCCGTCCTCCGTGCTCCGGCTGGCGTTCATCACGACGGGGAGGACGTCGCCCTCGGGGCCGAGGAGCGAGACGTAGACCTCGTGGACGCGCCGCCCTTGCGTGAGCTCCGGGTAGACGTGCGTCTGGAAGAAGAAGCGCGCCGCGACCGGGATGAGCTCGGAGAACGGCCGGCCGACGGCTTCACTCAGCCCGAGGCAGCGCAGGAACTCGGCGTTCGCGCTCACGACGCGGTGGGTCTCGTCGAGCGCCACGCATGCCACGGGCAGCGACGCGAATCCCGCGTTCATGCCGCCCCCACGTACTCCTCGATGACGGAGGCGACCAGGGGAGGTGCGCTGAGCTGCGGGAAGTGCCCGGCGACGTCGAGCTGCCGATAGGTACCGTGCGGGAGCTGGGATGCCATCCATTGCCCGACGTGAACCGGCACGATCGCGTCCTCCACGCACTGCACGACGAGGGTCGGAACCGCGACCCGCGGAAGCAGGGCCCGGATGTCGGACGTCAGCGCGACCTCGGCGAAGGAGCGCACCCACCGTGGGTTCGCGCTCGAGATGACGCGCTTCATCCGCGCGGCGACGTCGGCTTGGGGGGCCACGACCGGCGCGAAGCCGGCGGCCCATCCGATGAAGTTCTGCTCCATCAGCGTGAACAGCTCCTCCACGTCGCGGCGCGTGAAGCCACCACGATACCCCGGCGGATCGTCGAGGTAGCGCGGGGACGGGGCGAGCGCGACGACCTTCTCGAACCGGTCCGGCTCACGTGCAGCGGCGACGAGGGCGATCGCTCCGCTGATGGAGTGGCCCACCACGATTGGCTTCTCGCCGCCGAACTCCTCGACGACGGCGAGGAGCTCGTCGGCGTACCCCTCGAGCGAGCCATGCCGCTTGGGATCCCACGCCGCCGGATCGGAGCTGCCCGCGCCCGGGTAGTCGAACGTCACCACGCGCGCGCGCGTCGCCAGGAGGTCCGCCACCGCCTCCCAGACGCTCTGCTCGGACGCCAGCCCGTGCGCGAGCACGAGCGTGGTCGAGCCGCGCCCGCGGACGTGGACGTCGCAGCGCTCCCGAATCGTCGGACTCATTCGTTCCCCAACGCCCCGAGTATCCCGGGCCTCACGGCGAGAGGCAAGCTCTGCCATGCACGCAAATCATGCGTCAGGGCGAAATGCCCAGTACGAAACCCTGGCCGCCGCTCTGCGAGGTGACCGGCGTGGTCCCGTCGAGCGCCGCCGTGCCGGAGAGCGTCCCACCGACGCGGAGGTCGCCCGAGCCGAGCACCGCGACGGAGGTCGCGGTCACCGCGTCGTTCGCGTTCCCCGAGGCGATGCCCTTCGCCCAGAGCACGTTGCCGCTCCCGTCGTACTTGGCAATGAACGCGGCCCGGTAGTTCGGGACCGGCGGGCCTGCGATCACCTTCCCGTCGGCCTTGGTGTCGGTCGACATGTGGACGCCCACGGCGATGAGCTCGCCCCAGACGTCCCCCGCGATGCCGAGCGTCGACTCGTACGAGTACTGCCCGTTCGCGCTGCCGCCGATCTGCTTCGAGAGGTTGGTCGCCTTCGAGGTCGAGTCCATGGAGACGAACCACGCGTCGTTCGTCCCTTGCGCCGTGAGCTTGCCCTTGCCGAAGTCGGTGCTCACGAAGCTGCCCCCGAAGAGCGCAGGCCCCCCCGGGACGGAGCCGACGGTCGACACGCTCGTGGCGTTCGTCGTCGAGTCGAAGAGCTTGTTCCAGACTTGCTTGCCGTTCTGCGCCGAGAGGCGGAAGAACACCGCCGCCGGCATCGCGTTCGCCGAGCGCGGGATGTTGACGGAGCTCAACGTGTCGACGATGGCGGTCGCGGCGTTGGGGGTCGAGATGCCGCCGCCCACGATCGGATCGCCCGATGCGTCGAGCCCGATCGCAGCCGCGCCGTCGCTCGTGCCCTTGGCCCCGATGCCGTTCGCCCAGAGCAGCGCGTGGTTGGTCGGCTCGAAGGCCGCGACGGCCCAGTCGCCGGGGCCGCCACCGGAGGAATCGTTGTTGGCGACGGTCCCGCCGCCGTCGATCTTGAGGGTGCCTCCGCCGAACGTGAGCGCGAGGTACACGCCCGTGGCCATTGCCGCGACGCCGATGCTCCGCGTCGTGATGCCGTCGTTCGCGCAGCTCGCCCCCGCGATCCAGCGCGCCGCACCATCGCCGCCGCCGAGTTTGGCGACGAACGCGATCTGGAAGCCCGCGGCGTCCTTGGTCGTCGTGTTGCCGAACGTAATGGTCCCCGAGTCCGAGTGGCCCGAGACGTAGACGTCGCCCGAGGGATCGACCGCGATCCCGGACGCGTACTCGTCGTTGATGGCGAGCGACCCGCCGGTGCCGCCGATGCTCTGCGCCCAAAGCGTGTTGCCGCTCGGATCGAGCTTCACCACGAAGAGGTCACGGCCCTTCGAGCTGGTGAGCTTCTTCCCCGCGCCGAAGTCGACTTGGCTCCCCGTGAAGCTCCCGGCCGCGAACGTGTTGCCGCTCTTGTCGACGGCGACGCCCACGACGTCGAAGCCCGGGAGCGCGCGTACCCAGACCGTCTTCCCGGTGGCCGCCGGCGGGCCCGCTTCGACGGCGCCGTCCGTCGTCGAGCCGTCGTTGCCACCACCGCCGTCGCTCGTCGAGCCGTCCGGAGCCCCGGAGTCCGGGGGCGGCTGGTTCACCGGCTGATCGCCGACACACGCCGCGACCGCTCCGAGAACGCCCGTGATGCCCAAGACGAGAAGAGTGCGATTGCGCATCCGATCATCAAACCACGATCCGGATGATTTGCGATCACTTCTCCGTGAAGACGGCCTCCAGGAACCCTTCGATCTTCCCGCCCAGGACCTTCCGCACGTCGCCGTCGGCCCAACCCGTCCGTCGATCACGAACGCCACGCGACGACAGCGTGTCGTACGTGCGGATCGGCGGCTCGTCGTCCTTGTCCTTGCCCCGCTCGGCGCGGTCGTTTCGCTTCCGCTCGTGCTTCTCGGCGTCCCGCTCCGTGAGCGGCCGGACGTCCACGCGCGCGAGGTACGTCTCCGGGCGCTTGTCCTTGCCTTTGGCCGCCGCCATGAGCCGGTGACCGCCGTTCTCGGCCTTCAGGTAGCCGAACGCGTAAGGGCCCTTCACGACGACGTCGAACGCGCCCCCGCTCTGCGTCACGTCGACCTCGTATTTCCGCTCTTCTCCCCACTTCGCGTACATGCCGGCGAGCTCTTTCGCCCAGCTCGTGGCGCCGTCCTTTGCCCCGGTGGGGCGAACGTGCATCCAGGCATCACCCCGGTCGGTCTCGTCGAACAAGACGAGCTCGCGCTCGGCGCGCGCGAGCTGACGCTCGAGCCGCGCGAACTTGGCGACGAGCTCCTCGGCCACCACGTCCTCGCCCTCGGCGAAGCTCGCCTCTACGAGCTTGTGGACCAGATCGATCCGCTCGTTGAGGTCGTCGATTCTCCGCACCTCGACCGCGAGGCGGTGCCGCCGATACACCTCGCCGCCCTTCCCGAAGGCCTGGTCCCAGAACGCGGGGCTCTTCGACTTCTGCTCGAGCTCCTCCAGCTCGCGCCGCAGCTCGCTCGCGCGCGCGGCGCGCTCGAGCTCGGCCAGCCGCTCGTAGATCGACTTGAGCTTCGCGCGCACGTCGGCGAGCGACATGCGGACGATGTTCCCTTCGCCGTCGTCCACGCGGGTGCGCCGCTCCAGGTTCGCGAGCTTGCGCGAGCCTTCGGTCTCCTCGAACGTGAGCTCGACCGTGGTTCCCTTGCGCGCGATGCGGAGGAGCTGGAAGCGCGCCTCGGGCGACGCGAGCACCGCGCGCGCCAGCGGGAGCACGATGAGCTCCTCGATCGCACGCTTGAGCGGCCGCGCGCCGTACTTCGGGTCGAAGCCGCGGTCGAGGAGCAGATCGAGCACGCCGTCGTCGACCTCGAGCAAGAGATCTCGCTCGAGGAGCCCCTCGCGCCGGTAGACCTTGCCGAGCTCGCGCTGGGCGATCCGGCGCATGTCGCTCTTCTCGAGCGCGTGGAAGACGAGGATCCGATCGATGCGGTTGAGGAACTCGGGCCGGTACGCCGCTTCGAGCGCGCGGCGCACGTCGCGGTTCATCTCCTTGGGCATGTCGCCCGCGCGCTTCTCGCCGAACCCGATCGAGCTCGTCAGGTCGCGCACGTTCGAGCCGACGTTCGACGTCAGGATGAGGATCGCGTGCCGGAAGTCGACGGTGTCGCCGTTCGCGTCGGTGAGGCGCCCGTCGTCGAACACCTGGAGGAACAGGTCGGCGAGGTTCGGGTGACCCTTCTCGAACTCGTCGAGCAGGACCACCGAGAACGGGTGCTTGCGCACGTGGTCGGTGAGCATCCCGCTCTTCGCGTGCTTGGGGTCGCCGATGAGCTTCTCGAAGGAGTGGTAGTCCTTGTACTCGCTCATGTCGATGCGGAGCATCCGCTCGCGCGTGCCGAAGAGGAACTCGCTCGTCGCCTTCGCGAGCTCCGTCTTGCCGACGCCGGTCGGTCCGACGAAGAGGAGCACGCCGGCGGGGCGATCGGGGTCCTTGAGGCCCGTCTTGTAGAGTGCAAGCAAATCGGCGACGGCCGCGACCGCTTCGTCTTGCCCGAGGACGCGCTCGGCGAGGAACGCATGCATCTCCTCGTAGGTCATCCGGACCTGCGGCGAGATCATGTGCATCGGCAGACCGGTCTGCTTCGCGAACACTTCGTCGACGAAGGGGGCGTCGAGTGGGGCCGCGCGCTCGGCGGCGCCGCGCCCCGCGCCGGCAGCCTCGGCAGCGCGCCGCAGGAGCTCCACGCCCTTGCCAGGGAAGCTCATCGACGGTTGGAACTTCTTCGTGAGCACGTAGGCGCGATCGATCGCGCCACGCTCGAAGCCCATCGAGAGCTTCGCCGCCGCGCGCACCATCAGGTCGCGCGTCTCGTCCTCCGGCGGCTCCTTCACGACGAGCGTGACGAAGTCACGGGCGAGCTCGGGGTGCTCCTGACAGAGCTTGTCCCACCGCCCCTGGGTGCACTCGCCGACGAGCACGAGCTTCCCGGCCTCGATCCCGGGCCGCATGAGATCGTAGATGCCGCGCGGCTTGGTGCTGTACGAGCCGGCGTACGGCAGGTTCCACACGTCGGGGACGTAGTGGATGCGCTTCGGGTTCGCGTGGTGGAGGATCGCCCGGATGCGCTGCTCCTGCTGGCCGGTGAAGCGAGTATCCGAGCAGAGGACGACGGTGGAGACCTCGTAGACGCGCGCGCCCGTGAGCGCGGGGTATTCGCCGAGGCGGTTCTCGGCCAGGTACGAGAGGAACTTCTGGAGGATCGCGGTCTTCCCGACGCCCGGCGGTCCGAGGAGGACGACGCTCTTGCCGTGAGCGAGCAGCCGCGCGAGCGCGTGGACTTCCTCCTTGCGGCCGAAGGTCTTGGGCCCGGTGGCCTTGGCGTCGCCGGTGAGCTCGCGCGCCTCGGTCGCGATCAGGTCGGGGTTGGCGTTGTTGTCCGACACGCCGCCGGAGCATAGCCGATGAAGCCGATGAACGCGGCCCCCCAGTCCTCTTCGCGTGCGTCGCGGATTCCTGTAGTCTCCAAGATGCGGAGGTCCGCATGCGCGCGCGTCGGTTCGTCGTGGTGGGCGTGGTCGGGTGTCTGGCGATGGCGTTCGCCGCCTGCGGGCTCGAGCAGGCCGGGCTCCTCCCGAGCGACGACGGTGGCGTCGACGGTGCGGGGGGCGACTCGGGCAAGGACGTCGTCGTCACGTTCGACGTCGAGGTGCCCGACATCTACGTCCCGCCGGCGTGCACCACCCTCGACGCAGGCTGCCTCCCTGCGTATCCGCTCGATGCGGGGTGGAACCCCGTCGCCCGGACCTCGGGCGCCTGCCCGAGCGACCCCGATGCAGGGTGGACGACGGCGACGTTCCGGACCGACGCCTCGCTCGTGCAGGGGACGTGCACGGCGTGCGGCTGCACGGTCACCGCGCCGTCGTGCGCGCTCGACGCGAGCTTCTCGAACTTCTCCAACAACAGCTGCAGCTCGGGCCCGCAGACGACGGTCCTCGCCGCCGATGCGTGCGTGAACGTGAGCGGCGGGAACGGCTCCGCGTCGGGGACCTACCCCGCGCCGTCACCGACGACCTGCGACGCGAGCGGGGGCGGCGACGCGCAAGTGCAGTCGGGCCAAGTGAACGTCTGCGCGACGGAGAGCTGCGCGATCGACTACTGCGGGTTGAAGAACCAGGGCTTCGCGCTCTGCATCAAGCACGACGGCTTGGTCGCGTGCCCGAGCGGGTACGTCTCCCAGACCGTCGGGGCGACCGCCGCGGCGACGTGCGGGTCCTGTGCCTGCGCGGTGACGCAACAGAAGCGTTGCTCCGCCGGCGTGACGACCTACCAGAACAGCGACTGCGACACGTTCCGCGACTTCACCCAGCTCGATGGCAGCTGTCAGGGCGTGCAGAACTTCAGCAGCGCCCGCCTGCGGGTGACCGAGACCGACGCCGCGTGCGCGCCGAGCGTCGGGATCCCGGCCACGGCGGACCTCGTCGGCAAGGTCACCCTCTGCTGCGTCCCGTGATCAGTGCCCGGCGTCCGTCGCCGGGGGCGCGGCCGGGGCGCCGGCGTCCGCGCCATCGGCGAGGAGCGCGGCCAGCTTCTTCTCGCGCGTCGCGTCGTCGATCGTCGCGAACTTCGTGGCGTCGATCGTGAGCATCGGGAGCTGCCCGCCGCCGTTGTAGGCGGGGAGCTTGCCGTCCCACTGCTGCATCATGCGGTACTGGAGCACGGCCGGAGAGACGGAGAGCCGGATGATCTCGTTCGCCTTCGCCTCGGCGCGCGCGCGGATCAGGACGGCGTCGGCCTCGCCTTGCGCCTTCTGCCGGGTCGCCTCGGCCTGCCCGGTCGCCTGCGTGATCGCCTGCTCGGCCTCCGCCTTGACCTGGCGGACGCGGTTCTCGCTCTCGATCGCCTTCTGCGTCGCCTCCATCGCGCGGTTGATCGCGTCCGCCACGTTCTGCGGGAGGCGGAGCGCGCCGTTGATGGTGAGCTGGTCGATCACGATGCCGTCCTTCGCCAGCGTGTCGCGCACCTTGTCGAGCACGTCGTTCAGCATCTTGGACTTCCCGGCGCCGTAGATCTCCTGGACGGGCATCTTCGAGGCGACCTCCTGGAAGGACTCGCGGATCGTGTTCCGCATGTAGCCGTTCGCGAGGATCGAGAGGTCGTTCTGGCGGAAGCGCGCGTAGAGCTTGGGCGCCTGCGGAGGGTCGATGTGGAACGAGAGGCCCAGATCCGCGTTCACGTTGACGCCTTCGCTCGACGAGAACGTGATCGACTCGTCCATCGGCTGCCCCTCGTGGGTGCTCTGGGTCCAGACGATGTTCTGCACGCTGGTCGGGAACTGGATGATCTGCTCCGTCAGCGGGTTGTAGAAGACCCAGCCGACGGCGATCTCGGCGTCCTGGACGCCGCGCTGGCTCCCCGCGAGCTTCACGCGCACGCCGACGTGACCGGCGTCGATCCGGGTGGTCGTCGAGCAGCCCGCGATCAACACGAAGAGGAACACCACGCCCGCGAGCGCGAACCGGCGCATCTTGGCGACGGTCGTCGAGAGGTCGATTGCCATGGCGCGAACGTCGCACAGCTCGCTCCGCATCGCCAGCCGCGGCGGAACGCGATAGAGAGAGGTCGTGGCGCAAGAGCTACGGAGCGGTCGCTACGTCGTGGTCGGCGTTCTCGGGAGCGGCGCGCAAGGGAAGACGCTCGACGCGGTCGACAAGCGCGAAGGGCGTCCCGTCGCGATCAAGCGCTTCGACCTGAGCGGCGCGAAGGCGTGGAAGGACGTGGAGCTCGCCGAGCGCGAGGCGCGGGTGCTCGCCGCGCTCGATCACCCGATGCTCCCGAAGTACGTGGAGCACTTCGAAGAGGACGGCGTGCTCTACCTCGTGATGGAGAAGATCGAGGGCACGCCGCTCTCGGTCCTCCGCAAGCGTGGACCGCTCCCTCCCGCCGACGTCCGGCGCCTGCTCGCCGACGCACGCACGATGCTCGGCTACCTCCACGGTCGCTCGCCGCCGGTCATCCACCGTGACTTGAAGCCCGGGAACGTCATCCGGCGGCCCGACGGCTCGTTCGCGTTCGTGGACTTCGGGGCGGTCCGCGATCGGATGCGGCCCGAGGGTGGGAGCACCGTGGTCGGGACGTTCGGCTACATGGCGCCGGAGCAGTTCCAGGGTCGGGCCGGGCCGGCGTCGGACGTGTACGCGATCGGCGCGACGGCCCTCGCGCTGCTGACGGGCCGCGAGCCCGAGGACCTGCCGCACAAAGGGCTCTCGTTCGATCTGGACGCGGCGCTCGGCAGCGGTGTCGACCCCACGCTCCGGCGCACGCTCGCGGCGATGTTGGAGCCGGATCCGGATCGCCGCGTCGCGGCGGTGCCTTCGCTCGCGGAGCCGCCGCGGCCTGCGCGGACGCCCCGCGCGTCTGCCCCCCGAGCGCGCGACGCGCGGACCGCCGCGCGCGAAGCCGCCCGCGACGCGCGCGAGGCCGCCTGGGAGGCGCGGCGCGTGGCGCGCGAGGCGAAGCTCGAGGCCCGCGCGCTCCGCCGGCGCGAGCGCGCCGAACGGCGGGCGGGCCTTCGCGGGCCGATCCCGTTCCCGATTCGGTTGATGTTCGTGCTCGGGCTCGCCGTCGCGCAGGTCGCGGTGGCCGTGGCGCTGCGCGCCCTGGTTCCGGTGCTCCTGGTGACGCTGTCGCTCTTCTTCGGATCGAAGCTGCGCGTGGCGGCCCGGCGCGTGGGCGAGGCGGGGGCCCGTGCGGGCGCCGCGATCGCGCGCGCCCATGGCCGAATGTACGGCTCCGGGGAGGACCCGCGCGTTCGCGTCGACGCGGGGCGCGACGAAGAAGGAGCCGAGCGCGTTCGCGTCGACGACGAGCAGGCCGAAGCGGAGGCCGAGGCGCGAGCCGAGGCCGAGCTCGAAGAGGAAGAGGCGCGGGAGGACGAAGCCGAGCGCGAGGAGCGAGAGGCCGCGCGACGACGGCGCTCGTGATTCGCCGTCGGGCGGATCCGTGGTATCCCGTCCGTCCAGCCATGCTCTTCTCTCGTGCTCTCATCCCGACGGTCAAAGAAGCTCCGGCCGACGCAACGAACGTCAGCCACGTCATGCTCCTCCGCGGCGGCTACATCCGCCGGGTCGGTGCGGGCATCTACGACTTCCTCCCGCTCGGGCTCCGCGTCCTCCGCAAGGTGGAGCGGATCGTGCGCGAGGAGATGGATCGCGCGGGGGCGCAGGAGATCCTGATGCCGGTGCTCCTGCCGGCCGAGTACTACAAGGAGACGGGGCGCTGGGACCTCTACGGGGACGTGCTCCTCCGCCTGCGCGACCGCAAGGGCACCGACTACAACCTGGCCCCGACCCACGAAGAGATCGTCACCGACATCGCGCGCCGCGAGATCAAGAGCTGGCGCGACATGCCGAAGAACCTCTACCAGATCCAGACCAAGTTCCGCGACGAGCCGCGCCCGCGCGGCGGTCTCCTGCGCTGTCGCGAGTTCATCATGAAGGACGCGTACTCGTTCGACGTGACCCAAGAGGGCGCGAAGAAGAGCTACGAAACCATGCGCGACGCCTACTCGCGCACGTTCGATCGGATGGGCCTGCGCTACCGGATGGTCGCGGCCGACTCTGGCGCGATCGGCGGCGACACGAGCGCGGAGTTCCAGGTCCTCGTCGACTCGGGCGAAGACGCGATCGTCGCGTGCGAGTCGTGCAGCTACGCGGCCAACGTCGAGGCCGCGGTCGTGAAGTCGCAGGACACGCCGGCGAACGCGAAGGCGACGACCCTGCCGACGCGCAAGGTCCACACGCCGAACGTGGGCAGCATCGCGGACGTCTCGAAGTTCCTGAACGTGCCGGCGACGCAGATGCTGAAGTCGCTCGTCTACACCTACGCCGGGGCGACCGATCTCGTCATGGTCGTTCTCCGCGGCGACCACGAGGTGAACGAGGTGCTGCTCGCGCGCGCGCTCGGCGCGGCCGAGGTGTTCCTCGCGGGCGAGGCGGACGTGGTGAAGGCGACCGGCGCCAAGGTCGGCTTCGCCGGTCCGGTCGGCTTCAAGGGCCGCATCCTGATCGACCGCTCGGCGTCGCAGGTCCGCAACGGCATCACCGGCGCGAACGAGACCGACTACCACCTCATGGGCGTGAACTACGGCCTGAACTTCCAGGCCGACGTCGTGGACGTGCGGCTCGCGGCGAGCGGTGATCCGTGCCCCAACTGCGGCAACCCGCTCAAGCTCTTCAAGGGCATCGAGGCGGGCCACATCTTCATCCTGGGAACGCACTACTCGTCGAAGATGAAGGCGCACTTCCTGGACGAGAAGAACGAGGAGCGTCCGATCATCATGGGCTGCTACGGCATCGGCGTGTCGCGCCTGGTCGCGACTGCGATCGAGCAGCACCACGACGAGAACGGCATTCGCTGGCCGATGAGCCTCGCCCCCTACCAGGTGCACGTGTGCACGATCGGGAGCGACGCGGCGGTCACCGAAGCGGCGACGAAGCTCGTCGCCGATCTCGAGGGGCAGGGGATCGAGGTCCTCTGGGACGACCGCGACGAGCGCCCGGGCGTGAAGTTCAAGGATGCGGACCTCATCGGATGCCCGCTCCGCGTCACGATCGGCGGCAAGGGGCTCGCTGGCGGCAACTTCGAGCTCAAGCCGCGCACCGAGACCGACCCGAAGAAGGCCGAGCTCGTCCCCGTCGCCGATGCGGCGAAGGTGATCGGCGACCGCGTGCGCGCCGAGCTGGCGAAGAGCTGAGGCTCGCGCCGTCGCTCACGCGGCGGCGGCGGGGCTCCAGACCAAGCGCTCGAGGCCGTCGAGGATCGCGAGCGCTTCGGCGCGCGTCGGCAGGCCGGCGCACGTGACGAGCACGGGGTCCGTCTCTCCTCCGTGCGCGGCGTGGAGCTCCACGATCGCGGCGCGCTTCGCCTCTTCGATCCGAACGAGCTCGGCGGCGGAGAGCTGCGTGGCGAACCACCGCTCGAGATCGACCGCGAGCTCCGCGTGCTCGCGCTCTTCCTCGGCGATGCGCGCGAGGATCCTGCGCGTCGTCCCGTCGACCGCGCCCCGTGCCTGGTGGAGCGCGACCGCGGCGCCGAACGTCTCGCGGACGCGTCCCTCGACGGCGTTCTCGAGCGCGACCTCGAAGAGGGGACGGAGCGCGAGTCGTTCGTGCTGGACGACGGGGACGGATTCGCCGCACCGGGCGGCGAGCCAGCTCATGGCGTCGGTGTGGTCGAGCTCGTCGCGGACCGCGCGCTGGGCGCGTTCGACGAGCTCACGCGGAGCACCGAGCGCGTCGAGCTCGTCGACGAGGCGACGGAACGCGATGACGGCGGTCGCCTCGAGCGCGGCGCACTGGGCGAAGAACGCTCCGACGCTCGCGCTCCCGAGGGGGTCGCGTCCGCCGCTCACGCCTTCGGTGCGGCGGCCCGCGACGGGACAACCGCTCGAGTACGTGCCCTCGCTGTGCGTGACCTGACAGGTGAGGGTGATGGTGTTGCCGGCGTCGGGCGTGGGGCAGGTGGTGACGCCTGCATCGTCGGTGGTCGCGGAGTAGTCGTAGGGCAGGTGACAGTCGGTGATCGTGGAGTCGTTGCAGAGCTTGCGGCACGTGGCGAGCTTCGTCGTGCTCACGTAGTCCCACCCCAAGTCGAGCGCCTTCGCGTTCTTGCACGCCTCGTCGGTCGAGAGCTTCACCGTCGCCTCCCGGTCGACGACGGTGTGGGGGCAGTCGTTGAACAGCGCGCAACCGACGGCGGTCGAGGCTGCGACGACGGAGGCGAGGACCGAAGCAAGGGAAGTGGCAGGGCGCATGACAGGTGCACTCTGCACGGGCCGTGCCGGGGTGGGCGCCGCGCAACCTGCGGAAAACACGGCCTCGGTGCGTGTGCCAGATTGGGCCGGAGTCTCGCGAGGGGGCCTGACGGCCCCTCGACGGGTGGCGAGCTCAGTTCGCGCAGCAGACGGTGGTCGCACCGTCCAGCGAGGTGCTCCCCTTCGTGTCCGGCGGCGGCGTGCAGGTCGACGACTTCACGGCGCCCTTGTACGTGTACGCCTGGTAGGTCTGGCCGACCGCTTGCTGCGGGCGGTTGCCGCAGGTCGAGTCGGCGGCCAACGCGAGGGTCCCTTGCGTGCAGCCCTGGTCGGTGAAGAACGTGAGCGTACCGCTGCACGTCACCTCCGCCTTGCAGGCGCCGCAGGCCTCGCACTTCGCGCTCACGCCGGTCCCGGTGAGCGTCTTCTTCGGGAACCCATTCGGGCACGCGACGTCACCCGCTTGGGCGACGCACTTGTTCGGGCCACCGCAGACGATCCCCGTGCAGCTGTCGGGCGCTTGGCAGAGGCGACCTTCGGTCTGCTTGATCGTGTCGAGCTTCGGCTTGCCTTCGGACGAGCACGACGGCGTCGCCGCGGGCGGGTTCACCTGGATGTGGGTCTGGAGCGCGATCGGGTTCGCGAGCACCGTGCAGGTGGGCGCCGACGCGTTGAGCGTCGCGCCGAGCTGGTTGCAGGTGGGGCTGCTGTTGTTGTCGAACGGGCGCACGACCTGGCCGCTGTTGCAGTCGACCACGCCGGCCTTGCAGTCGCAGCCGCACGCGACGCTGTCGCTGACGTTCGCCACGACGTCGGTCGGGGTCGTCCCATTCGGGCACGAGCCGTTCCGATCCTCCTGGTAGCGGACGTAGTGAAACCCGGCCGGAGCCGGGGCACCGCACGCGCCGCAGTTGCTCCCGTCGGGGACGGGGCCGGTGTCGTTGACCGCGCCATCGCTCGTGCCCCCGTCGTTCCCGCCGCCAGGCGGGGTCCCGAAGAGGTCGGACTCGGTGGCGCCGCCGCAGGCGACGAGGACGAAGGTGAAGCCGAAGGCGAGGGAAGCGGTGCGCGTCATGGTGGCCCCTTGGATGCGCCACATCGTACGATCTTTCAACCCCACCTGCCCCCTCGGGCGCCACGATTCGCGCTCAGCCGCCGCGGATCCTCCGCTCGCGGCTCTCCCATTTGGCCTTGGCCTTCAGCTTCTCGCCCTCGCGCGTGCGGGGCTCGCCGCGGGCGTGGAGCAGGCCGAGGAGCTTCTCGGTGGCGGCCGTCACCTCGCCGACGGCGCGGGCGAACGCCTCCGCGTCGGCGGCGTTCGGCTTCGCGGTGCCCGCAATTTTCCGGACGTACTGGAGCGCCGCCGCCTCCATCTCTTCTTTGGTCGTCGGCGGCGCGAAGTGGTGGAGTACTCGGATGTTGCGGCACATGGCTCAGCTCGCGTAGCCGGGGCTCTCCCGATCGAGCTTGCGCAAGAGGCCTGGCCACGCGAGCCCGCCCTGCATGCCCTTGGTCACCGCGGCGATGTTCGCCTTCACGCCCTGGAGGATCGGAGCCGCCACGTTCACGAGCTCGCGCCCGCCGCTCTGGGCGAGGAGCTGCACCTCGCAGGCGCGCTGGAGGTTGAACATGCCGAGGAACGCGTCCGCGACGGTCGCCCCCACCGTCAACAGACCGTGGTTCCGGAGGATCAGTCCCATGTTGGTACCGAGGTCGGCGACCAAGCGCGGCTTCTCGTCGTCACGGAGCGCGATGCCCTCGTAGCCGTGGTAGCCGAGCGACGCGAGCGCGATCGTGGCTTGCTGCGAGATCGGGAGGAGCCCGTCCTTCTGCGCCGAGACCGCGACGCCCGCCGGCGTGTGGGTGTGGAGGACGCAGGTGATGTCCTCGCGCGCCATGTGGATCGCGCTGTGGATCACGAAGCCCGCCGGGTTCACCGGGTAGGGCGATTCGGAGAGCTTCTCGCCCTTCAGGTCGACCTTCACCAGGCTCGACGCGGTGATCTCGTCGAAGAGCATCCCGTACGGGTTGATCAGGAAGTGGTGCTCGGGGCCGGGGATGCGGACCGAGATGTGGGTGAACACGAGATCGTCCCAGCCGTGGAGCGCGACGAGCCGGTAACACGCGGCGAGATCGATGCGGAGCTGCTTTTCGACGTCGGTCATGGGCGCATCGTCGCGCGACGCGCCGCGCGGCGAAAGGGGGAAACGCGCCTCGCGAACGCGTGTAGGATGCGCGCCGTGAGCGAGCCCCGAGAGCGCACGGCGAACTCGACCGACGCCGTCCACGCCGGCGAGCCGCGCACCCACGCCGGTGACGGCATCCCCGCGCCGCTGGTGCAGACCTCCACCTACACGTTCGCCGACTCGGCCGAGATCATCGCGCACACGAACGGCGAGCACCCGCGCCTGGAGCGGGACGAGTACGGGCGCTACGGCAACCCGACGACGCGTGCGGCCGAGCACCGGCTGGCCGCGCTCGACGGCGCGGAGGACGCCGTGCTCTTCGCGAGCGGGATGGCCGCCGTCACGACGGCGATCCTCGCTCACGTGCGGGCGGGCGATCACGTGGTGCTCTTCTCCGACTGCTACCGGATGACGCGCGAGTTCGTCACGAGCACGTTGCAGCGCTTCGGCGTGACCGCCACCCTCGTGCCTCCGAGCGACCTCGGCGCGATGCAGGCCGCGCTCCGGCCAGAGACGAAGCTGGTCGTGGCCGAGGCGCCGTCGAACCCATACCTCCGCTGCGTCGATCTCGCGGCGCTCGCGCGCGTGTGCGCGGCGCGTGGTCCGAACCGCGAGCTCGTGTCGATGGTGGACGCGACGTTCGCGACGCCGGTCCACGCGCGGCCGCTCGCGCTCGGCGTCGATCTCGTCGTCCACTCGGCGACGAAGTATCTCGCCGGGCACCACGACGTGCTCGCCGGCGTCGTCGCGGGCGCGAAGCGCCACGTGGAGCCCGTGCGCGACCTCCGCGGCGTGCTCGGCAGCGTCATCGATCCGCACGCCGCGTTCCTCGTCGCGCGGGGGCTCAAGACGCTCGCGCTCCGCATGCGGCAGCACTCGGCGACGGCGCTCGCCGTCGCCCGCTTCCTCGAGGGCCACCCGAAGGTCGAGCGCGTGCACTACCCCGGCCTCGCGTCCCACCCCGATCACGCGGTGGCCGTCGCGCAGATGCGCGGTGGCTTCGGCGGCGTGGTGAGCTTCGTCGTGCGCGGCGGGCTCGACGGTGCGCGGCAGGTCGTGGATCGGGCGCGGCTCGCGAAGATCGCACCGAGCCTCGGCGGGCCGGAGACGCTGATCGAGCAGCCCGCGGTGATGAGCTTCTACGCGATGACGCCGGAGGAGCGGCGCGAGGCGGGGATCGAGGACGGCCTGATCCGGCTCGCAGTCGGCCTCGAAGAAGAGGCCGACGTCGTCGCCGATCTGCGGGGGGCGCTCGCGTGAAGGCCCCCGCCTGGTGGCGCCACGTCGCGGCGGCCGGCGTGCTCGCCTTCTTCCTCGTCCTCAACACGGCGACGAGCAAGGCCCCGCACCCTGTCCCAGCTTGGGACGGCGGGGCGGCCACCGGCGCCATCTCCGACGCGGGCTTCGACTCGATCGCGGCCTCCCAAGAGCCCGACGACGCGACGATTCGGGGCCTGATCGGCTGCGTCGCGGCGAAGAAGGACGGCTGTCGCGTCTTCGACGACTTCGTCGCGGGCACGCTCCCGAAGACGGCGAGCCTCCCGAAGGAGCGCTCGGTGTGGTTCGGCAAGGCGTACGCCGTCGGCGGCAAGAGCGACGGTCGAACGTGCTTCGCCTGGCTCGTCGCCGAGAACGGCGGGCGCAAGGGCGCGCTCGGCCAGCTCGACGACGTCGACGGCCCCGACGCCGACGTCCTCTACGGTCGCCTCAGCAAAGGCAGCGCGGCCGGCAAGAGCAAGGCGCTCGACTTCCTGACGGGCGTCACGCCCAGCGACGGCTTCCACCCCCTGATGCCGGCGGCGGTCTCCCTTCGGATCCGCGCGGACGTCACCGCGTGGGTCCGCCAGAACGGGAGGCGCTGGCTCGTGCTCGAGTACACGGGGGCTCCGATCGCGAAGCACGGCGGGCTCGAGGGCGTCGCGTGGGTCTGGGAGCTGTGGCCCGCGAAATGAAGCGCCCGCGGCTCGGCGTGCTCGGCGCGGTGCTCGCGCGCGTCGTCGCGCCGCTCGCGCTGGGGGCGGCGCTGTACCTGCTCCTCCGCGAAGACGACATCGCGCTGTTCCGCTGGGTGGAGGCGCTCGGGGCCGGACCGCTCCTCGGCGCGATGCGCGGGGCGACGCACGGGCTCGCCGCGTTCGTCCCGCGCTTCGTGCTCGGCAGCTTCCCCGACGGCGCGTGGGCGTTCGCGTTCGGGGCGGCGATGGCGCTCGTCTGGCGCGCGGAGCGCGGCACGCTCTCGGCGCGGGTCTGGCTCGCGCTCGGGTTCGTCGTCGCGGTCGGGATCGAGGCAGGGCAGGGGCTCGGCGTCGTCCCGGGCGTCTTCGATCCGCTCGACCTCCTCGCGATCGCGCTCGGCTACGCCGCGCCCACGCTCGGGAGCTTCCGTACTACACTTCCGTCATGCGCTTCCTCCTCGCCGCCTCCTTCCTGACCCTCGCCCTCGTCCCGGCCGCGTGCTCGTCGACCCCGGCGGGGCCCGCCGCGCCGCCCTGTCCGACGGGCGTCACGTGCACGTCGTTCGCGTCGAGCGACTCCGAGCAGAAGATCGCGGACGCGTTCGCGACCGCCAAGGACGGGCAGTTGCTCCTCTTCGGCGAGGGCACCTTCAAGCTCTCCAACACGCTCGTCATCGCCGCGAACCAGGTGACGGTGCGCGGGCAGGGCATGGGGAAGACGATCCTCGACTTCAAGGGCCAGAAGGCAGGTGCCGAGGGCGTCTTCGCCGACGGCGTGAAGGACCTCCTGCTGGAGAGCTTCACCGTCCGCGACACCGCCGGCAACGGCGTGAAGGTCCTCGGCTCCACCGGCGTCACGTTCCGCAAGATGGAGGCGACGTGGACGGGGGAGGAGCCCTCGGAGCACGGCCCCTACGGCCTTTACCCGGTGAAGTCGAAGAACGTGCTCATCGAGGACTCGAAGGTGAGCGGCGCTTCCGACTCCGGCATCTACCTCGGCCAGTCGGATCACGCCGTCCTGCGCCGCAACGAGGCGTACCTCAACGTCGCCGGCATCGAGATCGAGAACACCTTCTACGCCGACGTCTACGAGAACGACTCGCACGACAACACGGGCGGGATTCTGGTCTTCGATCTGCCGGGCCTCCCGCAGCTCGGCGGCCACGACGTGCGCGTCTACAAGAACAAGATCCACTCGAACAACACGAAGAACTTCGCGCCCGTCGGCAACGTCGTCGGGCTCGTGCCGCGCGGCACCGGCTTCTTCGTCATGGCGAACGACAACGTCGAGGTGTTCCAGAACACCTTCGACGACAACCTCACCATCCACGCCGCCGTCATCAGCTACATGGTGACGGAGATCGAGATCAAGGATCCGAACTACTACCCGTTCCCGAAGCGGGTCTACCTGCACGACAACACGTTCGGCGCGGGCGGCTCGCTCCCGGACGCGACGAAGCAGATCGGCATCCTCCTCGCGACCGCGACCGAGTCGTTCCCGAACAAGGTCGTTCCGCCGATGCTCTACGACGGCATCCTCGATCCGAAGATCACGACTCCGCCCGAGAACCCGATGCAGCTCTGCATGCAGAACAACGGCGGGGCGGCCTTCGCGAACCTTCACCTCGACAAGCTCGACAAGAACAAGCCCGATCTCCCCGGCATCATGTCGCTGGACGCGAAGCCGTACGACTGCGCGCTCCCGGCGATCGCGCCGGTCACCTTCCCGGGGCTCTGAGTGCGCGGGCGTAGCGCGGCGCTCCTGCTCTCCGTCTCGCTCGGCGGTGCGTTTCTCGCGTGCTCGAGCGAGCCGGCGGCCGCGCCTCCGTGCACGCCGGGCGCCGACCCGGGCTACCTGACGGATCCGCTCCCGACGCTCTCGGCCTACTGCCAGGTCGCGGTGAAGGACGCGAAGATCACGCCCCTCTCGGCCGAGGTCGTCCCGTACGCGCCGAGCTCCACGCTCTTCTCCGACTACGCGGTGAAGGAGCGCACGGTCTGGGTGCCGAAGGGCAAGAGCATCGCCTGGGACGACACGAAGGTCTTCGATCTGCCGGTCGGGTCCATCATCACCAAGTCGTTCGGGTACCCGAAGGACTTCCGGAGTCCGGCGCCGGTGACCTGGATCGAGACCCGGTTGCTCATCCGCCAGGCCGCGGGCTGGCGCGCGATCTCGTACGTCTGGGACGACGATCAGAAGGAAGCGCGCATCCGCCCGGGCGGGCTCACGCGCGACCTGAGCTTCACCAAAGCCGACGGCACGCCCGTCACCGCGTCGTACCTGGTCCCGAACCAGAACCAATGCAAGAAGTGCCACGGCGACGGCGAGTCGAACGTGGTCCTCCCGATCGGGGTGCGCGGCGATCGCCTCAACGCCGACTACGCGTACCCGACGGGCGCCGAGAACCAGCTCGCGCATTGGACGAAGGTCGGGATCCTGAGCGGCGCGCCCGCCCCCGCGCCGAAGGCGATGCCGTCGTGGGCGGACACGACGCTTCCGGTCGACGTACGCGCGCGCGCCTACCTCGACGCCAACTGCGCCCACTGCCACAGCGAGGTGGGCGAGGCCCGGACGACGGGCCTGCACCTCGGGATGGACGTCACCGATCCGTACCGTTTTGGTACGTGCAAGTCGCCGGTGGCCGCCGGGCCGGGCTCCGGCACATTCATGTACGACGTGGTCCCCGGCAAGCCCGAGGACTCGATCCTGATCTACCGGATGAAGTCGACCCAGCCGCAGATCGCGATGCCGGAGATCGGGCGCAGCCTGGTCCACGACGAGGGCGTGGCGCTCGTCACCCAGTGGATCGCGGGCCTCACGGGGGACTGCACCGGGAAGTGACTCACGGCGGCGCCGGCAGCAGCTCCACCGACGCGATCCGCGGCCGGCCCGGTTCCCACGCCGCGAGCGACGGCTCGCCGTCGAGCATCGACGCCGCCAACGCACCGTAGAACGTCGGCGCATCGAACGGAGCCCCGGCGCGGTGCGCCCAGCCGAGCACCGCGCAGTGATCGCCGTCCACCGTCCCCAGGACGCTGCCCCAGACCTGCGACGAGCGCGGGACGACCCCGTCGTTCGCGCCCACGAGCGCCTCGAGGATCCGATGCGTCGGCCGGAGCAGCGGCCGCACGCCGCGCGCACCTGCGGATGGATCCACGAGCACGGAGGCGCATGCGATGCCCTCGATCGTCGCGTCGGCGCTCGGCTCCAACGTGCGCCGCGTCAGATCGTCGACCGCGCCGACGAGCCCGTGGCGCGCCGTCGCGCGCGGTCGCCCGAGCACCGCACTACCGAGATCCGCGAGCGGCGTGCCGCGGTGAGGCGTCGCGATCGTCACGAGCGAGCGCACGCTCGTCAGGTTGCCGTTCGCGAGCATCCACCGCGCGTCGAGCCCGCCCATGCTGTGCGCGACGAGGTGGACCTCGACGTCGCCGAGCTCTTCGACGAAGCGCCGGAGCTCGAGCCCGCGCGCGGTCGACGAGGCGACCGGCGGCAGCGCTGCGAACGCGCAGCGGATCCCGCGCCGCGCGAGGTGGTCTTGGACCCCCCGAAAATACGAGGCGCGCGCAGGTCCGAAGCGAAGCTCCCCGAAGCCCGCGAAGCCGTGGACGAACACGACGACCGCCTCGCGGCGGGGACGGAGCGCGAGCGCGGTCGAAGGAGCGGGCACCGGTGCGGTCGCCGAAGGCTCGGGCGCCGGAGCAGGCAACCGCGCAGGGCGCGCACGCTCGCGGAGCCAACGCCGCGCGACGAGCAGCGCGAGCACCGCGATCCCCGCGAGCAGCACCGCAACCGGCAGCATGGCCGGAACTTAAGCCCTCTAACGCGGTGCGTCAACTCGCTGCGTGCGGAGCTCGCGGTAGAGCCTCTGCACGTACTGGCCGGCCGCGCTGTCGCGGAACGGAGCGGCCACGTCGGCGAGGCGCGTGCCCCGCAGATCGGCGAACGCGGGCATGGCGGGGTGATGGTCCGGGAACACGATCGGCGCGGCGAGCGACGCGAACGTGAGGTCGGCGGCGGTGAATCGATCGCCGACCAGCCACGGCGAGCGCGTGAGGGCGCGCGACGCCTCCGCGAACGTCGCCTCGAGCCGCGCGACCGCGCGCGGGGGAGGCCCCTGGTGAGCGCGGTACGCCCGCAGGATCGGTTCGAGCCACGCGCGCGGCGCGGTGGAGACGAGTCGCCCTTGCCACCGCGGGGCGAGCACGCCCGCGACGCGAGCGAAGAGCTCCGGCTCGCGTGCGAGGTGCGCGTACACCACGCGGCGGATGTCGACGCCGAGCCCTCTGTCGAAGCCCTCCTCGGCCTCGAGCACCGCGCTGGCGGTCGCCGCCGGGTAGAGCCGATCGCGCTCCGCGAGCCGCTCGTCGGCGTGACGGAGGATCGCGGTCGAGTCGCGGAGGACCAGGTCCCCGTCGATCAGGATGGGCCGCGTGCCGCGTCCAGCGCGCAGGTGGAAGAGCGGCGCGTTCGCTTCTTCGACGTAGTCGATGCCGGCGCGGTCGAGCGCCCACCGCGCCTTCTCGCAGTAGTGGCTGACGCCGATCGTGAGGAGCCGCGGAGCCCGGGCCACGCTCACCCGAGCCCGTTCAACATCGAGAGGAGCGCGTTGGCCTGTTCGGTCATCGCCTCCGGCGTGAGGTGCGGTGCGATCGAGACTTGCTCTTCGATCACGAGCTCGGCCGGGACGTCCGCCAGGAAGCGGCTCGGCGTCCGCGGGGCCGCCTTTCCTCGCATCGCGCGCGCCTGGCAACGCGACAGCGCGAGCTCCTCGCGCGCGCGCGTGATCCCGACGTAGAAGAGCCGCCGCTCTTCCTCGATGTCGCTCGTCAACCCGAGCTCCTGCGCGGCTTCGCCCTGGCTCGGATCGTTCGCGCGCGTCTCGAGCGTGCGGGTGTGCGGCAGGTACCCTTCCTCGCAGCCGATCAGGAACACGTGATCGAACTCGAGCCCCTTCGACCCGTGGAGCGTCGACAGCGTGACGGCCGGCGCCTTCTCGCCCTCTTCGTTCTCGTCGTCGAAGCTCAGCGTGAGCGCGTGGAGGAACGCCGCGAGCCCTTGCTCGCCGGTCGGGTCCTTCCCCGCGGCCGTCTCGCGCGCCTCGCGCCGCGCGAACGTCTGGAAGAGCGACTCGACGTTGCCCCACCGCCGCGCCGCGGCCTGGGGCGACGGCGAGCTCGCGTCGATGTCCTTGCGGAGCTCGATCTCTTCGGCGAGCGCCCGCGCGACCTCGCTCGCGCGCCTGCGCTCGACGAGCATCGAGCGGCGGGCGTTCGCCATCACCTTCTCGAGCGTGCGGCAGCCGTCGCGCGCGACCGATGCAATCTCGTCCAGCGCATCGACGCGCTCCACCGCTTGCCACAGCGACCAACTGCGCGCGGTCGCGTGGAGCGACAGGCGTTGGATGCTCGTGTCGCCGATGCCGCGCGCGGGGTAGTTGATGATGCGACGGAGCGAGATCTCGTCGGAGCGGTTCAACGCGAGCTTCAGGTAGGAGAGGAGGTCCTTCACCTCCTTGCGCTCGAAGAACTGCTGCCCGCCGACGAGGCGGTAGGCGACGCCCTGCTCGCGCAGCGCCTCTTCGATCGGCTTCGCCTGCCCGTTGGAGCGATAGAGCACCGCGATCTCGCGCGCGCTCACCTGGCGGTCCTTCACGAGCGCGCGGATCTTCTCCGCGACCCACGCCGCCTCGATCTCGGGCGTGGCGCACGCGACCAGGCGCACCTTCTCGCCGCCGAGCTTGTCGGTGAAGAGCACCTTGCGGTGCTTCGCGTCCTGGCGCTTCGCGATGACGGAGTTCGCCACGGCCAGCACCGGCGCGCGCGAGCGGTAGTTCTGCTCGAGCTTCACGATCGCCGCGCCGGGGAAGTGCTCCTCGAAGTCGAGGATGTTGCGCACGTCGGCCCCGCGCCACGCATAGATGGATTGGTCGTCGTCGCCGACGACGCACACGTTCTTGTGCTTCTCGGCGATCAGGCGCAGCACCTCGAGCTGGGCGCGGTTCGTGTCCTGGTACTCGTCGACGAGCACGAAGCGGTAGCGCTCCTGCCAGCGCGCGAGCACGTCGGGGCGAGCCTTGAAGAGGTGCGCGACCTCGCAGACCAGATCGTCGAAGTCGTACGCGCGGAAGTTCTTCAGCGCCGATTGGTACTTCGGGTACACGAGCCGCGTGATCTCGTCGTAGGCGTCTTGCGAGTCCTTCTTCGCGAGGTCCTCCGGCGAGAGGAACGCGTTCTTCGCCATCGAGATGCGCGACAGCACGGCGTTGGCGTCGAAGCGCTTGCCGGCGTCGATGCCGCGCATCGCCTCCTTCAGCGCGCCCAGCGCGTCCCCCTGGTCGAAGATCGTGAACGCCCCGCCGGTGGCGGCGCGCTCGCGCCCGAGCACCATCAGGCCGAACGAGTGGAACGTCGAGACCGTGAGATCGTTGGCGACCACGCCGCGCGCCTTGGCGAGCTTGTGGATGCGCTCCGCCATTTCGCCGGCGGCCTTGTTCGTGAACGTGAGCGCGACGATCGACTTCGCGGGGTAGCCGCGGCTCATCAGCCGCACCATGCGCTCGGTGATGACGCGGGTCTTCCCCGAGCCGGCGCCGGCCAGGACCAGGATCGGGCCGAGCTCGTGCTCGACGGCTCGGCGCTGCGCGGGGTTGAGCGGGATCGAGCTCACGCGACGATTGCTCTGGCACGGGTCGCGTCCGGCGAAAAGCTTGTTTTTTTCAGGTAAGCTCGGCGGCCTCATGCGTTTCCACCTCGCCGCTCGGTCCTCGCTCCGCTTCCTCCCGCTCCCCATGCTCCTCGCGGCTCCGGTCGTGGTCGCGCTCGGGACGGCCTGTGGCGGCAACACGCCGCAGCCGACACCCCCCATCGCGTCCCTCCCCACGCCGCCGAAGGGCGGGGGCGATCAGGGGCCCGCCGTCGATCTCTCCGCGGTCGCCATCCCGGACTCGATGTTCATCTGGGGCCGCGCGAACCGCCCGGCACGCTCGCTCGACATGCTGAGCTCCTGGGTCGGCCAGAACATCCAGGGCCAGGGGCCGCTCCGCGAAATGATCGGCGAGAAGCTCGCCCACCTGGCCGATCTCGATCAGCCGGTCGACTTCGCCGTCTACGTGAAGCCGGGCATGAACCCGCGCCCGTCGTTCGTCCTCTCGGTCGCGGTGAAGGGCACGGTGGACAGCGTCCAACCCCAGCTCGCCGACCGCTACACCTTCGTGAAGGGGCAGAACGGCGTGGTCGAGCTCGCGCGCAAGGCGAAGGCCCCGCGCCCCGAGGACGCGGACGACGACGACGACGATGGTGATTACGACTACAGCGAGCTCGGTCGCTGCGCGCTCGCGCCGGCGTTCGGGTCCGCTCCCGCGCGCGTGGTCTGCGCCCGCGAAGGCAACGTCCGCGACGCGGCGGTCCCGTTCCTCACCCGCACCGTCACCCGCCAGTCGTTCACGGCGGATCTCCACGCCGAGGCGCGGCAGGAGGCGTTCAAGGAGTTCCTCACCAAGAACCGCGGCATGGCCGGCGTGATCGGCGGCCACGTCTTCGGCCGCGACGCCGAGATCAAGGAAGCGGTGACGGCGTTCGTGGAAGACGTGTTCGACCTCGGTCTCGACGCGCAGCGCGGCGTGCTCGACGTCAACGTCGACGACAAGACGGCGAACGGCGACGCGCGCATCACGCTCCAGCGCAAGCAATCGGCGATCGCGCGCGCGCTCGTCTCGCACCCCGACAAGGCGGACGCTCCGCCCGCGCTCTTCGGCAAGCTGCCGGGCGACAGCGCGATGGGCTTCTACGTGCACGGCTTCGATGCCACCGATCTCGCGCAGCCGAAGGTCCACGCGACGAAGGCGATCGACAACCTGCTCCAGAAGCGCAGCGAGCTCGACGCGGGCGACCGGAAGGCGTTCGTCGACGCGTTCACGCACCTGGCCGACCTCTTCACCGCGCCGATGGTCTACGGGCGCGGCGTCGACGTCGTCGCGGCATCCCAAGCGTTGAACGCGTGGCAGCAGAAGAAGACGGATCCGACGAAGGAGATGAACGCGCTCGCGCTCACGGCCGGCTGGGACGCGATCGGGATCGAAGCGCCGATCGCCAAGGTCCAGGTGCCGCTCAAGGAGATCTGGGCCGCGTTCAACCGCGCGCACGTCCAGACGTGGATGAAGAACGAGGCCGGGACGGGCACGCCGCCGGGCAAGTTCAACACCGCGGGTCCGATCAAGGATCTCCCGGCGGGCCACGTCCACCTCGAGCTCGTGGACTTCCACGACGATCCGAACTTCGCTCCCACCCCGCCGCCTCCGCCGCCGGGCGCGAAGCCCACCGGTGCGCGTCCGCCCGCGCCGAAGCCGGCGATCCTCGCGTCCAAGCTCCAGATCGTGCTCGTCCCCGATGGGGACCGCACCTGGATGCTGACCGGCATGGACATCCCCACGATCGTCGCGAAGGCGAAGGCGATCCTCGCCGGGACCGATCCGCTCTCGAAGCGGACGGACCTCGAGGTGCTGCGCACCGCGAAGAGCAACGCGGGTGGCTTCGTCTCGCTCCGCGGCGTGGGCATGCTCCTCCCGCTCGCGTGGGCGACGCGGACCCCCGGCTACGCGCTGGACGACGATCCGCTCTTCGGGATGACCAGCTCGTCCTCCGGGATGGTGGCCGTCCCGTTCTGGTTCTCGGAGCAGGGGCCCTCCACCGATGCCTCCCAGGGTGCCCTCACCCTTTCGGTGCGAATTCCGCGGGCAGAAGTGGCCGATTTCCTCTCGGTCCACCTCTTCCGCTGACCCGATCCCGATCGGGATCGCCGAGTTCTTGGCCCTCCGGGGCTGTGTGCGTACATGTCGGATATGCGCACACGGCAGCCCACCTGGTTGGCCCTGTTCCTCTCGTTCCTCGCCTTCCTGGCGCTCGCGCGGCTCGGGCACGCGGCCACGAAGCCACCCGGCGCGCGGGAAGAGGCCAAGGCCGACCCGGCGCCGAAGGGCGGCTCGCTCTGGCAAGAGGTCCACGCGGCCGGCGTGGACGTTCGCGTCACGGTCGATCGCGACGCCAAGCTGTCCGCCGAGCTCCACCTCGCCTACCGCGTCGTCGCAGGAACGCTCCGCGCGGTCGAGCTCGAGGCGGGGAGCGGCCTCGCGTTCGAGCCGCAGGGGACCGTCACGTTCGAGGACGGCGCGAGCCTCCCGCTCTTCGTCGTGCAGGACGACAAGGGCAAGCTCCACCTCACCGTCGACGACGCGAAGGGCCTGAAGCGTGGAAACTACACGTTCATCGTCCGCGCCACGCAGGCTGCACGCTCCGCCCCTGCGATCGCCGCCGATGCGATGACCGACCTCCGCTCCGACGGCGCGTTCCTCGAGCTCTCGTTCCGCGCGCCGGCGCAGCGCGAAGGCGTCGACGGCATGCGGATCGTGTTCGATCTCCCGTCGGCGCCGACGGAGCCGCAGGCCAAGTCCGACGGTGCCGCGAACGACGCGATCCTGAGCACGCTCCGCCGCAAGGCCGATCGCGACGAGCTCGAGCTCGTTCGTCCCCACGTCGGCCGCGGGGAAGCGGCGACGTTCAAGATTCGCGTCGACCGCAAGGCGCTCAGCGCGCTCGACGCGCCTTCGCTCCAGGCCCCGCCGCCCGCGGTCGCTCCGGCGCGGACGCACGACACGACGTTGATCTTCGCCGGGTGCGCGCTCGCTGCGCTGGGGCTCCTCGCGCTCCTCCGCGCGAAGGCGACGGCGCTCGCCACCCGCGCGCGCGGGGCGGAGCTTCGTCCGCTCGCGCCGCTCCCGCTCGCGGTCGCCCCGTTCGCCGCCGCGCTCGCGTTCGGAGCGACGCTCTGGGCCGAGCTCGCCGAGAAGCACCTCGTCGCGGGCGTGCTGCTCGCGGGCGCGCTCGTCCTGACGGCGGTCCGCGTTCGCCCGCGCCGCGCGCGCATCCTCGCGCCCGGCGCGTGGACCGCGGCGGCGCCCGACGCGCTCGTCCCCGGTGCGCCGAGCCCGTTCGACGGCACGCGCGCGCGCGGTGCCCGCTTCCTCGGTCTCGCGGTCCTCGGCGTCGTGCTCGCGGCGTGGTTCGTGCGGCACCTCCGCGCGGACGCGGCGTGGCTGGTCGTGCTCGACGCTTCGCTGCTCGTCCCGCTCTTCTTCACCGGGACCGAGAGCCAACTCGGGGCGACGGTCGCCCGCACGGCGCAGCTCCTGCGCCGGTGCCAGGGAGCGCTCGCGAAGACGGCCCCCGTCTCGACGATGGCGCACGTGCCGCGCGGCGCGGCGGCGCCGGACGAAGTGCGGCTCCTCACCGTGCCGCCGCTCGCGATGCCCGGTCTCGTCGGGATCGAGCTCGGCGTCGCATGGGAGGAGTCGGACGGCGCGCCCGCCCCGCGCTACGGCGTGCTCGTGCGCGTGCTCGACGACTCCGCGGCGTCGGCCAAGCTCGCCGCGGAGCTGAAGGACGTTTCGCGCCCGGTGACCGGGCGCCGCCCCGAGGAGCGCGTCTACGCCCTCTGGCCGCGCCTCCCCTTGGCGGGGGCAGCCGTCGGGCTCGTGGAAGAGCTGGCGGACGTCCTCCGCGATCGCCGCACGGTGGTCGCGAGCGCAACCGCGGCCCCGTGGTCCGGGCGAGAGCGGCGCCTCGCGCCCGTCGACGTGGCCCCCGCCGCGGGGTAACCTGCGCCGCGGGTCTCGACCACCGAGCCCTCCCGATCCCATGACCGCCTCTCGTCACGACGCGTCCGCCCTCCTCGCTTATGCCGAAAGTCTCGTCGCGGGGCGCCGCGTCGTCGTCGTCGGCGACGCCAACCTCGCGCCCTCCCTCGTCGAGCTCGGGGCCCGCGTAGTCCACGTCTACGATCCCGAGCCGGAGCGCGCGCTCCGCTCCGCGCCGACGAGCGCGACCCGCAACGTCTCCATTCGCACCCTCCCCGACGGGGACTTCGAGGTGCGGGACGGTGCGTTCGACGTCGCGTTCGTCCCCGATCTCGGCGCCGTGCCCGATGCGTCCGCCCTCGTCGTGCGTTTGCGGCGCGTGCTCGGCGCGGACGGCGTCGCCCTCGTCGCCGCTGCCAACCCCGAGGTGACCGGCGCACCCGCCTCACCTGGAGCGGGCTTCGGCTACTACGAGCTCTACGATCTCCTGTCGCTCCAGTGGAGCGAGGTGCGGATGATCGCGCGCGTGCCGTTCGGCGGCGTCGCGTTCGCCGAGGTGGGCGAGAGCGAGATCGACGACGGCGTCTCCGTCCACACCGACCTGGCCGGCGCCCCCGGCGCGCCCGAGGTGTGGGTCGCGGTCGCCTCCTCCGGCGGCGTCGACCTCGAGCGCTATGCGATCGTGCAGCTCCCGGCCGACGGGGAGGCCGCTCCTGCCGAGCCCGATCCGGCCACCGTCGCGGCGCTGGCCGAGGCGCAGCTCCGCGCGGACATGCTGGCGTCGCAGGTCGAGGAGCTCCGCTCCGTTCGGAGCGATGCCGCGCGCGACGCGGAAGAGGCGCGTCGGCTTCGCGAGGCCCTCGCCATCGAGCGCGACCGCGCCGAGCGCCTGCTCACCGAGCTCGATCAGGAGCGGCGGCTCCGCGAGCGGCTCGCTGCCGAGCTCAGCGCGGCGGCGGCGACGGCGCAGTCGGTACCGGCCGGTGCGGCCGAGCGCATCACCGCGCTGGAAGACGGCATCCGGCTCGCCGAGCAGACGATCCTGGCGCTGCGCGAGCGCCTCGGCGCGACCGAGGACGCCCTTCGCGAGAGCACGGATGCCCTGCGCGAGAGCGCGGACCAGGTGGTGTCGCTCCGCAACGAGCTCGCCGCCGCGACCGAGACGCGCGTCGATCCGCGCATGATGCAGCGCCTCGAGCAAGAGCTCGCCACCGTCGCGAGCCATCAGCACGCCCACGAGGTCGAGCTCGTCGCGTTGGAGGAGAAGCTCCGCGAGCGCGGCGAAGCGATCGCCGAGCTCGAGGCCGAGGTGCACCGCCGCGAGCGCCTCGTTCGGGAGCTCCTCGCCGGCTGGGAAGATGCGCCGACCGCCTCCAGCTCCGCCGCGCCGAACGGCGAAGCCGACGAGCTCCGGCGCCGCCTCGATGGGCTCGCGCGCACGTGCGCGGAGCTCAAGAGCGAGCTCGAAGCGGCGCGCTGGCGCATCAGCGAGCTCTCGCAGCGCGAGGCAGGGCCTGCCGCCGCCGGTCCGCGGGACGCCGGGGGTGCGGGCGCCATGACCGAGCTCGACGCCCTGCGCCAAGCGCTCGCCCAAGAGCACGCGGCGCGGGTCCGTGCGGAGAGCGGGGAGGAGCTCCGCCTCGCCCGGGCCGAGCTGGAGCGCCAGGCGGTGCTTCTTGCCCAGCTTCGGGCCCGATCCCCGCATTGACACGGCGCATCGGTAACTTACGTTGCCTAGCGGCCGGTGGACCCTGCTGAGGGTTTCCTTTCATGTCCCAAGAACGCGCCGAAAAACGCTGCTACTACGAGGTCCTCGGGCTCGCCCGAGATGCAGCGGGGGACGAGGTGCGCAAGGCCTACAAGCGCGAGGCGCTGAAGCACCACCCCGACCGCAACCCCGGGGACACCTCGGCCGAGTCGAAGTTCAAGGAAGTGAACGAGGCCTACCAGGTCCTCTCGGACGAGCAGAAGCGCGAGATCTACGACCGCTTCGGGCACGCTGGGCTGGACGGGAGCATGGGCGGGGGCAACCCGTTCGGGGGCGTCGGCGACATGTTCGCCCACATGCAGGACATCTTCACCGAGATGTTCTCGGGTGGGTTCGGGGGCTTCGCGGGGCGCGGTCAGCGCCGCGGCGGCGACCTCCAGATGCAGGCCCGGTTGTCCCTGCGGGAGGCATGCTTCGGCTGCAAGCGCGAGGTGACCGTCCAGATGCCCGCGCGCTGCGACGAGTGCGAGGGCTCCGGCGCCGCGAAGGGAACGAAGCCCGAGACCTGCAGCGGCTGCCGCGGCACCGGTCAGGTGTCGAACGCACGCGGGTTCGTCATGTTCACGGCGCCGTGCGCGCGCTGCGGCGGTCGCGGCGTCGCGATCAAGAACCGCTGCAAGGTCTGCAGCGGCGAAGGCGTGGTCGCGAAGCCGAAGACGGTGACGGTGACGTTCCCGGCCGGGATCGACGGTGGCCAGCGGCTGCGCGTGCCGGGGCAGGGGCTCCCGGGGCCGAACGGGCCCGGCGATCTCTACGTCGAGATCGACGTGGAGGAGGATCCGCGCTTCGAGCGCGATGGCGTCGATCTCGTGACCCGCGTCCAGCTCTCCATGGTCGACGTGGCGCTCGGCAAGGAAGTCTCGGTGCCGACGCTCGAGCCCGTGGCGGGTAAAGACGGCAAGGAGAAGGACGGTAAAGAGGCGACCGCGACGCTCACGCTCGAGGTCCCTCCGGGAACGCAGCCGAACCACGTCTTCACGCTGAAGGGGCGCGGGGTGCCGCGTCTCGACGGGCGTGGGCGCGGCTCGCTCCTCGTCGTCGTGCAGGTCGCCGTGCCCACCGAGCTCACCGGTCGCGCGAAGGAGCTCCTGCGCGAGCTCGAGGGCGAGCTGGCGAAGGCGAGCGACAAGCCGGGCGCCGATCGCGCCGTCGCGGAGTGATGGACGAAGAGGCGCTGCGCGCGCGCCTCGCGGCGACTCCCGCGCTCCGGCCCACCGGTCGCGTCCGCGCGGTGACGGGGCTGGCGCTCCGCTGCGTGCTGCCGGGCGTGCGCGTGGGGGACGTCGTGCTCGTGCGCCGGCGCGGCGAGCCGTTGCCGTGCGAGATCGTCGGCTTCGTCGAGGGCGAAGCGGTCGCGATGCCGCTCGGCGCGCTCACCGGCGTCGGGCCCGACGATCCCGTGGAAGGGACGGGCGGTCCGTTCGTCGTGCGCGCGAGCGACGGCCTGCTCGGGCGCGTCGTGGATGGCTTGGGCCGACCGATCGACGGGCGCGGAGAGCTCGTGAACGGGGTCTCCGTCCCGGTCGATCGCGATCCACCGCTCGCCCTCGCGCGGCGCCCCGTCGATCGCCCGATCGCGACGGGAGTGCGCGTGCTGGACGGGCTGCTCACGCTCGGTGAGGGGCAACGCGTCGGCCTCTTCGCGGGCTCCGGCGTGGGGAAGAGCACGCTCCTCGGTGCGATCGCGCGCGGGGTCGACGCCGACGTCGTCGTCGTCGCGCTCGTCGGCGAGCGCGGACGCGAGGTGAGCGAGTTCCTCGACCACGCGCTCGGCCCCGAAGGGCGCGCGCGGAGCGTCGTCGTCGTCGCCACGAGCGACGTCGCCGCGCTGGAGCGCCTGCGTGCGGCCCAAGTGGCGACGGCCTACGCGGAGTACTTCCGCGACCAGGGCAAGCGCGTGATGTTGCTCGTCGACTCCGTGACGCGCTTCGCGCGCGCGCAGCGCGAGGTCGGTCTCGCCGCCGGCGAGCCCCCGGCCCGCCGCGGCTACCCGCCGAGCGTGTTCGCGATGCTCCCGCGCCTGCTCGAGCGCTCGGGTCAGGGCGAGCGCGGCTCGATCACTGCAATCTACACGGTTCTCGTCGAAGGCGGCGACATGGACGAGCCGATCGCCGACGAGGTCCGCGGCGTCCTCGACGGACACGTGGTGATGGATCGCGCGATCGCCGCGCGCGGGCGCTACCCGGCCGTGGACGTCACGGTCTCGCTCTCGCGCGTGATGGACGCCGTCGCGACCGAGCCGCACAAGCTCGCCGCGCGTCGGCTGCGCGCGCTGCTCGGTGCGTACGAGGCCAAGCGCGATCTCATCGCGCTCGGCGCGTACGCGAAGGGGAGCGACAAAGAGCTCGACGACGCGATCGCGCGCATGCCCCGGATCGAGGCGCTCCTCCGCCAGGACCCGAAGGACCGCGTCGCCTTCGACGAGACGGTGCGGCTGCTCGCCGAGGTCGTCCGCTGACGCTCGTCAGCGGCGGGCGCGGTCGGCGCGCCGCTTCCGCGCCGCCTCTTCGGCCTGCGCGATGAGCTTCTTCATGCCGGCGTCGCCGACGACCTCGGTGTCGGCCGCGTCCATCGGCTTCATCGCCGAGCGGAGCGCGGTCGCGAACGCGTTCGCGCTCGCGAACCGATCCTCGCGCCGGACGGAGATGGCGCGGTGGACGGCGGAGACGAGCGCCTCGGGCAGGTTGGGCGCGAGGTCGCCGAGATCCCGGTGCGAGCCGGACGCGATCGCGAGCGCGAGCGACAGGCCGTCCCCTTCGAACGGGAGCTTCCCGCCGAGCATGTGGAACAGCACCGCGCCGGCGGCGTAGACGTCGCAGCGCACGTCGAGATCGCGGCGCCCGCTCAGCTGCTCCGGGGCCATGTACGGGCGCGTGCCGACGGTGATGCCCGTCGCGGTGAGGTTCGCCTCGCGCGGGCGCGCGGTGATCGGCTTCGCGAGCCCGAAGTCGAGCAGCTTCGCGCGCGGGGGCTCGCCGACGAGGATGACGTTGGCGGGCTTCACGTCGCGGTGGAGGAAGCCGACCGCGTGCGCGGCGCCGAGGCCGGCGAGGAGCTGGAGCGCGATCGCGACGGCTTCGTCGTGCTCGATCGTCTCCTGCTCGATCATCCAATCGAGGAGGCTCCGCCCCTCGAGGTACTCCATGACGAGGAACGAGCGCCCGTCGTGCTCGCCCAGATCGTAGACGCGGCAGACGTTGGGGTGCTGGATCGCGGCGGCGGCGCGCCCCTCGCGCAGGAAGCGCGCGCGTTCGCGCGGTGACGAGGCCGTGGTCGGGACCTTGATCGCGACCTGGCGGTTCATCGCGACGTGACGCGCCATGTAGACGACGCTCATCCCGCCCGTGCCGAGGAACCCTTCGATCTGGTAGCGCTTCTGCAGGACGGTGCCCACCGCGAAGGGCGAGCGGTTCGAGACCGGGTGCTTGCGCGTCTCCTCGTCCTCTTCGTCGGTCACGGCGCCCTCACTGCGGCGCGTTGAGCGCGATGGAGCCGGTGGTGCACTTGAGGTTGAACGTGACCTTTGCAGCGAGGTTGCCCTTCACCGCGTACTTCTTGTCCTCGACCTTGTCCCACCCGGTCGCCTTCACCGTACAGCCGCCGTCGATCGTGGCGAGCGCCCCGGTGCTCGGGACGGTGAGGGTGATTGCGCCGGCCCCCGCGTCGACGTCGACCGAGAGCTCGCGATCGATCGACTTGCCCAGGTCGAGCGAGATGGCTCCCGCGGACGACTTCACCCGCACCTTGGTCGCGTTCACGTTCGCGACGTCCTTCAGCGTGATCGCCGCGGCGCCCGTCTCGATCTCGAGGATGTCGGCGACCATCGGGTTCGGCTTTGCAGCGGACAAGTCGATCGTGCCGGCCGTGCTCTTGACCGACACCGACTTGAGCGCGAGGCCGCTCAGATCGAGCTCGGTCTTGGCGGCCTTCGCGTCGATCGAGAGATCGATCGGCGTCGGGCCGACCGTGAGCCGCCAATCGGCCACGACGTCCCCGGAGATGGCCGCGACGTCCACGTCCCCCTTGCCCTGGCCGACGGTGACCTTGCCCGGCGTGTCTTCGACCTTGGGGTCGAGATCCTTCACGTTCGAGCGCACGCTGCCGCCGAGGGTGTGGGCGCCGCCCGGCACGAGGTGGAGCTCGCCCGCGGTGAGCGAGAGCACGACCTTGGCCGGCGTCGACGGGTTGCCGGCGGCGTCCGAGACGACGTCGACCGTGCGCAGGTCGCCGACCGACTTCTTGCAGCCCGCGCCGAGCGCGAGGATCGTGAACGAGACGAGGACCGCGGCGACGCGACGGGAAGACGGCATTCGCTCGAAGCTAACGACGCGCGCCGCCGCTGTAAAGTCAGGTCCTCACCGCGCGGGCATAGTGGAGGAAGGCGGCGGCGAGGACGAGGTGCAGGACGGAGTTCGGGACGATCCCTCCGAGCTTGGTGATCACGCCGGCGCGGAAGGCGGCAATCTCGATCGGGAAGAGGCCGAGCTGGACGAGCGCGTTCCCGACGAGAACGGCGCGCAGCGTCGGTGAATCGTCGTGGCAGCGGACGAGGAAGGCCACGACGCCGGAGGCCAAGATCAGCACCCCGACCTCGCGCATCCAGACGACGGCGCCCGGGTCGTCGACGACGCCCTTTCCGGCGAGGAACTGCTCGGGGATGGTGATGGCGGCGGCGCCGACGGCGGCGGCGCTGAGGGCGGCGAGGGTGAGGAACGTGGAGCGTTTCATCCTTCGACCCTGCGTGCGCGGCGCGATGCTCGCAATGACGTGGGGAGGTAAGTGCGGCTCCGAGGCGCGCTGGTAGAGTGGCCGCGTGTCCCCCGGGCTCTTCTCCGCGCTGCTCAAGTTCTGGCGCGGCCGGCGCGGGCTCTCGCAGCTCGATCTCGCGCTCCACGCGGGCGTGTCGTCGCGTCACGTGAGCTTCCTGGAGTCGGGGCGCGCGCAGCCGAGCGAGGCGATGGTTCGGCGGTTGTTCGGTGCGCTCGACGTGCCGCCGCGCGATCGCGACGACGCGCTCCGCGCGGCGGGCTTCGACGTCCCCGAGCCGAAGCTGGGAGCCGCGTTTCCGCTCCCGATCGAGGATGCGATCACGCGCATCCTCGCGGCGCAGGAGCCGTACCCCGCGATCGTGGTCACGCTCGGCGCGCGCGTGCTCCGGCACAACCGCGCCGCCGAGGCGCTCTTCACGGACTTCGTCGCCGAGCCCTCCGCGCTGGTGCCTCCCTTCGACATGTTCGCGCTCGTGTTCGATCCGGCGCTTCAGCGCCCGTTCATCACGAACTGGGAGTCCGTCGCCCGCCAGATGCTCGCGCGCATCCAACGCGAAGCGCTCCATCGCCGCGGCGACGAGCTCCACGCGCTCGCCGAGCGCGTGCTCGGGTACCCGGGGGTCCCCGCTGCGTGGCGGACCCCCGATTTCGCCGCCACCGTCGATCCGACGTTCACGATTCGGCTCGCGCGGGGCGCCACGAAGCTCGCGTTCCTCACGACGATCACCGCGTTCTCCGCGCCCCAGTCGGCACCGCTCGAGGAGCTCCGAATCGAGTGTTGTTTCCCGCTCGACGAGGAGACGCGCCGGCACTGCGAGGCCCGCTTCGGCGGACCGGATGTGCTACATCGTCTCGCGCCATGACCGTGCTCCAGGTGGCCGACGCACGCTTCGGCTACGGCGGCGACACCCTCTTCGAAGGCATCACCTTCAGCCTCGCGCTCGGCGAGCGCGCCGCGCTCGTCGCGCCGAACGGGGCCGGGAAGTCGACCCTCCTTCGCCTCATCGCCAAGGAGATCGATCCCGACAAGGGCTCCGTCACGATCAAGAAGGAGACGACGGTCGGCTACTACCGGCAGTCGCACGAGGTCCGCGCCGAAGGAGACGTCCTCAGCGCGTTCCTGAGCGGGTGGGGCGAGGTCCTCTCGCTCCGCGACGAGCTCGTCCGGGCGCAGGAGGCGGCCGCGAGCGGGACGGCCGAGGATCTCGACCGGCTCGCGCACGTCACCGACCGGTACCACCTCTTGAAGGGCGACGAGCTCGAGCGCCACGTCGCGATCCTGGCCCACAAGCTCGGCTTCTCCGACGCGGACCTCGCGCGCCCGGTCGCGTCGCTCAGCGGCGGCGAGCGAGGGCGTCTCACGCTCGGCGTCACGATCGCGAAGGAGCCCGATCTCCTGCTCCTCGACGAGCCGACGAACCACCTCGATCTCGACACGATCGCGTGGCTCGAGGGCTTCTTGAGGAACTACCGCGGCGCGGTGCTGATCGTCAGCCACGACCGCGCATTCCTCGATGCGACGTGCCCCGAGACGCTCGAGCTCGGCTCGCGCGGGCTCCGCGTCTACCCGCTCCGCTACTCCGACTACGCCGTCGCGCGCGAGGAGGATCTGGCCCGCGAGCGTGCGCTCAAAGAGCGCCAGGACGCGATGATCGAGAAGACCGAGGACTTCATCCGGCGCAACATCGCCGGGCAGAAGACGAAGCAGGCGCAGAGCCGGCGCAAGATGCTCGAGAAGGTCGATCGGCTCGAGCGCCCCGAGGACGTGTGGGCCGTCGCCGAGCGGATCGCGTTTCGCTTCGCGCCCGCCGCGCGGAGCGGCGACATCGTCCTCGACGCCAAGGGGCTCCGTGCCGAGCGCGGCGGGCGCACGCTCTTCGCCGACGTGGAGCTGCTCGTGCGTCGCGGCGAGCGGCTCGGCATCGTCGGGCCGAACGGGAGCGGGAAGACCACGCTCTTGAAGCTCCTCTCGCAGCGCGGGCTCGCGGGGGACGGCGGCACCGTCAAGCGCGGGACGAACCTCCAAGAGGGCTACTTCGATCAGCACCTCGGCGACATCGACGTGAAGAACACGGCGATCGAGGAGATCCGGACCATTCGCGGCGACTTCACGGGGGAGAAGGCGCGCGAGTACCTCGCGCGGTTCCGCTTTTGGGGCGACGATCCCCTTCGCGTGACGTCGGGCTACTCGGGCGGCGAGCGCTCGCGCCTCGCGCTCGCGAAGATGCTGCTCGAGCCGCGGAACCTCTTGTTTCTCGACGAGCCCACGAACCACCTCGACATCCCCGCCGCCGAGATCCTCGAGGAGGCGCTCGTCTCCTTCGAGGGCACGGTGCTCTTCGTCTCGCACGACCGGCGCTTCCTCGAGAACGTGGCCACCCGGATCGTCAGCGTGCGCGACGGCACCGTCCGGATCTATCAGGGCGGCTACCGCGACTTCGTGGCCGACAGCGAGGGCCCGCCGCGGCCGGCGGCCCCCAAGAAGAGCGCGCCTCCCCCGCCGACGTCCCCCGAGAAGGAGAAGGCGGACAAGAAGCGCGATCACGAGGAGAACCGCCAGCGCGCGCGAGAGAAAGAGCGGCGCGCCAAGCGGATCACGGAGCTCGAGAGCTCGATCGCCGTGGCGGAGACCCAGCTCGGCCTCCTCCGCGAGAAGCTCAAGGGCGACCCTGGCGGAGACTGGGCGAAGCTGGCAGAAATGGCAGCAGAGGAGCAGGCTTTGACGAAGAAGGTCGACGTGATGATGACCGAGTGGACGAAGCTGTCCGAGGGCGGAGCATGAGCCGGTTCTTCACCCATCTCCTTCGCGCGCTCGCGTTCGCGTTCGTCGCGTTCGCCCTCGCCGGCTGCCCGAAGAAGGCGACCGGGGATGGCCCGACCGACACGATCGTCGTGAAGGACGACAGCCAAGGGCTGCTCCTCACCTGGATCGACGAGAAGGGAGACTTCCACGTCGAACAGAAGGTGACCGACGTGCCGCTCGTCGGCCGCGACGCCGTGCGCGTCGTGAACCCCGAGAGCAGCGAAGGAACGCACGCCGACAAGGTCTACGTCGCGGATCTCCGCGTGAAGAACCCGGACGGGACGTACCCCGTGAAGGTGATGACCCGCGCCGACTTCGACAAGCTCGCCGTCGACCGGCGCGAGAAGCACGGCCCCACGCTCGCGAGCGCGTCCCCCAGCGCCTCGGCCAGCGCGGCCCCGAACGGCACCGGCACCGGTGGCGGCAACGCGCACGACCCGTCGGGCGTGGCGCGCCCGCCGGTGATCATCTACGGCGCGTCGTGGTGCGGCGCCTGTCACGAGGCCGCGGCGTACCTCCGCAAGAAGGGGATCCCTTACGTCGAGAAGGACGTCGAGAAGGATCCGGGCGCCAACGACGAGATGAAGGCGAAGCTCCGTCGCTTCGGGCTGCCGAACGGATCGATCCCCGTGATCGACGTCCGCGGCAAGGTGATGGTCGGCTTCGATCCGAACGAGGTCGACGACGCGCTGGGGAAGGCACTTTGAAGCTCGCTCCGCTCGCCGTCGCCGTGCTGGTCGGGGCGGCTTCGCTCGGGTGCAGCCACGAACCTGCTGCGAAGGGGTACGCGATGGAGTTCAAGGACGTCGAGCGCTTTGCCAAGGACTTCGACGACCCGCGCCGCGACGAGTGGCAGCGGCCCGACGAGGTGATCGATGCGCTCGGCCTCAAGGAGGACTCCGTCGTCCTCGATCTCGGGTCGGGCACCGGCTACTTCGCGGTTCGGATCGCTCGGCGCGTCACGCGCGGACGCGTCTACGGCGCGGACGTCGAGCCGCGCATGACCGCCTACCTCGAGGCGCGCGCGAAGAACGAAGGGCTCGCGAACGTGCGCGCGGTGACCGTCCCGCCGGTGGGGACGAAGAACGCGGAGCCGGTCGATGCCGTGCTCGTCGTGGACACGTACCACCACATGGATGACCGGGCGATCTACTTCCGGAACCTCCGCTCGTCGCTGAAGCCGAACGCGGTCGTCGCCATCGTCGACTTCAAGCTCGACTCCCCGGTGGGACCCCCGATCGAGCATCGCGTCACGCCCGAGGCGATCAAGGCCGAGCTCGAAGGAGCGGGCTTCTCCGAGGAGAAGCGGATCGAGCTCCCCTACCAGTTCGTCATCCTCTTCCGGCAGACCCCCGCGAAGTGACGCGGCGGCGCTGGTGCGCTGCGATCGCCAGCGCGACCGCGATGCCCAACGCGCCGAAGGAGCCCGGGCGGGTCGTCCCCGCGTCGCATCCCACGCTCGGATCGGGCGCCGGCGGGGGAGCGCCTGCGTCCGCGCCGGCGTCGGCGTTCGGGAGGGCCCAGCTCGGCGCGGGGTAGCCGCCGACCTCCGCCGCGTCGACGGCGTGCGCGCGGAGCCAGTCGGCGAACGGATCGACGCGCGTGTAGAGCATGTCCTTGCAGACCGTGGGTTGCCCGCGCGACATGACGCCGACGAGCGCTCCCTTCGCATCGATCGCGGGGCTCCCGGAGTCGCCGCCGCACGGCCCCTGGTTGGCGATCCAGTCGTTCGCGGTGGCGCGCGTCCCGAGCGGACCGAGGCTCGAGATCAGGAGCCCCTCGCGGATGCGCCGGATCCCGTCGCCGCCCTTGTCGCCGTCGTACCCGTAGCCGATCGCCGTGAACGACTCGCCCGCGGTCGGCGCGGGATCGAGGCGCGGGACCAACGGCGTGGCGTCGGCGATCGTGTCGGCGAGCACGAGCAACGCCAGATCGTTCCCGCACATCGGCGCCTTCCCGGCCTCGGGGGCGAGCACGACCTGGGTCACGGCGTGGAGCGTCGCCGACGACGCGTAGGCGTCGGACGTGTTCACGACCGTGAAGCGCGCCGGATCCGCTGGCGGGCCACTCCGGTCGGCCTTGCGATCGGCGGTGTCGACGCACGCGGTGCCCGTGCCTTCGCTGACGACGTCGGCTCCGCAGTGCGCTGCCGTCAGTACCAAATTGGGACCGATGAGAGCCCCCGAGCAGAACTCCGCCGTCGACGCGCCTTGGGCGTCACGGAAGATGGCGACCACTTGCGGGTGCGCCTCGTCGGTGGTTCCGCCGAGGATCGGCGCTGCCGTCGACGAGGTATCGGCGTCGGTGCGCTGGGCGCTGGAGCACGCGAGGGAGACGGGGAGGGCGAGCAGGAAGACGAAGGACCAGGCCGAGCGCATCGCAGGCGCGCGTGCACGAGCCGTTCCATGCATGCGCACGGCCTCGAACGTGGGGGGCGTGCGCGGACTGACGCCCATGGCTCGACGTCGCGGAGGGGCGGTGTGCGCGGACCGACGGCGCGGTCAGCTGCGGCTGGCGCCCTTGCGCTGGATCACTCGCTCGTAGACGTCGCGCTTCTTTCGCCCGCTCCACGCCGCGAGGCGCTCGGCGACGCTCTTCGCGTGCTCCCCCTTCGCGAGCGCTTCGTCGATGCGGGCGTCGAGCGCGGCGTCGTCGATGGCTTCGCCGCGCGCGTCGGGATCGTGCGGGCCGAGCACGAGCGCGATCTCGCCGAGCCACTCGCGCTCGAGCGCGGCGAGCTCGGCCAGCGTGCCGCGGACGAACTCCTCGTGGACCTTGGTGAGCTCGCGCGCCACGCACGCGCGCCGCTCGGGCGTCGCCGCGGCGAGGTCGGCGAGCGTGCCTTCGATCCGCCCCTTCGCCTCGAAGAGCACCACCGGGTCCGGATCGTCCGCGATGCGCCGGAGGGCGAGCGCGCGCTCCGGTCCCCCGCGCGGCAGAAATCCCGCGAAGCGAAACCCGGCGCCCGTGCCGAGGCCGCTCCCCGCCAGCGCCGCCAACACCGCGCTCGGGCCCGGCAGCGGTACGACGGGGATCCCTTCGGCGATCGCAGCGCGGACGAGCGCGTCGCCCGGGTCGCTGACCTGCGGCGTCCCCGCGTCGGTGCAGAGCGCCACCGAGCGCCCCTCGCGCAGATCGGCGACGAGGCGCTCGACGTCGCGCTCGGTGGAGTGCGCGTGCAGGCTCACGACGCGCTTCTTCTCGATCGCGAAGTGAGCGAGGAGCTTCGCCGTGCGGCGCGTGTCCTCGGCCGCGATCACGTCGGCCGCGCGCAGCACCTCGAGCGCGCGCGCGGTGACGTCGCCCAGGTTCCCGATCGGCGTCGCGACGAGGTAGAGCGCGGCGGGCGCTCCGCTCACGTGCGTCGTCACACGAGCTCGGCGGCGTCGCCGATCTCGGCCCGCAGGTAGTCGCGGAGGCGACTCGTCAAGCGCTGCTCGAGCTGGCGGACGCGCTCGCGCGAGATGCCGAACTTGTCCCCGAGCTCCTGGAGCGTCAGCGGGTCTTCGGCGACGAGGCGGTTGTCGAAGATCGCGAGCTCCTTGTCCTTGCCCGCGAGCGTCTTGCGGAAGTCGGCCAGCTTGTCCTTGAGGAGCGACTGGAGCTCGCCATCTGCCATGAGCGTCTCCGGGCCTTCGCCCGCGCTCGGCATCAGGTCGACCTTCGCGATCGAGCGGCCGTCGCTGTCGCCCACCGGCGCGTCGAGCGATTTCTCGCTCGCGGCGAGGCGCGCGTCCATCTCGGCCACGTCGCTCTCGGGCACGTTGAGCTGCTTCGCGATCTCGGCGTGGGTCGGATCGATGCCCATCGCCTGGAGCTCTTGCCGCTTCTTGCGCAGGTTGAAGAAGAGCTTCCGCTGCGCCTGCGTGGTGCCGAGCTTCACCAAGCGCCAGTTGTTGAGGATGAAGCGCAGGATGTACGCGCGGATCCACCACGCCGCGTACGACGACAGCTTCACGCCGCGGTAGGGGTCGTAGCGCTTGACCGCCTGCATGAGGCCGATGTTGCCCTCCTGCACGAGGTCCATGATGTTCTTGTAGGCGCGCCGGTACTCGTACGCGATCTTCACGACGAGGCGCAGGTTCGCGGTGACGAGCTGCGCGGCGACGCGGGGGTCCTGCGTCTGCACGAACTTCACCGCGAGCTCGTGCGTCTGCTCCGGCGTGAGGAGCGGGTGGCGCTGCACCTCGCGGAGGTACGTCGCCATCGCGTCGAACTTGGCGAGCGAGCCCGCCGTCTCGCTCGAGACGGGGACGTCTTCGCCGTCGTCGCTCTCGCCTTCGCCGACCGGCTCTTCGTTCTCGGCGTCGGCCGACTCGTCGCCGTCGCTCTCTTGGCTTTCGCCGTCGCCGTCGTCCGAGCCGCCATCGGCGGCAGCGGACTCGCTCACCGGCTCTTCGTCGGTGGGCGTGCGGGACTTTTCCTTCTCCGGAGCGTCGCCGGCTTTCTTCTTCGGACGGGGCACGGTGGGTGATTGGTAATGCACTCGCTCCGCTTTGTCACGAGTGGGGGGTCGAGGTCGTCAGCGCAGTGCCCAGCACGCGTAGATCCACGTGAGCGCCGTCAGCGCCAGGCCGAGCAGGGCCGCAGCGGCGAGCTCGAGCGGAGCTCCGCGGGTTTCTTCGGTTCGGGTGCCCATGAGGTCACCTCCTTTTCATCGCAGAACGTTGGGCCGATGACGCAGTGTGTCAAGTCACGGCGTAAATCATGAACACCATGGATGAAATTCGTGACTCAGGCGCTGGCCCTAGCGAGGAGACCAGGTTGACTTTCGGCGCTGGCGGCGCGAAGGAAAGCGCCATGACGCGTCCGGGTCACGGTGAGCTCAAGGCGGCTCGCGGCGCAGCTGCGCTCACACCGCGCGGCGCCGACTTCGACGCCCACGCCGCGGAGCGGTCCCGCTCGACGGCGTTCTCGGCCGCGCGCGTGGACCTCCAGCGCCGGCTCCTCGGGTGGGCGCGCGCGGTGGGCGCCCGGTACGAGGCCCTCGGCATCCCGGTCCAAATCTCGGTGAGCGATGCCCTGCCCACCGGTCGAAACGGCCACGCCGTCGAGCGGCAGGAGGTCACCCTCCAGTTCAAGAAGCGGAGCGGCGCGCTCCGGCTCGGCGTCGACGCGGATTCGATTCATCTGGGGCTCCGGCTCGACGGAAAAGAAGAGCTCGATGCCATCGACGACGCGGTCCCGACGCCCACGCGAGCGTCGCGCGTCGCCGCTGCGTTCGCCGCGCTGCCGGAGCAGCTCGAGCTCGGCCTCGACGATCCGTGGACGCGCGTGCCCCTTCGCTCCGTGACCGAGCTTCGTCAGCTCGCGCGCCGCGCCCGGGCGGAGAGCCGGCCGATCGCCGTGAGCTTCCGGGTCCCGCGGGACGTGGCGCTCCTGTTCGCGGCGTCGCTCGGGGCGTCCTTCGCCGACGCCGCGGTCGCGGTCGGCGAGCTCTTCCGTGCGCTCGGCGCGATCGGGGACGCGCGCGCGCCACGGAAGGCCTCGGCGCGCGCGCTCGAGCGTGGCGCCCGAGTCTGTCCCATGGACGGGCCGTTCGCGGGGCGCGAGGGCCTGATTCAGGAGCTCGACGGGCGCGGGGGCGCGCGGGTGCTCTTCGGCCTCCTCGCGGTCCACGTGGATTTGGCCGATCTGCGGCTTGCCGTTCCGGCCGCGCGACTGCGGCTCGGGTCGTCGCATCGAAGGCTCAAGCCGTGAACGCCCGCATCGACCCATCCCGGGTGCCCTCCACGATGGGGGGCCAATTCCGGCGTCATCTTCCCGCCTACGTCGTGGGGACGGCCGTGCTCGCCGTCTTCCAGCTGTCGATGAACCGCATCGACGCGTTCTCGAAGAAGGCGATCGACGCGATCTTCGGCACGTCGCCGGCAGAGGCCTGGGTCCCTGCGTCGTTCATCCTGGGCTTGGCCGTCGTGGCGTTCGTGGCGCGCGTCGCGAGCCGGTACTTCATCTTCAACGCCGGGCGGGACGTCGAGTACGAGCTGCGCGCCCTTCTCCTGCACCGGCTGCATCAGCTCGGGAGCGCGTTCTACCGGAAGATGCCGGCCGGCGAGATCATGAGCCGCGCGACGAACGACCTCACCCAGGTCCGGCTCCTCTACGGGTTCGGCATCCTGAACGTAGTGAACGTCGTCTTCGCGTTCACCAGCGCGCTCCAGATCATGCTCTCGATCTCGCTGCGGCTCACGCTCGCGTCGTTCGTGATGCTGCCCTTGATCGTGCTCCTCACCCGGAGCTTCTCCCGGCAGATGTTCATCCGCACGCGCGCGAACCAGGAGTCGCTCGGGCGCATGTCGACGATCGCGCAGGCGAACCTCGCCGGCGTGCGCGTGGTCCGCAGCTTCGCGCTCGAAGAGCGCGAGCTCGAGCGCTTCCGGGAGGTGAACCGGCAGTACCTCGACGCCAGCCTCGGTCTCGCGCGGCTGCGCGGGGCGATGATTCCCTTGCTCGGCGCCGTGAGCGCGGGGTCCGTGCTCGTCTTCTTCCTCTACGGGTCGAGCTTGCTGCTCGACGGGTCGATCACGAAGGGCGGGTTCTTCGCCTTCCAAGCGGCGCTCGCGCGCATGACCTGGCCCATCATCGCGCTCGGCTTCTCGCTCTCGATCCTCCAGCGCGGGCGCGCGTGCTTCGTGCGCTTGCAGGAGATCTTCGACGAGAAGCCCGAGATCGTCGACGGGCCGGAGAAGCTCGGTGCGCACGGTGGGCTCGAGGTCGCGGGCCTCACCTTCGCCTACGGCAGCCGCAAGGTGCTCGATGGCGTGGACTTCAGCGTGCCCGAAGGGAAGTCGCTCGCGATCGTCGGCAAGACCGGCTCCGGCAAGTCGACCCTCGCGCTCCTCCTCGCGCGCCTCCTCCCGACGGCGCGCGGACAGGTCCGGATCGCCGGGGTCGACATCTGCGATCTCGAGCTCCGCGATCTGCGCACGCACGTCGGCTACGCGCAGCAGGACGCGTTTCTCTTCTCCACCACCGTCTCGCGCAACGTCGCCTTCGCGCTCGACGAGCCGGACTCGCCCGAGGCGATCGCGCGCGTGCGCGAGGCGGCGCGCGAGGCGCAGGTCCTCGAAGAGGCGATGAGCCTGCCCGAGGGGTTCGATACCGTCGTCGGCGAGCGCGGCGTGCAGCTCTCGGGCGGGCAGCGGCAACGCATCGCGCTCGCGCGGGCGCTGATCTGGGAGCCCAAGATTCTGCTCCTCGACGATCCGCTGAGCGCGGTCGACGCCAAGACCGAGGCCGCCATCCTCGAGGCCATCGAGCGCCAGGCGAAGAAGCGCACCGTGCTGCTCGTCACGCACCGCGTGGCGGCGGCGGCGAAGTGCGACGAGATCATCGTGCTCGACCAGGGCAAGGTCGTCGACCGTGGCACGCACCAGGAGCTCCTCGCGCGGCCCGGCATCTACCGTGATTTCGCGGACGAGCAGCGCGCCCTCCGCGAGCTCGAGGCGATCGACGAGAGCGTCCCGGCCTCGGGCACGCCCATCCCCGCGGGGGCCACGTCGTGAGCGCGCGCTCCGAGCCCCGCAACGGTACGCCCGCTCGCGCCGCGAGCGAAGCGAAGCTCCGCGCGTTCCACGAAGAGGACGCCGTCGGCAACGTCTACGACTCGCGGCTCGTCGCGCGCCTGTGGCCGTTCGTGAAGCCGCACGCGAAGTTCCTGTGGGTCTCCGTCGGGCTGCTCTTCGTCCTCTCCGCGTTGCGGCTCGCGTACCCGCGGATCATGGGCGACGTGATCCACCAAGTGGACGTTCGCGACATGGGCGCCTTCCGTCGCGATGCGGTCGCGCTCGTGCTGGTGATCCTCGCGATCCAGCTCGTGACGTTCATCCAGGTCTACGCGATGCAGGTCGCCGGCGCGCGCGCGATGGCCGATCTCCGCGACCGCATCTTCGTGTTCCTCCAAGGGATGTCGCTCCGCTTCTTCGACCGCACGCCGGTCGGGCGGCTCGTCACCCGCGTCACGAACGACGTCGACGCCGTCGCGGAGCTCTTCGCCCAGGGCGTGCTCAACGCCGCCGGTGATCTCCTGACGCTCGCCGGGATCGTCGTGGCGATGCTCGTGCTCGATTGGCGGCTCTCGCTGATCGCGTTCGCCGCGCTGCCCGTGGTCGCGCTCGTGGTCAACGCCGTCCGCAAGCGCTCGCGCGAGGCGTTCCGCGACATCCGAACGAAGACCGCGCGCCTGAATGCGTTCCTCAACGAGCAGGTCAGCGGCGTCGCGGTGGTGCAGGCCTACGCGCGCGAAGCCGCCGTCGCGGAGGAGTTCGATCAGATCAACGACGCCTACCGCGACGCGAACAAGCGCTCGATCTACTACGAGGCCATCCTCGATGCGGCGATCGAGATGGTGGCGACGCTGTGCGTGGGCAGCGTGCTGTTCTACGTGGGCATCCAGCGCCACTCCGGCGGCGAGACGTTCGCGTTGGTCGTGACGTTCAGCGGCTACATCAAGCAGTTCTTCGAGCCGATCAGCATCCTGTCGCAGCGGTACACGGTGCTGCAGTCCGCGATGACGGGTGCAGAGCGCATCTTCCAGCTCCTGGACGAGAAAGAACGCGAAGAGGCGATCGCGCCGAGCTCCTGCGCGCCGGACGAGGAGGGCGACGCGGGCATCTCCTTGGAGCACGTCGTGTTCGAGTACAAGGAGGGCGCTCCGGTCCTCCGCGACGTGACCATCCGCGCGAAGCGCGGCGAGAAGATCGCGCTCGTCGGCGCGACCGGTTCGGGGAAGACGACGATCGGCAGCCTGCTCCTTCGCCTGTACGAGGTGAAGTCGGGCGTGGTTCGCGTCGCCGGGCGCGACGTGCGGCGCTATGGGCGCCAGGAGCTTCGCGAACAGTTCGCCGTCGTCCCGCAGGACGTCTTCCTCTTCAGCGGGACGCTCCTCTCGAACGTCGCGATGAGCGACGAGACGGCAGATCGCGCTCGCGCCCGGCGCGCCTTCGAGCGCATCGGCGCGCTCGAGCTCTTCGCGCGCCGCGCCGACGAGGGGGGCGACTTCCTCGACGCCCGGGTCGACGAGCGCGGCGGCAACTTCAGCGCGGGCGAGCGCCAGCTCATCGCGTTCGCGCGAGCGCTCTACCGCGACGCACCCTTCCTGCTGCTCGACGAGGCGACCGCGAGCGTGGACTCCGCGACCGAAGCGCGCCTGCAGGTCGCGCTCGACGCGGTGCTGGAAGGCCGAACGGCGGTGGTGATCGCGCACCGACTCTCGACGATCAAGGCGGTCGATCGGATCGTGGTCCTCCACAAGGGCCGGCTGGTCGAGCAGGGGACGCACGAGGAGCTCCTCGCGTCGGACGGGGTCTACGCGAAGCTCTACCGCCTCCAACTGGCGCGCGAAGCCGTGCGAACCGACACCGCCGTGGACGCACCCGAGTCGCCCGAGCGTTCCCCCAGCGCGAGCTGACCCGCTCCCCACCGCCATTCTCTTCCCATCCGGTTCCCTGTTCCGGACTCGTCCTCTCTCGTGCAATAAAGGCCCCGCCGTGTCCGCCTCACCCCCGCCGGTCCCCCCCGCGCCCCCGTCCACTCCCCGTGTCCTCCGCCCGCGCCGCGCTGCGCCGGCCGATGCGGTGCGGCCGACCCGGGCCGAGGTCAACCTCGAGGCGCTTCGCCTCAATCTCCGCGCGGTGAAGCGCCGCGCCGGCGGCTCGAAGGTGTGGGCCGTGCTCAAGGCGGACGGCTACGGTCACGGCGCCCCCGCCGTCGCGCGCACGCTGGAGCGCGCGGGCGCCGACGGCTTCTGCGTCGCGCTGCTGGAGGAAGGGATCGAGCTCCGCGAGGCCGGCATCGTCGCGCCGATCCTCGTGATGGGCGGCTACTACGGGAGCTCGCACGAAGAGGTGCTCGCGCGGAAGCTCGTCCCCGTCGTGTACGACCTCGGCCAGATCGAAGGTTTCGCGCGCCTCGTCCGCGCGGGGGTCGTCCCGGGCCCGATCGAGGCGCACCTCAAGGTCGACACGGGGATGGCCCGCCTCGGCGTCACGATGGGAGCGCTCTCCGCGTTCGCCGAGAAGCTCGACGACTACCCCGAGGTGAAGGTCACTGGCCTCATGACCCACCTGGCCTGCGCGGACGCTCCGACGGACGCGGAGACGACGGAGCAGATGGTCCGCTTCGACGAAGCGACGGCGCTCCTCGCGCGCGCCGGAGTGCGACCCGCGGTGCGGCACGCGGCGAACACGGCCGCGCTCGTGCGCGAGCAAGCGCGCCTGGATGCCGTGCGCCCCGGCATCGCGCTCTTCGGCGTCTCGCCGCGCGCTCCCGAGGCGTCGCCGGAAGGCGTGAGCGCCAAGCTCGACCTGCACCCGGTGATGCGCGTCCGCTCCGAGATCGTCGCCCTCCGCGAGATCGAGGAGGGGGCCGCCGTCGGCTACGGTGCGCTCTGGCGTGCGACGCGGAGGTCCCGCATCGCGACGATCCCGATGGGCTACGCCGACGGCCTCTCGCGCCACCTCACGAACAAGGGGCACGTGCTCGTCCGCGGCAAGCGCGCGCCGATCGTCGGCGCCGTCTCGATGGACATGTCGATGATCGACGTGACCGACGTGGCGGGCGTGGACCTGCGGGACGAAGCCGTCGTCCTCGGGCCGCAGGAGGGCGTGCTCGGCAAGGACTGCATCACCCCGGACGAGGTCGCCGAACACCAGCACACCATCCCGTGGGAGGTCCTCACGGCGATCTCTCGCCGTGTCCCGCGTTTCTACCGGGAACCGTAATCCAGGCTAAGCTCGACGCGTGGTTCAGCGAGCGGACCTCGGTATGGAAGGCGAAGAGGCGGAGCGGAGGGGAATCGTCACCGTCGTCCTCGGCGCGCTGTCGCCCGTGCTCGATCTGCTCGACGACCTCGGCGGCACGCTCACGCTCCTTCTCCAGACGGTGAGCTGGGCGATCCGTCCGCCGTTCCGGGCGGCGCAGTTCCTCGCCGCGTTCGACTTCATCGGCGCCGGCTCCACCTTCATCGTCGCGCTCGTCGGGCTCTTCACCGGCATGGCCTTCACGGTCAGCACGATCGTCGGGTTCCGTCAGTTCTCCGCCGAGAACATGGTCGGCGGCGTCGTCGCGATCGCCCTGGCGCGCGAGCTCGCCCCCGTCCTCGCGGCGGTCGTCCTCACCGCGCGCGCGGGGAGCACGATGGCGAGCGAGCTCGGCAACATGCGCGTCACCGAGCAGATCGACGCCATCACGACGATGGGCGTGAGCCCGGTCCAGTACCTCGTCGTCCCGCGCGTGCTTGCGAGCGTGGTGGTGACGCCGATGCTCTCGATCGTCTTCGGCATGGCGGGGATGGGCGGGGCCTACCTCGTCGCGGTCGTCTGGCAGGGGCTCGATCCGGGGCTCTTCTTCGACAAGGTGCGCCAGTTCCTCCAAGCGTCCGACGTGCGCATGTGCGTGATCAAGGCGACCGTCTTCGGCCTCCTCGTGAGCGTGATCTGCTGCAAGAAGGGCTTCCACGCATCGGGCGGTGCGCGTGGCGTCGGCGAGGCGACGGCGAAAGCGGTCGTCGCGAGCATCGTCGTCGTGTTCTGCGCCGACTACATCCTCACGACGATCCTCACCGAGATCTGATCACAGCTTCAGCTGGGAAGCGTCGAGGACGCGGGTCCTTCCGTCGGGCGCGGCGAGCGCGAGCGTTCGCTCCATGACGTTGCGGAGCTCGCGAACGTTCCCCGGCCACGCGTGGGCCTCGAGCCTGCGCACGGCGTCGGGGGCGAGGATCGGCGGGTCCGTCGGCGCGGTCAGCGTGCGCAGGAAGTGACGCGCGAGCGGAGCGACGTCGTCCCGGCGCTCGCGGAGGGGCGGCACGTCGAGCGTGACCACCGCGAGGCGGTAGTAGAGGTCCTCGCGGAACGCACCCCGCCGCACGAGCTCGGCGAGGTCGCGGTGGGTCGCTGCGACGACGCGCACGTCGACTCGGAGCGGGCGCTTCTCGCCGAGCGGAAACACCTCGGCGTTCTCCAGGAAGCGCAGGAGCTTCGGCTGCACGTCGAGCGGGAGCTCGCCGATCTCGTCGAGGAAGATCGTGCCGCCCTCCGCCGCGCGAAGCACGCCGACGTGGTCCGAGGTCGCGCCCGTGAACGCGCCCCTCCGATAACCGAACAGCTGACCCTCGAACAGGTCGCGCGGCACGGTCGCGCAGTTGAACGCCACGTACGGACCGGCGGCGCGCGGTGAGGCATCGTGCAGCGCCCGCGCCACGAGCTCCTTGCCGGTGCCCGACTCTCCGACGATGACGACGGTCGCGCGCGTGCGCGAGAGTCGTGCGACCTCCGCGCGCAGCTTGCGCGCCATGGCGGAGACGCCGACGAAGCCACCGATGTCGGCGAGCGCATCGCCCGAGCCGCTCCGGTTCTCGCTCGGGGCCGGCCGCGGCGCCGCCGCGAGCGCCAACCCCACGAGCGTCGCGAGGATGGCGAGCGCGGAGAGCTCGCCCTCGGACAACGGGCCCGCCGCGCCGACACGGAGGCGCCGCCCGGCACCATCGCCGAACTCCGCCCACTCGTACGACGAGCCGTCGGTCGTCGCGTCGCCCACGAGCGACGTGACGCGTCCGCCCTCGGCGAGCTCTTCGACGCGCACGGCGCCGGCGGGGCGCCCGAGCAGCTCTTCGAGCACGAGGGCGAGCTCGCTGAGCATCATCTCCGCCGACATGCCGCGCACCGTGAGGCGCTGGATCGGGACGACGAGCCGCGACGCCGCGAGCTCGTGCGTGGCCTGCGCCCGCGAGCGTGCCAGCTCGGAGCGCGCGGCGCGGATGCGTTCGACGCCGCGCCGGATGCCGAGCGGTTCGACGAGCCCGAGCTCCCGGATCGCGGTCTCCGTCTCCTTCGCGCGCGTCTCTGCGCCAGGCTCGCCGAGCCCGCACGCGACCGCCGCCAACGTGTGGCGCGCGAGCGCCTCGTCGGGCCGGTCCCCCGCGAGCCCGAAGGTCGCGATCGCGGCCTCGAGGAGCGTGCGCCCCATCACCGTGTTGCCGCGCGCGGCGAGCATGGTGCCTTCGAGGCGGCGCAGGTGCGCGGCGCACCACGGGGAAGGGAACCGATCGAGGAAGCGTTGCGCGCGCCGGATCGCGCTCGCGGCTTCGGCCTCCGAGCCGTAGAGGATGTAGGCGGTGCAGCCGAAGACGAGCGCGTCGCGTTGGAGGAAGTTCCAGCGCGTCGACTTGCGCTCGACGTCGCGGAAGCGCTCGATCGTGGTCTCTCCGTCCTGATCGACCGCGAGCGCATACATCGCGTCGGCCCAGGCCGCGAAGGCGTCACAGGCGCCGCGCATCGACGGCACGTTCGCCGCGCGAAGCGCGTCGGCGATCGCCGGGATCTCGGCTTGGCGCCCGGTGAGGAAGAGCGCGCGGACCCGACTGGGGACGGAGGCGACGGCGGGGAAGCGGACGGCGTCCATCTCGCTGTCCAGCGCCGCGAACGTCGCGAAGATCTCTTCGGTGCGACCGAGCCGGAGCTGCGCCTCGGCGCGCGCGCGCGCGCCGAAGATGGTGTGGGCGCCGGGGCCCAGGTGCGCTTCGCGAGCGAGGCGGCTCGCGCGCTCGGTGAGCTCCAGGACGCCGGACGGGGCGGCGAGCTCGTCGAGCTGGCGGAGCGAGAGGAGCGTGAGCGCGCGGGCCTCCACGATCGCGAGGCCCTTGTCGCGGGCGTGCGCGACGACCTCGCCGAACGCCTCGCGCGCCGCGGACGGCTGGCCCGCGAGGATCAAGGCGATCGCGCGGACCTCGCTCCGGTGGAGCGCGAGCACGAGCGGCAGATCGACGTTGATCTCCTCGAAGCGTTGGAGCGCACGCGCGACGAAATCGTCGTCGGCGAGCTGCATCGCAGCGTGGAACGTGGCGTGAGCGCCGATCCAGCGCGCGACGTCACCATCGCGACCGGCGAGCTCGTCGGCGCGGCGGGCGTGGGCGTGCACGCGGCCGACGTCGAAGACGCGGCCGTCCGGCATGGCGTGGAGCTGGGCGGCCGCGGCATGGACCCACGCGGCGGCGCGTGGGCTCGTGCGCCCGACCTCGACGTCGGCGAGGGCAGGGGCGAGCAGCATCATCGCGCCGCGCGCGTTGGAGCGGAGCACGCTCTCGACGAGCGCGGACCCGGCGGCGAGCACCGCGCGCGCATCGATGCTGGTCTCGCCGGTCTGCGCCGTGGCCGCGCGGAAGAGCTCCTCGTCGGCGCGAGCGAAGTCGGTGCCGAGCGCGCGGTGCAGGGTGGCGATGGCCTCGGTGAGCGCGCTCTCCGGGCCGTCCGTCCGTGCGCCGCCGCCGAGCGCGAGGAGGCGCGACAGCGCAGCACCGCGAGGGCGGCGCGCTTCCGCGGCGCCTTCGGGGAGCTCCCAGCGGTAGACGGTGTTGGCCGTGACCCCGAGGCGGGCGGCGAACGCGGCCCGGCTCTCCGCGCCCCGCAGCGCCCGGATGGTGGAGGCGCTCACCGATTGGATGTCTTCCATGGCTTCATATTGGAAGATACCAAAGGATTCCGATGCTTCCAGTCGGAACGGGATGTCGGCTTGCCGACAGTCATAAATCCAATGAAATTCGATGGATGAGGTGCTTCCAAACTCGGCACGCGCAATGCATTCGCTCCGGGCATGGCTACCCTGGCTGCTCCCAGCACGCTCCGTCGCGAAGCTTCCGCGCCGGAAAACGAGACTCCGGCTCCGGTCGACGGCTCGGCCGCGCCGCCCGCGAAGAAGCGCCGCCTCGCTCCGATCCTCCTCCCCGTCCTCGCGGCCCTCGCGGCCCTGGGCGGTGGCGTCGCCTGGGCGCAGACCCGTGGCGTCGAGAGCACGGACGACGCGCAGATCGAAGGTCACGTCGCGAGCATCGCTCCGCGCGTGGCCGGTCAAGTGAAGTCCGTCCTCGTGAAGGACAACCAGGTCGTGAAGGCCGGCGACGTCCTCGTCGAGCTCGACGACCGCGACTACCAGGTGAAGCTCGCGGCGACGAAGGCGGACTACGCGGCCGCCCTCGCCGCGCTCCACGCCGCGCGCACGCAGCTCGCGGTCACGCAGAAGACGACCGACTCGAACCTGGTCGTCGCGCAGGGCGGAGTCGCGCAGGCGAGCGCGCTCGCAGGCACGACGCAGGCGACGATCGATCAGGCCGAGGCGGACGTCCGCGCCGCGAAGACGCGCCGCGATCTCGCCGCGACCGACTTCGATCGCGTCGACCGTCTCTTCGCGCAGAACGTCACGACGCAAGCCGACTGGGATGCGCGCAAGGCGAACCTCGACCAGGCCGACGCTGCAGTCGCTCAAGCCACGGCGCGCTTGGCGGCGGCGAAGGCGAACATCGTGAACACGGCGGGTACGATCCAGACCGCGCACGGTCGGCTCTTGTCGGCGCAGATGGGCCCCGATCAGATCGAAGCCGCGACCGCGCAGGTCGAGCTGGCGGAGGCGCGCGTCGCGCAATCGAAGGCCGCGGTCGACGCCGCCGAGCTCGCGGTGAGCTACACGCAGGTCAAGGCGCAGGTCGGCGGGCTGGTGACGCGTCGCACGGTCGAGGTCGGGCAGAACGTGAGCCCCGAGCGTCCGCTCCTGGCCGTCGTCCCGCTCGACGACACCTGGGTCGTCGCGAACTTCAAGGAAGACCAGATCGCCGAGATGAAGGTGGGGCAGTCGGTGAAGGTGAAGATCGACGGCTACGGCGGGCGCACGTTCGTCGGTCACGTCGACAGCCTCGCCGCCGGGACGGGCTCGCGCTTCTCGCTCCTTCCCCCCGACAACGCCTCGGGCAACTTCACGAAGGTCGTCCAGCGCGTGCCGGTGCTGGTGCGCTTCGATGCGCCGCCGGACGTGACGATGCGCCCCGGCATGAGCGCGTACGTCACCGTGAGCACGAAGTAGCCATGGAAGCCCCCGCCGAGATCCGCGGCTCCAAAGCGGCGATCACCGCGGTGGTGATGGTCGCGGCGCTGATGGCGATGATCGACATCACGATCGTCAACGTCGCGCTCAACGACATCCGCGCGAGCTTCGGCACGCCGCTCGATCAGATCGGGTGGGTGTCGACCGGGTACATGATGGCGAACATCGTCATCATCCCGATGACGGGCTGGTTCCAGCGCCGCTTCGGGTACAAGCGCTACTTCGGCGCTTCGATCCTCGTGTTCACGGCGGCGAGCGCGCTCTGCGGGCTCGCGTGGAACCTGCCGTCGCTCGTGCTCTTCCGGGTGCTTCAGGGGCTCGGCGGCGGCGCGATCATCCCGACGGCGCAGAGCATCCTGTTCGCGCGCTACCCGAAGAGCGAGCACGGCATGGCGGCGGGCCTGTTCGGGCTCGGCGCGATCACGGGGCCGCTCCTCGGCCCGACGATCGGCGGCTACCTGATCGACGCGCTCTCGTGGCACTGGATCTTCCTGGTCAACGTGCCGATCGGCCTCCTCGCGGCGTTCCTGACGTTCCGCTTCGTCGACCAGCCCGGCTTTGCGCCGCCGAAGGGCGACGATGCGAAGATCGACGTCTTCGGGATCGTGCTCCTCGCCGTCGGCATGCCCTCGCTCCAATACGTGCTCGAAGAGGGCAACCGCGAGGGCTGGTTCGAGAGCACGACCATCATCGCGCTCTCGGCGGTCGCAGCGATTGCGCTCGTGACGTTCATCGTCCACGAGCTCGAGACGGATCACCCGGTCGTGGATCTGCGCGTCTTCGCGAACCGGAGCTACGCCGCCGGGACCGGGTTGAACTTCCTGACGGGCTTCGCGCTCTTCAGCGGGAGCTACCTGTTCTCGCTCTTCTGCGGCGCCGTGATGCAGAAGTCGGCGCTGGACACCGGCGAGGTCTTCCTCGTCGCCGGCTCGGTGAGCATCGTCCTGATGCCGCTGGTCGGGCGGATGGCGCCCAAGGTCGACGGACGCTACTTGCTCCTGTTCGGCGTGAGCGTGGTCGCGTTCAGCCAGTGGACGGCGTCGGGTCTGACCGGCGACGTGAGCTTCTGGGACCTCGTGCGCCCGAACATGATCCGCTCGATCGGGCTCGGGTTCATCTTCATCCCGGTGAGCGTGCTCGCGCTGTCGGACATCTCGCCCGAGAAGCGTGGCAACGCGACGGGGCTCTTCAACCTGACGCGCGAGCTCGGTGGCTCGATCGGCACCGCGGTGATGGGCATGCTCGTGACCGACGGCATCAAGTCGCGCGGCTCGTACCTGGCGGAGCACGTGTCCAGCTACGACGCGGCGACGCAGGACCAGGCGGCGGTGATCCGCGCCGGCGTGGGGTCGCAGACGTACACGAGCGACCGCGTGGCGGAGACGATCCTGAGCTTGAAGGTGACCAAGCAGGCGATGGTGCTCAGCTTCGATGACGGGTTCCGGCTCGTCGCGGTGACGATGGCGCTCGGGCTGCTGCTGGTGCTGATGCTGAAGAAGCCGAAGGCGGGCGTGTCGGTGGAAGGCGCTCATTGACGACGGCGCTGCGGGATCAAAAGACGAATACGGAACACGGAACGGGAACGGGAGCGCGGAATCCAGGAGAGAACAGGAACGCGGAAGGAAGACGGGCCCGCGTTCTTGAGTCAGAATTCTCGGGTGCTCTGGTTCCTCGGTGGCGACGTTGCGTATGTCATCGACGAGCTCGGTGGCCTCGATGCGCTGTCGGACGAGATCTTTCCGTCTTGGGACGGACTCGCGGTCCTTTCGACGTCGCTCGCACGCTCGGATTGGTCCAGGCTCTCCTACTGGAGCGCGGTCCGCGGGGGTGCGGGGCGTCCGTTGCTGGACTCGGGATCGCTGGCGGTCGGTCGTTCGTCGCGTGGGCCGGGGATGTTCGGGTGGCGCGGCTCCGCGGGCTCGGCTTCGCTCAGCTCACGCGCGACCATGGGATCTTCGAGATGTACGTCGATGCCCGGCGCGTTGCCGACACGCCCGAGGAGCGCGCTGCGTTCCCGCATTCGGGCACGATTGTGAACGCGCTCGGCATGAAGGACGCGAAGATCGACGCGCGCGAGGACGCGGTCGAGCTCGGCGACGTCTTCGTCGTCACCAGCGCGGTCGCGCGTACGCTCGGCAACGACGTGATGCGGCGCACGCTCGCCATCCATCGGCCGGACCCGGCGGCGTGCGCGTCCCACCTCGTGGCGCAGGCCACCAAGGCCGGCTGCACCCACCCGCACGTCACCTGCGCGGTCGTCGAGCGCGAAGCCGTCCGGTGGGCACGCGCGTCGGGAGCCGGTCCTCACGACGAGCCCGCTGCGCGGGAGGGGCGTGGTCGCTGAGGCGCCAGCTTCGGGCCTCAAAAGACGAATCCGGAACACGGAACGGGAACGGGAGCGCGGAATGCCGGAGAGAAGGGGAACGCAGAACGGGAACGCGGAAGGAGCGCGTTCCCGTTCCCGTTCTCCACTCCGGATTCGCCTTCGCGCCGCGACCCCTGCCGCGGGAACCGCCCTCTCATTCCGCGCTCCCGTTCCCGTCCCTCGTTCCGTATTCGTCCTTTTTGCAGCCCAAGACGGTATCGTGTTCGCGGAATGTCTTCCCCCGACGTGATCGTCCTCGGCCTCGGCGGCATGGGCTCCGCCGCTGCGTTTCACCTCGCGCGGCGTGGGGTTCGCGTGCTCGGGCTCGATGCGTTCGGGCTCGCTCACGATCGGGGGAGCTCGCACGGCGAATCACGCCTCATCCGCAAGGCGTACTTCGAGAGCCCCGCGTACGTTCCGCTCCTCGAGCGCGCCTACACGCTGTGGGACGAGCTCGCCGCGTCCACCGGGACGTCGCTCCTCCATCGCACGGGCCTCGTGCTCGTCAGCGATCGGGGCGAGCGAGCGGCCACCGAGCGCGCTCGCAACGTCGCCGCGCAACACTCCATCGCCGTCGAGGAGCTCGACGCCGCCGAGATCCGCAAGCGCTTCCCCCCGCTCGTCGTGGGTGACGACGCCGTCGCGCTCTGGGAGCCCGGGGCCGGTTGGCTCGCGGTCGAGAGCTGTGTCCAGGCCCACGCGCGCGCCGCCGAGGCCGCCGGCGCCACCCTGCAGTGGAACGAGCCCGTGCGCTCCGTCGTCGAGGACGGCGGGATCGTGCGCGTCGTCACCGAGCGCGCGACCTACGAAGCGAAGACCGTCGTCGTGACGGCCGGCGCGTGGACGAACCGCCTGCTCGCATCGTTCGGCCTCCCGCTCGTCGTCCACCGCGTCGTGCAGTCGTGGTTCCCCGCGCCTCCCGCGTTCGACGCGAGCGGCGGCATGCCCTGCTTCGCCTACGACGTGAGCGACGGCTTCTTCTACGGGTTCCCGCGCGCAGGCGGCGAGATCAAGGTCGCCGAGCACGCAGCCCGGCGCGAGGTCGACCCCGACGGGGTCGACCGCACCATCCACGGCGAAGACACCGCGCGCACGACCGCGTTCGTCGGACGCGCGCTCCAGGGCGTCGACGGGCGTCCGACGTGGAGCAAGGTCTGCCTCTACACGATGACGCCGGACGAGCACTTCATCGTCGACCGGCACGAAGGCATCGTGTTCGCGGCCGGATTCTCGGGCCACGGCTTCAAGTTCGCGTCGGTCATGGGCGAGGCGCTCGCGGAGCTCGCGCTCGACGGAAAGACCAAGCTCGATCTCGCGTTCCTGCGGCGGCGCGATCGCTGACGTCAGTCCCATCCAGCGCCAGCCGTCGGGGGTTGAAGGTTCGGCGAGCGCGGAAGGCTGCGCGACGAGGTGCAGGTCTCCGGGCTCGCGGGCCTGCCTGCGACCGAGCTCGTGGTGACCGAGAAGCTCGACGGCACGAACGCCCGCATCGTCTGCTTCTCGGACGGGAGCTTCGTGATCGGCTCTCGCGCCGAGCTCCTCCACGCTCGGGGGGACGTCGTCCACAACCCGGCGATGGGCATCGTCGATGCGGTGCGTGCGATCGCCGTGCGGTTCGCGGATGCGAACGCGGGGAAGGGGACCGTCGTCACGCTCTACGGCGAGGTCTTCGGGGGCAAGACGACCGGCTCGAAGGCCTACGGGACCAGCGTCGGTTTCCGCCTGTTCGACGCCATCTCCACCAGCGAGGCGTCGTTCGAAGCGCGCCTCGGGGATTCGCCCGAGGCGCTCGCGTACTGGCGCGACGGCGGTGGTCAGGCGTTCGTCGACGAAGCGGCGCTCGCCGTTCACGCGACGACCGCCGGCGTCGAGCTCGCGCCGCGGCTTGCCGCCGAGGCGCTCCCCACCGCGATCGAGGCGACGCATCGCTGGCTCCAGGCGGTTCTTCCCGGCGCCACCCACGCCCCGCTCGAGGGCGAGCGCAAGGGAAAGCCCGAAGGCGCGGTCGTGCGCACGCGTGATCGCTCGGCGATCGCGAAGCTCCGCTTCGAGGACTACGAGCGCACGCTTCGGTGAGAGCCGAGCGCCGAGGTGAGCTATGCTTCGGCCATGGCTCTCCTCGAAGCGCTTCGTGCCGTCTCGTCCCTCGCGGTCCGCGGCATCCCCGCCGTTCGCTCCGGCGTGTTCGGCGCGCGCGTCGGCGCGGGCACGCGCTTCGGCACCGAGACCCTCGAGCGGCTCGGGCTCCAAGTCGCGCGGCCGGTCGTGAAGGGCGCTGCCGCGCTCGCGCAGGTCACCGGCATCCAGCGCGCGGGCGTCGGGCTCGCGGTGAAGGAGGGCGGCGCGCTCGCCGCCACCGTCAGCGAGGAGCTCGTCGCCACGGCGGGCCGCGCGACCGTGCGCACCGCGATCGGTCAGATCGGGCGCGCCACGTTCCTCGGCGCGCTCGGAGGCGCCGCGGTGGACGCCGTGGTCGCCGGCGTGAAGATCGCGCCCGCCGTGCGCGACGGATCGATGGATGGGCGCGCCGCTGCGCTCCACGTCGGCAAGCACGCCGCGCGCGGAGCCGCCGCGGGCGCCGCTGGCGTGGCGGCCGCCGGCGTCGCGTCGGCGGTCGTCGCCGCCGCGGGGATCACGCTCGCGGGTGCGCCGGTGGTCGTTCCGCTCGCGGCGATGGTGGCGGCCGGCACGCTGGCCACGCGCGCGTTCGATCGCAAGTTCGGCGCAGCGGCACCGGCACCGGCGCCGGAGCTCCCGTCCGCCTGAGCGTCCGCCGGGGCGGTGTCCGGAAGGAGCAATCGCCAACGCCCGCGCGGGGACGCACTCTGGCCTCAGGAGATTCGAGGCCAACATGCAGACCTATCCGCAACCGCAGGCATATCCGCAGAACAACGTCCCGATGGGGGGCCCGGCGCAAGCCGCCGCTGGCGCGTCGCCCGCCACCGGCTACGGAAACTACGAGTTCAACGAGACCGAGAACGGGGTGCTCCAGGCGCTCGGCTCGCGCGTGAAGATCTGGGGGGTCATCGCCATCATCGTCGGTGCGCTCTACACGCTCGGCGGCTGCTTCTTCTTCGTGCGGCCGGCGCTCATCAGCTACCTCGTCACCGGGATCGTCCAGATCGTGATCGGCGCGACGTTCTTCGGGGCGGGAGGTTCGCTGACCAAGGTCGTGGCGACGCAGGGCAACGACGTGGCTCACCTCATGGAGGGCGCCAAGAAGCTGAGCCGCGCGTTCACGATCCAAATCGTGATGGCCGTGATCGGTTTCTTGCTCGTCTGCCTCGCGGTGCTGCTCGCGATCGTCCTCGCGGTGGCTGCGGGCGCCTCCGGCGCACACTGAGCCTCACGGCTTCTTCGTCACGCGCGGGTCGTTGGGCACGGGAGAGATCGCGTTCTCGGTGTAGTCCGCGCTCTCTCCCACGCCGATCATGATCCCGTCCGCCCGCAGGTAGAACGCATGGCGGTCGCCGGTCGCGACGTCGAGCGCGTTGGGTACGAGCGAGATTCGGGTCGGCGACGAAGCGTACGCGGGCTCCCCCGGCGCGATGCACTGCTCGTGGGGGTCGCGGAGCACCTCGACACGCTCCTCGAGATTCTCACCGGAGCGGCGGGCGTCGTAGCGCGCACGCTCGCAGGGGTTGTCGCCGTCCGTCTTCGGGCACGGTTCGACGGTGACCTTCGTGCGCTTCACCTCGCACCGCGGGACGGCGGCTCCCGCGCGCAAGCCATCGGCGCCGAAGTCCGCCCCCCAGCAGAAGAGCGCGCCGTCCCGACGAATCGCGCAGGCCTTGCCCGGCGCGTAGGAGACGCGGGCGACGTCGGTGAGACTGGGGACGACGTGGAGCGCCTCCGTCCACGAGCGGCGACCGATCCCGACCTCGCCGTTGCGGTTGGAGCCCCAGCAGGCGACCGTGTGATCCTTCTTGAGCACGCACCCGCTGACGGTCCAGCCACCGCTGGCGACGAGCGAGGCGTCCTCGATGCCCTCCAGTACCAACTTGGGATCGGTCTCGTCGCGCCCGCCGCCCCCGCACACGAGGCGATCGTCGAGGGTGATGACGCACGGCGTACCGGACAGGATGCGCTTGACGGCTCCGGCGCGGGCGTAGAGCCGCTGCGCGAAGTCACGGTTCTCGAGGCGTGCCTCGGCGAGCGAGCAGCGGACGGTGCCGTCGGGGAGCGTCACGCAGACCTCGAAGCTGGGCCCGAGCGCGAGGCTGGTCGCGGTGGGTTCGACGAGGACCGGCGAAAGCGGGCGGAGCGTCTCTTCGCTCGGGAGACAGCCGGCTTCTCCGGCCTCGGTGAGCACGCAGACCTCGTTCGTGTAGACCTGGAAATCGCGGACGGGGTAGGGCGTGCGCCACACGGTGGCGGCGTTGCCGTTCGACCACGTCGCCACGTAGGCCACCGTCTTGTCGCCGAACTGGACGAACAGCGGGCCGTAGCGGGGGAACTTGAGTGCGATCGGGCGATCGCTCGGGTTCGCGATCGGCGTGGCGGCGGGCGTCTTGCGCACGGGGCTGGGAAGGCCTGCGCACCCGGACGCCGAGGCGAGCGCGAGGACGAGTCCCCCGATGGCCGAGCACCCGTTTCGCGCGGGGCTACCCATGGCTCACCGCGCGCCGACCCGTCGGCGCGCGAGCGCCGCTGCGAGGACGAGGGCGAGCGCCCCCGCGCCTGCGCCGCTCGGGGCCGTCCCGCCGCTGCCGTTGCACCCTCCGCCGCCGCCATCGGTGACGGTGCCCGCGTCGGCATCGCCTGCATCCACGTCCCCCGCGTCGATCGGGGGCGCGCCCTCACTCGTCGACTTCGCGCTCGTGCAGTCGGGGTCGGCGGGGAAATCGATCTTGCCGTCGCCTTCGTTGTCGAGCCCGTCTTCGCAGTCGGTGCCGGTGCCGCCGAACAGAAGTTGCTTCGACGTGGCCTGGCGCAGGAGCGCCATCACCGGCTTCTCGGTGAAGCTCGCGCCGGTCCCGTGGAGCGCGACGCCGAAGCGGTACGGCTGCGAGCTCTCGTCGAACGCCTCGTAGAAGATGGTGTTGGTCCACCACGCGCGCGTGAGCATGCTCTCGAGCACGCGGCGGTAGAACTTCGTCTGCGCGTCGAGCGCGGGCGCGTCCCCGAGGGCGGCCTCGGTCCCGGTCTCCGTCAGCCAGAAGGGCTGCTTCGCGCCGTGCGCGTCCATCACCTCTTTGAACGCGCGGGGGCCCTCGTACGCGACGACGTCTCCAATCTTCACGACGCGGTGCTTCTCGAGCCGTTGGTAGAAGTTGTCGGACGTCCCTGCCGCGCCGTCCTGCGGGAAGCCGGCGTAGACGTGGCCGCTCACGATGTCGATCTTTGGCATCGCTGCGGTGAGCGAGGCATCCAACCACTCGTCGTACTTGGACACGGCGAGCGACGCGAGACCGGGGGCCACCACCTTGCAGCTCGCGCACGCGGCGTGGACGGCGTCCGCGCCGGGGACGAGGACGCGCGCGGTGTAGTCGGCGGGCGTGCCTTCGAAGAATTGTCCCAAATTGGGCTCGTTCCAGAGCTCGTAGTGCGCGACGCGCCCGGCGAAGTGCGTCACCGCGGCGGTCACGAACGCCGCGTACGTGCCGGCTTTGGGGACGTCGTTCAACGTCTCCTTCCCGTCCACGTTGCCCTGCGACGCCCACGCCGGCGTGTAGGCGAGCACCGCCAGCACGCTGAGGCCGCGGGACTTCGCGCCGTCGATCACCTGATCGAGCACGGCCCAGTCGTAGACGCCCTGGGTCGGCTCGGCGGCGAACCAGTTCACGTCGATCCGGACCCACTTCAGGTTCGCGGACTTCGTGACCTCGAGCCCCACGTCGGTGGACTGGTGGATGTTGAGCCCGAGCTCCTTCGGGGCGGCCGCCGCCGGAGCGGCGAACAGAGCCGCCGCTGCGACGAGCCCGAGTGCCCCCCGTGCCTTCATTGGGCGGGGAAGACGACGTTGTTGAGCGTCGTGATGTTCGCGCCGGCGGGGTAGCCGTAGCTGACCCAGCGCGTGAACTTGGGGTTGTCTTCCTCGGGCCCGGGCCACGTGACGCCGTTGCCCCAGCCCCACACGGTGACGCCGAAGCGCGCGGTGCCGTTGTTCGGGAGTTGTCCCACGATGGTATGCACGCCGTTGTTGCACGACCCGATGCCCTGGAAATTCCCGGTCGAGAGGTCGACGCGCGTGAACTGGTACTTCCCCTGCGTCCCGAGGTTCTTCCAGCCACCGAGGAGCCCCGCGCAGTCGAGGACGACGTCGGGGAAGTCGCCCGACTGCGCGTCCTTCTGGCGGACGATGACGAGGTTCGTCTCCGGGTAGGTCGGGTCGGTGAAGAAGGTGTAGCGCGGGAGGTACTGCGCCGGCGTCGGTGCGTTGACGAACTCGGGGTCACCCGCGCCGTCGAACGGTTGCCCGCCGCTCATGTACTGCGCGAGGTAGAACGGGTGCTGCGCGTCCTGGCTGTGGACGACGAACTCTCCCGGCGAGCTCCACTCGACGAGCTGTCCGGGGGCGAGCGTGGTGGGCGCACCCGGCGGGACGGAGGGCTCCCACGTGAGCTGCGTGCCGGCGACGACGCCGACGACGCGCCACGGCACCGTCTCTTCGCCGATGCCGCGGCTGCGGTAGCGCACGCCGACGTACTCGCTCCCGAGCGCGCGGACCGGTGGAAGCATCTGGTGACCGCTGTCGGCGCGGACGATCGACGTGGGGACGTCGTAGAGCGTCGCACCGCCGATGACCGCGACCGGCGCCGAAGATTGGATCGCGCTGCCGGTGAGCTCGTTCGGCTGGGTGAACTGGAGGTACTCGCCCTTGTTGAGCGTGTACGTCCCCGTCGCGTTGGCCGCCGTGGCCGGCAGACCGCCGCCGGCGAGGATCGCCACCCGCGGCTTCACGCGCACCGTCGTGTTGTCGGACTGCGCGAGCACCATCATCGTGGGGCCGGCGCGCGGCTCGCTGAAGAGCGTGGGCGCTCGGTAGGCGTTGGCGGCGACGTAGTTGTCACCCCACACGTTGGTGGGGAGCAGCAGCGTCGAGCCCGTGACGCGCGCGCGCCCGGCGCCGTACGGGAGCATGTTGTAGGCGACGACCGGGACGTTGGTCTTGATGTGGAACGACTGACCTTTGCCGGTGCCGTGGATCGCCGCGTCCCCCACGACGGCGGGGGTCACGCCGTTCGGGCAGCTCGCGAGGCGGCGCGGGTTCGTCGGCGTGGGGTCGTTGGCGGCGGCGGGATCGCGGGAGAGGAACAGGACGGCGACCTGGTCCTTCGCGAGGCCGGCCTGCGCGCTGTAGGGGGCATACGTGATGCCGGTGCCGGTGCCGGTGGGGATGCGCGCGAACTGCTCGATCGGGAGCGTGACGCCACCGCGATCGACCTGGATGCGCGCGGGCTCGCCGGTGCCCCACTGGTTGACGATGAAGACGGCGTAGCAGACGCCGACCGCTTCGTCGGTGAGGTCCATCTCGGCGGCGTAGAACTCGCAGCCGTTCGAGGTGTCCTGCCCGAGCGTGTCGACGCAGGGGTTCCTGCACTTGCCCTCGAAGCACTGCTCGAGCGAGCTGCACTCGATGATGCGTGTCCCACATTGGTACACGAAGCCCGGATCCTTCGGGTCGCAGTAGGGCGGGTCGGGGCAGTCGACGGCGACGTCGAGCTTGCCGCCTTCCTTGAGCGGACCGTCGGGGACGACGTCGATGGTGGCGTCGCGATCGATCGAGGCGTCGGTGACGGGGAGCTCGTCGGACAGGAGCCCGGTGCGGGACCCACAAGCGAGGACGATCGCGCCGCACACGAGAACGGGCGCCAAAGGACGAAGGGAAAGCCGCATGGCGGGGGGAACTCTAGCACCCGATTCGAGCTAAGCTGACCCCATGGTCGCGAAGCCCTCGCGCCGGGCCACCTACCAGGACGTGCTGGATGCCCCGCCGAACATGGTGGCGGAGGTGCTCTTCGGCGTCCTCTACACGAACCCGCGCCCGGCGCTTCCCCATGGAGCGGCAGCGACGGCGCTCGGCATCGATCTCGGGGGTCCGTTCGATCGGGGCCGCGGCGGGCCGGGTGGGTGGGTCTTCCTCGACGAGCCCGAGCTGCACCTCGGGAGCGAGCCCGACATCATCGTGCCCGACTTGGCGGCATGGCGGCGCGAGCGGCTCCCCGCCGTCCCCGCAAAGGCGTTCCTCACGCTCGCGCCGGATTGGCTTTGCGAGGTGCTGTCGCCGCGCACCGCGAAGATCGATCGCACCGACAAGATGAGCATCTACGGTCGGGAGGGCGTTCGCCACGTGTGGCTCCTCGATCCGATCGAGCGCACACTCGAGATCTACCGCCATGCAGAGAAGGGGTGGCTCCGCGTCGCGATCCACCGAGACGACGAGGTCGTCCGGGCAGAGCCATTCGATGCGATCGAGCTCGCGCTCTCTGGGCTCTGGACCGCAGCTCCGTCGGAGCCTTGAGGGATTGCCCTTCCGGGCCTAAGTTCTCGGCATGCCCTCGCTCCCGATCGCCGGCCAGGCGGCAGCTCGCGCTCCCATCGACCCCTCGCTCGACCTCGAGGAGGAGATCCGGAAGCTGAAGAAGGAGCGGAACGCGGTTCTGCTCGCGCACTACTACCAGGAGGGCGAGATCCAGGACGTGGCCGACGTGATCGGCGACTCGCTCCAGCTCGCGCAGGCGGCGGCGAAGACCAATGCGGACGTCATCTGCTTCGCTGGCGTGCACTTCATGGCCGAGACGGCGAAGATCCTGAACCCGAACCGGATCGTGGTGCTCCCCGATCTGGAGGCGGGCTGCTCCCTCGCCGACGGGTGCCCGCCCCAGAAGTTCGCGGCCTGGATCGACAAGCACCGCCAGACGAGCGACGTGATGGTCGTGAGCTACATCAACTGCTCGGCGGAGGTGAAGGCGCTCTCCGACTACATCGTGACGTCGTCGAACGCGGAGAAGATCGTGCGCGCCATCCCCGAGGGGAAGAAGGTGCTCTTCGCGCCCGACAAGAACCTCGGTGCGTACCTGGCGAAGACGATCGGGCGCCCGATGGAGCTGTGGCAGGGCAGCTGCATCGTCCACGAGACGTTCTCGGAGCGGAAGCTCGTGGGGCTGAAGACGCGCCACCCGAGCGCGGAGATCCTCGCGCACCCCGAGTGCGAAGAGGTCATCCTGAAGATGGCGGACTACATCGGCTCGACGACGGGCATCCTGAAGTACGCGCTCGCGAGCCCGAAGAAGGAGTTCATCGTCGCGACGGAGGCCGGGATCCTGCACCAGATGCAGAAGGCGGCGCCGGAGAAGACGTTCATCCCGGCCCCGCCGGAGGCGAACTGCGCGTGCAACGAGTGCCCGCACATGAAGCGGAACACGCTGGAGAAGGTGTACCTCTCGCTGCGCGACCTGACTCCGCGGCTGGAGATGGAGCCGGTGCTGCTGGAGAAGGCGCGCGTGCCGATCGATCGGATGCTGGCGCTGTCCTAGTTCTCTTCGCTCGGCTTCCGCGCCAGGAGCTTCTGCGAGATGTGCTCGCCGAGCGCCTCCGCCATCAGCCGCTCCACGAAGTCGTGGATCGTGTCCCGCTCGGAGTCGTTCTTGAAGAGGAAGCGGATGCCCATCCCCGGCGGTTTTCCGGCCTTCTCGTTCGCCTCCGCCTCGGACGTGACCCAGACGACCTGGCCGCGCAGAGTGAGCTGCTCGTTCTGCGTCGGCAGCGAGAGCACGAACGTGAACTCGGTCCCGATGTCGAGCGGCTTGCTCGTGCGGATGAACGTTCCGCCCTTCGAGATGTTCTTCGTGTAGTCCGCGAAGAACGTGTTGAGCCGCTTGTAGTCGACCTTGAGGGTGATCGCGGCCCGCTCGGCTTCGCGCTTGTCCGCGGCATTGTCCTCGGTCATCGCCGAAGATGGTACACCGGCGCGCATTCCTTAGCTATTTTCTGGCTGATGAGCGCCTTCGCCTCGTTTCCCCCGCTCCAGAAGCTCCGCCAGCGCTTCGGCGACATGCCGCGCCGGGTCCTCGCAGCCACCCGTCTCGGGACCTCCACCGGGCTCGTCTGGGAGCTCGAACGGAAGGGGCTCCGCGAGATGTTCCGCGTCTTCGGGCGCGAGCACCAGAACCCGTCCGCCATCTACGCCATCCACGGCAAGAACCGGCCGAACCACCCCGCGCTCGTCCACCGCGACCGCACCGTCACCTACGGCGAGCTCGACGACCGCCTCTCGCGCTTCGGCGAAGGCCTGCGCCGGCGCGGGCTCGCGCGGAAGCAGAGCGTGCTCGTCGTGCTCAAGAACCGGCCCGAGTTCGTCGAGGTGTCCGCCGGTCTCCAGCGCGTCGGCTGCGCGTCGGTCGCCGTCTCCTACCGGTCGACGCCGAAGGAGCTCGCGTGGCTGATGGAGAACAGCGGCGCGCGCTTCGTCGTCTTCGAGCACGACCTCTTCCCGAGCGTCGAGGAAGCCGCCAAGTCGACGTCGTTCGCGAAGGAGCGGCTCATCTCGGTGGGGGATCGCATCACGGGCACCACCGCGTACGAGGACGTCCTCCACGCGCCGCCCGCGTCGCTCGACTCCGACGACGAGGCCGCCGCCGTCGTCACCTACACCTCCGGCACCACCGGGAAGCCGAAGGGCGCGGTCCGCAAGTTCCCGAAGGACACGATGGTGTCCGCGTTCGAGTTCATCGCCGAGACGCCGCTCCGCACGAGCGACGTTCACCTCGTGACGTGCCCGCTCTACCACATGACGGCGTACGGCTTCCTCACGTTCACTCACTTGGTTGGCTCGACCGCCGTCATCGCCGACGAGTTCAAGCCCGAGGTGTTCTTCGAGCTCGTCGAGCGCCATCGCGTCACCACCACCGCGCTCGTCCCGACGATGCTCCATCGCCTCGTCACGTCTCCCCCCGAGGTCCGCGCGCGCTACCGCACGCGCTCGCTCCGCGCGATCTTCTCCGGCGGCGCGCCGCTGACGGGCCAGCTCGCGAACGACGCGATGGACGTCTTCGGCGACATCGTCTTCAACTTCTACGGCGCGACGGAGACCGGCGTCGTCACGCTCGCGAAGCCGGCCGACCTCCGCGCGGCGCCCGGCACGATCGGCAAGGCGCTCCCCGGCAACGCGATCGCGCTCGTCGGTGACGACGGGAACGAGGTCGGGCCGGGCGGGGTGGGGGAGCTCTACGTGAAGAACGGCCAGCTCGTCGCCGGCTACCACAAGAACGACGCCGCGACGAAGGAGAGCATGCGCGAAGGCTTCTTCAGCGTCGGCGATCTCGCGCGGGTCGATCCGAACGGGCGCTACTTCATCGAAGGCCGCAAGCGCGACATGGTCATCTCGGGGGGCGTCAACGTCTACCCGGCCGAGGTCGAAGCCGCGGTCGAAGAGCACCCGCTCGTCTTCGAGGCCGCCGTCATCGGCGTGCCCGATCCGGAGTGGGGCGAGCGCGTGAAGGCGTTCGTCGTGGTGGAGCCGGGGAAGACGCTGGACGTGGAGGAGCTCAAGACGTTCCTCCGCGGGCGCCTCGCCGGGCCCAAGGTCCCGCGCGAGTACGTCCTCATCGACAAGCTCCCGCGCAACCCGACCGGCAAGGTCCTGAAGGAAGAGCTGCGCGCGCGGAAGTAAGGACCGTGTAAGGCCCGCCTGGGGCAAAAGGCTCGGCGACCAAGGAGCCTTTCATGTCCATCGTCGCCTTTCGTCGTGTGCTGGTTCTCTTCGCTTCCGTCGTCGTCATCGCCGCCTGCAGCTCGTCCGGAGTGAAGAAGGGCGGCGGTGGCGGCAACGCCAACACCGCCAAGACCTCCAACCAGAAGACCGGCAGCTCCGCCACGAGCGGCAAGTCGTCGGGCTCGAGCAAGGGAAGCTCGGTCGACGGCGTCGCTTGCGACTCCGCCGCGAGCGGGGTCGGCTTCTGCGCCGACGACGCGACGCTCGTCTTCTGCGACGGCGAGGTGTGGTGGGGCGTGTCCTGCCCCGCGATCGTGAGCTCGGGCTACTGCGGCTACGACGACGCGAACGCGACGGTGGACTGCTACGCGCCGTGAGCCCCGTCACGGCGTGATCGTCGCCACCACCTCGGTCGACGGCACGAGTCGGTAGCCGCCGTCGACGCTCTCGATCGCGGTCGCGAGGCCGAGCTCGCGCAGGCGGCGGACGGTGACGTAGAGGCGGTTCAAGGCGGCCGGGCGGAGCGTGCGCTCGCCGGGCCACGCCTCGGCGCGGAGCTCGTCGGGCGACAGCGTGGTGCCCTTCGCCCGCGCGAGCGCGGCGAGCACGCGCCGGAGCTGGGGCCTCGACCCGAGGTGCACCACCGTGTCTCCGGTGCGGAACGTCGCGCCGTCGCTCGCGACCGCGACGGCGATGCGGCCTTCGCGGAGGAGCAGCGCTTCGACGCGGCGCCGGAGGAGGCGTTCGTCGCTCGTGAGCGCGTCGCCGGGAGCAGTGCGACCGTCCAAGAACGCCTCCACGATCCGCGCGAGCCCCGCGAACTCCGGCGCGGCACGGCGCCCTCGCGCGAGGCGCTCGCGCGCCAGATCGCGGAAGCCCTCCTCGGCGTCGAGCACGGCGAGGTGGGCCTCGCCGATCGCGGCCGTCGCATAGCCGGACGCGGCGAGCTCCGCGAGCGCACGCTCCAGCTCGGCGCGCGCGGCGGTGCGGTCTCCGCCGAGCGCGTGCGCGACGCCGAGGGCCTGCCGCGCGAACGCGCGATAGCTCGCCGCGCCGCACGCGTGGAACAGCTCGATCGCGCGCTCGAAATAGGGCACGGCGCGCGTAGGCTCGCCCGCGGCGACGAGGGCCTCTCCCCGGCACGTCGCCGCGTAGGCCTCCGTCCGGCGATCGGCCGATGCGCTCGCGAGTCGCATCGCCTCGTCGAGCGCCCGTTCGGCGCCGCTCGCGTCACCGTGCTCCGCGAGGACGGCGCCGAGCACGCTCGCCGCGGTCGCGGTCGCGCGCGGGCTGCCGTGGCGCCGCGCGATCGTCGTCGCCTCGCGCAGGCGCGCGATCGCGAGCGGGAGCTCGCCGCGCCGCTGCGCGTGGATCGCGAGGTGCACGAGCACGAGCGCTTCCTCGCTCGCCCACCCGGCGAAGAGCGCCCGCGCGCGCTCGAGGTGACGCTCGGCGTTCGGATCCCCGGCCTCGATCCCGATCGAGCCGAGGACGTGCAGCGCTGCGCCGCGCACGAACGGAACGCCACCGGCGGTGGCGAGAACCTCGTTCGCGCGGCGCACGACGCTGGCCGTGCCGGCGACGGAGCGCTCGAGGACGAGAGTGACCCAGAGGAGGCGAGCGCGGTCCGCGCGCCGCCGGGCGAGAGCGAGCGCGGCGGCGGTGCGTTCGGCGAGCGCGGGCGGCGCCGTGCCGAGCTGGACGAGGTGCCCGAGCGCGGCGAGCGGAGGCACGGCGGCATCGACGCGGCGCTGTCGCACCGCGATCTCGGCCGCGTGGAGCAGATCGTCGGCGCGCGCCCGGATCGGCTCGATCGCGAAGCAGCGCTCGGCCTCTTCCCCGAGCGCGGCGGCTGCGGTCGCCTGCGCATCGGCGAACGCGCGGTCGAGCTCCGCGATCCGGGCGCGCTCGCGAGCGCGGACGAACTCGCGGACGACGCCGAGCATGCGGAGCGAGCCCGCCGGCTCCTCGGCGACGAGCCACGAGCGCTCGACGAGCGACTGGAGCGCGGCGTGGAGCGTGCCCCGGCGCCCGGGCCAGAGCTCGTGGAGGCGCGCGGCGTCGAACGTGCCGGGGAACGTCGCGGCGAAGGCGAGTGCGTCGCGCTCGCGCTTGCCGAGCGTGCGGAGCGACGTCGCGAGCGCGCGGGTCACCGCGGCGAGCGGACCATCGTGGGCGGAGTCTTCGAGCTCGCGCAGGATCGTCGCGTGATCGAGCGCGGCGAGCCGCGGTGCGACCAAGCTCATGGCGAGCGGAAGCCCGTCCAGTCGCGCCAGGATCGCGTGCACGAGCGGGAGGTCCGATGCGCCGACGGCGTAGTCAGGACGAATCCGCCTCGCGAGCTCGGTCCAGACCTCGAGCACGGGGGCGTCGCGGAGCGCTTCGACGGGCGGTACCACGAAGGGACGCACCGCGAGTCGGCTCTCCGCGCCCGTCCCGACGAGCTCCCGCGCGACGAGGACGACCATCGCCCCCGCTTCGGCGAGCTGAGCCGCGAACGTGACGGCGGCGCGCGGGGGAGCTTCGGGGCCATCGAGCACGACGATCGTCCCCGGTCGCTCCCGCACTTGCTCGAGCGCGGCGCGGACCGGGCTCCCTCGGCCGGGCGTGGCGCCGAGGGCAACCCGAAGGCGCTGGGCGAGGCGAGGGGCGCCGTCGCTGCGGCTGGGCGAGAGGAGAATCGGAGCGCGGTCGGCGAGGGCTGCGCTCACGAGCGCCGATTTCCCCACCCCGGCCGGACCATGGACCGCGATGACGCCGGCTCCGCTCGTTGCGCCACGGAGCCATTCGACCTCGGCGTCGCGGCCCACGGCTCTCGTCGAACGCCGCATGGGCCGCATGGGGCGCAGGATAGGCGCGGCCACTCGGAACACAACGCCGAAGGCGAATTCGCGCTAAACTGCGGGGGAAGTGCCCATCGAGCCCGGATCCATCGTCGGCGGGAAGTACCGCGTGGCCTCCAGCATCGGCCGCGGCGGGATGGGGGAGGTCTTCTCCGCGCGTCGCGTCGCCGATGGGGCGATGGTGGCGATGAAGGTAGTCAGTCGTCGGGTGGTGGACGACACGCTCATGGCGCGTCTCGAGCGCGAAGCCGTCGCGGCCCGGCGCGTGAAGAGCATGTACGTGCCCGAGGTCTTCGACGTCGATCGGACCGAGGAAGGCGAGCTGTACCTCGTGATGCGGCTCCTCCACGGCACGTCGCTCTCGCAGCGCATGCGGGATCGCGGCGTGCTCTCGTGGGCCGAGCTTCGCCCGATCGCCGAGGACGTCCTCCAAGGGCTCGCCGACGCCCACGCGGCCGGGATCGTCCACCGCGATCTCAAACCCGGGAACGTCTTCCTCGAAGCCGTCGACGCGCCGACGGTCCCGCAAAGCTCGCTCACGCCGCTCGCGCTCGCGGCGCCGGCGTCGCAGCGCGCCTTCATCCTCGACTTCGGCGTCTGCAAGCTCGACGCGAGCGACGGCGAGAAGCTCACCGTCACCGGCGAATCGGTCGGCACCGTCACCTACATGGCGCCCGAGCAGATCCGCGGGGCGTCCAACGTCGACGGGCGCGCGGATCTCTACTCGGTCGCGCTCATCCTGTTCGAGGCGCTGTGCGGGCGCCTCCCGTTCGACGCGACAACGCAGATGGCGATCCTCGCCGAGAAGCTCGAGGGCAAGCCCAAGCGCCTGCGCGACTTCTCCCAGGTGTCGGTCCCCGAGAAGCTGGATACGCTCCTCGCGAAGGGGCTCGCGCGCAAGCCCGAGGACCGCTTCGCCTCCGCGATGGAGATGTTGCGCGCGATTCGGCTGCTCGGCCCGGCGACCGAGCCGCCGCGCGTCATCGGTGGGCTCCCGCCGCCGGGCACGCTCCCGACCGAGACCGTGCTCACCGCCGTTTCGTCGCCACGGGCGCCCACGCTCGGCTCGCGCGCGGGCGTGGTGGTGGCGGGCGTGGCGGGTGCGATCGCGGTGCTCGTTCTCCTCGCGCTGGTGCGCGACGCGGTCTCCGGTCCGCGACCTCCGCCCGAGATCGTCGGGAACGGTACGAGCACGGCGACGGCTCCGGCGACGGGCCCGGCTCCGACGGCCGATCCGAGCATCGATCCCAGCGCGCTCGAGGCCCAGATCCCGCTCGACATGGACGACATCGGCGACGCCGGGCTCGTCCCCGGCCACGGAACGAGCGGAGCCCTGCGCCCGGCGGGTGGGAAGATCATCCGGCGGCCTCCTCCGGTGGGCACCGGAACGGCAAAGAAGCCCCAGCCCAGCGCGACGCACATCACCACGCAGCCGCGCTACTGAGCGGCTTGTGGTATCCGTCAGGCGATGCGCTCTCGAGCCGCGCTCGCGCTCGCTCTCGCCGCCGCCGTCGCGTACGGGTGGCACGGGGTGGCACGTGCGGACGACGATCCGCGTGAAGAGTCGCGCGCGGCCTTCCGGCGTGGCGTCGCTGCGATCGAGAAGCAGGACTGGCCGACGGCGCGCACGGAGCTCGAGCACGCCTATACGTTGTTCCCGCACCCCAGCATCCTCCTGGACCTGGGGTTGGCGCGTGCCCGGACCGAGGCGTGGGTCCTCGCCGAGACCGCGCTCGTTCGCTTCCTCGCCGACGACTCGGGGGCCGCGACCGACGAGGTCGAGACGGCGCGGCGCACGCTCGTCGAGGTGAAGTCCCATCTTGGTACACTCCGGCTCAAGGTCGAGCCGGCGAACGCCGCCGTCGCCGTCGATGGCGAGCCGGTCACGCTCGTCCAAGGTGGGACGACCGACGTCCGCGTCGTCCTCGGCGACCACAAGCTCCACGCCGAGGCCCCCGCGTACGTCGCCCAGGATCGGAGCGTGGCGGTCGCGGCGACGGGCGCCGATGCGTCGATCGTCTTGGTCCCGACCGCGGTGGAGGGCGAGGAGCACGGGCCGACCTCGCTCCAGATCGTCGGTTACTCGCTCCTCGGCGTCTCGGCCGTGTCGCTCGGCATCGGGATCTTCGCCGGCGTTCGCGCGCTGGACCTCGCCCACCAGTACAGCACGGTGGGCGATCCGAAGTACCAGGACGCGGACACCAAGAGCACCGGCATCACGTTCCGCACGCTCGCGGACGTGACGCTCATCGGTGGCGCCGCGCTCGCCGCGGCCGGGATCGTGCTCGCGTTCGTGGTCCACCCCGGGCCGACGCGCAAGCCCGCCCCAGCGCTCGCGTTCGGGCCCGGCTCGGTTTCGCTCCGCGTCTCGTTCGAATAGCGTCTATGCTGCGCCGTCCGGGATGAGCGACAACGACCCCCGAAGCGCGAGCACCAGCGGCGAACGCAAGAGCTTCTCGCTGCCGCCGCCCGCGGAGCTCCGCGATCGCGCGACCCGGCTCGATGCCTCGGCCCGGCGCGTTGGTCGGCCGCGGAAGCGCTACCTCTCCGAGCGCCGGCACGAGCTCGCGCGCGCGATGACCTTGGCGTACTCGGGCCTCGCCGCCACCACCCTCCTGCTCGCGCTCTGCGATCGGTTTCTTTCGTACTTTCCGCCCGAGCCGATCGCGACCGCTGCCGAGGTCGTCGTCGTCCTCGTCGCCGCGGTGACCGCTGCGGTCGCCCCGAGGATCGCGAGCCGCACGCCCTCGGGCCGCGGTCCCGAGGCCGCATCGGCGAACCTCGCGCTCGCGTGGCTGCACGGGATCGCGACGACGTTCTGCCTCCTCGGCTACGGCATCGCCTGCCGCGCGACCGGGGGCGCGGCGAGCCCGTACGTCTTCCTGCTCCCGCTCCTCGACATCTTCTTCGGGGTCGTCGTGCCGGCCCCGACCTACGTCGCGGCGGCGGGTGCAGCGGCCTCTTACGGAGCTCTGCTCCTGGCGGGCCCATCCGCGCCGCCGCCGGTCCACCTCGTCACGGTGTCGGTCGGGATCGCGGTCGTCATCCTCGCGAAGCGGCGCGCGGATCGCGCGCTCCGGATCTTCCTTCGCACGGAGCGCCTGAGCGCCGCCGTCGCGCGCCTGCGCCGGCTGCAGGAGCAGCTCGTCATCGTCGAGAAGCTCGAGGCGCTGCGCGTCCTCGTCGGCGGGATGGCGCACGAGCTCAACAACGCGCTCGCGATCAGCATCGCGTCGAATGCGCAGGTCGGGCGGGATCTCGAGCGCGATCTCGCGCTGGCGCGCGCGGCGCTCGTGCGCAGCGACGGCGGGCTCACCCGCATCAAGCGCACGGTCGATCGGCTGCGCCGCTTCGCGATGGCGGCCGAGGGGGTGCTCGAGCCGGCGGACGTCGCCGCGATGCTCGACTTCGCGCTCGAGAGCGCGATTGGCCGTGCGCGCTCGGGGGTGGTCGTCGAGCGCCACTACGACGCCAACGTCGGCGCGATCGAAGTCCACGTCTCGGCGCTCGCCGAGGCGCTCTTCCAGGTCGCACGCAACGCGATCGAAGCGATGCCGAGCGGCGGAACGATCGAGGCGACGGTCCGCGCCGAAGGTGACCGCGTGGTTCTCTCGGTGGCGGACCAGGGCGGGGGCATCCCCGCGGATCAGATCTCGCGCGTGTTCGATCCGTTCTACTCGCGGGGGGCTGCGAAGAGCGCGCAGAAGAGCGGACTCGGTCTCTCGGCGGTGTACGGGCTCGTCACGGCGGTCGGCGGGCACGTCGAGATCAAGAGCGAGGTCGGCCGCGGCACCGAGGTCGCGATCATCATGCCCGCGCGCCGTGCTTCGCTCCGCCCACCGCCGAAGTGAGCCTTTTGACCCACGGCTGAGGCGGGCTATGGTTTGCGCATCATGCGCCACCCCCTCGTCGTCTTGGCTTCTTCGCTCCTCGTCCTCTGCGCTGCGGCTGGCGAAGCCGCTGCGGCGTGCGCGGCCTCGTCCACGCACGTGTGCGTGAACCACAACGGAGCGGTCTTCCAGCTCGACACGGGGAGCGGCTACACGAACCAGCCGGTGCTCGCGGTCACGCCCGCGGTCCAGCTCACGTTCGAGATCGACTCGAGCTGCTCGAACTGCAGCTTCCACCCGTTCTACGTCTCGACGAGCTCGTCGGGGGCGGGAGCGGGCTTCGTCGCGGGCGGCATCACGACGGGCTCCTTCGTCTTCACGCCGACGGCGAACCAGCTCCAGAGCGGGCTCTACTACCAGTGCCAGATCCACGCGCTGATGGGCGCGCAGATCGTGGACGTCACGTTCGACGGTGGTGCCCCGGATGCCGGGAGCGACGCCGGGACCGACGGGGGCTCGACCGACGCGGGGAGCACCGACGCGGGGAGCACCGACGCCGGGAGCGACGCGGCGAGCACGGACGCCGGCTCGGACGCGGCGACCTCGAAGGATGCGGCGGCCGATGATGCCGCCACGCCGCAGGATGCGGCCGCGCAGGACGCCGCCAAGCCCGATGCGGGCGTCGTCCCTCAGACGGACGACGACGGTTCGTGCGCAGTGGCCGTCCCCGGGCGGGCGAGTGGAGCCGCGGGCGGGGCTGCCCTCGCCCTGGGGCTCGCCGTGATGGCGCTTCGCCGTCGCCGTCGTTGACGACTGCGCCGCATCCAGCGGAGTGGAGTGGAGAATCGTCTCCGCTCGATGGCGAAGTCGCAGAGCGGCTGTTGCGTCGATGATGGCTAGTCGCTACGCTCTAGTTGCGTGATCCTTCTCACCGGTGCGACCGGAAATACGGGCTCTCAAATAGCAGAACGCCTCAAGGGCCTTGGGGTGCCCTTCGTCGCGATGGCGCGACGGGCCAGTGCGCGCAGCGCCCTGGAAGCGCGAGGCTTTCCGACGATTTCGGGTGACTTCGACGATCGAGAGTCACTCCAGCGGGCATTGCGGGGGATCGAGCGCGCGTATCTGGTGAGCACGCCCGACGGGACGCTGACGGCCCGAGAATGCGCGTTCATCGAGGAGGCCAAGCGCGCGGGGGTTCGTCACGTCGTCAAGTGCTCGGCCATTCTCGCTGACGGAACGTCGGAGTCGCCGAACCTTCGTAGCCACGCAACCATCGAGCGTGCGCTACGCGCGTCGGGCTTGGAGTGGACCATCCTGCGTCCGCACGCCTTCATGCAGACGTTCACGCTCTTCTCGTGGAGTCTCGTTTGCGAAGCAGGCGTCGTCAGCGCTCCGCACGGGGATGGAGCGATGGCGCTCGTCGACGTGCGCGACGTCGCCGCGCTCGCCGTGAAAGCACTGACCGAACCCGGTCACGAGGGGCGACTCTACGAGGTCTCCGGGCCCCAAGCGCTCACGATGTGGGACATGGCGGACGCGCTTTCGAAGGTGCTGGGCCGACCCGTGAGCTACGTCGAAGGAAGCCCACGCTCGATGGAGCTCATGATGCGGGTCCTGGGTGTTCCCGATGTGCCACGAGCCCACGTGAGAGCGGCTTCGAAGCTCGTGCGCGAGAACCGCGTCGGGGAAGTGACGGATACGCTGGCCGAGCACGGCGTGACCGCCACGACCTACGAGCAGTTCTTGGAGGACTGGGTGGCGGGGCGCACGGGCGGGGGCAGCTCTTTCGAGGTACCCAAGACGAGCTTCGTTCGTGCCCTCACGGTGCTGATGCCCAAGATGATGCGAATGCGGATTGCGATTGGGGGCCGTCCGCTGCGCCCGGCTTGACCGGCGCTCGTTCAGGACCCGTCGAAATCCACGATCTCTGCGACGTCGCCGACCACGCGCCCCGCTTTGTCGAGCTTTCGGTCTTGTTGGGTAATCGTCATCGGGAGGCCGTGCTTCGGGCAGAGGATTTGTGCGCGAACCAGCCGCGACACGTTCGCGTGCGGCGCCAGCGTGGTTCGGAAACGTTGCAAGATCATCGGGAGAACGAGCCGCATCGCCATCGTTGCGAAGCCCGCACCAATGCACATGCGGGGCCCGGCCCCGAACGGGAGATACTCGTAGATCGATGGCGACAGCTTCTCCCACCGCTCCGGACGGAAGCGCTTCGGCTCGGGGTAGAGCTCCGGATCGCGCTGGGTGATGAACGGACTGAGGATCACGCTCGCGCCGCGGGGGAGCGTATGCTCGCCGAGGCGTGCCTCGGCCTGCGCGACCTTCAGGAAGGAGAGCGGGACGACCGGCAGAACGCGCATGCTCTCTTTGAGCACCCGATCGACGAGCACCAGCTTCGGAAGGTGGCCGAGGTTCGGTGCGCCGCCATCCAGCACGTGATCGATCTCGTCGAGCACGTCGGCGAGGACCTTCGGGTGTTGGCCGAGCAGAAACAGCGTCCAGGCCAACGTGCGCGCCTGCGTGTCGTGGCCAGCGATGTAGAGGGTCGCGGCTTCGCCCACGAGCTCGTCGTCGGCGAGGGGCGCGTCGTCCTTTTCGGCGGCTTGCAACATGAGCGCGAGGGCGTCGGTTCCGCCGGCGCCCCGAGCCCGCTTCTCCTCGACCAATTGCCGGATCAGCGCGACGAGCTCCGTCGAAGCCGCCATGAGCTTCGCGTACGGGGTCCCCGGAATGCGGAACGGCAGGGCGACGACGAGCGGTGAGGTGACGAGCTCGATCGTCTCGGACGCCGCGCGCCCCAGCCCCCGATCTCCGCTCTTCCAATCGAGACCGAAGAGGCACCGAACCGCAATGTACTGAACCAGCTCCTTCGTCAGGAGCGCGACGTCTGCCGTCTGTCCGACGGGCCACTCCGCCAGGGCGGACTCGGCCACGGCAACGATGTCGGCGGCGTAGGCATCGAGGGCCGTCTTCTGGAAGGCAGGCATCATCAGGCGCCGATGCCGCCGGTGTCCTTCGCCTTGTTGGTGGGTCAGGCCTTTCGTCAGAATGGCGAGCGGGCTGCCCGGATCGATCTTGATGGGGATGTCGGTGTCGTTGTCGTAGAGCGACGGGTTCGAGAGGACTTCTCGATTGAACGCGGGTCCGAACGCCATGACGAGCGCCGGGCTGCGGTCGTGCACCGCAACGACGTCACCCATCTCGCGAAGAGCCAACGAACGACCGATCGGATCGCCGAGCAGCCGCATCGCGTTGTACTGCACACCGACGAGAGGCGGCCCACCGGGGCCGCGGATGTCGATGGGAGCGAAGCCGGTGAGCTTGGGCATCCGGTCGATGGATGCGTTAGGGACTGCCGACCTTCGAGGCGGGAGGAGTGGCGACTCCCGCCGCAAGCGCCTTCGCCATGACCGCCGGCACGCTGAAGCGGCGCTCGGGCGGGGCAGAACGGGCAGCTTGGCTCAGGGCCTCGTCGAGCGAGCGGCCGACGACGACACGCTTGTCCCTCGAGCCCACGACCAACAGCATGGCCGCCATCGCGTTTCGAAGGATTGCATGCTTGAACCCCGCCCCCTCCATGACGATGTACATCGCGTCGCAGTCGAGGATTACCTTGTCCCGCTCGGCCACCATCGCGGTTCGGGTTGCGTCGTCCGGAACACCGCATTCCTCGGGCACGATCGCCACGTAGGTGAGCGAGCGGCCAGCGCGTTCCACTTCCTCGCGAAAGCGCCCCGTCACGATGTGCGTGTCCATCACGGTAGGCGCAATCCAACGGACGAAGAAGATTGGCTCGATGTAGGCGGTCTTGAAACTCACTTGCGCTCCTCGCGGACGAACCACTATCCCTGAAGGAGTTTCCTCCGTCAATCCGCGCGCTCGGGATCTGCTCCGAGTTTGACCCCCTCACCCCAACGGAGCACGGACGCGCTCGCCGAGGAGGTACTCCCGACCGCATAGGTCAGCACGAGCTGACCGGGCTTGAGCAACCCACGGTGGGCCGCACGGTACATGTTGGAGGGAAGAAGTACCGGTCCGCAATTGGCGTAGAGCGGATAGGTGTCCTCCGTTTTCGAGACCGGAATGCCGAGTGCATCCGCGCAGAACTTCGCGTACCAGGCCGTCGGGGTGTTCACCAGCAAGCAGTCGACGTCGCCGACCGTCTTTCCTGCCTTCCTGAGGGCTTCGTCGCAACATCTCCGGACATAGGACTCGGAGGTCTCCCGGATGATGCTGGCCTTCTCGGGGTGCCAATGCATCGTCACCCGAGCTCGCCGATCGTCGGTCGGCGTGAGGGCGTAGCTGAAAGCGTTGCAGGTCTCGACCGTGTTGATGGTCGCCGTCGAGAGGATCTCACCCGCCTCCGGCTCGCTCGTGACGAGAAGGGCGGCCGCCCCGTCGCCGACGAACCACGCGAGGGTATCGTCGGGAACCACCTCCCGCGAGTAGCTGCACGACGAGACCACCGCAACCCGCCGGTACTCGCCCGATCGTACGAAGGACGCGGCCACTTGGAGCGCGACTGCGGTGCTCGAGCACGCCGTCTCGAGGTTCCAGACGGCGCATCGCAACCCTGCCGCCGCCGCCAGGTATGCGCCGTTCCCGACGCCGATGCTGTCGGCGATCAGGTCCGAGCAGATCACGAGATCGATGTCGGAGGTGCCGAGGCCAGTGACCGAGAGGAGATCGAGGAGCGCCTCGCGCTCGAGGTCGACCGTGCGCTCGCCGGCTCTCAGGATCCGCCGCTTCACCGTGCCGCGGAACGGGTCGCTCATGTACGGCGCTGCGGCGCTGTCGAAGTCGATGGCCTCCTTCGCGTCCGACTGGGCCGGTTTCGCCCATATCTTGCCGAGCGACTTCTGCTCCGCTCCCGCGACGACCTCGGGGAATCGCTCCCGAAAGTAGTCGTTCGTCCGCACTTGGGACGGGTACCGAACGGCGAGTCCGCGAATCCCGGCCTTATTCATCGTTCCCTCTTCCAACCCCCGCGGTCGTCAGTGAGGTGATGCGTCCCCCGATCGGGGCGAGCTCGTTCGGGTCAATCGTCACGTCGACGACGAAGGGCCCCGACGCGGCGAGCGCAGCGTGCAGTGCGCTCTCCAACTCGTGCTCCGTGGTCGCGCGCGCTCCTCGGGCACCCACGCTCTCCGCCATGGCGACGAAGTCGACCCGCGGGATTTGCGTCTCCACCGGCTCGAGCCGAAGCCGCCGCATGCCCTGCTCGATCATCCCATACTGAGCGTCGTTGAGGACGATCCAGACCGCCTCGACGCCGTACTTCACTGCGGTGCTCAGCTCGTTCTGCATGAGCATCGCTCCGTCGCCGACGACGGCGACGCAGCGCTTCGAGGTGGCGAGTGCAGCTCCGATCACGCCGGCGGCAGCGTGACCCATCGAGCCCCACCCGAGTGAAACGCGATACTGCGGGGTCGTGAACCGGAGTACGGAGTTCGCCCACGGGAAGCTGTTCCCGCAGTCGATCAGAATGCGCGCTCGAGCGTCCACGACGATCCGCTGGACGTACGCCATGAGCACCTGCGGCCGGACTGGCCCCGGACGCAAGGCTGGAATGTCCGGTACCGGCGGAGGTGGCGGAACGTCGAGCGGGACGCCTCGAACGAGGGGGGTCAGTGCGGCGAGGAAGTCGCCGACGTCCGCGCGGACGAGATGCCGGGGCCGTGTCGGAAACGCCCGCGGCACGTCGGGATCGATGTCGACTTGGATGATCCCTTCGGCCGGAATGAGGCTTTCGTCCCAGGTCGAGGAGAACTCGCCGAGGCGGCTCCCGAGGACGACGAGGCGCTTCACGCCCGCGCTCGTCAGCCGAGAGGCCGTATCCCAGGGGCTCGCGACCCCCGTGACGCCGAGGAAGAGCGGATGCGTCTCTGGGAAGACCCCGCGCCCCCGCGGGGAGCTCACCACCGGAGCGCACGCCTGCTCCGCAAAGCGACGAACCGCAGCGGAGTGAGCGCGAGCTCCGAACCCGACCCAGAGCCCGAACCGCTCGTTCGCGAGGAGCGCAGCCAGCGCTTCCACGTCGTCGGGCCGGATCCCTGCAGGGGACGTGGTCTGGGGACGAACCAGCGGTTGATCGAACGCGAGCCCCTGCACCGACGCAGGGAGCGCGAGATGGGCGACGAAGGGACCGGGACGGGCGAACCCCTCCGCGATGGCCGTCAGTGTTGGCCCGAGATCCGCGGGATCGGTGAGGTCGATCGCGAAGTCGAAGATGGATCCCTTCGTGAAGAGGGAGCGTGGCAGCGTGCTCACGCTCGTCTCCTGGAACGCAGCGCGCCCTCGTTGACGCGGTGGGGTCGACCCCGAGACCAACAGCAACTTCGCGCCTTCCCCCCGCGCGCCCATGAGCCCATTGAGCGCGTTCATGATGCTCGGACCGCTGGTGGTGAACACGACGGCGGGGGCTCCCGTGGCGAAGTAAGCCTCCGCCGCAGCAAACGCCGCGCCCGATTCGTGGCGGACGTGGACGACGTCGATGTTGCTCTGCGCCAGCGCCTCGCAGAAGACGGCGATCGTGCCCCCCGTACAGCCGAACGCGTGGCGGACGCCGAGCTGCTCGAGATGCCGAACGAGGACATCGACGACGCGGGGTTCCGCGGGGTTGGCAACGGCGCGCACGCCGCTGCCGAAATGCGAGTATCCCTTGGGAGCGACGCTTGCCCTCGTACTCATTCCAGCCTTTCCAGGTCGCTCAGATCACCAGGCGACGCAGCCCTTGGGCGCGTCCGAGGTCTTCGAGCTGCTGATGTCTGCGGTCACCTCGATGCCGGCGCCGTCGGTCGTGGAGTCGTCCACCCCGTCGTATCCGCCCGAGAAGCAGTCCCCATCGAGGAAGGCAAATGCGCCGTTCCAGAAGGAGGTTGCGTTGGTCGAATAGAAGGGAATGTGACCTGATCCCGAGACGACCCGGTAGGAGATGTTGCCCCCGTATTCCGATTGGAATTGCTGCACGTCGGAGAGCGGAGTGATGGGGTCTTGGTCACCCCAGAACTGCATCGCCGGGTTGCGCCCGTCCTGAGCGGGGTAGATGGGGAGCGTGAAACCCTCCAACGTAGGACCGACGGCGTAGACGTCGGGGACCAGCGTCAAGACCGAGTTCGCGGCCGCGGGAGCCGCGCCGATCACGATCGGCCCATACGCTTCGGCAGGCGTCTGGATGTACCCGCCGGGGATCGTCAGCAGGAGCTGCTGGAATGCGGGACTGAAAAACGCTTGTTGAAATTCCGGCGTCACGTTCTTGTAGACGACGGACGTCAGCACGAGCTTCCCGACGTGGTGTCGATTGATGGGGCCATTGCCGCCGCCGAGCTCCACCGCGAGGGAGGACCCGAGGCTCGAACCCAGCAAGTTCACGCGCCGAATGTGACGCGAGTGACGGATCCACTCGACGACCTCACCCGACTCCTGCAGTAGGCGCTGCTTCGTGACGACTTTTCCATCCGGCGGATGGGAGCTCTGGCCATACCCCTCGTAGTCGATGGCGTAGGCGAAATATCCGGCGCGCGCAGCAATATCGAGCGCGTTGTAGGGCGAGGGGAGGTTGTACTCGCGGCTGTCCACCAACGTCCCCGACAGCATCAAGAGAGCGCGGCGGTTCCCCTGGAAGAGGGAGCCTTTCGTGTACTTCTCGACGACGTGGATCGTCGCTCCGGAGGAGACGTGAACGAAGTGGTCGACCGTCGTCACGGGAGCGTTCCCATTCCCGTGCAGCGCTTCGTCGGCGCTTTGGACGTCTTCGGAACCTTCAGAAGCCTGAGAACAACCCGCAAGAAGTAAGGCAGTCACCAATAAGAGGGAGCGGCTCATCTTCATTTAGAGACTCCTTTGGAAGGAACACGCCTCATCATTGCATCCTGCCTCGGCTGTACGCGCTTGTCCAGTGGTTTCAAATATTTATGGGAGACATGGTACTCCTCTATCCCTCTTGGACCCTCTTGGAGGCCTCTTGGAGGCCTTTTCGAGACCCTATGCGCGAGAGACCGACATACCGGTATGTCGTCTAGGGACTAGAAGTCGCACACGCACGCCTCGCAAATACAAGTGCAGAGTGCACACCGCAGCACTGCGGGGTGCGCCCCTCATTCGCGGTCGCGACGCTCGTCGTGAAACTCGGCGTTCGCGCGCTTCTTCTTGTTCTTCTTCTTCACTGCGCGTACGCGCGGGTAGCGCCCGCAACGTCATCGCAAGAACTCAAACACGTTGAGGGCTCGAGGCCGCAGTCGCATCAGTTGCGGTTAGAGGACATCAACTCGCCTCAACGCTTCTACGGCTCGTACCTGAAAAGACTAAAGAGTAGGTGCGTGTAAGTCTCCCGCAAGTGCTCGATCTGCAAGGCAAATTTGCCGCAAAATATTTACCTACGCCTCACGAACCCTCGCCCTTTGAGGCTTTGAGCCCTCATTCCTCGCGCGCTCTTCATCAGTACAGCGGCAGGCATCCGCTCGGTCGGTGGCATGCAGCGGAAGGCCTCAGTCGGCGATCTTTCCGCCCACGAGTCGAATCGTCCGCGTCGCGACTTCCTCGGCGAACGGCATGTCGTGCGTTGCGGTGACGATCGTCGTCCCCGCTGCCGAGAGCTCGCGGATCATCGCCCCGACTTCCTTCCGGCGGGCGGGATCGAGCGCCGCCGTCGGCTCGTCCATCAAGAGCACGGCGGGCTTCATCGCGAGCGCACGCGCGATCGCAACGCGCTGCTGCTCGCCGCCCGACATCGACGCGGGCCGTGCATCCTTGCGGTGCGCGACGCCGAGGCGATCGAGCAGCGCGAGCGCCTCTTTGCGCGCGACGTCCTCGGCGACCCCGAGCACGTGCACGGGAGCCTCGATCACGTTCTCGATCGCGGTGCGGTGGAGGAACAGGTGGTACTGCTGCAGCACGATCCCGACCTTCACCCGGACCTCGTGCACGAGCGGCTCCCCGGCACGCCGCAGGAGCTCGCCCGTCACGCGGATCTCGCCAGCGTCGAAGTCCTCGAGCCCTTGCATGCAGCGGAGGAGCGTCGTCTTTCCGCTCCCCGACTCGCCGACGAGCGCGAGCACGTCGCCTTCGCTCGCAGCGACCGTGATGCCACCGAGGATCGTGCGCGGACCGCGCTTCTTCCCGATCGCGCGCGCTTCGATCGCCGGCGGCTTCGACTCCGCGTCGCGCTTCTTCTTCCGCTTCTTCGGCGCCTCCGAGCTCATCCTTCGTGCGCCTCCTTCTCCTGCTGCTCGAGCCTGCGGGCGAGGCGCGAGAGCGGGTAGCTCATCGCGAAGTAGAGGAACGCGCACGCGAGCCCGGGGGCGAGCCAGCCGCGCACGTCGACCGCGGTGATCGTCATCTGCTTGGTGAGCTCGACGACGGTGATGACCGAGACGAGCGAGCTGTCCTTGAGCAGGGCGATGAAGTCGCTCGTCACGTTGGGGAGCGCGAGGCGGAGCGCTTGCGGCAGGATGATCCGGCGGAGCGCGAGCGGGAGCTTCATGCCGAGCGTGTAGGCGGCCTCGAGCTGGCCCGGAGGAACGGCCTGGATCCCGGCGCGGTGCGCCTCGGCCTCGTAGGCGGCGTAGTTCATCCCGAGCCCGATGATGGCGGCTGGCATCGCGCCGAGCTTCACGATCGGCGCGAGCCCGAAGTAGAGGACGTAGAGCTGGAGCAGCACCGGCGTGCCGCGATAGAGCTCCACGTACGCCGTGGCGAGCCGCTGGAGCGGGCGCGGCCCGTAGGCCCGCGCGATCGCGAGGAGGAGGCCGAGCGGGAACGCGATGGCCATCGCGAGCGTCGAGACGAGCAGCGTGACGCCCGCGCCCTTGAGGAAGAGGACGAGCTGGGCGACGCCGAACTTGGGCGGCGGGGGGATCGCGTCGCCTTGGCTGATGGCGGGCATCGGGGGCGAATCGCCGAGCTTCGCCTCGCGCGGGTCGTCGATGCCGTGGTCGCGGAAGATCGCGCGGAGCTCGCCGGACGCGTAGAGCTTGCCGATGGCGTCGCTGATCGCGTCCGCCAAGTCGGACTCCTCTTTGCGCGTCGCGACGGCGTAGGACCCCTCGGTCACGTCGCCCACGATCTGGAGCGTCGCGTACGGCTCGCCGTAGCGGTGCGCGATGATGTCGTCCATGAGGACGGCGTCGGTGCGGCCCTCGTCGAGATCGATGTACGGCTCCTGCACGCCCTCGTAGATGACGGGCTCGGCGCCGTTCGCGCGCAGCAGCTCGAACGCCATGCTGCTCGAGAGGCAACCGACGCGGCGCCCGCGGAGCGATGCGAGCTCGGGCTTGAACGACGTGTCGCCCTTCCGCGCCATCAGCCGCTCGGCGAACAAGTAGTAGGGGCGCGTGAACTTCACCCGCGCGGCGCGGCCCGGCGTCACCTCGAGGCCGTTCATGACGATGTCGAAGGTGCCGCGCTCGAGCGCAGGGACGAGCGTGGTCCAGTCGTTTTGGACGAACTCGTCGCGGACGCCGAGGATGGCGGCGATCTTCTTCGCGAGATCCACCTCGAAGCCGGTGAGCTTTCCGTCCGGCGTCTCCGACGCATAGGGTTCGCCGCCTTGGACGTCGCCGCCCCAACGGAGCACGCCCTGGGCGCGCACGCGCTCGAGGCCGCCCGCGTTCGCGTGGGCGGGGAGGAGCGCGAAGAGCAGGAAGCCGAGGCTGGCGAAGAGGAGACGAAGCGTTCGCGACACGTGGTTCAATTGGCCTTGAAGGTGAGATCGTCGATGGCGCCGTCGCCCTCGATCGCGAGGAACCCGTCGGGCTTGGGCGGAAACTGCGTGGGGGCGATGACGGAGTTCAGCTTGCCGTCGATCAGCACGCGCGTGCCGGTGCTCAGCGCCTCGAACGACATCCAGTGCCACTGGTCGTCGGCGAGCTTCAACGACGGGTCGGTGCTGACGGCACAGTTCGCGATGCACGAAACGAACGACGGGCTGCCGTTGGTCAATCCGACGCGCCAGCCCGTCGTGCCCTGGTTCGTGACGACGAAGCTCTGCGCCTTCGTCTTGAAGCGGAACGCGAGGGAGAAGCTCTGCGCCTGGAGCGCCACCGTCGACGACGCGAGCTGGAGCGGCGCCGACGCGCCCTGGCGAACGAGCGCGCGGCCGCAGCCGGCGAGCCCGGGCGCGAGCGTGGAGCCCACCGTGAGCGAGACCGGGGGGAGCGCACCGTTCGACTCCTGCACCGTGTCGGCCGGGTCCTCGAAGTGCCAGACGTAGGTGACCGCCGAGAGGAGGGGGCCGCACGTGCCGCCGTCGCTCCCGCCATCGATGCCGCCGTCCGTGCCCGCGTCACCCCCGAGCTCGCCGCACGTGCCGCTCGCGCACGCGTTCGGATCGACGACCGCCGTCACGCACTGCCCGCGGTAGCAGGTGTCGCTGGCGTTCGAGCAGACGACGTCGCGGCAGGCGGCGTCGAGCGCGATCGGAAGCCGCAGCGAACGGTGCTCGATGAAGCCGATGGTTCGCCGCACGTCGATGCAGCCGCTCTTCGCGTCGCGGTCGCAGTCGCTCCCGGTGAGGCGCGCCACGACGCGGAGCCCGACCGTGTCGGTGCGCGCTCCCGCGGGGATGACGGCGATCGTGCCGATCGTCTTGGTGGTAGGATCACAGGTGGTGGCCTCGGCCGAGAGCGCCAGCTCGCCGAGCGGGCGCTGGAGCTCGGCCGGCGTGCCGACGTAGATGGAAGTCCGCGAAAGCTGGCTGCACGGAAGGTCGGTCGAGAGGGCGACCGTGATCTCGGTGGGCTCACGGCAGGCGCCGAGCACCGCGACGCCGCACGCGAGCGCGGCGACGGCGACACGGAACCACCAGCGCCGCGGCTGCCGAAAGGACATGACGCGCACACGGTATCACCGCGGCTGCCTTGACGGCGCGCGCGGTTTTCCGTAAATCGCGTGCGCCGTGCAGAGCACCTCCGCACCGATCGCCGCGCCTCGCGTTGCGGCGGCCCCCAGCCTCCGCCTCCGCGATTTCGTCGCGCTGGCAAAGCCGCGCATCACGGCGATGGTGCTGGTGACCACCGCGGGCGGGCTCTGGCTCGCGCCGAGCCCCACCCGGGTCGGGTGGCTGACGATCGTGGCGACTCTGCTCGGGGTCACGCTCATCGTCAGCGGCGCCAACGCCCTGAACATGTACATCGAGCGCGAGCTCGATGGCCTGATGAAGCGGACGCGGAACCGTCCGCTGCCGACCGGGCGCCTCGCGCCACGGCCGGCGCTGATCTTCGGCGTCGCGTGCTCGGTCCTCGCCGTGCCGGTCCTCGGTTTCGGCGTCAACGCGACGACCGCGCTCCTCGCCGTCCTCGCGAACCTGCTCTACGTCCTCGCCTACACCCCGCTCAAGCAGCGCTCGCACTTCGCGCTCCAAGTGGGGGCGGTGCCGGGTGCGATCCCCCCGCTGCTCGGTTGGACGGCGGCGACGGGCCGCGTCGACACCGGTGGGCTCGTCCTCTTCGGGATCCTGTTTCTCTGGCAGATCCCGCATTTCCACGCGATCGCGCTCTTCCGGAAGCTCGAGTACGGCCGCGCCGGGATGGTGGTCCTCCCCAACGTCGAGGGCGACGATGCGACGAAGCACGCCGTGCTCCGATACGCGGGAGCGCTCGTGGTGACGAGCCTCCTCCTCGTTCCGCTCCGGATCGTGCATCTGAGCTACTTGTTCGCAGCGCTCGCGCTCGGCGGCGCGTTCCTCGCCGCGGCCATCTACGGGCTCCGCGCGCGCGGTACGGAGCGCAGCGCACGAATCACGTTCGCGACGTCGCTCGTCTACCTGGTCGGCCTGTTCGCCGCGATCGTGGTGGACGGCGTCCTCGCGTGATCCGGCCGTCCGCTCTCGCACGCGCCGCTCTCGTCGCCGTCGTGCTCTCGGCGTGCAGCGGCGAGACGATCCCCGACGTCTACGGCGTCAAGCTCGGGATGACCGCCTCGGACGTCCGCGATCGCTTCCGCGGCGCGGGCGGAGGGTTCAAAGCCGACGTCGCGGCCGACGACTACGCCATCCGTTGGACGCGGGGGGAGGCGAAGACCACGGCCTCCGGCGAGCCGAACCCGCTCGTCGTGACCTTCGAGTACCACATGGGGACGCTCGTCGCGATCCGCGCTCGCGTCCCGAGCGACGCCCCGATCGCGAAGGGGTCGAGCGTCGTGACGTCCAAATCGGCCGTCCTCGCTCGCACCCCTGGCGAAGCCCTCGACGGAGGGGTCGCCGGTACGGTCGAGGTCGACGTGCTCGCGCGCGACTGCCCGACCCACAAAACCGAGGCAGAGTCGCTCGCGGCGCGGAGCCGCTGAGCCACGCGGCGACGTCGAAACGCGAAATCATTTCGCGCTTCGGGTGCATCGCCGCGAGGGGGAGGGAAGCCCGGAGAAATTCCCCGATCAAAGGGTTGTGTACGAGCGCCCGACTCCCCTATAAGGACCGCCGCGATCCTCGGCGGAGAAGGCGGTCGCGAAGCTGTGCGCCAAGTGCAGGTAAGCGCCGAGGACGCGGTTCGGAAAGGGACCGTCGGCGACGCAAATGCAACTTTTCCCGAAAGCCCTCAACAAGCTCCCACTGCTCGGCGCGGTCGGCGGCTTCTTCGCGCTCACCGGGGCCGTCATCGTGCCCTGGTACTACTTTTCGCCGAAACACCTCCAGGTCGGCTACGAGCCGAAGCAGCCGGTCCCCTACAGTCACCGCCTCCACGCGGGCGACATGGGCATCGACTGTCGGTACTGCCACGCGAACGTCGAGAAGTCGGCGCACGCGATGGTGCCCAACACGCAGACGTGCATGGGCTGCCACGCGGTGGTGAAGACCGACAGCGCGAAGCTCGCGCCCGTCCGTGAGAGCTGGGACACCGGCGAGCCGGTCCAGTGGGTGAAGGTCCACAAGCTCCCCGACCACACGTACTTCAACCACAGCGCCCACCTCGCGGTCGGCGTCGGTTGTGCGACGTGCCACGGGCGCGTCGACCAGATGGAGGTCGTTCGGATCGACCAACCCATCGCGATGCAGTGGTGCCTCGAGTGCCACCGCAACCCGGAGCCGAACCTCCGCCCGAAGGATCAAGTCACCAACATGGCGTGGACGCGTGATCAGGCGCCGCCGGGTTGGAAAGCCCCCGAAGTCCACCCCCCGACGAACTGCTCTGGGTGCCACCGATGAGCCGCCGCGAACCGTACTCCACCAAGCTCTCCACCCCGCGCGGCGGAAAGGTCGCCTGGAAGAGCCTCCGGGCGAAGCAGAATCCCAATTCGGTACAGGGCGAGGCCGAGCTCGAGTTCGCGCCGGGCGCGCTCGACAACGCCGACGTGGTCAAGCCGGCCGACCCGGGCAAGGCGTCGCTCACGCGGCGTGGCTTCCTCGGCTTCGGTGCGGCGACTGCCGCGCTCTTCACCGAGGGCTGCATCCGTCGCCCGGTCGAGAAGGTCCTGCCGTACACGAAGGCGCCGGAGTACCAGGTGCCGGGCGTGTCGTCGTTCTACGCGACGATCCTCTCGTCCCGCGGTGACGTCGTCGGTGTCGTGGCCGAGGCGCACGAAGGGCGCCCGACCAAGATCGAGGGCAACCCCGATCACCCGATGAGCCTCGGCGGTGCCGACATGCTCGCGCAAGGCGCGATCATGGACCTCTACAACCCGGAGCGCTCGACGCACGTCCGCACGACGGTCGGCGCCAAGGGCTACGAGGCCGCCGGCCAGAAGTCGGACGCGAAGGCGTTCGACGCGGCCGTCGCCGCCGTCCTTGCGGACGCGGCTGCCGACGGTGGCGCGCGCGTCCGCGTGCTGATGCCCCCGACGGCTTCGCCGACAGTGGTTCGCCTCCGCGAGCTCGCCCGCGCTCGCTTCCCGCACATGCGCTTCCACACGTGGGCGGCGGTGGCGGAGAGCAACCCGCGCGAGGGCGGCAAGATCGCCTTCGGTGGTGACGCTGCCGAGCTGGCGGTGCCGAGCTTCGGCGCGGCGCGCGTCATCCTCTCGCTCGACTCCGACTTCCTCCAGACGGAGCAGGGCGCGGTCCACGCGGCGAAGGGCTTCGCCAAGGGTCGCAAGATCGAGAAGCCGACGGACTCGATGTCCCGGCTCTACGTCGTCGAGTCCACCTCGACGATCACCGGCGCGAACGCCGACCACCGCCTGCGGCTCGCCGCGCGCGACGTCGACGCGTACGCCCGGGCGCTCGCCGCGGAGCTCGCGACGGTGCAGAAGCTGGACCTCGGCGCGATCGGTGCGGCGGTCACGGGCGCCAAGGCCCCCGCCGGTGTCGACGCGAAGTGGATCAAGATCGTCGCGGAGGAGCTCGCGAAGCACAAGGGCTCGTCCGTCATCGTCGCCGGTCGTCGCCAGCCGCCGCACGTGCACGCGCTCGTGCACGCGCTCAACTCGGCGCTCGACAACGTCGGCTCGACCGTCACCTACGCCCCCGTCGTCGACACGACGGAGCCGGCGGATCTCGGCGCGGACCTCAAGGACCTCGTCGACGATCTGAACGGCAAGAAGGTCGACGCGCTCTTCGTGCTCGGGGCGAACCCCGTCTACGACGCGCCGGGCGAGCTGAAGTTCGCCGACGCGATCAAGAACGCCAAGACCTCGTTCAGCCTCGCGAACTCGTACGACGAGACCGCGGAGCTCTGCACCTGGCACTTCCCCATGGCGCACGAGCTCGAGACCTGGGGCGACGGCCGCTCGCTCGACTTCACCTGGTCGATCCAGCAGCCGCTCATCGAGCCGCTCTACGACGGGCGCAGCGCGATCGAGATCCTCGCCATCCTCGCCGGCATCCCGGCGGGCAAGGCGAAGGGCTACGAGCTCGTGAAGGACACGTTCAAGGAGAGCGCCACCGTTCCGGCCATGGCCGACAGCGCGTTCGCTCAGGCCTTGAAGCGCGGCCTCGCGAACCGCAGCGAGCGCAAGGACATGCTCCACGCGACGTTCGACGACGTCGCGGCGGCGCTCACGAAGGCTCCGGTCGATGCCTCGCCCCTCGGCGGTGGCACCTACGAGGTCGTCTTCGCGCCCTGCCCGAAGCTCCACGACGGGTCGCGCGCGAACAACCCGTGGCTCCTCGAGCTCCCGGACCCGATGACGAAGATCGTCTGGGACAACGCGGCGCTCATGTCGGCCGCGACGGCGAAGGCGCTCGGCCTCACGTGGGACCTCGACGCGGCGATCGCGCCGATGATCTCGATCAAGGGCCCCGCCGGCGAGGTCGAGATCCCGGCCTGGATCCAGCCCGGCATGCCCGACAACACGATCACCGTGACACTCGGCTGGGGCCGCACGACCGCGGGTCGCTACGGCAACGGCCGCGGCTTCAACGTGAGCCCGGCGCGCCCGCTCAAGGCGCTCTCCTTCGCGAAGCTCGCGGTCAGCGCGACGGGCAAGACCTTCAAGGTCGTCCAGACGCAGGACCACAACTCGATGGAAGGTCGTCCGCTCGCGATCGACGCGACGCTCGACGAGTACCGCGACAACCCGGACTTCACCAAGTTCCGCTCGCCCACGCCCAAGACGCTGCCGCTCTGGAAGCCCGTCGATTACAACGGGAAGAAGTGGGGCATGGCGATCGACCTCAACGCGTGCACCGGTTGCAACGCCTGCGTCATCGCCTGCCACGCGGAGAACAACGTCGCGTTCGTCGGCAAGGAGCAGGTGTTCCGCGGTCGCGAGATGCACTGGCTCCGCATCGACCGCTACTTCGTCGGTGAGGACGAAGCCTCTCCCGAGGTCGCGTTCCAGCCGGTCGCCTGCGTCCAGTGCGAAGAGGCTCCGTGCGAGAACGTGTGTCCGGTCAACGCGACCGCGCACAGCGCCGAAGGCCTCAACGACATGGCCTACAACCGCTGCATCGGCACGCGCTACTGCGCGAACAACTGCCCCTACAAGGTGCGGCGCTTCAACTTCCTCAACTTCCGCGGCAATCACGGCGCCGTGGCCGAGGTCGAGGACATGTACGGCGACATCCCCGAGACGGAGAAGATGGCGTTCAACCCGAACGTCACCGTCCGCATGCGCGGCGTCATGGAGAAGTGCTCCTACTGCGTGCAGCGCATCGAGGAGGCGAAGATCTCCGCCCGCCGCGAGAACCGCGCGATGGGCCCGAAGGACGTCGTGACCGCCTGCCAGCAGACATGCCCGGCGGACGCCATCTCGTTCGGCGACATGAACGACACGAAGGCCGAGGTCAGTCGCTTGACCTCGTTGGACCGCGCCTACGCGCTCCTCGCGGAGGTCGGGACCCACCCGCGCACGCGACACCTCGGCAAGATTCGCAACCCGAAGAAGGAGATGGGCTGATGGCCTCGTACAAGCGCCCCATCAAGGAGCTCGGCGAGACTTACCTCACCAAGGAAGGGATGACCTTCCACGAGGTGAGCGACGTCGTCTGCGGCGTGACCGAGAACAAGGCCCCCCGGAACTGGTGGATCGCCTTCGGCATCGCCCTCACGGCCCTCGGCGGCTTCGGTCTCGCCGTCGGGTACCTGCTGTTCCAAGGCATCGGCGTCTGGGGCAACAACGCTCCGGTCTTCTGGGCCTGGGACATCACGAACTTCGTCTGGTGGATCGGTATCGGTCACGCCGGCACGCTGATCAGCGCCGTTCTGTTCCTGTTCCGCCAGAAGTGGCGTACGGCGATCAACCGGTTCGCCGAAGCGATGACGATCTTCGCCGTCATCTGCGCGCTCCTGTTCCCCGGCCTCCACGTCGGGCGCATCTGGTTCGCGTACTACATGTTCCCGCTCCCGAACCAGATGGCGATCTGGCCGAACTTCAAGAGCCCGCTCATCTGGGACCTCTTCGCGGTCAGCACGTACTTCACGGTGTCGCTCCTCTTCTGGTACGTCGGCCTCGTCCCGGATCTTGCTCTTCTTCGTGATCGTTCGCAGAAGATGAAGGGCAAGTTCGCGATGCTCCGCGCCCGCGCCTACGGCGCCCTGGCGCTCGGCTGGCGCGGTGCGAACCGCCACTGGCAGCACTACGAGCGCGCGTACCTCATCCTCGCCGCGCTCTCCACGCCGCTCGTCCTCTCCGTGCACAGCGTCGTCTCCTTCGACTTCGCGACCTCGGTCATGCCGGGCTGGCACACGACGATCTTCCCGCCGTACTTCGTCGCCGGCGCCGTCTTCTCGGGCTTCGCGATGGTCATGACGCTCATGCTCATCACCCGCGCGGTGTACGGCATGCAGTCGGTCGTGACGATGAAGCACCTCGAGCTGATGAACAAGATCATGCTCGTGACGGGTACCCTCGTTGGGTACGCGTACGGCATGGAGTTCTTCGTCGCGTTCTACTCGGGCAACGAGTACGAAATCGCGGTCTTCAAGAACCGCGCGTTCGGCCCGTACGCCTGGGCGTACTGGACGATGATCAGCTGCAACGTCATCTCGCCGCAGTTCTTCTGGTTCAAGAAGCTGCGCACGAGCATCCCGGTGATGTTCGCGATCTCGATCCTGATCAACATCGGCATGTGGTTCGAGCGCTTCGTCATCATCGTGACGTCGCTCAACCGCGACTTCCTCCCGTCGTCGTGGGGCTACTTCCGGCCGACCGCGATCGACATCATGATCTACGTCGGAACGCTGGGTCTCTTCTTCACCCTGTTCCTGCTCTTCATCCGCTGGGTGCCGATGATTGCGATCGCCGAAGTGAAGGCGGTCCTCCCCGAGGCCGACCCGCACGACGAAGTTCACCACCACCACGAGGGCCACGGCCACGAGGAGCACGATCACGACGGTGACGAAGCCCTCGCGCCGGGGGAGTGAGCCATGACTGACGATCCCAAGAAGACCGACGCCGAAGGCGGCGAAGAAGATCAGTCCGAAGGCTGGGACGAGGCGGAGAAGGTCGCCGAGTCCATTCGTCCGCCCCCTCCTCCGGCCCCCGAGCCGGAGGAGACGAAGGCCGAGGAGCCGAAGAAGGCCGAAGAGCCCAAGAAGGCTGCCGAGGAGCCCAAGAAGGCTGCCGAGGAGCCCAAGAAGGCTGCCGAGGAGCCCAAGAAGGCCGCGCCCGCTTCCGAAGAGAAGGAAGAAGAGGACGAGGACGAGGACGAGGAAGAAGAGGAGTCCGAAGAGGACGCCCACGCCCATCTCCCCGGCGAAGCCCACGACGGCCACCACCACGAGCACGACGATCTCGACGGCGACGACGAGAACGACGATGACGACGACGACGAGCCGCGCAAGCCGCCGAAGAAGCGTCCCGCGCTCCTCCTCGCCGAGTTCGACACCACGGCGGACGTGATCCACGCCGCCGAGAAGGTGCGCGACGCAGGCTACACCCAGTGGGATACCCACTCGCCGTTCCCGATCCACGGGATGGACAAGGCCATGGGCCTCAAGGACTCGTTCCTCGGGCTCATCGTCTTCGTCGGCGGCGCCGCCGGCGTCACGACCGCGGTCGTGATGATCTGGTGGATGAACGGCGTCGACTACCCGATCGTCATCGGTGGCAAGCCGCCGTTCTCGCTCCCGAGCTCGGTGCCGATCATGTTCGAGCTCATGGTCCTCTTCTCGGCACTCACCACGGTGTTCGGGATGTTCGGGATCAACAAGCTCCCGCGGCACCACCACCCCATCTTCGAGTCCGACCGCTTCCGCGCGGCGACCGACGACAAGTTCTTCATCTCCGTCGAAGCCGACGATCCGAAGTTCGACCCCGAGCGGACCAAGGCCTTCCTCGGTGAGCTCAACCCCACCTCGATCGAGCTCCTCGAAGAGGAAGTCGAAGACGACGACGACACCGAGGAGCACCACTGATGCGCGCCCACCTCTTCGCAATCACTGCGGTCGTGGCCGCCGCCGCCCTCGCGGGCTGCCGCGGTCAGACGTCGGAAGACCCCCCGATCGTCCCGATCCGCAACATGTACGATCAGCCCAAGTACCAGATCCAGGGTGAGGGCGCGTTCTACAAGGACGGCCGCTCGATGCGTCCGGTCCCCGCGAACGTCGTCGCCCGCGATCAAGAGGTCGACCCGCGCATCGCGCACGGTCGCCTCGAGGACAACTCGGGCTACGTGCTCCTCATCCCGCAGGAGTCGATCGACCGCTTCGGCGGGATGGACAAGATGCTGGCGCGCGGCCAGGAGCGCTACGGCATCTACTGCACGCCGTGTCACGGCCTCACCGGCGCGGGCGACGGCATCGTCGTCAAGCGCGGGATGCAGGTTCCGCCGACGTACCACCAGGATCGCATCCGCCACATGCCCGACGGTCAGCTCTACGCGACCATCGAGAACGGGATCCGCAACATGCCAGCCTACGCGGCGCAGACCACGCCGCAGGACCGCTGGGCCATCGTCGCCTACGTGCGCGCGCTCCAAGTGAGCCAAGCGCAAGTGGCCGCCGCGCCGGAGAAGACGCCGTGAGCGAAGAAACCGAGAAGAAGTCCAAGTCCAAGGGCGAGGCGAAGGCGAGCGCGGCGAAGGCCGCACCGCCCGCGACCAAGAAGCCGGCGAACGACTACATGCTCCCCGAGCGCTGGGCGGGCCTCTGGAAGATCTTCGCTGGCATGGGAGTCGTCGGCATCCTCATCGCCGGCGCAGGCTACGCCACCAACCCGACCCGCTTCGCGTACGCGTGGCTCTTCGGGTTCCTCGTTCCCCTCACGCTCGCGCTCGGGGCGATCTTCTTCGTCCTGATCCAGCACCTCACCTCGGCCGGGTGGAGCGTCACCGTGCGCCGCACGGCGGAGTTCTTCGCGTCCGGAACGCCCGCGCTCGCGATCCTCGTGATCCCGCTCGCGCTCTCGGCCCCCGTTCTCTACGGCAACTGGATGAACGGCGAGGGCGAGCACGGCGAACACGGCGAAGGCGGGGAGAAGGGCGAGAAGAAGGAAGAGCACTCGTCGCTCGTCCCGAAGTCCGACGGCCCGCGCGCGGCGATGACCCTCGCTCAGAACGACGCGGTTCCCCCTCCGACGCAGCGCGCGGATGCGCCCCCGGCGCCGCCCGCTCCGATCGCGACGCAGCTCGCGGCTCCGCAGACCACCCTCACGCCGGCGAAGGTCGCCTTCGAAGGCGCGAAGAAGGACGTGAGCCCGGCCGGCAAGACGGCCCTGACGGCGGTCGCGAACTTCCTCAAGGCCAACGGCACGGCCAAGGTCGAGATCGCCTCCTACGTCGAGAAGGCGGACGACGCGAAGGCCCTCGGCCTCGCGAACGATCGCGCCAACGCCGTCGCGGCGATGCTCGTCGAGATGGGCGTGCCGCGTGACCGGATCGACGCCCGCGCGCCGGTCCCGACGTCGCCCGGTCACGACGCGAAGACGATCGAGCTCGTGCAGGGCGCCGCCCCGCCGCCGGCCGTCGTCGCCGTACCGCCCGCCGCCACGATGGCGGAGCACGTCGCCGAGCCCGAGGACATCCCGGTCATCGTCAAGAAGGACCACGGCGATCCCGAGGAGCTCCTCGAGCACGCCGCGATGAAGAAGAAGACCTGGTGGCTCTCCAAGCCGTTCTTCTACGCGCGCATCCCGATCTACGTCGTGGTCTGGCTCGCCCTCGGCATGTGGCTGCTCCGCACCTCGGTGTCGCAGGACAAGTCCAAGTCGATGCAGGAGTCGCGCACGCTCTACGCCGGCTCGCCGATCGGCATCATCCTCTTCGCGCTGTCGCTCACGGGCGCGGCGTTCGACTGGATCATGTCGCTCGACGCGACCTGGTACTCGACGATCTTCGGCGTCACCTTCTTCGCCGGCTGCGCGATGGCCGGGCTCGCGACGCTCGTCGTCGTGTTCAGCTCGATGCGCAACGCGGGCATCCTCACCCGCGAGGTCACGGTCGAGCACTACCACGACATCGGCAAGCTGATGTTCGGGTTCATGTGCTTCTGGGCGTACGTCAGCTTCTCGCAGTTCATGCTGATCTGGTACGCGGCCATCCCGGAAGAGACGACCTTCTTCCACCACCGCTGGGACGGGGACGGAATGTGGAAGCCGCTGAGCCTCCTCATCGTCTTCTTCCACTTCGCGCTGCCGTTCGTCGCGATCATGTCGCGCAACATCAAGCGCCGAATCGGTCTGCTCCGCGCAGGCGCCGTGCTGCTCTTGTCCATGCACGTACTCGAGCTCTACTGGTTCGTGATGCCGAACGTCCCGCTCGCGAAGGGCGAGATGTTCAGCCCGCACTGGATCGACCTCGGCTGCCTGCTCGGGCCGCTCGGTATCTACCTCGCCCTCGTGTTCCGCACGATGACCCAGTACCCCATCATCCCGATCGGCGACCCGCGCCTCGAGCGCGCGCTGAAGTTCGAGAACGCCTGAGGCCAAGGTCATGACTCAGAAGAAGATGGAAACCAAGAACCCGAAGACGCGGCTGCTGTTCACGCTGCTGATCCTCGCGGTCTTCGCCTTCGTCGGCGTCAAGTTCGCTCTCGACTCGTACTGGTCGATGACGACCGAAGCGTTCGCCGACGAGATCCGGCCCCCGCCCACGGAGCTCAACGACCTCCGCGCGAAGCAGAAGAAGGATCTCGAGTCGAGCCCGACCCCGATCGCGGTCGCCATGCAGGACATGGCGAACAAGGGGCGCGGCTCCTCCGAGCTCATCACCCCGCAGCAGTCCGCGGATCTCGATCCGCTGCGCGGCTGGTCGAAGACCAAGAAGGAAGTCGCGGAGCCCCCGCCGCCTCCTCCTCCGGTCCCGACCGAGGTGGTCCCCGCCGGTGACGGCGGTGTCGCTCCTGCCACGGCCGATGGCGGTCGCGTCGTCCCCGCGGCGACCGATGCCGGCGCGCCGAAGCCCCCCACGACGGACGGGGGTCACTGAGTTGACCTCGCTCCGCCGTCTCGTCGCTGCTCTCGCCGTGGGTGCGCTCTTCGCGCTCTCGGGCGGAGCTGCGCGCGCGGACGGCGAGCAGGCTGCTCCGCCTCCCGCGGCGAGCGCGAGCGCTGCCTCCGGCGAGACGCGCGACGTCGGTACGCCGAACATCCCGGACGAGCTCCTGGACGTCGGCGTCGACGAGAAGCTCGACTCCGCGCTCCCGAAGGACGCCATCTTCAAGGACGAGACCGGCAAGGTCGTGCAGCTCGGCGATCTCCTCGACGAGCGCAAGCCGACGATGCTGATCCTCGCCTACCACTCCTGCCCGGTGCTCTGCGGGCTGATCCAGAACGCGGTTCTGGACGGCATCAAGCAGATCGGGTGGAGCGTCGGCGTCGACTACAACGTCATCACCCTCAGCGTCGACCCGCGCGACACGGTTGCCCTCGCAGCCGAGAAGCGCACGGCGATGCTCGGCGCTTACGGTCGCTCCGGCGCCGAGAACGGCTGGCACTTCCTCGTCGGCGACGACCAGAACATCCACCGCGTCGCGGACGCGATTGGCTGGAAGTACCACTACGACGAGCGCCAGGGGCAGTACGCCCACCCGAGCGCCGTCACGCTGCTCAAGCCGGGTGGGCGCGTCGCGCGCTACCTGTACGGGCTCGAGTTCAGCCCGAACGATCTCAAGCTCGGTTTGCTGGAGGCCTCCGAAGGGAAGTCGATCAGCACCGTCGAGCGCGTGATCCTCTACTGCTACCACTACGATCCGCAGGACCGGAAATACTCGCTCGTCGCCATGCACGTGATGCAGGTCGGCGGTGGGCTGACGGTCCTCGCCCTCGGCGGATTCCTCGGAGCGCTCTGGCTCGCCGAGCGCCGCAAGAACAAGAAGGCGGATCCGCCCGCCGCGACTCCATTATCCGGCCCGCCCGGTTCAACCCCCCGGGAACGCCTCGCCTGAGATGAACACCATGCTGCTATCCATTGCCGCTGCCACGCTGTCAGCTCCTGGTCCCACCAGCTTCGATCTGCCCCCGGCCGTCACGACCGAGGCGCACGAGGTCGACGGGCTCTACAACTTCATCTACTGGTTCAGCGTCTTCTTCACGGTGCTGATCACCGGCCTGATGCTGTACTGGGTCAGCAAGCACAAGCGGAAGAAGGGCGACAAGCGGATCGACACGCCGCACTACGCGAAGCTCGAGATCGCCTGGACGGTCATCCCGATCTTCTTCGTCGTGTTCCTCTTCCACCTCGGGTGGAAGGCGTACGTCCGCACCGCGATCGCCGCCCCCGACGCGATGGAAGTCCGGGTTCGCGGCCAGAAGTGGTTCTGGACGTTCAAGTACCCGAACGGCCGCGAGGAGAACAACAACCTGTACGTGCCGGTCGGCAAGCAGGTGAAGTTCGTCATCTCCGCCTCGGACGTTCTGCACTCCTTCTACATCCCCGGCGCGCGCCTCAAGAAGGACGCGGTCCCCGGCATGTACACGACGCTCGTCTTCACCCCGACCGAGCTCGGCGACACGCCAGTCTACTGCGCCGAATACTGCGGCGCTCCGCTCGGCAACCCCGAGCCCGCGTACGAGGGCGCTCCGCACGGCGGTCACTCCGCGATGATGGCGATGATCCACGTCGTCACGCAGGAGGAGTTCGACAAGCTGATCAAGGAAGGGCCGAAGAAGCCGGACGGCCTGACGGACGCGCAGTGGGGCGAGAAGCTCTACAAGGAGAACGCGTGCATCACGTGCCACACCACGAACGGTGACAAGGGCACGGGGCCGACGTGGAAGGGGATGTGGGGGCACCCGGTCTCGCTCGCATCGGGTGGCGACGTGCCGGTGGACGAGAACTACGTCCGCGAATCGATCCTGAAGCCGAACGCGAAGGTCGTCGCCGGGTTCAACCCGGTGATGCCGCCTTACACGCTCAGCGACAAGCAGATCGAAGCCATCATCGAGTACATGAAGACGCTGCAGTAAGGACGACGAGGAAACCACCACCATGGCCGCCACCACGACAGACACGCAGCACGGGCACGGCGCTTCGGGCGATACGTACCTCGACGACACGCACAGCATCTTCGGGACGAACAAGGGCGTCCTCGGCTGGATCGGTACGCTCGATCACAAGCGGATCGGGATCATGTACTTCATCGCCGTCCTGTTCGCCTTCATCGGCGCCGGGATCATGGCGCTCCTCGTTCGCGCCGAGCTCTTCTCGCCCGGCCGTACGCTGATGGATCCGGACACCTACAACCGCATCTTCACGATCCACGGCGTCGTGATGGTGTTCCTCTTCATCATCCCGGCCATCCCGGCCGCGCTCGGCAACTTCGTCCTGCCGATCATGCTCGGCGCGAAGGACGTCGCGTTCCCGCGGCTCAACCTCGCGAGCTTCTACATCTACGTGCTCGGTGCGCTCTTCGCCGTGTTCAGCCTCATCAACGGCGGCGTGGACACCGGGTGGACGTTCTACACGCCGTACTCGACGACCACGAACTCCGCGGTCGTCTCGATGACGCTCGGCGCGTTCGTCATGGGCTTCTCGTCGATCCTCACCGGCGTGAACTTCATCGTCACCATCCACAAGATGCGCGCCCCGGGTCTTACGTGGTCGCGCCTCCCGCTCTTCCTCTGGGCGCAGTACGCGACGAGCATCCTCCAGGTCCTCGCGACCCCGGTCCTCGCGATCACCCTCCTGCTCCTCGTCCTCGAGAAGACGCTCGACCTCGGCATCTTCGACCCGCACAAGGGCGGTGACCCGGTCCTGTTCCAGCACTTCTTCTGGTTCTACTCGCACCCGGCCGTCTACATCATGATCCTGCCGGGGATGGGCATCATCAACGAGCTCATCTCCACCTTCTCGCACCGCAAGATCATGGGCTACCGCGCGGTGTTCGTGTCGAGCCTCACGCTCGCGCTCCTGAGCTTCCTCGTGTGGGCGCACCACATGTTCACCTCGGGCATGAGCGAGTACGCCAACATGGTGTTCTCGGCGCTCACGTTCCTCGTGGCCATCCCGAGCGGCGTGAAGGTGTTCAACTGGGTCGGTACGCTCCGCAACGCGAGCATCTCGACGGCCTCGCCGATGCTCTACGCGCTCGCGTTCATGTTCCAGTTCTGCATCGGTGGTCTCACCGGTCTGTTCCTGGCGACGCTCGCGACGGACATCCACCTCCACGACACGTACTTCGTCGTCGCGCACTTCCACTACGTCATGGTCGGGAGCACGGTCTTCGCCTTCTTCGGCGGCGTCCACTACTGGTTCCCGAAGGTGACCGGCAAGATGTACGACGAGGCGTCGGCGCGCCGCGCCTTCTGGATCACGTTCGTCGGCTACAACATCACGTTCCTCGCCCAGTTCGTCATGGGCTCGCGTGGCATGCCGCGGCGCTACTACGACTACCTCCCGCAGTTCGAGCTGATGCACAAAATCTCGACCATCGGGTCGTGGATCTTGGCGGTCGGCCTCTTCTACATGCTGTTCATGTTCATCCGCGCGCTTCAGGTCGGGAAGAAGGCGCCGCGCAACCCGTGGGCCTCGGCGGCCTACGAGTGGATGGCGCCCAGCCCGCCGCCGCTCGCGAACTTCCCGGAGACGCCCGTCATGACGCGCGGCCCCTACGACTACCACCTGGCGACCGACGCCGAGCTCTCGGAGAACTGAGGAGTCATGAGCAGCACTGCCCACGACAGTCACCACCATCCGAAGTGGCTCCAGCACCACTTCGACACGCCGGTTCAGCAGTTCGACTCGGCGAAGCTGGGGATGTGGATCTTCCTCGCGCAGGAGCTCCTCTTCTTCAGCGGCCTGTTCGTCGCCTACGGCGTGTACCGCAACTGGTACCCGGACGCCTTCGCGGCGGGCTCGCACGAGCTCAACCGCGTGATGGGTGCCGGCAACACGATCGTCCTGCTCTTCTCGAGCTTGACCGCCGCGCTCGCGGTGCGGTCGTCGCAGCTCGGCAAGAAGGACGAGACGACGCTCTGGATCGGGCTCACGATCGCGTGCGCCTTCATCTTCTTGTTCGTCAAGTACTTCGAGTACCACGCCAAGTTCGAGCACGGGCTCCTGCCCGGGTCGTACTTCGGTACGCCGCGCGACATGCTCAGCGGCCAGCCGCTCCAAGGCGCGCACTCGCACGCGAACGAGCTCCCCGACCACACGCACGTGTTCTTCGGGCTCTACTTCGTCATGACCGGCATCCACGCCATCCACATCATCGTGGGCATCGGCATCTGGATCTGGATCCTCCGCCGCAACATGCGCGGCGACTTCAACAAGCGGTACTGGACCCCGGTCGACGTGACGGCGCTCTACTGGCACCTCGTCGACTTGGTCTGGATCTACCTGTTCCCGCTGATGTACCTCATCGACTACGTCCCGCCGGGCGGGCACAAGGGTTGAGCCATGGCTGAAGCAATCAAGAAGAAGGCGGCCGTGGCCGTGGCTCACGACGACGACCACGCCCACGGTCCGGGCGAGGTCCACGCGCACATCGGCTCGTACAAGGGCTACGGCGCGATCTTCGGGGCCCTGATCTTCTTCACGCTGCTCACGGTCGCCGTTTCGTACATCCACCTCGGCAAAGCCAACCTGCTCGTCGCGGTCGTCATCGCGTCGATCAAGGCCACCCTGGTGTGTGCGTTCTTCATGCACTTGAAGGACGACACGAAGTTCCACACGCTCATCCTGATCGCGGCGATCACGTTCATCGGCGTGTTCTTCGCGCTGACCATCAACGACGTGGGCTACCGCGATCACATGGACCCGCAGTCCGGGGCGCGCACGCACCTCGGCTCCGGTGACCACGCCCCGGGCAGCTGGGAGAACCCGCTGCCGAAGGAGCACGAAGGCGCGGAGGGCGCCGAGGGCGCCAAGGGCGAAGGCGAGAAGGGTGCGGCGCCGGCGGGTTCGGCGGGTGGCGAGCATCACTGATCGAGCGGTAACGGATAGGGGCACCCCGGACTTCGGTCCGCGGTGCTCCGTCGTCGGCGTCCTCGCGCTCGCGCTTGCGGCGCTCGCCGCGTGCGACGAGCCGGCGAAGGGCACCAAGCCCGCCGGCTCGACGAGCATCCCCATCACGCAGGAAGCTTCGCCCAACGAAGAGGCGAAGTCGCTCGCGCAGAACCGCTGCGCGATGTGCCACGGCGCGGCCGGGAAGGGCGACGGCCCGCAGTCGGGCACGATGTCTCCGAAGCCGCGCGACTTCTCGTCGAAGGAGTGGCAGAAGTCCGTCTCCGACGCGCAAATCAGGACCGCGATCGTCAAGGGCGGGGCAGGGGTCGGCAAGAGCCCCCTCATGCCGGCGAACCCGGACCTCGAGGAGAAGCCGGCCGTCGTCGACGCGCTCGTGAAGATCGTGCGAAGCTACGGCCCATGAGTCGTGCGCGGGGTGCGGTCGTGCTCGTGGGGCTCGCGGCGACCGTGGCTCTGGGGGCGGGCGGCTGCAAGAAGTCGTCCCAAAATGGTACGCCGACGGCGACCTCCACGGCGACGGTCGCTCCGCCGAGCTCCTCCGCGACGACCACCGGTGCGGCCGCGGTCCCGACGAAGTCGCCGAGCGCGCGCGTGTGCAAGCTCGGGCCGTCCGTCGTGGCGAGCGAGGGGCGGGGTGGCAACACCTACGGCGTCGCGGCGAGCGCTGCTGGCATCGTCGTGACGTGGGGCGAGCTCCGTCACCCCTCGAGCGGCTTCGGCCCGGAGGACGCGAAGCAGCGCTTCGAGCTGGCGCGGCTCTTCGACGCTCCGGCGGAGGGGGCTGCTCCGGCACCGCCCGCGCCGAAGGGCGCGGCGAAGGAGGTCGGGAGCCAGGAAGCCGTGGACGCGTTCTCGAACGGCATCGCGCCGTTCGCGCTCGACGACGGGACGCTCGGGACGGGGAGCTGCGCGTGGGCCGCGTTCGCGGGAAAGCTCTCGTGCGGGCTGAGCGGCCTCACCGCCCCGGCGGGTGCGCCGAAGTTCGCGGGTATCGGCTACGACGATCCGGGTGTCGCGGGGCCCGGCCCCGAGGGCGATCGCGTCGCGGCGGCGGGCGTGGGCGACGCGGCGGTGATGCTGATGCCGCAGTGCCAGGATGTGCGCATCGTCTCTTCGGCGGGCAAAGCCGGCGTGAGGCCGCTCGCGTACGGCAGCGCAGATGCGCTCGCGGGTTGCGAGCCGAAGAAGACGATCGAGGTGCCGGCGATCACCGCGATCAGCGCGAACGAAGCGGCGGGCGTGTGGCGCCACGCGAACGTGATCGAGGGGCGGCTCATGGGGAAGGACGGCATGCCGCACGCGGGGATCGTGACGGTGAGCGGGGGCGGGGATGTCGAGGCCCGCGGAGCCGCAGGCGGAGCGGGCCGAGGGATCTCCGGGGGTGTCGGGGGCAGGGCCCCTGACGTAGGAGCGCCGGCGATCGCGTGGACGGGTGCGGAGGCGCGCGTGATCCATGCGGGCCGCACCGGCGCCGCACCGTGGGTGCTCCAGAGCGCGCACTGGAAGCCGGGCGCACCCGTGACGCGGGCGCCGCTCGCGACGGGCGCAGATCCGGCGATGGCGCCGGCGCTCGTCGCGACCGACGACCCGACCTGCGTGCTCGTCTCGTGGACGGAAGGGAAGGGGAGCGCGACGCACGTGCGCGCGGGCCTCGCGTGCGGTGACGCGATCGTCACGGCGAGCGTCGTCGACGTGTCGAGCGCGGGCGTCGAAGCCGGCGACAGCGAGCTCGCGCGGGTGGTCGGTGCCGCGGGAGCGGCGCCGAGCGCGGCGTGGATCGTGTGGCAGGAGCTCCCGAAGGGGAAGCCGGCGGAGCTGAAGCTCGCCCGTGTGACTTGCGAGTGAGGTAGCGCGCAGTCCCGCGATCGTGTGGAATGCCCGCGCCGCGATTCCGCGGCCATCACGAAGGGGATTCCAATGCTTCTACGAGCTGTCTTGGCGGGAGCGGCGCTCGCTGCGCTCGCCGGTTGTTCGACGACGTTCAACGCGGTCGCGCCCGGTCCGAACGGCACGGTGTTCGTGGCGGGCTCGGTCCAGAATCAAGCGCAGGTCTGGGTGTGTCCGGCGGCGGGCCCGGGCGAGTGCAAGCGCGTCGAAGTGGAGACGGGCGAATGAGCCGCGCGAAGAAGGTGGCGCAGAAGTTCGTCGGGCTCGTGGTCGCCGCGGTCGTCTTGAACGGCTGTGCGTCGGTCTACACCGGCATCCAGCGCGAGCAGGATGGAAGCTACTACCTCACGAAGACGAAGCAGGGGCCGTTCTCGGCGCATGGCACGCTGTATCGGTGCCAAGTCGTGAATCCGCAGTCGTTTCGGTGTGTCGAGATCGACACGCCGTGACGTGATGTGAGCGGAGAGGGAGGTCTCGGCAGGTGGGTGGCCGTCTGCCGGGACTTCGAGGTCTCGCTCGGGAGGAGGAGTGGGAGGGGGAGGGGATCAGCGCGGCGCGGGGGGCGCGTCCGTGGCGGATTCTTCGTCGTCTCCCAGCTCTTCGAGCGGGATGTGCTCGAAGAACGCCGTGAGCGAGATCCCGGGGGGCGGGATCAGGAGCGGATCGTCGGCCTTGGGCGGGGGTTCGCTGTAGTGACTCATGCATGAGTTACTAACGCCGATGCGGGGAGAAGGCAAGGAGGTGCTCGCCGCAGCCCGTGCCGCGCGGAGGCGCCTCCCGCGGACTATCCTTCCATCCGTCCGCGAGTGGACCTTCAGGATCTCGTGCCATGACGATCGGACTCGAAGAGGCAAGGCGGCTCGTGGAGCGAGAAATTCAGGAATTCAGCTCGGAGCGTCCAGTGACCACGTATCGCGTCGTCGAGACTCCCAGGTCCTGGATATTCGAATGGGGGAGCGTCAGCGGCGAGCCGATGCTCGGGAACGTTCCGATCGTCGTCGACAAGCGCAGCGGGGGCCTCGCAACCGTTCGGACTGCCTGTCTGGAGTTCGAGAGCGAGCTCTCTCCGTGGAGACGCGTGAGGCGTTGGTGGTCCCGGACGTTCGAGTACTGATGAGAGCGGGAAGCCAAGCCGTGGCGATCGTCAGGGAGAAAGAGCACTGGGATGGATGAATCAGGGGCTCGGGTCATCGCCGAGCGCGTACTTCTGGAGGTCGCTTCATCCGTGACGCTTCGATTGGGTCGAGTCGTCGAGACGCGGCGTTCGTGGATCTTCTGTCCTGAAGCGGTAAACGGGCTCATGTTGGTTGGGGGCACCGCCATCGTCGTCAACAAGAACAGCGGTGCCGCCTCGCGTAGCCGAGTTGCGCTGGCGGAGTTCGAGACTGGGCACGGTTGGTTCGCCCTCCTGAAGCGCTCTTGGCATCGCCGGTTTACGTACTGAACCGTGCAATGGCCAGCACGACGAGGCGACCTCGAAAAAAAGACGGGAAAGCCGTCGACGTCACGAGGGAATGGCTGGGCTTTCGGTGCGCGCGCGACATCGAGTGATCGCGGGGATGCTCAAAGCGGATGTTTCGTTCTGGCGGGCTGGGTGATGTCGAGCTCCTCGCGCGCCAAGTTCGGAATCGCGTGTTAGGGTCCGCTCATGAAATGGCTTCCTCTTGCACTCGCTTTCTCCTCTTCCCTCTTCCTCTCATCGGTGGCTCTCGCCGACGCCACGGATCCGCCCGCGGGCGGGGCCGAGCCTTCGGTGTACCCGTCGGCGATCGTTCAGCGTCCGCTCACCCTGCCGAAGCTCATGCTGGCGCCCGAGCTGTCGGTCTCGCTGACGCACCTCGAGGTCACGAACTTCATCGGTCCGAACTACGCCGTGAACGCCGTCGGCATGAACCTCGGCGCATCGTTCGGGGTAACGGACGACGTGACCGTGTACCTGGTGCCGCTCACGATGGTCATCTCCGGGACGACGCTCCCGACGAGCACCACGAAGGTCTATTACGGCACCTTCCGCGCGGGCGCGGTCTTCCGCTTCTTCCACAGCGACGTCGTCGAGCTCGGCGCCCAAGCCGAGTTCGGCGCCGACGGAGCCTACGAAGGCATCTTCCTGACTGCTCGCCTCCCGGTGCTGTTCCACCTCGGCAAGTTCGTTCGCCTCGACACGGGCGTAGCCTTCACCGGCGTCTTCCCGACGACGGGTAGCCGCCCGGTCGACGCGGGCCTCGCGAGTCTCCGGTCGGGGGTCGGCGGGTTCGCGGCGACCTCGGGGGCCGGGATCCCGCTGACGCTCACCATCCAACCCGAGGAGCACGTCTTCTTCGGGCTGGATACGGGCTTCGGGATCGGCTCGTTCCGCGGCAAGGTGAGCGACTCCACCTTCATGCCCCTCGGCGGCTTCGTCGGAACGACCATCGTCGGCGCCAAGCACGACGCACTCGCCGACATCGTCGCGAGCTTCTCGTTCCCCGCGTTCCTCCTGGGTAACTACCCGAACCCGCCCGCCACCGAGCTCTGGCAAATCGGATTGGGAGGCCGCGTCTACCTGCCACTCTGACGCGGTCGGACGTCGTCCTCGTGCACGTCCCCGAAGTTCAGCCTCGACGCTCGAAGCTCCCGCAAGACGTGAGTCTCGCGGGAGCCTCTCGCCGCGCGCTCAGTTCGTCGACCCGAGCGCGATCCCGATCTGCTTCCGGAGCCGCGCGTACCGATCACTCGTCACGAACGAGATCAAATCGTCCATCTTCTCCGTCAAGTGCGCCTTGTCTTCGAGCTCGAAGATCGCATGCGCCGCCCGGAGATCGTTCGCGAGCAGCATCCCCGCGCGCGACGCGGTCTTGTCGACGCCCGTCGCCCAGCGCTGCAGGTTCGTGCGCCCGCCTTCTTCCACGAAGCGCAGGAAGTGCCCGCGCAGCCGGTCCACGCCGCTCGGCTCGAGGATCGGCTCGATCGCCTTCGCGATCGGCACGACCACCTGCTTCGCCCGATCGTTGAGCGGGATCCCCGGGTTCCCGATCGAGAGCGCGGCCAAGAAGATGTCCTCGAGATCCGGCACGCTCGGGATGAGCGCGCGCATGACCTCGTGCGCGCGGTGCGACGTGAGGTGACGCCCCGCGAGGAACGCGAGCTCCGCCGCGCTCCGGCCCGACAGAGCTTTCTGACCGATCCGCGCCGCCGGCGGCATCGCCGGGACGAAGTCGACCGCGTTCGCCGAGTCCGGATCGACGTAGAGGGGAGGGGACGTCATCCCCATCAGCGCCGCCGCCCACGCGAAGCAACGCACCGCTTGGATCGTCGCCGTCGCCGGGTCCTGCTTGCGCGCGGGATCGAGCTTCGGCAGCTGCTTGTCACGGCGCAGCGCCGAGAGGCGCCCGACGAGCACCGCCGGCGTCACGACCGCGAAGATCTCGCCGACGAGCGGCTCCTCGTCCTGGTGAATCAGGAGCTTCACCCACGCGTCCGGCGAGAGCGAGTTCTTCGGCCGGATGAGCGCGGTCTCGCGGTACTGCGTGAAGCACTTGCGCTCGTTCTCGTCCGCCGCGTTCAGGTAGACGAGCGCCTGCGCGATGCACCATGCGCGGTCGAGATCCTTGCCGCGGTCGTAGACGCGGTAGAGCGCATGCAGGCTCGCCTCGTCGCGCGGGTCGTGGCGCAACCGGCGCTGGAGCTCGACCGGATCGTCCTCGGGGACCTCCTTCGCGCTCACCTCGGAGAGATCGACCTCGACCGAGACGTGGGCGCGCGCTTCTTCCAGGTCACGCTCGAGCTCGGCCACGCGCTGCTCGAGGAACTGGATGCGCCGCTGCATCGCGAGCGAACGCTGATCCGTCACCGGCTCCAGCGGCTGGAGCGAAGCGCGCGGACCTTCCTGGTCCTCCGCGCTCTCGTACATCTCCTTGATCACGACCTGATGCCGCGCCTCGTACGCCGCCTGCAGCGCTTGCTCGAGCCGGCGCAGGCGCGATTTGTCGAGGCCGAGGTTGTCGGCCATCTTGTCGAGGCGGGTCCGCTCTTCCTGCGTGATGATCCCGTCCTCGATCACCTCGGCGAAGAGCTCTTCGTACATCATCTCCAGCTTGCCGAGCTGGAGGTTGCCGGACGTGTCGCCGCGCTCGAAGGATGCCTGGTGCTCGAACTCCTGCGTGTCGCTCATGGCGCCAGGATCGCCGTAGGAGCCGCTTTTGCCAACATGTTCCGCGTTCGTCACACGATCACCCCCGCCCCGTCACGGGCTCCGCACACGATCGCTTGCCCATGGTCAAGATCCTCATCGTCGAGGACGAGCCCGACCTGTCCCAAGTGCTCGCCTACAACGTGCGCCAGTCGGGATACACGCCGTTGGTCGCCGGCACCGGCTCCGAGGCGCTCCGCCTCGCGAAGGCCGAGCGGCCCGAGCTCATCCTTCTGGACCTGATGCTCCCCGACATGCCCGGCGCCGACGTCTGCCGTGCCGTGAAGCGCGACCCGTCGACCGAGGGGTGCGCCGTCGTCATCGTGAGCGCCAAGGGCGAGGAGATCGACCGTGTCGTCGGCTTCGAGCTCGGCGCGGACGACTACGTCGTGAAACCGTTCAGCCCGCGCGAGCTCATGCTTCGCGTGGCGGCCGTGCTCCGGCGGGTCGCTGACGGCGGACCGCGCAGCACGCCCGAAGGGAGCGGAAGCTTTGGCGTCCTCCGGATCGACCGCGACGCCCACCGGGTCTGGGTCCAGAACGCCGAGGTCGAGCTGACGGCGCTCGAGTTTCGGCTTCTGGTCACCCTGTACGACCGGAAGAACCGGGTCCAGACCCGCAACATGCTGATCGCGGACGTCTGGGGCGACGGTGCGGACGTGACCGCCCGCGCCGTCGACACGCACGTGAAGCGCCTCCGCGAGAAGCTCGGGGTGGCCGGCGAGTACGTGGAGACCGTCCGCGGCGTGGGTTACCGTTTTGCCTCAGCCCCGTCCTGACGCAGCGGTCAGTTCGGCTCCCATCCCGTTTCGGGACACGTCCTGAATCGATCGTGTACACTTCGATCCGTGCGACCCGGTGAGGAGATCCGCGTCGAGGGCGGCCGATTCGAGCGGCTGGTCGTCGTCCGCGAGCTGGGGCGCCCGGCAGAGGCGGGCCCCACCTTTCCGCCCTCGTTCGTCGCCCACGCCCACGCGCCCGAGGGCGCGGAGCTCGTCGTCGTCGAGCGGTACCGGAACCTGTCGCCCCCGTCCCGGGACGCGCTCCAGGCCGACGTCAAGCGTACGTCATCGCTCAAGTTTCCGAACTTGGGGCAGGTGCTCGAGGCGAGCCGCCACGCGAGCGACGTGTTCGTCTCGACCGCGTTCGTCGAGGGCGAGCTCCTCGGCTCGCTCCGCACCCTCGCCACCGCCGCGGGGAAGCCGCTCTCCGTCGACGTCGGCGTTCGCGTCGTCGTCGACGTGCTGGCGGCGCTGAGCACCCTCCACACCGACAAGACGGGGGCCGACAAAGTCCCGCCGCTCCCCGCGCTCGTGCACGGCGCGGTGGCTCCCCACACGATCGCGGTCGGCTTCGATGGCGTGACGCGGCTCCTTCGTCCCTATGTGGGACGACTGCTCGCGCTCAACCTCGACGGAGCGCTCGCGGGGTACGCGGCACCGGAGCAGCTCCGGACCGGCAAAGGCTCGCCGCGCGCGGACGTGTTCGCCGTCGGCGTGATCCTGTGGGAGACGCTCGCGCAGGCGCGCCTCTTCGAGAAGACCACGCGCGAAGGCCGCCTCGCGAAGGCGACGATGCCGATCCCGAAGCTCACGCTCGAAGGCGATCACGCGTGGACGGCGCCGCTCGTTCCGATCGTCGAGAAGGCGCTCTCCTCCGATCCGCTCGCGCGCTACGGCACCGCGGCGGAGATGGCAGCGGCGGTTCGGCTCGCGGTGCGCGCGAAGCTCGCCATGCCCGCGCGCGTGGCGGAGATCGTCGATCGCCACGCCGGTGAGCGCATCCTCGCGCGGCGCGGCGAGCTCGCGCTGCCGACGCCGTCGGCCGGCGAGCGCCGCTCGGTGCGTCCCTCGGTCCCCGATGGCGCGGCGCGCGTGCTCGAGAACATCCGGCCTTCGTCGCGTCCGCCCACGCCGACGCCCGCGGCCGTCGCGCCGATCGTGGTGCCGAAGGCGCCGCCCGTCCCGGCGATGGCCGCGCCCAAGCCGAAGCCGCCGAACCCCGGGCCACGCCCCGTGATCGCCCCGGTCGAGCTCACGCCGCCGCCCGCGTCGGTCGAGGAGCTCGACATGATCGAGGTCGAGTCGGTGCGGTCGCCGCCGGTCGCGGCTCCTGCCGTCCCGCCGCCGGTGCTCCCCGCGAACCTCGCCGACGACGTGCTCGCGGGGGCGGCGCCGATCGCGGTCGCGCCCGCGGAGCCGCCGCCGGTCGCGGTCGCGCCGGCGCCCGTCGTCGCGCCCACGCCGGTCGCGGCCCCGGCCGCTGCGCCGATCCCGACGCCCGCGCCGACGTCCGCGCCCGCGCTCCCCACGCCGGGCGCGATCGCCGTCCCCGCGGACGACGTGCCGGCGGGGCTCCCGCCGCAAGGGCGCCGCAAGTGGCTGCCGCTCCTCCTCCTGCTCCTCCCGATCCTAGGGATCGCGCTCTTCTTCGCGCTCCGGAACCCGGGTGGCACCGTCCAGGGGCAGCCGAGCGCGACCGCGAGGCCGACGACGCCGACCTCGACGACCACGATCGCCGCGACGAGCACCGCCACCGCCACGGGCGAGCCGACCGCGACCGGGAATCCCTCCGCGACCGCCACGACCACCGCGTCGGACACGGCGAGCGCGGGCACCACCGAGCCGAGCGCCACCGCTCCGCCGACCGGGAGCGGCGCCTGGCCGCGCCCGTCGGGCTCGGGTCGCGTGCGACCGAAACCGACGTACGATCCGGAAGGAATCTGATGGCCCTTCGACGCACCTTCGCCACCGCCGGCCTGGCCGCTGCTCTCCTGCTCGCCGCCGCCCCGGCCCACGCCGCCGGCGTCGACCCCGCGCAGGCCACGCCCGTCCAGCGCGAGCAGGCGCAGGCCCTCTTCGCGAAGGGAAAGAAGGCCTACGACGAGAATCGGCTCCCCGAGGCGCTCGAGAGCTTCAAGGGCTCGATCGAGATCGTGCAGAGCCCGAACGCGCGCCTCTACGTCGCGCGAACCCTCCGCGAGATGGGGCGCTTGGTGGAGGCGTATGCGGAGTTCGGCCGCACCATGGCCGAGGCCAAGGAGCACGAGCACGAGGACGGCCGGTACGGCAAGGCCGCCCAGGCCGCCGAAGCCGAGCGGAACGACCTCGCGAAGAAGCTCGGGTTCGTCCGGCTCGCGGTGAGCGGCGCGAGCGACGACGCGAAGCTCACCGTCGGCGGCGCCGAGGTGGTGCGCGCGGGCTGGGTCGAGCCCATCCCGGTCATGCCCGGCAACGTGGACTTGGTCCTGACCCAGAACGGGAGCCCCGTCACGAAGCAGGCGAAGGTCGCCGCCGGGCAGACGGTGGACGTCACGCTGGAGACGACGCCGACCGACAAACCGCCGCCGCCCCCGCCACCCGTGACGACCCCCGAGGGCGGGGGGAGCACCATCCCGTGGCGGCCGATGTGGATCGCCGGGTACGGCGTGGGCGTGCTGGGGCTCGGGATGTTCGCGATCGCCGGGAGCCTCTCGAACGGCACCTACTCCGACGTCAAAGCCGCCTGTGGCACCTCACCGTGCCCCCCGAGCCAGGCTTCGCTGGTCTCCCGCGGCCAGCGGGAGCAGACGATCGCCAACGTCGGGCTCGTGATTGGGCTCATCGGGGTAGCGGCGGGGACGACGTTTCTGGTGCTCGATTTGATCTCGCGCAAATCGGCGCCGGCAGCGGGCACGCCGGCCGCGCCCCCGCCCGCCGGGCCCACCGCCCGCCTCGGCTTCGGCCTCGGCTCCGTGGAGCTGGCGGGTACCTTCTGACCGCGTCCATTTGGCTCCCCGAAGAGTGACAGGGGGGCGGCTTCTGGTAAGCTGCCGCGCATGGCCGGCACGCTTTCTTCTCTCAAGCGTTCGATCTCCATCGCGCTCTCCGTAGCGATCGTCGCGCTGTTCGCCGCCGCATGCGGCTCGCGAGCATCGCTGGACGATCCGGACTACGAGATCCTGGCCGACGCCGGCACCGACGGATTCGTTCCGCCGAAGACGTGCGGCGACAACGTCTGTCAGACCGGCGAGACGTGCACCAACTGTCCGAACGACTGCGGTCTCTGCAAGACCTGCGGCAACGGCAAGTGCGACGCGACCGAGAACTGCAGCTCGTGCCCGCAAGACTGCGACACGTGCCCGACCTGCGGCGACGGCTTCTGCAAGGGCGGGGAAGACTGCACCACGTGTGCCCCCGACTGCGGCAAGTGCGCGGCGTGCGGCGACGGCAAGTGCAACGGCACGACCGAGACCTGCTTCACCTGCCCCGACGACTGCGGCAAGTGCGAAGGCTGCGGCGACGGCGTCTGCAAGGCGGGCGAGTCCTGCGCGTCGTGCCCGCACGACTGCGGTGTGTGCGCAGTCTGCGGCAACGCGAAGTGCGAGCAGTTCGAGACGTGTGCAAACTGCAACCAAGACTGCGGTCAGTGCACCACGCTGAGCTGCTTCCAGGCGCTCACCTGCGCGTTCAAGTGCGTCCAGCTCGGCTCGAACCCGCCGAACGTCAGCATCTCGTGCGTCGCCAACTGCCTCGCGCTCGGCTGCCCGTCGACCCAGTTCTTCTTCGATCAGGCGTTCAACTGCGCCATCCAGAAGGGCTTCGGTAAGTGCGGCGGCGACTTCAACTGCATCCAGAAGGAATGCTCGACCGAGATCGCCGCCTGCCTCGGGGCGACCTGCAAGTGAGTCGGCGGAGCGGTGAGCGCTCGGGCGCTCACTCCGCGCGGACGCAGCGGACCCAGTAGGTGCCGATCGGCGTCGCGGTGCTCGCGATGCCGGTCGAGAAGTCGACCACGTACTGCGGCCCACCGGCTGCAAGCGCCGTGATGTAGGGACGGTCCACCGGCGTGCCGGGGAACGCGTTCTTGTCGATCGCGATCCGGACGACGGCGCCGTCGGCCAGGGCTTCCTGGTGCGGGTCTTCGTCCACGAGCGTGAGGAGCTCCTTCACCGTCGGCACGCGCCACCCCGCGCCGCCATCGGAGAAGCCGGCGGAGGCGCACTTCGTCTCCGCCTCGTCCGAGCTCTTGACCGGGATCACCTGGTAGCGCGCCCAGCGGAGCTGGGTGTGCTTGTCGAAGATGTCCTGCCGGTCCTTCGTGAAGGTGTTGTACTGGTCGCTCGGCGCGTCGGCGAGCGCGATCACGGCGAGCGGGATCACGCTCGTGGCGAGCACGGCGGCGAGGTATCGCGTCTTGCTCATTGGGCCCTCAGGCAGACGACGAGGTCGTTCCCGGCCGCGGTCGAGACGAGGTCGGTGGATTTGGTGTCGAACGACACGGCCCAGTACTGGATGCCCGAGTCGGGCGAGTACGGACGCACGAGCGACGAGGTCCAATACCGCTGAGGGCCGATCGCTCCCTGGGGAACGCCGCTCACCGTCCGGGTGCCGCTCGTCTGGGAGAAGTCGACGAGCGTGAGGAGCTCGATCCGCGTCGGCACGCGGCCGCCGCGGTTGGCGCAATACGTTGTGGCCGCGGCGAAGTCCTTCACGGAGTTCGAGGCGGAGGGCTCGAAGATCCAGAGCAGCCCCGTGCCGGCATCTTCGCCTTGGTAGCGATCGGCGTAGAGCGTGAAGGTGCCGCCATCGAACGAAAACGGCCCGACGCTGGCGACCGCCCCGGTGTTGTACTTTGCATCCGTCGACGCGTCGTTCGAGAGCTTGAACGACGGGTTCGGCATCCGCCACTTGGCCCAATCGGCCGGCGTGGAGAAGACGTCGGGGATGGTCGCCGTGTCGCTCGGCGCGTCGAGCGAGGCTTCGAGCCCGCCGTCGATGCCGTCCGGGCCCCCGTCGCCCTTGCTGTAGTCACCCAGCCCGAGGACGAGCTCGCACGCGGACACCGCCGGGAGCAGGAGCACGAACGCCGCCAACATGCGCTTAGAAGCGGCCATGGACCCCCACCCAACCGAGCCCGAGCTCCGGTGTGATCGTCCGCTGCGCCGCCGGTGCCGTGCGCGATGGCGTCGTGAGGAAGCCGATGACGGTGAGGACCGCGCCGATGCCCGCGACCACGAAGCCGACGTCCGACACGGTGGCCGCGCCGCGGGCCGAGTCGAGCGTCTCGATGTCGCTCCCGGTGCAGACCTTCGCGTCGCCGCAGTTCAGCTGGCCCTTGTAGACGACCGCGGCGATCCCGGAGATGCCACCGAGCGCGAGGCCCACGCCCGCGGTGACGAACCCGGCGATCGTGAGCCCGGACAGGCCCGTGCGCGGCCGCGGCGCGGGCTGACCGGGCGGCGGCGGCGGCGGCGGTGCAATCACGACCTTCGGCGCGGGCGGGGCGAGCGTCGCTTCTTTCGTCTCGGCCTCGCGCACCGTCACCGAGACGGCGACCGTGTCGCCCCCGGCGTACTGGGCGTGGATCTCGTGCGCGCCCGGGTTCACGCGGCGCGGCTCGCCGAGCGCCTCGGACGGGACGCGCGCGCCGTCCACGTCGACGACGAGCTCGGCCGTCGTCCGCGCGGGCGCGATCCGGATCGCGATCGACGGGATGCGCGGCTTCAGCGACTCGGCGAGCTTCGCCGCTTCGTCGCGTGCCTCCGCCGAGCGCTTGGTCTCGTCGGACTCGACGGGCATGCGCGCGATCGAGAGGCAGACCTCGCGCGCCTCGACCAGCATCGCGAGCTCGACCTCGACCTTGGCGAGCTCGATCCCCGTGAGCGGCGTGTGCCCGAGCGAGTGCGCGGCGAGCAGCTTCTGGTAGGCGCCGCGGAGATCGCCCTTCGCGTGGAGGTCCTTGCCCTCCTTGTAGAGTACACGTGCCGTCTCGAGGTCCTGCGCGGACGGACCCGCGTGGGCGGTCGCCGCGACGAGGAGCGCGGCGCAGAACGAGAGGCGCGCCGCGAGCCTACTTGATGTCATCGTCGCTCCCGGAGTTGGTGCTGCTCGGCTTCCCCGCGTCCACCGTGGCGCCGGGCTTCACCTGCGCGTGGGTGGTCTGGGGGGCGGCATGGCTGGCCGAAGGGGCCGGCTTCGCCGACGGCTCGACGCTCGCGACGAGCGGGACGGTGTTCGCCGTCGTGCTCGGCTCGGTGGTTGCGCTCGCCGTCGTGATCGCGGTCGCCGACGGCTGCGCGATCGGACGATCGGACGCAGCGGTCGCGGTACCGCCACCCTTGGACTGCACGCCGACCGCGATCGCGATCCCCGCCGCGAGCGCGACGAGGGCGACGCCGATCACGAGTGGGAGGCGGCTCGGCGCCGTGGCGGAGGGCGCGGTGTTGATGCCGAGCCCCGCGTCGGTGCGGCTCCGCGCGTCGGGCGACGAACGAACCGACGGCGCCGGATCGACGGCCGTGTTCGCCATCGCGTCGACCTTCGGGTTGCTGGCGCTCGGCGCGGGGATCGAGACCGCGACCGGCGCTTGGCCCGCGATCGCCGCGGTCAGCGCGTCGGCGAGCTCCTTCGCGTTCTGGAAGCGGCCTTCGACCTCGCGCGAGCACGCGCGCGCGAACCACGCGTCGACCGACTTGGGCAGGAGCCCGTTCGCGCTCGACGGCACCGGGAGGGGACCGCTGTGGATCTTCACCGCGAGGCCGCCGACCGTGTCGGCCTCGAACGGGCGAACGCCGGTCAGCGCTTCGTACGCGACGACGCCCACCGCCCAGAGGTCGGAGCGATGGTCGATGCTCTTCGAGCCCACGACCTGCTCGGGGCTCATGTAGTAGGGGGACCCCATCATCGATCCCGTCTTGGTACCGGAGTCGAGCTTCTGCCCGTCGTTCGTCTTCGCGATGCCGAAGTCGAGGAGCTTCACGAACAGCTCGCCGCCGCCCGCGTCCGACAAGAAGACGTTCTGCGGCTTGATGTCGCGGTGGACGATCCCGCGCTCGTGCGCCTTCGTGAGCGCGCGCGAGAGTTGGGTGACGATCGCCGCGACCTGGTTCGGCTCGAGGCGCCCGTGGGCTTCCAGGTGGGCGCCGAGATCGTGGCCCTCGAGCAGCTCCATCACGATGAACGGAACGCCGGCCTCGGAGACGCCGTGATCGAGCATCTGCACGACGTGCGGGCTCTTCACCGAAGAGGCTGCCGCTGCTTCGCGCTTGAAGCGCGCGACGGCGTCCGCGTTCTTCGCGAGGTCCGCCGAGATGAACTTCACGACGACCTGCGTGTGCAGCGCGAGGTGGTCGGCCACCCACACCGCCCCCATTCCACCTGCACCCAGGGCGCGGAGGAGGCGAACGTTCGGGGTGACCATGACCCCCGGCGCAGGCTCAAAAGCCAAGCTCGGCCACCTCCATGGAGGCACAGCATGCGGGAACCGGGCCGAATGTTCAACGGCGTTCCCGCTCGTCGGCACGGATCTTCCAAGGTAAGCTCGCACTGGAGGTACCGTGAGGGATCGCTCGCTCTCCTTCCTCTTCGTCTCCTTGGCTTCCGTCGCTTGCGCCGCCACCCTGGGCGGCGTTGCGTGCTCCGTCGCCTCGGACGCCTCGACCACCCCTGGCCCGAACAACCGCGACGATGCCGCGATCGGCGGGAGCGACGCGGGGAGCGTCCCCGTCACCGCCGACGGCTCGGACTATGGCCCCGACGTGCTCGCGCCGAGCGTCGTCCTCGTGAACGGGCTCCTCGGGGATGCGCTCGGTGACATCCGCGTCTGCCCCGCCTCGGGCTCGGCGGTGGCCGTCCCCAACGACGTCCCCATGCCGCTCGCAAATTACCCTGGGATCGCGCGCGGCCACGGGCTCGACCTCGGTGCGTTCGACGTGACCGGCGGCATCGACGTCTTCGCGGCGAGCGTGCTCCAGAGCGACCTCACGAAGACCTGCGCAGCGCTCCGCGACGACAAGCCCTTCGTCCACGTCGCGCTCCCCGTCTGGCCGGGCGCGAACGCGTACGTGCTCCTCGACGACGCGAAGGGCAACATCACCGCGACGCGCATCGCGTTGCGGGAGGGGGTGGCCCCCGGCGAGTCCACCGTGGTCGGTCAGTTTGCGTTCGCGGTGGACGGTGTGAGCGGCCCGCTCACCCTGACATCGGGCGCCGTGAAGGCGCAGTCTGACACAGCGCTGGCTTCGCCCGGCTTCATCCTCCCGTACGCGGCCGACGCCACGCTGAGCGTGAGTGACGGTAGTGCGTTCTCCTACCAGCAGTCGCTCGCGAGCGTTCAGCACGTGACCGATCCGACCACGATCCCGCAGACGTTCTACGGCGTCCGAACGCAGTTCCTCTTCGTGCTGCTGGGGGACCCGAAGGTCCCCTACGTCGGGTGGAAGTCGCCCGAGCAGATCACCGGCAAGGAGCTCCACGTCACCGCGATCCCGTTCACGGTCCGGCGGAAGGATCGGCAGTGAAGCGCATCGGCATCGCAGTCGCGGCGTTCGCCGGCATGCTCGGCGCAGCGGCCGTCGCGGCGGGCTGCGGCGCGTCGTCGATCGGCGGCCCGGCCGACCTCGACGGGGCGACGATCAACTCCCCCGACGCGTCGGGCCGCGAGACCGGCGCGCCGTCACCGCGCCTCCTCGTCGTCAACGCCCTCACCGAAGCGCAAGGCGCGTACGACGCGGTGCGCGTCTGCTTCCCCGGCTCCGGCCAGCCCCAACCGAGCTCGCTGGTGCCGCTCAGCAACGTCGCCGGCATCGGGCGGGGCGGTGGCGCGGATCTCGGGAACGCGCTCGGTGGCGCGCAGAGCCTCTCCCTCGACGTGTTCGACGCGAAGACCGTGACGAGCTTCGTCGGAAACTGCACGCTCCTCCGGGACTCCTTCCAAGGTCAGTACACGTCGCTCCAGACCGCGTTGCCGACCGCCGGCGTGAGCTTGGTCGCGCTCGTGACCGATCTCGCGAAGCCGCAGCACGTCGGCCTCCGCGCGTTCGATCTCGGCTTCGACGATGCGTTCGCACCCGATCGCATCAGCGCGGTCGCCGTGAACCTCTCCACCACGAGCGGCTCCATCACCGTGACGCCCGGGGCGGGCAGTCCCGTCTCCGCGAGCGACACCAAGGCGTCGGGTGGGTTCTCCATGGCATTCGATCCCGACGCGGTCGTGAAGATCGAATACGGCGGCGGCTCGGTCCAGCAGACGCTGAAGTCGATCCAGTACGCTTCGGAGCCGACGTCGACGCCCTCCGAGTTCTTCGGGCGGCGCAAGGTCTACCTCTTCGCGTTGGTCGGTGATCCCGCCGTGCCCTACGACGCCTCGAAGCCGGCGCAGGAGCTCACGGGGCGCGAGCTCCGCATCGTCGCGATCCCCTACGGCGATTGAGGCGCTGGGCGGGAGCTGGGCTAGGGTGGGCGCATGCCCACCGTGCTCCTCCTCATCGCGTCGAACTGCTTCATGACCTACGCTTGGTACGGTCATCTGAAGACGCTGAAGGACCAGCCCTGGTACGTCGCGGCGGGGATCAGCTGGGGCGTCGCGCTCTTCGAGTACCTGCTTCAGGTCCCCGCGAACCGCCTCGGGTATGGCCAGTTCAGCCTCGGGCAACTGAAGATCATGCAGGAGATCATCACGCTCGTGGTGTTCGTCCCCTTCGCGGTGTTGTTCATGAAGGAGAAGTTCCGCCTCGACTTCGTGTGGGCGGGGCTCTGCATGGTCGGCGCGGCCTATTTCATTTTCCGCGGTCGCTGAGCTCCCAGATCTGGCGTCCGGAGAGCACCTTCCCGAAGAGCGCGTCGTCGCGGAGCACGGCGAGCATGGCGCGGCACACCACGTCGATCCCGATCGGGCGGACGTCGTCGCCCCAGCCGCGCAGGAACGGGATCGCCTTGATCGCACCGAAGACGTAGCGCGAGCCGGCGATGCCGCTGCGCTTGCCGTGCGTGCCCTCCGCAGCATCGGCGGGGCTCTCGAGCACGGACGGGCGGAAGATCGACCACGAGAGGCCGCTGTCCTGCACGAGCTTCTCGCACGCGAGCTTCATCTGCAGGTACGCGCCCATCCCGCCCGCGCCGTAGGACGAAAGTAGAAGAAAGCGCGGCACCTTCTCCGCGACGGCGGCCTCGACGAGCTTGCGCGTGGAGCCGACGTCGCTCGACTCGTAGGTGTCGCCTGCCTCGAAGCGGTTCTTCATCGTGCCCACGAACGACACGACGACATCGGCGCCGCGCACCGCCGCGCGGAGCGCCTCGGGATCGTCCAGCTCGAACACGCGGGCGCGCGGGTCGCTGCCGAGTGGCGTCTTGTCCTTGCTCTGGGGGCGGACGTGGAGAACGAGCTCGTGCTCCTTCTCGGCGAGCGGGACGAAGACGGTGCCCGTGGCGCCCGTGGCGCCGGCGACGAAGATTCGCATCCCGCGGTTGTACCGCGTGGCGAGGGGGACGTCTCTCGCGGAGCGTAGTAACGTCGGCGCGTGGCTGCTCCCCGTCGTGTTGCCGTGTTCTGTGGGTCTCGTCTCGGCTCCGATCCGGCCTTCGCTCAGGCCGCGCGCGAGTTCGGGGCACTGCTCGGACGGCGGGGGTACGGGCTGGTCTATGGCGGCGCGAGCGTCGGCACGATGGGGGTCCTCGCGGACGCGGCGCTCGCGGCCGGCGCCGAGGTGATCGGCGTCATCCCGCGCTCGGTGTTCCAGAACGAGGTGGCGCACCGCGGGCTCACGAAGCTCCACGTCGTGGCCTCGATGCACGAGCGCAAGGCGCTGATGGCGCAGCTGTCGGACGCGTTCGTCGCGCTCCCGGGTGGCCCGGGCACGTTCGACGAGCTGTTCGAGATCCTCACGTGGCGCCAAATTGGGCTCCACGACAAGGCGATCGGCGTGGTCGACGTCGCGGGCTACTTCGCGCCGCTCCGCGCGCTGTTCGAGGGCGTCGTGAAGCAAGGCTTCGCGACCACGATCCCGGTCGACGCGATCGACGCCGACGCCGAGAAGGTCCTCGACGCGGTGCTCCCCGCTACTGGCTGAGGATGCAGTCGTAGCGCTGGCGCGTGGCGTTCACGACGGGCGACGTACCGCTCGTCGCGCGGACGAGCGTGATGCGCGCGCGGAGGAAGCGGAGCGACTTCTGCTTCGCCGCTTGGAGCGCGGACTCCACGTCCACGCCGGACCAATCGAGGACGGGCGCGCCTTGGATCACCACGAGCGGCACGATCGGCGCGGCGTCGAGCCCGGCGTACGTGGCGGCGGTCTGGACGCGGACCACGATCGACGAGTCCTCGGGCGTCTCGGTCTTGAAGTCGAAGAAGTGCCAGACCGGGAGGCTGCCCGAGTTGCAGACGCCGTCGTACTCGCGGAAGTAGCTCACGCCGGCATCGTCCGCGCTCCCGGCGTCCACCGGGGTGATGTTGGGCGCCTCGGCGTCCCCGCGCGGCGTCGCCGCATCCGAGTCGCCGAGCGGCGGTGGCTTCGATTCGCTGCACGCCAGGACGAGGAGAGCGGGCGCGAGCGCGAGAACGAAGCCGGACTGCGGGCGCATCGACGTCCAGTGTACGTCACGGCGTGGGATCGGCGAGATCGTTCCGACCCCGAAGCACGTCCGTTTCGAGGATCTTTCGCGCCTTGTCCGGCTCCTCGAACAGGGGCGAGTGCGCGGATTGGTCGAAGGTGTAGAAGCCCTTGATCGGTGCCTTCAGCGTCCGGAAGTAGTCCTTCGCGACCTCGTAGGCGCAGGTGTAGTCGTAGACGCCTTCGAGGAAGTAGACGGGCACGGCGACTTCGGGGACGACCTCGGCGAGGTTCGTCGCCATGACCTCCTTCCACATCGTGCTGATGCCCGAGGACGCCTTCCCTCGCCAGGTGCGGAGCTTCTCGCCGGCCGTGTACTGGGGGCTCTGCAGGCTGGGGAGCAGGATGCCACGGACGACGGAGCGCATCTCGTGGGTGGTCCCGACGCCCAGCTCGTGCATCGCCGTGTCCCGCACCTCGGCGTAGCCGTCGGGGGTGCCGCCCTCGAGCGTCACGGGCTTGGCCTCGAGGCGCGCGACCATGTCCCCGTTCCCGTCCGCGCGATAGCGCGCCAACATCCAGTCGTAGGCGAGCTTCTCCGAGCGCCGCTGGTCGGCGATCTGGGCGACCGCGATGTAGGCGTGGAAGAGCTCCGGGTGGCGCGCGACCAACTGGATCCCGAAGAACGTGCCCCCCGAGTGGGCCATCACGTAGATCTTCTCCTGCCCGAAGCGCTCGCGGAGGTATGCCGTCAGCGCGACCGCGTCGGAGATGTACTGCTCGGCGGTGAGCGTCGCCGGGTCCACGTCGGATCGGTAGGAGATGCCGACACCACGCTGCTCCCACCAGACGACGGTGAAGCTCTCTTCGAGGCGGGTGGGGTGGCCCTCCGTGAGGAAGTAGTCCGGCATCCCGCCGTGGAGGTAGAGGAGAACGGGGTTCTTGGTGCTCTTCCCGACGATGAACATGCCTTGGCGCGCACCGTTGACGTCGACGTAGATCTTCTCGGAGATGCTGTCCGTGACGGGCTTCCCGTCGGCGTCGAGGAACGGCTTCGGCGAGCCGGGCAAGCTCCAGAGCTCCAACAGGCCGAGTGGCCCGAGAACGACCAGCGTCAGCACGACGATCACCACGGTGAGCATTCGGCGCCTCCGTCGCGTCATGAGGGCACGCGCGCTCGCAGCGCCGGCTCCAGCTCGAGCGCGGCGCCGATCGGGAGCGCGAAGAAGCGGTCGAAGTCGACGGCGTCGAGGAAGCCGAGCACCGGGTAACCGCCGGTCGTGGGGTGGTCGGGGCCGAGCACGATCGGGCGACCGTCGGGCGGAACTTGGAGCGCGCCCTGCACCATCGGCACGCTCGCGCCGAGCGGCGCCGCGACGAGCGGTGGTGCGTCGGCCCCGGCGCGTTCGAGGCGGACGCCGACGCGGTCGCTCGCGGCGTGGACCCGCCACGCGCCCGCGAGCGAGCCGGGCTCGGTCCCCGCGAGCAGACGAAAGCGAGCGCCCCCCGCGGGGGCGAGCGCTTCCGCGAGGGGCGCGGGCGCCTCCGCGAGGTCCGTCGCCGCGACGAGCGAGTCGCCCGCCCGGAGTGGACGGCCCTCGTGCCCGCCCAGGCCGGCGACGAGCAGCGTCGAGCGCGACCCGAGGCGGAGCGGCACGTCAAACCCACCCGCGAGCGCGACGTAGCGAACGCGCGCGTGCTCGCTCGCGAACGTCGCGCGCTCGCCCGGCGCGAGCTCGCGCACGGCGCCGTCGTCGGTGGCGACGCGCGCTCGCGCGGTGGCTTCGAGCACGAGCCGCCCGAACACCTCGAGCGCCGCCGCGCCGGGCCGATTCCCGACGGCCGCGTTGGCGCGGGTGAGCGCGCCCTTCACGAGCGCACCGCCCGGCGGGACGCCGAGGTGCATGAAGCCCGGGCGTCCCAGATCCTGGACCGTGACGACGCCGGCGACCGACGCGACGCGGATCACGCGACCCTCCGAAAGCGAACGCGATCGCCGGGGCCGAGGAGCGGCCCGTCGGCGCTCCAGACACCCGCTCTCGCTGCCTCCGTTGCCACCAAGCGCCCGAGCAGGTGCCAGCCGCCGGGCGAGGCGAAGGGATAGACGCCCGTGTAGGGCCCGCCGATCGCGACGGAGCCCGCGGGGACGCGGGTGCGTGGCGTGTCCCTTCTTGGGACGACGAGGCGCGGGTCGAGCCCACTCAGGTACGCGAAGCCGGGCAGGAAGCCGAGGAACGCGACCTCGTACGCGGGGGCAGCGTGGAGCTCGGCGAGCGCGTCGACGGAGAGGCCGAGGCGCGCGGCGAGGGTGGGGAGATCCGCGCCGTCGTAGGCGACGTCGAGCTCGTGGTCGCGCGGGCGCGGGCCGCCGGCGGAGAGATCGAGCGCGGGGACCTCCGGCGGTGCGTCGCCGTCCCAGTGCAGAGCGACGTGCGCTGCCGTGACGACGACGTCACGCACGCCGGGCAGGGCGCGGGCCGCGGCGACGATCGCAGCGGCGCTGGCACCTTCGGGGCGCGCGATGCGGAGCGCGCTCCGACCGAGCCGCACCGTCATGGGGCTCCGTCGAGCGCGGCGCGGACGGCCCGCGCGACGGCGAGCGCGTTCGGGCCGTCGCCGTGGACGCAGAGGGTGTCGATGCTCGCGCGGAGCTCGAGCGCCCGCGCCGCCGCTGCGCTCGGCTCGGTGACGAGCGCGCCCGGCTCGCCGCGCGGGACGAGCGTGCCGTCCGCGCGCGTGCCGCGGTCGGCGAAGCCCTCGATGGCATAGGCGAGGCCGAGCTCGCGCGCCCGCTCGGCGAGCGCCCCCGCGCGCGGACCCAGGATGGTGATCTCCCAACCGAGCGCCTCGACGAGGCCGCGGAGCGCGGCGTCGGCCCGCGCCGGATCGGTCGTCGCGTCGTGGTAGAGCGCGCCATGGAGCTTCGCGTGCCGAATCGCCACGCCCGCGCGGCGGGCGATCGAGGCGAGCGCGTGGCATTGCTCCGCGATCGAGGAAAGGAGCTCGTCGGTCGCGATCGGCATGGTGCGGCGCCCGAAGCCCTCGCGGTCCGCGTACGAGGGGTGCGCGCCGAGCGCGAGCGCGCCGCCGCTGTTCGCCGCCGCGCCGACGAGGCGTTCCATCGACGCATCGTCGCCGGCGTGGCCGCCGCACGCGACGTTGACGACGTCCGCGAGCGACCAGAGCGCGGGCGGCTCGTCGGGGAGCTCGCCCGCGTCGATGTTGAGGAACGGGCGGCGCATGCGAAGACTTCAGCACCGTCGCCTGCGTCGCGCTAGGCTCTCCGGATGCGAAGCACGCTTCTCTTGCCGCTCGTCGCCCTCTGCGCTTGCTCGTCCGGGACCTCCACGCCCGTGACTCCGACCGACGCGGGCGGCAGCGACGCCGCGGCCGAGGCGTCGGCCTACGTCCCCGCCGGGTACACGCAGGTCCCGTACCTCTCGGCGGATCCGGGCACGCGCAAATACACGAAGGCCGACCAGGTGCTCGAGCAGGGGAAGGACTACGTCGCGGTGCTCGAGACGGACGTAGGTCGGATCGTGCTCGACCTCTACGAGACGCGGACGCCGATCACGGTGAACTCGTTCGTGTTCCTCGCGCTCCACCACTTCTACGATGGCGTGGCGTTCCACCGCGTGATCGACGACTTCATGGCGCAGACCGGCGACTACAAGAGCATCGCGGGGGCGCCGAGCACGTGGGGCACGGGCGGGCCCGGCTACGTGTTCGACGTGGAGCTGCAGCCCGACCTGAACTTCGATGCGGCGGGCGTGCTCGGGATGGCGCGCGGGCAGACGACGAACTCGAACGGCTCCCAGTTCTTCATCACGCTGGTGGCCTATCCGTCGCTGAATCAGCAGTACACGGTGTGGGGCAAGGTCATCGAAGGGATGGACGTGCTCCCCAAAATCGTCCGCGGCGAGCCGCCGACGAACCCGACGCGGATCAGCGAGATCCGGATTGCGACAAAATAGGACAAAAATCCCGATTCGGGACAGTGCCCATTTGCCAGTCTGATTTTCCCTGGACGCTGCTGGGGAGTCCGTGTTGACTGCCGAGCATGAGGCGAAGGGCCGCGCTCGCGGCGGTGTGCATTGCGTTCTGGGCGAACGTCGCAGCGGCAGACACGGTGACGACCGTCACGCTGAAGAACGGTGACGTCGCGCGGGGCACGGTCGTCGAGCTCGTCCAGGGCGATCACGTGACCCTGCAGTTGGCGACGGGGCAGACGAAGGTGTTCCCGTGGGCGGACGTCGGCGCGATCGCGGAGACGCAGGAGAGCCCGCCTCCCGCGGTCGTCGCGCCGCCACCTCCACCGGCGGTCGTTGCGCCGCCGCCACCGCCCGTGCCGGGTGCACGCGTCCACCTCGTCGCGAACGACGAAGACGCGCGTCTCGGAAAGGACACCGGACTTCGCGACACGGTCTGTCGCACCGTCTCGGATGGGCGGAACACGTCGGTGCAGTGCGCCGAGGTCGTGCTCTACAAGACGATCTGCGCGCCGCCGTGCGATGCGTTCGTGCCGGCGGGGACGTACCACGTCATCGGGGAGGGGCTGCGCGAGACGGGGGAGATCGACGTGCCGGAGAGCGGCGCGATCCGGATCGATGCCCACATGCGCTCGAACGGGCGGCGGACGGGGGGCCTGGTCCTCCTTTTCGGAGGCATCGGGTTCACCTTGGTCGGCGCGACGTTTCTGGTGATGACCAGCTTGTTCACCGAACCTTCCACGTCGTCGAGCGGCGCGAGCTCGAGGTTGGACCTCGCGTCCACCTTCGCCGTCACCGGCGGCGTCATGTTGGGGGTGGGGCTCGTGGCGCTCGGGTTCGGCATCTGGCTCACCGCGACGTCGTCGAGCTCGGCGACCGTCGCTCCCGTCACGGGCTCCAACACCGTCGGCTCCTTCGTGCGCCGCGGTTTCACCCTCGAGTTCTGAAATCGATGCGAACCGCCTGGAAGCTAGCGTTCTCCATCGCCGCGAGCGTCGCGCTGACGACGAGCACGGCCCTCGGCGCACCGCCCGACACGGTCGTCCGACTCAAGAACGGTGACCTCGCACGGGGCACGCTCGTCGAGCTCGTGGGGGGCGACCACGTGACGATCATCCTCCCGACCGGCGAGACGCGCCTCTACAAGTGGGACGACGTCGACACCGTGAAGAACGAGCCCACGGCCGCTCCACCACCGCCTCCGCCGGTCGCCACCCAAGCACCGGCGCCACCACCGCCGCCCTCGGGCGCGGTCGTGCACATCGAGACCAACGACGAGGACGCGCGGCTGTCGCGCCTCGCGAGCACGGGCGAGGGCATCCTCTCCGTGGGCGGCGGTGGCTACGGGACGGTGACCGTCGACGTGTACGACGCGGTCTGCCACGCCCCCTGCGATCGGTTGGTGCCGGCGGGTTGGTACAACATGGCGGGCGAAGGGCTCATCCCCTCGCGGCAGTTCGAGGTGCCGGCCCGGGGAGCGATCACGGTGAATGCCCACATGGCGAGCCGCGGGCGCGTGATCGGCGGCCGGTGGGGCCTCATCGTCGGGATCCCGTTCACCATCGCGGGCGGGTTCATCCTGGCGTTCGCAGCGACGTCGAGCGTCTTCGACCCGGAGCCGAAGAGTGGGCTCGGAGGCTTCGATCGCACGCCCTACCTCGCCATGGGGGCCGGGGTCTTGGGTCTCGGTCTCCTCGGCGTGGGGCTCGGAATCTACTTCTTGGCGACCGCGCACAGCGACGTCACGACCGGCACGACCGGCACGACCAGCCCCTCGAACAGTCTTGCCTCATTCGTCCACCGCGGCTTCGCGCTGAGCTTCTGAAGCTCGCGCGGAGGGGGGATTCATGCTTTTCTGAGAGGAACATGCGCTTCCTCGTCTTGGGCTCGGCGACCCTCGGACTTCTCTTGGCTGCGGCGTGCGTCAGTGACTCCCCGATCGACCGCGGCGACAAGGATGGCGGGGTGGTTGCCGAATCCTCGACGCCGGAAACGTCGGTACCCGATGCGAGTGTGGCGACGCTCGCGCTCACGCCAGCGCCGCCGCTCCAGATGAAGCAAGGCGCGACGCTCGACGTCACCGTCGACTTCCAGCGCAACGGGGTCACCGGTGCGATCTCGCTCACCGCGACGGGGCAGGGCAACGGAACGACGATCACGATCGCGCCGATCGCCGACGGCTCGCTCACCACCCAGATGAAGATCACCACGACGGCGAACGCCGCGGTCGGCAGCTACCCGATCACGCTGAAGGCAGCGAACGTCGCCGATCTGACGTTCACGCTCATCGTCGCGGGGCCCGCCGGCACCCTCGACTCGTCGTTCGACTCCGATGGCATCGTGCTGGATACGAGCCTGGCGCAGGGGGCGTTCAACGCCGTCGCGACCCAGCCCGATGGGAAGATCATCGTCGTCGGCACCGAGAACACGACGACGACGGCCAAATGGCTCGTGCGGCGCTACGGCGTCGACGGAAAGCCGGACACCGCGTTCAACACGGCGGTGACGGGGCTCCCGACGGGCGGAGCCGCGACGGCGGTCGCGATCGATCCGAAGAATGGACGGATCGTCGTCGCGGGTGGCAACGGATCGCAGACGATGTTGATGCGCTTCCTGCCGACGGGTGCGGCCGACCAGAGCTTCGACGGTGACGGCGCGGTCGCGACGAACGCGGTCATGAGCCACTTCGGTTCCACGAATACGGCGCGCGCGCTCGCCATCCTGGCGGACTCGTCGATCCTCGTGGCGGGGGCGGTCGGCACGGATGGGTACGTCCTCCATTTCCTCGAGCCAGGCCCCATCGACGCCAACTTCACCAACTTCTTCCTCACGGATGCAGGGCTCCTCGGGGGGAGTCTGAGCGGGATCTTCGCGATCACGAACGGCATCTTCGTCACCGGCGGAAAGACCGGCGGCGGCGCGCCGGCGCCGGTCGCCGTGCGGCTCCAGACGAACGGCAAGCCAGATCTGAATTTCGGCAGCGCCGGGGTCGTGAACTTCTCCGCCGTCGCCGACACCTGCAGCGCGAGTGGCGCGGGCATGGCGACGGGCGGCGACGTGATGATCGTGGCCAAGAACCTCAACGTGGGTCTATGCGAGGTGCGCACGACGACCAACGGCGCCGGCACCGGCTTCTCTGCTGGAACGGGCGGAAGCAGCGGTCAGATGGGCGGCGCGACCGCGGGCCCGAACGACTCGTTCTACGCCGACGGGTGGTCGGGGGGCTCGCAGGATCGGCAAGGCTTCGTGCATCGCCGGCTGAAGAACGGGCAGCTCGATCCGACGTTCGGCACGGGCGGCGAGGTGATCTTCGAAGACACGACGCCGAGCCTGCCCGATGCGTTCACGATCGGGTTCCGCGGGATCGCGACGCAGCCGGATGGGCGGATCGTGGCGGTGGGGCAGCGGTTCGGGAACTCGAACACCGGCCCGATCATCTACCAACTATGGCCGTGAGCGCGAGCGCGCCGCTCGCGGGCGCCGCGTTCGCGCTGTCGCGATAGAACTCCCAGAACCGATCGGCCCAGATCGCGCCGCCTTCGTTGTTCGGGTGGATGCCATCGGGCCACTTGGGGAGCACGAGCGCGGACGAGTCGAAGACGGAGCACCCTCTGGCGTTGGTCTTGATGACGTCGACGATGCCGGTGTCCGGTGGCTTCCACAGCGGGGGCGTGATCCAGAAGCAACGCCGACCGTCGGCGGATGCCTTGCGCGCGATCGACGCGACGAACCCGGCGAGCGACTTCGGGTTGGGGACGAAGACGTCGTTGGCGCCGAGGTTGAGGATCACCATGTCCGGCTTGTGCTTGGCGAGCAGCTTGCCGAAGTAGTTCTGGTAGTCGAAGGTCTGCACCGTCGCGACGCGCCAGTCGCGGACGTACACCGTGCCGTAGGGTTTGAACTTCGCGTCGAGCGCGCGCGCGAGCCCGCCGGGTCCGCCGACCATCGAGTCACCAGCGTGGAGGACGACCTTGGGCGGTGGCGGCAGTGTCGGCGCGGGAGCGTTCGGCGGCGCGCTCGCGCTGGCGGTCGCGCTCGCGCTCTCCGCCGGAGGCGCTGCCGCGGTCGGCGCGGGCGCCGGGTTCGGAGGGGAGGTCGGCGCAGCCGCGCCGCTCTCGTTCGCGGGGGTCGCTCCGCCGCAGGCGCAGAGGATCAACAGGAGAGGGCCGAGCTTCCGGTGCACGGTGGGATCGTCGAGGGAGGGGCCAGGGAGGGCCAACATCGCTTCTGACGCACCGCGCGATCAGGCCAGAACCACTTTAAAAACCCCGAGGACTTGACGTGTTGACGCGATGCGTTATTCATGGAGCGTCGCGTTAGGATTTCAACCTCGGAGGGAACATGACTGCTCTCGCTTCCATGCTTCGCACCACCCGTGACCACGCCCGTGACTTCGTCCGCCTCGAGGCGCAGCGGTGGACCCGCTACGCGCGTGCGCGTGCGCTCCGCGCGGCCTCCGGCACGCGCTCGCTCCTCGCACCTCGCGTGCTCGAGCGCCGCCTCCTCGCGGGCGCCTCCGGCACGCTCCGCGCGCTCGACGGAAAGCTCGGCGCCCGCCTCGCGACCCTCGACGCTCCGCGCGCGGTCGCAGCCCGTGCCACGACGAAGCGCACGAAGCGCAAGGCGCCGCTCCCCAGCTCGAGTGGCCCTTCGCTCATCGCCGGCGGTCGCAAGGCCGGTTGAGCGCGGCTCGCCGAGCCGCGCGGCTCAGCGCACCGACGGGTTGTCGTGGCTGCCGCGCGGCGCGTCGACCCACTCGCACGCCGGATCGCCCGGCGTCGTGTTGCACTTGCGGATGAACGCGAGCGCCTTGCCGTACTTCGAGCTCGCCCACGACGTGTCGCTCACGCCCTCGAGGTTGAGCGGCATCCAGTGCGAGTGCTCGAACTTCTTCCCCCAGTCCGTGATCTTCGCGTAGTACGCGTCGCCCGTTCCGGTCGACCAATCCGTGAAGTTCCCGAGCGTGTTGCCCTGCGCCAGCGTGTGGCAGTTGGTGCAGGCCGACGCCTCTTCGCTCACGAGCACCTTCGGGATCGTGAAGCCGAGCTTGTCCGCCGCGACGATGTTGTACGGCGCGTCGGGGTTCGAGATCGGCAGGTCGGGGAGCGTCCCGAGCATCGGCACGATCGGCTTTCCGTTCGAGCGCTTCGCGCCGTCGATCCAGGGCGAGTGCACGAACGGGCCGTTCGAGTGGCACTGCCCGGAGCAGTAGCTCTGCACGTAGCTCGACCAGAGTGACGTCGACTTCGCGACGTCGCCCGGGTGCGGCACGTGCTCGCCGTCGGTGCCCGAGCCGATCGAGTTCTGGAAGAAGCACGTGCGCCCGGTCTTCGGGTTGTGGCCGATCATCGCCACGTCGTTGAACTTCTTCGTGCCGTACATCCCGCGGCCGTCGTCGGCGACCTTTCGGCAGAGGAGCACCCAGTGCGTGCCGCGCTCGTTCTTCGCGGTGACGACCATCGGGCCGGGCTGCGTTCCGCCCGACGCGAGGTACATGCCGTGATCCGCCTTGTCGAGGCACTCGTAGCTCGAGCTGTCGAGCCCGAGCTCGCGCCCGGGGCTGCACTTGTCGGTCTCCACCCCGTCGATCGTCGCCGGGATCCGCGCGCCCTCCACGCCGGCGACCGCGTGCTTGCCGTTGGCGCCGTTCGCGAGGAGCTCGCGGCAGTCGAACGTCTCGTACTCGCCGTCCTTCACCTTCGGGAAGAACGGGATCGCCCCGAGCTCCGTCTCGCAGAGCTGGCCGTACTCGATCTGGCTCGTCACGTTCGACTCGTCGAGGTCGCGCGATGCGGGCGCCCCGCCGTCCGGCGCGCTCGGGCCCACGTCGGCGCCGCCGCCGTCGAGCCCGGTCGGGCCGTCGAGCGGGTGGATCCCCTCGGACAGCGTCTTCAAGAGCGCCTTGTCCTTCGTCCCCACGTCCCACGCGTAGGCGAGGTTCACTTGGAGCTTCGCCTTCACGGTGGCGCCCTTCATCACGCACGCCTCGACGATCGGGTCCGGCTGCTTTCCTTTCGCGAGCGTCGCGGCCGGGACGTCGCCGGTCGCCCACCGCGCGTCGCCGTAGAGCGTCGCGAGCTCGAAGACGGCGGGATCCACCTTGGGTCCCTGGTAGACGACCTTGCCCGTGAGCTCGCGCGCGCCGCCGGCGCGGATCGGCTTCGCGAGCGTCAGCGCCTTGCAGTCGAGGTCCTTCTCCGCTCCGAGCGTCATCTTCCCCGCGCGCACGCGCACCCAGAGCTGCTCGTCGTCCTCGAGCGGTTGGGCGAGCGTCGCTTGCACCTGGTGCGTCTTCTCGTCGAAGCGCAACGAGAGGCCCAGCTTGTTGTGCACACCCGACACCGCGCCTTCCGTGTCGTCCTCCGCGGGGGCGCTGCAGTGAAGGAGTGACGCCGCCACCGTCGCACCGAGCGCGGCGGTCAACGCGAGCGAAGGACCGGTCCGCTTCCAGAGCGAGCGCAGAACGTTGTTATGCATGACGGCGCGGTGGAGCACGGCGCGTGCCAGGGGGATGGATCTCGGCAACTGTGCGTACCCTCGTCCACCATGTGGGATGCACATAACCCAGTTATGGGATTCTCCCGATCCAGATGGAGTTCAGGAGGGTTGCCGATTTCGCGATGGGTCGCGAAAGGGAGGTGCCTTCCGTACCCTTGGAGAGACCTGCGCACCCTGGCACATGCCGTGCAGTGCGCTCGCCGCATGGGTGAGACGCGAACGTTCGTGATGGGTGGGCTCCTCCTTCTCTCGATCGTCGGACCGGCGTGCGCGGTCGGCAACGGAGACGACGACGACGGCGTGCGCGTCGGCGCGCTCGACGACGACGCGCTCGCGAAGAGCGCGCTCGAGATCATGGGCGCGAAGGTGAACGGGCAGCCGAGCCAAGGGCTGTGCAACGGCTGTCACGACGTCGACAACCGCACCACGTTCACGAAGTGGGCGGCGCGCTGGAAGGAGACGATGGCCGTCCTCGACGACGAGACCAAGTCGAAGGACGAACGCATCCACTGGATGCTCCGCGATCCAGCCGACGTGAAGTCGGGCTTCTACCCGGGCAAGATCGGCATCCTCACCGCGGGCGCTCACCTCGGCATCACGACCTACGTGCGGCCCGACAAGCACCCGATCACGTACGCGCAGAACAAGCGCCTCGCCGAGCTCTTCGCCGGGCAGGACGACCTGTGGACGCAGTTCAAGGCCGACACGCTGATGCCGGTGGAGCCGCGCTTCGACCGGCTCAGCCCGACCCAGTACGAGACGCTCGTGACGTGGATGCAGAAGGGCATGCCGCACCTGGCCGACTACGTGGCGGACGCGGGGAGGCCGACGACCTGCACCGACGACTTCGCGAAGCTGAAGGACCACGCGCACGCGATGAGGTCGACGAGCTGGGCGGCGGCGAACCGGGACGCGAAGCTCCCGATGTTCGCGTGCCCAGCGAGCTCCTCGCCGCTCGACTGCTTCGGCCAGAAGGGCACGAACGGCGACGTCTTCCCGCTCTCCGATGCCGTCGCCTACGCGAAGACGTGGTCCAGCGCGAACGGCGACCGGTTCCGCATCCTGCGCGAGCTGGACTACGGCACCTTCTACTGGTCGCGCACGTCGCCCGATGGCCGCTTCTTCGCCGCCGGCGGTGGCCCGCGCGAGGACAACACGCGCGCGGTCGTAGCGGACCTCGCCGCCGCGCTCGACGGCAAGACGCGCGACATCCTCGTCGCGGCCAGCTACGACCCGGACTTCTATCCGTCCAACAACGGCTTCATGTTCCAGGGCACGAACAAGGGCGGCGCGTTCTGCTCGATGTCGCTGCTCACGAACCCCGCGACGAAGAAGGTCACGTTCGACGAGCCCCAGTGCACGAAGCTCGACGCGATCGGCCTGTACCAGACGGTGGGCCAGGCGCTCGGCGACAACTCGATCAGCGACATCTTCGTCGTGAACAGCACGTTCGCGAGCGACAACCCGTCGCTCACCAACGCCGCGCACGACCTCGTGCTCACGGCCGGGCCCGAGGCGAAGGTCACGGTCCACGTCGGCATCGCGCTCGGCAACGACGCCGACTCCGGCTACCAGATCCGCCAGCACGTGGAGCTGCCGTCGCCGTTCAAGGGCGACACCATGATGTCGCGGAGCGGCGCCATCCTCGGGAGTCGGGTCGCCGGCGAGACGCACGCGCTCGGCTACGCGATCGACAAGCTCACGTCGTCGAAGACCGACGCGGGCTACAAGTTCGCGCTCGCGCCGCTCGGGCGGATCTGCATGCCCGGCAACAAGGCGAACATCTCGTTCGACGAGCGGTTCCTCGTCACGCACCACTACGTCGCGCGCGAGGACTACGCGAGCGACGACGCGTTCGCGCCCTACGCGCAGGACGGTGCCTCGGACCTCTGGCTCGCCGACTTCGTGACGGGCCAGAAGGTGCGCATCACGCAGATGGGGCCCGGCCAGTTCGCGCTGTACCCCCACTTCCGCAGCGACGGCTGGATCATGTTCGAGGTCCGCGACGCGAAGACGAAGAAGGTCTACGTCGTCGCGAGCGACGCCGCGCTCCGTATGACGGCCAAGGTGCCGACGCCGTGAGCGGCGCCGTCCTGCGCCTCGCGGCCCTCGCCGCGCTCGCGACGGCTTGCGCCGCGTCGGGCGCCGACGACGATTCGCGCACGGGGGCGCTCCGCCCGGTCGAGCGCAAGATCGTCGGCGCGGCGCGGCCGTACGATGCCGACCCCTCGCTGCGCGCGCGGACCGACGAGCTCGCGGGCGACGTCGCCGCCCGGCGGCGCGTCGCGTGGCACGCCGTCGCCAAGATCCTGCGGCCCGTCACGTTGAGCGAGAGCAAGGTGCTCGTGAACGGGAAACCGCCCACGCTCCCGCTCTTTCGTACGTGGTACGGCAAGGACGATCTCGAGCGCGTCTTCGCGCGGATCTACGAGGCGAAGTCGCCGGGCGAACGGAAGGCGCGCGCCGCCATCTCCGACGGCGAGGTCGACGCCGCTTTCGCGTGGAGCGCGGGCGACCAGGGCTCCTTCGCCGAGGACGACTACCTCGCGCGGATCGAGAAGGCGAGCGACCCCGAGAGCGTGCACGGGCTCGCCGGCAACGCTCGCGTCTCGTACAGCCCCGGCTTCGTTCGGCACATGGTGAAGGACTACGCGAGCGAGGTCGCCTGTCTGCCCAAGCTCGGGAGCTTCTCGCGGAGCGACGCGCCGCCGAGCGCGAGCAACTTCGCGCCCTGCTTCAGCGCGGAGTTTCCGATCGACGCCGCGCTCGTGAAGGCGTCGTTCTTCCGCGCCGACTTCGGGATGACGCTCCCGACGCACCGCACCGACGCGAACACCATCGCGAAGCGGATGGAAGGCTCGCTCGACGAGGGCGGGTGGGCGAAAGGCGAGGGGACCGCGAACCCGCCCGCGTCCGCCATCTACACGCTGAAGACGAGCGATGGCTCGACCTTTCGCATGCCGGCGCTCCACCTCGTCACGAAGGAGCTCCGCGAGTGGCTCTGGATCACGCTCTTCTGGTCCGAAGAGCCCGACACCGACTTCGGCGCCGACCGGCCGCAGGAGCTCCGCGATCTGGGCGGGCCTTGGAGTCACTACAAGATGAACGTCGCCGTCGCCTACGAGGAGCGCGCGAGCGATCCGGGCGCCGGCCTCCCGCCGACGCTCGCCGCTGCGCTCCGCGCCGGCTCGCCGGGAAGCGGAGCACCGAGCTGGGCGTCCAACCCGTACCTCGAGCGCGGCGCCAAGAACGCGCAGACGAACTGCATCGGATGCCACCAGCACGCGGGCGACCCGGGGCTGTCGAGCGAGGCCGTCTTGGCCGATCCGTCGCTCCCGGCGAGCGGACGGACGAAGGTGCGCTCGAATTTTCCGGCCGACTACGTGTGGTCGTTCGACTTCGGCGGGGAGGAGCTCGCGCGCATCCTCGAGCGCCAGGTCGTCCACTACGACGCGGTCGATCGCTGAGCGCGCGGGGGATCGTGGGGCGCGATCCCGTACGCCGCGAGGAAGAACGCGGCGAACCCCACCGTCACCGTGAAGGCCGGCGACAACAGATGCACGGTCGTCACCGAGCGGCCGATCGTCGCGAGGACGGCGCCGGGCCGCGTGACGACGTCCCAGCTGTTCAGGCGCGCGAAGCGCCCGAGGTAGATGCCGTAGCCGACGAGCGCGCAGGAGCCGAGCACCACCCCGCGCGCGGCGCCCGCGCCGGCGCGCTCGCGCGTCACCGTCGTCGCCACGCGGAGCGAGAGAACGCCCGCCGACACGCCCGACCATGCGAACGAGCTCAGCATCAGCGCGTCGTACCAAACCGGTACACGGTGGGGGTCCGTCAGGTGGACGAGGTCGCTCACGAGGTAGGGCGCGTTCGGCAGGAACGCGAGCCAGGGGACGAAGAGCAAGGCGACGAGCGCCGAGGGAGCTCGGTGGTGGTGGGCGGCGTAGGCGACGACCGCGAACGCGAGCGGGAGCCACGCGAGGAACAGGTTCCAGACCAGAAAGACGAACGCGCCCTCGTGCGTCCAGAAGACGCGGGCGGTCAGGAGACCGACCCCGAGGAGCGCGGTGGCGACGGCGGAGCGCAGGTGCATGCCCGAGCTTCGCTCGTCCGCGGAGCCCGGATCGACCGCTCGTCGGCGAGCGGTCGATCTCGGACGGCGAGCGGTCGGCGGGCCACCCTGGCGGCGGTCAGGGCGTCACGACGATGGGGTACTTCACCGTCGTCGTCGCCTTCGGATCGTTGCTCCAGGCCGGAAAGCGGATGTGCTCGGTCGCGCCCTTCGCGCAGCTCGCGAGCTCGGCGTCCTGGAGCCCGCTCGAGAGGTCGACGGCGACGTCGCGCGGGGTGCCGTCGTTCCCGATCGTGAACGCGAGGTCGATCTTCCCGCTCGCGCCGGGGCGCTTCGCCACGAGGGTCTCGTAGCACTTGCGGTAGGCGCCGAAGCGCATGCGCACGGCCTCCTGGATCTCGCTCGGGAGCAGGTGGTCGGGGAGGGCGACCTTGACCGGGCCGGCCGGGAAGGGGTTCGTCTGGGCGAGCTTCTCCTCGACCGTACCAAACTGGGACAGGCGGGGCGCGGCGATGAGGACGAGCGGGGGCGCCCCGGGCCGATCCTTGATCGCGAACATGCCTTCGCCGCGCTGGATCGCCGCTTGGACGTCGGCGATCGGAGCGGCGACCCACTTCTGGTAGCGCGCGGGCGGGATCGTCGCGGCGTCGGCGTAGACGACGACGAGCGCGCGGTCGAGGTGGGACTCGTAGCGCGGGATCGAGGTCCAGTTCGACTCGCGCGAGCTGTGGGTGTGGATGCTCGTCTTCACGGTCTCGCAGAGGCCGCACTCGGCGACCGCGGCCTCGCGCAGCGCCGAGGCGACGTCGAACGCGCCCCGCGGCCCGCCGCCGCCGTCCGTGCCGCCGAACAGGTCCATCTCGATCTCGACCTCGCGCTCGGGCGTCGCCGCGGGCCAGTACTTCGCGAACGCGCGCGCGGCGGGCGTGACCTCGCCGATCGGGCCGCGCCGCGCGTACTTGTTCGGCGGCTCCGTGCCGGTGAGCAGCGTGAAGAGGCGATCCTCCGCGTCCGAGTTGCCCGCGGCGACGGCGTCCTCCGTCAGCGCGACCGCGCGCTCCTTGTCGCTGGGCTCGACGAGCCGCGAGAGCGCGAGCGCGACGCGGCCGTGGTCCTTCTTCTCGAGCGTCGCGTCGGCGAGGAGCGACTCGAGCTTCGCGCGCGCGGCGGCGGGGTCGCGGCCCGTCTCGGCGTCCGCGATGGCCTCGTCGACCGCGTTCTTCGGTGCGGCGGCGCTCTCGGTGGTGGTCCCGGCGCCGTTGCCGCTCCCTGCTCCGGTCGACGTGGGTGCGGTGCCGTTGCTGCACGCGCCGAGGGCGAGGGTGAGAGCCGAGAGCGCGACGAGGGAGATGTGTTTGCCGTTCATGTCATTGCCTCCAGTCCGTCCACTCTGCGCTCCGAGTTTCTCGGCTCCGTCTTCGCCAGGTCACCGTTTCGTCACCGCATCGACGTCGGGGCTGCCCCCCCGACACCCGGCGTCCATCCGGTGAACGCCGGTCCTGTGCGTCATTTGGAGAAGCGGTAACCCGCTCCCCGCACCGTCACGAGGTGGAGAGGCTCCTTCGGGTCCCTCTCGATCTTCGTGCGGAGCCGGTTGATGAAGTTGTCCACCGTGCGATCGGTGCCGAAGTAGTCGGCGCCCCAGACCGCATCGAGGATGCGCTGGCGGGCGAGGAGCACGTTCTCGTTGCGGAGGAAGAACGAGAGCAGCTTCGACTCGAGCGCGGTGAGCTCGACCGCGGCGCCGTCGCGGGTGGCCGTGTGCGAGGTGAAATCGACGGTGAGGAGCCCGATCGTGACGATGCCCTCGCCGCGCTTCTTGCGGCGGCGGCGGAGCGCCGCTCCGACCCGCGCCTGCAGCTCCGCGACGCCGACCGGCTTCACGACGTACTCGTCCGCGCCGAGGTTCAGCCCGCGGACCTTGTCCGCTTCCTCGCCCTTCGCGGTGATCATGACGATCGGGAGGTCGACGTCGCGCTCGCGCAGCTCGGCCAGGACCTCGTAGCCGTTCTTGCCGGGCATCATGACGTCGAGGAGCACGCAGTCGGGCGTCTCCGAGAGCGCGAGCGCGAGGCCCTCGTCGCCGGCCTTCGCGACGATCACCTTGTAGCCGGCGGCGCGGAGGGCCTTCTGCATCGCGAGCCTCAGAGCGGCGTCGTCTTCGACGATCAGGACGGTTTCCATGGAATCTCCAAGATGAACGTGGCGCCCTTCCCCGGCGCGCTCTCCACGCGTGCGTCACCATCGTGCGCTCGAGCGATGCCGCGCACCAGCGAAAGTCCGATCCCGGTGCCCTCGGTCGCGCGGGTGAGGCGTGCGTCGGCCCGCTCGAACGGGAGGAAGACGCGCGCCTGCGCGCGCCGTGTCAGACCGGGGCCGCGATCGGCGACCGCGAAGGTGGCGCGGTTGCCGTCTCTCCTGAGCCGTACCAGGTAGGGACCACCGTCGGGCGCGTACTTCGCGGCGTTGCCGAGCAGGTTGTCCAGCGCGAGACCGAGGAGTCCCGCGTCGACGTCGGCCTCGAGCGCCTCGTCGAGGGTCGACTCGACCTCGCACGTGGGGTGCCGTTGGCGGAAGCGCGCGATGGCTTCGTCCGCGATCGTCGCGAGGCGTACCCGCTTCTTCTCGACCGCGAGCTTGCCGCGGGACAGCGCGCCGAAGCGGAGCATGCGCCCGAGCGTGCTCGCGAGGCGGCGTGATTCGTCGGCCAGCGTCTTCTCGACCTCGGCGCGTTCGTCGGCCGGGACCGAGCCTTGCTCGAGGAGCTCGGCGAGCATCTGAATCGACGCGACCGGCGTCCGGAGCTCGTGCGAGACGGCGGCGACGAAGTCGGTGCGGAGCTCCGCGAGCCGCCGTGCACCCAGGAAGCGCGCGTAGAGAAACGTGGCCAGCGCGAGCGCAGCGATCACGGCCGCGAGCGCGGCGGCGAAGAGCTTGGTGCCGGCGCGCGCGAGCGCGGCGTCCGCGGCGGCGGGATCGCGCGGGACGACGTGGAAGACGAGCTCGGGGGTGACGCGCACGCTCGCGGTGCCGGGTCCGGCGGCGAGGACGAGGTCGTCGGGGAGATGCGGCGGCGTGCGGAGGATCGACGCGGGGAAGAACACGAGGCCGCCGATGCGCCCGGTCGCCGTGGTCGCCAGGATGGAGACGTAGGTCCCTTCGTGGATGCGGAGGGGACCTTCGCTTGCTTCGTCGCGGAGCGGGTCGAGGAGCGCGCGCAGCGCGACCCAGTCGCTCTCGGCGGTGGCGTTCGCGCCGTCGAGCGCGGCGAGCGCGGCCGCTCGGTCCGCGGGGGCGCCTGCGAGCGCGGCGTCGATGCGGTGGCGGAGGAGCTCGCGCTCGGCGTCGGCGAGGCGGCTCCGGTGACTCGCGAGCCACGCGGCGACGCCGGGCGCGCTCGGTGCTTCGAGGGCGAGGAGCGGCCAGAGGTAGCGCCCGCTCGCGCTCTTCAGATCGGGGCACGAGGCGAGGATCGTCGCGCGTGCGGACGCGCGCTCGCCGCCGACCAGTGCGTCGCGCGCAGCCGTGCACGCCGGCGACGCGGGAGCGTCCCGCGTCGGGGGCGCGGGGACGACGAGGTCGAAGGTGCCGTCGAGCACCACGGCCACGCTCCCGCGGGGCGGGTGGGCGACGAGAGGATCGTCGCCCTCGGCGAGCGCGCGGACGGCGGCGCGCGCGGCGTTCAGCTCGCCGTCGAGCTCGTGCTTCGCCGACGCGGCGGCGCCGGCGATGCGAGTCTCCTCTTCTTGCCGCGCCTCGACGATGGCGGCCGTGCGCGCGCGCCAAGCGACGACGAGCACGAGCGCGGCCGGGATGGCGGCGAGCGCGAAGAACGCGAGCCAGGGGAGGAGCGAGCGTCGGTCCAACGACTCCGACGATGCCACCCCTCCGTCACGGCCGTGTCACCGTTTCCGACGCAGTGCGTGCGCCGAGCCGCGCAATCAGCGCGCGAGGCCGAGCATCCGGTCCTTCGCCTTGAAGTAGCGGCGAAGGTGATCGACGAACTGCCCGTCCGAGGGGTGCCCCGCGCTCTCGATGCCGACGATGCGCTCTTCGACCTTCGGCGCGTGCCGGTGGAGGTGACGGACGAGCTCCAACTTCGCCGGGCCGGGCCCCGCGAGCACGATTTCCTGCGCGTCCCCGAGCGCGGCGACGATCGCGTCGAAGTACTCCTTCACGGCGTGGCTCTCGCCGCCGCCCTTGCGCGCGGAGTGATGCACGTGGTGCTTGGGCGGACCGTGCACCGTCTTCTCGTCGAATTCGGTTCCGACGAGGTGATAGATCTTCGCTTCGTTGTGATCGAGCCAGACGGCCGCGTGGAGGGTCATGCGCCCCGTCTTAGCATCGATCGTGCCGGCGCTGGTCAGCGGCGCCAGCGACCCGGGACCCACACCATGCGGCGTGCGCCGCGGCGCTCCCAGTGACCCGCCACCCAGACGTGCCCGGGACGCCCGACGACCCAACGGCCCGACGCCCAGACCCAGCGCCCACCGACGAAGCGGTAGCGGCCGACGATCCAGACGTGCGCCGTGCTCGGCGGCGGAGGCTGCTGCTCCGCGAGGGGCGGGGGCGGCTCGCCCTCGGCCTCGGCTTCTTGCTCGGAGGACGAGGGAGCGACGCATGCTCGCCAAGCCATCACGCGACGTACTTCGTCACTTCCATGTTCCGAAGCATGAGACTCGCGTTCTGCTCGTCGGAGAAGCGCACCGCTTCGCGGTGCAGGCACGAGAACACGGCGAACGCGAGCGGGCGCATGCGCGGGTAGTACTCGGAGAGCAGCACGCCGAGCGAGCAGTAGGCGAAGCAGGTCGCGCGCCACGCCCGCGCGACGGCGGCCTCGCCGAGCACGTACTCGACGCGCCGGTACACCGTGCGGACGTGCGACACCTCGAGCCACTCGGCCTTGCCGTCGTAGCGGGTCTGGTCCTTGCGCCGCTCTTCGAGCTTCTTCAGCGTCTGTTCGAGCTCGTCGAGCAGGTCGCGCTCGATCGCCTGCATCACGCGCGCGGAGATCGGGCCGAAGCGCTTGAGCGCGTGGAGCGGGATCTCGAGGCGCCGCAGCGCCTTCGAGATGTCGGCGGCGACGTCGTCGTGGAGCTGTCCGAGGAGCTCCTCGTCCGCGGCGATCGCCGGCTCGACGAAGGTGCCGTCGACGCCGGGGCTGAAGAGCACGTCGAGCGTGGAGAGCAGGTTGAGGACCCGGCGTGCGCCGAGCTCCTGGCCCGCGAGGAGGCGGCGGTGGTCCGCGAGCGTCAGCGCGATGACTTCGGCGGTGGTCGGCTCGGGTGGGTCGAGCTCGCGCCGCTCGAGCTCGCGGACGAAGGGGAGCTTCTCCGCCGGGCCCAGGAAATCGAGATCCCGGAAGCGGCGCTCGACCTTCTCCTTGAGGAGGTTCGTGCGCACCCAGTCGGAGAGCGGGCGGAGCGCGCGCGGGAGATCGCGGCGGGCGATCGAGCCGACCCCGCCCCAGATGCCGCGGCTCGCGCAGAGGAGCGCGAAGTACTCTTCGGCCAAGCGCTTGATCGGCTTCGGCGCGCCGAGCTCGGACATGTAGGTGATCGTCCCAAAAAGGGACCGCGCCTTGAGCGCGAACTCGTCGGCGCGCTCGATGCGTCCGCGCCGGCGGGACGCGCCGCTGCGGAGCACGTAGGACACCGCGAGCGCGGCGCCGAAGACGCCGAGCGGGTACCGCTCCTTCTCGATCCGATCCTGGAGCCAGGTGCGCTCTTCTTTCGTGGTCGTCCCCCGGTGCAGCATCGCGAGGCCGGCGAGCAGGCACGCGCCGGATTGGGTCTCGCCGGTGCGCGGGAAGAGCAGCGCGACGTGGCCGAGGTAGTAGACCGCCTTCGGCGACAGGTGCCGCGTGGCCCAGCGGAGGATCGGCCAGGCGAACCAGAGGTAGGCGATGCCGAGCACGTCGGCGAGGCCGAGCTCGACCGAAGTGTCGAGCGCGTGGGGCTCCGGGTCGAGGGCCCAGAACGCCGTGCCGAGGACCGTGGCTCCCCACCCGACCGCGACGAGCGTCCACAGGACCGTGCGTCCGCCCCAGTTGGTGGTCGGGCGCGGTTGCCCGCCGCTCCCGCCACCGCCGGACGTCGAGCCCTTCGCCAGCGCCGCGATCAGGCGGATGGCGAAGACGACGAGGATGCCGGCGCCTGCGATCGGGACCGGCATCAGGCGCCCTTCCAGCCGGCGTCGGCGAAGGCGTTCGGGCACGGATCGTCGAAGAGCACGTCGTGGGCCGGGTTCGGCGCGGGCTCGCGGAGCGCGAGCTCGGCGAGCAGCGCTTCCTTCGCGCGCACACGCGGGTCGCGCAGCTTGGCGAGCGCTTCGCGCACCATCGTGGCGTCGCGCGGGAAGTCGCCGTAGGGCGTGGTGTACGTCTGCACGACCTCGCCGCCGACCTCGAGCAGCGCGAGGAGCTTGCGCCCCCCGCGTTCGATCTCGCCGGGGGTGGCGCGCGGCGGCACGCCGAGGACGAAGAAGAGGTTCGTCCGCGTCACGTGATGACCCCCGAGCCGTGCGCCTTCGCGCGCTCCTCTTCCGTGGCGGGGAGGAGATCGTCGAGCGCGTTGCAGGTCTTGCGGAGCGCCTCCATGTCGTTCTTGGCGATCGCGGCGTCGCCCTGACCGACGAGGCTGCGCGCGGCCTTCGGATCGCGGGCCTCGCCGGCGCGCGACGCGAGGTAGCGGAAGTAGTTGCGCACCCCGTCGGGATCCTGGAAGCACGCGGCGCCGGCGATCCGCTCGAGCGCTCGGATCCGCTTGCCGAAGTCCCCCGCGTTCTTGAGCGCACGCGCGCGCTCCAGGCTGCGGAGCGTCTCTTCGAGGGCGCGCCGATCGGAAGCGCTCCCGCTCCGTGAGATCCAGTGCATGGCGACGCTGGCCCAGTCCGCGGCGCGCGCCTCGAGCTCGGGCCAGGTGCGGATGGCTTCGACCTCTTCGAGGGCCGCATCGGCGTCGATCACGAGCCGGCGGAGCTTCTCGACCGCGTCGGGGTCGGCGCCGCGAGCGGCCTCGGCTTCGCGCTCGGCGTCGCGGAGGCGCCCGTCGATCTCGCGCAGGCGCTTCTTGCCCGCGTCGCCGATCACGGGATCGACGTAGAGGCCCTCGGCGCGGCGGCTCAGCGCGGCGAGGCGCTGCTCGAGCTCGTCGAGCGAAGCGTCGGGCGTGACGAGATCGACCGTGCCGTGGATCGGCGACTCTTCGCCCGGGACGAGCGCGCTCGCGGTGAGCTTCCCGCCGCGATCGAGCTCGAGCACGACCTCGATCGTGGAGCCCGCGGCGAGCGGCTTCGCGAGGTGACTCCCCTTGATGTCGATCCGGCCGACGAGGCGACACAGGTGCGCGACGTCGACCTCGCCTTGGACGATCGGGACGGTCAGCGCGCTCTCGTTGCCGCCCGGAGCGACCGCGAGCGACGTGCGGAAGCGGAACGTCTTTCGCGACGGGAGCGGAGCGCCGCGCTCGAAGTAGACCTGCACGCCGCCGCTCGCGAGCGCGATGCCGATCGTGCGGGAGAGCGGCGGATCGGAGAGCGAGAGACCATGGCGGATCGTGACCGTCGCCGGTTCGATCGTGACGGGTTTGCCGTCTTCGCCTTCGCCCTCGAGCGTGAAGGTGGAGCTCGCGCGCGCGACGAGCTCGATCTGAATCGCGAACGTGCCGTCGGCGGCGATCGTCTCGCGCTCGCTCGTGAAGGCTCCGTCGGCCCGGCGGGCGCGGATCGCGGCGAGCTTGCCCTTCGTGACGCGCCCGACGACGAACGGAAAGAGATCGCCGGAGACGCTCGGGCACTGGAGCCAGACGGTGGCGCCGGCGCGCGCGGTGGGGGCGGGCTTCGCGACGGGCGTCGCGCTGCGCGTGCCGATGTCGCGCTCGGCGGCGAACCGCGCCGCGCCCTCGGCGACGGCGGTCATCGGATCCACGTCGGTCGCGAGCGGGATCCCGAGGCGCTCGCCGAGCCGGTCGCGCAGGCACGCCATGACGGTGGGGCCGCCGACCAGCACGATCCGCCCGACGCGATCGGGGGTGAGCCCTTGGCGCGCGAGCAGCCGGGCGCAGACCTCGATCGAGCGATCGACGGTGGGGAGGACGAGATCCTCGAAGGTGCGGCGATCGATCGGGACGTCGACGACGAGGTCGGTGCCTTCGATCAGGAGCGGCTCGGCGAGCGTGACGGCGGCGTCGCGGCCGAGGCCGAGCTCGATCTTCGCGTCCTCGCACGCGGTGCGGAGGCGGCGGAGGCTGGGGCCGAGCGCGGCGTCGCCGCGGCCGAGGGGACGGCCGAGCTCCTTCCCGAGGAGCTCGAGGACGTACTCGAGGATGCGCGCGTCCATGTCGCGCCCGCCGAGGAAGTTGTCGCCGTCGTGCTCGACGACGCGGAGGACGCCCTCGCGCGTCTCGAGGATGGACGCGTCGAACGTGCCGCCGCCGAGATCGTAGACGAGCCAAGGGCGACCGTCGTCCTCGTGGCCCCAGCCGGCGGTGAGCGCGGAGGCGACGGGCTCCTGGAGGTGCTCGACGCGCTCGAAGCCGGCGAGGCGCGCGGCCTCGCTCGTGGCGCGGATCTGGGGGAGCTCGAAGAGCGCGGGGACGGTGACGACGGCGCCGGCGGGCGCGTGCCCGAGCGCTTGCTCGGCGAAGCCGCGGAGGGCGCCGAGGACGAGGGCGGAGAGCTCTTCGGGGGAGCGCTCGAGCTTCGCCGACTTGAAGGAGAGCTTGCGCTCGCTCCCCATGAGGCGCTTGAACTCGCTCCGCGTGTTCTCGGGATCGGACTCGAGGAAGCGGCGCGCGCGCGCACCGACGGTCGCGTTCCCGCGCGCGTCGATCCGGACGACGCTGGGCAGGAGTGGACCGCCCTCTGCGGTGCGGACGGGGGTCGCGGTGGCGTCGGTCACGAGGACCGCGACGGAGTTCGTGGTGCCGAGATCGATCCCGAGGTAGTCGGACGCCATTCTGGGGGTGCTCGCGGGCGAAGCATAGCCCGGGGCATTGAACTCGACCATGCGTGCGCCTAGAGTTCGCCGCCATGCAGAAGACCGTCATTCGGACCGTGGGTGTCATCGGTGCAGGCGTGATGGGGAGCGGCATCGCCGCCCACCTCGCCAACGCGGGGATCCGCGTGATCTTGCTCGACATCGTGCCGCCCAACCTGACGGATGCAGAGAAGACGCAGAAGGCGGCGCGCGACCGGTTCGCGGCGGGTGGTCTGGAGAAGGCGCTCAAGGCGCGTCCGGCGGCGTTCTTCCACAAGTCGAACGCGCTCCTGGTCTCCACCGGCAACACCGAAGACGATCTGGCGAAGCTCGGCGAGGCGGACCTCGTGATCGAGGCGATCATCGAGAAGCTCGAGCACAAGCAGGCGCTCTTCGAGAAGCTCGAGAAGATCCTGCCGGCGCACGCGATCGTGGCGTCGAACACGTCGGGTCTCAGGATCGTCGACATGATGAAGGGCCGGAGCGACAACTTCCGGAAGAACTTCCTCGTGATGCACTTCTTCAACCCGGTCCGGTACATGAAGCTCCTCGAGCTCGTGGTCGGTCCGGAGACGTCGAAGGAGACGCTCGCGACGATCAAGGCGTTCGGCGAGGACCAGCTCGGCAAGGGCATCGTGCTCGGCAAGGACACGCCGAACTTCGTCGGCAACCGCATCGGCACGCACGCGATGATGGTGGGCATCCACCAGATGCTGACGGACGGCCTCGCGCCGGAGGACGTCGACAACGTGACGGGCACGCCGATGGGGCACCCGAAGAGCGCGAGCTTCCGGACGGCGGATCTCGTCGGGCTCGACACGTTCATCCACGTCGCGGACAACTGCTACGCGGCGCTCGAGAAGGACGAAGAGCGCGACGTCTTCAAGGTCCCCGACTTCATCCGCAAGATGGCGGAGAAGAAGCTCCTCGGGAACAAGACGAAGGGCGGCTTCTACAAGAAGGAGGGGAAGGACATCCTCACCTTCGATCCGGCGAAGCTCGAGTACCGCGCGAAGGGCGGCGACGAAGCGATCAAGGGGACGACGAAGTCGCTCTCCAAGATCGAGGACACGAAGGAGCGCGTGAAGAAGCTCGTCGCCGATCAGGGCAAGGCGGGGCAGTTCGCGTGGAAGGTGATCTCGCGGTCGCTGGCTTACTCGGCCAAGCGCATCCCGGAGATCGCGGACGACATCGTCGCGATCGATGACGCGATGAAGTGGGGCTACAACTGGGAGCTCGGCCCGTTCGAGACGTGGGACGCGCTCGGCTTCGAAGAGACCTGCGCGCGGATGGAGAAGGACGGTGTGAAGCTGCCCGAGTCGATCGGGAAGATGCGCGCCGCGAAGGCGAGTGGCTTCTACCGCGGTGACGAGGTGTGGAGCCTGGTCACGGGCAAGTACGAGAAGCGCACGCCCGATCCGCGCAACGCGACGTTCGAGATTCTGCGCCGCGGTCAGGCGCCGGTGCTCAAGAACGACGGCGCGGAGGCTTGGGACCTCGGCGACGGCGTGCTCGGCGTGATGTTCAAGACGAAGGCGAACAGCATCGATGCGGACATCATCGCGATGCTGCCGCAGGCAGCGGAGCGCGCGGAGCGCGAGTTCCGGGGGATGGTCATCTCGAACAAGGGCGAGCACTTCTGCGTCGGCGCGAACATCTTCCCGATCGTCGTCGCGGCGGGGCAGGGGATGTGGGACCAGATCCGCGCGAGCGTGAAGGGCTACCAGGATGCGACGCAGCGCCTGAAGTACGCGCGCGTGCCGGTGGTGGTCTGTCCGTACGGCATGACGCTCGGCGGCGGTCTCGAGCTCTGCTTCGCCGGTGATCAGGTGCAGGCGGCGGCGGAGACCTACTCGGGGCTCGTGGAGGTGGCGGTCGGGCTCATCCCGGGCGGCGCGGGCACGATGAACATGCTGTGGCGCAACCTCGAGGGCATCCCGGAAGGTGCCAACGTGAACACGTACGAGTACGTGACGCAGACGTTCAAGAACATCGCGCTCGCGAAGGTGGCGACGTCGGCGGAGGAGGCGAAGCACATCGGCTACTTCCGTCGGACCGACGGGGTGTCCTTCGATCGGGCGCGGCAGCTCACGGAGGCGAAGGCGCGGGTGATTGGGCTGGCGAACGCGGGCTACCACCCGCAGACGCCGCGGGCCTACACGCTGCCGGGCGAGAGCGGCATCGCGACGCTGACGATGATGGTGAAGACGCTGGTCGCCGGCGGCTACGCCAGCGAGCACGACGCCAAGATCGCCGTGAAGCTCGCGGAGGTCCTCTGCGGCGGCCGCGGCGGCGCGGCGCGCGAAGTGACGGAAGAGCAGATCCTGGAGCTGGAGCGCGAGGCGTTCGTCTCCCTCTGCGGCGAGCCGAAGTCGCAAGAGCGCATGCAGTTCATGCTGATGAACAACAAGCCGCTCCGAAACTGACGCACCGCCGGCACGAGCCGGCGCGCGCCACCCCGCGCCATGGCGCGCCACCCCCTGCCCCCCGCCGTCCCCCTTCGCCGACCTTTGCCGGCAAAGCATTTTTGGGGGGTAGGGTGGGGGCGACCCCTTCTGGTCTCCTTCTTGCTGAGGCCTCGGTATGGACCGAGCCCTCTTCAACGTGCGACGCGCGGGCGTCTGCTACGCCGCCCGCGCGGCCAAGCTCCTTCGGCGATGGAGCTTCACCCACTCGCGGGTGGACATCTTCACGATCCACGCCCGCGTGATCGCGGTGCACGGCGTCGTGCTCCAAGCCGACATCCGCGCGCGGCTCGGCATCGCGCCCTGCACCATGACCATCATGATGCAGCGCCTCGAGCGCCGGGGCCTCATCGAGCGCCGGCGCGCCGAGCACGACCGGCGCCACATCGTCGTGACGATCACGCCGCTCGGCCAGCAGGCGTTCGCCGAGCTTCGCGAGCGGGTCGGCCCCAACCTCTTCACGCCCCATGTCGACGCCCAGCTCATGTTCCACGAGCGCATCCGGACCCCCGTCGCCCTCAAGCGCGCCCGCCTCATCTCCTACGTCGACCTCGTTCGAGACATGTTCGGCGACTTCTCACGCGCCCCATATCCACCCTGAAAACGCGAAAATTCGCGATGGGTCGCGAGATAACGTCGTTACGGTGGATCGAAGAAAACCACTTCCGCCCACATGGGCCTCGACGTACGGATCCTTCACCCAAAGGGAGGGTCCGCATCATGAAGTACCTCGTCGTCGTCGCCTCCGCCGCGACCGTCGCTGCGCTCGCCGCTTGCTCGTCCGACGCCCCGTCCGGGACGCCCACACCGTCGGACGGCGACGCCGCCGTCGATGCCGCGCCGTCGTGCGAATGTCCCGCGTCCTGCGCCTCGGAGACCGAGGCCGGGTGGACCGTCTGCACCGCGCACCCCGCTCCCGCCGACGTCCCCGCCTCGCAGAAGATCGGGAAGTACCAAATTGGTAACTTCGAGTACTGGCCCTACAAGCACCCCAGCCCGTACCCGAACTACACCATCTGCGGCTACAACGGCGAGCAGGAGTGCGGCTGGAACGGCGCCGCGAAAGGCCCTCCGCCCGACGCCGCGCGCGCCTGCATGGCCGAGGCCCGCGCCGTCCTCGTCGACATCCTGACGAGCTCCGCCCCGGCGGAGCTCGACGCCCTCCGCACCAAGCACGGCGTCTTCAAGTTCTGGAACTGGAACAACGACCTCACCGATGCGCCGGCGGGGCGCGTCCCGTCGTCCCGCGGATTGTGGCTCTACGACGGCACGCGGGGCGACGGCGGCCTCATCAAGTGGATCAGCGAGACCGAGCGCGACGGCACCTGTCACTTGCCCACCCGCGACGACCTCGTCACGTTCGCCAAGGCCTGCATCGACGACTTCCCCAATTGCGGCTCGGGCAAGTAGGACCTAGAGTCCCTTCCCCATGAAAGACGTCGTCATCGCCGCTTCCGTCCGTTCCGCCGTGGGTCGTGCGCTCAAGGGCTCCCTCGCCCAGAAGCGCCCCGACGACCTCGCTGCCGAGGTCCTCCGCGGGCTCCTCGCCCGCGTCCCGGCGATCAAGCCGGAGATGATCGAAGACGTCGTCCTCGGCTGCGCCATGCCGGAGGGCGAGCAGGGCCTCAACGTCGCCCGCGTCGTCGGCCTCCTCGGCGGTCTCCCGATCGAGACCAGCGCGATGACGATCAACCGCTTCTGCGCGAGCGGCCTCCAGGCCCTCGCCCTCGGCGCCGGGTCCATCCTCATGGGCACCCACGACATCGTCGTCGCCGGCGGCGTCGAGTCGATGAGCATGGTCCCGATGACGGGCAACAAGCTCTCGGCCTCGGCCGAGGCGATGGAGAAGTGCCCCGACGTCTACACCCCGATGGGCATCACCGCCGAGAACGTCGCTGCCAAGTTCGGCATCGGCCGCGAGGAGCAGGACAAGTTCGCGCTCGCCAGCCAGAAGAAGGCCTCCGCCGCGATCGAGGCCAAGAAGTTCGACGCCGAGATCGTCCCCGTCACCGCGATCAAGTTCGACGGCAACAAGCACGTCGACTTCGAGTTCAAGCGCGACGAGCTCCCGCGTCCGGACACCACGCTCGAGGGCCTCGCCGCGCTCAAGCCCTCGTTCTCCACCAAGGGCACCGTCACGCCGGGCAACGCATCGCCCCTCTCCGACGGCGCCGCTGCGGCAATCCTGATGAGCGGCGAGAAGGCCAAGGCGCTCGGCGTGAAGCCCTTCGGCTTCTTCCGCGCGTTCGCCACCGCCGGCGTCGACCCGGCGATCATGGGCATCGGCCCCATCCCCGCGGTGCAGAAGCTCCTCGCCAAGACCGGCCTCTCGATCAAGGACATCGACCTGGTCGAGATGAACGAGGCCTTCGCCAGCCAGGCCGTCTACTGCCAGAAGACCCTCGGCATCCCCGACGAGATCCTCAACGTCAACGGCGGCGCGATCGCCCTCGGCCACCCGCTCGGCTGCACCGGCGCCAAGCTCGTCGCCACCGCGCTCCACGAGCTCCAGCGCCGCAAGGGCAAGCGCGCCATCGTCACGATGTGCATCGGCGGCGGACAGGGCGCAGCAGGACTGATCGAGCTCGCGTGAGCGCGTGACGGTGGGGGGCGCGAGCGCGTCCGGCGAGCGGAGGCTCTACCTCCGCTCCGCCGGCGACGACCAAGAGCTCGCGGCGAACGTGCTCGCGCGCGACGTCGGGCTCTCGCTCGACGCCGCGCGCGCCGTCCTGCGGCGGCTCCCGCTCGTCGTGCCGCGGCGGCTCTCGAGCGAGAGCGCCACCAAGATCGCAGCGCGCCTCCGCCAAGCCGGCGTCGTCGTCGAGGACGAAGCCGCCGACGGGTTGCCCGCACCTCCGTGCCCGCGCCACGCGTCCTTCGAGTCGTACGCGTCGTGCACGACGTGCAAGAAGGCGCTCTGCTCCATCTGCGAGGCCGAGAGCGGCGCTGCTTCGCGCTGCGTCGACTGCGCCGATAAGCTCGGTCGCAAGAAGAAGAACCAACGCATTCGCGTCGCGATCCTCCTCGCCGTCCTCGTCCTCGTCGCAGTCTACGCCGCCGTCGACGTCCACGGCCGCCGCGCGCGCAAGGACTGGGACCACACGCTCTCGGTCGCGGTCGTGCTGCTCGATCAGGGCGGCATCGATCACGCCGCGACCGAGCGCTTCAAGGACCGGATGCCCGCGCTCGAGGCGCGCCTCGCCGCCGAGGCCTCGCGCTGGCGCCCTGGCACACCGAAGCCTTTCGCGATCGAGGTCTTCGGGCCCGTCGCGATCGCGGCGCCCCCACCCGCGCCGCCCGACGAGGATGGCGTGATCGCGCTCGCCCAGCACTCGTGGAAGACGTCCCGCTACTACGCGCCGATCGACGAATCGGCCGGGCTGCCGACGCGCGCCTACGACGCGCGCATCTACGTCGTCGTGCGACCCGCGCACGGCGCGGGCGCGTCCTTCGCGGAGGGCTCGAGCGAGCAGGACGGCCGCGTCGGGACGGTCGCGGTCGAGCTCGGCGACGGGAGCGTCGATCTGGCGCTCGTCGTCGTCGCGCACGAGCTGTTCCACACGCTCGGCGCGACCGACAAGTACGACGCGATGGGGAAGGTGAAGCGCCCCGACGGGCTCGCGGAGCCGGAGCTCGGGAATCAGCAGCGCTTCGTCGAGATCATGGCGCGCACCCGGCCGACGGGGACCGGCGACGAGAAGATCCCGGAGTGGATCGACGACATCGCGGTCGGTCCCACGACGGCACAGGAGATCGGCTGGGCGCGGTGAGAGCTCGGCTCACGGGACCGGCGCCGGCGCAGCGACAGCGGGAGCAGCGAGCGCAGAGGCTCGCGTCACCACGAGCGCGCTGAAAGCCTGCTCGTCCGCCGGACGCGGCGCGAGCCCCAACGGCAGCGCCCCCGCGACCGCGGGGAGCCTCCACTCGAGGTAGCGGAGTCGGATGGCCGCGTGCGCGGGGAGAGGCTCCTGCTTGGCTCTCGCCCAATCGAGGGCCCAGCGATAGTCGAGCATCGCGTCGGTCGCGATCGCGTCCGACATGCTGAAGGCCGTCGGGGGCTGGAGTTGGATCGCGCGCCAGAGTTGGTCGCGGAGATCGCCGCAGCGCGCATGGTAGAGCGCACCTCCGCTCGGCCAACGGAGCGTGTCCAGCGCACCGATTCGCAACTCGTAGCTCCGCGTCTCCGAGAGCAAGTCGTGGAGCGTTCCGTACGCCGTCAGCGGTGCGCTGCGGAGCGGGGCGGGCGCGACCTGACCGAAGAACTGCGCCACTGTCGTGTTCGCCGAGCGCTCGGGCTTGCCGTCGAAGTCGCGAGCGATCTCCCCGTCGAGGAGCTCCCACTGCGCTTGCGCGCCCCAGGCGCGCCGCTGATCGTCGTCCGGTCGCGTGCCGTCGATCGCCTTCGCCGCTTGGACGATCGGGAGCAGTGCGTCCCGCCGCGCCCCGTCGGGCGTGCGGAGCTCTGCGATCCGCCACAGCGCTTCGAGGACCGGGCGCTCGGCACCAGGGCGGTGCTCGAACTGCCGCACGAACAGCTGCATCGCCGCGAGCGCCCGAACGCGCCGTGCGTGGTTCGCGCCCTCGTCGGGAGCGTTGCTCCGCCACGCGTTCCAATCGGTGCTCGCGATCACCCAATCGAGCGTGAGGGCTTCGTCGCGCGACGCGAGCCCGGCGACCGTCGCGCGCACGCGCGCCGCGTCCGTGGGCCGATCGAGCGCGACGTAGAGCAGGACGGCGTTCCTCGCCGCGTTCGTTCGCGCAGCGGGAGCGAGCCTCCCCGCCGCGGCGATGCGCTCTTCGGTCTGTGCGACTCGCTCGAAGTCGAAGCGCTTCAGGTGCACCCCACGGATGAAGGCGAGCGCCGACTCGAGGCCCTCGCGGCCGGGGGCGCCGGCAACCCCGCCGTAGTCCCCGACCGCTTCCTCGAGCATCGCGAGCGCCGGATCGAGCAGGTCGAGCGCGCGCAACGCGAAGCCCGTCCGGAGCTCCAGGTCGGCGCGCTCCATCGAACCTGCCGTCAACAATGGGCGCAGCGTCTGCGCGCGGCCGACGTAGTCGTGCCACAACGCCGCTCGCACCGGGTTCACGTCGGCGCAGTGGCCGTCGCCAGCGCGGTCCTCGCACGCACGAGCATAGAGCTCGTCCTGCGCGGCGAGGAGCTCCTTCACCGTCGGGCTGCCGGCGATCGCAGTCGACGCGCCGCCCACGAGTACCCCGGCGGCGATGAAGAAGGTGACGACGGCGCGCATCGATCCGACCTGTCACGAGCGTAGGCCGCCGCCCGTCCCGCGCAACCTCAGAACATGATGCTCACGCCGAACGTGCTCAGCGGGTACCCGAGCCGCAGCGTGATCGCGAAGTACTCGTTGAAGTTGTACCTGCCGCCCACCGCCAGGTGCGGCGCGAACCCGAAGTCGCCCACCGTGCTGAACGCCACGCCCGGCTCGGCGAAGGCGGAGAAGTGCGTCGACAACCAGAAGTTCCACTGCATCACGACCGGGATCACGAGCCGCACGTCGCCCCCGACGAAGACCACGTCCGCGCCGACGCCGATGCCCACCGTGTCGTTCAACTTCGGGATGAAGCCGTTCCGCGCGACGTTGAACGTCAATCGGATCCCGGAACCGAAGCCGAAGTAGTCCTTGTCGTGGCCCTTGCCGAACGTGTTGAACGGACCGCCACCGACCGCGAGCACGCCGTGCGGCTCGATCTCGAGCACGTAGCTCGGGTGGTCGTCCGGGTTCTTGATGAGGAGCTCCTCTCGGGCCTCCGCACGCTCCGCGACGAGCCCGAGCGCAACGACGGCGACCAACGCACCTGCGGTTCGCATCGTCTCGTCAGTAACACCTCCACCCGCGCCCGCACGCAAAAACGAGCGTGCGTGGCAGAGTGCCACCGTCGTGCGCCGCTGCCACGCCGGCGCTCCGCGCCTCCCGCGAGTCTGCCCGAAAGTCCGCGCGCAGACCGCGGGTGAAGCGTGCCGCGCGCTGGCACTCGGCTTGCTCCAGCCCGCCCATCATGATGCGCAATGCCCACGCCGCCCCCGCCGCCTCGACCGCGGACTTCGCGCGCCAGCTCGCCAACGTCGTCGCGATCCCGCTCGGGATCGCCGCGTCGTTCGTCCTCGTGCCCTTCGCCGAGGCCGTCGCCCCGCGCGCCGACACGTTCCCCGGCCAGAGCGGACTCCTCCCGCTCGCTCGCTGGGCGTTCGCGCTCCGTCTCGTCCTCTTCGTCGGTCAGCTCGCGTACGCGTTCCATCAGTCCTTGCCGCACGCGCGCACGAACGCCGTGCTGCGCCGGATCGGGTGGCTCACCGCCCTCGACGCCGTCCTCGGCGGCGCATGGCTCGGCGCATGGGCGCTCGGCCGTCCCGATGTCGCGCTCGGCTTGCTCGGCGCGTCGCTCCTGACACTTCTCCTGATCGAGCTCCGTCGGCGGGACGGCGCGCGCGTCGGGATCGAGCTCCTCGTCGTTCGCATCCCGTACTCGCTCGCCCTCGGTTGGACGGCGGTGCTCGCCGTCGCCGAAGCCCTTCGGCTCGCGGGCGCTGCGGATGCCCTCGCCGCGGTTCCCGTCCCGCCGCTCGCGCTCGCGGTCGCCGTCGTCGCGGCGGTCTGCGCGTTCGCCGTGTCCGTCACGCACGCGCGCCCGAACCTGGCGTTCGGCGTCGCGGTCGCGTGGGGCTTCGCGGGCATCTTCGACGCCGCGCGCGCGGCGACGCCCGTCGTCGCCGTCGCCGCGCTCCTCGGCATGCTGGCCGTCGTCGCGACCGTGCTCGCGACGATCGTGGAGCTCGCGCGCTCGCGCCGCGGCGCTGCGCTCCACCTCCGCGCGCTCGCCGACGCCTGATCAACGGGCGACGAAGAGCCCCTCGGGCCCGACCGCGAAGGTGCCCATCGACGAGTAGAGGATGCCTTCGACGTCACCGTGGAGCCCGCTCCGCTTCGTGGCCCAGCTCGTGCTGAGCGCCGCGCCGCGGCCCGAGGCGACCCACGTCGCCATCCCGAAGAACGACGTGATCGAGAGCCAGTCGGCGTCGCCCTCCCGGCTCACCGCGAACTTGGCGCGCGGGTCGGAGCGCTGGACGACGGTCCCGTGGTCACCGACGGCGAGGACCTTGCTGCTGTCGCACGCGATCGCGTTGAGGTTCTCCGTCGTCCCGGAGTCGACGACCTCGATCCCGGTCAGCGTCACGTGGAGCAACGTGCCCGCATCACCGACGACCCAGCTGTCGCCGAGGCCGGAGCAGACCCCGCGCAGCGTCTTCGTCGTCGGGCTCTTCACCGGCGCGAGCGCATCGTCCGCGATCCAGTTCCCCCGCACGAGCGTGCCTTCGTCGCCGACCGCGACCAGCCCGAACGACGTCATCGCGATCGCGCGCAGCGTCTTCTTCGTCCCCGACGGGCGGACGTGGAACGCGGTCGTCGCCTGATCGGGGAGCGCGACGATCGTTCCGTCGTCGCCGCAGGCCATCACGCGCCCGCCCATGACGCTCACGGCGCGCAGGTTGGCGGTCGTCGCCGATGTCTCCTTCGTCCAGACGTCCTCGGCGCGGTGGCGGCGCAGGATGGTGCCCCGATCCCCGACCGCGTAGAGCACGTCGAGGCCCGAGGCGATCGCGTGGAGCGGGACCTGCTCCGGGAGCTGCACCGAGGCCCAGTCGTTCGGGTGCGCGGCGGCCGAGCCCGTGGCCGTCGCCGGCGGCGCCGTGAACCCGACCGTCGGCAACGTGTTCGGCTCGCCGATCGCTTGGGCGGTCGGCGGCGGCGGCGGGAGCTCGGGTGCGCTTCGCCGCGACGCGACGTACGAGATCAACCCCGACCCGAGCACCGTCGCCCCGAGGACCGCGAAGATCCAGCGCGGCAGCGGGGCCGGCGCGCGGCGTTCGTTCCGCTCCTTCGCGCGGGCGTCCCGCTCCTTGTCGAGCTCGGCACGCAGATCGGCGTTCTCACGCTCGAGGTCTTCTTGGCGCTGGCGCGCTGCGCCGAGATCGTCACGGAATCCGCTCACGCGCGGACTATAGCGCTCCACGATTGCGCCGACGAGCTGCGCGGGGCGTCGACGACCTCAGCGGCGCTTCGGCAGCGTGTCGATCGGCTTCGGGCACTCGCGCCGGAGCTTGCAGGATGCACACTCCCGCCCGCTCCAGATCGCGTCGAAGCGCGCCTGCGCGGCATCGAGCAAGAGCTCGTCGTCCGTCAGTACCCCCATCTCGAAATTGCGCCGGCCGTCCCCCTTGGCGCCGAGCCCGGCGCCGGTGAAGTTCGCGCTCCCCAGGTACAGGGCGCTCCCGTCGATCGCGACGAGCTTCAGGTGCACGCGCGGACAATGGCGCATCTCCACCCCGCTCTTCGCCGGGGCGAGCCGCGCGAGCTGCGCCCGGAACGGGCCCGAAGGTTTGGCGCCGTGCAGGAGCCGCACCTCCACGCCGCGCCGCGCGAGGTCGCGGAGGTTCTCGAGCATCGACACGAACTTCCCCCGCGCGCGCGCCGTCGTGCCGACCGGCGCCTCGACGTGCATGTCCTTCACGTTCGCGGTCGCGATCCACGCGCTCGTGCGGGCCTTCAGGATCGTGCCGACTACGAGCTCGTCGTAGTGCTCGCGATCCGCGATCAGGCTCACCTTCGCACGGCGGTTCTTGGGCGATCCGGCCACGCGGCGAGGATACCGCGTCCGATGCTACGATGACGGCATGCTGCGCTTCGCTCGCTCGCTCGGCATCCCGCTCCTGTTCGTGCTGCCGGTGGCGTTCGGCGCGTGCGGGAGCGACGACCCGTCCCCGACGAACACCTCGGACGCCGGCGTCGACTCGCCCGCGCCGATCGACGGCTCGATCCCGCTCCCCGACGGCAGCCTCCCCGCCGACTCCTCCGTCGCCTCGAAGGCGAAGGCGTTCACCGAGAAGCTCGGCCCGAAGCACGCCGGGCACTTCCTGATCGGCGTCGGGAACGACGGCACGAACGACGGCAACGACGACGCGTACAAGCTCGGCGTCACGCTCGACCTCCACTACCACTACCTGGTCGGGCTCTCGTCCGAGGGCGGGTGGACCACGTGGAATCAGAACCCGGACTACGCCGGCAAGCGTATCGCCGAGGCCAAGGCCCACGACCAGGTGCCGATGCTCACCTACTACTGCATGGCCGCGCACGGCGACCGGAACCTCGCGGTCCTCACCGACGCCGCCTACATGACGACGTACTGGAAGGACTTCCTCCAGATGCTCGGGAGCGTGAAGGCGTCCAACATCCCGGTCCTGGTCCACGACGAGCCCGACTTCTGGGGCTACATGCTCCAAGAGGCGACGAAGAACTCCGACCTCTCCAAGATCAAGGTGCTCGTCAGCAAGTCCGGCGCCCCCGAGTGCGCGAACCAACCCGACGACGTGGTGGGGCTCGCTCGCTGCAAGCTCCTGCTCTACCGCGCGCGGGCGCCGAACGCGCTCGTCGGCTTCCACGCGTCGCCGTGGGGGACCAACAAGGACACCGCGAAGAACACGGACACGACGCTCGACATCGTCGCCGAAGCGACGAAGACGGTCTCGTTCTTCAAGCTCCTGAGCTTCGACACCGCGGACTTCGTCGCCACCGACGTGTCCGACCGCGACGCCGGTTGCTACGAGGCCAACCACCTCCCGATGTGCCCGTGCACGAAGACGAGCACCTACCAGTGCGACAACTTCTACTGGGACGAAGCCAACGCGAAGCTCCCCAACTTCAAGCAGCACTTCAAGTGGGCCAAGGCGCTCACGGCCGGGCTCGGTCTCCCGCTCGTGTGGTGGCAGCTCCCCTACGGGAGCCCGTCCAACACGCCCGGCGGTGCGGTCGGAAGCTGGCGCGACAACCGCGTCCACTACTTCTTCGCCCACGTCGACGAGCTCGTCGCCGCAGGGGGCGTGGGGGCCGTCTGGGGCACCGGCGCGGGCGACCAGAGCTACTCGACCCCCGAGTTCAAGGCCGCGGTGACGAAATACTTCGGCGCCCCATACCCGCTTCCCTAGAACCGAGGTAGAGCACTCCCATGGACGGCAGACAGCGGCTCATCGAGACGATTCGGAGCTCGATCATCGGCGACGATCAGGTGCTCTCCGGCGCCTACGGGCCGCGTCGCGTGACCTACGCCGACTACACCGCGTCGGGCCGCTCGCTCTCGTTCATCGAGGAGTTCATCCGGACCGAGGTCCTTCCGCTCTACGCCAACACCCACACCGAGACGTCCCAAACTGGGATGCAGACGACCCGCTTCCGCGAAGACGCGCGCGAGATCATTCACCGCGCCGTCGGCGGCGGTCCCGACGATTGTGTGATCTTCTGTGGCTCGGGCGCGACGAGCGCGATCAACAAGCTCGTCGACATCATGAACCTGCGCCTCCCGGCGGACCTCGCGCGTCGCTACGCGCTCGGCGAGAAGATCCCGCGCGAGGAGCGCCCCGTCGTCTTCATCGGGCCGTACGAGCACCACTCGAACGAGCTGCCCTGGCGCGAGTCCATCGCGGAGGTCGTCACCATCGACGAGAACGCGGACGGCCGGATCGACCTGGCCGACCTCGAGGAGGAGCTCCTCCGCTACAAGGACCGTCCGCTCCGCATCGGCAGCTTCTCCGCCGCCTCGAACGTGACGGGCATCGGCTCCGAGACGGTGAAGATCGCCGAGCTGCTCCACAAGCATGGCGCGCTCTCGTTCTGGGACTTCGCCGCGGCGGCGCCCTACGTGAAGATCGACATGAACGCGCCGCCTGGCGCGGGCGAGGGTGCCTACAAAGACGCCGTCTTCCTCTCGCCGCACAAGTTCATCGGCGGTCCGGGCACGCCCGGCGTGCTGATCGTGAAGCGGCAGCTCCTCAAGAACTCGGTTCCGTCGCTTCCCGGCGGCGGCACGGTCGCGTTCGTGAACCCGAAGGAGCACCGCTACCTCGACGATCCGGTGCACCGCGAAGAAGGCGGCACGCCCGCGATCGTCGAGTCGATCCGGGCCGGCCTCGTCTTCCAGCTGAAGGAAGCCGTCGGGCACGACACGATCCGGAAGCTCGAGCACGACTACATCCGGCGCGCGATCGACTCGTGGAGCAAGAACCCCGCCATCCGCATCCTCGGCAATCGGCAGGCGTGGCGCCTCTCGATCGTGTCGTTCGTCGTCCTCCACGGCCCGGGCGCGCTCCACCACAACTTCGTCGTCGCGCTGCTCAACGATCTCTTCGGCATCCAGGCGCGTGGCGGCTGTAGCTGCGCCGGTCCCTACGGGCACCGGCTCCTCGGAATCGACCAAGCCACGTCGCAGCAGTTCGGGTGCGCCATCGTCTCCGGGGCCGAGGGCATCAAGCCCGGTTGGGTCCGTGTAAACTTCAACTATTTCATCTCCGAGACGGTGTTCCAGTTCCTGCTCGACGCGGTGCACTTCGTCGCCGAGCACGGCTGGAAGCTCCTCCCGCACTACCGCTTCGAGCTCGCGACCGGGCAGTGGCGCCCGCGGAGGGCGCGCCCGGTGCCCGCGATGCGCCTGCACGACCTCACGTACCGCAGCGGCAAGCTCGAGTACCGCTCGCGCCACGCGACGGAGCCCGAGTGGGCGCTCGCGAGCTACCTCGAAGAAGCGAAGCGCATCGTCGAGGATGCCGAGCGCGAGTACCGCACGATGGGCCCGCTCGGCGACGATCCGGTGCCGGCCGAGCTGGAGCCGCTCCGCTGGTTCCCGCTCCCGGAAGAGGTGTTCGCGGAGCTCGCGGCGGGAGCGCCGCCGAAGCGCTGCGCCCTGCAACTCGCGGCCGGTTGACGAGGGGACGGTGTCAACCTTGTCAACCTTGGGAGGGGGGGACGGTGTCAACCTTGTCAACCTTTGGACCTGCGTTCGCGCACTTGCGCGCGAAAGGTTGACAAGGTTGACACCGTCCCCGGGTCATTTCGCGCCACCGGACGAGGTGTTCGCCGAGCTGCGCGCTCCAGCTCGCCGCGGGCTGAAGGCCCTTCAGTACGCGCCGTAGCCGCTCACGGCGGCGTTCTGCGGGTGGAAGTCCGCCCCGGCCGCGTTCACGAACTGCGGATCGAGCGCGACGATTGCGCTCACGCAACCCGCTCCGCCCGTCGTGTTCGGTGCGCCGAAGTTCACGTCGTCCGTGACCGAGAACCCGCGGCCGGTCGCGTCGTAGCAATCGTTGAGCATCGCCTTCGAGCCGACGAACACGTTCTTCGTCACGATCGTGTTCGCGCCGCTCCCGGTCGCATCCAGGTTGAGGTTCGAGCGCCCGTTCCCGGAGGACTTCGCGCCGTTGCCGTAGAAGGTGTTGCGCTGCACGTCGAACTTGCTCGTCACCGCGCCCACGAAGCGGAGCCCCGAGTAGTAGTTGCCGTAAAAGAGGTTCCTCCGGATGGTCACGTCGTCGACGTTGCCCGTGCCCTCCATGTTGACGGCGATTCCGTCCTCGTAGTCGGCGTGGCCGTTGTCGTGGATCCGGTTGTACTCCACGAGCACGCTTTTGACCTTTCCGTAGGTGCCCTGCTGCGTGTTGAACAGGATCCCGCGCGACGCGTTCCCGCGGATCTCCGAGCTCCGGATCGTGATGCCGCTCCCGTTGGCGAGGTAGATCCCGTGATCCTCGTGCCCGCTCGGTCCGCAGTGGCCGAACTTCTCGATCAGACACGAGTCGATGAGGACGGTGGTCCCACCCACCACCTCGATGTGGCCGCCCTTCGAGCCGGTGTTGCAGTCGCCCGTGAACGTGACGTGCGTGATCGTCACGTCGGCTGCGGCGACGTCGAAGGTGTTGAACGAGCCCGACTTCACGTAGCCGGTGAGATCGAACGTCATGTTCTCGAAGACGACGTGGTCGCTCGCCGTCTGCACGTTCGCGCGCCCGTGGATCACGACGCCGGAGCGGCTCTCGCCGACGAAGCGGCGCGCTTGAGTCGGGCTGCCACCCTTCGTGACGTAGAAGAGCAACGAGCTGCCCTCGGCGTACGTGCCGTTCTTCACGAAGTAGCAAGTCGCGGGCGGGTCCGCCGCGTAGGCGCCGTCGCCGCGCGAAGCGTCCATGAGCTGCTGCACGGTCGAGAGATCGACCCGCTTCATGCCTTGCGGGCAGGCGCCGGGAGCATCGGTCCACGTCCCGATGTCGGACGGGGGCGGACCCGCGTCGGGGAGGGGAGCACCGTCGGTCCCCGACTCGACCGCCGCGTCGGACGGGGAAGCGCCATCGGCAGAGGCGTCGACCGGACCTGCCGGTGCGTCGTCGCCGCCGCAGCCACCGCAGGCCAGCGCGAGAAACACCGCGACCGCTGCGGCCGGGCAGATTCGAGGGCGCATCGCGCAAGGATACCCCCGCGGAGCGTAGCGGGCGCGGGCGAATCGCATTACCCTCGCCCGCCGCATGCCCGCCGCTCCTTCTTCGCTCCACCCCGCCATCCATCTGCGCGGAGCCCGTCTCGTCGACCCGCGCCACGGCCGTGACGAAGAGCTCGACGTCGTCGTCGAGGGTGGCAAGGTCGCTCGGATCGGGAAGGCCATCGCGACGCCGACGAACGCCGTCCCCGTCGACGGGCGCGGCCAGCTCATCGTCCCCGGCTTCGTGGACCTGCACGCGCACCTCCGCGAGCCCGGCCAAGAGGGCAAGGAGACGATCGAGACGGGCTCGCGCGCCGCCGCCGCGGGCGGGTTCACCGCCGTCTGCGCGATGCCGAACACCGAGCCCCCGAACGACTGCCGCGCGATCACGATGCTGATCCGCACGCGAGCGCGCGAGGTCGGGGGCGTCCACGTCTACCCGATTGGCGCCATCTCGCGCGGGCTGCAGGGCGAGTCGCTCTCCGAGATCGGCGAGCTGAAGGAAGCCGGCGTCGTCGCGCTCAGCGACGACGGCCGCTGCATCATGAACGCGCGCCTGATGCGGCGCGCGCTCGAGTACGGGCGCACGTTCGACCTCCCGATCGTCCAGCACGCCGAGGACCACGAGCTGTCCAAGGGCGGGGTGATGAACGAGGGCGAGAGCTCGACCCGCGCCGGTCTCCCCGGGCAACCCGCCGAAGCGGAGGAGATCATCGTCGCGCGCGATCTGATCCTCGTCGAGATGATCGGCGCGCGCTACCACGTCGCGCACGTGTCCACTGCGCGCACGATCGAGCTCGTCCGGGCGGCGAAGGCGAAGGGGTTGCCCGTCACCTGCGAGGTGACGCCGCATCACCTGATGCTCACCGACCGCGCCTGCCTCGAGTACGACACGGCCGCGAAGATGTACCCGCCGCTGCGGACCGAGCGCGACGTCGAGGCGCTCCGCGACGCCCTCGCCGACGGCACGATCGACGCGATCGCCACCGATCACGCCCCGCACGGCTCCAACCAGAAGAACTGCGAGTTCGACTGCGCCGCGTTCGGCATGATCGGGCTCGAGACCGCGCTCCCGCTCGCGCTCGCGCTCGTGCGCGAAGGGCGGCTTCCGCTCCTCGCCGCGATCGACCGCCTGACGAGCGGACCGTGCCGCGTCCTCTCGCTGCCGGGTGGGTGTCTCAAGGAGGGCGGCGCAGCGGACCTGGTCCTCGTCGATCCCGAAGAGCACTTCGTGGTCAGCGAAGGCGACCTCCAATCGAAGAGCAAGAACACGCCCTTCCTGGGCAAGAAGATGCAGGGCCGCGCCACGCTCACCCTCGTCTCCGGCAAGGTCCTCCACGACGCGCGGAAGGTGCTCGCATGAGCCCGAAGACGAACCTCCTCGACCTCGAGCACGTCGACGCCGCGCAGATCACGGCAATCCTGGATCGCGCGGACGTCCTCTTCCGCGAGGAGAACAAGAAGCGCGACACGCTCGCCGGCAAGACGGTGGTGAACCTCTTCATGGAGGCCTCCACCCGCACGCGGACCTCGTTCGAGATCGCCGCCAAGCGGCTCTCGGCGGACGTGGTGAACGTGTCGGACTCGTTCTCCTCCGCGAAGAAGGGGGAGACGCTCCTCGACACCGCGAAGAACCTCGACGCGATGGGCCCCGCGGTCATCGTGCTTCGCCACGGGTCCGCCGGCGCCCCGCAGATGATCGCGAAGGCGGTCCGCGCCGCCGTCGTCAACGCCGGCGACGGACAGCACGAGCACCCCACGCAGGCGCTCCTCGACTGCGGCACGATCCGGCGCCACAAGGGCCGGGTCGGGGGGCTCACCGTCACGATCGTCGGGGACATCCTCCACAGCCGCGTCGCGCGCTCCAACCTGCACGCGCTCGGCAAGCTCGGCGCCACCGTCCGCGTCGTCGCTCCGCGGTCGCTCATCCCGCGCGGCGTCGAGGCGATGGGCGCGCTGGTCTACGACAAGCTCGAACGTGCGCTCGACGGCGCCGACGTCGTCATGGTGCTGCGGCTGCAGCAGGAGCGCATGAGCGGCGGCTACATCCCGAGCCTGCGCGACTACAGCCGCTTCTTCGGCGTGAACGCGCAGACCGTCCGCGCCGCCAAGCCCGACGCCATCGTGATGCACCCGGGCCCGATCAACCGTGGCGTGGAGCTCTCGAGCGACGTGGCGGACGGCGGGCGCTCCGTCATCCTCGATCAAGTCGCGTACGGCGTGAGCGTGCGGATGGCGGTCCTCGAGCGGCTCGCGCAGTGAACGTCGAGCCGAAGGACGAGCTGACGCTCGACAAGCTCACGCGCGATTGGTCGATCTGGCAGCGCAAGAAGGGCCACCGCTTCTCGTCCGACGACATGGTGACGGCGTTCGTCGCTTTTGGAGCGCTCGGCGATCGCACTCGCGCCGCGCGCGTCTGCGATCTCGGCTGCGGGATCGGCTCGGTCCTCCTGACGCTCGCGTGGAAGCTCCCCGCCGCGGAGCTCGTGGGCGTGGAAGCGCAAGACGTCTCGTACGCGCTCCTCGAGAAGAACGTGGCGGAGAACGGCCTCGGTTCGCGGATCACGATCCACCACGGGGATCTCCGCGACGACGCGATCGTCGCGAAGCTCGGCGGCGGCTTCGACCTGGTCACCGGCACGCCCCCGTACTTCCCGCCCAACGCCGCGCTCGACGCGGAGGACCCGCAGCGCGCGTACGCGCGGATCGAGTACCGCGGCGGCGTCGAAGCCTACGTCGCGACGGGCGCGCGCGTGCTCGGCGAAGGCGGCGCGCTCGTGCTCTGCGCCGAAGGCAGCGTCGAGGGGCGCGTGCTCTCCGCCGCACGCGAGGCGGGGCTCTCCCTCCGCGCACGCTGCGACGTCTTCGCCCACGCGGGCGCGCCCAAACCGCTTTTCGCGGTCTGGACGCTCCTCCGTGAGCCCGGGGGCATGGCGGTCACCGCGCTGCGGCTCCGCGGGGAGGACGGCGCGCCCACGGAAGACGCGCGCGCGCTCCGGGCGTTCTCTGGTTTCGGCCCGTGAAGCGACACGTCCCCGCGCTCGATGGCCTGCGCGGCCTCGCGGTCCTCGCCGTGCTCCTCTTCCACCAGCAGGGGCTCCTGCCGGGGGGCTACCTCGGGGTCGATCTCTTCTTCGTCCTCTCCGGCTATCTCATCACGTCGCTCCTGGTCGCCGAGCGAGAGCGCACCGGCGCGATCGATCTGAAGCAGTTCTGGGTGCGCCGCGCGCGGCGGCTCCTGCCGGCGCTCCTCGCCATGTTCCCGGCCCTCGCGGTCTACGCTCGCACGGTCGCGCAGACGACGGAGCTCGCGAGCCTGCGCGCCGACGCGATCGCCACCCTCGCGTACGTCGCCAACTGGCGCGCGATCTTCGCCCGCCGCAGCTACTGGGAGATGTTCACGGCGCCATCGCCGCTCGAGCACACGTGGAGCCTCGCGATCGAGGAGCAGTTCTACGTCGTCTGGCCGCTCGTCGTCGCGCTCGCCTTCCGCGCCTCCCGCGGTCGCGTTCGGCCGCTCTTCGCCGGGACCATCGTCCTCGGCGTCGCGTCGGCCCTCGCGATGGCGGCGCTGTACGACGGCGGCGACACCACGCGCGTCTACCTCGGGACCGACACCCGCGGGGCCGCGATTCTCTTCGGCGCCGCGCTCGCGCTCTCGGGGTTCACCGCGAGCCCGGCAGCGCGGCACCCGGCGCTCGACGTCGCCGGCGTGATCGCGGCGGCGGGGCTCGGCTGGGCGTTCGCCGTCCTCGAGGGCGAAGCGGACTTCCTCTACCGCGGGGGCTTCTGGCTCACCGAGCTCGCCGCGCTCGTCCTGATTGCGTGCGCGGTCGGGCGCGAGCAGGGCGTCGTCGCACGGGTGCTCGCGGTCGCGCCGCTCCGTGGTCTCGGGACGATCAGCTACGGCGTCTACCTCTGGCATTGGCCCGTCTACGTCGTCGTCTCCGAGGCGCGGGTGCACCTCCACGGCGGGTTCCTGCTCGCGCTCCGGCTCGCGCTGACACTCGGGATCGCCTTGCTCTCCTACCGCTTCCTCGAGCGCCCGATCCGCGAGCGCGGGCTCGGTGTCGCTCGTCCGATCCCGGTCGTGGTCGGTGCGTTCGCGGCCGCGTTCGCGCTCGCGATTGGCTCCACCGTCGGCGCCACGGCGGCGCCGGTCGACGCGGATTGGAAGCCCAGCGCGGTGCAGAGCGTCGTCGTCCCGCCGCCGCCGCCCGTCGACGCCTCCGCCGACGCGCCGCCGCCGCAGACCATGCGCGTCCTCGTCGTCGGCGACTCGGTCGGGCTCTCGCTCGGCGGGCGCATGTACTGGGATCAGACCGTGGCGAGCGCGGTCGTCGAGGATCGCGCGATGGGCGATTGCTCCATCCTCGATGGGTTCGTGCCCGTCTTCTCGATGGGAGGATGGCCGCACGGGAACGGCGACTGCGCACGCGCCTGGGTCGAGGCGGCGAAGGAGACGAAGCCGGACGTCACCCTCGTGGTGCTCGGCGGCGCCTACTTCTCGAGCGTGCGGAGCGGGGGCAAGAAGCGGCTCGTCTGCGATCGGGAGTGGCACGATCCGTACGTCGCACGCCTCGCGAAGCGGCTCGACGAGCTCGCGCCGGTCGGCGGGCGCCGGGTGGTCCTCCTCGCGGCGTACCCGATCGGGCACTGGCAGACCGCGAAGCGCAACGACGAGGTCGATTGCTACAACCGCATCCTGCGCGAGGCCGCGACGAAGGCCGGCGCGGACGTGCTCGATCTCGCCGCGTGGCTCTGCCCCGAGCGTGCGTGCGTGACCGAGAGTCGGGGCGCGCCCGTGCGCCCCGACGGTCTCCACTTCGACGGCCTGGGCGCCGTCGACACGTCGTGGTGGGTGCTGGGCGAGCTGCGCGCGAAGTTCGACGCCGACCATCCGTCGAGCGACGCCGGCGCGCCCGATGCGGGTCAGTTCTTGGGCGTGCCGTCGCCCCAGTCGTCGGCCGTGTTCCAGTAGGTGAGCGCGAACTTCGCGTCCCGCGCCTCGAGGAGCGGCGGTGCCATCTGCGTGACGCAGCTCTTGTCGAGCGTGCCGTCGCTCTCGATGAACTTCAGCGCGATCTCGTTCCCGCATTGCACCGTCGCGTCGGAGGCGAGCGGCGACGCGCGGCTGGGCGTATGCGACGCCCACGGGAGCTCGACCGCCGCGGCGTTGGGATAGACCTCGCCGATGCGCCGGGTCTCGGACGGGTAGGTGTGCAGATCGAGAGCCCCCGAGAGCCACAGCATCTTGGCGTTGGTCACGACGGGGAGGGGGAGCGACGAGTGATCGTCGGGGGCGAGCGGCCACGTCGCGCGCAGATCGACGAACGAGCCCGCGAGCGATCGCGACTGCAGGAACGTCTGCGCGTCGGCGGCCGTCTCGAGCTCGGCCTTCGACGGCGTCGTCTGGCCCGGCTTCGCCCAGAGCTCGGCGAGGCTGATGTTGATCGAGAGCACGCCCGAGTTCACGTACGGGACCGTGTAGGCCTTGGCGAGGAGCGCGTTGTACGCGTTCGCCATGAACGTGAGCGCGTCGACGTCGGCGGCGTTGCAGCGCTCGAGGCGATGGATCGCCGGGAACACGAGCGCGCGGAGCGACCACTGGTCCAGGATCAGGCTGAGGAGCGTCCGCGCCTGCGTGCGATCGAAGGGGCCGCACGGCGCGTTCGCCAGCGCGGCGAACACGCTCTTCGCCTTCGCGAGCGCACCGCCCGCGCCGAGGTGCGTCGTACACGAGGCATCGGCGTCGCACGCCGCCGCGAACGCCTCGCCGACCTCCTCGGCGCCGCGGTCGTAGTCCAGCACCGACCAACGCGCGGGCGTGATGTACCCGTCGAAGACCACGCCGTCGATCGCGGCGGGCGCGAGCTGGAGCATGCGATGCGCCCAATGCGTCCCGTACGACGAGCCCCAGAGCCAGACCTTCTGCCCGGCCGTCCGCGTGCGCGCGATCGCGTCGAGCACGTCGTGGGCGGCCTCGGCGCTCGTGAAGTGCGCGAGGCGGTCGTAGTCGCCGCTCTTCTGCAGCGCGGCGAGGCACGCGGGAGCCTTCGCCGGGTCGAACGCGTAGCCGCCGAGCGAGCGCGGAACGTCCTGCCCCGGGCACGTGAGCCGGTGCGAACGACCGGTGCCCCGGTGATCGGGGACGTAGATGTCCGCGTCCGGCATGCGCGCGGCGAGCTCGGGCACCCGCGTCCCGAAGACCCAACCCGACTGTCCCGGGCCACCGGCGAGGAGCCACACCTGGCGCTTCGCGGGCTGCGTCGCCGCGGGCCAGCGTGCGAAGTGGAGCTCGATCATCTCGCCGTCCGGCTTCGCGTGATCGAGCGGAACGGGGATCGTGACGCACTCCTTCACGTAGCCGTCGGGGCAAGCACCGAAGGCGAGCGGCGGCGGACCAGCGTCCGGCGTCGGGGTGCTCGGATCGGGCTGGCTGCCGCATGCGGCGAAGAGGGGGAGAGCGGCGAGCACGAGGGGAGCGAAGCGCTTCATGGCGCACATCTTCCCGACCCGGTCGGACCCGAGCGATTGCTTTGATGCGACATCGACGGCCCGCCGAGGTTGCGCGAGGATGACGTCGTGAGCGCTCCGCACTTCCCCCCGCCGCGCCCGAAGGGAGGCGCGTACCGCGCTCCGGCGGAGACGCCGCTCGCTCCGGCGGAAGCTCCGGCCGCACCATCCCCGGTGGTGGTCCACCGGCCCGACGCGCCGCCGGACTCGGCCGCGAGTCGGCGCGCCTCCGCCGCTCGCACGCTCGTCGAAGGGAGCTCGCGCGAACGGACGTTCTGGGCGCGCCATCGCTTCTTCGCGCGCCACCCGCGCCTCGTCGGCGGGTTCAGCGCCGCGGCCGGGGGCTTCCTGACCGCGAGCAACGTCGGCACGCTCCTCAACGGCGGGTACTACAGCCCGCGCGGGACCGTGCTCGGGGCGCTGGCGCTGGTCGTCGGACTGTATGCGCTCGTCTTCGGGTACCCGCTCGACGACGACGGCCGCGTACCACGTTGGTACGCCTTCGGCCTCGCGGGCGCCGTCGGAGCGGGCGCGCTCCTCGGGGGTCTGTTGGTGCTCGCGCTCGCGTCCTGACCGTCAGCATTCTCACGGCTGCCGCGAGAACCCCGGAGAATCCGGGTGGAACGCGCGTTGCTTTCGCCAAGGAGGATGCTCGTCCTCCGCCACCGCTTCGCCCCCCGCACGATGGCGGCGCGGTTCGCGCAAGAGGAGCTCCGGAGCGAGGACCTCGTCGTGTGCCGGAGCCGCTTCCTCGGCGGTCGCTTCGACGAGGTCCCGTCGCTTCCGAGCCGCGCCCGCGCGAGCCGGCGCCGCGCGTGGTCGAAGGTGCGCTTCATCCTGCGCGGGCGCGTGCTGGCGCGGGGGCACGCCTCCGAGGTCGTGCTTTCCCCCGGCGACCTCGTCGTCTCGACCGCGTGGGACGATTGGGCGTGTCAGGCGCTCGAGCCCGACAGCGAGTACCTGCTCGTCGGCTGGAGGCACGGTAGCGTCGCCGGCGATCGCCCGCGCCACGGTGGCGTGATTGCCGCGCCCCCGATCGTGGCGCCTCCGAGCCCGGCTTCGCGTGCCTATGCGCTGGCCGCGGCGCTCGACGGCGAAGACGACGCTCGCGTGCTCCGTGCCGCCGACGCGCTCCTCGGCGCGCTCGCGGAGCTCGGGCTCCCGCTCGCCGCCGAGGGCGCGCGCGCCGCCGGCGCGGGCATCTCCGCCGCCGACCACCGCTTCGCCCGCGCGATGGAAGCGACGTTCTTCCCGCTCGCCGCGCAACCGATGGCGATCGATCTGGGGCGCGTGCTCGGCGTCGGCGATCGCCACGCGGTGCGGCTCGCGAACTCCTTTCTCCAGCGCTACTACGTCACCGCCGTCGGCTGGCGCGAGTACGTGCGCGGGATGCGGCTCGAGCTCGGCGTCTTCCTCTCCGGGAGCGAGGGAGCGACCACCAACGACGTGAGCCGCGCGCTCGGCTTCCGCTCGCCCACGACGCTCTGCCACGCGTTCTCCGCCGTGGGGCTCGGCTCGCCCCTCGCCGTGCAGCGCCGGCTCCTCCGCGGCGATCACCGCCGCGTCAGTGCCCCTTGACCACCTGCCACACGAAGAGCACGACCTCGATCGCGATCAAGACGAGCACCGTGAGCTCCAGGAAGAGCCCGCGCCGTTGCTGGGTCAGATCGACGAAGAGCGAGAGGTTGTCCTGGACCACGGTCAGCTTGTGGTCGAGCGCACGGTAGCGATCCTCGATCTCGAACAGATCGCGGAGCGCCCGGAAGAGCTTGTCGAGCGGCTCCGAGTTCCACGCGAGCTGCGGCGTGTCGAGCAGCGCGAGCGTGGAGATGATCTCGTTGCGCGTGATCATCGCGCTCCCGACGAAGCGGAGGAGGGCAGCTTCGTTGCCGCGGAAGCTCCCCTTGTCCGCGATCTGGCGCGTGGCCTTCTGGAGCCCGTCGAAGATCTGGTCGACGTCGCGCTCGTAGTATTCCATCGCCGCGGACTGGGCGAGGACGAACGCGACGATCTCCACGACCTCGCGGCTGAGCACCGGAACGACGACGCGATCGAACCGGGTCTCGGGTGGTGCAGCCGGATCGACGACGAGCGCGATGGTCTCGTCGGTGGTCTCGCGATCGTCCTTCGCCCCGCGCGCGTAGGCGTCGAGGACCGTCTTCTGGAGGTCCGCGTCGATGTTGACGAACACGAGCGCGCCGAAGTCGTACCCCACGATCCAGCGGTCGCCCTCGTACGCGGCGACGACGCGCGTCTTGCCGACCCAGATCGTGCCCTCGGCGTTGGGGAGCGCGAGCGCGAGCTCCTTCGACGGCAGCGTCGAGGAGAACGACACGGCACGAATCGGGAGCGTTCTCGCGGAGCCCTGGACCACGCCGCAACGATAGCGGCTCCGGCGCCGAAACAACCCGGAAACACGCGCGCGCTAGGTTTCTCCGGCGCATGACCGGAATCGATCCCGGAGACACCGCGTGGCTCATGATCAGCGCGGCGCTCGTCCTTCTGATGACCCCGGCGCTCGCGCTGTTCTACGGCGGGATGGTCCGCAAGAAGAACGTCCTCTCGACGTTCATGCACTCGTTCGCCGCGATCCCGATCGTGACCGTGCAGTTCGTGCTCGTGGGCTACACGCTCGCGTTCGGTACCTCGCACGGGGGCTTCATCGGCGATCTCGGTCAGTTCGGCCTGCGCGGCCTCGCGTACGCCAAGCACGACACGGTCCCCGCGCTCGCGTTCGTCGCCTTCCAGGCGATGTTCGCGGTCATCACGCCCGCCCTCATCTCCGGCGCGATCGCCGAGCGCATGCGCTTCTCCGCGTACGCCGTCTTCATCCTGCTCTGGACGACGCTCGTCTACGACCCGGTCGCGCACTGGATCTGGAACCCCGACGGTTGGCTCGCGAAGCTGCACGCGCTCGATTTCGCGGGCGGCACGGTGATTCACCTCACCGCCGGCCTCTCCGCGCTCGTCTGCGCGCTCCGCGTCGGGAAGCGGCTGAAGTACCCGCAGGAGCGGCCGCTCCCTCACAACCTCACGATGACGCTCACCGGCGCCGGCATCCTCTGGTTCGGGTGGTTCGGCTTCAACGGTGGGAGTGCGCTGAAGAGTGGCGCCGTCGCCGCGCTCGCGTTCACCACCACCCACCTCGGCGCCGCGGGCGGCGCGCTCGGCTGGCTCCTGGTCGAGTGGTGGCACCGCAAGAAGCCGACCGCCCTCGGCATCGCCTCCGGGCTCGTCGCCGGGCTCGTCGCGATCACGCCCGCAGCGGGCTACGTCGCTCCCTGGGCGGCGATCCTGATCGGGCTCGTCGCGAGCCTCGTCTGCTACGCCGCGGTACTTGCGAAGTACAAGTATGGGTACGACGACTCGCTCGACGCGTTCGGCGTCCACGGCGTCGGCGGCCTCGTCGGCGCGCTCCTCACCGGCGTGTTCTCGCAAGCGGCGTTGAACGACGGCGGCGCCGACGGAGCGCTCTTCGGCAACCCGAAGCAGCTCGGCGCGCAGCTCCTCGCTTGCGTCGTCTGCGGTGGGTACGCGGTGGTCATGACGTGGGGCATCCTCGCCGTCCTCGATCGCGCGATGGGCCTGCGCGTACCGCAGAGCGACGAGCGCGAAGGCTTGGACACGACCCAGCACGGCGAAGAGGGCTATGCCGGTTGAGTGAGCGTCGCGCTGCAACGCCTCGCTTGCCGTTCCCGGCAAAACGGGCGACGCTCACCGCATGCAAGGTGGATGGCAGCCGCCCCCGGGTGGTGGTGGTGGATACGGAAACCCGCCCGGCGGTCCGCCCGGACAGAACCTCGGCAACGCCCCGACGATGCTGGGGGATCAGCAGTCGCCGCTCGCGCCGGGCCCCGGCCAGACCTTGCAGTCGCCTCCGACCCAACAGGCGCCGTACACGCCGCCCCAGGGCCCGCCGCAGCCTTACGGTGCGCCGCCGCAACAGCCAGGCTTCGCGCCGGCGCCGCCCTACGGGTCGCCCGCGGGCACGCTCCCGTCCGGGTTCGGCCAGCCGCAGCAGGGGCAGATGCCACCCCCGGGCTACGGCGGGCCGATGCCCCAAGTGAGCTACGGCGGCTTCGGCAACTACGAGTTCAACGATCAGGAGAACGCGATCATCGCCAAGGCCGCCGGTCGCGCGCGCCTCTGGGGGATCATCTCGATCATCATCGGCGCGCTCTACACGATCTCGGGCTTCTTCTTCTTCCTGTCCCCGGGGCTGCTCACGAACTTCGCGAGCGGCATCAAGGACATCATCGTCGGGATCGTGTTCCTCGGCGTCGCGGGGTCGTTGACCAGCGTCGTTCAGACGCAGGGCAACGACGTGCAGCACATGATGCAGGCGCTCGACAAGTTGAGCACCTCGCTCATGGTTCAGATCATCGTCACGATCGTCGGCGTCATCCTCGGCGCCTTGCTCATGGGAATCGTCGCGCTCGTGTTCGTCGCGGCAGCTGCGTCGGGCCCCTGAAGCTTCACTTGCCGAGGCGACCGCGGAGCAGCTCCGCGAGCGCACGACACACGTCGACCGTGGTCACGATGCCGACCACCTTGTTGTTCTGCATGACCACGGCGGAGCCGTACTTGTGCTCGGCCATCTCCGCGACGACGTCGTCGAGCGGAGCATCGGGGCTCACCGAGTAGACCGTGCTGCTCATCGCCTCTTCCACCGTGATCTTCTTGGGGTCCACGTCCTTGAGCGTCTCCACCAGGTGGAGGTCGCGCAGGGTGATCATCCCGATCAGTCGGCCACCGTCGAGCACCGGCAGATGCCGGATCTTGTTTTCGCGCATCACGTCGTGCGCCTTGGCGAGCGGTTGCTCGCGGCCGATCGAGTGCGGGTTGGTCGACATGTACTTCTGGACCGTGGGGATGGGCTTCGACATGGTGCCTCGGCCCTTACACGATGCATGCCGGCGCAGACCGCCCCGGCGGAGCGGCAGTTTTCGCGCGCTCCGCGGGTCGGCGCGCCGCACCCCTTGCACCCGTCCGCAGCGCTTGCGCGAGGCGCGCGCAATCGGCGAGCCGTGCACTACGATGGGCCCCGTGGATCCGTACCGCACGTCGCTGGAGGGCCAGCGCCTCCGCGCCATCGCCGAGAAGCGGGAGGCGCTCGCCGAGCACGATCGGTTGACGCGTTACCTACTCGAGCACCTCGACGCGGCGCTCGTGCGGCGGATGACGAACCTCCGCACCACGCTCGAAGGGGAGCTCGACGACGACGAGGCGACGCTCGACTTCTGGATCGCGTACGAGGCGCAAGCACGCTCGCTCTCCGAGGCCGTCGCGACCGCGATCGACGCCGCCCGCGAGCTCCGGCACGAGCTCGCGACCCCCGGCGACGAAGCGCCCGAGTTCGCGCCCGTCGGGGGCTACTTCCCCGGCGATCTCGACCCCGCCGAGCTCCGTGCCGCCTTGCCGCCCGAGGCGTCGGACGTCGTCGTGCGCACGCACGCGTGGGGAACCACCGCCACCTTCTCGTTGGCGCGTCACCCGATCCAGCTCTTCACGGGGGTCTCGCAGCACGGGCGCGGCTTCCGACTCACCACGTCGGTCGCTCCGGGCGGGCCCCCGCTCCACGTCGTCCCAGCGGGGATCTTCCACCGCCACGCCACCGGCGACGAAGCGTTCGACTCCAGCTATTCCCTCCGCGCGACGGATGCGTCGATCGCGATGTGGTTGACTCCGCCCGTGCGCAAGGCGCTGTTGACGATCGCGCGGGTGGACCCGGCGTACCTCGAGATCGAGCGCGGCATCGCGTGGATCTCGTACGCGTTCGGGATCGAAGATCGCACGCCGCTCCGGCAGGCGGCGAAGGTCCTCGTCATGCTGCGCGAGGCCGAGGTGAAGATCCCCGTGCTGGTTCGGAAGCGATGATGGCGAAGCGGCGTTCTTCCACCATGAAGGTCCTGCGTGCGTTCGGCGCGATCTTCGCGCTCGTCCTCCTGTTCGGCGCGATCCCCGGTCGCGATCACCTTCGCGCGGTCGCGTTCCTCGCGCGGTTCACGAGCGATGCTCCGCCGACGGGCGTGGTCGCTGCGCTGACCTGGGACGTCGACGAGGAGCCCCTCGCGATGGCGCGCGACGACGGTACGCCGATCGCGGGGCGCATCTACCTCCCGCGCGGGCGCAAGGACCCGCCCGGGATCGTGCTCGCGCACGGCGTGCACTACAAGGGCATCGACGAGCCGCGCCTCGTCCGCTTCGCCCGCACGATCGCCGGGAGCGGGATCGCGGTCCTGACGCCCGAGCTCGCGCAGATCGCCGACTATCGGATCGACCCGCAGACGATCGAGGACATCGGCCACGCCACGGTGGCGCTGCGCGAGCGGTGCAAGAAGACGAGCGTGGGGCTGATGGGGCTCTCCTTCGCGGGCGGCCTGTCGCTCCTCACCGCCACTGATCCGCGGTGGGCGCCCAACGTGTCGTTCGTCGTCGCGGTGGGGGCGCACGACAGCCTCGAGCGCGTGGCCCGCTTCTTCGTCCAGGACGAGATCGCGGAGCCGAACGGCCAGAAGCTCGCGATGAAGGCGCACGACTACGGCGCGGTGGTGCTGATGTACGGCTACGCGGAGCGCTTCTTCGGCGAGCGCGACGCGTTCGCCGCACGCAACGTGCTGCGCGAGATCCTGCACGAGAACTTCGACGAGGCGAAGAAGCTCGCGGCGGCGCTGAGCCCGGCGGGCGCGGCGAAGATGCAGCTCGTCTTCGACCATCGCGAGGACGTGCTCGGTCCCGAGATCCTGCGCGTGATCGACGAGACGGCGCCGACGATGGGGCGCGTGTCGCCGCACGGGAACCTCGGTGGCCTGCGCGCGCGCGTGTTCCTCCTCCACGGCGCCGGGGACTCGGTGATCCCGCCGTCGGAGTCGCGCTGGCTCGCCGCCGACGCCCCGTCCGGGGCGGTCGAGAATTTGCTCGTCAGCGACGCGATCCAGCACGTGGAGCTTCACGGCGAGCCCACGACGCGCGACAAGTGGGATCTGGTCCACTTCATGGCCCAGGTGCTCGCGGAAGCCGAGCACGAGACACCCAGCGGAGACTGATCGATGGCGAGAGAGCGCGTCCGCACCGGCGTCCGCGTCCAACGAGAGCGGACGGTCGACGGAGACGAGGTCACGGTCCTCGGCGCACCCACGTCGCGCTTCGGCGACGCGTACCACTGGTACCTGCGTGCGCCGTGGTGGCGCGCGCTCCTCTCGATCGTCGGCTGGACGCTCGGGGTCGATCTCGCGTTCGCGGTCGTCTACTGGCTCTCGAACGGCGTCAACGGGGCCCGGCCGGGGTCCTTCTTCGATTGCTTCGCGTTCAGCGTCGAGACGATGTCGACGATCGGGTACGGCGAGATGCAGCCGGCGACGCCGTTCGCGCACGGGGTCGTGATGGTCCAGGCGGTCGTGGGTCTCCTGATCACCGCGCTCGCGACCGGGCTCGTCTTCGCGAAGTTCGCGCAGCCGTCGGCGCGGATCGCGTTCTCGGAGCGCGTCGTCATCGGGAGCATGAACGGCGTGCCGACGCTGTCGTTCCGCGTCGGCAACGAGCGCGGCAACCGCATCCTCGAGGCCGTGATCCGGGTCACCTTCGTTCGGACCGAGAAGCACGCCGACGGGACCGTCTTCTACCGCATGTACGACCTGCCTCTCACCCGCGAGCGCTCGCCGGCGCTCACGCGCTCGTGGTTGGCGATGCACGCGATCGACGAGAAGAGCTTCTTCCACGGTGCCACGGCGGATTCGCTCGAAGCGGACGAGGTCGAGCTCCTCGTCACCGTCATCGGCACCGACGATACGTCGCTCCAGCCCGTCCACGCGCGCAAGCGCTACCTCGCTCGCGACGTCGTGTTCGGGGCGCGCTTCGCGGACATGCTCGACGTCGCGGCCGACAGCGGGATCACGCTCGACATGCGGAAGTTCCACGCGATCGAGGAGCAGGCTGCGCCGAAGGAGCCCGCCGAAACCGCGGATTGACCGAGACCGAGCGCTCGATTACGAGCTTCACCGTCATGCCGCTCGACCCCGAGTTCGTCGCCGATTGCCCGTATGGCCCCGGTGGGCTCCTCCTCGACGAGATCCTCGAGATCGACGCGGAGAACCACGTGGTGCGCGCGCTGATGAAGACGCACGACGACCTGCCGCTCACGCGCGAGCAGCGTGCCCATCCCGTCCGCCACCCGCGCCACGTCTCCGGCGGGCTCATGGTGCACATGACCGGGATGCTCGGGTTCGTGCACGCCTATTACGTGCTCGGGCTGAAGCACAAGGACGGCTGGATCGGCTACGGCGGGCGCATCCACGACGCGAAGTTCAAGGCGCTGGCGAAGCCGGGTGAGCCGCTCGTCCTCGAGGGCAAGGTCACGCAGATCCGGAAGAGCGACAAGAGCGTCTTCGCGCGCTACGAGTTCAAGTTCTTCCAGGGCGACACGCTCGTCTACACCGGCGAGCAGAGCGCGATGTGGATGCGTGTCCCCGAGGACGCGCCCCCCGCTTGAGCACCCTCAGGGGGCGGTGCAGGCGGATGCGCTCGGCGCCGGCTTGATGCGCAGGTAGTCGAACTCCGCGCGGGTCTCGAGCGTCTGCTCCCAGTGGCCGGCGATCAGGCCCACTTGGAGCGTCGACGGAAGGTCGGGGCGCGTGAACGCGATCGTTCCGTTCGGGACCACGCCCGGCGTCGCTTCGCCAGCGCCGTTGCCCTGGGGTGTGGTGCCATTGCCGTACGCCTCTTCGACGAAAGCGCTCTCGTTCGGCATGCGATGGAAGAAGCGGAACGAGCTCCCGATTCGGCAGATCCGCAGCTTCGCGGTGAGCCCGCCGCCGGTGGGGATCAGGTAGAGCGTGGAGAGCGAGTCGGGCGCGCCCTTGCGCGTCGTCTTGGCCTCGCGGGCCGCCGCGCCCGTCTGCATCCCGACGTTGTACATGACCCACGACTCGTTGCTCGGGGCGGAGCTCGCGGGATCGCGCACGACGAGCCCACCCGCGCTGAACGTGCCCTGCGGAGCGAGCGTCACGTTCGTGCGGCGGCCGACCACCACGTCGGTCTCGGCCACGAAGTCGCCCGTCACCGGGAGATAGAGGAGCGGCCCGTGGCTGTCCGAGTACCAGTGCGTGTGCTGCACGACGACCGGCGCGAGCGCGAGCTTGCCGCCGGAGACGGTCGCGACGTCGTGGAGCTGGGGGAAGAGATCGAGCAGCGCCGTGGTGCTCCCACCGAACTCGTCGCCGAGCGGCGCGGAGCCGTCGCTCGTCGGCGCAGCGTCGATCGGAGGAGCGGAGCCGTCGCTGACGGACGCTTCGCCGACGGGAGCATCACTCCCGCCGCCGGCGTCGCCTGGCGTCACGGTGTCTCTGTCGTCACTGCAAGCAACCAGAAGAAGGGTGGCGAGCGAGAGTCGCCCGAGCAAGAAGCGCATCCCTCATCCTAGCTCAGCTGGACTCAGAGCAAACCGAAGCTCGCAGCCGCGACGAGCGGGACGAGCGCCAGGAGCGCGACCCCGAGCGCCAGCGCGGCCCACGCGCCGCGGGCCTGAAGGCGCTCGGCGCGGAGCGCTTGGCGCGAGCCCACGAGGACGTCGGCGTCGTGCGCCACGCCGCCGTCGCCGCGATACGTCGGCGTCGCCGCGGTCGCGCGGAGGAGCACCGGGCCGGGAGCGATCTCGGTGAGGGCAGGGAAGAAGCGCGGCGCGGCGTCGACCAAGGTGACCCAACCCTTGCCGGTGTGGTTTCCCTCGACGCCCTCCGGCGCACGGCTGGTCGCGCGCGCGGACGTGACGAAGCACGTCAGCGCCAGCGCGCCGGCGAAGAGCACGCCCCAAAGCCACGCGCGCGGCGGCCCGACGTTCGTGACGTCGGCGGGGCGCAGCGTGCGCTGCTCGAGCGACGCTCCGTCGAGCGCGCCGGTCGGGTAGTAGGGACCGTTCGGCGAGAGCGTGCGCTCGACGATGAAGGCGTCGCTCCCTCGACCCGGGGCGTCGGCCACGTGCTCGACCCACCGGATTCGGACCGACGGGCATGCATCGTTCGCCTCGTAGAGGTACGCGACGTTGATCCGCTGCTCGACGCCGCCGCGCGTGACGAGCAGCGCGCAGCTTCGCGCGCGCCCGCGCGGGGGCGCGAGATCGGTCGTCGTGACGCCCTCACCGACGCGGTGTTGGAGGACGAACGACGCGCCGTGGACCTCCGTCGCCGGGCCATCCCAGGACTCTGCGGTCGCGAACACGTCGTGATTCCCGGGCACCGTCGTCGCCGGGATCGAGTCGAGCCACGTCGCAGGCGACTCGCGCGCGCCGTGGGTCGAAGCGATCGCCGCGAGCCCGAGGAGCGCCGTGAGCGCCACGGTCGCCGCGGCGCGGAGAGCGACCTCGCCCGCGCGCGCGCGCGCGAGCTTCGCGACGCCCACGCCGACCAACGCACCGGCCGTGGTCCCGCCGAGGGCAGCGATCGCGCACGCCGCAGCGAGGCTGAGCTTTCCGGTGCCGCAGCCCCACCCACCGCCGACGAGCGGCTCGGACAACGCCGACGTGCACGCGAGGAAGATCGGGAGGACCCACCCGATGCTCGCGAACGCGGCGACGATCCGCGCCGCCGGACCCACGCGCCGGTGGAGTGCCTGCGCCCCGAGGACCGCGGCGAGCGGGACCAACACGATCGCGACCGCGACCGAGCCGCCGTCGAGCGAGAAGCCGAGCACCACCGACGCCGCACCCGCGAGCGCGAGGAGCGGTACCAGAAGAGCGACGGCGAGAAAGGGCGAACGCCGAGCCACGTTTGGGGATACGTGCCCGCGCCCCCTCGCATTCCTGGAGGGGTGGATCGCCCCGAGTGGATCGACGTATACCCACCTGCACCACCGATGTAGGATAAACGTCTACAAATCCCGCCATGTCGGATTGGCACCGCTCTTGCTCATGGGGCGGCCATGTTCAACTCGACGAAGCTCGGTCTCGCTGCCGTCTCCCTCCTCGCCCTCACCGCGGCCGCCGGATGCTCGGCCGACATGGGCGACTTGGACACCGAAGACCAGGAGCTCACGAGCCTGTCCGCCCGTTCGCGCAGCCTGACGTTCGACGGCTACGTCTACGTCGACGCGAACGCGAGCGACACCGCGATCCTCTCCGCCGTGCGCGCGCAGACGCAGACCGCGTTCGGCGCGCTCCGCACCGCGGAGATCGGGGTCAACAGCCGCGAGCTCAAGGACGTCGACCCGAAGACCTTCAAGAAGACGACCGTCACCGTCGTCGACCCGAGCGTCGCGAACGATCCGGGCAAGAAGATGCTCAAGGTCACCTACCGCTACACCGACAACGCGGTCGTGCCGGTCTCGATGGCGCGCCGCACGTCGCTGACCAGCGCGGTGATGAACGGCAGCTACCGCTACCAGACGCAGCGCATCCTCAAGGAGTGCACCGCGAACGACAGCGAGGCGCAGGAGTTCTCGAGCAGCATCTGGTACGTGTTCGAGCCCCGCCTGGCGTCGTGCAAGTCGGCGATCAGCGCGGAGAAGAAGCAGATCGCGACGGACCAGGGCAAAGTCGGGACCACCAAGACGCCGAAGTCCGAGGTCGAGCGCCTCTACATCCCGATCACGGTCCGCCTCGGCGCCGACAAGACCAACAAGGGCAACAGCTACCCCGAGTACGACCGCCTCTACGCGGGCGGCGTGCAGAAGGACAAGGTCGTCATCGGCCTCGTCAGCGGCCTCATCGATCACGGCAACACGGACGAGACGCAGGACTCCGGCTTCAACGAGTTCGCCGACGAGCTCCGCGAGTCGTTCCGCGGCCACACCTGGAAGCTCGTGAAGTCGGAGCCGGCCGAGGACTTCACCAAGGTGACCGTCGGCACGAAGACCTACACCTTCAACGGCATCCAGGACTGGCTGAACTGGAAGGATGGCTCGGGCTTCCCCGCCGGCGTGAGCTACTCGGATCGCGACGCGCTCGTGTCCGCGGTGTCGAAGAAGATCCTCCGCCACTGGCTCACGTTCGAGGCGCCCGTCACGGTGAAGGTGGGGACGAACGCGGCGAAGCCGGTGACCCTCGTCATCCAGGCCTACTTCGGCTCGGAGAGCGGGCAGGAGCCGCACAAGCGCGCGATCAAGACGAGCGACGTCTACATCTACAACGGCCACTCGTACATCGGTTACGGGCCGCTCGACCCGTCGAACTTCAGCACGTCGGACTTCCCGTCGAGCTACCAGATCATGTTCATCGACGGGTGCGTCTCGTACAACTACTACGAGAAGGACTACCTCCCGCTGAAGTCGGGCGGCACGAAGAACCTCGAGCTCATCACGAACGGCCTCGAAGCGCCGTCGTGGCGCAGCGGCTACGCGGTCGGGCAGTTCGTCTCGACGCTCGTGAACGGCAAGCAGGCGAGCTACAAGGATCTGCTCACCGCGGCCGAGGCGACGGACTCGCTCCGCGTGGTCGACGGCGAGATCGACAACAAGTACGTGCCGAGCGCGACGCCGATCACCGTCACGAACCGCTGAGCAAATCGGCTTCGTCAGTACGCGAGACCCGCCGCGCCTGCCCCGAGCAGCGCGGCGGTTTTCTTTTGGAACCGCCCTGGCGCTCGCGTTCCGCCCGCGAGGGCGGCATGTGAAGGAACGGGAAAAAGCGATAGGGTGGGGCCGCGTGCGACCTCGCGCCCACAGCCATGCCGGTGACTCCCTGCGTGCGTTCCTCTTCCGGAACGGCGTCCAGGGGACCATCGCCGCGCTGATCTTCGCGTGGTCGGGGCTGACGGTCACCCAGATCGCGCTCGGGGCGTCGCCGGCGGGCTCGCCGCTCGAGATCCTCTCCTCCGCCATCGCCGCGGTGTTCGTCGTCGAGCTCGTCGCGCGCGCGATCGCGATGCGCACGGACGGCGAGACCTCCGCGCTCCGCTTCCTCCGCGAACATTGGCTCGACGTGCTCGCCGTCGCGTCCGCCGTGCCGGGGCTCGCCGTGCTCTTCCCCGCCGTTCGCCTGCTGCGGCTCCTCCGCCTCTTCCGCTTCGTGAAGATCGCGCAGCGGCTTCCGCTCCTCTCCGGCGTGGTGAAGCGCTACAACGCGCGTCGCGCGATCGGGCTCGCGGGCGTGATCGCGCTCATCGCGACGACGTCGGCCGCTGCGCTCATCGCCTTCGAGGGCAAGGAGAACCCCGACTTCTCGTCGTTCTCCCAGGCGATCTGGTTCAGCCTCTACTCGATCTTCGCGACGCAACCCACGCCGAACCCGCCGCTCACGCTCGGCGGCAAGGTCGTGAGTCTGCTACTCATCTTCACCGGGCTCAGCACGTTCGCCCTCCTCACCGGCACGATCTCGGCGGTCGTGCAGAGCACGCTCCGGAGCGAAGGATCCACCGTGGACTGGAAGGACCTCGAAAACCACGTGATCATCTGCGGCTGGAACCGCAAGGCCGAGATCATCGTCCGCGAGCACTCGCTCGCGAACAAGGACGAGAGCATGCCGGTCGTCGTGATCCATCGCTTCGAGGGCGGGCACCCCACCGTCGATCCGGCGGTCTCGGGGCGCGTGCAGTTCCTCGACGACGACTTCACGAAGGTCAGCGCCCTCGAGCGCGCGGGCATCTCGCGCGCCAAGACGTGCATCCTGCTCTCGGACACCACGCGCGGTCGCAGCGAGCGCGACGCGGACGCGCGCACCATCCTCGCCGCCCTCACGGTCGAGAAGCTCGCCCCTCACGTCTACACCTGCGCCGAGCTGAACCGGCGCGAGCACGCCGAGCACCTCAGCCTCGGCAACGTCGACGACTTCGTCGTCAGCGGCGAGCACAGCGCGTTCCTGTTGGCGCAGGCGGCGGCAAACCGCGGCGTCATGAACGTGTTCAACGAGCTCCTGACCTACGAGTACGGCCACAAATTCTGCACCGTGAAGGTGAGGAAGGAGTGGGTCGGCAAGTCGTTCCTCGACGTCTTCGTCGAGCTCAAGAAGGGCTCGAACGTGACGCCGGTCGCGATCCTCGACAAGGACGGAAAGCGAACGCTCAACCCGGGTGACGTTCCCTTGAAGAAGGGCGACTCGCTCGTCGTCATCGCCCAACAGGAGTTCGAAGGCTGACATGGATTTCTCGCTCCCTCCCGATCTGGACGCGAAGCTCGCGAAGGCCCGCGCGATCGTGCGCGACGTTCTTCCCCCGCTCGAGCGCGAGATGGGCACGCACGGCAGCTTCGTGCAGCTCGAGCCCGCGCTCGACCGCGTGCGCGAGCAGGTGCGCGCGACGGGCCTGTTCTGTCCGCAGCTCGGGAAGGCCCACGGCGGCGCCGGGCTCTCACTCATGGAGCACGCGCGCCTCTCCGAGGAGCTCGGCTGGTCCCCGCTCGGGCACTACGTCTTCAACTGCCAGGCCCCCGACGCGGGGAACATGGAGCTCCTCGCGCAGTTCGGCACCGAGGAGCAGAAGGAGCGCTGGCTGGCGCCGCTCGTGCGCGGCGAGATCCGGAGCTGCTTCGCGATGACCGAGCCCGAGGTCCCCGGCTCGAACCCCACCTGGCTCCTCACGACCGCCAAGCGCGACGGCGACTCGTACGTGATCGACGGCCACAAGTGGTTCACCACCGGCGCGGACGGCGCGAAGTTCGCGATCGTGATGGCGGTGACGAACCCCGAGGCCGCGTCGCACCTCCGCGCGAGTCAGATCATCGTCCCGATGGACACGCCCGGGCTCGAGCGGGTTCGCAACGTCTCCGTCATGGGGCACGCGGGCGACGGGTGGGTCAGCCACTCGGAGCTCCGCTTCACCGGCGTGCGGGTCCCGGTCACGAACCGGATCGGCGACGAGGGGCACGGCTTTCTCCTCGCCCAGGAGCGGCTCGGTCCCGGCCGCATCCACCACGCCATGCGCTGGATGGGGATCTGCGAGCGCGCGTTCCACATGATGTGCGAGCGCGCGGCCAAGCGCGAGCTGTCGCCCGGCAAGCCGCTCGGAACGAAGCAGATGGTCCAGGACTGGATCGCCGAGTCGCGCGCCGAGATCCACGCGGCGCGGCTCATGATCCTCCACGCCGCGTGGAAGATGAACGAGCAGGGCGCCCACGGAGCGCGGGAGGAGATCTCGCTCGTGAAGTTCTACGCCGCCGGCGTGCTCGAGCGGGTCGTCGACCGTGCGGTGCAGGTGCACGGTGCGCTCGGGCTGACCGACGACACGATCCTCGCGTCGTTCTACCGCTTCGAGCGCGCGGCCCGCATCTACGACGGCGCCGACGAGGTGCACAAGAGCACCGTCGCGAAGCGCATCCTGCGCGGCTACGGCATCGACGTGGGTTGACGGTCGAAGTAGAATCGCTCCTGAATGTGGGCCCGGGGAATCGCGTCGGCGGCGTTCGTCGCTCTCGGTGTGACGGCGTGCATCTCACTCGCGCCGCGCGGTGAGGCGCTCGTCGTCGTCGACACCGATCTCCCGGTGCCGACCTACGCGAGCCGTCTTCGCCTCGACGTCTACTCCGCGGACGGCACGGTGTGGACCGACTCGCGCGAGACGCCGCTCCGCTCGCCGGCGGACTGGCCGGCGAGCTTCAGCCTCTACACCGACGACGACACCCACGCGCACGACGCGCTCGTGCGCGTCCGCGTGTTCCAAGAGGGCGAGACGCGCGACTACCGCGGCGAGCGCTTCACCTCGCGCGCGCCCACGGCGAACCCGAGCGCGGAGGCGATCCCTCCGGCGCCGGAGTGCGACGTTCCGTCCGACTGCCAGCTGCCACGCCTCGTCCGCGGCGGCGTCGACGTCACGCCGCCGACGGAGCCGCACCCGTACTTGGCGGTGGACCGTCTCGTGCGCGTCCACCTGGTCCCGGGCAAGCGCGGAAAGGTCGTGCTCACGCTCCACGGCTCGTGCGTCGGCACGATGGCGGACCTCCAATCGCTCGCGACCTGCGTCGACGGCGACGCGGAGCAGGTCCCGGTCCCCGAGGCGTCGCTCGATCCCGACATGTCGATCCCGGCGCCCGTCGCGAAGACGTTCGGCCCGGCGCAGCCGTGTCCCGGCGGCGTGAAGCCGCGGACGGGGCACTTCACCGGCTCCACGAGGCTCTTCGACGAAGAGGTCTGTGTGCCGGGCGGCACGTTCGTCTTCGGGTATCCCGGCGCGTCGCAGGTCGACAAGTCCAGCTCGCTCCCGCGCCGCGTCGCGACGCTCCCGCCGTTCTACATGGACAAGTACGAGGTCACCGTCGGCCGCTGGCGGGCGGCGCTCGCGAAGGGCTTCAAGCCATCGTCGCCGCCCGTCGCGAACCCGGCCGCGCTCTCGCGCGACACCTGCAGCCCCCCGTCGGCGGGCTCCAACGCGTGGTGCACCTACACCCAGACCCCGCGCGTGCCCGAAGATCGAGAGACGTACGCGCTGTCGTGCATCGACTGGAAGGCGGCGCGGGAGTTCTGTCGCTTCGAGGGCGGCGACTTGCCGACCGAGGCTCAGTGGGAGTGGGCGGCGAGCGCCGTCGGCCGCACCGCCAAGACCACGTGGCCGTGGGGCGACGAGAACCCCGGTTGCGGTGAAGGCGACCCGACCGGAACGCGGGCCTGGATCAGCTACAAGCGACTCTGGGAGTGCTCCGGGAGCTGGTACCACGTCGGCGGGTGCATCAAGACCTCGGGGGCCGTCTGCACGGCGGGCGACGGCTACCTCAACGGATGCTACGCGCCCCCTGTCCTGAACCCGCGCCAGGGGCCGCACCCGGAGGACGAGACGGACGTCGAGGGCGGCGATCGCTCCTTCCTGCTCGGCATCGTGAACCTCGGCGGCGGCGTCGAGGAGTACACCGTGGACGCACTCTACCCGCTGCGCTCGCAGTGTTGGGCGAGCGCGCCGATCGTTTCGCCGGTCTGCGACGATCCCGCGGCGAAGCAGCACACGCTCCGCGGTGAGTCTTGGGCCGGGATCGGCTACGGCTCGCCGGGGCGGCGCGAGCTCCTGACCAACGCGCGCGAGTCGAACCCACCCGAGGTGGGCTTTCGCTGCGTTCGACCCTTGGAGGCGCAGTGAAGCGCGGTCGGCTCGTTCACGTCGGCGCGTTGCTCGGCGTGCTCGCGCTCGGCGCGAGCACGGCGCTCGAGACGGCGTGCGGGGGCCCTGCTCCGTTGGGCCAGTTGGTCGTCTACGTCGACACCGACGCGCCGGTGCCTCCGGGGCTCGGGCGAATCGCGTCGCGCTCGGAGCCCGCGCCGCTCTTCGACTCGCTCCGGGTCGAGGTGTTCGCGCCGGGAGAGACCCAACCCTGCGCCGGCTGCGTGCGCGAGTTCCCCGTCGACGCGGACAAGTTCACGCGGCACGCGGTGTCCTTCGGGGTGCCGGCGCGAGTGGGGGTGGCGGGCTATCGGCTCCGCGCGACGCTCTTCTTGGGCGACTGGATCCTGCCCTGCAAGAACTTCCCCCCGGCGGTTCGCGCGGCGACACCCGCGTGCGCAGGCGCCGATCCCAACGTGCGCGAGGTCCACCCGATGACGACGCTCTCGCGCACCGTCGCGCTCCCCGCCGTGTCCGCGGACCGGATCGACGAGGTCTCGGTCTACCTCGCCACCGACAGCGTGGGCGTGCCGGCGGGCTCCCTCGCGGCGCCGCTCGCGGTCGATCCGGGGAAGCCCGCTTCGTCGCTCGTCGGCACGTGGGAGGGCGCGAAGCGGCGGGGGTGCACGAGCGCCGCGCGGCCCGGCGAGGCATGCGTTCCGGCAGGCGCGTTCTGGTCGGGAAACTCACGAGCACTCGCGGACTCGCCCTACACCGTCACGCCGCACCTGGTCGTCCTCTCGCCGTTCTTCATGAAGACGACGGAGGTCACCGTCGGCGAATGCCGTGCGGTCGACGTCTGCGATTCCTACGCCGCCGACATCTTCAATCGTCCGCCCGTGGTCTATTGCGTCTACACGGCCACGCCGGGCGCGCGCGAGAAGAACGCGCTGAACTGCATCACCCCGACCGGCGGGGAGGCCTTCTGCGAGGCGTGGGGAGGCACGCTCCCCACCCAAGCCCAGGTCGAGTACGCCGGCCGTGGGCTCATCGGGACGCGGTACCCGTGGGGCTACGACGAAGCGACCTGCGCGGACGCCGTCTGGGGACGGAACAACGATCGCGTGGGGTTCACGAACGGACCGTGCTTCGACGGCAAGCTTCGACCGTCCGAGCCCGGCACGGGTCTGCGCGATCGGCTCGTCCTCGACACGGGGACGATCGTCGATCTCGGCGGCAACTTGCAGGAGATGACGAGCGATCAGTACGGGCCCGGCTGCGTGTGCGACCAGCCTGCGGGCGTGCTGCACGACCCGATCTGTCACGAGAAGGTCGTGGCGTACTACGGCCTCCTCGGGGGAGCGTGGGGCTACGGTCCGGAGGCGCTCGCGCTCAGCCCCGGCGGCTGCGTCGACCCCGGGTTCATCGGGACCGTAATCGGCTTCCGCTGCTCGCGGCCCGGCGAGTGAGGCAGCTCAGGGGACCGGGACGTTCCAGCCGAGCCCGCCGCCGTTCAGCGCGGGCCGCTCGGCGAGCGCCGCCGCGGCGATGAAGTAGGTGGCGAGCGCTGCACCGACGACGATGACGCCGAGGCCGGTCCAGAACCACCAGCGCGTCGTGATCGCGGGCTTGTCCACCGGGAGCTTGGCGAAGACGTTCACGTCCTCGCCGGCCTGCGCCGTGACGTGGGACTCGTAGGTCAAGAAGCCGGCCTTCTTGACTTGTACCAAATAGGTACCAGCGGGACGCGACAGCTCGAGCGGCGTCGCGCCGACGTCCACGCCCTCGATCGACGCCGCGGCGCCGCCCGGATCCGAGCCGACGTGGAGGGTGGCCGGGAGCTTGGCGAGCTCGAGCTTCAGCGGCACCGAAGCGCCGGGGCTGAACGACTTGTTCACGACGCCGTCCGAGAAGCCCTTGCGCGAGACGGTGAACACGTGGGCGCCCGGGTCGAGGAGGACGTGGAACGTGGCCGCCGGCGCTGCCTCGGCGGGACCCGGCGGGCGGATCCCGGCGACCTGGATCGGCGTGCCCGCGCTCGACGTCGACGCCGCGAGCGGGCGACCGTCGATCGCGATCGCGCCACCCGGCGGATCGAGGGTGAGCTCGACGTCGACCAACAGGTGGTCGATCTCGTCGAGGTAGCCCTTCATCTCGGTGACCACCCCCTGCGGGAGCTCGGCACCTTGCGCGGCGTCGTTCTGGGAGCGCGCGCGGAGGAACGTCTCGCGCGCCAGCGTGTAGCGACCCATCGCGCGCTGGCAGGCGCCGATGTTGTACGTCGTCACGGCGTGGGGACGGAGCGCGGCCGAGCGCTCGAACTCCGAGAGCGCCTCCGCCCACTGCGCGTTCTTCACCAACGACGCGCCCTTGAGGAACTCCTCGCGCGCCTGCCCGATCGTCGCTTCGTCGTCGGCGCGGGCGGTGGACGGCCGGACGGCGAGCGCGGCGAACGCGAGGCCGAACGCGAGCACGAAGACGTCAGAACGGCGGCTTGTCAACGACCCCTCCCGGTGTGTGGCTGGTGGCGCTGGTCGCAGCGCTCGCGGTGCCCGTGGCCGTCGTCGGCGGAGCGACATTCGTCGCGGTCCCCGTCCCGACGGGCTTGTGGGTGGGGTCCGGCCGGCGCGTGCTCGCCGTCGCCGTCGCCGAAGGCGGAGGCGACGCGAGGGTCGTCGTGACCGTGGTCGGCTCCGTCGTGGGAGGCGGCGGCGGGAGCGAGGCACCCGTCGTCGGCTCGGCGGCCGCGCTGGTCGTCACCGTCGCGGTCGGCGAGCCGGTCCCGGTCTGCGCGCTCGACGCGTGGATGCCGTACCAAGCTCCGCCCGCGAGGACCGCGGCGAGCGCCGCACCGATGCCGATCCGCGCCGACAGCGAGGCCGGTCCTCGCCTCGCGACGCTCGTCGTCGACGCGGAGAGCGTGCTCGGGCTCGGTGAGCTCGGCGAGCTCGCCGCGATCGTCGCGGCGTCGCCGATCTGCGCTTCGGCCGGCGTCTGGGGGAGCCCCGCCGCTGGAGCGTAGGCGTACCCGCGCGGGCTCGTCGTGATCAGCGGTGTCGTCGCGAAGCGATTCAGGACGTCCGCCACCGCGCCCAAGCTCGCGGGCCGCTTCGAGCGATCGGCGGTCAGCATCGCGTCGACGAGCTCCAGGATCTCCGGCGGGAGGTCGGGGCAGTGCGATCGCAGCGGCTTGATTCCGTCGCGCGTGACGATGCGGAGGATCTGCCCGATGCTCTCGGCCTGCGTCGGCCGTACGCCGGCGAGGCACTCGTAGAGGATCACCCCGATCGCCCAGACGTCGACGCGGTTGTCGACGTCCTTCTCGCCGTAGATCTGCTCCGGCGCCATGTAATAGGGCGTGCCGAGCATCGCGCCGGTCCCGGTGAGGCCCGCGGTGGAGGCGGCTTCGCCGTCGGTCGCGGTGAGCTTCGCGATGCCGAAGTCGAGCACCTTCACGTCGATCCCGGTCGGCGTGTGGGAGAGGAAGATGTTGTCGGGCTTCAGGTCGCGGTGGACGATGCCGAGCGTGTGCGCGGTCCCGACCGCCGACACGACCGGGAGCAAGAGCGTCGCGAGCTCGGGGAGGGGGATCCTCGGGTCGCGGAGGAGGCGCTGGCCGAGCGACTCGCCCTCGAGGAGGTCCATGACCATCACCGGGACGCCGTCGTCGAGCTCGAGCACGTCGTGGATCTCGACGACGTTCGGGTGGCGCACCGCGCAGGCGGCGCGCGCCTCGCGGAGGAACCGCTGGATCACCTGCTTGTCGTTGGCGTAGGCGGGGCGGAGGGCCTTGAGCGCCACGGGCTTCCGGGTGACCAAGTGGGTCGCCGCCCAGACCACGCCCATGCCGCCCTCGCCGATCAGGCGCTCCAGGCGGAATCGCTCTCCGACCGTGTCACCAGCGGTCCAAACCACGTTACGGAGTACACACCGGGTGTTTTCGCCCGGCAAGCGCCGTGCCGAGCAAAGAAGCACCTTTCGAAAGCGCAATGGTCATTTGTTTCCTGGGGGAGGGGCTTGCACCGGCCGGTCCGTTCGGCGAAAACCCCTTCCCATGCTCGGAATCGACCTCAAGGGTAAGCGCGCGCTCGTCGCCGGCATCGCGGACGACGGCGGCTTCGGGTTCGCGATCGCGAAGGCTCTCATCGAGGCGGGGGCCACCGTCTGCGTGGGCACCTGGCCCCCGGCCTACGGCATCTTCACGACGCTCCTCTCGCGCGGGAAGCTCGATGCGTCGCGGAAGCTCCCCGATGGTCGGCTCCTCGAGTTCGAGAAGATCTACCCGCTCGACGCCGACTTCGACACGCTCGAGCAGGCGCCGGCGGAGCTGAAGGCGAGCAAGCGCTACGCCGACAAGGGCGACTTCTCGATCGCGGGCGTGGCCGCGGCGATGCAGCGCGACTTCGGTGACGCGTGCGTCGACATCGTCGTCCACTCGCTCGCGAACGGGCCCGAGGTGAAGAAGCCGCTCCTCGAGACGTCGCGCGCCGGCTACCTCGCCGCGGTCGGCGTGAGCGCGTACTCGATGGTCTCGATGGTGCAGCGCTTCGGTCCGCTGATGCGCAAGGGCGGCTCGTTCCTCTCGCTCACCTACATGGCCGCGGAGCGCGCGGTCCCCGGCTACGGTGGCGGCATGTCGAGCGCGAAGGCCGCGCTCGAGAGCGACACGCGCCTCCTCGCGTTCGAGGCGGGGCGCAAGTGGGGCCACCGCGTGAACACGATCTCCGCGGGTCCGTACGCGTCGCGCGCCGCGAGCGCGATCGGCATCATCGACGCGATGGTCGCCTACGCGGCCGAGAACTCGCCGATCACGCGCGAGCTGGAGAGCGCCGACGTCGGTGCGACCGCCGCGTTCCTCGCGAGCCCGCTCGCCGCCGCGATCACCGGCGCCACCGTCTACGTCGACAACGGCTACCACACGATGGGCAAGGCGGTCGCCGACCGCCACTCGCCGCCGCAAGGTTGAGCGCGCCGTGAGCGAGCTGAAGACGCGCGCCCCGCGGCCGGGAGAAGAGCTCGACGTCGCCGCGCTCGCGCGCTTCCTCGATCGGGAGGTCCCCGAGCTCGCCGGCATCGCGCCGGAGGCGATTCGGGTGACGCAGTTCCCCGGCGGCCACTCGAACCTCACCTACCTCCTGACGATCGCGACGGCCGCGGGCGAGCGCGAGCTCGTCCTGCGCCGCCCGCCGTTCGGGAACAAGGTGAAGAGCGCTCACGACATGACGCGCGAGGCGCGCTTCCTCCGCGCGATCGCGGGCGCGTACCCGCGGGTGCCGCGTGTCGTCGCGCTGACCGACGACGAAGCATGGCTCGGCTGCCCCTTCTTCGTGATGGAGCCCCTCCGCGGCGCGATCTTCCGGCGCACGCCGCCGCCGGGCGTGACCATCACGCCCGAGATCGCGCGCACGCTCTCCGAGGTCACCGTCGATGGGCTCGTGGAGCTCCACGCCGTCCCGCTCGGGCCGGAGATGGAGTCGCTCGGGAAGCCGGAGGGCTTCGTCGAGCGCCAGGTGCGCGGGTGGTCCGAGCGCTGGGAGAAGTCGAAGACCGACGAGATCGAGGACATGCCGCCGGTGATGGCCTGGCTCGCGGCGAACATGCCCGCGAGCCCGCCGCCGACGATCGTCCACAACGACTGGAAGCTCGACAACATGGTGCTCGACGCGACGGACTACCGGCGCATCGTCGGCGTGTTGGATTGGGAGATGGCGACGATCGGCGATCCGCTGATGGACGTCGGGACGATGCTCTCCTACTGGGTCCAGTCCGACGACTCGGACGAGCAGCAGTTCTTCACGTTCGGCCCGACCAACGCGCCCGGCGCGCTGACGCGGCGCGAAGCCGCGGAGCGCTACGCCGCGAAGAGCGGGCGCGATCTGGCGCACATCGTCTTCTACTACGCGTTCGCGTGCTTCAAGACGGCCGTCGTCGCCCAGCAGATCTATGCAAGATACAAGCGTGGGCTGACGAAGGACGAGCGCTTCGCGATGATGATCGTGGGCGTGAAGGTGCTGTCGGCGGCGGCGCGCCGCGCGATCGAGTCCGGCCGGATCTGACCTTCAGTTCGCGACGAAGCCGAACCACAGGTGGGCCGTCTTGGGGCCCTTCTGCGAGTAGAGGACGAACTCCGACCCGCCGTACGGGCCGTTCTTCACGCGCGTGATGGAGAGCTTGAGCACGTCGCCGTTGTTGCCGCTCTGGCGGTCCCACGAGAACGAGAGCTCCTTCGCGCCACCGGTGAAGTAGCTGCCGTCGACGGCCTGGACGGTCCAATCGGAGGTCGGCGCATCGGCGAAGAGCTGGACGTCGATCGTCTTGGTCTGCCCGGTCGGAACCTGGACGCCCTTGGTCGGGATCTTCGTGCCGTAGATGTTGGCGGTGACCTTGTCGGTGAAGACCGGCGCGGAGTTGAAGTACTGCTCGCCCGGGATGAGCGGCACGCACGGATCGTGTCCGGCGGCGGCCGACACGTTCGACCAGATCTTCGTGACGGGGAAGCCGGCGACGAGGCGCGGGTAGTTCTGCGGCTCGTAGGTGCACATGTCGCCGACCTCGCCGAGCGGGGTCACGTTCCAGATGACGTGATCGTTGTCGACGATCGCGTACGCGGGGTCGGTCACCGCGAGCGGATCGGTCGCCGCCTCGACGAGCTCGTGCGAGATGGTCGTCGTCACGGCGTCGATGCCCTTGAACTGCGCGAAGTCGGTGCAGCGCGGGATGACGGAGTAGACGATCTCCTTGCCGTTCTTGTTCTTCGTCTCGTAGTGGTAGCCGCCGTAGTTCTGGCAGCTCGTGCCGAAGTTCGGCTGCGAGATGACCGTCTTCTCCGGGTAGATGATCAGGTAGATGTTGTTCTTGTCGACGGCGGGGAACTCGGGGTGCGTGCCGTCGAGCTTGTCGGCGAGCCACGTCTCGATCGCGTCGCTCGTGGTCTGCGTCGGTGCGTCCTCGCTGAGGATCACGGGCGCGCCAATCGAGATGTCGCCGACGCCGTACTCCGCGGTGGTCGTCTTCCACCAGTCGGAGCCGGGGAGGGCGGCGAAGAACTTGTCGAGGTCGGGCTTGAACGCGTCGGCGCCGAAGTAGATCGGGACCACGTTGGGCGCGGTCAGGGTCGGACCACCGTAGGTGTCCACCTTGGGGGGCGTCGGGTGCGGACCGGGATAGCCGACGTCGGGGCGCTCGGTGACGTCCACCCCCGCGTCGAGATCGACCGCGACGTCGGCGCCGGCGTCGTTGGTGGGCGTCGGAGTGTCGGTGGAGCCACCGCAGGCGAGGTGGAGGGCCGTGGCAGAAGCGAACAAGAAGGCAGTCGTGAGGGTGGCGGTGGTCCGCATGGCGGCGGAGACCAAGCAACAATCGCTCCACCGCGATTTCGCAGGGAAATTCCGCTCGGCGAGCAGGGGATCGTTAGCTTGCGAACGGCGGAGGGGTCAGTTCGCGACCACGCCCCACCAGTGGTGCCCGACCGAGCCGGCGTGGGACCACAAGAGGAACGCGCTCGAGCCGGTCGCGCTCGCCTGCACGCGCTTGATGGTGAGGTGGAGTGCCACGCCGGGGTGCGCCGTGTGGTCGTCGAGCTCGAGCTGGAGCTCGCGGTCGCCGCCGTAGATCTCGCTCGCGTCCTTCACGTCGAGCGTGAACTGGTCCTGCGCGCCGTCCGTGAAGGGCATCACGTCGATCGTGCGCTCCTCGCCGACGGGGACTTGCACCGTGCGCGCGAGGGTCTTGCCGTTGCCGAGCCGCAGCGCCATCGCCTCGGGGAAGATCGGCTCGGCGTTGAAGTACGGACCGGGGATCGCCGGCACGCACGGATCGTGTCCCGCGGCAGCCGCGGCGTTGGACCACGACCGCGCGGCGGAGCGGCCCCCGACGAGCGTCCCGTACGCCGCCGGCTCGAAGGCGCAGCGATCGGAGACCTCGGCGCCGGCGCCGAGTACCCAGCCCAAGCTCCGATCGTCGGGGAGGCCGTACGCGGGGCGCGAGTCGACGAACGGATCGGTCACGGCTTCCACGAGCTCGTGCGTGATGCTGCGGGTCAGTGCGTCGAGCTCGGACTCGGCCGTCGAGCTCGCGCAGCGCGGGATCGCGGCGAACGGGACGCGCAGGTTCTGGACGATCACCTCGCCGTGGTAGGCGTGGAAGTCGCTGCAGCTCGTGCCCCACGGCGCCGAGATGACGGTCTTCGCGGGGAAGAAGATGACGTACACCGAGCCGACCGGGCCGAGCGCCGGGAAGCCGGTCCCGGTGGTGAAGCGCGATGCGAACCAGGCCTTCACGTCGAGGTTCGTGACCTCGCCCAGCGTGCTGCCGGTGGCATGGATCGCAGGATCGACGGCGATGTCGCCGACGCCGTACTCCGCGGTCGTCTGGTGCCAGTAGTCGGAGCCCGGGAGGGCGCGGAGGAACGTCATCAACGTCCCTTCGCGCTCGTCGTTCGGGCCGAAGAAGACGGGGACCGCCCGCGGCGACGGCAACGTGGGGCCGCCGGCGCTCTTCACACCGGGGAGGGCGCGGCTGCCGGGCGCGACCGGCGAGGGGGTCGTCGTCGGGTCTTCGCTCGTGGTGACCGCCGCCACCGGCGAGATGCACGCGACGAGGCCGCACGTCCCGAACAGGACGAGCGCTGCCAGGATGCCTGCGCGCGAATTCGGCACCGCGCTGCTTCGTTGCGTTCCAACTTGAGACATTCAAACGCCGTTTTCCGCCGCCGAAATGGCCGCTGCCCCGCTCGATGCACGAGCGGGGCCAAGCCACCCCATCCGTAGTAGGGTGCGGCCGTGGCCGAGCCCAAGCGCCCCCTTGGCACGATGTCGCTCCTGCTCCTCGGGATCAACGGGATCGTCGGGGTCGGGATCTTCTTCACGCCGAGCGAGCTCGCGGCGCAGGCGCCGGGGTGGAGCAGCCTCGCGGTAATCGCGGTGACGGGGCTCAGCTTGGTCCCCGTCGCGCTCGCGGTCTCGATCCTCGGGTCGCGCTTCGACGAGGACGGCGGCCCCGTGCTCTATGCGCGCTTGGCCTTCGGCGACGCGGCGGGGTTCGTCGTCGGCTGGCTCGCCTACGTCGCGGCCCTCTTCAGCATGGGCACCGTCATGAGCGGGTTCATGCACGCGGTGCTCCCGAGCTCCTTGTCGCCCTGGCTCGTCCGCGCGGCGGCGATCGGCTTGCTCACCGCGCTCACGCTCGTCGCCTCGCGCGGGATCAAGGTGTCCGCCGGGGTGTGGAACACGCTCACGGTGTTGAAGCTGCTCCCCCTCGTCGGCCTCGCCGTCCTCGCGACCGTGCTCGCCCCGAAGGTGACCGCGCCGCCGGTCGGCCCGACCGACTGGCCGCGCGCGATGTTGAAGGCGACGTTCGTCTTCCAGGGCTTCGAGATCGTCCCCGTCCTCGCGGGGCAGGCGCAGTCGTCGCGCCGTGCGATCCCGATCGCGGTGCTCGGCTCGCTCGGTGTCTCCACCGTCCTCTACCTCGCGCTCCAGCGCGGTGCGGTCGCGGGCGTGCCGCAGCTCGCCTCGTCGGGCGCTCCTCTCGTCGATACGGCGAAAGCCTACGGCGGCGGCACCTTCGCGACGATCGTCGCGATCGGCACGAGCGTGTCCGCGCTCGGCATCGCCTTCGGCATGGTCGCGACCACCCCGCGCTTCCTCTCGGCGCTCGCGCCCGACTCCATGTTCGGCAAGTTGAGCGGTGGGCGGGTTCCGCTCCTCGCGCTCTGGACCACGTGGGCGATCGTCGTGATCCTGGTCTTGATCGGGAGCGTGGGCGAGCTCCTCACGCTCTCGAGCCTCTCCGTCGTCACGCAGTACGTGGTCATCGCCTTCGCGCTCGCGAAGTTCGGCATCTCGCGCCAGCGGGATCTGTCGCCGGTGCACGTGCTCGCCGCGATCCCTCCGGTCGTCATCGGCGTCATCCTCTTGCGCGGCGCCGAGTCGCGCGAGTGGAAGGTGGCCGGCGCGTGCGCGCTCGTCGGCGCGATCATCTACGCGGCCGTGGCGCGCAAGCGGCCGGCCGTGGCTCGGGAGTAGGAGCGGGAAGGGAAGCGGGGGCGCTCAGAGCTCTCGCGTCATCTCGATCATCGTCGAGCGGAACCCGAGCCTCGCGAACAGCTTCTGCGCCGGTTCGTTCTTCGTCGCCGCCATCAGGACGACGCGCGGTGCGCCGCGCTCCTTGAAGACCGCGCACGCGCGCTCCACGAGCGCCGCCGCCGTGCCGTGGCGCCGCGCCGGCTCCTCGACCCAGACGTCGTGCACGTAGCCGCACGCATCGAGGAGGTCGTTGTAGGAGCGGGGCTCGAGCGCGCCGTAGAGGTAGCCGACGATCGAGCTTTCGCCGGGTTCCTTCTGCTCGGCGACGAGGACGAGGGCGTCTTCGCGCGTGGACTCCTTCGCGAGCCACTTCCCGTAGCCCTCTTCGACGTTGTCGAGCGCGAGGAAGCGGTCCTCGTCGAAGCCGTGGTGGAGCCGAACGAGCTTCCCGGCCATCTCGCCGAGGCGGGTTCGGTCGGCCGCGTTCGCGCGCCGGATGACGATCTCGGTCATGCGTCGCAGCGTACCATCACGGTACGAGCAGGACTTTGCCCTTCGCCTTGCGATCGTGGATCCAGCGGTGCGCGTCGGGGGCTTCGGCGAAGGGGAACGTCTTGTCGACGAACGGCGAGATCTCGCCGCGCTCGAACATCTTCACGAGCTCCAGGAACGCGGGCCGCAGGATGTCGAGGCGCGAGAACAAGTGCGCCATGTTGATGCCGGTGACCGTTCGGTTGTCGCTCATCATGTCGAGCGGGCTGAACTTCTTCACCCGCATGAGCTGCCACGCGGCGTTGAAGATGTTGCGCGTCTGTCCGGCGGCGGCGGCCGAGAGCCCGTAGCAGACCAAGCGCCCGAGCGGTCCGAGGAGCGCGTAGCCGTCGGACCACGAGCGCCCGCCGACGGGGTCGAGCACGAGATCGACGCCGCGGTCGCCGACGATCGCGCGCGTCTTCGCGACGTAGTCCTCGTCGTTGCCGATCGTGTGCGCGCAGCCGTGCTCGCGCAGGAAGTCGTGCTTGCTCGCCGAGGCGATCCCGATGACCTCGCACTTCTTCGCCTTCGCCAGATCGAGGACGGCGAGCCCGACGCCGCCCGCGGCGGAGTGGACGAGGATCGTCGCGCCCTCGCGCAGGTGCCCGGTGAGGTGGAGCGCGGTGTACGCCGTTCCGTAGACGACCGGCAGCGCCGCGCCTTGCTCGAACGTCATCGCGTCCGGCATCGGGATGACCTGCCCCGCGGGGACCACGAGCGTGTCCGTGTACCCGCCGAAGAACGGCATCGCCATCACGCGGTCGCCGACCGCCACGTCCGTCACGCCCGCTCCGACCTGGTCGACGATGCCGGAGACCTCGTAGCCGACGACACAAGGGATCTTGGGGGCATCCGGGTACAAGCCGACGCGCGCCATGAGATCGGCGAAGTTGATGCCGGCCGCCTTCACGCGGACGCGCACCTCGCCCTCGTTCGCTTCGGGATCGGGGGCCTCGCGAACGGCGAGGACTTCGGGGGGACCGGCCTTGGTAATCCAGACTTGGCGCATCGGGCCAACGACGTAAGACCCCGCGACGCGCGTCGCAACTCGCATCCTGGGGCGGAGGATCTGGCACGGGCTGGCACACGCGCAGCCCCGTCGTTGTCGGGGAAATGCAGAGTTTGCGCCGGTGGCAAGCTTCGTGCACGGCTCGTCGTCATCATGAAGGCCTCACTTCTTCGCTCGCGCTTCGAGCGCGCGCTTCGCCTCTCGCTGCTCGCCGCGCTCCCCGTCACCGCGGCCTGTGGCGGCGCCGTCGACGTCACGCACGACGGTGGAACGGACGCCGCCCCGACGGACTCGGGCAAGGACGTCGTGATCCTCGACAGCGGCGCCTGCACCGCGATCGACATCCCCGCGAACGGGCCTTCGTGCGGCTACGAGGTCACGCTCTCGGGCGACCTCTCGCAGTGCGGCTTCGTCGACGGCGGGCAGGTGCCCGCGAGCGTGTGCAACAAGCTGTGCGGTCCGCTGAACGGTCCGCCTACCTCGTACTGCTACTGGTACTCGGGCAACCCGGGGAAGCTCCAGTGCGGGAACGGGTGCGTCGGGCGCCGCCCGGCGGGGCTCGTGAACGACGGCGTCGGCGAGTCGCCGCGCTCGATCGTCGGGGCGTACCTCGCGGGCGCCGCGTTCCTCGAGGCGGCGTCGGTCGACGCGTTCCAGATCCTCCACGACGAGCTCGTGCACCACCGCGCGCCGCGTCCGCTCCGCCAAGCGGCCCTCCGCGCGCGCGCCGACGAAGTGCGGCACGCGCAGGTCGTTACCGACCTCGCCGCGCGCTGGGGCGCGACCGTGGCCGTGCCGTCGGTCGAGCGCCGCGCGCCGCGCGAGCTCGAGGCGATCGCGCTCGAGAACGCCGTCGAGGGGTGCGTGCGCGAGACGTGGGGCGCCGTCCTCGCGAGCTGGCAGGCGACCCACGCGGCGAACCCGCGCGTCCGTGCGTCGATGCGAATGATCGCGCGCGACGAAGCGGAGCACGCGCTGCTCGGGCACCGCATCGCCGCTTGGATCGAGCCGCGCCTGGATGCCGGCGCGCGCGCTCGTGTGGCCGCCGCGCGCTCGGCGGCGATCACCGAGCTCCGCGCGGAGCTCGCGCGCGAGCACGACGCGAGCCTCCGGAGCGAGCTGGGGTTGCCCACCGCGGCGGAGGCGTCGGTCCTGATCGATCGGCTCTTCGCGGAGCTCGGTCTGCTCAGCGCCGCGTGATCGGTTTGCCGCTCCGATAGAGCATCGTGTCGCCACCGTCGTCCTCGTCGTCCGACGTGGACTTCGGCAGCGGCGGCGGGCCGATCTTCTTGCCCGGGGGCTCCTTGGCTGAAGTCGGGGGCGCGCCGGACGCGGCGTAGGGACCGGTCTCCGCGAGATCCTCGACCGGCGGGCGCGCGGCGGCGGGCACCTGCGCGATCGGCTCTTCGGACGTGCTCGCTTCGGGCTCGTCGAGCGCGGGCGCACGCCACGACGTGTCGCGGACCTCTTCGCCGCCGCCGCCACTCACGGGGGGCATCGAGTCCATGACGACGTAGCTCTCCTCTTCCGCCGCGGCCGGAGGCGGGTCCGTCGTGGGCTTCTCCTCGGCGGGGGCGGCTGGTGGGGTCGCCGCGGGTGGAGGCTCCGCGGGCGCGGGCTCCTTTGCGGCAGCCTTCGGCTCCTCCTTCGGCGGGGGCGGCGCCGGCTTCACGAGCTCGGTCTTGAGGGCGAGCGCGTCGAGCACGGCGGCGAGCGAGTCGTTCGACGTCTTCTGGACGATCTTGTCCCAACCGATCGCATCGAGCAGACCCTTCGGCGAACCGTCACCGCTGGAATGGATCTTCTTGATCCACTCCATGATGTCTTCCTTCGTGAGGCCGGCGGAGATCACGTCGGTCCCGCGCTTCTTCACGTTGGGGTCCGCCGCGCTGCCGAGCTCGATCGTGTCCCAGAACCAGCGCGCGTCGAACAGCCCGAGCTCGTAGCCGATCGTCAGCGCACGGAGGAGCGCCGCCTTGTGCGGCGTGCCCGCGCGCCAGAACGACCACCACGCGCCGAGCGGCACCCACGCGATCAACGTGGAGGCGGCGAGCCCCTCCTCGAAGTGCTGCGCGTTGATGTCGCCCGCGACGAGCGCGTCGTAGACGACGGCGGAGATCTTCGCGTCGTCGTCCCGGAGCGCGGCCTTCTGTCCGCGGATGCCCCAGGCGGCGATGATGGGCCCGCGGATCTCGCGCGGCAGGAACGAGAAGACTTTGTCGTCCGGTCCCTTGTCGTCGTACGGGAAGAACGCCTGGAGGAACTGCGTCGGCGTGCGGACGCGGCCCTCGGCGGTGCGACGGAATTCTTCGAGCGCCAAACAGAAGCGCGACAGCGGCGTGCTGAGTTCGTTACGCGGTCTCTCCACGGAGCCTCCAGCGGTCGGAAGCCCCAGAGTACCGGCGAAGCGCTCACCAGTCTACGAGCGCGGAACCCCACGTGAAACCGGCGCCGAACGCCACCATCGCGACCTTCATCCCCCGCTTCAGGCGGCCGTTCCGCTCCGCCTCGGCGAGGAGGAGCGGGATCGTGGCGGCGGTGGTGTTTCCGTACTTCTGGATGTTGTGGACGAGCTTGTCCTGCGGGAGGCCCATCGTGTCCGCCACGTACTGGTTGATCCGCATGTTCGCTTGGTGGAAGCAGAACAGGTCGATGTCGTTCGCGGAGAGCTGCTGATCCCAGAGGAGCTGCATGAGACAGCCGCACATGCGCTCGACGGCGCTCTTGAAGACGGCCTTCCCCTCCATCTGGGGCCACATCATCTCCGGCGGGACGATGCCGTTGCCGTCGGCGTCGATCTTCACGTAGGGGCGGTTGCGGATGTCCCAGACGGGGAGCTTCAGCGCATCGACGCCGCGCCCGTCCGCGCCGAGGAACCACTTCCGCACGCCGCGGTTCTCTTCCGTCGCGCTCACGACGACCGCGCCGGCGCCGTCACCGAACAGCGACGTGACCTGACGCCCGCGCGTCGAGAAGTCGAGCGCGGCCGAGTGCGTCTCGGCGCCGACGACGAGCACGTGCTTGTGGTGCCCGGAGCCGACGAGCGAAGCCGCGGTCGCGAGCGCGTAGACGAAGCCGGAACATTGGTTGCGGATGTCCATCGCGGGGACGAACTTCGGATCGTCGCCGTCGAGGAGCCCGAGCTTCTGCTGGAGGATCGGTCCGGTGCCGGGGAAGTGCATGTCCGGCGACAGCGAACAGAAGAGAATCATGTCCATGTCGCGCGGCGTGAGCCCGGCGGCCTCGATGGCCTCCTTCGACGCGTGCAGCGCGAGGTCGGACGACGCCACGCCGGCATCGGCGTAGCGGCGCTCTTCGATCCCGGTGCGCTTGTGGATCCACTCGTGGTCGGTGTCGATTCCGTACTGGGTGCGCAGATCGTCGTTGGTCACGACGCGGGGCGGGACATAGCCTCCGGTGCCGGAGATGTAGGCGTTGGGCACGGCTTCCTCGAGCTCGGGTGGGGTAGCGGTGGAAGCGCCGTCGTACCACGAGTATACGGCGTAGGCCACCGTGCAGCTGGGCACCCCGGACTAAAGTCCGGGGCAGCGAAAGCCAGTGCCGGACTCGTCGAAAGTCCGCCTTCGGCGGACTCTCGATGTACCAACTTGGGACCACGCCTTCAGTCCGTCCCCTTGATGTTCGCGACCGGGTACATCCGGTGCGCGACCCGCGCGATGCCCTCCGCCTCGAGCACGCCGAGCACCTCGTCGAGGTCCTTGTAGACCCGCCCGCACTCGTCGAGCGGCGTCGTCTTCGTGTTGCCGACGATGCCGGTGACGCGTACGCCGCCGAACGCGCGGACGACGTGCCGCATCTCGGCGTCGATGGTCGCCTGCTCGCGCTCGAGGCGCCGCTTCGCTTCGCCGCGCGCCAGCACGCGCCCGGAGCCGTGGTTCACCGAGAACGCGCTCTTCGCCGCGCCCGGTTGCGCGAAGAGGACCGCCGCGCCGTCGAACATCGAGCCCGGGATCAGACAGGGGTGCCCGGTCTCCTCCCACTTCGTTCCGACGAGCTCGGGGTGCCCCGCGGGGAAGGCACGCGTCGCGCCCTTGCGGTGGACGAAGCCGCGCTTCGTGGTGCCGTCGGGCAGCACGAGCGTCTCCTCCTGCACGAGGTTGTGCGAGATCTCGTAGTAGACCTCGCCGCGCACGTCGAAGACCTCCTCGAGCGCGTCCTGCACGCCCTCGGCGATGACGTGACGGTTCGCGACGGCGAAGTTCGCCGCGCTGTTGTGGTGCGCCCAGTACGCCGCGCCGACCGGCTCGTCGACGCGCAGCCACGACTCCTCGCGCCGCTGCGGCGCGAGCTTCCGCACGCGCGCGCCCTCGTAGAAGAAGTGGTTCGCGGTCTGCCAGCCGTAGCCGCGCGAGCCGCAGTGGATCATGACGAACGCCTCGCCCGTCTTCGCGTCGAGCTGCAGCTCGACGAAGTGGTTTCCGCCGCCGACCGAGCCGAGCTGCGGGAGCACCTTGTCGCGCGCGCGCCCGATCGCATCGAGATCGAGGTCCTCGGGGATCGGGATGAACTGGCGCTCGCACAGCTCCGCGCGGACGCCGAGCGGCTTCGCGCCGTAGCGGAGGATCTTCTCCGCGTCGCGCGGTTGGAACTTCTTCATCTTCTTCGGGCGGCGCGACCCGACGCCGGTCGCGATGCGCTCCTCGACCGCGTCGATCCACGCCTTGCGGACCTTCGCATCGACCACTTGCTCCGCGCCGAGCTCGGGGACGCGCAGGTAGAGCACGCCGCACGAGATGTCGTAGCCGGAGCCGGCTTGGAGGATCACGTCCTCCGTGACGACGACGCAGCCGACGGGGACACCGTAGCCGGCGTGCGCGTCGGGCATGAGGTACGCGCCGATCACGCCGGGGTACGCCGCAGCGTGCGCGAGCTGGCGCCACGTGATCTCCTCCGACGCCTCGAAGAGCGCCTCGGAGAAGAACGCGTGCGCGTCCACGCGCATCTCCGCGGTGCGCGGGAGCACGTAGTGCGCGTCTCCAATCTTCTGGACGTGAGCCTTGAAACTCATGGCCGCCCGACCGACGGGCGCCGGGCGCGGAGCTGACGCCCCTTCGTGCGCTCCGTCACTGGCACTCCACCTTGCACTTCGTGTCGGCGCACCCGATCGCGACGTCGTACTCGGCCTTGCCCTGCGGGTGATCGACGCCGCACTGATCGATGCACGCCTTGATCGCGGCGCCGGCGTCCGCCCCACCGTCGGGCGGGAGGAGCGAGCACGCGAGGATGCAGTTCACGTAGTCGTCGTCGCACTTGGGGTCGCCGAGGCAGCCGTTGATCTCGGTGCAGCACTTCGCCTGCGCACATTGGTTGCAGACTACATTCTTCGACGAGTACGGCTTCACGAGCTTGCAAGCGCTGCCGTCGAGCGCGGTGGCGTCCGTCGTGGTGTCGGCGCGTGCGTCGGTGCTCGAAGGTGCATCGTTTGCGCTGGCGTCCGCGGGCGCGGTCACGTCGGTGGAGGAGCACGCGAGGAGGAAGGAGGAGAGGAGGAAGGGCAAGGGCAAGGGCAAGGGCATGGGCAAGGATTGGCGGCGGAGCATGCGCGGGAACCTACTGCGAAAGAGCGGCGAAAACCGGCGAAACCGGCGGCGGGGCTGGTGCGTAGAGAGGGAGGGCGCGGCCTCGCAGGGAACCAGTCGCCGGACTCTCCGGTGATGCAGGACACCGAACGACTGCGGGGCCGCGCCTGACTACATTCGCTTACCAGCGAGGGTCGACGAGGGTGACGAAGCTCCACTTTTTCCGTCATCGGACGTGAAAAAAAACGTGACAGAAATGGGGCCATGGACGTTACGCTCCGCTCCATGAACCAACCCCCGGGCAATTCGAATTGGAAGGGCGGCACGATGTTGATGCCGCAAGGTCAGCAGGGTGCACCGCAAGCGCCCCCGCAGGGCTACGGCGCACCGCCGGCCCCGGGGTACGGCGCTCCGGCTGGAGCACCTGGCATGCCGCAGCAAGCGGCGGCGCCGCAGTACGGCACGCCGGATGCGGGACAGCAAGGCTACGGCATGGCGCCGGGCGGCGGTTACCCGCCTCCGGGTGGTGGCTACCCGCCGCCGGGCGGTGGTGCACCTCCGGGTGGTGGCTACGGTGGTCCGCCGCCAGGTGGAGGCGGCGCGCCCCCGGGTGGCTACGGTGGTCCGCCTCCGGGCGCGCCGCCGGGTGGCTACGGTGGTCCGCCTCCGGGCGGCGCTCCTCCGGGGTACGGCGCTCCGCAGCAGCCCCCGCCCCAGGGCGGCGGCATGCAGGGTCCGTCGTTCGGCGGCATCGGCATCGGCCCCGGTGGTCGTCCGAACATCAGCGTCGGCATGGGCGCGTTCAACCCGAACGCGATCGTCAAGGCGCTCGTCAGCGGCGAAGGCTTCGACAGCCCGCGTAAGTTCGGCGCGATGGCGCTCGGCTTGGGCTTCGGCATCTTCGTCATCAGCGAGATCATCATCTACGTGGTCCACATCTGGTTCCCGTACCTGTACCTGATCTCGTTCCCGCTCTTCTGGGGCGGCCTCTGGATGCTCATCCTCGGCCAGCCGCAGAAGCAGCAGGACGGCTCGAAGGCCCCGATGTGGGGACGCGTCGTCATCGGCGCCGTCATGGCGCTCGCGCTCCTGCAGGGTCTCTTCTTCGCCTTCGTCTTCTGACGAACGTCGTCCCAAAAAGGGACGATGCGCGACGGCGCGCTGCTTCGGCAGCGCGCCGTTTCGCTTTTTGTCGCACCGCTCAGCCGCGAACGTACCGGAGGACGAGCTCGGCGAGCTCGTCGGCGAGCTCGCCGTCCACGTTGCCCGTCGTCACCGCGGCTTGGCCGCGGCGCGGCAAGTAGTGCGGGCGCTCCATCACCGTCGCGTGGGCGACCGCCTCGACCGCACGCACCAGCACGAACGAAGCGACCTCGAGGTTCTGCGGGCGGATCTCGCTCGCGCGCGACGCGAGGTACGCGTGCACCACCTGGGTCATGCGATCCCCAACGTCGTTGATGGCGCACAAGCGCCCGACGCGCGGCACCTGCTCGATGAGCACCTTGTGGAGCTTCGGCTCGACGGCGTGCGCGCGCAGCAGCGCGCAGACGATCTCACGCGCCGCGACGTCCAGCGGAGCCGTGGCGACCTCGGTCAGCTTCGACTCGCAGATGGCGAGCATCTGCGCGATGTGGCGCTCGCACAGCGTCGCGACCAGCGCCTCCTTGTTCGGGAAGTACTGGTAGAGCGAGCCGATGCTCACGCCCGCGGCGAGCGCGATCTTGTTCGTGCTCGCGCGGTCGTAGCCGTCGGCGACGAGAATGCGAGCGGTCGCTTCGAGGATGATCTCGACCGTCTCTCCCGAGCGCCGTTGCTTCGGCGTTTTCCTGGGATTCGTCTGAATTCGCCGCTGCATCTCGACCCCTCCATCGCGCTCGGGAATGCGAGTCGACAACATGAGTCATCGCTCACATCTTGTCCAGCACGAAAGGGAATTCGCCATGCTCGAGAGCCTGCGCGCCACCGTCAGCTTCGTCCGTCTGTCCCGTGACCTGAACCGACTCGGGGAGGTCTTCAAGTTCGCGGAGACGTTGCGCGATCCGAAGCTCTACGAGGAGGGCATCGCCTGGCATCAGAAGCTCCCCGGCGGGACGAAGGCGCTCCTCGAGCGGCCGCGTCTCGGCAAGCTCGATCGGGCGGCGCTCGTCGCGCTCCCGCCCGGCACGCTCGGGCGCGAGTTCGCGGACTTCCTCACGAAGAACCAGCTGAACCCGGAGGACATCCCGACCGTGCCGGCGCGCGATCCGGGCGAGTTCATCTTCGCGCACTACTACGAGACGCACGATCTCTGGCACGTGCTCACGGGCTTCGCGACCGACAAGGCGGGCGAGCTCGGGCTCCAAGCGTTCTACTTGGGGCAGGGCGGTCCGGCGCGCCTGTCGGCGATGATCCTCTCCGCGGGTTTCCTGGAGCTCCTGATGGGCAAGGATCAGTTCGACGATCGCGACGCGCGATTGCACGAGGTCGCGCGCGGCTACGTGATGGGCAAGCGCGCGAAGCCGCTCTTCGGCGTGCGCTGGAACGAACTGTGGAGCGTGCCGGTCACCGAGCTGCGCGCGCGCTTCGGGATCGACGTGGACGGGGCGACGCGGTCCGTCTCGTGATCGTGGTATCTCCCCGCGCGTGCGTTACGTCGCGGTCGAGCGAGAGGTCCACCGGCGACCCGAGGTCGTCTGGGACGTGCTGCTCGACGTCGGCGGTCTCACGGCGTGGATCGAGGGGCTCGTGGAGGCGCGCGCCGCTGCCGACGAGCCGCTCGGCGTCGGGAGCGTGATCGAGCTCGTCTGGCACCCAGGCACGGGTGGCGAGCGTGCACGCGTCCGCGGGACGAGCGAGATCACGGGGTTTCGCTCCGCCGAGCTCCTCGCCGTGGAGACGCGGATCGGGAGCGCGCTCTTCTTCGATCGGATCCGGCTCGAAGGAGATTCGCGGACGACGCGGATCGACGTCGTCTCGGAGGTGATGAGCGGCTTCGGCGTCGCGGACTTCTTCGCGCGCCCGCGCGGCCTCCTCGGTGCGCCGAACGACGAGACGCCGCTCCAGCGGGCCTACGAGCGGAGCCTCGCCGCGTTCGCGAAGCAGGTCGAGGCCAAGAGCGCGATCCCCTACCGGTGACCCACGGCGACCGCCGGGCGCACCATGCAGACGCGGAGCGTGCGCTTCGCCCGATAGAGCAGCGTCGCCACGTGCTCGGGCGTGATCCCGAGGGCGCGCGCGACGTCTTCGCCCGGGCGCTCCTCGAGCATGCGCAGCGTGACCACCGAGCGCTGCGTGTCGCACAGCTCGTCCACGCAGTTGCGGAGCCGGACGTGGGCTTCGGCCTCGGCCAGCGCATCGTCGGCGGACGGCTCCTCCATGGTGGACCCGTCGTGATCGGGATCGAGCTCGTCGTGGCGCTTGGCCCGAAAGTGGCGCCGACGGCCGTTGCGAGCGGCGTTCTTGACGATCTGCGCGAGGAGCGGCGCCCACTCGGCCTGCGCGGCGGGGAGCTCGTCGCGGAGCGCCTTCTGGAGGAACGTGCAGAGGCCGTCTTGCACGCAGTCGACGGCGTCTTCGGCGCCGAGCCCCTCGCTCCGTGCGAGCGCGGCGAGGGCGGCGCGCTCGCGTTGCGCGAGGGCGGCGATGGCGGAGAGAAAGTCGTGAGCGGAGTCCTGCATGCGGGGCACGGGATCAGGTGTCGACGAGACCGAGCATGACACGAAAAAACGCACACGCCGGAAAGCGCGAAATCCGCGTCATGAGAGGGCGGCGCGCGACCTTCACGAGTGGAGGTTCTTCCCATGGCCCGTCTCGACGTCCTCGACGAAACGAACTTCGACCAGCGCGTGCTCGGCTCCCGCGAGCCCGTCCTCGTCGACTTCACCGCGACGTGGTGCCCGCCCTGCAAGGCGCTCGCACCCGTGCTCGAAGCGCTCGCGGCCGAGCACGCCGGGCGCATCGGCGTCGTCGCGGTCGATGGCGACGCCACGCCCGCGCTCTCCAACCGCTTCAAGGTGCGCTCGTATCCGACCGTGATTGCGTTCGCGGGCGGCAAGGAGGTGGCGCGCATCGTCGGGCTCACCTCGAAGGAGCGGCTGCTCGCGCTCGTGCCGCGGTCGAGCGAGCGCAGTCAGGAGCTCGCGCGCTGAGTTGACGGAGCCGCGCACGGCGTCGCATAAAGCGCCGTGCGCCGCTTCGCCCTCCCGCTCGCCGTTCTCCTCTTCTCGGCCTGCTCGCGCTCCGAGTCGGCGCCCGCGCCGGCGACGACCGTCGCCTCGAGCACGGCGAGCGCCGCGACCCGTGCCACCGCGGCGCCGAGCGCCGCGACGAGCGCCACCGCGGCGCCGTCCGCGCCCGACGTCGACCTCGCCGCGCTCCGCGCGAAGTACTGCGCGAAGCCGGGCGTGAAGGCGTGCGACGTGCTCGACGAGTTCGAGAAGGCGGGCCCGCTCGGCGAGACCGCCCCCGACGCCATCTTCTTCGGCTGGGGGCACGAGGCGGGTGGCACCGCCGACGGCAAGAAGAGCATGGTCGTCGTGCGCCTCCACGAGGTGGAGGGGAAGCGCTCGGCGAAGGCCGGCGTCTATCTGCCGACCGACGACAAGACGAAGACGACGACCGACCTCATCGAGACGCTCCGCGGGGGAGGGCAGGCGACCGGCGACGCGAAGGGCTTCGTGCTCTTCCTCCGCACGCACGCCGGGCCCGATCCGTGGCGCCCGCTCGGCGGCACGAAAGGAACGTCGAGCGTCTACGCGGGGAGCGGTGGGTTCATCGCGTACCTGCGCCGCGACACGAGCGCGAAAGGCACGCGCTTGCTCGTCGTCGGCGCAGCGGGCGGCGAGAAGCTCGACGGCCCGCACGGCGCGGAGCTCCGCGTGAGCGAAGTCTGGGAGCTCCACGGCGATTGAGAGTAGCGCCCCCGACAAGAGTCGAACTTGTGACCTCGGCTTTAGGAAAGCCTTGCTCTATCCAGCTGAGCTACGGGGGCGTCGCGTCTATCTAGCGTCGGGGCACGGGGAGGATCAAGTGACGGACGGCGACCGCGGCCGCCGCCCGACGCGTTCGGGTTCTCGGGCGTCCTCAGAGCGGAACGAGGTCGGCGTCGTCCGCGAAGAACGCCAGCCCCTCGGGCGCGTCGAGCAGGCGCGGGGCGAAGCGGAGCTCCGCCCGTCCGCCGGTCCCGACGACGTCGAGCTTGGCGCCGACCTCGAGTGTGCCGATCGGCTTCGCGTCCGTGGCGGTCTTGCCGAGGTAGAGCGGAGTCTCCTTCGCCGCGACCATCGCGCGCCCCATCCGGACGACGGGCGGGCGCGTCAGGTGCGAGCCGCCCAGGCGCCCCACCCCCGGTGGACCGAGCGGCTCGGTCTGGCCCTCGACCACCCAGCCATCGAAGCGGAGCACGCCCGCGTACGCCGCCACGCGCACGCTGCCCGGTGCACGCCCGAGCTCGGTGAGCGGAAAGCGCTCGCGCGGGCGCACCACGATCCGTTGCACGGTCGCGCCACCCGGCGTCGCGGACAGATCGATCGCGCCGCCGCGCGCTTGGAGCGTTGCCGGCGCGAGCACCAAGCCCGGCTCGGGCTCCACCCGATCGCGCATCCAGACGACGTCCGCGCAGCGCGCGGTCGCCTCGAGCTTCTCGGGCTCGACGACGCCGGACTGCGCGCGCGTGACGACGACGGACCCATCCCGCATCCCGCGCACCTGCACGTCGATGCCTCCGACGACCCAGACGTGTCCGGTCACCACCGTCGCTTCGGCGCGGAGCTGGAACACACGGTCTTGGAGTGGTGCCCACCCGCCGATCTTCGCCGCGGGCTCGTGCCCGGCGCCGAGCGCGACGTGGGCGCGCGCTCCGCTCGGGAGCACGGCGGAGGGGAGCTGCGACCAAGCGACGCCGACGTCGCTCGTCGAGGTCACGACCGCGATCGGATCGTCGCCCGTGCGCTCGCGCTGGACGACGAACGGCGCGTGCGACCACCCGTTGGCGCGGAACTCGCCGTCGCCCGCGATCGTGCAGGCCGTCGGCGGCGCGGCCGTGGTGTCCGGTGGAGGAGGCGCGACGGCGACCTCGGTCCGCGGCACCGGCGCGGCGCCGGCGCACGCGACGAGCATCGCAGCGGACGCGACGAGCCACCTTCTCACGACCATCCATCCTATGCTCGCCGCGGCATGAGCGACATCGTCCTCTACGGGTACTGGCGATCCTCTTCTTCGTATCGCGTGCGGATCGCGCTCGCGCACAAGGGCATCCCGCACCGCACCGTGGCGGTGAACCTCCTGAAGAAGGAGCAGAGCGCACCCGAGCACGTCGCCCGCGCCGCCCACGGCTACATCCCGTGCCTCGTCGTCGACGGGCGCCCCTTCATCGAGTCGGTCGCGATCCTCGAGCTGCTCGAGGAGCTCTTCCCACGCCCCGCGCTCTACCCGCGCGATCCGTTGGACCGCGCTCGCGTTCGCGCCCTCGTCGAGATCGTCAACGCGGGCACGCAGCCGCTCCAGAACCTCAACGTCCTCGAGCGGATCTCGGCCGACACGGCGGAGCGCAGCGCTTGGGCGAAGCACTACAACGAGCGCGGGCTCGCGGCGTTCGAGCGGCTCATGGAGGCGCACGCGGCGATGGGGGTCGAGGGGCGCTACGCGTACGGCGACTTCTTCAGCGCCGCCGACGTGCTCCTCGTTCCGCAGGTCTACAGCGCGCGTCGCTTCGGCGTGGACCTCGCGCAGTTCCCGCGCGTACGCGCCGCGTACGAGGCGGCGCTCGCGCTCCCGTTCGTCCGCGATGCGGCGCCCGAGCGCCAGGCGGACGCGCCGAAGAGCGCGCTCCCCGCCGTCACGGCGCTCGACCGCGACGCGCTGCTCGAGCGCGCGCGCGCCGTGCTCGAGCCCATCGCCGCCAAGACGCGCGTGCTCGAGGCGATCGCTTGGCCGCGCAGCGTCGAGCGCGCGTTCTTCGACGGCGGCGCGAAGGAGCTCCCGCAGCCCGAGTACGCGATCGATCGCGGCGCGGCCGAGGACGCGCTGGTCGCGCTCGGCGACCTCCGGCGCACGCTCGACGGCGAGCACCCGCTCCATGCGTGGCTCCGCCGCCAGTGCGACAGCTTCTCCGCCGCGCAGCGGCTTCTTCTCGCCGTCGGGACGCCCGACTTCGGGCGCACGAGCCGCGAGCTCTTCGGCGGCGCGAAGAGCACGGCCTTCGATCACGACACGACGAACCTCGATCTCGCCGAGCACGTGATTCGCCGCGTCGGCGCCGCCGCCGAGCGCGTCGATCAAGAGGAGCTCGACACCGACGGGTTCGTCGCGCTCCTCGAGCGTCGCCTCGCCGAGCGCGCGCACGGGCGTGCGCCGATCGAGATGACGATCGAGCGCGACCCGGATCTCGCGGCGAAGGTCGTCGCGGGGCGCACGAAGCTCCGCGTGCGCGAGGGCGCGCGCTTCTCGCGCGCGGAGGCCGAGGGCCTCTTCCTCCACGAGATCGAGACCCACGCGCTCACGGCCCAGAACGGCGCGGCGCAGGCGCGGTTCCCGCTCCTGAAGGGCGGGGGACCGCGGACGACGCGCACGCAAGAAGGGCTCGCCGTCTTCTCCGAGCTCTGGGGCCACGCGCTCTCGTCGCCGCGGCTCCTGCGTCTCGCCGAGCGGGTTCGCTTGGTCGGGATGGCGGAGGACGGCGCGTCCTTCCTCGACCTGTACCGCCACCTGCGCGCGACGGGCCTCGGCGAACGCGAGGCCTACTTCGACGCGCAGAGGGTCTGCCGCGGCGGCGTGCCGGCGGGGGGCTCGCCCTTCACGAAGGACGCCTGCTACCTCGCGGGCCTGCTCGACGTGTACTCGTTCCTCCGCGCCGCGCTGCGCGCGCAGGCGCCGGTCCTCGGCGAGGCGCTCGTGTGCGGCCGGATCGCGCTCGAGGACGTCGACGCGCTCCTGTGGCTCCGGGCCGAAGGAGTGCTCGAGCCGCCGAAGCTCGTCCCCCGTTGGATCGAGCGCTTCGACGCGCTGGTCTCGTACTTCGCCTTCACGTCGTTCTTGAGCGAGGTCGAAGTCGCGGCGAGACCCTCGACCGAGGCGATGGACCGGCTCGTGGAGCGGGCGATGGACGCGTACCGTGCTCCGCCGCGTTGAGCTAGTCTCACCGGGCACCCCGGGCTGAAGCCCGGGGCAGCAAGAGCCCATGCAGACTCACTCCAAGTCCGCCTTCGGCGGACTCCCACTCAGGAGCATCGAGTGCCCGCCCCCCGGGCGGGCTTCGAGCGCGTGGGGAACCGACTTCTGCTTCCTCTGACGGGAAGACCGGTGAGCCGACGCTTCCTTGCTTGGATGACGATTGCGGTCGCGCTCATCGCGGCGCTGGCGTGGGGCCGGATCGCGGCCGCGGAGCCGATTCGGACCCCCGCTTCGACCTGGGGCGGGCGCGAGGGGGTGACCTCGGAGCCGGACCCGGATGCGGGCACGGAGCCGGACGCGGGGGCGGATTCGGGCACGGATTCGGACGCCGGCACGGGCACGGATTCGGACGCCGGCACGGGCGCCGGCGCGGGCACGGCCGCGGCCGCGGACGAGGAAAGCGACGCGCACCCGGTCACGCACAAGTACCTGCTCGAGGACATCGAGATCCACGGCAACACGAGCACCCTCGGCCGCGTGATCCTGCGCTACGTCCCGTTCAAGGTCGGCGAGCCCTTCGACGTGAACGACGACCGCGTCGCGCTCACGCGCTTCCGTCTCCTCGGCACCGGCTTCTTCCGTGACGTTCAGCTCTCGCTGAAGCGCGGCTCGCGGCGCGGTCTCGTCGTCTTCGTCATCGACGTCGTCGAGCGCAACACGATCGTCGTCAACGACTTCTGGCTCGGTCTCGCGTCGGACGTGAACCCGAGCGGCGCCGCCCGGCCGATCACCGCGTACGGCGGCATCGACGTGTCCGAGAACAACCTCGCCGGGACGGGGCTTCTGCTCGGCGGCGCGCTCGCCGTCGCCGATCGGCAGCTCGCGCTCCGGGCGCGGTTCGCGGCGCCCCAGATCGGGACTTCGAGCTTCGGCTTCAACGCGCAGGTTTTGTTCAGCCGCGCGCGCGACTTCTTCGGCAACCGGGACGTGCTCACGTCGACCGCGTCCACCGCCGCGCCCACCGACTACGCCGTCGTGACCTACGATCGCTTCGGCGGCTCCATCGGCGGCTCGTACGAGGTCGCCCCGCCGACGCACCTCTTCCTCGACTATCGCCTCGAGCGCATCGACGCGACGCTCCCGGGCGCAGCGAGCCACCGCCGCGGAAACGACGTCGAGCCGATCGACTTCTACGTGCGCCAAGGCGGCTCGGTCCTCTCCACCTTGCGCGCCACGCTCTCGTACGACACGCGCGACGAGCCCGTCCTCACGAGCAGCGGCACCTACGTCGGGCTGGTCGGCGAGCTCGCGCTCGCCCCGATCGGCAGCGACTACCCGTTCGCGAAGCTCCAAGCGCGCGCCGCCCACTGGTTCACGCTCCCCTGGAAGCACGTGCTGCGGATCGACGCGTTCGCCGGAGCGATCGTCGGCGACGCGCCCCTCTACGAGCGCTACTACATCGGGGACTTCACCGATCTCCTGCCGGACCGCGTGCTCGACCTCGCGTTCGACCGGCGCGCGGCGCCGAACGTCTTCAACACGTCGATCAGCGAGTACCGTTACGGGAAGTACGCGGGCCTGCTCTCGGCGGAGTATCGGATCCCGATCTATCGCGGGCGCTCGACGATCTACGGCGTCGACCTCTTCGGCTCGGCCGGCATCTACGGCATCGCCGACGAGCGCACGTTCACTTCGCCGCCGACCGGCTACACCACGGCGCAGCGGATCCCCGTCGACCTCACGTTCAACCTCGGTCTCCGGATCGACAGCGCCTTCGGCGCGATCCGCCTCGGAGCGTCCACCTTCGTCGGGTTCATCCCGTTCAACTCGGAGGGCCAGTGAAGCGCGCGCCCGCCAGGCTCGCTCTCGCTCGGCTCTGCGCCGCGCTCGCGTTCGTGCTCGTCGCGTTCAGGCCGGGCACGCTGCGCGCCGACGATCCGCCGGCCGCACCGGCGCTCCTCCCGCAGCGCACGGCGACGCTCACGTGGGAGAAGCAGTCGCCGCCGGTCGTGCCGAAGGAGATCACGCTCCTGAAGGGCACCTTCGGCTTCCGGGACGTGCTCGACGCGGCGCTGACGAACAAGCTCTCGAGCGGGCTCCCGACGACGATCGCGATGCGCGCGTACGTCTTCGAGGAGCACAACGACACGCCGGTCGCGCTCGCGGTCCGCTCGTGCCGGGCGACCTACGATCTCTGGGACGAGATCTACCGCTTGAAGATCACGGGCCCCGGCGGCGAGCGCGACGCGGCCGCCATCAACGCCGACGGCGTGCTCCGCCAGTGCGCCGAGGTGAAGGACTTCCCCGTCGTCGATCGCGCGCTGCTCAAGTCGGGCACGACGTACTTCCTCGGCGTCATCGTGGACGTGAACCCCGTCAGCCCGCAGATGCTGGAGCAGATGCGGCGCTGGGTGTCTCGCCCGACGGGCTCGACGAACATCGGTCCGAGCGATGCGCTCTTCGGCTCGTTCGTCGGCCTCTTCGTCCGCCAGATCGGCCAGAGCGATCGGACGCTGCGCTTCCGGACGTCGTCGTTCGTCGTCCCGTGACCGCTCAGTCGTCGATGTCGACCGGCGTCCCGTAGGGGACCAAGCGCGAGATCTCGTCGATCTCCGCGTCGTCGACGGCGATGCAGCCCGCCGTCCAGTCCACCGTCTTGTGGAGCGACTTCCACTCCGCCGCCGGCGGCGCTCCGTGGATCCCGATGTCGCCTCCGATCGTCGCCTTGTCGGGGAGCTCGCCCTTCGCCTTCAGCGCCGCGAACCGCTTCTGATCGTCCTCGTTCGGGTAGTTGAGGTGCAGGAACTGGTGGAACTGCGACGGCGCCCGCCAGTCCACCTTGTAGTGCCCGACCGGCGTGACGCGATCACCCTCGCGGTGCTTCGGTCCTGCGCCACCGGGCCCGATCGCGACTTTGTAGGTCCGCAGCACCGCGCCGCCCTTCATCAACGTCAGGCTGTGCGCGCCCTTCTTGATGACCACCCGATCCGCGACCTCGGGAGCATCGGCCGAAGCCCCACTCGCGACGAGGACGAGCCCCAACCCCAACGCAAAAATCCAACGCATTCCCCCTATCGACCCGCCGGAGGCCCTGGGTCTTGGCTCGCTTCGGTTCTTCCTGTGGCATGCTCCGCCCGCCCCGTGCTCCCCGAAACCGTCCAGGCGAAGCTCGCGACGCTCCCCGCCCAACCCGGCGTCTACCTCTTCAAGGACAAGAAGGGCGTCGTCGTCTACGTCGGCAAGGCCAAGAGCCTCCGCAGCCGCGTACGCAGCTACTTCCAGGAAGGCGGCACGGACTCGCGCCAGTTCATCCCGTACCTCTATCGCACCCTCGGCGACATCGAGACCGTGGTGACGGGGACGGAGAAGGAAGCCGCGATCCTCGAGCACGCCCTCGTCCGCCAGCACGACCCGCGCTTCAACGTGAAGCTGCGCGACGACAAGGAGTTCATCTCGCTCCGCCTCGCGACCGATCTCGCGAAGGAGCCGTGGCCGCGCCTCGACGTCGTGCGCCGCCCCACCGACGACGGCGCCCGCTACTTCGGGCCGTACCCGTCGGCCACGTCGGCGCGGCGGACGCTCCACCTCGTCAACAAGCACTTCCAGCTCCGTACGTGCAGCGACCTCGAGCTCAAGAGCCGGCGCCGCCCGTGCCTGCAGCACCAGATCAAGCGCTGCCCCGCGCCGTGCGTCCTCGAGGTCGACCCGCGCTGGTACGCGGAGCAGGTGCGGAACGTCGAGCTCTTCCTCGATGGCCGCCACGACGAGCTCTCGAGCGAGCTCGATCAGCGGATGAAGGAGAGCGCGCGGTCGATGCGCTTCGAGCTCGCCGCGGTCTACCGCGATCAGCTCGCCGCGGTCGCCGCCGTGCGCGAAGAGCAACGCATCGTCAGCGAAGACCTCGAGGATCGCGACGTCATCGGTACCTACCGCGAAGGCGAGCTCGTCGAGATCGCGCTCCTCGTGGTCCGGCGCGGTCGCCTCGCCGACGTCACGACGTTCTCGCTCGCCGCGGAGCTCCCCGAAGAAGAGCTCGTGGGCGGCTTCCTCGGCCAGCGTTACGGCGAGCGCGGTGACGACGAGAGCGTCATCACGCCGCCGCCGGAGATCCTCGTGCCCGTCCTCCCCGAAGGCGCCGCTGGCGTCGCCGAGTGGCTCGGCGAACGCGCGCGGAGGAAGGTCGAGCTCGCCGTTCCGAAGCGCGGCGCGCGCGCGCACCTGCTCGAGCTCGCGAACGAGAACGCGAAGCACGCGTTCCTCGAGAAGTCGCGCGCGAAGGACGACGTCGAGGAGCGGCTCCGCAAGCTCCAGGAGATCCTCCGCCTCCCGACCGTGCCGCGCCGGATCGAGTGCTGCGACATCTCGCACTTGGGCGGCGGCGACACCGTCGGCGCCGTCGTCGCGTTCCTCGACGGCGTACCGGACAAGAAGCGTTACCGCTCGTTCCACGTCCGCGGCGAGGCGAGCGCGGCTCACGAAGACGCGGGCGCGCCGCGCACGGGCGCCGGCATCAACGACGACTACGCGGCGATGTACGAGGTCCTCGCGCGCCGCTTCCGGCGCGGTCTCGTCGCGCGCCACGCGAAGAGCGAGAAGAGCGAGAACGAAGCGGAGCCTGCCGCCCCGGACGCGCCGACCGACGGCGCATGGGAGCTCCCCGATCTCTTCGTCGTCGACGGGGGGCGCGGTCAGCTCGGCGTCGCGCTCGGCGCCGCGCGCGATCTCGGGCTCCACGATCTCCCGATCGTCGCGCTCGCGAAGGAGCGCGTCCTCAAGCCCGCCTCCAAGGAAGCCGCCGAGGGCGAGACCGTCGTCGATCGCGTCTACCTCCCGGGCCAGAAGAACCCGATCGCGCTGAAGAGCCACTCGTCGTCGCTCTTCTTCCTCGCGCGCGCGCGCGACGAAGCGCATCGCTTCTCGAACCGCGCTCGCCAGCGGCTCGGGAAGGCGCGGCGCTTCAAGTCCGCGCTCGACGACGTGCCGGGCATCGGCCCGGTGCTCAAGAAGTCGCTCCTCGGAAAGCTCGGTACGGTCGCAGCGATCAAGAGCGCGACGGACGAAGAGCTCCTCGCGGTGCCCGGCGTGCGCCAGAAGCACGTCGATGCGTTGCGCCGCGCGCTGCGTTGATCAGGGCGCGACGTCGAACACGACGTCGTCGAACGCCACCGTGCACGCCGTGGGGCGCGCGCTCGCGGTCTGTCCGTACTGGAGCAGGGGCGTTGCGAGCGACGATGCACCCTCCGCCCCGAGGTAATCGATCGCCGGCTGCCCGTCCCACGTGAGCACCACGCGCGTGCCGACCTTGCCGTTGCCGGCGTCGGGGTTGGGCACGTCGAAGGTGACCTGGAGATCGAGCGGTACCCACGCGCCGTACCGAACGGGGACACCACCCGCTCCGCCGACGGCGTTCGGGGCGCCGCCGTCCTTGCCGGGTTGAACGACGTAGAACCCGGGGTACGTCGCGTCGCTCGACGGACCGACGCCCACGCCGAACACGGTCGGCGTCCCCGCGATCGCGCCGCGGACGATCGCGAGCGTCGTCCCGGGGAGCGCGCAGCCGGGCTCCACCTTCACCATCGCTTGGAAGTGGAGCTGCTTCGCGAAGATTTTGTTCGGGTCGAACTGGAGCAGGCCCGACGCGCCCGCGTCGCCGGAGGCGAGGGAGCTCGTCTTCGCGCCGAAGCCGGAGTCGAACGCATCCTTGCCGCGCGTGGTGTTCGCGAAGAGGTTGATGACGGTGTAGTCGGTGCGGAAGCCGGAGGCGGAGTCCCACTCGGTCTCGAAGTCGTCGCAGAGCGTCGCCTTCGGGTGGCTCGCGCAGAACCCGGAGGGCGGGGCGTCGGGGCCCGCCTCGAGGGCAGAGCCCTCGGAAGGCCCGTCGCCCCCGGCGTCGGTGGCTTGGAACTCGTCGGACGAGCAGGCCGCGACCAACCCGCCGGCCAGCCCCACACCGAGCGAAGCCCCCATCACCAGCCCGCGAAGCCCAAGCATCCCCCCAACTATCGCCCCCCACGGGCCGGCAAGCAACTTGGCGAGGTGCCAACACCGTTGGCGGCTCGGCGGCCGGAAGCCCGCGCATTTCGCCAGAAAATCGGGGTGTTCACCTTGGCCCGCAGTATGCTTTACTTCGTCCGTCGCACCATTTCGAGGAGCAGGAGCCATTATGGAAAGCGAACGCAAGACCACCAAGTCCCGCCTGGGAGCGGGGCTTTTCTTCGCCGGGGTTGCCGCGGGCATACTCGGCATCGGGTGCCTCACGCGCCCGGTGGCGCAGCTGGAGCCCACGACGAAGGCGAACTTCACCGCCGTCGTCAAGCAGCAGGCCATCGACAAGGTCGACCTTCTGTTCGCGATCGACAACTCGGCGTCGATGGGTGACAAGCAGGACCTCTTCAAGGACGCGGTCCCCGACTTGATCAGCCGCTTGTTGACGCCGGACTGCGTCGACAACCCGACCAAGGTCACGCAGCGCCAGAAGCAGAACCCGGACGGGAGCTGCCCGAACGGCCTGAAGCTCGAGTTCCAGCCGGTGCACGACCTCCACGTCGGCATCGTCACCTCGGCGCTCGGCGGCGGCGGCTCTCCGGACATCTGCGACGGCAGCGGCGGCGTTCCGACGGGCGTCACCCGTCACGACAACGACAAGGGCGAGCTGATCAACCGCACCAAGCCGAACGGCGGCGGTGAGGGCACGGTCAACAACGCCAAGCCGGTCGACGGCAACGGCGGCAACTTCCTCGCCTGGCTCCCGGCGAGCGAGCCGAAGAACCAGGGCAAGCCGGCGCCGAACGTCACGCCGGAGCCGAGCGTCACGCAGCTCCAGACGGACTTCCAGAGCTTGGTCGTCGGCGTCCAGGAGTACGGCTGCGGTCTCGAGGCCCAGCTGGAGTCTTGGTACCGGTTCTTGGTGCAGCCCGATCCCTGGGACGACATCCCGAAGTCGGCGGGCGGCGCCGCAGCGGTCGCGCTCACGGGCGTGGACGCGAAGCTGCTCAAGCAGCGCAAGGACTTCCTCCGCGACGACTCGCTCGTCTCGATCATCATGCTGACGGACGAAGAGGACAGCTGGTCGGACCCGCTGGCCCTCGGCGGCCGCGGCTGGGTCACGCGTACGCAGAACTTCCCGAGCACGCAGGCGAAGCAAGCGGGCACGATGCCGCGCGGCACCAGTGAGTGCGCCGAGCCGATCGACGTCAACAACCCGACGACGACGGGCCCGAACAACAAGGACTGCACGTCGTGCGGCTTCCAGGGCAACAAGCCCGGTGGCTCGCCGATCGCGTCGGACCCCGAGTGCCAGAAGAGCTGCGGCGCGAACTGCCTCGGCTTCTACACCTCGGCGGAAGACAACCTGAACGTTCGCTACACGAACGACATGAAGCGGAAGTACGGCTTCGATCCGCAGTTCCCCGTCCAGCGCTACGTCGACGGCCTCAAAAGCCTCAAGGTCCCGAACCAGGACGGCGAGCACAAGGGCGGCGGCGGCGGCTACCTCGGCACCAAGAACTGCACGAACCCGCTCTTCGCGCGTGACCTGCCGGACGGCAGCGACACGAGCAGCGAGACGCTCTGCAACCTCAAGGTCGGCTCGCGTACGCCGGACCTCGTCTTCTTCGCCATCATCGGCGGCGTCCCCTGGCAGCTCCTCGTCGAGGACGGCAGCAACAACAAGAGCCCGTTCAAGGCGGCGCTCACGAACGACGACTGGACGAAGATCATCGGCAAGGACCCGTCGACCTACCAGACCGACGGCATCGACCCGCACATGATCGAGTCGGTCGCCCCGCGCGCGGGTCTCCCGGGCACGACGGCGTCGAACACGGCGGATCCGATCCACGGCCGCGAGTGGAAGACGAGCCTCGCGCAGGTCGGTCTCGACCTCCAGTACGCGTGCACGTTCACGCTCCCGACCCCGAAGGACTGCACGCTCCCGCAGAACGAGAAGGCGTGCGACTGCGTCGGCTCGGCGACGGGCCCCGAAGGCTCGCCGCTCTGCAACGGCACCACGCAGGTCCGCGGTAAGGCGTACCCGACGATCCGCGAGCTCCGCGTGGCGAAGGCCATGGGCGGCCAGGGCATCGTCAGCTCGCTCTGCGCGCGCAACGTCACCGACAAGAACGCGGACGACTACGGCTACCGCCCGGCGGTCACCGCCATCGTCGACCGCCTCAAGGCGGTCCTCGCCGGCCAGTGCCTGCCGCAGAAGCTCGTCCCGGCCAACGACGGCACGGTGCCCTGCCTGGTTCTCATCTCCTTCCAGCCGGGTGCGGACCAGAACACGGTCTGCGACGCCTCGAAGGGCCTCAAGCAGCCGGATCCGGACGTCCTCAAGCGCTTCCAGGAGTCGAAGCTCGCCGAGCTGAAGCAGCAGGACCCGAAGGCCACTGCGGCCGACGTCGGCCCGGCGTGCGAGCTCACCCAGCTCGATCCGTCGAAGCTCGTCAACGGCACCTGCGAGACCATCACCGACCCGGGTTGGTGCTACGTCTCCGGCGCCGCGGCCGGCACGTGCGCTCAGGCGATCAAGTTCTCCGCGACCGGCCAGCCGGCGTCGGGTACCTCGGTCAGCCTGCAGTGCATCGAAGTCGTCAGCGGGCAGGACGCGGGCGGCGGCGGCGGCTGAGCCGACGACACCACGGAGACTCGCGAAGGGCGCGGCGCGCAAGCACCGCGCCCTTCGTGTATTTTGCAACTAATTTTTCGATCCGTGATGGAAGGTCGTGCGCGGAGTCATGAGACCTCGAGAGCGCGTGATGCCCGCGCGCTCGAAAGGGAGGTCTCATGGAACGCGTCGCGTGGTCGCGAGCGCTCCGTCGGGGTCTGGCCGTCATCGGCCTGACCGCGGCGGCGCTCCATTTCGGATGTCTCACTCGCCCGATCTCGCAGATCGAGCCGAGCGACAAAGCCATCGTGCACACCGAGCTTCGCCAGGAAGCCGTCGACAAGGTCGACATCCTCTTCGCGATCGACAACTCGGCGTCGATGGGGGACAAGCAGGAGCTCTTCAAGGACGCCGTCCCCGATCTGATCCATCGCTTGCTCGCGCCCGATTGCGAGAGCGCCGATCACAAGACGAAGGTCCCATCGGCGAACGTCGGCGGCACGCTCGGCTGCCCCACCGGCTACGCGTTGGAGTTCCCGCCCGTCCACGATCTCCACATCGGCGTCGTCACGTCCGCGCTCGGCGGCGGTGGCTCGCCCGACGTGTGCGTCGGCAACGGCCCCGTCCCGCCTGGCGTGACCCGTCACGACGACGACCACGGGCGCCTCGTCCGCCGCACGAAGCCGGTCAGCGGCGTCGAAGGCACCGTCGAGCGCGCGAAGCCCGTCGCCGGCGACGGCGGCGGCTTCCTCGCTTGGTTGCCGTCCGCCGCGCCGGAGAACGCCGGCAAACCCGCGCCGAACGTCACGGTGGAGCCCGACGAGTCGACGCTCGAGGTCGACTTCCAATCCCTCGTCTCCGGCGTGCAGGAGTACGGCTGCGGTCTCGAGGGCCAACTCGAGTCCTGGTACCGCTTCCTCGTCCAGCCCGATCCGTGGGCCTCGGTCGGGACGGCGCGCGCGCAGACGCTCGATCGCGTCGCGCTCCAGGGCGTCGACTCGGTGCTGCTCGCGCAGCGGAAGGACTTCTTGCGCCCCGACTCGCTCGTCGCCGTGATCATGCTCACCGACGAAGAGGACAGCTGGAGCGATCCGCTCGCGCTCGGCGGCAACGCATGGATCACGCGCACGCAGAACTTCCCGTCGGCCGCACCCCACGACTTCGGCACGATGCCGCGCGCCACGAGCGAGTGCGCGACCGATCCGACGTCGCCCGCGTGCACGTCGTGCATGTACGGGGGCAACAAGCCGGGGACCAACACGCCGATCGCGTCCGACCCCGAGTGCAAGAAAGGGTTCTACGGGAAGAGCGAGGACCAGCTCAACGTGCGGTACACGAACGACATGAAGCGGCGCTACGGGATCGACCCGCAGTTCCCGATCGAGCGCTACGTCGACGGGCTGCGCTCGAAGAAGGTGCCGAACCGCGAAGGCGAGCACCCCGGTGGTGGTGGCGCCTACGCCGGCACGAAGAACTGCACGAACCCGCTCTTCGCGCGCGATCTCCCCGACGGGTCGGACGTGACGCCGAAGGCGCTGTGCGAGCTCACGGCCGGGACGCGCTCGGCCGACCTGGTGTTCTTCGCCGTGATCGGCGGCGTGCCCTGGCAGCTCCTCGCGCAGGACGGCAGCGACCCCAAGAGCCCCTTCAAGTCCGCGCTGGACGACGCGGATTGGCGCCGCATCCTCGGGCGCAACCCGGCGACGTTCGACCCGGACGGGATCGACCCGCACATGATCGAGTCGACCAAGCCGCGTCCGGGGCTTCCCCCGCCGACGGCGTCGAGCTCCGCGGATCCCATCTCGGGACGCGAGTGGGACACGAGCCTCGTGAACGAGGTCGGGCTCGATCTCGAGTACGCCTGCACGTTCGAGCTCCCCGCCCCGAAGGACTGCAACGATCCGGCCCACAAGGGCGCGTGCGATTGCGTCGGAACCGCGACCGGCCCCGGCGGGTCGCCGCTCTGCAACGGCACGACGCAGGTCCGCGGCAAGGCGTACCCGACGGTGCGCGAGCTCCGGGTCGTCCACGGCCTCGGTGACCACGGCATCGCCGGCTCGCTCTGCGCGCGCAACGTGAAGGACAAGAGCGCGCCGGACTACGGCTATCGCCCGGTGGTCGGCGCGATCGTCGATCGCCTGAAGAAGGAGCTCGGCGTGCAGTGCCTCCCGCGCGCGCTCACGCCGCAGAAGGACGGCTCCGTCGCGTGCTTGGTGCTGGTCGAAGGCGACGGCTTGGTCTGCGATCCGACGAAGGGGCTCAAGACCCCCGAGCCGGACGTCGAGCGGCACTACCGCGAGCAGAAGCTGGCCGAGCGGAAGAAGCTCGACCCGAACGCCACGGTCGGCAACGTCTGCGAGATGGCGCAGGTGCCCTCGACCCAGTACCAAAATGGTACGTGCGAGGGAGGCTCGACCCCGGGCTGGTGCTACGTCAGCGGCTCGGTCGCGGGTGGGTGCACCCAGGCGGTTCGCTTCGCGGCCCCCGTGCCGAGCGGTGCGACGATCAACCTGCAGTGCATCGATCAGTCGATGTGAGGTATGCTCTCCGCCGCCCATGGCTGGCGGGAAGAAGACGATCCTGCTCATCGAGGACGAGCCTCACATCGTCCTCGGCCTCCGTGACGCCCTCGAGTTCGAGGGGTTCCGCGTCCTCGCCGCCGGGCGGGGACGCGAGGGGGTGCAGCTCGCGAAAGGGGAGTGCCCCGACGCGATCATCCTCGACCTCATGCTCCCCGACATCAACGGGTACGCGGTGTGCGAGGAGGTCCGGCGGGTCGACCCGCTCGTCCCGATCATCATGCTCACGGCCCGGTCGCAGGAGAGCGACAAAATCCGCGGCCTCGACTCCGGCGCCGACGACTACGTGACGAAGCCCTTCAGCGTGAACGAGCTCATCGCTCGCATCCGCGCGCTGTTCCGGCGCACGACCCGCGCGCCGGGAGCTCCGCCTCCGGCGGAGGAGGTCAGCATCGGCGAGGCGCGCGTGAACCTCTCCGCGCACAAGCTCGTCGTGCGGGGGACCTCCCACGACCTCTCCTTCTACGAGGTCGAGCTCCTGCGGCTCCTCTCGGAGCGGGCAGGGCAGCCCGTCGCGCGCGACGAGATCCTCCAGAAGATCTGGGGGCTCGAGGCGTCGCCCACGAACCGCACCGTCGACAACTTCATCGTGAAGCTGCGGAAGAAGATCGAGCCCACGCCGGACAAGCCGCAGCACATCCTCACGGTGTACGGGTTCGGCTACAAGCTCGTCTCGTAGAGACGAAGCTTCAGGGGCCGAGCGTCACGAAGACGACGTCCACCCGCGCGTTGCGGCCGCGGTTCTTCGCGTCGGAGGGGTCGACGACGGGGATCTTCGTCCCCGCCCAGTCGGCCGTCGTGCGATCGGCTTTGGCGCCGCCGGTGGCGAGCGCGGCCTGGGCAGCGCGGGCGCGCTCGATGCCTTGCGGCGCGACCGCCGCGTCGTGGACCACGACCTGAACGCCGACGTCCGCGTGGGCGGCCGCGACGCGGCCCAGCGCTTCGAGCGCCTTCTGCGCTTCGGGGGAGAGCGCGGCTCCGCGGAAGGCGTCGCGCAGCGACACCACCACCCCGCGCTCGTCGCGGGAGGGGCTCTGGCCGGCGGCGGAGAGCTCGGTGAGGAGCACGTCCGGCGCGGTCGCGGTCGCGGGACCCGCGCGGCGCGCGCGCGTGAGCGCACCGAGACAGCCGACGCGCGCGGCGGCCGCGTCGTCGATCGGGGCGGGCTTCGGCGTGCCCTCGAGCTTCTTGTCGAGATCGGCCGCGCTCTTCGTCGTCGCGTCGAGGCCGGCGGCGCTCTTGTCGACCAGGAACGCTGCGCCGCAGAGGAGACGTGCCTCCATCGCGAGGCCCCGCGCGGCGACGAGGCGGGCGGCCTCGCGCTGCGGATCGGCGGCGTCGCTCGGGCTCGGCGCGCGGAGCGCCTTGAGCACGGCCACGCGCTTCGCGAGATCGTCGCCCTGGCGCGTCGCTTCGGTGCGCGCGGCGATCAAGCTGGCGAGCTCGGCGTCCTTCTGGGCGAGCTCCGCTTCGATCGCGGCCGCGTCGCGGACGGCGTCCGCTTCGCGCGCGAGGACGGCGGCGTGCTCGTACGCGGCCAACGCGCGCTGCGCGAGGAGCTCCGCCGACGTGTCGTCGCCGTCGTCGTGGGCCTTCTGGGCCTCCTTCTGGAGGGCTTCGGCTTCGGCCCAGGCCTGCGGGGCCTTCGCCTGCGCGGCCTTCGCCGAGGGCGTGGTGCGCGCGCCTTCCACGTCGGCCAAGATCGGGAGCTTTGGCCGTTCGCCGGCACAGCCCGCGGCGAGCGCGACGCTCAGCGCGAACACGCCACCGCGCAGGAGCGCGCGTGCGCTCACGGGGCTCCCCCGTCTTTGAGCGCGGCGGCCTTGGCGCCGCCGTCGGTTCGCGGAGCCCCCGCATCGTCGAGGCGGGCGGCCTCGGCGGCGAGGCGCCCGTTCTCGGCGAGGCGCTGCTCCAACTGGGTGCGCTCGCGATCGACCATCGTCCCCGCATCCGCGCTGCGCGCGGCGAGGTCGCGCGCGCGGCGCTCGGTCGTGACGGTCTTGGCGAGGTCCTGCGCGACGCGCGCCCACTCGAGGGCGAGGCCGTCGGCGAGCTTCGCGTGCTTCTCGTCCCCGGCGGCGCGCATGCGGCGCCCGCGCTCGAGCGCCTCGCGGGAGCGCTTCACGGGCTCCGCGGTGACGTCCTTCGTGGATTCGTCCTTCTCGACGCTGGCGAGGATCGACTCGGCCGCGCTCCGGTCGTCGCCTCCGGCGGAGGCCACCCCGAGCGCCAACCCGAACGGCAGGAGAACGAGGAGCACCGCCACGACGACGTGCCACGCGCGGGGTCGCCCCCCGAGGCTGGGGCGGTCTGGCCTGGAAACAGGTCGCGGCGCAGCCATGGGAACGGTAAACCCGACCTTCCGAGGTCCCGTCAAACAATTTCGGCACCCGGGACGGAACAGCCAGGTAGAACGGAGAGCAGCCGCCTTCCCGAGATGGAGCGGACGGAGACTCAGCCATGGCTCGAAAGCGCGCTTCCTGGGACGAATATTTCATGAACATCGCGCGCGAAGTCGCGAGTCGCGCGACGTGCGATCGCAAGCACGTGGGCGCGGTGATCGTGCGCGACAAGATCATTCTTGCCACGGGCTACAACGGCTCGATCCGCGGCCTCCCGCACTGCGACGAGGTCGGGCACTTGATGGAGGACGGTCACTGCGTCCGCACCGTCCACGCGGAGGCGAACGCGATCGTCCAAGCTGCGAAGAGCGGAGTGCGGATCGAAGGCGCCGGCATCTACGTCACCGCCTCGCCGTGCTGGAGCTGCTTCCGGCTCATCGCGAACTCGGGGATCGGGCGGATCGTCTTCGGCGAGTTCTACCGCGACCCGAAGATCTTCGAGATGTCGCAGGCGATCGGGATCGAGCTCGTCGATCTCTCCAAGGCGACCGCGAGCGGGTGAGCATGCGCGTCGTCGTGGTGCAGGGTGGCCCCTCGTCCGAGGCCGAGGTCAGCCGCGCGTCCGCGCGCGGCGTCGCGGGTGCGCTCGTCGAAGCGGGGCACGAGGTACGCGCGATCGAGCTCGACGCGAACGTGGCCGAGGCGCTCCACGCCGCGCCGTTGGACGTCGTCTTTCCGGTCGTGCACGGCGCCGTCGGCGAGGACGGTGCGCTCCAAGGACTGCTCGAGGTGCTCGGCGTCGCCTACGTCGGCTCCGACGTCCTGGCGAGCGCGTGCGCGATGGACAAGTCGGTCGCGCGCCGGCTCTTCGCCGCGGCGGGGCTCCCCGTCGCGCGCGGGGTGGCGCTCCGCGCGAGCGACGGCGCACCGGCGGAGCTCGCCGCGCGCGTGCGCCGTGACATCGGGCGCGCGTTGGTGGTGAAGCCGGCGGCGAGCGGGTCGGCGATCGGGGTCCATCGCGTCGAGGCGGGCGCCCCGGACGACGCGGTCGCCCGTGCGCTCGAAGCGGTCTTCGCCCTCGGCTCGGGCGCGATCGTGGAGCACTTCGCGGTGGGGCGAGAGGTCACGTGCTCGGTCCTCCATGTCCACGGAGCGGCCCCACGGGTGCTCGCCGCGACGGAGATCACCTCCCCGAGCGACGCCTTCTACACGTACCAGGCGCGCTACGCGCCCGGCCGCAGCGTCCACGTCTGCCCGGCGGACCTCCCCGCGGCCGTCACCGAGCGCGTCCACGAGGCGGCCCTGGGCGCGCACGCGGCCCTCGGCTGCCGTGATCTCTCCCGGGCGGACTTCGTCGTCGGGGACGTCGGGGCGCCGGACGCGGTGACACTGCTCGAGGTGAACACCATCCCGGGCATGACCGCGACGAGCCTCTTCCCGGAAGCCGCGCGCGCGCGCGGGATCACGTTTCCCGTGCTGTGCGACATGCTCGTACGTTCGGCGCACGAGCGCGGGCCCACCCGCCGCAACACGGCGCTTCCGCTGCCGACATAAAGCCGCACCACCCCTGGACAGGGTGCCAGCGCCAGCCCACGTTGAAGTAGAGGCGCATGGCGCGCGATTCCTTGTTTGGCGACCGGATTCTCTGGTCGGGGCGGCCCAAGGTGCTGTCGACCCCGCCGCTGTATCGCTCCATCGCCGTGGGCGCCGCCGTCGTCGCCGTCGCCACGCTCTTGTTGGCGTCGGTCGCCGCGCTCGCGCTCGGCGCGAACGTGAACGGGATGCTCGCGCTCGCGGGGTGGTGCGCGACGATCGCGCTCCTCGCCTGGCGCCTCCCGCGCGTGTGGCAGTCGCGCGTCGAGTACCTCGTGACGGAGCGGCACGTGATCTGGCGGCGCGGCGCCTTGCGGCGCAGCATCGAGCGCGCGGCCATCTCGTACGCGCGCATCCGCTGGCACGAGGGTGAAGAAGGCATCGGCGATCTCGAGCTCGTGCGCGCGGTGCCGACGGGCGCGCTGCGGCGAACGCTGTCGCTCTCGCTCAGCGGGGTCGAAGCGCCGGATCGGCTCTGGGCGGTCGTGCGCGGCCTCGAGCCGGCGGCGCCGCTCGGCGACGGGACGCGCCCGCTCGCGCAGCGGCTGGACGACGGCGAGCGCGTGCTCTGGTCCGCGATCCCCAAGCGCTCGCCGTGGACGTACCGGCGTGCGTTCGGCGCGGTGCTGTCGATGGCGATCCTGACGGGCGCCGTCTTGAGCGCGCTGCGGGCGGTGCCGGCGATGGTCCGCGTGCTTCGCCTCCACGTGCTCGGCGGTGCGCTCTCTGCGGCGTTCGTCGCGGGGGTCGCGCTCGGCGTGCTCGTGGCCGTAGGCGCGGCGGCGCTCGTGTTCTGGTACAGCGTGCTCCGCCCGCGCAAGCTCGCCGCGAACACGCGCTACTTCGTCACCGATCGGCGCGTGCTGATCCGGCGGGACACCGAGGAGCTCTCGCTCGATCGCTCGCGCATCGCCTACGTGATCTCCACCGCGCCGGCGGCGGGGGTGAACACCGTGTCGGACGTGTTCCTCGTCATCGACGGGCCGCAAGCGCGCGCGTTGGCGCCGAGCGGCGCGTTCGGCGAAGGCCCCTCGCGCGACACGCTCGTGCCGGTGCTCGCTTCGATCGACGACGCGGACGGCGCCGTCGAAGTGCTGAAGGCGGCGTAGCGCCTCAGTCCTCGTCGGTCCGGAGCTTCGCCAGGACGCTGAAGTCCTCCAGCGTGGACGTATCGCCCTTCGCTTCGCCCGCCCCGCTCGCGATCTCCTTGAGCAAGCGGCGCATGATCTTCCCGCTGCGCGTCTTGGGGAGCGCGTCGGTGAAGCGGATCGAGTCGGGCCGCGCGAACTTCCCGATCTCGCGATCGATGTGCTCGGCGAGCTTGGTCTTGAGCTCCGGCCCCGCGGTCTGACCGTTCTTCACCGTGACGAACACGACGAGCGCCTGGCCCTTCAAGTCGTCCGGCTTGCCGACCGCCGCCGCCTCGGCCACGGCGGGGTGGCTCACGAGCGCGCTCTCGATCTCGGCGGTGCCGATGCGATGGCCCGCGACGTTGAGCACGTCGTCGATGCGCCCGACGACCCAGAAGTAGCCGTCCTTGTCGCAGCGCGCGCCGTCGCCCGTGAAGTACTTGCCCGGGAGCTGCGACCAGTACGCGCTCTTGAAGCGCTCGTCGTCCTTGTAGAGCGTGCGCGCCATCGACGGCCACGGCCGATCGATGACGAGCTTGCCGCCCTCGTTCGGGCCGCACGGGCTGCCGTCGTCCTTCACGACCGCGATCGAGACACCGAAGAAGGGGAGGCCGGTGGAGCCGGGCTTCGAGTAGCAGGCGCCGGGCAGGGTGGTGAGCATCACGCCGCCGGTCTCGGTCTGCCACCACGTGTCGACGATGGGGCAGCGGCTGCCGCCGATCGTGCCGTGGTACCAGACCCACGCCTCGGGGTTGATCGGCTCGCCGACCGAGCCGAGGAGGCGAAGGCTCGTGAGGTCGTACTTCTTCGGCCACTCGTCGCCGGCGCGGATGAACGCGCGGATGGCGGTCGGCGCCGTGTACAGGATCGTGACGCCGTGCTTCTCGATGATGTTCCAGAAGCGGCCCCAGTCCGGGAAGTTGGGCGCACCCTCGTAGAGCATGCAGCTCGCCCCGTTCGAGAGCGGGCCGTAGACGATGTACGTGTGGCCGGTGACCCAGCCGACGTCCGCCGTGCACCAGTAGAGGTCCGAGTCCTTCAGGTCGAAGATGTACTTCGACGTGACGTGGGCGCCGACGAGGTAGCCCGCGGTCGTGTGGAGCACGCCCTTCGGCTTCCCGGTCGAGCCCGACGTGTAGAGGATGAAGAGCGGGTGCTCGGCGTCGAACGCTTCGGGCGCGCGCGCGGTCTTCAGTGCCGCCGCGCTCGCGGGGCGCCCGAGCAGGTCGTTCCACCACACGTCGCGCCCTTCCTTCATCACCACCGGTGCGCGCGCGTCGTCCATCCGCCGGAACACGACGACCTTCTGGATCGTCGGCGTGCTCTCGAGCGCCTTGTCGGCCATCTGCTTCAGCGGGACCACGCCGCCGCGGCGCCACGCGCCGTCCTGCGTGATGAGGACCTTGGCCTCGCAGTCGTTGATGCGGTCGCGCAGCGCTTCGGACGAGAAGCCACCGAAGACCACCGAGTGGGTCGCGCCGACGCGGGCGCACGCGAGCATCGCGATCACCGTCTCGGGGAGCATCCCCATGTAGATCGCGACGCGATCGCCGGGCTTCACGCCGAGATCGAGGAGCGCCGCCGACAGCCGCACGACCTCGCGGTGGAGCTCGAAGTAGGTGAGCGTGCGGACGTCGCCCGGCTCGCCCTCCCACACGATCGCCGCGCGCGTGCGGGTCGCCGTGCTCAGGTGGCGGTCGAGGCAGCTCTCGGTGAGGTTGAGCTTCGCCCCGACGAAGAACTGCGCCTTCGGGAGCTCCCACGTGGAGAACGTGTCCCACGGCTTGCGGAAGACGAGGTCCTGCGTCTCGCCACGCCAGAACGCATCGGGCTCCTCGAGGGAGCGCCGATGCATCTCCGCGTACTCGGCGTGCGACTGCACGCGCGCGTGCTTCGTGAACGAAGCATCGGGGACGAAGCGGCGGTCCTCCTTGAGGACCGAGACCATCGAACCGGACTCTTGCTTGGGCGTCGTCATGGCGCTGCCAGCCTAAATCAGTGAGCGCGATTCTCGAAGCGCAAGAGAGCAGCGAGCGAAGCGAGCCCGGGCGGGGTGGGGACCCCGACGGCTTCGCCGGCGGGGCGGGGCGGCGCTTGCCGCCCCGTGATGAAAGACTCCAAATGGGCCGAGCGCGATCGAAGAGCGCGCTTGGTCATTTGGAACAAGGCTTGGCTCATCTGCTACCCTCGTCCCATGGTGCGTCGTCGTGTCCTTGGCTTGACCCTGCTCGCGGTGCTCGCCGGCCTGGACGCCGCGTGCACCCTCATCGTCTCCAGCGGCGAGACCCAGTGCGAGACCAACGCCGACTGCCAGCGGCGCGGCTTCCCGAACGAGGCGGTCTGTACCGAGGACAAGGTCTGCGTCGGGCCCGGCCTGAACGGCTGCGCCAACAACGCCGAGTGCACGACCAAGAACGGCGGCAAGCCCGCCGTCTGCAGCAAGGCGAGCGGGACCCCCACCTGCGTCCCCGTCCTGACGACGGAGTGCACCAAGACCTACGGCCCGATCGAGCGGGACGACGCGATCCTCCTCGGATCGATCAACTCGCTCACTGGCGTCAACGCGAGCACCGGCACCGCGTCGCTCAACGGCTCGCTCCTCGCGCAGGAGGAGATCGCGAACACGGTCGTCGGGCTCCCCCCGAACGACGCCAACAAGCCGCCGCGCCCGATCGTCATCATCGCGTGCGACGACAAGAGCGACGACACCACCGCGCAGACGGCGGCGGGCCACCTCATCGACCTCGGCGCACCCGCGATCATGGGGCCGGCCTTCAGCGGGCTCTGCACGTCGGTCGTGAACAACGTGACCAAGCCGCGCAAGACGCTCGTCATCTCGGCGTCGGCGACGAGCGCCACCTTGAGCGGCATCACCCCCTACTTCTGGCGTACGTCGCCGTCCGACACGATCCAGGCGATCCCGCTCGAGAAGTCGATCAACGAGCTCGAGGACGCATTCAAGACCCGCTACTCGCTCCCCGGCACGACGAAGATCAAGCTCGCGATCGGCTACAAGGACGACGCCTACGGCAAGGGTCTCTTCAACACAATCACGAACACCCTCAAGCTCAACGGCCTCCCGGTCGCGGATGCGTCGAACTCGGTCTACTTCAAGCCGCTCCAGTACCCGGGCGCCGCGGCCGATCAGTCCAAGCTCGTGAGCGATCTGCTCGCGTTCCAGCCGAACGTGATCGCGCTGTTCGGCACGAACGAGACGGTCAGCGCCGTCATGACCAAGGTCGAGGCGCAGTGGCCCACCAGCGGGCCGCCGCCGCCGCGCCCGATGTACCTCTTCGCCGACGGCGGCGAGGTGCCGGAGCTCCTGGATGCGTGCAAGGGCAACGACAACCTGCGCACGCGCATCCGCGGCAGCGTGCCCGGCGCGAAGAGCTCGCTCTTCAATCAGTTCGCCATTCGCTACAACGGCAAGTTCGGCCAGTCGGCGGACGTGTTCGGTGCGGCCGGTAGCTACGACTCGGTCTACCTGCTCGCGTACTCGATCGTGACGCTCGGCACGAAGACGGTGGACGGCACCGGCGTCGCCAAGGGCCTCGAGTCGATGGTGGGCGGCTCCAAGCTCGAGGTGGGCCCGACCAACATCAAGGCGGCGTTCCAGGCGCTGGGCGTGACGGGCGGCAAGATCGACATCGAGGGCGCGTCGGGACCGCTCAACTTCGACATCGTCCAGCACGAAGCCCCGAGCGACATCGACATCTGGTGCGTCGGCAAAGACGGCGCGTCGAACCCCGTCTTCGCCTCGTCGGGCCGGTTCTTCGACTCGGCCGCGGGCGCGATGGTGGGCACGTACAGCTGCCCTTGAGATGATGGTACGCTGACGGGATGGCTTTTCTTCGGAACGCCGTCACGGTGCTGGCGATCGCCGGGGCGGTGAGTGCGTGCACGCTCCTCGTCACCCACGGCGAGGTCCAGTGCAAGATCGACGCGGACTGCCAGTCCCGGCAATTCCCCGCCGCCGCGCGCTGCTCGGCCGACGGCGTCTGCGTCGGGCCCGGCGCCGGTGGCTGCGTGTCGAACGCCGACTGTCCCGACGTGTCGGGCGGACCCCAGATCTGTCGCAAGTCCGACGCGGTGTGCGTTCCGGTGCTCTCGGCCGAGTGCCCCCGCATCCTGGGGAAGGGCACCGCGTCGCTGAAGAGCGACGACGCGATCGTCCTCGGCACGATCTTCTCGCTCAAGGGCGTGAACCAGGCGTCGGGAACCGCGCGCACGAACAGCATCGAGCTCGCCGCGACCGACTTCGAGGAGACGGTCGTCGGGCTCCCGGGCGGCACGGGCGGGAAGCCCCGCCCGATGGTGTTCGTCGCCTGCGACGACTCGTCCGACAACGGCGTCGCGAACAAGGCCGCCGCTCACCTCGTGAGCGACCTGCGGGTGCCGGCGATCATCGGGCCCGGTGGGAGCGGCATCGTGACCTCGGTCGCGCAGACGACGACGATCCCGGGCGGCGTGTTCCTCATCACGCCGTCGGCGACGAGCACGAGCCTGAGTCACTTCGATCCGCTCGTCTGGCGCACCGCCCCGTCGGACGTGCTCCAGGCCGAGGCGATCAAGGATCAGATCGCCGCGATGGAGGCGAAGTTCAAGGTCGACAACCCGTCCGTCACGAAGGTGAAGGTCGAGGTCGTCTACCAGAACAACACCTACGGGCAGGGCCTGCTCACGGCGATGTCGAACGGGCTGTCCATCAACGGCGCGCCCGTCACCGACACCGCGAACGCGGGGCTCTTCAAGGGGATCGCGTACGACGCGACGACGCTCGATCCGTCGGCGGCCGCGGGCCAGGTGATCGCCGACAAGCCGCACCTGCTCGTGCTCGTCGGCACCGCCGAGGTCATCACCAAGTTCCTCACCCCCGTCGAGGCGCAGTGGCCGGGGGCCACGCCGCGGCCGCTCTACCTCCTGTCCGACGGCGCGCGGAAGACCGAAGCGCTCGACGCGATGAAGGGGAACGATGCGCTGCGCCTGCGGGTCCGCGGCACGGTGCCCGGTACGGCGAACGCGCTCTTCAACGGGTTCAAGCTCCGCTACTCCGGGAAGTACGGCGGTGACACGTCGGTGTTCGGAATGGCCGGCGCCTACGACTCCGTCTACCTGCTCGCGTACGCGATCGCATCGCTCGGCGCGACGCCGGTGACCGGGAAGGCCATCGCGGCCGCGATGGCGAAGACCGTCGGCGGCACCAAGCTCGATCTGATCCCCGACACGATCAAGACCGCGTTCCAGGCGGTGGGGACCAACGCCAAGCTCGACGTGAACGGTGCGTCCGGGCCGCTCGACTTCGATCTGACCGAGCACGAGGCGCAGTCGGACATCGTCGTGTTCTGCGTCTCGAAGGACGGATCGGGGAACCCGACCTTCTCCGAGACGGGGCGCTTCTACGACGCGTCGGCCAAGAAGATGGCGGGAACGTTCGCCTGTCCCTAGTTCAGAACGTTCCCGAGAGCATCACGCTCCCCGGTCCGAAGCCCAGCTTCGCCGTCGGTGCGGGCGCGGCCTGATCGACCGGCTCCGACTTCGCCGTCAGCGTGAGGACGAGCGCCACGCCGGCCGCGACCGCCGTGCAGCCGATGAGGATGTCCGTCGTGATGCCCATCGCCAGCGCGCGCGTCTGCGCGCCGTCGATGTCGGACTTGGTCGCGCCGTAGGTGTCGAGCTTGCTCTTCGCGTCCGACGAGAACACGAGCGCCACGATCCCCGTGGCCACGGCGCCGACCGCGATGCCGCCGGTCACGCCCCAGAGCACCCACGGGATCTTCTTGTGCGTCGCCACCGGCGGGGGAGGGGGCGGCGGCGCCTTGTCCTCTTCCTTGAGCTCGAACTCGAGCCGCTGCGAGTCGCGCCCCGCGAGCTCGATCGTCTTCGTCTCGGGGATGCGACCCTTGAGCGTCAGCGTGATCTTGCGCTTGCCCTGGCTCACCACGACCGGCTCGGCGAGCGGCGTGACCCCGACCTTCTCGTCGTCGACCGAGACCTCGGCGCCGGGCACGTTCGAGACGATCTCGAGCTTGGCGACGCGGCCCTTGAGCTTCTCGATCTCGCCGTCGCAGTACTTCTTGCGGTCCTTCGCGAGGCCGGCGCCGCCTTCGTTCTCGTACTGCTGGAACGCCGTCAGCGCGGCAGCGTAGTTCTGCGCCTGGAACGAGGCCTGCGCGATGTTGAAGAGGATGTGCCAGTCCTTCGAGATCTCGTACGCGCGCTTGAACTCGACCAGCGCGCCCGCGAAGTCGTTCTCGTCGTAGAGCTCGACGCCCTTGGAGAAGTGGGGCATCGCGTCCTCCATCTGCTGCTTCGTCGGCTTCGGCGCGTCGGCGAAGGCGCGTGGCGCGGTACCGAGGAGGGACAGCGCGAGGAGGGGGAGGAGGACGGCGCGGGGGCGCATTTGGACGAGGATACGAAGAAAAGGACGAATACGGAACACGGAACGGGAATGGGAACGCGGAGCGCGGAGCGAGAACTGGAGCGGAGAAGGAGAACGAGAAGGAGAGGGAGGGGGAGGAGGAGGGGGAGAGGGAGAGGGAGGGCGAGAGGGAGTGGTTGCGCTTCGTTTCGGCGCGGCGCACATTGGCGGGGTGATGGCGCGTTCGATCGTTGCGGTTTTGGTCTTCGCTCTCGTCGCCGCTTGTGGCGCCGTCGAGAAGGCGGCCGCCAATGATCCGGTGAAGTGCGAGCGCGATCCGAAGTGCGCTTCGAAGCAGGGCAACTCGCGGGACTGCGCGACGTCGTGCTCCGACAACATCGAGTGCATGGAGCGGTGCCAGCAGGTGAACGGACGTAAGTGAGCGGCTCGGCAGGGTTAGGCCGCCGCCTCCAGCTCCGCCGCGTCCGTTGCTTGCGTCTGCCTCGCTTCCAGGGCGCGGCGCCTCTCGGCGCTCACTTTGAGGAACCTCGCTGCGAGCGCCAGCGCCGCCGCCACCAAGCCGGCCGTCAATCCGATCCAGAGCCCGAACGCTCCGAGGTGCGCGCCGAAGCCCAAGCCGATCGCGATCGGGAAGCCCACGAGCCAGTACGAGCACGCACCCGCGATGAACGAGAAGCGCACGTCCCCCATCCCGCGCAGCGCACCCGACGCCACCACTTGGATGCCGTCGAAGAGCTGGAACAGCGCGGCCAGGCCGAGGAGCTGCACGCCGACTCGCTTCACCTCCGCGTCGGTCGTGAACAGCCCCACCAGGCGCTCGGGCATCAGCACGAACGCCAGCGCACCGAACGCCATCACGAACATCCCGAGCGCGATGCCCACGAGCCCGGGCGTGCGGGGATCTTCCTTGGCACCGATCGCCCGCCCCACCCGCGCCGCCGTCGCCCCGCTCACGCCGAGCGCACCCATGAACGTGAAGCTCGCGAGCCCGAGCGCCACTTGATGCGCCGCGATCACCGACTTGCCGAGCGCGCCGGTCAACACCGACACCGTCGCGAACACGCCGATCTCCGCCGCCATGTGGAGCGCGACGGGCACGCCAAGGCGCACGACCTCGCGCCCGGTCACCGCGTCTTCCGCCGTGCCTTCGCCGTCGTGACTGGCGCGGGGCCGGAAGCGCGCCGCGCTCCCGAGCACGATCGCCACGAGCACGAGACCACCGAGGCTCGCCGACATCCCCGCGCCGAGTGCTCCCAATTTGGGAAACCCGAGCCCGGACAAGTGCACCGCTTCGAGCGCGTCGTCACCGCGCACGAGCACGTTGCACACCGCGAAGTTGATCACGTTCGCCGTCGCCGACGCGAGCACGATGGAGAGGCTGCGCCCGTGCGCCTGCACGTACGACTTCGACGCGAGGAAGAACCCGTGGAACAGGAGCCCGGGCGCCTGCCCGAGCAAGAAGAGGCGCGCCTTCGCCGCGACCGCAGCTTCCGTCCCGAGCGGCTCGAGCACGAGCGCGATCGCGAACGCGATCAGCATCGTGGGGATCCAGAGCACCGCGAGCGTGCGTAACGTCGCCACCAGCGCGTTCCACGCGCGGTGGGGACGGTTCGCGCCCACGGCCTGCGAGGCGAGGGGCTCGACCGCGAGCGCGATCCCGATTTGGATCGTCGCGGCCGCGAAGCCGATGTTGCGCCCGATGGCTCCGCCCGCCAGGTCCTCGGCACCCGCGCGCCCGAGGATCGCGGTGTCCACCAGACTCATCCCGACGAGCCCGAGCTGCGCCAGCGCGATGGGCGCGGCGAGCGAGGCGATGGTTCGTGCTTCGCGTGCGGCGCTCATGGCAAGGCAAGACGGTAGGGGCGCGTCCTACCTGACGTAGGCCCCCTTTGGACTATTTCGTCCGCGTCGAACGTCTCCATCCTGATAGCCATGTTGCCGCTCCGTTATCCCACACCCACCCCGCCTCGTCCTGCGAACGGAGGTGACTTTCCCGATCTCGAGAACCTCGACCGCCCCGAGCTGGACGAACCGGACGAGGAACCCCCGACCCAGAAGTCCCCGACGCTCCCGATGCTTCCCACCCTCGATTGGGAGGACACCGAGGAGAGTGGGGTCCAACGGACGTCGTTCCGCCGCGCCTGAGGCCTACTTGGCCGACGGCGGCGGCGTCGTCTTCTCGATCGGCGGGCGTTCGCGCAGGCACTTGTCGAGCGCGGGCTCCAGGTTCTTGAACGAGTTCGGCACGCGCGGGCGACCCATCACGGGGTTGCCTTCGCGCGACCAGTCGATGCCCGAGTTCGAGTAGCTCAGCCACACGAAGAGCGCTCGCCCGCGCATGTTCTCGAAGGGCACGCCGCCACCCTGACCGCCGAACCACACGCGAGAGTCGTGGCTGTTGTTGCGGTTGTCGCCCATCACGTACACCTCGCCCGGCTTCACGTAGTAGGGCCCCTGGTACTCGGGGTAGCTGCCGATGCGATCGTAGAACGTGAGGTACGACTCGTCGCCGAGGTACTCGATGTAGAGGTCGCCCTCGTGGTGCGGGATGATCGAGTCGGGCTCGTCGTACGAGAACGCCCCGACCAGGCACGAGGGCACGTCCCACCCGTTCAAGATCGGGTGGCCGTTCTTCGCCTCGAGCTTGTCGCCCGGCAGCGCGATCACGCGCTTGATGAAGTCCTGATCGGGCTTCTCGGGGTACGCGAAGACGATGACGTCCCCGCGCTCCGGCGGCATGTGCGTCCAGATCCGCTTGTTCGTGTACGGGATGGCGGGCCCGTAGCTGAACTTGTTCACGAAGATGTGATCGCCGACCATCAACGTCGGGATCATCGAGCCGCTCGGGATCTTGAACGCCTCGACCACGAACGTGCGGAGCAGGAAGGCGACCGCGACCGCGACGAGGATCGACTCGACGTACTCGCGCAGCTCGCTCTTGCGCCACGGGTTCAGCCGGACGTCGACCTCGCCGTCGGCGCGCACGAGCGCGTCGTTGAAGGTCTCCTCCACGAACGGGACCGTGCGCATCGCGTCGCGGAGCGCGTCGAGCTCGCGGTGCAGCTTCTCGCGCTCCTTCGACGTGAGCTCGCGGATGATCGCCTTCTCGTTCGCGGCGAGGATCGCGTCCGCCTCGTCGAGGAGCTGCGTCGCGCGCTCGAACAGCCCGCGCACCTTCTCGGGGATGTCCGCGCGGAGCGGCGGGTAAGCATACGTCGCGAGCGGCAGCTTGCGGCGCGCCGCGCCGAGCGCCATGCCCACGAGCGCGAAGACACCGATGCCGATCGGGACGGGCTGCTCGCGCACCGCGGTCTCGAGCCCGGCGAGCGCGCCTTGCGCCTCGACCCCGCTCGGCGGGGTGAGACCCCAAACGACCAGGCACGCGAGCACGAACGGAAGGAGCGCGAACCAGAAGACCCAGAAGACGATCCGCAGGATGCGCGTCGCGATCGTCGTCTTCGGCTTCTCGAGCTCGATCCGCTTCCCGGCGGGCCGCTTCGGCTTTGCCTTGGGCGCACCCCTAGGGGCGGGCTTCTCGTCCTTCGCGTCGTCGGCGGGGGGATCCTCGTCCGACGCGTCATCGTCTTCGTCCGGCTCCTCCGCCTCGGCTTTCGCCTTCACGGGAGCGGGCTCGCTCGAGGCCGGCTCGTCGTCGTCCTCGCCGTCGTCGTCGTCGTCGTCGTCTTTCGCGGCAGCCTTCGCGTCTTTCGCGGCAGCCTTCGCGTCGTTCGCGGCGACCTTCTCGTCGTTCGCGCTCTTCGCGTCGTCCGCCGCGGGCGCGCTCTTCGCTTCCGGGGCGGCGCTGGCCTTTGCCGCGCCGTTCGTCGCCGCGCCCTCGGCAGCTTCCTTGGGCGGGTTCTCCGAGCTCGGAGCGGGCTTCTCGTCGTTTTCGTCGGGCGGGGCCAAGGGGTGGCCTCTCACGTACCGGACCCGGGCCCTTCCCGCAAGCTCGTCAGGGCGCGTCGCCCACCTGAACCACGTAGCTGACGACCGCCGCGCGATCGTCGAGGCCGAGCGGGTTCACGATCGGCGCGGCTTGCCCCGCCGACGTCGAGTTGTCGAACACCACGTAGTAGGTCCCCTTCGGCACGGGCACCGTCCGCGCGTAGGGTACGCCCGGGTTCATGACCTCTCCGAAGAACGGCTGCCCCGCGAGCGGACCGATCTGCGCGTAGGTCGTGTAGTAGCCGAGCGAGCCCTCGCCTTCGTCCTTCCGGAGGAAGAGCACGTCGATCGGGGGCGCGCCGTCCATCTGACCCGTCACGAAGATCGCGCGCCCGGAGTCGTCGACGACGATCGGTCCGATGAAGTCGCGCTGCTGCTGGTGGACCTCGACCCGCGTGTTCTCGTACGCGATCTTGCTCGACCCGTGCAGATCGTAGGGATGGGTGGGGTGCTTCCCCAACTCCACGATCCCGAGCGCGAAGTCGGCGTTTCCGTCCTTGTCGCGGATGACGGTGAAGCCCTCCGCCAGCTTCGAGCCGACGAGCTGCTTGCCGAAGTTGTCCCCGATCGGAGCGAGCTGGTTCAGGAAGCTCGCGACGGGCTGCTCGATCACGCGCGACTTGAAGTCGCTGCTCTGCACCTGCCGCGTGCGGAAGTACGCGTACATGGTGCTGCCGTCCATCAGGAAGTCCTGGTTGTATTGGACGGTCCCCGACATGTCGAAGGAGAGCTTCTTCGAGAGGTTGGTCCAGGCGTAGCCGATGCCGGTGAAGCTCACGACGAGGTCGCCGTTCTCCGCTTCCTTCGACGTGCACGTCTTCGGGTAGAAGCGACCGATCACCGGTTGGTCCGGCGCGAGCTGGAGCGGCGCGTCGTGCTTCAGCATCTCGGCGCAGAACTGGCCGATCCCGTAGGACAGGATCTGGCGGCGCAGCGTCTTGTTCGCCGGGTCGTTGATCGGGCCGGACAGGGCGCCGACGGTACCTTGGCCGCACGAGGCGCACCCGGTGCCACCGAGGAGAGGAATCGTGAAGAGGGCAAGGAGAAGCTTGCGGGCGTGCATCATCGGGATGAAGCGGGGTTGAAGGAGGTGTAACACTCCTTTGGACGGACGGAGGGGCCGACTTATTGCCGGCGACGTGCGCTCCGCAACTGACGTACGCTCGCCGGCATGAGCAATCGCGTCACGGTTCTGGGGTCCGGCGCATGGGGTACGGCGCTCGCCAAGGCCCTCGCGGAGAAGGGGGGCGACGTCGTCCTCTGGGGGCGGAGCGAGCGCGACGCGAAGGACGTCAACGAGCGGCGCGAGAACGTCCACTACCTCCCGAAGGCGACCCTCCCCGACAACCTGCGCGCCACGACCGATCTGGCGGCCGCGCTCTCCGGCGCCGAGATGGTCGTCTTCGTCGCCCCGAGCCACGCCACGCGCGAGGTCGCGTCGAAGGCCGCCCCGCTCCTCGCCAAGATGCCGAACGTTCCGATCGTCTCCGCGACCAAGGGGATCGAGAACGAGTCGCTCATGTTCGTGGACGAGATCCTCGCCGACTGCCTCCCCAAGGAGGTCCACTCGCGCTTCGCGTTCCTCAGCGGCCCGAGCTTCGCCAAGGAGCTCGCGCAGAAGCACCCCACGGCCGTCGTGATCGCGGCCAAGGACGGCGCCGTCTGCGAGAGCGTCATGCGGCGCTTCCATCTCCCGTACCTCCGCACCTACGCCAGCGAAGACGTGATCGGCGTCGAGTGCGGCGGCGCGCTCAAGAACGTGATCGCGATCGCCTCGGGCGTCATCGATGGGCTCGGCCTCGGTTACAACACACGCGCCGCGCTCATCACGCGCGGTCTCGCGGAGGTCGCACGCCTCTCCGCCGCGCGCGGCGGCTCGCCGCTCACGCTCGCCGGGCTCGCCGGCATGGGCGACCTCGTCCTCACCTGCACCGGCGAGCTCTCGCGCAACCGGACCGTCGGCGTCGAGATGGGGAAGGGGAGGAAGCTCCCCGACGTCCTCGCGTCGCTCGGGCACGTGGCCGAGGGCGTGAAGACGGCGAAGAGCGCGTTCGATCTCTCGAAGAAGCTGAACGTCGACATGCCGATCACGCGCGAGGTGTACGCGGTGCTCTACGAGGACAAGCCCGCCGAGCAGGCCGTGGTGGACCTCATGGCGCGCGAGCTCGGCCCCGAGTTCGATCTCGCGACGCTCCGCCGCATCGAGCACTGACGCGCCGGCTCCGGCAGCAAGGCGCTCGATGCAGCTCCCGTCGATCGAATCCCTCCGCTGCTTCGTCGAGGCGATGCGGCACCAGAACTTCCGCAAGGCCGCCCGCGCCGTGGCGCTCACGCCGGCCGCGTTCGGTGCGCGGATCAAGCAGCTCGAGGAGCTCTTCGAGGTTCGCTTGTTCTCGCGCACGACGCGCGTCGTCGTCCCCACCGAAGCCGCGCTCGCGCTCCTTCCGCAGGCGCGCGCGTGCCTCCTCGCCGCGGAGCACTGCGTTCGCGCGGCGCGCGGCGACCTCGGCGCGCCACCGGTGGACCTCGTGCTCGGCACGCGCCACGAGCTCGGCCTGAGCTGGATCATGCCGCAGCTCGACGCGCTCTCGCGCGATCTGCCGTGGCTCACGCTCCACCTCTACTTCGGGTCCGGGTCGGATCTGCTCTTGCGCGTGCGCACCGGCGAGGTCGACTGCGCGGTCACGTCGTCGCGGTTCTCCGATCCGAAGCTCGATGCCATCGCGCTCCACCGCGAGGACTACGTCTTCTGCGGGTCGAAGGCGCTCCTCGCGCGGACGCCGTTCAAGACGATGGAAGACGCGGCGGCGCACGTGCTCATCGACTCGTCGGCGGAGCTCCCGCTGTTCTCGTACCTGCGCGACACGCACCCGAAGGCGCGCTTCGCGTTCAAGAAGACCGTGCACCTCGGGACCATCGGCGCGATGCGCGCGCGCGTGCTGGAGGGGGCCGGCGTCGCGGTGCTCCCCCTGTACTTGGTCCGCGAGGACCTCCGCCGCGGGCGCGTGAAGGCAGTCCTGCCCACCATGAAGCCGCAGCACGACTTCTTCCGGCTCGTCTTCCGAGCCGGCGACCCACGGCGAGCCATCTTCGAGTCCCTCGCGGAGCGGCTGCTGGCGACGCCGCTGCGCTGACTCGCCCGCTCCTCCTCCCGAGCCACGAGGCTGCCAAGGCACCGAGACACCCAGGGATGAATCCCACCCACCTCCCGCCCGTCCCACTCCCCATGCCCCCGGTCGGATTGTCATTTCCGCGTCGGCGAGGTGCGCTAACCTACGCGCCGATGCGGACCTCACGTGGACGTTGGTTGCTTCTCGGTCTCAGCGCGGTCGCCATGGCGAGCGTCGGGACGTTGGCGCACCGTGCGAGCGCCCAGTACCCCCCGCCGCCCCAGCCGACGGACTCGGCCCAGCAGCCGCAGTACCCGCCGCCCCCGCAGGGCTATCCGCCGCCGCCGGCGAGCACCCAGCCGCCCCCGCCCCAATACCCGCCGCCCCAGTACCCGCCGCCGCAGGGCACGCAGCCTCCGCCGCAGGGTTATCCGCCGCCGCAGGGGTACCCGCCGCCGCAAGGGACCCAGCCGCCGCCGCAGGGGTATCCCCCGCCGCCGCAAGGCTATCCGCCTCCGCAGGGCACGTACCCGCCGCCCCAGGGGACCTACCCCCCGCCGCAGGGCACGTACCCGCCGCCCCAGGGGACCTATCCCCCGCCGCAGGGCACCTATCCGCCCCCGCAGGGCTACCCGCCGCCGCCTCAGGGGACGGCGCCGCCCCAGGGCTATCCGCCGCCGCCGCAAGGCACGGTCCCGCCGCCGCAGGGCACGGTCCCGCCCCAGAACCCTCCGCCGCCGCAGAACCCGCCGCCGCCGCCCCCCGATCCGAAGGAGAAGGACAAGCGTGGCGCGGGTGAGATGGCCTACCTCTACGGCGCGAGCGCCGGCTACGGCGTCCTCACCGGCATCTGGATCGACTCCTTGGCCATGAAGGACAAGTTCGAGCCGGCGACCGCCCTCATCGCGCCGATCCTCCTCGGCGCCGCCGTCCCCGTCGGCATGTTCATCTGGGACTACTACGGCACCATCCACCGCGGCGTCCCGTCGACGATGGCGACCGGCATCATCCTCGGGGCCCTCGAAGGCTTCGGCGTCGCCGGCGCGGTCTCCGCCGCCTCGACGTACGAGAACGAGTGGGGCTTCGGCGGGTACATGACCTCGATGTTCATCGGCGCGACCGCCGGTGGCGTCGGCGGTTACGTCTTCGGCGAGGCGCTCCGCCCGAACCCCAAGGCGCTCGGCTTCATCTCCGGCGGCGTGGCCTGGGGAGCGATGGCGGGCGCGTTCATCGGTGGCGGCGCGACCGAGCCGAAACCGAAGGATCCGCGGCGTGGCCCGGGCGACACCCTCGGCGCGGGCGCTGCGATCGGCGCGCTCGTCGGCGGCAACGTCGGCCTGCTCGGCACCGGCTCGCTCGCCGCGTTCGGCTTCGTGCCGTCGCTCAAGTCGCAGAAATGGATGTGGATCGGCGCCGGCATCGGCGTCGTCGCCACGTCCCCGATCTATCTCTTCTACGTCGGCAAGGACGACCCGAGCGACATCCGCCGCGGCATGATCGCGAACGGCCTCGGCCTGGTCGCCGGCGTGACGCTCGGCGCCATCCTCACGAGCGGCCTCAAGGACGAGGACGACGTGAAGGACCCCAACGCACCGCCCAAGGCTGCGTGGAAGCCCCCGTTCATGCTGTCCGGCGCGCCTCTCCAGGGCGGCGGCGGCATCCTGCAAGCCTCCGGCGAGTGGTGACGGCTACTTCGCGGGCGCCGGCGGCGTAGCCGGTGCCCCGCTCGCGCTCGCGGCCGGGTCGTCCGCCCCGGCTTCGGGCAGCGTCATGTCCGGTCCGTCCGGGACCATGGGTTCCTTCTTGCCGCCGCAAGCGGCGAGGACTCCCGCCCCCACGAGCACAGCGACGACCACCAGGTTTCGCACGAGCCTCGTCACCAAGCAGCACCTCCGGTTCGCGAGCATAACAAAAAAACGAAGCGGGACGCGCCGTAGCACGTCCCGCCTCATCAGGGCTTACCCTGCGAGCGCTCGGTCGCGTTCGCGTCCGAGCGCTCGGGTCAGCTCACTTCGCGGGGGCAGCCGAGGTCGCCGGCGCCGCGCTGTCGGTCGGGGCCGCACCGCTCGACGTCGTCGTCGTGCTCCCGCTCGGATCCGTCGCCGGCTTCGAGTCGCCGCCGCAAGCCACACCGGCGAGAGCGCCCGCCAACGTCAGAACCGCAAGAATCGCAACCTTCTTCATGACTCTCTCCTCTTGGAAATGCAGGAAAACAACGAACGTGGCGGAGATTTACCCGGGTTTCGTCGCGACGGTCAATGTTTCTTTCCAGGCGGCCCGGAACCTACATCGTCGCCCGTGAAGGGAAGTCCGGCGCGCCGGCGTCGCGGCGACCGCCAAAACGCAGTATACCCGCAGAGGTCGATGCCCACGCTCAAATGGTTCCCCCCGGAGGGCGCCCCCCACACCTTCGTCCTCCACAAGCCCGTCTCGACCGTCGGCCGGGCGCTCGGGAACGACGTCGTGGTGAAGAGCGAGAAGATCGCCGAGACCCACGCGCAGATCCTCTTCGACGGGCGTGACTTCAACCTCGAGGAGGTCGATCGCCACGGCGAGATCCTCATCAACGGGAAGAAGAAGCGCCGCGCCCGGCTCGTGCACGGCGACCGGCTCGTCCTCGGCGACGCCGAGCTCGCCTTCAGCATGTTCGACGAGCCGCGGAGCACGCGCGCCGCCAGCGGCGGTGGGGGGCCAGGCGCGGCTCCCGTCCGCCCGCCGCCCTCCGTGAGCGAGACGCAGCTCCTGTCGGCAGGGCAGTCGCTGGCCGGGCTCCGGAAGCTGAACGAGTTCAGCGAGAAGCTCATGACGATGCGCAACATCGACGAGCTGCTCGAGGCGATGCTCGATGCCGTCATCGACGTCACCGGCGCCGAGAAGGGCCTCATCCTCCTGCTCGACGAGAAGGCCGCGGCGCCCCCCGCGAGCGACGGAGCACCGAACGCCCCCCCGAGCGACGGCGGGAGCAAGGCGCGCATCCGCGCCGCGCGCAACGTCCGGCGCGAGGCCATCACCGATCCGAACGGCGCGATCTCCGACAGCATCGTCCAGCGCGTGGTGGAGACCGGCAAGCCGATCATCGTCAGCGACGCCACGACCGACGCGCAGTTCGGCTCCAGCGAGAGCGTGCTCGCGTTGAAGCTCTCGAGCGTCATGTGTGCGCCGCTCGTCTCGCAGGGCCACGTCTCGGGCGCGCTCTACGTCGGCAACGACCGGGTGAAGGGCCTCTTCGAGCGCGCTCAGCTCGACGTGCTCACCATCTTCGCGTCGCAGGCCAGTCTGATTCTCGAGAACGCGATGCTCCTCTCCACGCTCCGCGCGGACAAGGAGAAGCTCTCGGCCGAGCTGAAGGACAAGCGCTTCGGCGAGATCATCGGCGTCTGCGCGTCGATGCAGGAGGTCTTCCGCAAGCTGCAGAAGGTCGCCACGACCGACATCAGCGTGCTCATCACGGGCGAGACGGGCACCGGCAAGGAGCTCATCGCGCGCGAGGTCCACCGCCGCTCCGCGCGCGTCAACGGCCCGTTCGTCGTCATCAACTGCGGTGCGATCCCCGAGAACCTGATCGAGAGCGAGCTCTTCGGGCACGTGAAGGGCGCCTTCACCGGCGCGATCGCGTCGCGGCCGGGTAAGTTCCAGGTCGCGGACAAGGGCACGCTCTTCCTCGACGAAATCGGGGAGCTCCCGCTCAACCTCCAGGTGAAGCTCCTCCGCGCGCTGCAGGAGCGCGTCGTCTTCCGCGTCGGCGACAGCAAGCCGGAGAAAGTCGACATCCGCATCGTCGCCGCGACCAACCGCGTGCTCGAAGAGGAGATCCGCGCCGGGCGCTTCCGCGAGGACCTCTACTACCGGCTCAACGTCGTGAACCTCTTCCTGCCGCCGCTTCGCGAGCGCGGGGACGACGTGCTCATCATCGCGAAGGCGCTGCTCTCGAAGTACGCCGACGAGATGAACTCGCCGGTCCAGGGCTTCACGCCGCAGGCGCTCGCCGCGGTGAAGAAGTTCCCTTGGCCCGGCAACATCCGCCAGCTCGAGAACCGCATCAAGAAGGCGCTCGTGCTGTGCGACCGCTCACTGCTGTCGCCCGAGGATCTCGATCTCGGGCAGAACGCCGAGAGCCCGATTCTCCCGCTCGAGAAGGCGAAGGAGGAGTTCCAGCGCAAGTACGTGCTGGAGGTCCTCGAGCGCAACAACGGGAACCGCACCCAGACCGCGCGCGACCTCGGCGTCGACCCGCGGACGATCTTCCGGTACCTCGAGCGCGAGCAGAACCCGATCCCCGCCGGCGGCGGCGGCGAGCGCGAGTAGCGCTCCAGCGCGCGCGGGATGGACGCCCTCGTCCCGATCCTCGCGCTCGTCGTGTCGGTCGTCGCAGCCGGGCTCATGTGGCGCGCCGGTGCGGGCGCTCGGCGGCAGGTCGCGCTCGTGCTGGGCGGCGTCGTCGCGGTCGCGGCGGCGCTCGCGCTCGCGCGGTCGCCCGCGAAGGCGCCGACCCCGGCGGGCACCCCCGCGCGCGATGGACAGGGCGGGTACGCGTCGTCCGACGCGTGTCGCGCATGTCACCCGAGCGAGCACGCGTCGTGGGGGCGCTCGTACCACCGCTCGATGACGGCCGAGGCGACGGCCGCGAACGTGCGCGCGCCCTTGCCGGCGCGCGTCGCGTTCGAAGGCGCTTCATGGACGATCACCACGGCGAACGAGCGCGTCGTCGTCCAGCGCGAGGGCGCGACGGAGGCGCAACCGGTCCTGCTGACGACGGGCTCGCACCACTACCAAGCGTATTGGCTGCCGGGCGCGCGCCCCGGCGAGCTGAAGCTGTTCCCGCTCGTGTGGCGCGTGAGCGAAGGACGGTGGCTCCCGCGCCGCGACGTGTTCCTCCAGCCGCCGGGGGCCAGCGGCGAGGCGGGGCCAGGCGCTCGCTGGAACTCGAACTGCATCGCGTGCCACGCGGTGGCCGGGCGCCCGCGCCACGACGAGGAGGCGAACGCGTACGCCACCCGCACCGCCGAGCTGGGGATCGCGTGCGAGGCGTGCCACGGTCCGGGCGCCGACCACGTCGCCGCGCGGAAGAGCCCGCTCGCGCGCTTGTCCCAAAATGGTACGAGTGATCCGACGATCGTGAACCCCGCGCGGCTCGATCCGGCCGCGGCGTCGCGCGTGTGCGGCCAGTGTCACGCGTTCTCGTACCCGCGGAACGAAGACCAGTTCTGGAGCGACGGCTATGCCGGGACCCTGCGCCCGGGCGATCCCCTCGAACGTTCGCGGTGGATCCTGTTCCCGGAGACGTTCGCCCAGCCCGACGCGCCGCGGATCGACGCCGACCTGGGCAGCATCTACTGGAGCGACGACACCATCCGCGTGGGCGGGCGCGAGTACAACGCGCTCGTGAAGTCGCCCTGCTTCGAGCGCGGGGAAGGGGAGCGCAAGCTGTCGTGCCTCTCGTGCCACTCGATGCACGCGAGCGAGCCCGACGATCAGCTGCGGCGCGACCGGACCACGTCGCAGATCTGCAGCGGGTGTCACGCCGACAAAGAAGGGGCCGCGCACACGCACCACGCGCCGGGGAGCGCGGCGGCGGAGTGCGTCGCGTGCCACATGCCGAAGACGACGTACGCGCTGCTCAAGGGCATTCGCTCCCATCGGATCGAGACGCCGAGCGCGCGGACCGCCGTCCTGACGGGGCGGCCGACGGCGTGCAACCTCTGTCACTTGGACCGCTCGATCGCGTGGACGGCCGCGCGGCTCGGCGAGTGGGGCCACGCCGAGACGCTGCCCGAGGTCGAGGCCAGCGTGCTCGCGCAGCCGGCCGCCGCTCGCCTCGCGCTCGCGGGCGATGCGGCGATGCGCGCGCTCGTCGCCGACGCGCTGGGCGATCCCGCCGTGCGCGCCGCCGCCGGCTCCGACTGGCAGGCCGAGTTGCTCGACGTGCTCGCGACGGACGACTACGCGGCCGTGCGCTTGATCGCGGAGCGCTCGCGCACGGCGTACGGTGCTCCCGCGCGCGCGCTCGTGGACGCGCCGACGCGCGGGATCCTCCTTGCCGAGCGCGACCGGCGCGCGATAACGATCTCCGAATGAGCGAAGGCGCGCCCGAACCGGCATTGGCGACGACGCTCGTGCGGCGCCACCTGCGCTTCGGGTGGGCGGCGCTCGCGGTGTGGCTCACGGTCGGGATCGCGCTCGAGGGGCTGCACGCGTTCAAGGCGGGGTTCTACCTGGACGTCGGGAACGAGACGCGGCGGCTCTTGTTCCGCTTGGCGCACGCGCACGGGACGCTGTTCGCGTTGGTCAACGTCGTGTACGCGCTGACCGTGCGGGCCGTGCCCGAGGCGGCGCGCCCGGTCGCGTCGGCGGGGTTGCTCGGCGGAGCGGTGCTGGTGCCGCTCGGGTTCTTCCTCGGGGGCATCGTGATCCACGGAGGCGACCCCGGGCTCGCGGTCGTGCTCGCCCCAGCGGGAGCGGTCGCGATGGCGGTCGGGGCCGTCGCGGTGGCGCGAAGCGTGCGCTGATGTCTCGGGGCAAGGGCCCGTCGACCGCGGGGAGGACAGGAGGCTCTCGGTGTGGCGTCAGGACGAGCGTCGTTCCATCGTAAGATGCACGCCATGACACCGCTCGCCGAAGATCCCTGCCCGCCCAAGACGCGGTCCGATCTCGAGTGGGATCGTGTGCTCGAGGCCCTCGCCGCGCGTTGTGTCAGCGTCCCGGGGAAGGTCGCCGCGCTCGCGCTCCCGTTCGCGCCATCGCGCGAAGAGGTCCGGCGCGCCTCCGAAGAGGCGCGCGAGGCCACCGCGCTCCGCGGCTCGGGCGAGAACCTCCCGCTCGCGCCCCTCGGTGACGTCGAGGAGGCCCTGGCTCGCCTCGGCGCCGCGGGCGTCCTCTCGTGCCCCGAGCTCAGGAACATGGCCGCGCTCCTCGCGACCGCGCGGAACGTCCGGCGCTTCGTCCTGCTCCGGAAGGATCGTGCGCCCGCCCTCGCGCGCGCGCTCGCGACGGACCCGTCGCTGGACGCCGTCGGCGACGAGATCGCGCGCTGCCTCGACGAGACCGGTGGCCTCGCCGATCACGCGAGCCCGCGCCTCCGCGAGCTCCGCGCCGAGTACCGCGCCGGGCGCGCCCGCATCCTGAGCCGGCTCGAGGAGCTCATGACGCGGTACCAGGACATCCTGCAGGACCGCTTCGTCACCGAGCGCGAAGGGCGCTGGGTCATCCCGATCCGCTCCGACGCCCATCAGCGCTTCCCGGGAATCGTCCACTCGGCGAGCGCGAGCGGCGGCACCATCTTCGTCGAGCCCCGCGTGATCATCCCGATGGGGAACCGGCTCAAGATGCTCGAGGCCGAGGTCGCGCGGGAAGAGCTCATCATCTGCACGGAGCTCTCGGGGCGCTTGATGTCCGTCCTGCCGAGCCTGATCTTCGCGGTCCACGCCGTCGCGCGGGCCGACGTCTGCTCCGCGATCGCGCGCCTCGCGGGCGAGTTCGCGCTGACCTTCCCCGAGATCGTCGACGAGCCGCGCATGGATCTGCGGGCGGCGCGTCATCTCCTGCTCTCGTTCGAGCTCGACGCCGTCGTCCCGAGCGACATCCGCGTCGCGAAGGGCACCGCCGTCGTCGTCAGCGGTCCCAACGCGGGCGGCAAGACGGTCGCGTTGAAGACGGCAGGCCTCGCCGCGCTCCTCGTGCGCGCCGGGCTGCCGGTGCCGTGCGCGGAGGGCAGCGTGGTGGGCGTGTTCGACGTCGTCTTGAGCGACGTGGGCGACGACCAGAGCCTCCACACGAACCTCTCCACCTTCAGCGCCCACGTTCGGAACCTGGTCGCGATCCTCGACGCGACGCAGCCGGGGGCGCTCGTGCTGCTCGACGAGCTCGCGGGCGGCACCGATCCGCGCGAGGGCGAAGCGCTCGCCGCGGGTGTGCTCGACTCCCTCTGCGCGCGCGGCGGCGCGGTGATCGTGACGACCCACTACGAGGGTCTCAAGGCGCTCGCGCTCGGCGACGCGCGCTTCCTCAACGCGTGCGTCGGGTTCGACCTCGCCACGATGACCCCGACCTTCAAGCTCGTGCTCGGGGTCCCCGGCAGCTCGAGCGCGCTCGCGGTCGCGAAACGCTTCGGGATGCCCTCGACGGTGGTGGAGCGCGCGGAGCGCTTCCTCTCGCGCGAGGACCGCACGCTCGACCAAGAGGTGAAGCGCGTCCACGACGAGCGCGCCGCCCTCGAGCTCGCCCGTGCCGCGGCCGACGAGGAGCGCCGGGAGGCCGAGCGCCTTCGCGAGCGGCTCGGGCAGGAGCTCGAAGCGGCCCGCCAGCGCGAGCGGGAGTCTCTGTCGCGCGAGGGCGAGGCGATCCTCGCGGGACTGCGGCGTGCGCGCGACGAGCTCCAGAAGACCCAAGCGCGCCTGCGCGAGAAGCGCCACAAGGACGAGGCGGAGGTGCGCGAGTCGCACCGCGCCCTCGATCGCGTGGCCTCGGTCGTCGCGGTCGGGAGCGATCTCGACCAGCTCACCGGCAGCGGCGAGCCCGAGGGCGAGCGCTCCGCCGTCGCCCCCGACGACCTGCGGCCGGGCCTCCGCGTGTGGGTGCCCCGCCTGCGCGCCGTGGCCGAGGTGCTCCAGGTGACCGACGGCGGCGTGCGCGTCGGAGCAGGTGCCTTGAAGCTGGTGGTCGGGGCCGACGAGCTCCGCGCCGCCGGGCCGCCGGCCAAGAAGGCGGAGCGAGCGCCCGCCGGGCGCGGCGCGAAGAAGAGCGGCAGCGTACCGATCGACGACGTCGCGGTTCAGACGACCGACAACACGTGCGACCTGCGCGGGCTCCGCGTCGACGACGCGTTGTCCCTCTTTGGTACGTTCGTCGACCGCGCGATCAACGAGGGGAAGCGCATCGTCTTCGTGGTCCACGGCCACGGAACGGGCGCCCTCCGCGATGCGGTGCGGCGCGAGCTCGGCGCGAGTCGCTTCGTGGAGCGCTTCCGCCCGGGCGGCAACGGCGAGGGCGGCGACGGGGTGACGGTCGCGTGGCTCGCGTGAGCCGGTTCTAGGGCGCCGCGGAGGCGGACGCCGAAGCGGCTCCGGACGCGGACGCGGATGCGGATGCGGATGCGGGGGCGGACGCAGATGCGGATGCAGACGCGGACGCGGTCGTAGGCGCGGCAGCCCCGCCGTCCGTCCCGGCGACGTCGCCGCACGTGCCGACCGCGCTCTTCACGAGCGACTTTCCGTCTTCGGTCGACGCCCAGACGAAGAGCACCTTCCCGCTGGGCAGCGCGATCGCGCGTGCCTCGGCGATGGTCTCGTTCGCGCCGCCGAGGGTGAGCGTCCCGAGCAAGGCGCCGCTCGCGTCGTAGCGGCGCACGAGCATCGACTTCTTCCCACCGGTCTTCTCCGAGACGAGCAGGATCGTGTCGTTCGCGCGCCCGAGCGCGGCGACGAAGCCTCGCTCGTCGGCCGTCTCCGCGAGGGTGACCGCCTGCGGCGCCTCGGGCTTCTTCGCCCAGGTGAACCGCGTGGCGTAGAGATCCGGCTTGCCCATCAGCGTGTTCCAGATCTCGATCCGATCGCCCTCGCCGAAGGCGATCGCGGGCCGGTTCGTCGCCGTCCCGAGCCAGCTCCCGACGTCGGCCGGAGCCGTGAGGCCCGCGCCGACCCGCGCGACGATGACGCTCCCGTTGTGGCGGGCTGCGACGACGAACCCCGCCGGCGCGCGCTCGACGGCGAGGTGCGTGAACGCCCAGCGCTCGTTGGGGAGCTCGCCCGCCTTCAGCGTCGTCACGCGCTCCGCGGCGAGCGTTCCGTCGAGGCGCAGGCGCGCCGTGAGCTTGGTGCCATCGCGTTCGAGCGTGCTCTGGAGGGCGCCGAGCTTGCCGTCGAACGCCATCGTGCGGCAGTCGACGAGCTCGGAAGCGGCGTCCGCCCCCCCGATGAGGCTCGGGCCGTCGTGCTCGGCGAGCGCGACGTCGGCCGGCCCACAGCGGAGGTGACGCCGCTTGTCGGTCGTCGTCTCGACCCAGTCGACCGAGACCTTCACCTTCGCGCCGTCGCGGGCGATCGGGACGACGCGCTGGAGCACGCGCGTCGTGCCGGCGGCCGGCTTCTGCTCCAAGCCGGGGAAAGGATCGGAGACCTCGGCGACCGTGACCACGCCCGCGTCGTCGATGGTGGCGGCGGCGACGGTGCCTTGCGCGCGCGCCCAGCCGATCGCCATCGTGCCGCCGATTCCGGCGCTCACGCCGGTGTCGGTGCGCACGAGCTTGTCGACGACGACGGGGTCGCCGTCGAGCGCGCAGCCGCCGGTCGCGCCTGCGCCCGCCGGGACGGTGACGGGGACGCCCGCACCGGCTCCGCTCGCTGCGGCGCGGGCGCTCGCGTTCGCGGAGGCGACCGTCCCCGTCGTCGTCGTCGTGGACGACGCGGGAGCGGCATCCGTCGCGGCGGAGCCGGAGCCGCAGCTCGAGCACGCCCCCTGAGCGGCGAAGAACGAGAGCGCGAGGGCGGCGAGGGGAGCACGGCGGAACATGCGCCCATCCGTACGAGGGCCGGCGCGGAAACTCAATACACGAACGGGACGATGCGCCACCGCACGCGCTTCTTGTACGTGTCCCAGAGCGGCCCGTACTTGGCGGCGCAGCGGCGGTCGTCGTCGCGCTCGCGCGGGACCAGAAGCGCCACGTAGTAGAGCGGATACAGCCACGGCCACGGATCCCCCGGCCGCCCGAGCGCGAGCGTGAGCCCCGTCGCCATCAGGATCTCGCCGAGGTAGTTCACGTGGCGCGACACGCCCCAGAAGCCCGACACGAGCAGCGTGTGCTCGCCGTCGGAGACCGTCGCGGGCGCGAGCACGCCGAAGAGCTTCGCCTTCGGGCGCGTCTTGAACGAGAACTTCTGCAGGTTCGCGCCGCGCGAGAGCGCCCAGCCCCCGAAGAACACCCCGATCGCGAGCGCGAGCAGCCACGTCGGCGCACCCGGGTCGGGGAAGCGCCCCGCCGACCACAGCCCGACGCAGTAGAAGAAGGGGTAGAAGGTGAAGCAGCCCCACCCGAGCTTGAACCCGACCCGCTCAGCGAAGAAGTCGTAGGTGTAGAGGTGCACCTCTTCGAAGAAGAGGTACTCGCAGACGAAGAACGTGAAGAGGCCCGAGTAGACGACCACGCTCGGGGCGGTCGTGCCGCCGTTCACCTTCGCCTCGTGCGCGGCGAACGACAGGATGTTGAGCTCGAGCATCACCGCGCCCACCAGATACAGCCACATCTTCGCGTCCACGAAGCCGCCGAGGAGCTGCGGGTTCTCGCGCCGGCCGAGGTAGATCTCCGCCAGGAGGGACTTCCCCGTACGGGGCGCACCGACGACGACCGACGCCGTGAAGAGGAGCCCGAGGATGCACGCGCTCGCGAGCGCCTCGATCCGATGGTCCCAGAGGAAATCGGCCGGGATGATCCCAAAATGGGACAAGACGTAGTAGCCCAGGAGCGTGACCGCCAGCGTTCGGAGGCCGTTCAGGCGGTAGCGCAGCTTCTCGCCGTCTTCACCGACGACGTAGCCCGTCACCTTGCGCGCGGGCAGGACGACGTGCAGCGCGAAGACCAGCGCATAGATGACGACGGTGGCGAGAAATCCGGCGATCAATCGTCACCCTCGACGGATTGCGCCATGATCGCGATCGCGCTCCGGCGCGGCGCGAGCCGCCGGAGGAAGAACGTCGCGAGCTTGTTGACCGCGCCCGGGATGACGGTCGGCCCCCCGCCGAGCGCCGCGAGCGTCGTCCGGACGACGTCCGCCGCATCCAGGGTCCCGGGTGCCTCCGGTGCGCCCGCGCGCATGCGCTCGTAGTTCGGCGTGCGGATCGCGCCGGCGCACGACGCCAGGACGTGCACGCCGTGCGGCGAGAGCTCGGCCCAGAGCCCTTCGGCCAGGGTCGTGAGGAACGCCTTGGACGCGGCGTAGGTCTGGAGCTTCGGCGTACCGGTGAAGCCCGCGAGCGACGACATCAGCTCGATCGCACCGCGCTTGCGGGCGACCATGCCCGGCGCGATCGCGTGCACGAAGCGGAGCGGCGCGCGGACGTTCACGTCGACCGTCTTCAGCGCATCGTCGAGCGGGCGCTCCAGCAGCGGCGCGACGAACGAGAAGGCCGCGTTGTACACGGCGACCCCGATCTCGCGCCCTTCGAGGACGTGGGCGAGGGCGTCGCCGAAGGCCTCCGTGCCGAGGTCGACCGCGAGCGTGACCACTTGCACGCGGTGCGCCTCGCGGAGGGTCGCCGCGAGCTCGGCGAGGGCGGCGCCGCGACGCGCGACGAGGACCAGGTCGTGGCCGCGCGCGGCCAGCTCGGTCGCGAACGCGGCGCCGAGCCCTTCGGAGGCTCCGGCGACGATGGCCCAGCGCCCGTAGCGGATGGTGGAGGCGGTTTCGGCGGACGGCTTCACGCTTCGGTGATTTACCAGAGTCGCGTATCCTGGAGGCAGTGGCTGACGAGGTCGTCGTCGTTTCCTGGCGCAGCGCTTGGGAGCAAGCGTTCGCCGAGGAGCGTGCGCGCGTTCTGAGCGTGCTGGGCGAGCGTGCGCTCGGCGTCGAGCACATCGGCAGCACGTCGGTCCCAGGGCTCGCGGCCAAGCCCGTGATCGACCTGCTCGTGGGCTTCGCGACCTACGCCGACGCGGTGGCCGCGGTGCCGCTGCTCGTCGCCGACGGGTGGGAGCTCCCGACCGACATCAACGCGAAGATCGTGAACCGGCGCTTCCTGAAGCGAACCAAAGACGGCGTGCGAACCCACCACGTCCACCTCGTCGAGCATCGCGGCGCGCTCTGGGAGGAGTACGTGCTCTTCCGCGATGCCCTCCGCGAAGACCCGTCGGTCCGCGACGAGTACGAAGCGCTGAAGCGGCGCCTGGCGGAGCAGTTCCGCGAGCAACGCGACTCCTACACCGCGTCGAAGGGTGACTTCGTCACGCGGATCGTCCGCGAACGGCGCGCCAAGCTCGGCGCGCCGTGAAGCGTCAGACCAGGCCCTTCGCCGCTTCGCGGCGCGCGATCGCCGACACCGCCGCCGCCACCGGGAACGCGAGCAGGCCGCCGGTCAGCAGGCGCGACGGGTGCCACACGTGGTGCGGGTCCGCGCTCAGCGTGTAGATGTCCGCGATCATCAAGCCCGTCGCGACGATGAGCCACACCCACATCGCCTTGGGACCCCAGTAGGGCTTCCCGGCGATGAGCCCGAGGCCGATCCCGACCGAGATGCCTGCGCAGCGCGAGCACATCGGCATCTTGTGACCGAGCAGATCGATCGTGCGATCGGCGAAGCGATGGCACGTGAACGTCCAGGGCACCTCGAGCGCGTACGGGAGCGAGTGGAACCCGAACGCGCGGAGGATCGGCGGGATGAACGGCCACAAAAGGAAGAAGATGCCGATCGCGCGGAGCACCTTCACGGCGTGCTGCCAGAGCAGGTTAGTCACTGGGCACCCGAATCTTGCCGCTCACGACGTCGGCCCGCAACGCCTCGACGCGCGCCACGACGTCGGGAGGGAGCCCGTCCGCGTGGGGCCCGTCGTGGAGCCAGTCGACGCCGGACTCGGCGAGGCCGAGGCGCCGCACGCCGCCCTGGAACGTGCCGTCGATCGCCGACTTGATCGCCTCGAACACTGCGACGTCGACGCGCTTGATCATGCTGGTGACCACGACGCCCGGCATCTCGTCGTGTTGATCGGCGTCGACGCCGATCGCGCGCACGCGGCCTTCGCGCGCGGCTTCGAAGACGCCGTGGCCGGTCGAGCCCGAGGCGTGGAAGATCACGTCGGCTCCGGCCGCGATCTGCCCCGTCGCAAGCAGCTTGCCCTTGGCGGGATCCTTGAACGCCTCGGGGGTGGACCCCGCGTAGCCCGCGTGCACCGTGCACGCGGGGCACGTCGCGTGGACGCCCGCGCCGTAGCCCGCCTCGAACTTGCGGATGAGCGGGATCGTCATCCCCCCGACGAAGCCCACGTGGCCCGTCTTCGAGAGCGCGCCCGCCGCGGCGCCCACGAGGAACGCGCCTTCTTCTTCGCGGAAGTCGAGCCCGAGCACGTTCGGTGGGACCGCCGGGCCGGGCGCGTAGTCCACGCACGCGAAGCGCACGCCGGGGTGCGCGAGAGCGACGCCATCGACGTCGCTCGAGAAGATGAACCCGACGCCGATCACGAGATCGAGCCGCTGCGCCGCGAACAGGCGCAGCGCGGCTTCGCGGTCTTCGGTCCCGGCGGGCTCGAGGAAGCGAACCTCCACGCCGAGCTCGCGCTCCGCCCGCAGGAGCCCCTCGTACGCGGCGTCGTTGAAGCTCTTGTCGCCGCGCCCGCCGACGTCGAACACGAGGCCGATCCGCGCGCGGGGCGCGGCGCTGCGGGGCGGTTCGGCGTGGCGCGACGGAAGGAACAGGGACCCGGCGGCCAGCGCGGCCAACGCGAGCAGCGTCGAGCGCGGCCCGAACGTCATGCCTCGGCGTCCTCGTTCTTCTTCTTCGACGCCTTGGACTTCTTTTTCTTCGTCTTGGGCGGGGGCGCGGCGTCGCCATCGTCCGTCTTCGGCTTCTCCTCGGCGTCGTTCTCCTCGAGGGTCGCGCTGATCTTCGGGAGCCCGAGCTTCGCGCGCTCCGCGAGCACCTGCCGGACCTGCTTCATGCCGCGCTTGTCGCCGCGCGCGTCCGCCTCGATGAAGATCTTCCGCATGCGGGGGAGGTAGACCCGGATCCGGCGCTCGATCTCGTCGGTGAGGTCTTCGACCTCGCCGACGAGCAGCTTCCGGTCGAACGCGACCTTCAGCGCCAGCACCACGACCTCGGGCCCGAGGTGCACGCTGAGGATCTGGGTGACCTCGGTGACACCCTGCGTGTCCTCGGTGATGGCGACCACGTCCGCGTGATCGTCGACGGGAGCGGTCTCGCCGATGAGGAGCCCGTGCGTCACCCACGCGAGCATGATCGAGACGACGCCGAGCAGGATGCCGATCAGCACGCTGCCGAGCGCGTCCCAGAACGCGTGCCCGGTGATGCCGTGCAGGATGACGGCGAGCAGCGCGATGCCGAGGCCGAAGAGCGCGGTGGTGTCCTCGGCGAGGACGAGCGGGATCGTGGGATCGCGCGCGTCGAAGAAGGTGCGGAGGAGGGTGCGGCCCTTCGCCATCACCTTGAACTCGCGGAACGCAACGCGGAAGCTCATCGCCTCGAAGAAGAAGGAGAGCCCGAGCACGACGTAGTTGAGGATGTTGGACGAGAAGTGCAGGTGCACGCCGAGCACCGTGCGGTCGATCATCGCGATCTCCTCCTCCGTCGGGGAGGAGAGGTGCTGGATGCCGGTGTACGAGGCGAACGCACCGCCGACCGAGAACAGAATCAGCGCGACGACGAAGGGCCAGAAGTAGAGCTCGCTCGCCCGCCCGAACGGGTACTTCTCGTTGGCGGGGCGCGCGGCGAGCGCGATCGCCAAGAGGAGGAGGGCCTGGTTGCCGGAGTCGGCCACCGAGTGCACCGCCTCGGCCATGGTCGCGGTCGAGCTGGAGACGAACGCCGCGGTGAACTTGCACGCGGCGATCGCCAGGTTGCCGGCGAGCGCCGCCACGACGACCTTCTTGCTGTCCGCCTTGCCGCTCATGCTCGGGACACCCTCGAACCGCGAACCATACACCACCAGGCGCATTTTGCGCGCCGTGCTATGGTCGATGCTCGGTGGGCACCCGGCGCATCCTCTTCCTCCGTCACGGCCACTACGACGAGGAGGGGGACGGTCGCCTCACCGCGACCGGGCGCGACCAGGCCGAGCGCGCGGCGACGGCGCTGGCCGGCGAGCGCTTCGACGTCATCCGCGTCAGCACGCTCATCCGCGCCAAGGAGACCGCCGAGATCGTCGCGCGCCACCACGGCGGGACGCCCATCCGCGCGTCGGCGCTCTTCTGCGAAGCGATCCCGACCAAGCTCCCGCCGCGTTTGGCGAAGGGCTTCGATCCGGAGCGGATCGCCCGCGACGTCCCGCGCGCCAAGCGCGCGGCCGACGAGCTCTTCCGCCCGAGCCGCCAGGACCGGAACGAGATCGTCGTCTGCCACGGCAACATCATCCGCTACTTCCACTGCGTGGCGCTCGGGGTGGAGCCCACCGCCTGGGTGCGCCTCGTGTCGCACCACTGTGGCATCAGCGAGGTGCTCGTCCTCGACAACGGGCAGCTCCGCGCCGTGCGCTACAACGACCTCGAGCACCTGCCGCACGCGCTCCGTACGATGGCGGGTGCGGCGCAGGCGGCGCGGTGGCGCGCCGCGCAGAAGGGCGAGGGCACCGTTCTCCGGCGCGCGAAGCGCCGCCGCGTCACTTCTTCGTGACGGCGGCGTTCGGGGCGATCGTGACGATGGTCACGCGGGCGCGTGCACCCTGAAGGAACGTCGACTCGGCGGCGCGGAACCGCTCGAGGACGATCCAGCGCGTGAGCTCGTCGCGGCAGTCGTCGAAGCGCTTCGCCCGGTAGGGGTGGGCGGTGGTGCGGTACACCTCGCGCAGCTGCTCCTCGGACGGGTTCAGCACGGAGCCGATGACGCGGTCGACGTACATCGCGGCGCGCGCGCGCCGGCGGAGGACCGCGCGCACCTCGTCGGGGCCGAGCCCCTCGGCCGCAGCGGCCCGGTCGAACGCGGTCGTGCCACCGACGCGCTCGCGCACGGCATCGCGGAGGAGGTCCGCGATCCGATCGAGGGTGGGCACGTCGGGCTCGCGCTCGAGGGGGAGCTTGGCGAGCATCTCCTCGGCGACGATCTGGTCGAGCGCCGCGCGGACGTTGCGATCGTCGTAGGCGGCGGACTCGTCGTCGGGCGAGAGCTCGAGCGCGAGGAGCCGCGCCTCGTACGCGAGGGCGCGTGCGGTGACGTAGCGCGGGCGCGCGGCGCCACCGGTCTCGGGCGAGTGGAAACGCACCACGACGGCATCGGCCGTGATGGGGCCGTCGGCGCGCGCGTCGCTCGAGGCGAGCGCGGCGACGACGGCGAAGGCGGCGGCGATGCGCGCCGCGCCCGTCACGAGCTCGCCGTCTCCTTCTTCTCGCGCTCTTCGCGCGCGTGCTCCTGATGATGGGCGAACCCACGCGCGGCGCGGCGCGCCTTCAGGAACTCGCCGAACGACACGAGCACGTCGAGGTCGCGCGGTCCGAGACCCTCGGCGATGTCCCGCAGCATCTGGCGGCTCGCTTCGGCGTTCCGGGTGCGGCGGCCGCTCGAGGACTTCGGTCCCTCGAGATCGGTCGACGACGAGGACGCGGGAGCGAGGCTCTCCGGTGCCGCTTCGCTCTCGGGCGAGTCGGCCCACTGCGGGCGTGCGATCGCCTTGATCGCGTGAGCGGTCAGCCACGCTTCCATGAACGTGCGCAAGCGCTCGCTGCGGAAGGTGAACCAGCGCTCGCGCTCCGGGCCGTAGGCCATGAGCACGTCCTTGAAGCGGCGGAACGCGCCCTTTCCGTCGATCGCGACGGAGAGCTTCGCTCGCAGATCCGCGTCCTCGACCATCGGGATGAATCGCTCCATCCAGCGGTACTGCTCGCGCGAGCTCACCGGGTCGATGCGGAGGTAGTTGCCGTCCGACGCGATGCGCACGTGCATCTGCGGATCGGCCACGCCATCGACCACGCGGAGGACTTCGCCCGTGGTCAGGTGGAGGTAGCTGTGCACCTCCGGCGCGTTGTTCTCGAAGGCGTCCTCGAGTGCTTCCCAATCGACGGGGACGTCCTTCGGCGTTCCCGTCGGCGCGCTGGGCGCGCGATCTCCAGTTTCCTCGGACATGACAAATGCTCCCTTCGTCGCGCGCTTCTTCGGGCCTCGTGACCGTCCTTCCGCGGGGCTGGCGCGGGAGGATTCGTCCCTAGGAGAACGCGTGACAAGCGTCGAAAGTTGGGTGTTCGTGAAAGAACCTAAGGATCGCACGCCGAAAGGAAAGCCCGCAAGGGCCATCCTCTACTCCGTAAGCTCTATCCTGGTCGTGCGTGCTGGCGGGGCGCGGCTCAGGCGTGCATTCGTGCCGCGGCGATCGCGGCCTTCCAGCGCCCGAGGTGGGCGGCGCGCTCCTCTCCCGCCATGTCCGGTGTGAAGGTACGTTCGATGCGCACCATCTGCGCAGCCGCTTCCGGCTTCATCGCGCCGATGCCGACGCCCGCCAACATGGCGGCGCCGCGGCCGGTCGACTCGACGTCGAACGGTCGCTCCACCGTGCAACCGGTGACCCCGGCCTGGAATTGCATCAGGAGGTCGTTCCGCGAGGCACCGCCGTCGACGCGGAGCCGGCGGATGCTCTTGCTCCCGCCGTCACCGAGCCCCTCGGCCATCGCGGCGAGGAGGTCGTGGACCGAGAGCGCGATGCCCTCCAGCGTGGCCCGAGCCAGGTGGGCGGCGGTCGTCCCGCGGGTCAGGCCGACAATCGTGCCACGCGCCGTGGGATCCCAGTAGGGCGCGCCGAGGCCCGCGAGGGCAGGGACGAAGACGACGCCGTCGCTCGACTCGACCTTGCGCGCGAGGGGCTCGATGTCGGCCGCGGTCTTCACGAGGCCCAGCCCGTCGCGGAGCCACTGCACGGCCGCGCCGGCGATGAACGAGCTCCCTTCGAGCGCGTAGGTGGTGGTGTCGCCGAGGCGCCACGCCACGGTGGTGACCAGACCGTTCTTCGAGAGGATGGGCTCGCTCCCGACGTTCGTGAGCGCGAACGCGCCCGTCCCGTAGGTGCACTTCGCGTCGCCGCGCGCGAAGCAGGCTTGCCCGAAGAGCGCGGCCTGCTGATCGCCCGCGATGCCTGCGATCGGGATGCCGTCGGGGAGGAAGCTGAGGCCCTTCGTGGTCCCGACGACCTCGGCGCTCGAAGCGACCTTCGGGAGGACGCTCTTGGGGACGCGGAAGAGCGCACACAGCTCGTCCTCCCAGGCGAGCGAGCGGAGCCCGAAGAGCAACGTGCGCGACGCGTTGGTCACGTCCGTCACGTGGACCGCCCCGCCGGTCAGGCGATGGACGACGAAGGTGTCGATCGTCCCGAACGCGAGCTCCCCGGCCTCGGCGCGCTTCCGCGCTCCGTCGACGTGGTCGAGGATCCACGCGATCTTCGTGCCCGAGAAGTAGGCGTCGATGACGAGGCCGGTGCGCTCCCGGATGCGCTCGGCGTGGCCGGCCTTCTTGAGCGCGTCGCACACGTCGGCCGTGCGGCGGCACTGCCAGACGATGGCGCGATGGATCGGCGCACCGGTCTTCGCGTCCCAGACGAGGGTGGTCTCGCGTTGGTTCGTGATCCCGATCGCGGCGATGTCCGACCCCGCCACCTTGGCCGCCTCGAGCGCGCCGTACACCGCGCGCTCGACCGAGCGCCAGATCTCCTCGGCGTCGTGCTCGACCCAGCCGGGCTTCGGGAAGTGCTGCGGGAACTCGACGGTCGCGCGGCCGAGCGTTCGGCCGTCCGCTTCGAAGACCAGCGCGGTGGTTCCGGTGGTGCCTTGATCGATCGCGAGGAGAGGTCGTGACATGGGGGGACGACGATAGGAAGAAAAGGACGAATCCGGAACAAGGAACGGGATTGGGAACGCGGAACGCGGAGCGCGAACGGAGGCCACCGCGTCGGTGCTCGAGAACCGAGCGAGCGAGCGGTTCAGCGCGCCTTCGGCCGGCCCAGGATCGAGGAGCCCAAGAAGAAGAGCAGCGTCACGGCGCCGACGCCGAGCGGCCAGCGAGCGAGGACGTCTTCCCCGTGGAAGTGGAGCTGGAGCGCGGCGAAGCCGCACGCGATCGTGAAGGCGGCCCAGATGATCTGGCGGCCCACCGAGTAGACGGCGCGGCCGCCTTCGTTCACGCCGCGGACGCGCATCTCGAGCTCGCCGCGCGTCGCCTTCGTCAAGTACTTCCGGAAGTCCTCCGGCAGCGTCACGGCGCTCATCGCCATGTCGCGCACGGCTTCCATCGCCAGGTTCTGCCAGTCGCGGTTCCCGAGGACGAAGTCCTGGAGGTACGGCTTCACGATCGCGGCCGGGTTGAGCTCCGGATCCAGGATCGCGCAGCAGCCGTAGAGGAGCAGGATCGTGCGCTCGAGGAGGACCCAGTCGCGCGGGATCAGAAACGTGGACGAGAGCTCCTTGAGCCCGATGTTCATCTTCCGCAGGTCGAGGAGGTTCTCGAAGCCCTTCTGCGGATCGATCTTCACGTCCTTGAGGTTGAAGCTCTCGATCTTCACCTCTTCCTGGAACTTCTTGTGGAAGTGCTCGATGAGCGCCTCGCTCACGCGCTCGTCCGCGTCCTTGGCGAGGAAGCCCATCTTGCGCATCGCCTTCATGAGGCGCTGCGTATCGCGGCGGAGCACGCCCTCGAGGAACTCGGGGATGCCATCGCGCATCTGGGGCGACAGCTCGGCCACGGCGCCGAAGTCGAGGAGGATGAGCGCGCCATCGTCGCGGACCATCACGTTCCCGGGGTGCGGATCGGCGTGGTAGATGCCGTCGACGAAGATCATCTGGCAGTAGGCGCGCACCAAGCGGCTCGCCAGGTCCTTCTTGTCGATGCCGAGCGCTTCCATGCGCGCGAGGTCGCCGAGCTTCACGCCCTCGACGAAGGTCTGGGTGATCACCCGCTTCGTCGAGTACTCGCGGATGGGGACCGGGAAGACCACCATCGGGTTCTTCTCGAAGTTCTTCGCGATCTTCTCGATGTTCTCGGCTTCGCGCTCGAAATCGAGCTCCTCGTAGAGGAGCGCCTTGATCTGGCTGTAGTACTGGTCGAGCCCCTGGACGGGGACGAACCACTGCACGATCGCCATGATCCGGCGGATCGTGATGAGGTCCAGGCGGACCATCTCGTCGATGTCCTTGTGCTGGATCTTCACCGCGACGCGGCGGCCGTCGGGGAGGCGAGCTTCGTGCACCTGCCCGAGCGACGCGCTCGCGAGCGGCGTGCGATCGAAGGCGGCGAAGAGGTCGTCGACGTCACCGTCGAGCTCCATCCGGATGCGCTCGGCGATCTCGTCGTAGGGGCGCGGGGGGACCTGATCCTGCAGCCCCTCGAGCTCCTCCCGGAACTCCTGCGGCAGGAAGTTCGACATGATCGAGAGGAGCTGGCCGACCTTGATGAAGAGGCCTTGCAGCTCGAGGATCGTCTCGTTCACGAGCGCCGCGTTGCGCTTGTGCACCTGCGTGATGCGGGCGGCGCGCCACTGGTCGCCGAGGAGCCTGCTCCACGCGGAGAGCCAGAGGTAGCTCGTGATGACGACGAACGTCGTGTAGTAGGCGCGGACGAAGCGCCACGTGTTCGTCGCCCGGGGCCGATAGGTGCTCGGCTTGGGGCGAACGCTCTGCGGCACCGACGAGGATGCGCGCTTCGGCTTCCGCTTCGGTGGCGCGAGCGCCTGCTTCGGGGGCGCGGCGGCGACGGGGACGGGGCCGCTGTCGCGGTCCGCTCCCGGAGCGGTCTCCTTCGCCTCCGGCTCGGCCATGGGGAAAGAGTACTAGCGGAGGGCGGCGCGGGCGAGTTCGTCGTGGGCGCGCGGCCGCGCGGCGCGGATCTTCACGTTGTCGCGGGTCGGCGAGACCCGGTTCGTGAGCAGGCTGACGACGACCTCGTGGTCGGGGTCGATCCAGAGGCTCGTCCCGGTGAACCCGAGGTGGCCGAAGGTGCGTGGACCGAGGATCGTGCCCGCCGACGAGCCCTCGTCGCTCTTGCCGTCGAACCCCGCGCGCAAGCTGCCACCCGGGCGCGGAGCCACGAGCCAGTCCAGACCTCGCCGCGCGGTGATTGGCGACGCGTGGCCTTGGAGCGCATCGAGCACGGCTTCCCCGAAGCGCAGGACGGCCGCGACGGTGCCGAAGAGCCCGGCGTGCCCTTGAACGCCCTCCGGCGCGAGCGCCCACGCGTTCTCGTCGTGGACGCGCCCGCGGAGGAGTGCGCCGTCGCCCGCGGCGCCGTCGTTCCTCCACGGGGGCACGAGCTCGGTCGGAGCAGCCACCGCGCGCAGGTCGATGCCGACGTTCGCGAGGGTGCGCGCGCTCCCGAGCGCGCCGTCGAGCGCGAGCGGACCGACGACGAGCTCGTGGACCGCCTCGTCGGTGGCGGCGCGCACGCCGCGTCCGAGCGCCTCGCCCGCGAGCGCGTAGCCGAGATCGCTGTAGAGCGCGTCCCATGGGGCGGACCCGAGCGGGCTCCGCGCGGACGCGGCGGCGATGCGCAGCGCCGCCGCGCGGTCGAAGGACACGTCGCCCGCCAGGAGTGGCGTCCACAGCTTCCCGTGCGCCTCGAGCCCGGCGCGGTGCGCGAAGAGGAGCTCGAGGGGGAGGGGACCCGCGTGCGTCCCCGCGGCCTCCGCGACGAGGCTCTCGACGGGTGCCCCGCGGTCGAGCCCGCTCCGCGCGAAGGCGACGGCGACGATCGGCTTCGTGACGCTCGCGAGGTCGAAGATCACGTCCGCCGCGCCCCCGACGCCTTCCTCCCAGCGGCCGGAGCGGCGCCGGGCGACCCCGGCCGCGGCGAGGGGCGCGACGCCATCGTCGCGGACCCAGCGGCACACGTCGTCACAGGTCTGGCTCAGCCGGGGGGGACTCACCATGCGCGCGGGCACGAGGGCTAGCGTTTCACCCCTTTTTGACCGTGGGCAAGCTAGCGCGTTAGAATTTGGTCTTCATGGCCGAGTGGGTCTGGGAAGCGCGCGCAGCCGGCGGTGAGGTTCGGAAGGGCCTCATGGAAGCCGAGACGGAGGAAGCGGTCGAGAACCGCCTCCGCCAGCAGAAGCTCACCCCGACGCGGGTGAAGAAGAAGGCGCGTACGATCTCGTTCTCCTTCGGGAGCGGCGTCTCGCAGAAGGACCTCGTCACGTTCACGCGCCTGCTCTCGACGATGATCGACGCCGGCCTCCCGATCGTGCAGTGCCTCGACATCCTGCAGGGCCAGACCGACAACAAGGCGTTCGCCGGGATCATCGGGGACGTGAAGTCGCAGGTCGAGCAGGGCAAGACGTTCAGCGAGTCGCTGCGCCGGCACCCGGACGTGTTCGACGGCCTCTACTGCAACCTCGTCCAAGCGGGTGAGGCGGGCGGCATCCTCGACACGATCCTGAACCGCCTCGCGACCTACAACGAGAAGAGCGTGAAGCTGAAGCGCCAGCTCCGCGGCGCGATGGTGTACCCGAGCGTCGTCCTCTTCGTCTTCATGGGTGTCTGCGGCATCCTGCTCGGCTGGGTCATCCCGTCGTTCAAGAACATCTTCAAGGACCTCGGCTCGAAGGACGAGCTCCCGAAGATCACGCAGATCGTCATCTGGTTGTCCGAGGCGTTCGTCGGGAACCTGATCTGGATCGTTCCGCTGATGATCCTGATCGGCTTCGGCATCGCGTACGCGTACCGGACGCCGAACGGCAAACGGACCATCCACAAAATCCTGCTCCGGCTCCCCGTGATCGGGCCGGTCATCCGCAAGATCGCCGTCGCGCGCTTCACGCGCACGCTCGGCACGCTGCTCTCGTCGGGCGTGCCCATCCTCGACGCGATGGACATCGTCGCGCGCACGGCCGGCAACGTCATCATCGAGGAAGCGATCCTCTTCGCGCGCCAGAAGATCAGCGAAGGCCGCAACATGGCCGAGCCGCTGATGGAGGCGAACGTCTTCCCGCCGATGGTCGTGCAGATGGTCGGTGTCGGCGAGCAGACCGGTGCGCTCGATGCGATGCTCAACAAGATCGCCGACTTCTACGAGGACGAGGTCGACGTCGCCGTCGCCGCGATGACGAGCTTGATCGAGCCCGTGATGATGGTCGGCATCGGTAGCACCGTCGGTGTCGTGCTCATCGCGATGTACCTCCCGATCTTCTCGCTCGCGGGGAAGATCAAGGCGCAGTGACCGCCGCGGCGCCGCGGCGCCGCCCTCCGCGGGCGCTCACGTCGTCGATCCCCTGGCTCGACGTCCCGAGCGAGCGCGACGAAGGCCTCGCGCGCCGCCTCTCCGCGGTGACCGCGGCGCGCCTGATCCTGACGACGTTGCTCCTCGGCGGAGCCGCGATCCTCTACCTGCGCGGCGGGCTCGGATTGAGCTCGCCGAGCAGCCGGGTCGTCCTCGTCACGATCGCGCTCGCGTACGCGCTGTCCGCGGTCGAGGCGATGCTCCTGCGGAGCAAGCGCGAGCGGCGCTGGCTCGCGTACGCGCACGTCGTCGTGGATCAGCTCCTCTGGACGGCGATCGTGTACGTCACGGGCGGAGCGGCGAGCGGCGCGACGTCGTTCTACGGGTTGTCGGTCCTGATCGGCGCGATCGTGATCGGGCTGCGCGGCGCGGCGACGGCGGCGCTCGTCGGGTACGGCGCGTATGCCCTGCTCTGCGTGGCGTTCGCGACGAAGATCGTCTTGCCTCCGGTCGATCAACCCGCGGCCACGTACGCCACGCACCTGTCCGACATGGGGTACCCGCTGCTCGTGAACGGGCTGGGCATCACCGTCGTCGCGGTGCTCGCTGGGTACTTGGCGGAGCGCTTGCGCGTGGCGGGCGGCGCGCTCGCGGTGGCGACGCAGCGCTACACGGAGGCCGAGCGGCTCGCGGAGCTCGGGCGCATCGCGGCGTGGCTCGCGCACGAGGTGCGGAACCCGCTCGGGTCGATCTCGGGGTCGATCGAGCTGTTGGGGGATTCGCCGGCGCTCTCGCCGGAAGATCGCGCGCTGTGCGACATCGTCTCGCGCGAGGTGCATCGCCTGAACGATCTGGTGGGCGACATGCTCGACCTGTCGAAGCCGCGCCCGGTCGACGTCGCGAAGATCGACGTGGCCAGCATGGCGCGCGAGGTCGTGGCGCTCGCCGCCCGCGCGCCGGCGCCGGCGTCGGCGGTGCTCTACGAGGGACCGGAGTCGGCGCTGGCGATCGGGGACGCCGCGCAGCTGCGGCAGGTGCTGTGGAACCTGGTACGGAACGCGAAGCAGGCCAGCGCGGACGGGACGAAGGTGTACGTGCGTCTGGTCGAGAAGGGGGACGCGGTCGAGCTCGCCGTCGACGACGGGGGGCCTGGGATCGACGAGGCGGCGCGAGAGAAGATCTGGGGTGGGTTCTACACGACGCGATCGCACGGGGCGGGGATCGGGCTCGCGGTCGTGAAGCGGATCATGGACGACCATGCGAAGCATGGGGGGTCGATTGAAGTCATGACGTCTCCGGAGGGTGGGGGCAGGTTCCGCGTCACGTTGCGCCGGGTGCGGTGAAGGTCGATGGGGGTTGGCGTCGTGCGAGATGCTGGCGGTGATTTGGGTCGGCGTCGTGCGAGACGCTGGCGGTGATTTGGGTTGGCGTCGTGCGAGACGCTGGCGGTGATTTGGGTCGGCGTCGTGCGAGACGCTGGCGGTGATTTGGGTGAGCGTCGTGCGAGACGCTGGCGGTGATTTGGGTGAGTGTCGTGCGAGACGCTGGCGGTGCTTCGGGTTGGCGTCGTGCGAGACGCTGGCGGTGCTTCGCATCGGGAGTGATCGCGAGACGCTGGCGGTGCTTTGGGTCAGCGTCGTGCGAGACGCTGGCGGTGCTTCGCATCAGGAGTGAGTTGCGTGATGCTGGCGTATTTCATTCGCGTAAGGGGCCCTGACGGCCCCTCGCGCGCTACGCGCGCTCACCCCACGGGTCATCTTCGTCGCCTTCGGCTCCTCGATGACCGAACGGGGGCTGCCGCCCCCCTCTCCCCCCGGCCTCCAGGCTGCGGAGGGATGGAGAGGTTGCTCGCGGTGCTTCGCATCGGGAGGGATTGCGAGACGCTAGCGGTGCTTTGCGTGAGCGTCGTGCGAGACGCTGGCGGTGCTTCGCGCGAGTGTCGCGCGAGACGCTAGCGGTGCTTTGCGTGAGCGTTGTGCGAGACGCTGGCGGTGCTTCGGGTTCGCGTCGTGCGAGACGCTGGCGGTGCTTCGCATCGGGAGTGAGTTGCGAGACGCTGGCGTATTTCATTCACGTAAGGGGCCCTGACGGCCCCTCGACGGGCGAAGCCCGTCTCACCCCACGGCCTTTCTTCGTCGCCTTCGGCTCCTCGAAAGGCGAACGGGGGCTGCCGCCCCCCTCTCCCCCCGGCCTCCAGGCTTCGGAGGGATGGAGAGGGTTGCTGGCGGTGCTTCGCATCTGGAGTGATTGCGAGATGCTGGCGGTGATTTGGGTGAGCGTCATGCGAGACGGAGCGGTGCTCCGCATCAGGAGTGAGTTGCGAGACGCTGGCGGTGCTTCGGGTGAGTGTCGTGCGAGAGGCTGGCGGTGCTTCGGTTGGCGTCGTGCGAGACGCTGGCGGTGCTCCGCATCAGGAGTGAGTCGCGAGACGTTGGCGTATTTCATTCACGTAAGGGGCCCTGACGGCCCCTCGCGCGCTACGCGCGCTCACCCGACCACCGGAAGAGCGCTTCCTTCGTCGCCTTCGGCTCCTCGAAAGCCGAACGGGGGCTGCCGCCCCCCTCTCCCCCCGGCCTCCAGGCTTCGGAGGGATGGAGAGGCCCAACCCGAAGCACCGCCAGCGTCTCGCAATCCCTCCCGATGCGAAGCACCGCCAGCAACGTCGTGCGAGAGCCAGGTCGCGCGTGAGTTGCATCCGCGAGGCCGAGTATTTTGCGCCTCCCTTGCGCAAGGCCGCGACCGGAATTAGGAAAGCGGTGCCGGGTTGAATTCGGGCCCCTCGCGGCCGTCCAACGGAGCAAACCTCATGCGTCGCTTCCTCGCCGTCCTCGTTCTCGCTGCCTCGATGGCGTTCGCCAGCTCGGCGCTGGCCGACCCGGTCACGTTCGTTCAGTCGGGCCAGCAGCAGCTCACGTCGCTGCTGAAGCAGCCGGCGTCGGCTTCGCGCGACGCGGCGCTCACGCAGGAGTTCGACAAGCTCGTCGACTACAACGAGCTGACGAAGCGGTGCTTCCAGGGCGACTGGTCGAAGCTCACCCCGGCGCAGCAGACCCAGGTCACGGACCTCATCCACAAGCTCGTGGAGAAGAACTACAAGAAGAACCTGACCCGCACGCTCCAGTACACGATCACGTACTCGGGGACCGGCGTTCAGGGCACCGACACGCGGGTCAAGACCGAGGCGACGAACACCTCGAACGCGCGTGACACGGTCCAGATCGACTATCTCGTCACGGGCACGGGCTCGGGTCCGTTCAAGATCGTCGACATCATCACCGAGGGCTCGAGCCTGACGCAGAGCTACTTCAACCAGTTCACGAAGATGCTCGCGAACCCGGCGCAGGGGTTCAACTACATCGTGCAGAAGATCAACGAGAAGTTGGCGAAGCCCTAATCCGCCAGCGTCTCGCGATCACTCCGGACGCGAAGCACCGCCAGCGTCTGGCACGACGCCAACCCGAAGCACCGCCAGCGTCACGCGATCACTCCCGATGCGAAGCACCGCCAGCGAACTCGCCATGCTTCCGAAGCGTGGAGGCCGGGGGGAGAGGGGGGCGGCAGCCCCCGTTCGGTCATCGAGGAGCGGAGCGACGAAGATGACCCGTGGGGTGAGCGCGCGTAGCGCGCGAGGGGCCGTCAGGGCCCCTTACGTGAATGAAATAGGCCGGCGTCACGCAACTCACTCCAGAAGCGAAGCACCGCCAGCGTCTCGGGCGACGCTGACCCGAAGCACCGCCAGCGTCTCGCGATCACTCCCGATGCGAAGCACCGCCACCGTCTCGCACGACGCGAACCCGAAGCACCGCCTGCATCTCGCACGACGCGAACCCGAAGCACCGCCAGCGTCTCGCAACTCACTCCCGATACGAGCACCGCGAGCGAGCTCGCCACGCTTCCAGACAAACGCACACGGGGAGATTGCCCCGCTACGCGTCAGGCCCGAGCTCCGTCTCGATCCACGTCGGCCAGTAGCTGTCGTCCTCCGTACACGCCGCCGGGTCGATGCGATCGATCGAAGCACGGAGCTCCTGCGCGATCTGCGCCACCTTCTCGTCCGAAGCGCCACGGACGTGAGGCCAAACGCTCACGAAGCCATGGAGGCACCGCAGAAACGCGTCGAGGTTCGAGTTCACGAACCGCGGCTGCGGCGCGCCGTCCAAATCCACCAGCCAAAGCGCGTCGCTGCCGGGACGGATGCAGAACGCCGCGTAGGGCCCTGGAGCGCCCTGCGTCTCGCGACTCGTTCCGACCACGTACGCCTCGCGAAACGCATCGACGTCGAAGCGCTCACTCATGCGTTGGACCTCGCCGCCGCCGATCTCCGAGGAGAAGAGCGTCGGCCCCAACCACTCGGGGAGCCGGACTTCGCACGGGAGTCCCACGAGAAGCTGCTTCACCGTGGCGGGCGAAAGCTCGAGCTGGTCGAGCGCCGTCCGCGTCAGCCTGTGGGTCGGCCCGGGCCACTCCATGGGTTGCAGTCGCTCATGCTGCGCCGCGAGCGTCAAGCCGTCTCGGGCAGGTGAGAAGACTCCGTCCGTACACGCGCGCTTACTCGCGTGCCCCGAGATGCAGTCCGGACAAGGGCAAGGGCAAGGGCAAGGGCAAGGACAAGGGCAAGGGCAAGGGCAAGGGCAAGGACAACGGCAAGGGCATGGGAGTAACGTCCCCACCCCCATGCGCGAGCTCATCACCGCCCTCCGCGCCCTGCGCCACAGCCCCGCCGCGCTCTGGTACGTCATCGCCGCCTACGCGATCGACGCCGCCGCCTACTTCGGCGTCCTCACGCTGATGACCGAGTACCTCACCCAGGACCTCGGTCTCACCGACACCTGGGCCAGTCGCGTCGTCTCGTTCTTCACGATGGGCGTCACGCTCTTCATGATCGGCGTCGGCGGCGCCGCCGAGCGGCGTGGCGTTCGGAAGGGTGTCCTGCTCGCGCTCGCGCTCGCCCTCGTCGGACGCGTCGGGTATGCGGCCGCCGTCGGCGCGGGCAACGCGCGCATCCCGGTGCTGCTCGTCGGGCTCCTCGTCGTCGCCCTCGGCGAGGGCATCCTCCAGCCCGTCGCCTACGCCGGCATCAAGCAGTACACGGACGAGAAGACGAGCAGCATGGGCTACGCGCTCATGTACGCCGCGATGAACCTCGCGATCGTCGTCATCGGCGCAATCTCTCCGCCCGTCCGCGAGCACTGGGACGAGGCGACGAAGGCCGGCACGAGCACGATGTCCGGCGTCTCCGCCGTGGGTTGGGCGTGCGTGCTCATCTCGGTCGTCACGCTCGCGGTCGTCGGCCTTCTGTTCACCTCGAAGCGCGAGGCGCAGACGATCCGCCCGGTCAAGCACGAGGACGGCCCGAAGCAGAGCATCGCCACCCGCATCCATGCCTACTTCATCGGGACGAAAGAGGCCCCGAGCCCGTTCCGCGACGCGCGGTTCGTCTTCTTCATCTTCATGCTGTTGCCCGTGCGCACGCTCTTCGCGCACCAGTGGCTCACGATGCCGAACTACGTCCTCCGCGCGTACGACCCCGCCGTCGCCGCCAAGATGGAGTGGATCGTCAACTGGGTGAACCCGCTCATCGTGTTCTTCGGCGTCCCCACCATCACCGCGCTCACGAAGAAGAAGGACGTCTACACGATGATGATCATCGGGACCGCGGTCTCGGCGATCCCGACGTTCCTCCTCTGCCTCGGCCCGCGGCTCCCGATCTTGCTCCTCTACCTCGTCGTGTTTTCGATCGGCGAAGCGCTCTGGAGCGCTCGGTTCCTCGAGTACGCGTCCGAGCTCGCGCCCGAGGGTCGCGTCGCTCAGTACATGGGCCTCGCGAACGTTCCGTGGATCCTCGCGAAGTTCACGACCGGGCTCTACTCCGGCTGGATGATGAAGCACTACTGTCCCAAAGTGGGACCGAAGGATACCGAGACGATGTGGCTCATCTACGGGCTCATCGCGATCTCGAGCCCGATCGGGCTCATCCTCGCGCGGGGATGGGTCAAGCGTGGCGAGGCGCCGAAGCCGGGGACCGAGGCCGAGGCGGTGGCGCCCCAGCCGAACGAGCCGACCTGAACGCCTCGACGGCGGGCGCGCGATCGGCGAAGATCGACGATCGTGGAGCTTCGTCCCGGCACCGTCTTCGAGGAGCGTTATCGCGTGGAGGGGGTCCTCGGCGAGGGCGGGATGGGCCGCGTCTACCTCGCGCGGCACCTGGAGCTCGGCGGGCGCGTCGCGTTGAAGGTCCTGCGCAAGGATCGTCTCCCCCGCGTCTCGGGCGAACGCGACGCTGCACGCGAGAGGCTCCGGCGCGAGGCGCGCGCCGTCTCTCGCATCCGCGGCGAGCACGTCGCGCGCGTGATGGACGCGGGGGTCAGCGCCGAGCACGGCCCGTTCTTCGTGATGGAGCACGTCGAAGGGAAGAGCCTCCAGGCGCTCCTCTCCGCCGACGGGCCGCTCCCCGAGACGCGGGCGGTCCGGTACGTCCTCGAGGTCGCGCTCGCCCTCGCCGAAGCGCACGCGCTCGGCATCGTCCACCGCGACCTGAAGCCGTCGAACCTCTTCCTCACGACCCGGCCCGACGGGACCGAGCTCGTGAAGGTGCTCGACTTCGGGATCGCCAAGGCGGACGCGCTCGCCGGGACCCTGACCGACACCGCGAGTCTCCTCGGCTCGCCGAAGTACATGTCGCCCGAGCAGATCCGCGAAGCGCGCTCGGTCGACGCACGCTCGGACGTGTGGTCGCTCGGGGTCGTGCTCTACGAGCTCCTGACCGGGCGGCTCCCGTTCGAGGCCTACACCGCGACCGGCGTCCTCTCGCGCATCGTCACCGACGACCCGACGCCGATGGCCGAGGTCTTCGCCGGCGTGACGCCCGACCTCGAAGCCGTGGTGCTGAAGATGCTCGCCAAGGCGCCCGACGATCGGCTCGCGTCGGTCGCCGTCGTGGCCGCGGCGCTCGCACCGTTCGGCGACGACGGCGCCGCGGCGCTCGCGGAGCGCGTCGCGAAGGTGCTCGGCACGCCTCGTGTCTGGAGCGGCGCCCCGGACGCAGCTCCTTCGGTCGACGAAGCGCTGCCCTCGACGTTGCCGGAGCCGGCGGTGGCCGCCGTGGACGAGACCGTCACCGCGGCCAGTCGCACGCACGGGGACGCAGTGCCCGCGCCATCGGCGCCGCGTCCGACCGCTTCCCTCGGGCGCGCCGTTCCGCTCGCGATCGGTGCTGCGCTCGTCGTCGCGCTCGCCGGCGCGTTCGCGTTCGGGCGCGGCGGCGACGACCGAGGGCCCGTCCAACCCACGAGCACCGGCATCGCCGCCACCGCGAGCGGTACGCCCGTGCTGCCGAGCGCGACCGCGAGCACGGCGCCGGCTCCGCAGGCGACGGAGTCCGCGCGGCCGCTCGCCGTCGCGAGCGCCCCCGCCGCGAGCACGGCGCCGGCCGTGCGTCCGAGCGCGGTCGCCTCCGCTCGTCGGACGGCCCCGCCGGTCGTGGCCTCCGCGGCCGCCTCGACCGCGGCGGCGTTCCCCGACGAGATGGACTTCGGCCCGCGCAAGTGAGCGCGCCCGGTCAGCGGCGGACGACGATGCCGTGCTTCTTGATCAGGCGGTTCAACGCGTCGCGGCTCGGCAGCCCGAGCGCAGCCCACGCGCGGGACACGTTCCCGCCGGCCGCCTCCAACGCGCGCTCGATCGCTTCACGCGTCGGCTGACCCGCGCTCGGCGCGCTTCGCGGACGGAGCCGCGTGGCGACGGCCTCTCCGAGCTCGACGAAGTGTCCCTTGCTGTGGGCGGTCGCCACCTCGAGCAGGGCGGTGAGCTCGCGCGCGTGCCCGACCCACGCGTGATCGAGCAGCGCGTGGACGAGGTCGGGCGCCAGGCGCGGCTCGTTCCCGGCGAAGAAGCGCGCCGCGCTCGGATCGCTGTCGCGCATGCGCCGGAGCAGCCAGCGGGCGAGGAGCGGGACGTCCGTCGCCCGTTCGTCGAGCCCGGGAGTCTCGAGCTCGAGCGTGAGCCGCGCTGCGAGGTCGTGCTTCAACGACTCGCGCGTGCGGTTCGTCGCCGCCACCACCCGCACGTCCACCTTCCGCGCGCGGTCTTCGCCGAGGCGGTGGTACTCGCCCTGATCGAGCACGCGAAGGAGGTGGGCTTGGAGCGACTCGGGGAGCTCCCCGATCTCGTCGAGGAAGAGCGTCCCGCCGTCCGCTTCACCGAGCAGGCCGCGCCGCTCCGGCACCCCGACGTTGGGGAAGTTCTTCGCCGTACCGAAGAGCTCGGCGTCGATCACGCCCTCGGGGAGCGTCGCCGCGTTGCGCGCGACGAACGGTCCGCGCGCCCGCTTCGAGAGCGCGTGGAGCGCTCGCGCGGTGAGCTCCTTGCCGCTGCCGCTCGGCCCGCGCACGAGCACGTGCCCCGGGCGGCGCGCGGCGAGCGCGATCGCGTCGCGGAGGGCCCACGCCGCCGCGCTCTCGCCGACGAAGCCGAACCGGTCGGCCTCGCCGAAGGCGAAGTCCGGAGCCGCATCACCGAGCGGCTCGTCGTCCGCCGCGTCCACGACGAAGATGGCCTCGCGCTCGATCTCGAGGCGATCGCCGACCTCCAACGTGAGCGCCGCCTCGTCGTGGCCACCCACGAGCACCTTCTTCTTCCCGACGACCTCGGCCGTGAGCTCGTCGCCGAGGTGGAGAACCAGGTGGCGGCGCGAGATGCCTGCGCTCGCGAGCGGACGCGGCGCCGGTGCGCCCGGGCGCCGCTGACCGAACGCGAGCTTGGCCTCGCCGGGGGCTCCGTCGCCGCGGCCGAGCACGCTCTCGCCGCGCGGGACGATCGCGAGCTCACCCACGCGCTCGGGCTCGTGCTGGGACCAGACCAGGACGAGCTCCACCCGCCGCGGCCTCCGCGCGGACCGACCCCCCGCGGGGAGCCAACCCCCCGGATGCGTTGCGGTCTCGTCCACCATGTCCGGAACGTACCCCGGCCGCACGTGTGCGCACAGCGGCTGTGCGCGCACGCCGCGCCACGACCGGACGGCCGCTCGGACCGCGGGATTTCTCGGGCCGGCGCGCGTCGGGCACCCGGCACGGCGGTTGCTCTTCGAGGAGGCATGGCGACGCCGGTGCGCGAGGGCGACATCCTCGCGGGAAAGTACAAGGTCGAGAAGGTGCTCGCCCAAGGTGGGATGGGCGTCGTCGTCGCCGCGATGCACCAGCAGCTCGAGCAGCGGGTGGCGCTCAAGTTCCTCCTGCCGGAGGGGATGGAGAACGAAGCCGCCCTGGGGCGCTTCCTCCGCGAAGCCAAGGCGGCCGTGCGTCTGCGGAGCGAGCACGTCGCGCGCGTGCTCGACGTGGGCACCGCCGAGACGGGCTCGCCCTACATCGTGATGGAGTACCTCGAAGGGCGCGACCTCTCCTCCGTGCTCGAAGCCGAGGGACGCTTGTCCGTGCGCGAGGCCGTGACGTACGTCCTCCAGACGGCAGAGGCGGTCGCCGAAGCGCACGCGCTCGGGATCATCCACCGCGACCTCAAGCCGGCGAACCTCTTCCTCACGAAGCGCGCCGACGGGACGCCGTGCGTGAAGGTGCTCGACTTCGGGATCTCGAAGCTCACGACCCCGGGCGACATGAACCTCACCAAGACCTCCGCCATCATGGGCACGCCCTACTACATGGCGCCCGAGCAGCTGCGGTCCTCCAAGTCGGTCGACCTCCGCTCCGACATCTGGTCGCTCGGGATGATCCTCTACGAGCTCCTCACCGGCTGCGTCGCCTACCAGCGCGAGACGCTGCCGGAGCTCTGCTCGGCGATCCTCTTCGATCCGGTCCTGCCGCCGCGCACGTTCCTGCCCGAGCTGCCCGAGGCGCTCGAAGCGGTCGTCATGCGCGCGCTCGCGAAGGCGCCGGAGGATCGCTACCAGAACCTCGCGCAGCTCGCGGAGGACGTCGCCCCCTTCGCGAAGGACGGCGAGCGCCTCGCGATGCGGGTGAAGCGCGTCCTCGGCGTCGGACCCAAGACGAGCGACGCCCCCGACGAGCCCGCGCCGCTCTCGCCCCGTCCATCGTCGCCCGACACGTCGGCCGATGCGCTCGCCGAGACCACGCTCGGATCGATCCCGGCGCCGCCTCCGCGCCGCCTCGCGCTGATCGTCGGCGCTGCGGTCGCGCTCGTCGCGCTGCTCGGTGTCGTCGTCGTCCGGCGCATGCTCGCGCCTTCGTCCGTCACCGCTCCGCCGCCCTCGAGCGAAACTGCGCTCACGGCGACCGTCCCGCCACCGCCGCCGCCGTCGTCCACGGCGCCCCGGATGGTCGAGCCGCCGCCGAGCGCCGGCACGGCAGCCGTCTCCGCTTCGCCGCCGCCGGTCGCGTCCCCCGCGCCACCGCCGACGGGCTTTGGTAGGATCGTGGCGAGCGCCAGCGCGCGCCCCCGACCCTCCGTGGCATCGCCATCTTCTTCCTCCGACGAGCTCGATCAGTACGGGACCCGCAAATGAGGAACACGATGCCCCTTCGCTTCGCACGCCGCGCCGTCGCGGTCGCCGTGGTCGCTGCCGCGCTCGCGGCGAGCGCGCCCGCTTCCGCCGAGCCTTCGGTCGCCGACAAGGCCGCCGCCGAGGGCCTCTTCGAGCAGGGCCGGAACCTCATGCGCGAGGGCAAATACGCCGACGCGTGCCCGAAGTTCGTCGAGAGCCAGCGGCTCGACCCTGGCGTGGGCACGCTCCTGTTCCTCGGCGAGTGCTACGAGCGCACCGGACGGCTCGCGAGCGCGTGGGCCACGTTCGGCGAAGCACGGAGCGCGGCTCGCATCGCGGGCGACTCGAAGCGCGACGCGCTCGCCCAGCAGCGCTACGAGAAGCTCGACGCGCTCGTCCCGCGCGTGATCGTGAAGGTGAACGAGGTCCCGGGCCTGGTCGTGACCATCGGCGACACCCCGCTCGCGAAGGGGACGTGGGGCGCTCCGCTCCCGGTCGACCCGGGCGACGAGACGCTCCATGCGCACGCCCCGGGCTATCGCGACGCGACGATCGCGCTTCACGTCGAGCGCGGCGAGACCAAGACGATCGAGGTCGCTCCGCTCGAGAAGCTCGTCGCGCCGACGGACCCGCCGCCGAACGGGAACGGCACGACGCCCCCGCACGTCGACCCTCCGCCGATCCCCGAGCCGGCTCCGGTCCGGCCGTGGCAGCGGCCCGTCGGCGCCGCCGTGTTGGGCGTGGGCGCGGCCGGCATCGTCGCGGGCGCCATCTTCGGCGCCTTCGCGTTCTCGACCTGGGCCGACGCGCGCGATGCGTGTCCCGCGAATCGCTGCTCGTCCCAAGATGGGATTGATGCCTCCGATCGCGCGCACCTCTGGGGCAACCTCTCGACGGGCTTCTTCGTCGCTGGCGGGGTGCTCGCCGCCGCGGGCGCCGTCATGCTCTTCACGGCTCCGAAGCGCCACGTCGCGCTCGCGCTGACTCCGCGCGGCGACGGTGCGCTCTTCGCGCTGTCCGGCGCGTTCTGACTCGCTCGCTCGACTGACGACAACAACCTGGAGGCTTCGATGGCTCGTTCGACTCGTTCGCGCGCGGTGCTGGCTTGCGCGCTCTTTCCGGCTTTGGTCGCTTGTGGTGGGGACGATTCCACGCCGGTCACTCCGGCGGACGACGGTGGAAACTCGGCCGACGCCGCCCCCGAGGCGAGCGGGAACGACGCTGCGAGCGACGCCGCCGATGCGAGCGATGCGGTCGCGACGGTGGCGCTCGGCGGCACCGTGCACTTCCTCGAGTCGGGGACCACGCTCCGCGTGAAGAACGGCACCGACTTCGTCGACGTCACCAAGAACGGCGCCTTCAGTCTCCCGCCCGTGCCGGTCGGTGCGAGCTACGACGTCTCGGTCGAGACCGTCGGCGGCAACCAGCTCTGCTCGGTGCGGAGCGGAGGGAAGGGGAGCGCGACGAAGGACGTGTCCGACGTCGCCATCGTCTGCATCGACGCGAAGGAAGCGCTCTCGCCGGTCACGCAAGGGCAGACGTGGACGACGCTCTCCGCGACCTACGTCGATTTCGATCCGAACGCGCCGTTCGGGCTCACGCTCGAGAACGACGTCGCGACGAAGGCGCTCGTCACGCTCACGATCCCGCAGCTCTCGGCGCCGCTCCAGGGCGCGGGGATGTACGCGATCTTCGTCGACGGGAAGGCGGTGAACGAAGGCTTCTTCGAGGACGTCGCGAGCGGTTACGGCGTTCCCGCGGCGGGGTACGCCGTCGTCGATCTCACGCCCGGCACGCACACCATCCTGATCAAGTGGCGCACCGCCTACCTCGGAGCGACCCCGAAGCCGGCGACGTACGACCGGAGCGCGCCGATGCGCGTGAGCGCGATCGCGCTCGGCTCCCTCGCCACGTTCGCGAGCGCGGCGGGAACGACCGCGAACCAGACCGCGCTCCTCGGGCAGACCACGACCCAGCTGACCGAGGCCGCCGCCGCGTCGGTCACGCTCCCCGCCGCCGCGCCGCTCTTCGGGCTGGCGTTCGTGCCGTTCCTCGGCTGCCAGGCCGGCGTGGGCGTGCAGGCCGCCATCGACGACAACGGGACGCGCGTCGCGACCCAGCACATCAGCTCGTGGGGCGAGCGCAACTCGCTCGTCGTCCCGATGATCACGCCGAGCGCGGTCGCGGGGGTGCACTCGATCCAGTCGTACGTCGGACCCGCGACGACGGGCACCTACGCGAAGGGCGACTCGTCCGGGAAGAACGTGGCCGTGGTGCGGAACGATGCGCTCGCGTTCACGCCCCAAGCGACGGTCCAGCGCGGCCTCGGCGCGGGGGACAAGACCACGTCGTCCTCGACGTTCGTCGACCTCGATCCGGCGGCGAGGACGTCGCTGACCCTGGGAGGCGAGCGACTCGTCCTCGTCGTGGTGCACGAAGCCGCGACGTGGAGCACCGGCAACAACAACACCGGCGACGTCGCGCTCGATGCCGACGGAACGGTGGTCGGGATGTCGAGCGTCCGCAGCACCGACGGCTCGCGCCGCGGGTCGACGGCCCCCGCCTTCTACCTGCTGCGCCTGGCCTCCGGCGCGCACACGCTCAAAGCGGCGTTCCGCTCGCGCGGCGATGGCGCGCAAGGGAGCACGAACGTGTTCCACGTCGTGGACCCGAGCGTCTCGGCGCTCGTCCTGGAGTGAGCGCCGCTCGACTTTCGGATACTCTCGTGGAGGCCTGGATGATCCGTCTTCGCTCGTTCGCGCTGCCGCTGGGTGCCGCGCTCTCGCTTTCGTTCGTCGTCGCGTGCAACGCCATCGTCGGGATGGAGGACGTGACGCTCGCCGTCACGTCCGACGCCGGCGATGCCGCGCCCGATGGAGACGCGGAGGCAGGAGCGCTCGTCGGGCTGTCCGGGACGGCGCACTTCCTCCAACCCGGGACGAAGGTGCGCATCCATCAGGGCGCCGGTGCGGTGGACGTCTCGGCCAACGGCGCGTTCACCCTGCCGCGCGTCCCCGTCGGGACGAGCTACGCGGTGACGGCCGAGACGCTGGCCGGCGATCAACTCTGCTCCGTCCAGAACGCGACCGGCACCGCGACCGGGGACGTCGGTGACGTCGTCGTCCTCTGCCTCGTGGCGAAGGAGTCGCTCAGCGTCGCCGCGCCGGGGCAGACCTACACCACGGCCGCGACGAGCTACGGCGACTTCGACGGCGCCGCGCCGCTCGCGCTCACGCTCGAGGCGGACGTCGCGACGAAGGCGCTCGTGACCCTGACGCTGCCGCAGGTCGGTCCGCCCTACAACGGCATCGGCGGCTACGTCGTGATGGTCGACGGAAAGCCGGCGGCCGAGGGCATCTTCGAGGACGCCTCGTCGGGCGCGGGTGTTCCCGCGGCGACGTACGCCGTCGTCGACCTCGCGCCCGGGACCCACGTCGTCGGAGCCAAGTGGCGCGCGTGGACGCTGGACACACCGCCGCAGCCGGCGACGTTCGATCGCGCGCGCGTGCTCCGGCTCGGCGCCGTGCTCCTCGGGTCGTCGCCCGCGTTCGCGGAGGCGGCGGGCGCGTCCGCGACGCAGTCCACCGCGCTGAACCTCACCGGGTTGCCGGCGACCGAGGCCCCGGCGGTCAAGGTCACGCTCGCTGCCGCCGCGCCGGTGCTGGCGTTCGGGACGGTGCCGACGATCGGCAACCAGAGCGTCCCGCAGCAGGGCGTCCAGGGCGTCCTCGATCTGGATGGGGATCGCTTTCGCACGCAGCACGTCAGCGGGTGGGGCGAGCGCAACTCGCTCATGATGGTGGGGCTCGTGCCGAACGCGAGCCCGGGCGCGCACACGCTCGTGTCGCTCGCCGGCGCGATCAGCACCGAGACGTGGGCGAAGGGGGACGCCTCGAACAAGCTCCCACTCACGCTTCGTCACGACGTGATCGCGTTCCGCCCGGGCACGTTCGCCGCGCGCGTGCTCGCGCCGGGGGACCGGACGATCTCGGCGTCGGCGTTCACGCCGCTCGACGGGACGGCGACGCTGACGTTCTCCCCGACGCACGACACGATGGCGCTCGTCGTGTTGCACGAGGTCGCCACGTTCAGCACCGGGAGCGGCAACACCGGCGAGCTCGCGGTGGACCTCGACGGCGTGCGGATCGGGACGTCGGGGGTGACCTCGACGCGCCCGCTCGCGCGAGGGATGAACGCGCCGACGCTGCTGCTCGTGAAGCTGACGGCAGGGACCCACGTGCTCAAGCCCGTCTTTCGGTCGCAGGGGAACGGCGCGGAGGGCTCCGCGAACGTGTTCCACGTGCTGGACGCGAGTCTGTCGTTGGTCGCGCTCGACTGAGCGGATTCGCGCGGTGTCGCGGATGGGCGTGTCGTGGCGCGGTGGCTCGGGCGACGATGCCGGGTGCCGCTGTGCGGTGCCGCGTGGTGCGCTCGGTGGTGGTGGCTTCGCGCGTGGCACGCCGACGCGCCGCGCTGGAGTGTCGCCGTGCTCTGTGTGCCGCGGAGACGATGCCCGGTGGCTCCGTGCGCTGCTGCCCGGTGTGCTCGGTGGCGGTATCGGGGAGGCCATGACGATGGTGCGGTGCCGGAGTGTCGCCATGCTCTCTGTGTTGTGCCCCGGGGACGCCGCCCCGAGCTTCCGTGTGCTGCTGCCGGGTGCACTCGCGGTGGTGGCGGCGCCATGTCGATCGCGCGGTGCGCTCGCGGTGGCGGAATCGCGCAGGGCACGCGCGATTCGCGGTACTGGAGTGCCTCGATGCTCTGCGTGCTGCGGTGCCGATGCCCCGCGGCACCGTGCGGTAGCGCACGGTGCGCTCGCGGTCGTCGAATCGCGGAAGGCCATGCCGATGGCGCGGTGCCGGATGCCGCCATGCGCTGCGCGCCGCGGTGCGCGCCCCCGTGCGCTGGCCCCGGCGCGCTCGCTCGCTCGCGGTGTTGGGTGTCACCATGCCGATGGCGCGGCGCCGCAAGGCCTGATGCTCTGCGTGCCGCTGCCGCGTTCTCCGTGGGCAAAGCGCCCGGTGCGCTCGCGATGGTGGAATCGCGCATGGCACGCGCGATTCGCGGAGTGCCTCGGTGCCGATGCCCCGCGCCGCGTGCGCTAGCGCCCCAGTCCGCTAGCGGCGGCGGTATCGCGGAAGGCCATGCCGATGGCGCGGTGCCGGAGTGCCGCCATGCACTGCGTGCAGCGGTGCCGATGCCCCGCGGCCGCGTGCTCGTGCACTCCGCGCCTCGCGGATCTCGCGCCATCTCCGGACCTCGCGAACCGCTGGATTTCGGCGCGAGGCTCTTGCTGGTCGTCCGTCGAAGATATATGCTAATTCAAACATGGCGCGACGCACGCATCCTCGCCAGCTCTCGCTTCCGATGCCCGAGCGCGAACGCTCGCGCGGTGGCGCGCGGCCGCGGGCGGGGCGGAAGCGTCGCTCGGATCTCCTGTCGCACGTGCGGCGCGCCGAGTTCGACGGTGGGCGCTCTCCGCTCCACGTCACCGTGCGGTTCGCACGGCACGTGTGGAACCTCCGGAGCCAGCGCGGTTTCGCGTGCGTGCGGCACGCGCTCTCCTTCGAGGCGCAGCGGGGCGAGCTCCGCATCGTCCACTACTCCGTGCAGGGAAATCACCTGCACATGGTGGTGGAAGCGGCCGACAAGCAGGCGCTCTCGCGCCGCATGCAGGGCTTCGGCATCCGGCTCGCGCGGCGCTTGAACGCGCTGATGCGGCGTCGCGGTCGCGTGTACGGGGACCGGTACCACGCGCGCGTGCTCGCTTCACCGCGGGCGACGTGGCGCGCGATTCGGTACGTGCTCGAGAACCACGCGCACCATGCTGCGGCGGGTCGGAGCGTCGCGCGGCGAGATCGCTGGGCGTCGGAGGGGCTCGCGGAGCTCGTGGCGAAGCCTCGGCCACAGCCCGAGGGCGCGGGACCGCCCGAGCCGGGAACGTTGACCGTCGAGCCGGCGACGTGGCTGTTGGCGCACGGTTGGCGGCGGGGGATGAACGCAGACGATCGCGCGCGCGGATGAGAACCGACGCATGCGCGGCCCGGGACGAGAGCGCCGCCACGCGGGCGACTGCGGCACGCAGCACGCAGCACGCTCCCGCCGCGCGCTCACGCCACGCCCCCCACGCCGCGCGCTCAAGCGTTTCCGCCGCGCCGCTGCGCAACGCGTTCCCGTCGCGTCCCCGCGCTCCGCGCTCCCGCAGCGCGCTCCCTCCGCGCTCCCGCGCTCCCGCGCTCCCGCAACGCGCTCCCTCCGCGCTCCCGCAGCGCGCTCCCGCAGCGCGCTCCCTCGCTCCCGCCGCGCGCTCCCTCCGCGCCCTCGCTCCCGCCGCGCGCTCCCTCCGCGCCCTCGCTCCCGCAGCGCGCTCCCTCCGCGCTCCCGCGCTCCCGCAGCGCGCTCCCTCCGCGCCCGCACTCCCGCAGCGCGCTCCCTCCGCGCCCGCACTCCCGCAGCGCGCGCTCCCGCACCCTCACCCAGCGCCCGCCCACGCCCTCACGTGGCCCCAAGCCGCCCGCTCACCGCTGCAACGTCCCGCGCGCGGCTCCCGAGCCGCCCCCGCGCTCCCGCTCCCACCGCGCGCGCCCGCGCTCTTGCCGCGCCCGCCCCTCTCCCACGGAGCACTGCCGAGCGGCCGCTGCGTGCGCCCCGCTCGCGCGCTCCCGCGCCGCCCTCAGTGCTGTCCCGTCCCGTGCTCCTGCGGCTCCACGTAGACGTTCACCTGCTCCAGCAACGCCAGCTGCTCGCGCGCGATGCCCACTCCTCGGTCCGAGAAGAAGAGATCGTTTTCCTCCATCACGCCGCGGAGCTGCGCGATGAACAGGATCGGATCTCCGGTCCTCGTGTAGCCGAGCTGCACCAGCGTCCCCTTCGGCCAGTTCCCGCCGTCGAACTCGAGGCCCTTCCGCAGCGTGTAGAACCCCTCTTGCGGGAGCCGCACGAGGCTGTCCGCCCACGCCACGCTCCGGAACGGGATCCCGCTGCCGTGGAAGTGCCAGCGGTTCATGATGTTGTGGTCCGGCGCAATCGCGACCGGGAGCCCCGCGTCCGAGTGGTTGTGGAAGTAGATCAATACCCCCGCGGGGATCTCGGTCTCGTGTTCGGGGAGGGGTTTCGTCGTGCGGTAGATGCCGCACGGGGGGAGCATCGATTTCGAGGACGCCATCTCACTCTTCGGTCGGAGGCTTGATCTGGGGGTTGGAGGCGTTGCTGTAGATGAACTCGAAGCCGGCGATGCACCCGTCCGGCTCCTCTTGGACCCACACGACGCGCGCGCGACGTGAGAGCGGCGCATCGCTGCCTTCGCCGATCGTCACCTCGTACTCTTCGCCGAGCTCGACCTTCTCTTCGAGGATCGCACGGACGCCGCCGCGGCTCACGTTGAGCGCCCACCCCTCGCGGGCCTTCAAGTTCGGGCCGAGCATGTGGATCCGCTCGCTGACCTCGTGGCGGGCACCACCGCGGCGCATCGCGTGCGCTCCCTCGGCTGCGGGCACCCCCGCCTCCGGGGTGAGGTGCTTGCGGTTTTTCACGACATGCATCCTAGCGGCTCTTTCGCTTCAGTTCTAGTTCACGCGGTTTTTCTCGCCTGCCTCCTTGGCGTTGAGGTACTAGGAGGCGTCCCCGTGACACCCCAAGAGCTCAAGAAGGCCCTGGTCGGAGCGGGCTTCGAGGTCTACCGAACCCTCGGTGACGAGGTCGTCCTGGCCGAGCGCGTCCGCGACAACCTCATCATGGACTCGGGGGTGCGCGTTCGCGCGGCCGGCGGGGAATCGCTCGAGATCCGCGTCCACCTGGCCGCCCGCCGCGGTGAATACCCGGGCGAGAGCGACGGCGCGATCGCGGATCACATCCGCGCTCTGGCGGAGGGTCTCCGCGCCGCCGGCTTCGGCGAGCAGGGGGTCCGCACGTCGCCGCTGACGGATCCGGCCGACCCGTCCCGCACGCTCGATACCCTCGTCGAGGTCGCCTTCCACCACCCGACGGACGGCTTCGCTTCCGTCGTCGAGCCCCTGCGCCTCGCCGTCGCCGCCGCCAAGACCGCCCACCGCGGGCGGTAGCCGCTCGGAAAGATTGATGCGGGGCCGCCCGAGGCGTGTTACGAGCCTTGGCCCGCGATGATCGACCTGCTTCGAAACCGTGGTCTTTCCAGCATCGTCATGGGCGCCGTCATCGTCGCCACGGTGCTCGTGTTCGTGATCCAGTTCAACCCTGCCGCCGGCAAGAAGGGCGCGTCGATCAGCCAGGTCTGCGCTGCCCGCGTGCGGGGAACCTGCATCGAGCCGAAGGACCACAAGTCGGCGTTCCTCCTCGTCATCCCCCGCGACAACTCGGGCGCGCGCGACTTCGGTCGTGCAAAAGCGCTCGGGCTGCCGCAGCTGGTGCTCGACGGGCTCATCGAGCGCGAGCTCCTCGTCAGCGAGGCCGAGCGCATCGGCCTGACCGTGAGCGACAACGAGGTCGACGACGAGCTCGTCGCCGGGACGATCCGCCTGAGCCTCCCCGCCGACGACTTCGAGCGCGCGCAGCGCATGGGCATCGTCGACGGCATGGTGTGGGACTTCCAGAAGAACCGCCCCGCCGCGTTCTTCCACGACCCGAAGACGCACGAGTTCGTCGATCAGAAGGCCTACCAGCGCCAGCTCAAGAACCTCATCGATCGTTCCCCCGCCGAGTTCCGCGAGCAGCAGGAGCGCGAGCTCCTCGCCGCCAAGATGCGCGATCTCATCAAGGCGCCGGTGCGCGTGAGCGAGGCGGAAGCCCTCGAGGCCTACGTCGAGGAGAAGAGCAACGCGACGCTCAGCTACGTCGCCGTCGAGCGTCCGTTCGTCCTCCGCTGGCTCGTCGCCACCCCGACGGACGCCGAGGTCGACGCGTGGGCCAAGGAAGAGGTCAACTCGAAGGCCATCACCGACGCGGTCAACGGTCGCAAGACCGAGCCGGGCGCGATCAAGGAAGGCCACATCCGGCACATCCTGATCAAGGTCGCCCCGACTGCGAGCGCCGAGGAGCACGAGAAGGCGATCGAGAAGCTCACCGCTGCGATGGTGCGCATCCGCCGCGGCGAGCGCTTCTACGGCGTCGCGAAGGACGTGTCCGAGGACGGCAGCAAGAACGACGGCGGCGATGTCGGCGACAAGACCGATGCGTTCGTCGTTCCGTTCAAGAAGGCGGCCGACGCGCTCAAGCCGGGGGAGATCACCCCTCAGCTCGTCGAGACGCAGTTCGGCTACCACATCATCATGAAGGACGACCCGGCGCGGCTCGAGGCGGACATCAAGCGCGAGCTCTTCCTGCGCTCCCGCGTCGACGCCGCCGCCCGCGATCTCGCCACGAAGATCCTCGCCGGCATCAAGGGCGGCAAGACCGTCGACGACGTCGTGAAGGAAGTGCTCGCCAGCGTGAAGCCGTTGCCGCTCCTCGGTGTGGTCGCGGACACCACCCTCGTTCGCACCGCTCCCGTCGTGGACGGCGGCGCCGCCGCGTCCGACGCAGGTGCGGCGCCCGCGTCCGACGCCGGCGCGGCCCCGAAGCCCCCCGCACCGAAGAAGGAGCTCGACCCCGCGGCCGATCCGGATCGCCCGGTCGTCTCCACGAGCGGCTCGTTCAACCGCAGCGGTGGCGACCCGCTCCGCGGCGTGAGCTCGGGCGACCTCGGCAAGCTCCTCGACTTCACGTTCTCGGCGAAGTCGAAGGATGGGGACGTGTATCCGGACGCGATCAAGACGGACGGTCCCTTCTTCGTCGTGCAGCTCAAGGAGCACAAGACGGCGACGCGCGAGGAGTTCGACAAGGAGCGCGACGTCTACATGCAGACCTTGCTCGGCGCCCGCCAGGCCGCCGCGCTCGCGATCTACATGAAGCGCCTGAAGGACGCGTCCAAGGCCGACATCACGCGCGACGACAATTACATGTCGCAGTACAAGACCGACGGCGGCATCGTCGAGGACGAGGAGCCCTGAGCGGCTTCGCGGTTCCCTTCGCGACGCGGGTGCTCGCTTCGGGCGTCCGGCTGGTCGCGGTCCCGCAACCTCATCTTCATCGCGCGCACGTCGCCGCCTACGTCCGCGTCGGTTCTCGCTTCGAGGACCACGCGACGAACGGGCTGAGTCACTTCCTCGAGCACATGATCTACCGCGGCACGTCGCGGCTCCGGAGCGCGCACGACGTGAACTACGCGTTCGAGCGCCTCGGCGGGTCGCTCTACGCGGCGACGCAGGTCGACTACGGCGTCTTCTCGGTCTCGCTGCCGCCGGAGAACCTCGCGCGAGCGCTCCCGCTCTTCGCGGAGGTGCTCTCCGAGCCCGAGTTCCACGACGTCGCGATCGAGCAGGGCATCGTCTGCGAGGAGATCCTCGAGGATCTCGACGACGAGGGCCGCCAAGTCGACGCCGACAACCTCTCCCGCGAGCTCATCTACCCGGATCACCCGCTCGGTTACACGATCACCGGCGACGAAGCGCGCGTCCGCTCGTTCGATCAGGCCGCGCTCCGTACGCACCACGATCGCCACTACCGTGGCGCGGGCGTGGTCGTCGTCGCGAGCGGCGCGCTCGACGGCCCCGACCCGGAGGTCGCAGGACCGCGCGCGCTCGATCGGCTCGAGGAGAGCTTCGGGCGGATCGCGCCGGGCGAGCGCCTGCCGGCGACTCCTCCCTCGTTCGGACAGAAGAAGCCGCGCCTGCGGATCGTGGAGAACGTGTCGAGCCAGACCGAGCTGCGCGTCTGCCTGCGCGGCATCGCCGAGACCGATCCGGATCGACCGGCGCTCGACGTGTTCATGCGCCTCGTCGACGACGGGATGTCCACGCGCCTCTACCACCGCATCTGCGACGCGCAGGGCCTCTGCTACGACGTGAGCGCCGCTTACGACGGCTACGAGGACGACGGCGTGATCGACTTCGCGGCGGGGACCCAACACCAGCGCACCGCCAAGGTGACGCGCGAGATCCTCTCGCTGATCGAGGAGCTCGCAAAGAGCGGCCCGACGGAGGAGGAGCTCGAGAAGGTGCGCCTCCGGCACCGCTGGGAGCTCTCGTCGCTCCGTGACTCGGCCGAGGAGCTCGCGGGCTTCTATGCGGGCGGGTTCCTCTTCGATCGCTTCGAGACGCTCGACGATCGGCTCGCCCACACCGTCGCCATCACGCGTGAGGACGTGATCCGCGTCGCCAAGCGCATCGCCGAGCCGAATCGCCTCAACGTGGTGGCGGTCGGGTTGCTCGACGAAGGCGAGGACAAGCGCCTCGCCGAGGTCGTGAAAGGCTGGAAGGGCGGGGGCGGCTGAGCTCGAGCGGCCGGTTCGTTGGCGAGTCCCGACCGTTGCGCTAGGCTTCGCCGAACATGCGTACGACGCACCTCTTGTCCTTGGGCGCTTGTGCACTCCTCCTCGCCGCGTGCGGCGGTCGAACCCTCGGTGACGAGGATCTCGACGCGAGCCCGGACGTCTCGACCGATCCGATCTTGCCGTTCCCGGATTCGCAGCCTCCTCCGACGACGGACGCGTTCCCGCCGCCGCCGGACTTCGATGCGTTCCCGCCGCCGCCGGACTTCGACGCCGACCCGCCGCCGCCGCCGCCGCCGTTCGACGCGGGTCCGCCGCCGCCGCCGCCGTTCGACGCGGGTCCGCCGCCGCCGCCGCCGTTCGACGGTGGTCCGCCGCCGCCGCCGCCGTTCGACGGTGGCGTGGTCGACGCGAGCCCCCCGCCGTTCGACGCCGGCCCGCCTCCCACGTTCAACTGCGGCAACCAGTCGTGCAACACGGGCACCCAGGTGTGCTGCGTGAAGCAGCAGTCGGTCTCCTGCGTGCCGCAGGGCACCTGCATCGGCGGCGTTCCGCTCTCCTGCACGGGCAGCGCGAGCTGCTCGAAGGGCCAAGTGTGCTGCGCGGGCCAGGGCGGGGCGACGTGCCAGAGCTCGTGCCCCAACCCGCCGCAAGGGATTCAGCTCTGCAACTCGAAGGCGGACTGCAAGCCCAACCAGAACTGCATCTCGATCCCCCAAGGCCAAGGCCTCAAGGTCTGCTTCTAGAGGAAGTCCAGGAGTGACGTCGCCAGAGCCTCTGGCGACGTCCAATGGACCATGTGACCGGCGTCGGGCAGGTCGACGTGCGTCGCGTTCGGGAACGCCGCGAGGCGCGCCGCTTCGTCCGGCGGGCGGAAGCCACGGCTTCCCCCGCTCACGTAGAGCACCGGGCACGTGACGCGCGCGGCGAAGGCGCGGTAGGTCGCCGCGTAGAACGGCATCGGCGACGTCGTCCGGTGCAGCGGATCGAAGCGCCACCCCAAGCCGGCTCCCTCGGGCCGCGTGAGGTGCGGGAGCCGCGTCGCGAGCACGTCGCGCGGCACGTTGGGGTGATTCATCGCCAGCCGCGCGAGCGCGTCGGCCTCCGTCATCGGAGCGCGCGTGCGCGCGGGTGCAGCCCGCTGCTTCTCGAGATCACCGAGCCACGCCTTCATCCGATCGGGCGCGACCTCCGGCGGGTGATCGGGCGGCCCGATCCCCTCGATCAGGACGAGCTTCGCCACGCGCTCCGGGCGGGTGCCCGCGAACAGCGTCGCCACGGTTCCCCCCATCGAGTGCCCGACGACGAAGAGCTCTCCGCGCACTTCGCCGTCGACCAGACGTGCGACGTCCGCCACGTAGTCGGGAAAGTGATAGTAGCCGCCGCCCGGATCGGCGGCGACGCGGTCGCTGTCGCCGAAGCCGCGGAGGTCCGGCGCGAGCACGCGATGCCCGCGCGCCGCGAGCGTGGGCGCCACGCGATCCCATGTCCCACCGGCGTCCTGGAAGCCGTGGAGAAGAAGAACCGTCGGACGTGCAGGCGAGAGCTCAGCCGTCCACTCCAGCACGTGGAGCGAAATCCCGTTTCCTTGCGCACGAAACGATCGCATGCGCTTTTCCTTGTACTAGACTCGCCCGTCCAGTGAAGCACACCATCACGCTCATCCCGGGGGATGGCATCGGACCCGAAGTGTGCGCCGCCACGCAGCGCGTCCTCGAAGCGGCAGGCGTCGCGATCGAGTGGGAGGTGCACGACGCGGGCGCCGCCGTCGCCGAGAAGACCGGCACCACGCTCCCGCAGTCCGTCCTCGACTCGATCGTGAAGAACAAGGTCGCGCTCAAGGGCCCGATCGGCACGCCGATCGGCAAGGGCTTCAAGAGCGTCAACGTCACGCTCCGCCAGACGCTCGATCTCTACGCCAACGTCCGCCCGGTCCGGAGCCTCCCCGGCGTCGAGCCGCGGTTCGAGGGCACCGACATCGTCATCGTGCGCGAGAACACCGAGGACCTCTACGCCGGCCTCGAGCTGATGATCATGCCGGGCATCGCCCAGTCCATCAAGCTCATCACCGAGCGCAGCTGTACCCGCATCTGCGACTACGCGTTCCAGTACGCCGAGCGCACCGGTCGCAAGCGCGTCACCGTCGTGCACAAGGCGAACATCATGAAGCTGTCGGACGGGCTCCTGCTCGACTGCTTCCGCAAGGTGTCGCAGAAGCACCCCGCGATCGAGCCGGCCGAGATCATCGTCGACGCTTGCGCGATGCAGATGGTGAAGAACGCGAACAAGCTCGACGTGATCGTGACGGAGAACCTCTACGGCGACATCCTCTCCGACCTCGGTGCCGGCCTCGTCGGCGGCCTGGGCATCGTGCCCGGCGCGAACATCGGCAAGGAAGCGGCCGTCTTCGAGGCGGTCCACGGCAGCGCGCCCGACATCGCGGGCAAGGGGATCGCCAACCCGACCGCCGTGATCCAGAGCGCGATCATGATGCTCCGCCACATCGGCGAGATCACGACCGCCACGAAGATCGAGAAGGCGCTGACCACGATCTACCAGTCGGGTCGGGCCCGAACGGGCGACCTCGGGGGCAAGGCCACCACGGCCGAGTTCACCGACGCGCTTTGCGAGGAAGTCACACGAACGGCCTGATTCAGCTGCTACGCTGAATCGGATGTTGCGACGCGCGCTCTTCTTCCTTTCGCTCGCCGCCTGCGGATCGTCGTCGACGCCGAGCCCGTTCCAGCCCGACGCGAGCGACGACTCTCCGTTCCAACTGGGCGACGCCGGAGCCGACGCACCGTTCGATCCCGATGGCGCGTGCGTGACCGCGGCGCAGGTCGCGGATCCGAAGCCGCTCCCCGTCGACATCATCTGGATGATCGACAACTCGTCGAGCATGGCGCCTGCGGTCGCGGAGGTGAACGCCGGCATCAATGCCTTCGCGACCCTCATCGCCGGCAAGTCGCTCGATTACCGCGTCATCATGCTCTCGCTGCGGAGCAAGACGTCACCGATCCAGGTCGGTGGCTCCACGCGCTACCCGATCTGCGTGCCGCCGCCGCTCTCCGGCGACACGGACTGCGGGAACGGTCCCCGCTTCTTCCACTCCAGCATCGACTTCCGCAGCACGCAGACGTTCGAGCAGTTCCTCGGCACGCTCGGCCAGACGAGCGGCTTCATGCAGGGCCAGTCGCTCGGCGGCGAGCCGTGGCAGGGCTGGCTCCGCCCCGATGCCACGAAGACGATCCTCGTCGTCACCGACGACAACGCGCGCCTCACGGCGCAGGAGTTCGAGACGTTCAGCGGCGGTCCCAACCCGTTCAACTCGACGACGCTGCCGCCCGGCATCCTCGATCCGGTCTGGAAGGGGATGTTCGACGGGTACATCTTCGGCGGCGTCTACGGCTGGGGGGACCCCAAGAACCCGAGCGTGCGCTGCACGTACCCGAACAACTCGCTCGCGACGTCCGGCGGGTCGACCTACACGACGCTCGTCACCAAGACCGGCGGTCCGCGCGCGAAGATCTGCGACGGCGCTTCGGCGTGGGGGCCGTTCTTCAACGACGTGGCCACGGCCGTCCTCGCCAACGCGAAGATCGCCTGCGAGATGCCGATCCCGGATCCGGGCGGCGGCCAGCAGGTCGACCCCACGAAGGTCAACGTCACGCTCGACGACAACGGTGTCGTGACCAACCTCACCAAGACCGCCGGCAAGGGAACCTGCGACAGCTCGATGAGCTGGTACTTCGACGACGACACCGCGCCCACGAAGGTCATCCTGTGCCCGACCGCGTGCGCGAACGCCCAGTCGATCGTCGGAGCGAACAAGAAGGGCGCGGTGCGCGTCTTGTTCGGGTGCGCGAGCGTCGTGAAATGACGCGCGCGTCGCTCGCCGTCGCCGCCTTCACCGTCACCTTCGCCACCGCGAGCTGCTCGCGCTCCGAGCCGGCGCCCGCGCCCAAGCCGCACGTCGGTTGGGGCACCGTCATGGCGGACGTGGGTCGGCGCTTCGAGCTCCTCGGGCGCGCGGGGACCGCGGGTCGGTTCGAGCTCGCGGAGTACGAGCGCGGCGAGATCGAGGAGAGCTTCGAGACGCTCGGCGACGCCGAGCTGCCAAAGGAGGGCCACCCCGAGGTGCTCGCCGGGCTCGCCACGACGTTCACGAAGACGACGCTCCCGGAGCTCGAGCGCGCGCTCGCCACGCACGACCGCGCCCAGATCGACGCTGCGTTCGCGCGCACCGCGACGGCGTGCAACGGCTGCCATCAGGCGTCGGGGCACGGCTTCATCGAGGTGCCGACCGTCGCCGGCCACGCCGTCCCGAGCACCGATTCGATCCCTTGAGGATGATCCGAAATCGTGGTCCAGATGCACCATGCTCCGGATGGCGACGAAGGCGCACGCGCTCGGGATGCTTGGTTCCCTCGCCCTCGCCCTCGCGCTCGCCCTCGCCGCTGCGTGCGGGGCTGGCGCCGATCCGGCACCCCCGACGGTCGCGTTCGCCGAACGGCCGGTAGCCGCCAGCTGCAACGTCCCCGACGCGCCGCCGCTCCCGCTCACCGCGCATCGCATCCGGGAGGACGTCTCGTTCGATCTCCCGACGGACATGGCCGCGCTCCCCGACGGCTCGTTCCTCGTCAGCGAGCGCGTGGGCGTGATCCGGAGGCTGTCGCTCGACGTGGACGTCGCACCGACCGTCTTCGCCGACCTGAAGGCGCACGTCGACGGCGAGCCCGGTGACGACGGCCTCTTCTCGATCGTGCTCTCGCCCGACTTCGCGAGCACGCAGGAGCTGTTCCTCTCCTACACCGCGAACGACGAGCTCGGTTACCGCTACGTGATCTCGCGCGCGCGGACCACGGCCGACGGGACCGCGCTCGATCCGTCGAGCCTCGAGGACGTTCTCTCGCTCCCGAAGGACCAACACTGGCACCACGGCGGACACCTCGTCTTCGGGCCGGACCGGATGCTCTACGTCGGGATCGGCGATGGTGATCCCGGTGACCCTCGCCATCGCGCGCAGGATCTGTCCCTGCTCTTCGGGAAGTTCCTTCGCCTCGACGTGCTCGGTGGGCGCCCGTACGTCGTGCCGGACGACAACCCGTACGCGTTCGCGGCCGGCGTGCGCGGCGAGATCTGGGCGACGGGCTTCCGCAACCCGTGGAGCTTTTCGTTCGACCGCGCCACGGGCGAGCTCTGGGCCGGCGACGTGGGTCAGTTCGAGCGCGAGGAGGTGGACCTCGTCACGCGCGGTGGCAACTACGGTTGGAGCATCAAGGAGGGCTCGGGGTGCTTCGGGACCGCCGCGTGCGACTCCGTCGGTCTCATCGATCCGATCTACGAGTACGCCCACCCCGAGGGGTTCGCGGTCATCGGCGGGTACGTCTACCGCGGCAAGGCGATCGCCGAGCTCGACGGCACCTACGTGTTCGGCGACTGGGGCACCGGGATCGTCACCGGCGTGAAGCGCGGCGTGGACGGAGCCATCGTCGCGACCACGCTCGCGGACACGGGCAAGAGCCCCACGAGCTTCACCGAGGACGCCTCCGGCGAGCTCTATTTCACCGACGCGGCCGGGGGCATCTATCGCCTCGAGGCAGCGACGCCGCAGCCGTTCCCGACGCTCCTCAGCGCCACGGGCTGCGTCGACATGACCGCGATCGGTCCGACGAGCGGCGAGGTCCCGTACGAGGTGAACATGGAGCTCTGGAGCGAGGGCGCCGACAAGCGCCGCTGGTTCTCGCTCCCGCCCGACGGAAACATCCAGTGGCTCGCCGACGGGCAGTGGGTCTTCCCGCCCGGCAGCGTGATCGTGAAGACGTTTCTGTTGTCCGGGCGACCGATCGAGACGCGGTTGCTCGTCAATCACCGTCAGGGAGGGTGGAGCGGCTACAGCTACGCGTGGGACGCGGACGCGCGCGAAGCCCGTCTGCAGGACGGCGCGCGCGAGGTCGCGTTCGGCGACGTCACGTGGACCTTCCCGAGCCGCGCGCAGTGCAAGGCCTGCCACAACCCGGCCGCGAACCACGTGCTCGGGCTCGAAGCGCCGCAGCTCAACCGCGACATCGTGTACCCGAATGGTACGCGGACGAACCAACTCGACGCGTTGCGGGCGGTCGGGCTCTTCGACGGAGCGCCGTCGGCCCCGGCGCGCACGCTCCTGCGGCTCCCGGCCCGCGACGAGCCCGACTCGGATGCGTGGTCACGCGCGTACCTGCACGCGAACTGCTCGATCTGCCATCGCGAGAACGGGCCGACCCAGCAGACCTTCGACGTGCGCTTCGATGCGCCGAAGACCAACCTGTGCAGCGCACCCACGGCGGGCACGCTCGGGCTCCTCGATCCCAAGATCGTCACGCCGGGCGACCCGAGCCGCAGCGTCCTCCTGAGCCGGATGGGCACGAAGGCGCCGGCGGCGATGCCGCCGCTCGCGCGCCACGCGATCGACGGTTACGCGCTCGGGCGGGTCACGCGGTGGGTGGCGGACATGCAGTCCTGTCCGCCGTGAGCCTCGTCAGAGCGGGTGGACGCTCGCGCACGGGTCCGGATCGCTCCAGCGATCGACCCAGCCGCCGTTGTCGCACTGGTACCAGAGGCCGTCGTACTTGCTCTCGACGCAGGTGTTCTGCGGCACCGACTTGCCGAGCGTGCCGGAGTAGCAGCTGCTCGTCGCGCTGCTCCCCGTGCCGTAGTCCGCGAGGACCTGCTTCGCGTAGCTGATGCGGGTCGACTGGGCGCAGGAGCCGCAGATCTCGTACTTGTCCTGGAAGACGATCGTCGCCTGGGTGACGTTCGTGCTCGCCTTGAGCTCGGCCAGGCCATACGCGCTGACCGTCGTCAGCTCGTGCCAGATGAAGTCGAGCTGAGTGGTGAGGGCCCAGGGCGAAACGCCACGGTTGTTGGCGTAGGCGACGAGTTGGTTCCAGCGACCGCCCACCGACCACTGAGCGATGCCTCGGCCGGGGCCGCCGCCGTACTGCTTCGCGTTCGGGTCCAGGCTGGACTCCTGGAGGAGGTTGCCGACGACACCCGCCGACTGCCAGCTCTTCAGTCCCTTCGAGATGAAGAAGTTGTAGGCGGTCTTCTTCGGGCTCGACATCGTCACCTCCGCGTTGGAGTCGTCGACGTCTTCCTGCGGCGCGGCGCTGCAGCCAGCGACGAGGCAGGAGGAGGTGACCAGGAGAGCAACAACACCCGCGAGCTCGAAGTGGCGGCGCATGACCATCCCCATTGCGAGCCACGTGCCGTCGCCGGAATCGCTTCGGTTCGCGTCCGTTCGCGAAGGGTCGCGAGATTCGACGGTTTTCGGGGCGTTGCCTACATCGCCGCCGAGCGGCGGCCGAACCAGGCCGTGGATCCGGCGCGGTTCGGCGCGGATGTATGTCGGGGCGGTGCGTCAAAGCTTGGTACGCTCTGCGCCATGGGGCTTCGGATCGCGGTGGGCGTTTTGGTGGGGTGCTCGATTGTTGTAGGATGCAAGGAATCCAGCGCGCCCGCGCCGACCGCGAGCGCGACCGTCAGGGAGTCCGCGTCCGCGTCTGCACCCGTGTCGGTGCCCGTGTCCGCATCCGCCCCCGCGTCCGCGACCGCCCCCGTGTCCGCGACCGCGAGCGCGACCGTGGCCGCGCCCGCGACCGTGGCCGTCACGGCGACCGCTCCCGCAACCGTGGGCACGGGGATCGGACGGCTCCGGCCTTCGGGGCCGTGCTCGTGCAAGGACGTCACGGTCGGCGGCACGTACCCGCTCCAGAACGGTCATGCGATGCCGCGCCACGACCAAGACGCGACCGTGCTGAGCATCGATGCGAAGGCTTGCTCCGCGCAGGTCCGCGACCTGCACTCGGGGAGCGTTCGCACGGAGCGCTGCGACAGCGGCTTCTTCGATCCGCCGTACATCAACCCCTCGGGCTGACGGCGGATTTTTGGCGGCGGGGCAATTGGCCCCACCCGGGTTTCCGGCGTACGATGGGGCATGCGCCTTCGCTCGCTCGGGCTTTCGGCCCTGGGGCTCCTTCTCGTCGCCTTCGTGATCGATGCCTGCGCCGACGAGCACGGCGGCGCCGTCAGCGGTCCGATCGACGCGCACTGCGGTGCGACCGCGAACCCGACGTCCGCGGCGGCGTGCACGGCGAGCGCCGACCAGAGCGGGGCGATCCGCTTCGACCGCGCCGGCTATTGGACGGTGCGCTTCCACGTCTTCGACGCGTGCGTCGATGGGCCACTCTCGCCCCACTCGCACGTCGCCTTCTACGTGAACGCGCCGTGATTCGTCGATGTCAGGGGGCGCCGAGCGAGGTGATCGTGAAGTCGTCGAAGAGGACCTGCGAGTCGGCTTTGGACCAAAGTCCGAGCCGTCCGCGCGGCGGTGCGTCGAGGGTTTTCTGGAACCGTATCTGCCCGTCGCAGGCGACCGTGATGCCGGCTCCCCGGACCTCCAGAACGAGGGTGTGCCAGACTTTCGTCGGCGTCGGGACGTTACGCACGTTGTCGATGACCTTCCGCTGCCCCTTTTCGACGCGAAAATACAGGAGGTTGTCCTCGAGCGCGTTCAACCGCACCCCGAGGTAGCTACCATCCGGCGCGATGGCGAAGGCGATGCCAGCCGCCTGGTCGATCTTGCCCGCGATGGGGTAGAAACGCAGGGAGATCCGAAGGTCGCCCGGGGGTGCTTCGCCCTTCCAGATGGCGAAGGGAAAGAACGCGAAGGCCTTCACTCCGTCGAGAAACTCGGCGTACCGGTCACCATAGAGGTGCTTGGCTTGATCGGCCAGCGTCGCCGAGGGAGTGCCGCTGCGCCAACGGCTCCCATCCACCTCGAGGCCGCGTGCCCCGTCCGCTTCTCCCACGTACCAGTCCCCGACGATCGACTCGAACGAGCCCGAGGGGGCCCCAAGGGCTTCTCCGTCGAACGTGGCTGGCCCGGCCGCAGCTGAGGCGTCGAGCGGCGACGCATCGGCTGCAGCGGCCGATGGCGAGGAAAGCAGCGTCGTCGAGGGGCCCGTGATCGCCGGCGAACTCGGCGCCACTTTGGTGCCGGACGAAGTGGGACGATCGCAGCCCCCGACGAGGATCACGAGGACGAGCGAGAGCGCGGTTCTCATCGAATGACTCTCCTTCGGCCGTAACGCCAGCCGACCAACACGAACACGAGCGGGAACACTCCGTAGGCAAACGTTGCGAGGAAGGTGCGCCGCCGGCCTTCCACGACGATGGGGTGGCCGGGGTAGCTCGGCCCGTCCCAACTTGGTACACTCCAGCCGGATGCATCGAAGACGAGCGAGACGAGCTCGCGTCGCGAGGTGGAACGCGTCTCCCGCCTCGCCTCTCCGACGTGGACGCGGATGATTCCGTAGTCTGCGGAGCGTGCCGTTGCCGTGCCGTCGAGCGGTGTCTCGAGTCGGGCGTCAGGGCGTGCCATCCAGAGCTTGGCGACAACGTCGCGTTCCAGCTGGCGCCGTCGTGGATCATCGCGATCGAGCGCTACCTCCAGCGCGATCGGAGCAGGGATCGCCCTCAGTCCGGCGATCACGTCGGGTGGGAGCGAAGAACGGCGCTCCTCGCTCCAGTCCCAAGCTCGGTGCCAACTCGAAGCGAAGCGGAGGAGCACCAGGGCGATGGCAGTCGTCGCGACGGCTGCCGGAATTCGGATTCCGCGAAAGCTGCCGCCCAAGACCGCAACGACACTCGCGCCCGCGATCGCGACGATGGCCCAGCTCAGCGCGCCGGCACCGACGACGCCGCGAGTGAACGGCTCGAGAGCGGCGTCGATCGACCAAGGAGCCGCTGATCCCAGCCACGCGATGGCGGAGAAGTCGGCCCCCGCGTCGATCGCCCAAGGGACGATGGCAAACGCGATCCCGAGTGTGAGCGCCGATGCGTACGAGCGCGTCCACGCGGCGGCCGCGACGCCGGCAGTCGCGAACACGAGGAGCCGGAGGGCCTCACCCACGAGTGCCACCGACGTCTCGATCGCGTCGAGGGTTCCTGCTCCGATGGCGGACAGCGCGAGCAGGACGACGACCGGCACGAGGAGCGTGAGCGCGCCGGCCCAGCCGGCGATGAGCTTCTGAACGACGACGCGGTGGGTCGAGCCGAGCGCAACGGCGCGCGCGACCCACGTGCCGCGCTCCTTCTCGATGGCAAGGGGCCAAGCCCCGAGCGCCGGCGCAAAGAAGACAGCCGAGAGATCCAGCGCACCGAGCGTGGGACGGACGATCCCGAGGAGAGGATCCATCTCCCGGAGTTGAAGCGTGCTCGCGAGCGCGGAGCGTGAGCTCACGGTGTAGACATCGAGTGCGAGCAGCCAGCCGTGTCCAACGAGCAGACTCGTGAGCGCGAGCACGATCCACGTCGTGCGCGCACGGAACACCAGCGCGATCTCACGGCGCATCGCCGGCGCGCTCCAGGCGTTCGACGACGGCGTCCTCGAGTCGCGTCGCGCCCGAGGTCGCACAGAGCTCGGCGACCGTGCCGCTGGCCAAGGTGCGGCCGCGATGGAGCAACAAGACGCGGTCGGCGAGCTTCTCCGCGTCGCCGAGCTGATGGACCGTGGCGACGACGGCGGTCCCCGCACGTGCGACCCGTCGAATGACGTCAATCACCGTGCGCAGGCGGAGCGCGTCGAACGTTCCGAAGGGTTCGTCCAAGAGAACGACCGGACGCCCCAGCGCCAGGGTGAGGTGGAGGGCCACGCGCTGCCGTTCGCCGCGAGAGAGCGCGCCGGCCGACGCCTCGGCGAGGTCGCAGGCGCCGAGCGGCGCGAGCTCGGACGAAGCGGGAACTTCCGCCAAGAGGGTCGCGATGGGCGGTTCTGGAGGGAGCGTCGCATGATCGGGGAGGTAGGCGAACGAGCGAGCGCGCGCCGCGAAGCCGCGGCACTCCGCCCCGGCGAGCAGCACGCGCCCTTCGTGGGGTCGAACGCCGAGAATCGCATCGAGCAGCGTCGTCTTCCCTGCACCGTTGGGGCCGACGATGGCGAGCACCTCTCCCGGCGCCACCGACAGCTCGATTCGATCGAGCAAGCGGCGGCCGTTGGCTGCCACACCCAGAGCCTCGACCGCCAGCGCGGGCGTTCGGCCGTTCATGTGGGCTTGCGCTCGCGGCGCCGCTTGTGGAGCTCGTGAAGCGCCTCGAACATGCGGCCGCCGATGGCGATCCGCTTCAGGTCGTCCCGCTCGCCGAGCGCGAGTCCAGCGATGAAGGCCGCGACCCCCGGTGCCTCGGTCCGTTGGAACTTGGCATCCTTGACGTCGATGTCGTGGACGATCTCAGCGATGACCCGCAGTCCTGGGTCGGTGATCGCGAACGCGTCGAGGAGGACCTCGAACGTGCAGCGATCCCCGATGTGCGTGAAGGTCGCCTGGAACATGTCGTACGTGACGTCGGCCGGTTGCGCCTCGTCGCGATCCGCGACGAACGCAAGCTCCGCGTCCGGGTCGATGAAGCGCTGGATCAGCCAAGCGCTGGCGATGCGATCGACGTGGACGTTCTTCCGTGTGACCCAGCGTCGACCGCGGTAGTCCGTCCGTCGCGGGGCGATCGGGCTGGCGCTCGATGCAGAGGTTTCGACCCGCTTTGCGATTGCCGAGATCGCGGCCTCGGCGGGTTCGCGCCCGGGCGCATCGAAGAAGTCGATCGCGCGTACTTCGGCCAAACGCCGCGCGAGGCGGTCGCGCGCCGAGTCCGCCGCCGCCCGCGCAGCATCGGATTGGCGCCGCGGAATCGCGCGAAGCGCGGCGCGCGCTTCGTCGGCGATGGCGACGTAGTCTGCTTGGCGTGCGCGCTGGAAGATCGCCTCGACCTCGCCGTCAGCCAGGCCCTCGACGAGCTGCGCTGCACAGAGCGTCGCTTCGCCGCCATCCGCCACGATCTCGCGGACCGTCCACTGAAAGTCCTCGTGCGTGTCGTCGCGCCGCGGGAGCACGTAGACCGAGTTCTTGAGGGCGACGGCCCCGATGCGGGCGAGCCGGCGGCCCACCTTGGCGCGGAAGTAGGCTGGCTTCGGAGGGATCTGGTGAATGAGCAGCAACCATCGCGAACCACTCGAATCGCTCGCCGGCATGGTGGCGGTATAGCAGTTGGCAGATCGCCCGCTCAACGGGCGCTCCGGGGCTGCATGATGCGGAGGACGGGCGTTCCGTTCGGTCCAACCGCGAGCGGGAAGAAGACGCGATGGCTTGCGGGCTCGACAGCCACCGAGTGGCTCCCGTTTCCGGGATGCTCGGTGTCGATGGCGACGAGCCCCGGTCGCTCGAGGTCGAAGACGGTGAGGTCCCCGCTCTCTGCGGCGACATAGAGCCAGCCGAGCCCGGGGTCGATGCTCATCACGTCCGGCCCCGCCCCACACGGTGCTGCATCGAGAGGATGGGAATCCGAAATCAGGTCGACGCGGACGACGCGATCGTTCGTCTCGCACGCAACGAGAGCGGTCGCGCCGTTGGGGTGGAGGCGCAGCCCGTGCGCTCCACTACAGCCTGGCAGGGGAATCGTGCCAGTCACCTTTCCCGCGACGGGGTCGACCGAAACCAATCGATCCGGCGTCGCTGAATCGACGACGGTGATCCAGAAGACCCCGCGCGCGGCGTCGAACACGACGTTTCCCGTTTCGGTCCCTAGAACCACCTGCGTGCGCGGGCCGTCGCCGGACTCCGCGATCAGCGAGATGGCGCCGTCGCCTTGGTCGGAGACCCCGACGACTCGATCTTTGGGGTCCCATGCGACGCCGTCCGGCCCGCTCCCCGTGTCGACACGGGCGAGCTCCGTGAAGGCATCGTTGTCCAGGATCACGAGCTTGTTCGGAGAGCTCGTCACGAAGATGCGCCCGACGTCGTCGGCGATGGCGACGCCGCGTGCGGTAGGGATGCCCGTGACCACCTTCACCACCGAGGCGTCGCTTCGCTTCACGACCACGATCGACGCATCGTTCATGTGGGCGATGACCAACGTCCCTTTGGCGGAGTCGACCTCCTGGTAGTCGAAGCGGACGGGGCGGCCCGGGAGGTCCACGTCCGCGACGAGCTCCAAGGGGAGGGACGGCGCGCGCCCGTCGGCGCCGGCCTCGCTGGGAACGTCGATGCTCGCGGACGTCGTGCATCCGAGCACGAGCATCAGGGTGAGCGGGGCGAGGCGACCGAGGGTGGGGCGATATTGCAGCTGCAACGTAGGACCTCGCATCATCTTACAACTGATATATGAATCGACGCCATGGTTCTCCTCCGTTCCTTCGCGCCCCTCGCGCTCGGGCTCGTCCTGGTCTCGTCGGCGGCCTCTGCCGATCCGCGGCCGACGATCCACTTGTCCCTCCGCGAGGCCGTGACGCGCGCCCTGGCGAAGAGTCCGGCGTTGCTCGTTGCGAGGAGCCATGTCGATGCGAGTGCCGCCACGCTCGACGAGGCGCACACGATCGCGCTGCCGGGGCTCGGGGTGGGCGCCGAGCTCAATCGCTCGACGGGCAACACCGCGCCGGGTGCGTTCGCTCCGGTCCCTGGCGTCGTCCCCGTCGCCGGTGCCCCGAAGGGTCGCGCCATCGACTCGGGAGCATGGCAGACGGGCGTGAGCGTGTGGGCAAGCTGGGATGCGACCTCGCCTTTCCGAGAGAGCGCCGCGTCGAACGTCGCACAGCGGGAGGTTCGGGTGGCGACGGCCGGGCTCCGCGCGGCCGAGCTCGATGCAGCCCGTGCGGCGGCCGACGCGTTCCTCATCGTGCTCGTCGCGCACGAAGGCGTCAAAGCGGCCCGGTCGAGCCTCGAGCGTGCGCGCGTGGTCGTTACCGTGGCGAAGGCTCTGGTCGAGGGGAGCCTTCGCCCGAGCGTCGACGTGGCGCGCGCCGAGGCCGAAGCGGCGCGCGCCGAGATCGCCGTCACGCGTGCGGAGCAGGTCGAAGCGCTGGCGTTGGTGGATCTGGCCGAGAGCTTGGGGGATGCGTCGCTCGCCATCGAGCCGGAGCCGGGCGCACTGCTCGTCGTCCCGCCGAACGACACGGCAGCCGCTTCGTCGGTGCACCCGCTCCTGCAAGAGGCGTCTGCAGAGGTCGACCGGCTGGGGGTTCGGCGCCGCGCCATCGACCTCCAGTACCTGCCGCGGATCGATCTGCTTGCCGCGCTGTGGGGTCGCGGCAGCGGACTCTACGATAGCCCAGCAGCCGGACTCGCACCGGACATCGCGAACTGGTTCGTCGGCATCACCTTGAGTTGGAACGCCCTCGAGATCCCGATGGTACGCGCGCGTGCCCGCCTTGCCGATGCGAGCATCGCCGGTGCCGTCGCGGCGAGGGACGCCTTGGCCCTCGCGCTGTCGGCGCGCGTGGCGACCGCGAGCGCTCGACTGTCGGGAGCGCGAGCGATTGCCGCGACCACCCCCGTCGCCTTGGCGGCCGCGCAGTCCGCCGAAGCGCAAACGCTGGCTCGCTATCAGGCTGGGCTCGCGCCGATCAACGACGTCGCCGATGCCGAACGCGTGCTCGCGCAAGCTGCCGCCGATGACGCCGTGGCACGGCTCGAGATCCGGCGAGCGGAGCTGACTCTGGCGTGGGCCCGCGGAGACCTCGGGCCCTTTCTCGAGAGCGCGCGATGATGTGGCTCGTTCGGGCATCGCTCCGCAGACCGTTCGCGATCTTCGTCATCGCGATCGCCATTGCGTTCGCCTCCGCGTTCAGCCTTCGCCGCGCCCCTGCAGACATCTTCCCCAGCGTCGGCGTGCCCGTCATCTACGTCGTGCAGCCGTACGGCGGGCTCTCGCCGACGCAGATGGAGGGGCAGATCGTCGGCTACTACGAGTACCACTTCCTCTACATCAACGGGATCGAGCACATCGAGTCCGAGTCGGTTCAAGGGATGGGGATGGTGAAGCTCTACTTCCATCCGGGGACCGACATCGCCCAATCGCTCGCGCAGGTCACTGCGATGGCGTTTCGGGCGACCTCGTTCATGCCGAGCGGGACGCTGCCACCGTTCATCGTTCGCTTCGACGTAGGTTCCGTTCCCGTCGGCCAACTCGTCTTCTCGAGCGACCAGAGGTCCGAGGCGGAGATTCAGGACGCCGCCCTCTTCAAGGTTCGGCCGCTCCTTGCAACCTTGCCCGGCGTGTCGGCGCCGCCGCCGTCGGGCGGCAAGGTCCGCATGGTGGTCGCATACGTCGACCCCGATCGCCTTCGAGCCTTTGGGCTCTCCGCTGACCAGGTAGCGACGTCGATCGCGCGTGCGAACCTGACGCTCCCATCGGGCAACGTTCGGATCGGGGACTACACGACGATCGCCAGCACGAACGCGATGGTCGAGAGTCCAAAGGACCTCGAGCTCGTCCCGCTGACGAGCGGGCCGGGGACGCCGGTGTTGGTGCGCGACGTCGCCCGGATCGAGGACGGGTCGGACGTGGTCTCGAACGTCGCGTTGGTGAATGGAAGACGCACCGTCTACATGCCGCTGAACAAGACCTCGAGCGCTTCCACGCTCGACGTGGTCCGGAGCATCAAGGAGGCACTGCCGAAGATGCAAGCTCAGCTGCCGGAAGACGTGAAGGTGACCTTCGAGTTCGATCAGTCCGTCTACGTGACCAACGCGGTTCGGTCGCTCGTGTCGGAGGCGCTGCTCGGTGCTTGCCTCACCGCGTTGACGGTTCTCGCGTTCCTCCGTAGCTGGAGGTCTGCCCTCATCGTCGTGGTCACGATCCCGCTGTCGATCCTCGCTGCGCTGGGCGGGCTGCGGATCGTGGGCCAGACCATCAACGTCATGACGCTGAGTGGCCTCGCCCTGGCCGTGGGGATCCTCGTGGACGAAGCCACGGTCGCGATCGAGAACATCGACGCGCACCTGCATCGCGGGAAGCGTGTGGGGCGTGCGGTAGTCGACGCGATGAGCGAGGTCATGCGCCCGCGCGTCCTCGCGATGCTCTGCGTTCTGGTCGTGTTCGCCCCGACGTTCTTTCTCGCGGGGATCGGCCGCGCGCTGTTCCCTCCGTTGGCGCTGGCGGTCGGGTTCTCGATGATCGCGTCGTTCGTCATCTCGAGCACGCTCGTTCCGGTGCTCGCAGCGAGGCTGCTCGGAAAGACGAAGGCGAGCGCCCCCCGTTCGTCGTCGTGGTCCGTCCGGATCGTGGAAGCGTACGCCGCAATCGTCACGCGGCTCGTTCGCCGGCGAAAGGTGGCGCTCCTCGCATATGTCGTCCTCTGCGCCCCGGTCTTCCTCCTCGTGGGGCGCCTCGGTACCGAGCTCTTCCCGGCGGTCGACACGGGACAGTTCCAGCTTCGCATTCGGGCACCGGCAGGGACGCGCCTCGAACGGACCGAGGAGATCGTACGCGGCGTCGACGCCACCGTTCGCGAGGAGGTCGGCGACCCCGGCGTGCGGATGACGCTCGCCAACATTGGCGCTCCCGCGTGGACCTACCCGGTGAATGCGCTCTACGTGTTCAACGCAGGCCCCCAAGAGGCCGTTCTCCTGGTGGCTCTGGATCCGGCGCTACCCCGGCCGCCGATGCCGCTGCTCCAAGAGCAGCTACGCCAGAAGCTCGCGTCCAAGTACCCGACGGTCCAGTTCTCGTTCGAGGCTGGAGACATCGTCTCGCAGGTTTTGAACTTCGGCTCGACCACCCCCATCCACCTGAGCGTGTCGGGGAAGAATGTGCAGGATACACGTGCGTTCGCTGCGCGCGTCATGACGGGCCTCCAGAGGGTCGACTCCCTGCGCGACGTGCAGATCCCTCAGCCGCTCGACTATCCTACCGTCGAGGTCGCGATCGATCGCGAACGTGGGGGGCGATTCGGCCTCACGGTCGATCGGATCGGGCGTTCGCTCGTGGCGACGACGTCGTCGAGCGTCCTCACGACGCCCATCTTCTGGACCGACCCGAAGACGGGGGTGGGGTACCGAGTTCAGGTACGCGTGCCGGAGAGCTCGGTCCAGTCGATTGAAGATCTCCTCACGACGCCGGTGGTTCAGGATGGCTCCGCACCGGTCTTGCTCCGCGACGTCGCCACCGTGCGAACGGGCAAGACGCCTGGGGAAGTCGATCATTACAACAGTCAGCGCACCATCAACGTCGACGCCAACCTTCACGGGAGCGATCTCGGTGGCGCCGCCGATGCGGTGGATCGCGCGGTTGCTGCCGCAGGCGAACCGCCGAAGGGCGTCACCGTGACACTTCACGGACAGGCAGAGCAGATGCGCGCGACGCTCTCGAGCCTGCGTGAGGGCGTCGCGCTCGCGATCGTCGCGATCGTGTTGCTCTTGGCGCTCAACTTCCAATCGCTTCGCGAACCCGTCGTCGTCCTGACGACCATGCCGGCCGTGCTCGGGGGCGTGGTGGTCGTCCTGTCCGTCACGGGCACGAGCCTCAATGTTCAGTCGTCGATGGGGGCGATCATGGCAATCGGCGTCTCCGTTGCGAACGCGGTGCTGCTCTTGTCGTTTGCGCGCGGTCGTTGGGAGAGCGGTGACGACCTGGCGACCGCCGCCGTCGCCGCTGCGCGGAGCCGGCTTCGACCCATCGCCATGACCAGCGTGGCAATGATCCTCGGAATGGTTCCCACCGCGCTCGCGCTCGGAGAGGGGGGCGAGCAATCCGCACCGCTCGGTCGCGCGGTCATCGGCGGCTTGGCGGCGTCCACTGTCGCGACGTTGTTCCTGCTTCCTTCGCTGTTCGTCCTCTTCGGCCCGAAAGGAAAGCCACGCTCGGCGTCGCTCGACCCAGACGACGAGAACGCCGTCCACGACGCGGCGGTGCGGGCATGAAGCGGCTCTCGCTCGGCTTGCTCGTGTTCGTGGCGTGCGCGCGTACGAGCGGCGGAGAGTCGGTTCCTCGAGGCGATGCCGGTGCGCGTGAGGTCGAGGTCGTGCCAGTCGTGTCCAAGAAGCTCGATACGACCACCCACCTCGAAGGCGAGCTCACGGCGTTCGAGAGCGTCGCCATTCACGCACGGACGAATGGGTTCGTGTCGCGCGTGAACGTCGACCGCGGCTCGAGTGTGAAGCGGGGCGATGTCCTCGTCGTCCTCGCTGCGCCTGAGCTCGCTGCCCAACGGACCGAGGTCGAAGCGAAGCTGCAGGGAGAAAGGAGCACGCTCGAACGCCTTCGCTCCGCAGCCAAGACCGTCGGCGCCGTCTCCGACCAAGAGCTCGACATGGCGGCGGCGAGCGTTCGTGCCGACGAGGCACGGGTCCAGGCCCTTCGTGCCATCGAGCAGTACTTGGTCGTGACCGCACCGTTCGACGGGATCGTCACCGAGAGGAACGTACATCCCGGCGCATTGGTCGGGCCGCAGGCCGCGGACAAGGCAGTACCGATGTTGCGCGTGGAGCAGGTGGCGATGCTCCGGCTCACCGTGCCGGTACCGGAGTCGCTCGCGGGTGACATTCCCCAGATGGAGACGTCCGTGAGCTTCACCGTCCGCGCGTGGCCCGCGGAGACGTTCAGCGGAAGCACCGTGCGCGTGGCGCACACGTTGGATCCGAAGACACGATCCATGGCCGTCGAGCTCGACGTCGTCAACACGGCGGCGAAGCTCGCACCGGGGATGTTTGCGGACGTGGTTTGGCCCGTGCGGCGCGCCGTTCCTTCGCTCTTCGTCCCGGCAAACGCGGTCGTGACGACGACGGAGCGAAGCTTCGTGGTTCGGATCAAGGATGGTGCCGCGGACCCGGTCACGGTGCAGCGCGGCCTCTCCACGGGCGAGTTGGTCGAGGTCTTCGGTGAGCTTCACGACGGAGACGTCGTCGCGAAGCGCGGCTCGGAGGAGCTCCGCGCGGGGACGAAAGTCGCAACCAAGGTCGCACCGAAAGCCAGCTCGTCCCACTGAGGCGCAAATTATGCAGTGCGCGACGGGCCTCCGCGAGCGCTAGCCTCGTTGGTCATGAAGTCCGTCGTCGCGATCGCCGTGCTCCTGACGCTCTCCGGATGCGGGCTCGTCGCCGACGTTCCACACGAAGACGCTGGCCCTGGCGTCGCGGTGCCGAGCGGTCCGTGCGCCGTGATCACCGACACGGGTCGCAACGTCGAGACGCAGTGGATGACGACGAACGCACCCGTCGTCGAAGGCTCCGACGTACCGATCTCGCCGGGGCTGTACGTGATGCGCGAGCGCGAGCTCTACGGCGGCGGCGCCGATCCCAGCGACACCTGGCGCAAGACCGTCGAGATCCTTCCGTCGCACGAGGTCCTCGCGGTGAAGATCGATCACGCGTCCAAGCCCCTGCGGGCGCGCTTCCGCACCGACAGCGGCGACCTCCGCGCGAACGCGCTCCTCGAGTGCTCGTGCGGCGACGCGGAGTCGTGGACGTTCCGGATCGTCCCGCTCGAGGCCACCCGCTTCGCGCTCGTCGGCCGGCGCGGTGCGCGAACGGTCGTCGAGCGCTACGAGCCCGCACCGCCGCTCTGAGCGGCGGTGCGTCGCTCGGGTCAGTGCCCGCCGCGGTGCGATGAGGGCGGCGCGTCGCGCGCGCGGCTCGCCGGTGATCGAGTCGACCCCCATCTCCTCGACCTCGTGGCGCGCCACGAACCAGAGGAGCGCCGGGAGCGCGGGGAGCGAGAACAGCGCGGCCGCGATGAGGCCGAAGATGACGACCGTCGCGAGGGGGCGCTGCACCTCGGCGCCGGGGCCGGTCGCGATCGCCATCGGCACGAAGCCGATCGCGGCGACGAGCGCGGTGGATGCCACGGGCCGGAGCGACTGCATTGCGGCGCGGCGCACGCGTTCGACGGCGTTCACGCTCTTCGGGATCGCCATCAGGTTCGTCGTCATGACGACGCCCGTCATGACGGAGACGCCCGAGAGCGCGATGAACCCGACGCCGGCCGGGATCGAGAAGGGGAGGCCGCGCAGCCAGAGCGCAAACGCGCCGCCCGCGACCGCGAACGGGAGGTTCAGCATCGTGACCGCCATGTACCGCATCGAGCGGAACGTCATCACGAGCAGGACCGCGATGATGGCCAAGGCCACCGGGACGAGCATCGTCAGGCGGGTCTTCGCGCGGTTGAAGTTCTGGAATTGGCCGCCCCAGACCAGCTCGATCCCGGGTGGCGGCTTCACCTGCGCGTCGACGCGCTGCTGCGCGTCGGTGACGAATCCGACGAGGTCGCGCCCGCGGATGTTCGACTCGACCACCAGCCTTCGCTTCATGCGCTCGCGGCTAATCTGGACGACGGTGTTCTCTTCCTGCACGTCGGCCACGGCCGAGAGCGGGACGAGGTTGCCCTGGTACGTCATGACGGGGAGGCGCGAGAGGTCGGGCTCCTCGCTCATCTGCGCGTTTCCGAGCTTCATGACGAGGTCGAAGATGCGCTCGTTCTCGCGCACCTCGCCGACGGTCTGGCCCGCGCGCGCCATCTCGACCAGATCCAGGATGCTGCGCGGCGAGACGGCGAGGCGCCCGGCTTTGTCGCGCCGGACGGCGACGCGGATCGAGGGGAGACCGGTCGCGATCTCCATCTTCACGTCCTGCGCGCCGGGGACCTGGCTGACGATGTCCTTGATCTGCTTCGCGACGATCGTCATCTCGGCGAGGTCGTAACCGAACACCTTGATCGCGAGGTCGCTCTTCACGCCCGCGATGAGGTCGTTCACGCGCATCTCGATCGGCTGCGAGAACGAGTGGATCGTCGCTGGAACGCGCGCGTCGAGCGCCTTGTCCATCTCCTCGGTCAGCTTCTCGACCGTCATGCCCTTCCGCCACTCGCTCTTGGGCTTCAGGATGACGAAGACGTCGCTCGACTCCATGCCTTGGGCGTCGACGGCGCCTTCGGGGCGGCCGATGCGGTTGACGACCGTCTTGACCTCGGGGAACTCCTTGAGCGTGAGCTCCGTCTCGTTGCCCAGGTTCACGGCCTCTTCGAGGCCGACGCTCGGCGGGCGGCGGGCGTCGAGGGCGAACGCGCCCTCGAAGATCCGCGGGAGGAACTCGGCGCCGATCGTGCTGCCGAAGCCGAGGAGGATCGCGGCTGCGGCGTACGCGGCGAGGACGGTGGTCCGCGGGCGCTTGAGGACGGTGTCCAGCGTTGGCCGGTAGATGCGCTCCATCCCGCGGACGAGGATCGGGGTCTTCGGCTGCGCGGTCTTGAGGAAGACCATCGGCGTGATCGCCGGGATGACCACGAGCGCGTAGAACAGCGCGCCGATCAGCATGAACACGAGCGAGAAGACGACGGGACGGAACATCTTGCCCTCCACGTCCTCCAGCGTGACGAGGGGGAGGAACACGAGCGTGACGATGATCACGCTGAAGACGACCGGGCGTGCGACGCCCGACATCGCGCTGACGAGCGCCTCTTTGCGCCGTCGCCGGCTCCCCGGCGGCCCCATGTGGGTGAGCGCGTGCTCGATGACGACGACGGCGCCCTCGACGACGATGCCGAAGTCGACGGAGCCCAGCGACATGACGTTGCCGCTGATCCCGAGCGCGTTGAGTCCGATCATCGCGACGAGCATCGCGAACGGGATCGCGCCCGCGACGATGAAGCCCGCGCGGATGCTCCCGAGCGTGAGGAGCAGGCAGACGACGACGAGGACGGCGCCCTCGACGAGGTTGTGGAGCACCGTCCCGACGACGCGATCGATGAACTCGGCGCGGTCGTAGTAGGGCTCGATGACGAGGTTCGCGGGGAGCTTCGGCTTGAGCTCCTCGAGCGCAGACTTCACGTCGGCCACGACCTTGCGGCTGTTCGAGTCCTTCAGCATCCAGACGCTGGCGCCGACGACCTCGCCGCGCCCGTCGCGGGTCATCGCGCCGTTGCGGAGGGCGGGGCCGGTGTCGACCTCGCCGAGCTGAGCGACCGTGATCGGAGAGCCGCGATCGTCGATCCGGATGACGGTCGCGCCGATGTCCTCGAGGCTGCGGAAGCGCGCGTCGCCGCGGAGGACGACGGCTTCGCCGTCGCGCTCGATGTAGCCGCCGCCAGTGACGGCGTTGTCCTTCTGGAGCGCGGTCTTCACCTCGTCGACCGACACGCCGCTCGCGCGGAGGCGCTCGGGGTCCAGGATCACGCGGTACTGCTTCACGGAGCCGCCGAAGCCCACGACGTCGATGACGCCGGGGACCTGGCGGAGCTTCGGTGCGATCTGCCACTCGACGATCGTCCGCAGCTCTTCGTCGGAGCGGGACTCGTCGACGAGGGGCCGCAGCTCGAACATGTAGATCTCGCCGAGGCCGGTCGAGATCGGTCCGAGCTCGGGCTTTCCGATCTCGGGAGGGATCTGGTCGCGGACGGAGGTCAGACGCTCGTTGACGAGGGTGCGTGCAAAGTACACGTTCACGTCGTCGGTGAAGACGAGCGTGACCACGGAGATGCCCATCTTCGTGATGGAGCGGATCTCCTTCAGGTTCGGGACGCCCGCCATCGTGCGCTCGATCGGCTGGGTGATCTGGGTCTCGACCTCGCCCGCGGAGAGGGCGGGCACGCGGGTCACGACCTGGACCTGGACGTTCGTGACGTCGGGAACGGCGTCGATCGGGAGGCGCGAGGCCGCAAAGGCGCCGCCCAAGATGATCGTCATCGTCATCAAGAGGACGACGAGGGCGTTGTCGGCGGCCCAACGAACTAGGCCGGACATGAGGTCACCTCGGCGGAGTTCATTGATTCGTCACTTCTCCGCGTAGCAAAAACGCGTTTTCGACGACGATGCGCTCGCCGTTCGCCAGACCTTCGGACACCTCCACCACGTCCGGTGTGCGGCGCGCCACCTTCACGGTGCGCACCTCGAAGTTGCCCGGGCTCCGCTCGATGAAGACGACGTCGTCGTCGGCGAGCGGCTGGACGGCACCCGCGGGGACGAAGAGCCGGCCCGGCGCGTCGTTCGGGAGCGCGATGCTCGCGCGGAGGAACAACCCCGGCCGCAGCTCCATCGACGCGTTGTCGACGACGACGCGGGCGCGGGCCGCGCGCGACGCCTTCGAGAGCGCCGGCTCGATGAGGGCGAGCTTGCCCTTGAAGGTCTTGCCGGCGAGGGCGTCGACCGCGAGCTCGACGTCGGCGCCGATGGTGAGGTAGCCGATGTCCGACTCGTGGACCTCGAGCGACGCCCAGAGCTCGGAGAGATCCGCGACGACGAACGCGGTGTCACTCGGCGTCAAGAAGACGCCGAGGTTCGCCTTGCGCGCGACGACGACGCCCTCGATCGGGGCCGTGAGCGAGAGCGCGCCCGCGGCGGCGACCATGGAGTCGCTCTGGGGGATGCCGACGCGGAGCGCGTTCAGGCGCGCGGACGCGGCGGCGAGATCGGCCTCGGCCTTGGCGGCTTCGCTGCGGGCGACCTCGGCTTCGCGCGCGGTGGTGAGCTGGCGTGAGAGCAGGTCTTCCTCGCGGTCCCGGTTCTTGCGCGCGGCGGTGACGGCGGCCTGCGCCTGGAGGTAGTCGGCTTGGGCGGAGGCCACGGAGGGGACGACGATCGTCGCCAACGTCTGCCCTTTCTTGACGTGCTCGCTGACGCGGACGTCGACCCGCGTGACGCGGCCCTCGAGCGGGACGCCGACCTCGGCGTACTTGTCGTAGTCGTAGTCGAGCGTGCCGTTGACGCGCAGCGTGCGGCTGGGGCCGGCGGCGCCGGCGACGTCGACCTTGACGCCGAGCCGGGTGACCGCCGCGGGATCGAGCTTCACGACGCGAGGGCCTTGCGGCCCGGCGTCGGTCTCGTTCTTGGTGGCCGATGCGTCCTTGCACGACGCGCACGCGGTACCGAGCGCGAGCGCGACGAGCGCGATGACGAGAGGGGCGAAGCGCTTCACGGCAGCTCTCCGAGCATGGCGACCATGTCGCCGTATTTTCTCCAGAGCGTGGCGAGGAGATCGAGCCGGCGTGCGTAGGCTGCCGCGCGGTCGCGCCGAGCCTGGAGCACGTGGAGGTACTCGATCTTGCCTGCCTTGTAGCCCTGCTGGGTGTACTCGACGACGCGGTCGGCGGCGGGGATCGCGTTCGCGTCGACCGCGTCGAGCGCGGCGCGCGCGACGGCGAACTGCTCCCAGAGGCTGCGCGCCCTGGTCGCGAGGAGGGGCTCGAACGTCGCCTTCAGCATCTCGGCGCGGTCACGCTGGGCCTCGGCCTGAGCGACGGCACCCTGGTTGCGGATCGTGATCGGGAAGTTCCACGAGAGGCCGCCGCCGAACTGGAACTCGCCCAGATCGGTCCGGCCGAAGTTGACGATGAAGTTGAGGGGGACGTTCGCGTCGCGGGCGACGCGTGACGACTGCGCGTCCCAGTAGTTGGCCTCGTGCCCGAGCGACTTGAGCGCGGGCGAGCCGTCGACCACGCGCTTCACGAACGCGTCGGCGTTCGTGACCTTGAGTGGCGGAGGCTCCGCGCTCGAAGGCGGCGGAGCGTCGACGGCCATCCCGAGCACGGTCTCGAGCTGGCTCTTGTCGGACAGGAGCTCGATCGTTGCCTCGGCCTTGAGCTGCGCGTAGCGAGCGAGCTCCGCGTCGGCGAGGGACTTCTCGAGCACGGTGGAGTCCGCGGCGGCGAGGCGTGCCGCGTAGTAGTCCGTCTCGGCTTTCGCGTCGGCCTCGGCCTTGCCGTACTGCTCGACCCGGGCGGCGGCGGTCGTCGTGATGCCCCAGAGCGCGACGCCGTCACCGGCGGTGCGGGCTTTCACGTCGTCCCGCGCGGTCGTGCGCCAGCGCAGCATCGCGTCGGCCTCGTCCATTCTCGCTCCACGCTGCCCGTTCACCTCGATCGGGATCATCATGAAGCTGTAGAACGCGACGTCCTTGGTCGAGGGGCCCTTGGTGGCTTGGATCTCGACGTACGGGTTCGTGAGCCACGGGAGGCGCGCCCACGTCTGGTAGCTCTGCGCCACGTTCACCTGCGCATTGGCTTCCTTGGTGGCCGGGGCGCGGTCCTTGGTGAGCTCGACCACGCGCGGGAGCGGTGGCCACTCGGCGGACGCCCGCTCGGCGACCGCGCAAACGGCGAGCGCGGCGAGGACGGCGACGGCACGGGAAATCGACTTCACGGCAAGACCTCCAACGATCGATCCTAGAGAAAACGCGGCGAGTCGTCCGCCGGGTCGGCGCACGACGGCAACGCTGCGCCGGGGCGGAAGGCAGGCGTGGTCTAGGGAGGGTCGTCTTCGGATGCCAGGTCGGGCGCTTCGGGTTCGAGCGCGGCGATGCGGGGCAGGCGCTGCCCGGAAGGGTCGCCGTGTGCGACCGCGGTGTCGGGATCGCGCGGGGGTGAGGCCTCGTTCGGATCGCCGTCTTCGTCGTCGCTCGCGACGTCCCCCACGTCGTCGGTCCAGGCGGCGCTGCCGGGCTTCTCGGACTCGATGGCGAGGCCCATCACGGCGTGCATCCGCGCGCTGCGCTGCGCCGACACGGCGAGCGCGAAGAGGAAGCCGAGCGCGGCCGCGAGGACCACGAAGAACCCGGCGCGCTTGAAGCGCGAGAGCAGCCAGCGCGTGATCATCTCAGCCGCCGCTGCCTCCGTCGCTGGCCCCCGTGTCGCCGCCGGCGTCCGCAGCGTCTGCCGCGGCGTCGTCCCCCCCACCGGCGTCCGTCGTGCAGTCTGCACCGACGGGACGGTTGTTGTCGGCCGCGCAGCCGCACTGGCTCGCGCTGATGCTGCCGGCTTGGCACTCCCACGCGGTGCCGTTGCACTTGGCGTTCGTGGGAACCTGGGAGCACGCCTTTCCAGGCGTTCCGGGCTTGCACACCAGGGTGAGCGGGCCGCAGGGCGACGCTTCGGGGGCGGCGTCGTTGCCGCCGCCGCTGTCCGGGGTGCCGGTGGTGTCGTCGTCGGAGCAACCCACCGCACTGACCGCCGCGGCGGCGACGCCAGCGACGAAAATCAGGCCAAAGAGGGGGGCGCGCGACGTCATGCCCCGAAGTGAAGCACATTTTGGGACAATTTGGAGCTTCAACGTCGTGGGGCCGGTTGTCGAACCTCGGCCGTGGGCTAGAGTGCCGCCGCCATGGCTCGCCCTTCTTCGTGGAAGCTCGCTCTCGTCGCGCTCGGCGCGGCGGCTCTCGTGGACGCTTGCTCGGCCGCGGAGGACGCGGGTTCGACGCACCAGGCCGCGCTGGTTTCGTCGGACCTGGTCATCAGTCAGGTCTATGGAGCGGGTGGCAACAGCGGAGCGACCTACAAAGCGGACTTCGTCGAAATCTTCAATCGGGGCTCCGTCAGTGTCCAGCTCTCGGGCTACTCGCTTCAGTACACGTCCTCGACGGGAACGTTCTCCAACAGCAGCAACCTCTTCGACCTTCCGAGCTTCTCGCTGCAGCCCGGGCAGTACTACCTGGTCCAACTGGCGAGCGGCTCGAACGGCGCGGCGCTGCCGACGCCGGATGCATCGACGACGAACATCGCGATGAACGCGACGACGGGCAAGATCGTGCTCGTCCAGAGCGGGAGCAAGTTGAACGGGTGCGGCTCCACTGCGACGCCCTGCGCGGTCGGGTCGTGGGTGGACTTGGTCGGCTACGGCGCGGCTTCCCAGTACGAAGGCAACAATCCGACGGGCGCCCTCTCGACGACGACCTCCGCATTCCGCGCGTCGGGCGGTTGCGTCGATACCGGCGACAACGGCGCGGACTTCAGCGTTGCGGCGGTGGCGCCTCGAAACAGCGCTTCTGCCTTCAACGTCTGCGCGACCGACGCCGGCAGTGACTCCGCCGTCGACGCGAGCGATGCCGATCCCGACGCCTTCTCCGACGGCGCGACCGACGCGACCGGCGACGCCGACGATGGCGGCATCATCCTCGTGGACGCGGGCCTCGACGCGGACGACGGGAGCGTGATCCTCGACGCGGGCTTCGACGCGGACGACGGGAGTGTGATCTTCGACGCGGGCTTCGACGCGGACGACGGGAGCGTGGTCTTCGACGCGGGCTTCGACGCGGACGACGGGAGCGTGATCTTCGATGCGAGCTTCGACGCGGACGACGGGAGCGTGATCGTCGATTCGGGCTTCGACGCGGACGACGGGAGCGTGATCGTCGATTCGGGCCTCGACGCGGACGACGGGAGCGTGATCGTCGATTCGGGCCTCGACGCGGACGACGGGAGCGTGGTCCTCGATGGGAGCATCGATGCGAGCGATGGCGGCTCCATCGACGCCAGCTTCGACGCCGCCAGCGACGCCAGCGCCGCGGATGCGGCCACGGACGCGGGCGCCGACGCCGACACGGATGCGGCCGCGGACGCGGGCGCGGACGCGACGGCGGATGCGTCCGTCGATGCCGCCACCGATGCCAAGCCGGACGCCCCGACCCCCGACGCGACCGCGGACGCCACGACCGACGCCAGCGACGATCCGGGCTCGGTCGGCGGCGGCGGCTGCACCTGCAACGAGTCCGGGCGGCCTTCGTCGAACGCCGGCGCCATCGGCCTGACGCTCGCTGTGGCGCTCGTGCTCCGCCGCCGACGCCGCGGTTAGCACGACGGGCCCGAGTTGTCGTACTCTCGGGCCCACGATGATCAAGCTCTACGTCGCCGCAAAGACGGATCCGGGGAAGGTGCGGACGAACAACGAGGATTCGTTCGTCGTCGCCGATCTGAACCGGGACGACAAAGTCGACGCCGCGGAACCGAAGGAGTTCGACGTCAAAGAGCGCGGCACCCTGCTCGCCGTCTCCGACGGCATGGGCGGTGAAGCCGCCGGCGAGGTCGCGAGCGCGCTCGTGGTGGAGACGCTCCGTCACGTGCTCTCGTCGACCGCGCCCACGGACGAGCCGACGAACTCCACCATCGCCAAGGTCGTCGAGACCGCGGTGACCAAGGCGAACGACGCGGTCTTCAAGGAGGCCAAGTCGCCCGACAAGAAGGGGATGGGCGCCACGCTCACCGCGGTCTACATCCACGGCGACACGGCCTACATCGCCGAGGTGGGGGACTCGCGCGCGTACCTGGTGCGCGGTCGTCGCGTTCGCCAGATGACGAAGGACCAGAGCTTCGTGCAGCTCCTCGTCGACAGCGGAGCGCTCACGCCCGAGGACGCAGAGAACTATCCGCACAAGAACCTGATCCTCCAGGCGATGGGTCAGAAGGAGAAAGTGAAGGTCGCGCTCGGCAAGCTCGCGCTGCGCCGGAGTGATCGCCTGCTCATCTGCTCCGACGGGCTCTCGAACAAGGTCACGCCCGAGGAGATCAAGGAGACCCTCTTGTCGGGCGCCGAGCTCGACATCATGTGCAAGAAGCTCATCGACCTCGCGAACGAGCGCGGCGGCGACGACAACATCACCGTCGTCGTGGGCCAGCTCGAGGGCGAAGGGCTCACCGCCTACCGCGACGAAGAGCGCGTGACGACGACGTTCGAGGTCGTGAAGGAAGGTCCCGGCGTCCCCGACGACGAGCCGACCGGCGGCAAGAAGAAGAAGGAGCCCAAGAAGGCCGAGGCGGCGCCGGAGAAGAAGGCCGACGAGAAGAAGGCCGACGAGAAGAAGGCCGACGAGAAGAAGGCCGACGCCAAGAAGTCCGACGCCAAGAAGTCCGACGACGAGAAGGCCGACGCGGACGGCGAGAAGGAGGGCGAGGAGGACGACGACGAGCCGAAGGCCGTCGAGCCCAAGCCCGTCACCGAAGAAGAGCTCCGCTCGCGCCCGCTCCAGATGGTCGTCGCGGTCGTGATGATCGCGGTGATGATCGGGGTCTTCTACCTGATCATCAAGGACTGACGGGCTTCCCCGACCACGCCGTCAGATCGAGCGCGCGCCGCACCGTGGCTGCGAGCGCGCTCGCCTTGCCGCGCCCCCAGTAGTGGACGAAGAGCAAGCGCGGCGTCTCCCCGCTCATGTGGTGGTGGATCGCGACGACGTCGATCCCTCCGGCGCGGAGCGCCTTGAGGACCGCCTGGAGCTCGGACTCGGCGAGGGCGAAGTCGCCGTCCACCATCGCGTCGTCTTCGGTGCCGACGAACGCGCTCCACGACGTGACGCCGAGCGCCTTGCCCGCCGGGCACCCGCACGAAGCGGTGACGTCGCGCCCCCACACCGCCTTGTACATGCCGTCCTTCGTCGCGCCCTTCGCGCCGAGCGTGGCGTCGAGCTTCGCGGCCTCGAGCGCGCTCTTCTCGGGGAGCTTCGGCGCGCCCGAGGTCGCGGCGGGCTTCGGCGTGCGCTTGCGGATCGCTGCGACCTCGTCGAGCGCGCTCCTCACCGCGCGCGCGAGCGCCTCGGCCTTTCCTTCGCCACCCACGTGGAGGAAGAACACGCCCGGCTGCGCGAAGAAGAAGTGGTTGTGGAGCGCGGTGACCTGGACGCCGCCGTCGAGGAGCTTCGTCATCGCCGGGTTCACCTCGTCCTCGAACAAGACGAGGTCGCCCATGATCATCGCCTCGGCCACGCCGCTCCGCCCGGGAGCCAACGCGACCCACGACGTGAGACCGGCGAACGGCGGGAGCTTCGCGCCGTCGACGAGGACGTCGACGTCCGTGCGCGGCCACGAGGCCTTCGCGGTGCCGTCGGCGAGCTCGAGCTTCTCGACGCCGAGGAAGCCCGCGAGCGCGTTCGTGTCGAGCGGCGGCGAGGGGACGAACGGCGGCGGCGCGCTGGCCGTCGTCGTCGCGATCCCGTTCGGCGCGGTGGTGGGGGGCGTCGTCGCCGCAGGCGTGCACGCGAGAGTGAACGAGAGACCGAGCGCGATCGCGCCGAGGAGATGAGCTCGCATGCGCGCGAGCATGCCACGACCCACGCGCTCAGTAGCGCTCGGTCGGCTCTTCTTCGCTCGTGAGCTGGACGAAGGGCAGAACGTCCCGCGCAAAACGATCCCGCACCGCCTTCGCGCGCTCGCTGTCGCCGTCCCGAACGGGGACACCGACGCCGACCACGAGGCAGGCACCCTTCCACGCCGGGTACGCGGCGTAGGCGACGGCTTGCTCGCTCTGCTCGATCAGCGTGGCGGCGCTCGCGAAGAGCGACTCGATCGCGACGACCTCGGTCGTGTCCGGCGTCTTCTGCCAATTGAACGCGGCGGGAGCCTCGTGCTTGATCTCGATGTCGTACGCCTCGATGAGCGGGAGCGCCCACTTCTCGAAGCTCTTCGTGCACGCGCCGGGGGCCGTGTTGTCGTCGACGTGGGTGACGTAGCCGGCGACTACCGCGTGGTGGCCCTGGCCGTAGCGGAAGCCGACGAGGGTGGGGATGCCCCAGAACTTCACCCGCATCCAGTGCTCGGCGTCGGGGAGTGGAACCAGGATCGAGTTCTGGCGGTCCGGGCGGGCCGACGTGGCCGCGACGCGGAGCTCTTCCAGCGCGGCAGCGTGCTCGACGCCACCGGTGCCGCCTTGCGCGGGTTTGCCGTCGTCCTTGGGAGGAGACGCGGCGACGACGGGGAGCGCGCTCCCCCGGGACGTTCCCGACGAACAACCCGCCGCGAACGCGAGCAGGACGATGGGGAGGACGGCAACGTACCGGCTCATCGGTCTTTCCATGATGGACGAAGGACGGACAATCGCCATGCAAAAACATTGGACGCCCACCATGTGGGAAAGTTCCATTCGTTCCGCTTCGGGGAAGAAGAAGAAGAGGAAGAAGAAGAGGGAGGAGGAGGGGGAGCGGGAGGGGGCGTACCTGCTAGGACTTCAGGATGCGGGGACCGTTCGCAGTGCTCGTTGCCGTGGGCGCGCTCTCGTGGCCCCTCGAGACGCTTGCGGACGACGGGCCGGTCGTCGTTCTGCCACCTTCCACCCAACTCGAGACGCGGCGGGTCGTGGACGAAGGGGGCGTGTGGGACACCGTCTGCAGCGCACCCTGCGCGCGCGCCGTTGCCGTTGGCAACTATCGCATCGTGGGCGCCGGGATGACGCCATCGGTTCGGTTTCGGCTCGAAGGGACCGATCCGGTTTGGGTGAGCGCGACGCCGCGATCCTGGGTCCAAGTCGGCGCAGGCGCGGGCATCACGACGTTGGGAGCGCTCGCGCTGCTGTCGGGTGGGGCCCTCGCGTTCTACGGCAGCGCGACCGGAAGCCAGGAACCGCCGGGCGCGCACGCAGGCGCAGACCTTGCGCTCGCGGGCGGGATCGTCGCGGGCGTCGGGCTCCTCGCCCTCGCGATCGGCATCATCGTCTTGGTCGACGGCGCCCATAGTGGCGTTCGCCTCGATCGCACCCGCTGACGTGCGTGCAGCAGAGTGCAAACTGCGCTAGAAACGCCATCCCATGCCGAATGCCGCCGCAGCCCCGGTGCAAGATTCCGCGGGCAAGCCGACCACCATCAAGAACCCCAACGTCGCCAAGTGGGTCGCCGAGTGCGCCGCCCTCACCAAGCCCGAGAAGATCGTCCTGCTCGACGGGACCGAAGAAGAGCGCCGCCGCCTCACCGAGCTGGCCCTCTCGGACGGCACGCTCCTCGCTCTGAACCAGGAGAAGCTGCCCGGCTGCTACCTGCACCGCTCGAACCCGAACGACGTCGCGCGTGTCGAGAACCTCACCTTCATCTGCACGAAGACGAAGGAAGAAGCCGGTCCGACGAACAACTGGATGTCCCCCAAGGACGGCTACGAAAAACTCGGGGCGCTCTTCGACGGCGCGATGAAGGGCCGCACGATGTACGTCGTCCCGTACGTCATGGGCCCGCTCGGCTCGGCGATGGCGAAGGTCGGCGTCGAGATCACCGACAGCGTCTACGTCGCCCTCAACATGCGCATCATGACGCGCATGGGTGAAGGCGCGCTGAAGATGCTCGGCGACTCGAACGACTTCAACCGCGGTCTCCACTCGATGCTCGATCTCAACCCCGAGCGCCGCTTCATCTGTCACTTCCCGCAGGACAACACGATCTGGAGCGTGGGCTCCGGCTACGGCGGCAACGTTCTCCTCGGCAAGAAGTGTCTCGCGCTTCGAATCGGCAGCTACCTCGGCAAGAAGGAGGGCTGGCTCGCCGAGCACATGCTCATCCTCGGCGTCGAGAGCCCCGAAGGCGAGATGACCTACGTCGCGGCCGCGTTCCCGAGCGCGTGCGGCAAGACCAACTTCGCGATGATGATCCCGCCCGCCCGCTTCAAGGGCTGGAAGATCTGGACCGTCGGTGACGACATCGCCTGGATGCGCGTCGGCCAGGACGGGCGCCTCTACGCGATCAACCCGGAGGCGGGTTACTTCGGCGTCGCGCCGGGCACGAGCTACAGCTCGAACCCGAACGCGATGAAGACGATCCTGAAGGACACGCTCTTCACGAACGTCGCGCTCACGAAGGACGGGGACGTCTGGTGGGAAGGCAAGGACGGCGAGACGCCGGAGGAGCTCACCGACTGGCAAGGTCGCCCGTGGACCAAGCGCGACTCGACCGAAAAAGCCGCGCACCCGAACGCGCGCTTCACCGCGCCCGCGTCGAACAACCCGGTCAAGTCGCGCTTCGCCGACGATCCGGAAGGCGTTCCGATCAGCGCGATCATCTTCGGCGGTCGCCGCGCGACCACCGTGCCGCTCGTCATGCAGGCGTTCAACTGGACGAACGGCGTCTACATGGGCGCGACGCTCGGCTCGGAGACCACCGCCGCCGCCACCGGCAAGGTCGGCATCGTGCGCCGCGACCCGATGGCGATGCTCCCGTTCTGCGGATACAACATGGGCGACTACTTCGCGCATTGGCTGGAGATGCAGGGGAAGATCGCCTACCCGCCGAAGGTCTTCATGGTGAACTGGTTCCGGAAGGACAGGGACGGGAAGTTCCTCTGGCCGGGCTTCGGCGAGAACATGCGCGTCCTCAAGTGGATCGTCGACCGCGCGCGGCTGCGCGTCGGTGGTCAGGAGACGCCGTTCGGCTGGGTGCCGAAGGCCGGCGACCTCGATCTCTCCGGGCTCGATCTTCCGGAGGAGCGCGTCGACATGGCGACGGCCGTCGACCTCGACGAGTGGCGCGTGGAGCTCGAGTCGCAAGCCGAGTTCTTCGAGTCGATCGGCCCGTCGATGCCGCGCTCGCTCAAGCTCCAACGCGAGCTCCTCCTGGCGCGGATCGAGAGCATGCACGGCACCTGGTCGGTGCGATGAAGAGGTTGCTGCCGCTCGCGAGCGCGCTCGCGCTCGCAGCGTGCGGCAGCTACCACGACGACGTCGACGCGATCTGCAATTGCGAGGCGCGCTCGGGAGCCAGTGCGCTTCCGCCCGAAAAGCGCGCCGCCGCGGTTGCCGCGTGGGCGGACGGTCACGTGCACACGAAAAAGGGAAAGGACCTCGCGTCCTCTTTCGCGACGATGCCGCCCGCCGATCGAGGCCGCACGCTCCGAGACGCCGCCAAGGCCGAAGGCATCTCGCCCTGCCCCTTCGCGGACAGCGCGGACACGAACGCGAAGTCCCCGCCGTGACCTCTCGCATTCCCATTCCCACTCCCGTTCTCCATTCCGGATTCGTCTTTTGAAGCCCGACGCCCCCCTCAAGCGATAACCTCCCAACCAGTGCCTGAGCTTCCCGACGTCCTCGTCTACATCGAGTCGATCGCCGAGCGCTGCGTCGGCACCACGCTCGAGAAGCTCCGCCTCGCGTCGCCGTTCGTCCTCCGCACCGTGACGCCCTCGCCGCGCGAGCTCGAGGGAAAGAAGCTCCTCGGGATGCGGCGGATGGGGAAGCGCCTGGTCTTCGCGTTCGAGGGCGATCTCTTCCTCGTCATCCACCTCATGGTGGCCGGGCGCTTTCGCTGGGAGGCGAAGGGGAAGCCGATCCCCGGCAAGCTCGGTCTGGCCGCGCTCGACTTCGAGAAGGGCACGCTGATCCTCACCGAGGCGAGCACGAAGAAGCGAGCGTCGATCCACGTCGTCCAGGGGGAAGCCGCGCTCGAGCAGTTCGACCGTGGCGGGCTCGACGTCGCCAGCGCGACGCTCGCGTCGTTCAAGGACGCGCTCACCCGCACGAACCACACCCTCAAGCGCGCGCTCACCGACCCGACCATCCTCGACGGCATCGGCAACGGCTACTCGGACGAGATCCTCCACCACGCGAAGCTCTCGCCGCTCAAGCAGACGAAGCAGCTCGACGCCGCGGAGTGGAAGCAACTGCTTGCATCATGCAAAGAAGTGCTGGCCCGCTGGACGGACAAGCTCCGCGGCGAGGCCAAGGCCGGCTTCCCCGAGCGCGTGACCGCCTTCCGCGAGGACATGGCTGTCCACGGCAAGTACGGCAAGCCGTGCCCGGTGTGCGGCTCCCGCGTCCAGCGCATCGTCTACGCGGACAACGAGACCAACTACTGCGCGACGTGCCAGACCGGCGGGAAGCTCCTGGCCGACCGGTCCCTCTCGCGCCTTCTGGGCGAGGACTGGCCGCGGAGCTTCGAGGAGCTCGACGAGCTGCGCCCCGCCGTCGGGCGCCTGCCGGCGAATCCCGAGCGGAGCACCAAGCCGGTGCCTGCCAAGGGACCCCGCCGCGGTACCAAGTCGGGGTGAACCTCAGGCGAATTCTCGTCTCCGCGCTCGCCGTCGCCGGCGCGCTTGCTTGCTACTCGGCCTCTCCGGAGGCCCTCCCGCCCGCGGATCCGCCGATGGGCGCCACCGATCTTCCGTGCGACGTCGCGGCCGTGGTCGCGCGGAACTGCGCCTCCTGCCACGGCGCCGCCCCGAAGAACGGCGCCCCGATGGCCCTCGTCACGGTCGCCGCCTTCCAGGCTCCGAACACGGACACGACGCGGCCGGGGGCGACGCTCGGCGAGCGCTCCGTCGCGCGCGCGAAGGACGCGAAGGATCCCATGCCGCCCTACGGCCCCATGAGCCCAGCCGAGGTCGCGACGCTCGAGGCGTGGGTCCAGGCCGGGATGCCGAAGGGCGCGTGCGCGGCGCCCACCGTGAACGTCACGTGCACCTCGGGCAGCGCCGGGACGCGGCGCGAGGGACCGACGATGCGCCCCGGCGACACGTGCATCCACTGCCACGCGAGCGAAGGGGAGGGGCCCAGCTTCGAGGCGGCCGGGACGCTCTATCCCACCCTCCGCGAGCCCACCCCCTGCGCCGCGCCGGCGAGCGCCGTGAGCGGAGCCACGGTCGAGCTGACGGATGCGAACGGGCGCGTGTACTCGCTCCCCGTGAACTCGGCCGGGAATTTCTACCTCGAGGACTCGAGCTTCAAGCCGCCCTACTCCGCGCGAGTGCTCGCCGGCGGAAAGACGCGGGTCATGAAGGCGAAGCAGACGAGCGGGGAGTGCAACGGCTGCCACGCGGAGCCCCCGGCGGGTGGTGCTCCCGGTCGCGTTCTTCTCCCCTAATCCCTTTCCGGATAGGAGAAGCACCTACGCTCTCCTCCAAATGTTACAGCTGAGCTGCGATTTTCTAGTCCCGCGGCCATTCTGCATGAGATGGTGGACAGTGACGCTCTGCGCGCGATCCACGCGCGCGGCGCCGTCCCAGTCCTGGTCGGACGGAGGATGCTTTGAAGCTTCGCAGCCTGATTCTCGGCGGTCTCTGCATCGGTGCCACGGCGGTCGCCATCGCTTGCGGGAGTAGCGACGGGACCAGCGACTTCCCGGCGGTGCTGGACGGCGGCAACGACGACGCCCTCGACTTCGGCGACACGTCGGTCACGTTCGGCGACGGCGGACCCGGCGTCTGCAAGCCGCGCACGTGCCAGGACATCGGCGCGAACTGCGGCCCTGCCGGTGATGGCTGCGGCGGCGTGATCCAGTGCGGCACCTGCACCTCGCCCGACATCTGCGGCGGCGGCGGCAAGCCGAGCGTCTGCGGCGGCGGCTCCAACCCGTCGTGCGTCCCCAAGACGTGCCAGCAGCTCGGTCTCAACTGCGGCCCCGCCGGTGATGGCTGCGGCGGAGTGATCCAGTGCGGCTCGTGTCAGTCGCCCCAGATCTGCGGTGGCGGCGGCGTGGCGAGCGTCTGCGGCGGCGGCGGCATCAACGGCCCCGACGGCGGCGTCTGCGTTCCGCTCGCGCAGTGCCCGTCGAACTCGTGCGGTCCGATCGCGGACGGTTGCGGCGGGCTCCTCCAGTGCGGCTCGTGTCAGTCGCCTCAGATCTGCGGCGGCGGCGGCGTGGCGAGCCAGTGCGGCGGCGTCCCGCAGTGCGTGCCGCTCACGTGCCAGCAGCAGAACGCGAACTGCGGCCCCGTCGCTGACGGATGCGGCAACCTGCTCCAGTGCGGCTCGTGCTCCGGCGGCAACATCTGCGGCGGCGGCGGCGTGGCGAGTCAGTGCGGCGGCGCGCCCGACGGCGGCTCGTGCACCGGCTTGTGCCTCCAGCAGGTGAAGTGCGACGGCGGCGGGACGACCACCCTCACCGGCACCGTCTACGCGCCGAACGGCACGCTCCCGCTGCCGAACGCCGTCGTCTACGTGCCCAACGCGCCCGTCGCGGCGTTCGCGCCCGGCGTCACGTGCGAGCAGTGCGCGACCGCGAGCGGCAGCCCGCTCGTCACCACCACGACCGCGTTCGACGGCACGTTCAGCCTGACCAACGTCCCGGTCGGCAACAACATCCCGCTCGTCATCCAGATCGGGCGGTGGCGCCGTCAGATCACGATCCCGTCGGTCGCTTCGTGCACGACGACCGCGCTCTCGGCGGCGCAGACGCGCCTCCCGAAGAACAAGAGCGAGGGCGACATCCCGCTCACCGCGATCTCGACCGGTGACGTCGACGCGCTCGAGTGCGTCATCCGCAAGCTCGGCGTGGACGATGCCGAGTTCACCAACCCGAACGGGACCGGACGCATCCGCTTCTACCAAGACAACGGCGCGCGCATCAACAACCAGACCCCCGCCGCATCGTCCCTCTACGGCAACCAGACCGAGCTCGACAAGTACGACATCGCGCTCTTCGCGTGCGTCGGGAGCCGCGTCGACAAGACCGCCGCCGATCTGAACCGCGTTCGCGCGTTCGCCGACAAGGGCGGCCGCGTCTACGCGACCCACTTCAGCTACGTGTGGCTCTACACGAACGCTCCCTGGAGCTCGACCGCGAGCTGGGCGGCGGACACGGCGAGCTGGACGACGGCGACCGGCGTGATCGACACGTCGTTCCCGAAGGGCATGACCTTCGCCCAGTGGGCGGCGGTCCCCGCGGTGAGCGCGCTCTCGGCGAACAACCCGCCGCGCATCACGGTCGACGAGCCCCGCCACGACGTGAACGATCCGGTCGGCAACCCCGCGAACGGTGCCGCGCCGCAGGGCTGGATCCGGACGTACCAGAACAACCCCCAAGCGGCGCTCCTGCACTACACGTTCAACACGCCGTACAACAACGCGCAGCAGTGCGGGCGCGTGCTCTACAGCGACTTCCACGTCACGACGAACTCGAGCTCGTCGAACGTGAACTTCCCGAACGAGTGCAACAACAACGCGATGACGCCGCAGGAGAAGGTGCTCGCCTTCATGCTGTTCGACCTCGCGTCCTGCGTCCCGCCGCCCCCGCCGCCGCCGACCTGCACGGCCAAGACGTGCCAGCAGCTCGGGCAGACGTGTGGCCCCGCGGGCGACGGCTGCGGCAACACGATCCAGTGCGGCGTGTGCCAGCAGGGTCAGACGTGCTCGGGCATCCCGAGCTCGTGCAAGGGCCCGACCTGCACCCCGAAGACCTGCCAGCAGCTCAACGCGAACTGCGGGCTCGTCCCCGACGGCTGCGGCAACACGCTGAGCTGCGGCACCTGCCAGAACAACCAGAACTGCGGTGGCGGCGGCAACTCGAACCAGTGCGGCAGCGCGAGCTGCACGAAGAAGACCTGCCAGCAGCAGAACGTCACCTGCGGTCCCGCCGCCGACGGCTGCGGTGGGCTCCTCGACTGCGGCCCGTGCCCGCCGCCGGTCTGCACCCCGCAGACCTGCCAGCAGGCCGGGGCGAACTGCGGCCCCGTCGCCGATGGTTGCGGCGGGCTGCTCCAGTGCGGGACGTGCAACGCGCCGCAGACCTGCGGTGGCGGCGGCGTCTCCAACCAGTGCGGCGGCAACAGCGGGCCGAACTGAGGGCTCGCTCCGCGAAAGCGTGGTAGGCACGGCAACGTGCCGCCGCGAGCTTCGCTCTCCGCACTCGCCTTCCTCTCGACGACGGCGCTCGTCTACGCGGGTCTCCGCGCCTACGACGTCGTCTTCGGGCGCGAGGCGAACCCGGCGACGGTGCTCTACGTCTACGACGAGCACATCGCGCTCTTCTGGCGGCTCGCGATCGCCGCGTTCGCCGGGGGCGCGGTGGCGCTGCTCTGCGCCGCGCTCTCCGCGCGTCATCCGGCGCGGGTCGCGCGGGCGGTCACGGGGGCGCTCCCCGTCATCGCGCTGATCGTGGCGGTGCAGGCGCTCGTCCTTCCATGAGCCCGACGAGCCTCGAGACGCTCCGGCTCCTGGAGCACGTCCACGGCCACCTGGGGTGGCTCGCGGTCGCGTCGCTCGCGCACCCGGCGCTCGTGCTGCGCCGGCCGGCGCGGCGGGCGCCGCTCGCGGTCGCGCTCTCGACCGGGCTCGTGGTCGTCACGGCGGGGCTCGGCGCGTTCATCTACCCCGAGTACCGCGTGCGGGTGAAGCAAGCGCTCTTCCTCCAGGCGCCCACGCTCGGGTGGTGCTTCGAGCGCAAGGAGCACCTCGCCGTGTTCGCGCTCCTCTTCGCGTGCTTCGGGTGCGTCGCGCACCTGGCGAGCCCGCGCTTCGAGGCGGCGAGCCGCGAGCGGCTCGCGCGCGCGGCGCACCTGGCGTACGTGGCGGCGTTCGGGTTCGCGCTCGTCGCGGCGTCGCTCGGCGTCGCCGTCGCGGTGCAGCGGAGCTTCTGAAGCGCGACCGGGTGGCTCAGTGGCGCCGGCGCGGCGGGCGCTTCGGCGGCGGCTTCTTCGTCGGCGCGGGCGGCACGTAGGTTCGGGCAGCGTCGCGACCGGCATCCACCGAGCCATCTCCGCTCGCGTCGCCCGGCTCGTCGGCGTCGGCCGACGCGTCGTCCTCTTCGTCGTCGAGGCCGCCGTCGTCGTCTTCGTCCCCCGCGTCGAGCGCGAGCGCGGGCTCGCCCGAGGCGGACCCGTTCGGCAGCGCTGCGTGCAGGATGCGGTCGCGGAAGAACACGGCCGCCGTGATCCCGCCCCCGAGCACCAGCACGAGCAGCAGCCAGCGGAGCGGGCTCCCCGAGCGCGGCGGACGCGCGACGACGTGAGGCTTCTCCGACGCCTCTTGATGGGCCCAGAGGTTCTTCTTCGAGCCCGCGGCGCTGGGCGGGTCGCCCGCGGTGGCGGTGGGGGCGCCGGCGTCGACCGAGCCCGCGTTCTCGCCGGTGGTCTTCGCGCTCTCGATCCCGGCCGCTCCCGCGACGAAGGGGGAGGGGACCCCCGAGAGCGTGTTCGCGTTCTCTTTCGCGCGCGCGACGTCGAGTGCCTTGCGCACCGCGACCTGCATCGTCTTCGCGTCCGCGTAGCGCTTCTCCCGATCGAACGCGAGCGCGGTGTCGATGACCTCGGTGAGCTCCGGGAACGTCTCCGGGTACACGCTCGCGAAGGCGGGGGCCGGCTCGGTCATCGCGCGGAGGAGCGTCTCGTTCCCGGTCTCCGCCTCGTGGACGTACTTGCCGGCGATCAGGCGGAACATCAACGCGCCGACGGCGAAGAGGTCCGCGCGCCCGTCGATCTCCGCGGTGCGCCCGCGCGCCTGCTCCGGCGGCATGTACTCGGGGGTGCCCATCACGACGCCCGCGCGCGTCTGCTCCGTCCCGGAGTCGAGGATCCGCGCGACGCCGAAATCGAGGATCTTCAGCTCGCCCGCTGCGGTGAGGAAGATGTTGTCGGGCTTGAGATCGCGGTGGACGATGCCTTCGCCGTGCGCGGCGGCGAGCACGTCGAGGATGCGATCGGCGTGGCTCAGCGTCTCGCGCGGCGAGAGCACGCCACCGCGCCCGCCGGCGCGCTCGCCGAGCGTCTCGCCCTCGAGGAGCTCCATCACGAGGAATGCGGAGCCGTCTTCGTCGGTGCCGTCGTCGATGACGGAGACGGCGCCGGCGTGGCCGACCTTGTTCGCGACGTAGCCCTCGCGCAGGAAGCGGCGCTTCATGTCGCCGCTCGCGCCGAGCTCCGGGTGGAGCATCTTGATCGCGACGGCCTTGAGGTTGTTGATGTGACTGGCGCGATAGACCGCGGCCATGCCGCCCGCGCCGACGAGCTTCTCCAGCCGCCATTTCTGCGCGATCACGCGGCCGACCCGCTTCTCCGCGATGACGCGGCTCTCGTCGTCAGCCACCATCGGTGCGGAAGTCTATCGCGATCTGCTCACCAGCGGACGCGGAAGTGGATCGACTTCGGACGCGTGAGCTGATCGAAACCGAGCGCGCTCAAGCTGTGACCGCGGCCGGAGCTCTTTGCCCCGACCCACGGGAGCGCCGGATCCACGGCGTCGCAGCGGTTCATGTAGACGGTGCCGACCTCGAGGTCGCGCGCCATGCGGGCGGCGCGCTCGCGATCGCTCGTCCACACGCTCGCGGTGAGGCCGAGCTCGCTGTCGTTCATCCGCGCGAGCGCTTCTTCGTCCGACGCGACCTTCGCCACGACCACCAGCGGTCCGAACGACTCCTGGCGCATGAGGCGCGCTTCGGGGGCCACGTCGGCGAGGAGCGTGGCCTCGAAGAAGCGGCCCTTTCCGTCGACCTGAGCCGCGCGCCCGCCCGCGACGAGGCGTGCGCCGCGGCCCTTCGCATCGACGACCATCGCCTCGAGCTCGCGCACGTGGTGCGGCTGGGCGATCGGGCCGAGCGTGGTCTTCTCGTCGCGCGGGTCGCCCATCACGTAGGCGCGAACGAGCGGCTCGCACGCGGCGACGAACGCGTCGTAGAGCTTCTCGTGGACGTAGATGCGCTCCACCGCGCAGCAGCTCTGGCCCGCGTTGTAGATGCAGCCGTCGACGACGTTCTCGACCGTCTTCGCGAGATCCGCGTCGGGCGCGACGTACGCCGCGTCGTTGCCGCCGAGCTCGAGCCCGACGTGGAGGAACTGCTTGCTCGCCGCCTCCTGGATGCGATGGCCGCCGAAGACGGAGCCCGTGAATACGACGTGATCGACGAGCCCGCTCGCGCAGAGGCGCTCGGTCGTCGGGTGATCGCAGTCCAGCGCTTGGACGAGCCCCGCGGGCGCTCCCGCCTCGGCGAAGGCGCGCGCGAAGTGCATGCCGCAGAGCGGGCTGCGCGGCGAGTGCTTCACGACGACGGCGTTGCCCGCGAGGATCGCGGGGGCGAGCACGTTGATCGCGGTGAGGAGCGGGTAGTTCCAGGCCGGGAGATCGAGCACGACCCCGAGCGGCTCCTTCACGATGCGGCGCTCGAAGCCCTCTTTCGGGAGATCGATGTCCGCGAGCGACGCCTTCGCGATCGACGCCATGTGGCGCGCGCGCCCCGCCATCCCGGCGACTTCGTTGCGGCCCTGACCGACCGGCTTGCCCATCATCTTCGCGAGGTCGAGGGCGATCTCGTCCTTCCGGTTCTCCATCGCGACCATCGCCTTCTCGACGAGCGCGATCCGCTCCTCGACCGACGTGCGGCGGAACGCACGAAACGCCTCCCGCGCGCGCTCGAAGACGGGGCGCGCCGAGGCTTCGGTGGCGAGGTCCACCGTCACGGCGGTCTCGAGGGTGAACGGGTCGTCGACGGTCAGACGCGGCGCTTCGGTGGGCATGTGAGCGGCAGCATACTCACTGGGCGGCGGGCGCGCATCGCCTTCCACGACGCGCGGCGCTGGACGACGTGGCGCCACGGTGAGCCCTCCCCTATGATGAGGCGATGCGCCGTACGGCTTTCTTTCCGATCGCGTTCGCCATCCTCGGGCTCGGAGCGGCTGCGGCTTGCGGGGGGCCCGGCAGCAACGGCTTCAACGACCCCGACGCAGCGGGCGGGCCCGATGGCACCACCAACGACGACGGTGGACCGATCTTCCCGAGCGGGGACGGCGGGAACGACGCGCCGACCGGGTGCACCCAGTGCTCGGCGGATCTGAAGAGCATCCTCACCTGCGGCGACAACCCGACGGTCGTCCAGACCTGCACCGGCGACCTCGGCTGCGGTCCGAACGGATGCATCAACGCGTGCGACGCCGCCGCGGCGAACAAGAGCTCGATCGGGTGCGACTACTACGCGATCCCGTCCGACTCGACCGTGTCGAGCGGCAGCTGCTACGCCGCGTTCGTCAACAACGTCTGGTCGTCGCCGCTCAAGGTCACGCTCGTCTGGAAGGGCACGTCGATCGATGCGACGCAGTACGCGTACCTCCCGACCGGCAGCGGCGCCTCGATCACGTACCAGCCCATCCCCAGCACCGGCATCCCCGCCGGCCAGATGGCGATCGTGTTCCTCAACAACACGACCGAAGCGTCGGGCCTCAAGGTGAACTGCCCCGCCGGCGTGAAGGTGGCGGTGACGAACGAGAACCTCGTCCTCCACGGCACCAACAAGGGCAACGCGATGGAGATCCAGACGAGCGTGCCCGCCGTCGTCTACGACATCTACCCCTACGGCGGTGCCAAGTCGTACATCTCGAGCGCGACGCTGCTGTTGCCCACCACCGCGTGGGACACGAACTACGTGGCCGCGACGATGGGCAACAACCCCGCGAGCTACACCCCGGGCGTCGACCTCGTCGCGCGCGAGGACGGCACGCAGGTCACGTTCCTCCCGTCCACCAACGTCACCGCCGCCAACGGCGTCGCCGGCTCGACGAAGGGCGTCGCCGTCACCTACGCGATCAACAAGGGCCAGACGATCCACCTCATGGAGCTCCCGGACGGGACGGGCAACGATCTGTCCGGCAGCATCGTCCAATCGAACAAGCCGGTCGGCGTGTGGGGCGAGCACTTCTGCATGTTCCAGCCGAGCCCGCCCAAGTGGCGCATCCTCGGCGCGGCGAAGGGCACCACGCTCACCTACGATCCGCCGGTGGCCGGCGCACCGGCCACGCTCACGGTCGGTCAGCTCATGGAGTTCGACGGGCCACCGGCCTTCCGTGTGACCTCGCAGGACGACCAGCACCCGTTCTACCTGGCCGCGCACCGCCCCGGTGGCGACTGCGACGCCGCGCACCAGCAGATCCCGCCGGTCAAGGCGCTCGGCAGCGAATACGTCGCCGTCGCGAACGAGTCGAGCGGCTACGGCATCGGTGGGCCCGAGACGGTGAACGTCGTTCCGCCGGCGCAGTTCCTCCCGTCGTACCTCTTCTTCACGGACCCGACGTACGGCAACACCGAGCTCGCGCTCACCCGCAAGAAGGCCCCCGACAACACCTTCAAGGACGTGACGCTCGACTGCTTGGGCACGGTCACGGGTTGGCAGAACATCGGTGGCACGAACTACCAGTACGCCCACGTCTTCGTGCAGAAGTCGGGCGCGAAGGTCGGCTCGTGCGACAACGGGCTCCACTCGATCAAGAGCGATGCGCCGTTCGGCATCACGGTGTGGGGCTATGACAGCGCCTCCAGCTACGCGTACCCCGCCGGCGCGAGCGTGAAGCCGATCAACACGGTCGTCGTTCCCCCCGTCCCGAACTGAAGCGCCAAGCGCGGAATGAGCGTGCAGGTCGAGGAAGGGTTCGTCGTCGTCGGCGCGGGTGCTGCCGGCTTGCCGATCGCCGTGCGCGGCACGGAAGGCGCGCGGAGCGTCACGCTCATCGAGGCGGGGCCGGACTACAACGGCGCCGCGCTCCCGAAGGATCTCCGGAACGGCGGTCGCAACTCCGTGAAGCGCCACGACTGGGGCTACCACCACGTCCCCACCTCCGGGCAGCGCATCCCCTTCATCTTCCCGCGCGGGCGCGTGATGGGCGGCTCGTCGGCGGTGAACACGTGCATCGCGATCCGCGCGCGCCCGTACGACCTCGACGAGTGGGGGCTCCGGGAGTGGACGTGGGAGAAGTGCCGCCCCGCGTTCCTCGCGCTCGAGAACGATCTCGACGTCGGGGAGCCCGGGGTCGAGCCCGAGCATCACGGTACGAGCGGCCCGATCAAGATCCGTCGTCACCGCAAGAGCGAGCTCGTGCCGTGGCAGGCCGCCTTCCTCGAGGCGTGCGCCGACGCTCACGTCCCGACGTGCCCCGACCACAACCACCCGACGCTGGGGGGGGCGGGCCCGCACGCGATGAACAAAATCCAAGGCGAGCGCTGGAGCGTCGCGCGCGGGTACCTGACCCAGTCCGTGCGCGAGCGCTCGAACCTGCGCATCGTCACCGGCGCCCTCGTGCGGCGCGTCGTCTTCACGGGCCGGCGGGTCGCGGGCGTCGAGATCGAGCGCGACGGTCGAATCGAGCTCGTGCGCGCGTCACGCGTCGTCCTCAGCGGCGGCGCGATCAACACGCCCGGCATCCTCCTCCGCTCGGGCGTCGGTCCGCGCGAGACCGTCGAGCGGCTCGGCGTCGAGCTGGTCGCCGACGTCCCCGCCGTCGGCGCGCGGCTCCTCGATCACCCGGGGGCGGCGATCTTCTTCCGCCCCCGCTTCGGGGTGATCGACTTCGACGACCCGCTGATCCAGACCGCGTGGCGCTTCACGAGCGACGGCAGCCCCTACCCGAACGATCTCCAGATCCAAGCGGGCTCGCTCATGCCGTTCCCGTCGATCACGGTGCCGATCGTCACGATGATGCTCCAGGTCGGCAAGCCGCGCGGCTACGGGAGCCTGCGCTTCACGAGCGCGGACCCGAGGGCGAAGCCGATCATCGAGTCCCACGTGCTCGAGGACGAAGGCGATCGCACGCGCGCGATCGAAGGGCTCCGGCGCGGCTACGACGTCGCGCGGCGCGGACCGATGGCCGAGCTCGCGACGCTCCTCTGGCCGCGCGAGAAGACGCTCGCCGGGGACGAGGCCCACGAGTGGATCCGCGGCGCGTGCGACTCGGGGTACCACCCGTGCGGCACCGTCCCGATGGGCCCCGAAGGCGGGCACCCGAGCCGCGTCGCGTGCGATGCCTACGGGCGCGTCCGTGGGACCGAAGGGCTGTTCGTCGCGGACGCGAGTCTGTTCCCCACCGTGCCCAGCGCGAACACCCACCTCACCGCGATCATGCTCGGCGAGCGGTTCGGTGCCTGGCTCCGCGACGGCGTCCTCGGGTAGTGCTAGACACGTCCCGTCGTGCGGCATCGTCGTTGGGTCACCTGGTGCGTCGTCGGTCTCGGGCTCGTCGGGGCGTGGCTCCTGGCCTGCCACGGCGGCGCCGACACGACCGCAACCGACGCTGCGACCGAGGCGACGCTCGCGACGGTCGTCGAGACGGACGCGGGCGAGGCCGGCGTCGACGCCGAGGGCCTCGCCTGGGACGAGCGCCAGAAGCGCCTCGCCGAGGCGCGCGCGTCGTTCGACGCGGGCACGTGGGACGGCCCCGAGCTGTGGAGCGCGGCCGGGCGCACGTCGGTGATGAGCCAGCCCGCGTGGTCGGACGCGCCCGACGCGGCTCCACCCGACGCCGCGACCGACGGCGCCCAGCGGCTCGGCTACCTTCGCCACGGCTCGCACGCGCCGGCGTTCCCGGAGCCGGTCGTGAACGAGGACTGCCCCGACGGCTGGTACGAGCTCATCGAGGGCGGCTACGTCTGCGGCAAATACGCCTCGACCGATCCGAAGAACCCGGCCGTGAAGTTCGCGGCGAACCCGCCCGCGATCGACAAGCCGATGCCCTATCGCTACGGCTACTCGATGGCGAACGACACGCCGGTGTACAAGCGCGTCCTCAGCCTGCCGGACCGGCGCAAGTTCGAGCCCTGGCTCGCGCCGCCCACGGCGAAGCCCGTCGACGCGGGCGCTCCCCTCGCGCTGGACGCTGGGATCCCGAGCGCGGGGACCGAGGACGACAACCCCTACGACGACCCCGCGGAGCCGACCCATCGTCCCAAAAAGGGACAATCGGTGAAGGACGCGGGCGCCCCGCGCGACGCCGGTCCGCGGCTGGAGGAGCTGCGCGGCAAGGGCGCCTTGGCGCGGAAGATGAACAAGGGCTTCTACGTCGCGCTCGACCGCGACTTCATGGCCGCGAAGGCGCGCTGGTGGCGTACGTCGGAGGGGTTCGCGATCCCCTACGAGCGGATCGCGCTCCAGACGTGGTGGCCCGAGTTCCACGGCAACTGGGCGCCGAAGCCGGACGCCGCCGTGCTCGAGGGCGGGGCGCCACCCGACGGCAACGGCACCACCCTGCTCCTCACCAGCGACTACGCGATCCGCTACGTCGAGGACGAGAAGGGGAAGCTGAAGTACACGACCCCGATCCCGAAGCTCACGCCGGTGGAGCTCTCCGGTGACCCGCGGACGGAGAGCGGCGTCGTCTACCAGCGCACGACGGCCGGCTTCTGGGTCCGCATCGCGGACGGCACCGTCCCGGACCTCCAGCCGCCGGGCGACCTCGGTCCGAACGAGAAGTGGATCGACGTGGACCTCGCGAAGCAGCTCTTGGTGGCGCTCGAGGGAAAGCACCCCGTCTACGCGACGAAGGTCTCTTCCGGGCGCCGCAACCCGTACGACCCCGAGCACGACTTCCCGACGCCGACCGGCACGTATCGCATCTACGAGAAGCACGTGAGCGTCACGATGGACGGCAACGTCGCCGCCGACGGGCCGTACTCGATCGAGGACGTACCGTGGGTGATGTACTTCCAGGGCAGCTACGCGCTCCACGGCGCGTTCTGGCACTCGATGTTCGGCACGCCGCGCAGTCACGGGTGCATCAACCTCGCGCCGACCGATGCGCGGGCGTTGTTCTTCTGGACGGAGCCGCTACTCCCGACCGGATGGCACGGCGTCTTTCAAACTGGGAATCGCCCCGGTACGCGCGTCGTCATCCACGAGCCGCCTCCGCCGAAGAAGTGAGGAACGCGCGGGCGCCGCGCCAGAAGAGCGCCGCGTAAGCGATCAACCCGGCGATGGACGCGGTGAACGGCAGTGACCCGAAGTGCTCGTGGTCCGCGCCCTGGAGCGTCGGAACGAGCTCCGCGAACGAGCCGGGGCGCCCCGGGAGGAGGCGCGTGATGTCGCCGTAGGGCTGCGTGGCGCACGACGCGACGATGAGCGCCGTGCCGAGCGAGAACGCGACGCGCCGGATGGGATCGGGCTCGAGCACGATCGTGAGCGTGAGCGCCGCCGAGAGCTGCAGGAGCGTGCTCGGCGTGTAGAGGTGGGCGGCGTTGACGGCGGCGACGAGGGCTCCCGTCCCCAGCAGAGCGCCGACGATCACGTCGCGGCTCGTCGAGCCGAGCCGGAGCGAGAAGAACCAGAACAAGAGGAGCACGATCGCGCTCCCGTACATGAAGTAGAACAGCGTGTCCCCCGCGTAGGCGAAGCCGAAATACGCGCGGATGAACTGCCCCATCGAGCGGAAGAGCAGCTGGAGCGCGGCGCCCGGGCGCGAGGGTAGCCAGCGGAAGAGCACGAGTGGCGCCCCGAGCGCGACGAGCCCGAGCGCTGCCGTGCGCAGGCGCTCACGGAGCGGGCGCGTCTCCGTCTCCGTCGCGAGCGCCGCGTAGAGGAACGCGACGAGCGAGGTCGGGAGCAAGATGATCCCCTGGTACTTCATCGAGCAGCCGAAACCGAGCAGGAGCGGGCCCACCAGCCCGTGCCGATCGAAGCGGTGGGAGAGGAGGAGCCCCAGCGTCGCGAAATAGAGCGGCACCGTGTCGAACTGGACGAACAGGAGCGCGACGTACCACGCGAGCGGGTTGAAGAACGCGAGGTGGAACGCGCTTCGTGGGCGTACGGCGCCGAGCTTCTCGTCCTGCGCGAACGACAGCACCGAGAGGACGGTGAGCGCGAGGAGCACTCCGTTGACGAGCTTCACGAAGAAGAGCTGGAGGTACGGCTTCCCCCAGATCGCGGGCGCGTGGCCGAACGCCGCTCCCCAGATGCGGTCGAAGAACGTCCAGAACTCGAGCATCGACGGGTTGTAGGCGAACGTCGGGAACTCGAAGTGCCAGACCGAGCCGTAGTTGACTTGGTACTGGTACATGTCGAGGCCCGCGCAGGCGCCGCGGAACACGTTGTAGATCGGGACGGCGTCCACGCCGACGATGGAGAAGATCGACGCGCAGGTGACCACGAGCGCGACGAGGAGGTCGCGCCGCGTCACGAGCTTGGTCCACGCCGCGCTGTAGGTGAAGATCGAGAGCGCGCCCAGACCGAGCGTGCGCCGGCGTTCGAGCACGGGGTGGAGGACGGCGAGGAGCCCGAGCCAGAGCAGCGCGCTGAGCCCGACGATGGCGGGGGTGCGGCGTCCGTCCGTACGCGGGAGTCGGAGGACGACGAAGTCGAACGTCTCCGGCGACGGCATCACGTCGCGCGCGGTGACGATGCGCGAGTCGGGGAGCGGTTCCCCGTCGACGGTGGCGTCCGACGCTCGGCGTGCGTTCGCGTCCCAGCGGAAGCGCACCGTCGTCGGGCTCGGTCGCCCGAGCGCGGGCGGTACGACGCCAGAACGGAGGCCGGTGCCGTCGTCCGCGAACGCGATCGGCTGGGAGTCCTCGACAGCGACCCGCCCCGTCAGCTCGTGGCCGGGGTTCGCGTCGAGGGCGAGCTCGACCTCCGGGACGAGAAGTCGCGCCGTCGCGTCGCCGAAGTGGAGCGCGATCGGCAGCAGGATCAAAGCCAGGATCGCGAGGCGCTTCCGTTGCGCGGGATCGGCGAGGCCCCTCATTCGGGCGCGGAACGTACCACGTCCTCGTCCCGCGCGAACCAGCGTCCGGTCGGCGTCTTCGCGCGCGCGAGCTTTCGCGGGTCGCCCTCGTAGACGATGCGCCCACCGCCCGCGCCGCCGTCGGGGCCGAGCTCGGTGACCCAGTCGGCGGCGGCGATCACGTCGGGGTGGTGCTCGACCACCACCAGCGTGTCGCCGCGCTCGACGAGGCGTTGGAGCACCGCGACGAGCCGCTTCACGTCGGAGAGGTGGAGCCCCGTCGTCGGCTCGTCGAGCACGTAGACGGTCGGCTCGTGGGCTGCGCCCGCCGTCAGCTCGGCCGCGAGCTTGAGGCGCTGCGCTTCGCCTCCGGAGAGCGTGTTGGAGCCTTGGCCGAGCGCGAGGTAGCCGACACCGAGATCGACGAGCGTGCGAAGCGGCGGGGCGATCCGGCGATGGTTCTTGAAGAGCTCGGCGGCTTCTTCGGCCGACATGCGGAGCACGTCGCCGATCGAGCGGCCCTGCCACGTCACGTCGAGCGTGGACGGCTCGAAGCGCAGGCCCCCGCAGGTCTCGCACGGGCTCGTCACGTCGGGCAGGAACGACATCTCGGCGACGACGAACCCTTGCCCCTTGCATGCCTCGCAGCGGCCGCTCGCGGCGCCGGGCTTGGTGCTCGCGCTGTTGAACGAGAAGCGGGCCTTGCCGAAACCGCGCGCCTTCGCCTCGGGCAGGCTCGCGTAGAGCGCCCGCACGTCGTCCCAGATCCCGAGGAACGTCGCCGGGACGCTGCGCGGCGTGCGCCCGATCGGCGATTGGTCGACCGCGAGCGCGCGCTTCACGACCTTCGTCCCAGTCAGGGACCGGAACGAGCCCGGCTCGTCGGCGACGAGCCCGAGCGCGCGCCGGAGGGCAGGGTAGAAGACGCGCTGGACGAGCGTGCTCTTCCCCGAGCCGCTGACGCCGCACACGACCGTGAGGCGCCCGACGGGCACGCGGAAATCGACGCCGGCCAAGTTGTTCGCGCGCGCGCCGGAGAGCGTGAGGAACGCGTCCGCCATCGGGCGCGGGACGCGCGCGGCGCGGCCCGCCCCGGTGCGCTCGCGCAGCGCGCGGGCGGTCGGTGAATCGCTCGCGAGGACGGTGGCGGCAGGACCCTCGGCCACGATTCGGCCACCGCCGCGCCCGCCGCTCGGCCCGAGGTCGAGCACCCAGTCCGCCGCGGCGATCGTCTCGGCATCGTGCTCGACGACGAGCACCGTGGAGCCGGTGTCGACGAGCGCTCGAAGGTTCGCGAGCAGGCGCCCGGTGTCGCGCGGGTGCAGGCCGATCGTCGGCTCGTCGAGGACGTAGAGCGCGCCGGTGAGCCCGCTTCCGAGCTGCGCGGCGAGCCGCAGGCGCTGCATCTCGCCGCCGGAGAGCGTGCTCGCCGCGCGCCCGAGCGCGAGGTACCCGAGGCCGACCGTGTCGACGAAGCGGAGGCGCCGGAGGAGCTCCGCGAGTGGCGCGTCGCCGATGAGCGCGTTCTTGCCTTGGAAGCGGAGCGCGCCGAGCTCCGCGAGCGCGTGCTTCACGTCGAGCGCGGCGAGCTCGGCGTAGCGCCGGCCGCCGAGCCGCACGCGGCGCGGGACGCCGGCGAGGCGCTCGCCACCGCAGGTGCGGCACGGCGCCGTCGCGCCTTCGGCGACGGCCTCCGCGCCGCCCTCGACGCCCGTGCCTTCGCAGGCCTCGCACTGGCCTTGCTTCGTGTTGAACGAGAACCAGCGCGGGTCCAGCTCGGGGACGCCGGTGCCGCACCGGCTGCACGCGCGCGTGGTCGAGACGAGCCGCTCGGCCGCGCCCGGCTTCGGCGTCGGCTCGCCCCGCGCGACACGGATGGCGCCGTTGCCCCACGCGAGCGCGCGATCGAACACGGTGCGGTCGAGCGTGGCGAGCGGACCGTAGTGGACGATGAGATCGACGTCGTGCTCGATGCTCTTCTTGAGCTTCGGTGGAGGATCGATCGACATGATCGCGCCGTCGACGCGCGCCGTCTGCACGCCCGCGCGCGAGGCGGACGTGAAGAGCTCGAGGTACGTGCCCTTCCGTGCGCGCACGGCGGGGGCGTAGACGGTGTGACGCCCGCTTCCGCTCTCCGCGCGCAGGCCCGCGAACACCTCGTCCGGGCTCTGCGCCTCGACGACGGCGTCGCACGCGGGGCAGTGGACCTCGCCGACCTTGGCGAAGAGAAGGCGCAGGTAGTGGGCGACCTCGGTGACGGTGGCCACGGTCGAGTTCGCGCCGCCGCGCGCGAGCCGCTGCTCGAGCGCGATCGACGGGGGCACGCCGAGGACCTTGTCGGCGTCGGGGCGGGGCAGCGTGGGGAGGAACTGGCGCGCGTACGGGGTGAGCGTCTCGAGGAAGCGCCGCTGGCCCTCGGCGAAGATCACGTCGAACGCGAGCGACGACTTCCCCGAGCCGCTCGGACCGGTGACGACGGCGAGCTTGCCGTGCGGGATCGCGCACGACACGTCCTTGAGGTTGTGCTCGCGCGCGCGGTCGACGCGGATCGCGGCCGGTGCATCTTCGCTTGCGGGCACGTGCGGGCGGCGGAGCGGAGGGGCGGCCCCTGCGGCGGCGAGCGCGATCCCCGTCTTGGTGGCGGTCTTCGCCACCTCGTCCGGCGTCCCGGTCGCGACGATGACGCCGCCGTCGGGGCCGGCGCCGGGCCCGAGGTCGACGACGGCGTCGGCCGCCGCGATCACGTCGAGGTCGTGCTCGACGACGACGACCGTCGCGCCGCGATCGACGAGCCCGTGGAGCGCGGCGACGACCTTCGCCGCGTCGGTCGCGTGGAGCCCGGCGCTCGGTTCGTCGACGACGAAGAGCGTGCGGTCGACGTCGCCCGCGAGCGCGCGCGCGAGCTTCAGGCGCTGCGCTTCGCCGCCGGACAGGGTGGAGAGCGGCTGCCCGAGCGGCAGGTACCCGAGCCCGACGCTGACCGCGGGCTCGAGCGCCCGGCGGAGGACCCAGTCGGTGTCTTCGTCTCGCCCGCCGAGCTCGGCGAGCGCCTCGTCGATCGTCATCGCGAGCACGTCCGCGACGCGCTTGCCGCGATGGCGAACCGCGAGGACCTCGGGCTTGAAGCGCTGGCCCCGGCAGACGGGGCAGAGGAGCTGCACGTCGGCGAGGAACTGCATCTCCACCGTCTCGTAGCCCTCGCCCGCGCACGCCTCGCACCGCCCGGCGCCGGCCACGTTGAAGGAGAAGTGCTGGGGAAGGAGCCCCGCGAGGCGCGCGTCGGGCTCCGCGGCGAAGCGTGCGCGGATCCGGTCCCACGCCTTCGTGTAGGTCGCCGCGTTGCCGCGCGCCGTGCGCCCGAGCGGTGCCTGGTCGACGAGCACGGCACGCGTGAGCTTCTCGACGCCGCGGAGCGAACGATGAGCCGCTGGGCGGGGTACGCTCACGTCGCCGAGCGCGCGTGCGACGGCGCGGAAGAGCACGTCCTCGGCGAGCGTCGACTTCCCCGAGCCGCTCGGCCCCGTGATCGCGGTGAGCACGCCGAGCCCGATCTCGAGGTCGACGTCGCGGAGGTTGTTCTCGCTCGCGCCGCGGAGCACGAGCTTCGCCCGCGCCCGCCGCCGCGGCGCGACGAGCTCGCTCGGCCCGGTGCGCTCGGGGAGCGGAGGCCCGTCGCGCAGGATGCGCCCGCCGTCGAGACCCGCCCCGGGGCCCATCTCGAGGACGCGGTCTGCGCCGGCGACGATCGTGCGATCGTGCTCGACGACGAGCACGGCGTTCCCCGCGTCCGCGAGCCCCCGGATCGCCTCGCCCAAGCGCGGCACGTCCGCGGCGTGGAGCCCGACCGTCGGCTCGTCGAGGACGAAGAGCGCTCCCGTCATGCGAACGCCGAGCGCCGTCGTCAGCGCTGCGCGCTGCGCCTCGCCCCCGGAGAGCGTGCGCGCCTGGCGATCGAGCGAGAGGTAGCCGAGGCCCACTGCGTCGAGGTAAGCGAGCCGCGCCCGGAGCTCCGCGAGCGCGACCTTGCCTTGGCCATCGGTGGCTTCGATCGCCGCGAGCCCCGTGCGCGCGGAGCCGACGGTCTCGGCGTGCCATTGGGCGAGGTTCTTCCCGCCGACACGGTACCGCAGCGACGTCTCGTTCAAGCGCGAGCCGTTGCAGACGGTGCAGGGCGAGTACTCGCGGTAGCGCGCGAGGAACACGCGCACGTGCATCTTGTAGGTGCGCGTCTCGAGCCACTTGAACCACGCGCGGACGCCGGGGAAGCGGCCCTTCGTCCACGAGCCTTCGCCCTCGATCACGGAACCCCGCTGCTCGTCCGAGAGCTCGTCCCAGGGCACGTCGGTCGGGATGCCCTTCCGGGCGCAGTACTTGAGCAACGCGCGCCGCTCCCACGCGGCGCTCTTGCCGTTCCACGCCTTGATGGCGCCCTTGGCGAGCGTCTTCCCGCCGTCGGGGACGACCTTTCCCCAATCGACGTCGATGACGCGCCCGAAGCCGCGGCACGTCGCGCAGGCGCCGAGCGGGGAGTTGTAGGAGAAGAGCCCGGGCCGCGGCGGCTCGAACGCCCGCGCGCAGCTCGGGCAGACGAGCCCGCGCGCGACCTCGACGCGCTCGCCGTCCTCGACCTGGACGCGCGCGTGGCCGTCGCCACGTTCCCACGCCGTCTCGATCGCGTGTTGGAGGCGGCGCGCGTCGCTCGCGCGCGCGACGGTGCGGTCGGTCACCACTTCGAGGTCGCTCGCCTCGCTCGGGCGCACGTCGTCCAGATCGCGGACCACGCCGCTCGCGACGACGCGCCGGTAGCCGTCGCGGAGGAGCTGCTCGCGCAGATCGAGGAACGCCTCGGTCGACGAAGCGGTCCCGGCCCGAACCGCGTACGAGACCGTCACGCGCGCGCCGTCGTGCGCGGCGACGAGCTTCTGCACCGCGCTCGCGGCGTCGCGCCGGACCGCCGAGACGCCGCAGTCGGGGCAGGTCGGGACGGCTTCGCGCGCGAAGAGCGCAGCGAGCCACACCTCGAGATCGGTCATCGTCGCGAGCGTCGAGCGGCTCGACTTGATCGGCGCTCGCCGGTCGACCGCGATCGTGGCTGCGACGGGGTCCAGCCCGTCCATCGGCGGACGCTCGAGGCGCTCGAGGAACTGCCGCGCGTACGGGCTGAAGCTCTCGACGAACCGGCGCTGGCCCTCGGCGTAGAGCGTGTCGAGCGCGAGCGACGACTTGCCGGCGCCGCTGGGGCCCGTGACGCACACGAGCTCGCCTGCGCGGAGGTCGAGCGAGACGTCCTTCAGGTTGTGGGTGCGGGCGCCGCGGAGGCGGATCGCGTGCATGAGGGACCGGCAAGCATAGTCACGATCCCGGATGCGTCGAGCAATAGCGCTCGGTCTTCCGAGCGCATCTTGGAGCACGCTCGGTCTTCCGAGCGCGTCTTGGAGACGATTACTCGGTCTTGTCGCGCGACTCGTACACAGTGCGGCTCGGCAGCTCGACGCAGGTGAGGAACCCACCCTTGCCGCAGCCCGTGTCGATGCCGATGACGCACTCCCCGACCCACATGTCGAGCGGATCCTCGGGCGTGAACGACGAGAGCTCGGGCGGCAGGTTGTCGGTCGAGGTGTGCCCCACGACGACGAGCTTGCCGCGGTACTCGGTGAAGAACTTCATCGTGCGCACCCAGAGCACGAGCGAGATGTTCTCGGTCTCCTTCGGGTGGATGAAGACGCCGTCCTTCTCGACGAGCCCGGCGTGGACGTAGATGGCGTGGTCGTCCTCGTAGAAGTAGGGGAGCGACTGCATCCACGCGACGTCGTCGGGCGGGAAGAATCGCCCCGTCTTGAGCTCCTGGATCTCGGTCTTGGTCGGGTACTCGCCCTCTTTGTAGGGGAGCCCGGCGTAGGAGCGGAACGCAGCGAGGCAGCCGTTCCCGGGCGGGAGCACGAACTCGGGCCAGCCGCCGCCGATCACGCGGAGCCAACCGTCCTCGTGGTTGCCCCGGAGCACCACCACCTTCATCGGCGCTTTGCGCTGGATGTCGCGGATGAAGCTGATGACGTCCCTCGAGCGCGGTCCGCGGTCGATGTAATCCCCCAGGAACACGAGCGTGTCCTGATCGTCGAGCGTCGGCAGCTTCATCAAGAGCCGCTGCAGTGCGACGATGTCCCCGTGGATGTCCCCGATCGCGAACGTTCGGCCGGCCATGCAGTCGCCTAGCTTAGCCTTGCTCGCGGAATCGGCGCTACACTGTCTTCCGGAGGTTCTCCATGCGCAAAGCCTGGGTCGGTGTGGTGCTCGGTGGCTCGGCTTTGGTGGGCCTGGTGGCGCTCGCGAGCTGCGGGGGCAGCTCCCCCTCGGGTTTCAACGCGACCGACGCGTCGACGGATCAGCTCGCCGCGGACGACACGAACCCGTTCCCCGACGACAACAACCTGTTCGGTGACACGAAGGGGAACGACGGCGGGAGCTGCATCAAGTGCTCCGGCGACCTCCACTCCGTCCTCGACTGCAACAACAACGTCATCTCGACGTGCCCGCCGACGCAAGGTTGCGCGGGCGGCGTCTGCGTCCCCGCGTGCGACGCAGCCAAAGCCAACAAATCCAGCGTCGGCTGCGACTACTACGCGGTCCCAGCGACGGACTTCGTCCAGCAGACGTGCTTCGCGGTCTTCGTCTCGAACACGTGGGGCAACCCCGTCCAGGTCACCGTCGCGCGCGGGGCACAGACCTACTCCAACGTCGGCTTCGTCCCGACGGGCAGCGGCACCGGCATCACGTACACGCCGCTCGTCAACAACACGATCCCGACCGGCAGCGTCGCCATCTTCTTCCTCTCCGTCGACGCGGGCACGTGCCCGAAGACCCCTGCGGTCACCGGCAACGCGAGCGTCGCGGGCACCGCGATCGGCGACGCGTGGCACATCACGACCGACGCGCCCGTCGTCGCCTCCACGATCTTCCCCTACGGCGGCGGCTCGAGCGCCGTCACCGGGGCGACGCTGCTCCTGCCCACGTCGGCCTGGGACGACAACTACGTCGCCACCGCGGCCTGGAGCGAGACGGGCTTCGGCAACCCGTGGATCGCCGTCGTCGCTCAAGAAGACGCGACCGACGTCACGATCGTGCCCACCTCCGCGATCGTCGGCGGTGGCGGCGTGACCGCGGCCGCCGCGAACGTCCCGACGACGTACAGCCTCAAGAAGGGGCAGGTGATGCGCCTGCAGCAGCCGAACGATCTGTCCGGAAGCGTGCTCAAGGCGACGAAGCCGATCGGGAGCTGGGGCGGCCACGGCTGCACCAACATCGAGGCCGCCGCCTGCGACGGCATGCACCAGCAGATCCCGCCGGTGAAGGCGCTCGGGAGCGAGTACGCCGCCGTGCGCTACCGCGATCGTTACCCGAACGTGCCGGAGTCGCCGCCCTGGCGCTTCGTCGGCGCGGTCGATGGCACCACCCTCACCTACGATCCGCCCCAGGGCGGCGCGCCGACCACCCTGAAGCGCGGACAGGTGATCGAGTACGACTCGCCCGGTCAGTTCTCGGTCAAGAGCCAGGACGCACAGCACCCGTTCTTCTTCGGCGCCCACATGACCGGCTGCACCAAGAACCCGAACTGGAGCTCGAGCAACCTCTCGTGCGCCGGCGATCCGGAGTTCGTGAACGTCGTCCCGCCCGCGCAGTACCTTGCAAACTACATCTTCTTCACGGACCCGACGTACCCCGAGACGGAGCTCCTCTTCGTCCGCCAGAAGGGCCCCGACAACACGTTCCACGACGTCACGCTCGACTGCAAAGGCACGCTCACCGGCTGGCAGCCGATGGGCAGCAGCGGGAAGTACGAGTGGCTGCGCTCCGATCTCGTCACCGGCAACTTCGCCAAGGTCGGCAACTGCGACAACGGCCGGCACGAGGCCAAGAGCGACGTGCCCTTCGGCCTGACGGTGTGGGGCTGGGGCTCCGCGCTCTCGGGCGGCACGCTCTACTCGCAAGCGGTGAGCTACGCGTACCCCGCCGGCGCGAGCGTCCAGCCGATCAACACCGTCGTCGTTCCGCCGACGCCGAACTGAGCTTCACGCCGCCGGAAGCTCGATCACGAAATGCGCCCCGGCGAGGAGCTTCGGCTCCCCGTCCGGGGCAAGCTGCAGCGTGCCGCCGTGCGCTTCGACGATCCGGCGCGCCAGGGACAGGCCGAGGCCCGTTCCGCCCTCGCGCCCGCTGACGAGCGGCCGGAAGATGCGGTCGTGGAGCCCCGCGCCGATGCCGGGGCCATCGTCGGCCACGTCGATTCGAACGCTCCGCTCCGTCGCGGCGGCGCGCACGGCGACGCGGATCCCCGCGCCGCCGATCGCGACCGCGTTCTCGAACAAGACGTGGAACACGCGCGCGAGGAGCACGGGGGAGCCGCGGAGCCGGAGCGAGACTCCCTCGTCCGCCCACGACGCTTGGGCGCTCAGATCGGCGCGGGCCTCGGTCAAGAGCTCCTCGATCGACGCGGACTCTCCGACGAGCCGCTCGCCGCGGGCGAGGCCCAGCACCGCGTCCACCACCCCCTGGGCGGTGCGGGTCGCCCGCTCGGCCTTCGCGACGTGGAGCTGGACTTGCTCGGGCGCGCCGCCCTGGCGCGCGAGCCACAAGCTGGTCGCCGCGACCTGGAGGGCGTTCCGGATCTCGTGGACGGCGCTCCCCGCGACCTCGCCGACGGCGGCGAGACGGAGGAGCTCTTCTTCGCCGCTCGAACCCGCCTTGGACTCCACGAACGCCCACGTTACCATGCACCGGTACCCAAATAGCCCCCTCCGTCCGGCAAAAGGGGCTACTCTTCCGGTCCAAGTTGGCCTCGATCCGCCCCGTCCCCAACGAGTCGAAGATCCCCGTCGGCACCCTGCTGGTGGGAAAATACAAGGTCACTCGGGAGATTGGCCGTGGCGGAATGGCGGCCGTCTACGAGGCGGAGCAGATCGCGCTCGGAAAGAAGGTGGCGGTCAAGGTGCTCGCCTCCGAGCTCGCCAGCTCCAACATCGTGATCGAGCGGTTTTTCCGCGAGGCGCGCGCCGCGGCGAGTGTGCGCAGCCCCTACATCGTGGATGTCTACGACTCGGGCCGGCTCGAAGACGGGCGCCCGTTCATCGCGATGGAGATGCTCGAGGGCGAGTCCCTCTACGACCGCATGGCGCGCGTGCGGCTCATCGACCCCACGAGCACCGTCCGCATCATCAACCACTGCGCGAAGGGCCTCATGAAGGCGCACGCGGCGGGCATCGTCCACCGCGACCTCAAGCCCGAGAACATCTTCCTCACGCGCGGCGAGGACGGCGCGGACGAGACCGCGAAGCTCCTCGACTTCGGCCTCGCCAAGTTCTACGCGCCGGTCGCGGCCGACGAGAAGACGGCCCGCCTCACGCGCGAGGGCGCGGTCTTCGGCACGCCCGCGTACATGTCGCCGGAGCAGGTGAAGGGGCAGGGGAACGTCGATCACCGCTCGGATCTCTGGGCGCTCGGCTGCATGGCGTTCGAGTGCGTGATCGGCCGGCCGGTGTGGAACACCGAGCAGGGCGTCGCGATGACGTTCGCGGCGATCGCGACCCAGCCGATCCCGGTCCCCTCCGAGATCCGCCGTGACCTCCCCAAGTCGTTCGATGCGTGGTTCGCGAAGGCGCTCCAGCGCGATCCGGACAAGCGCTTCCAGACGGCGAAGGAGCTCGCCGACGCGCTCGCCAAGGCCTTCGGCGAGTCGAGCGGTCCGATCTCGTACGTGAACCTCTCCGATCTCGAGGAGCTCGAGGCGGACTCGTTCCCGAAGGCGCCCGCGCTGTCGCCGGCGCCGACGCCCACGTCGTCGCCCGCGCCGGGGGAGAAGCCCGTGCTCGCGATTCAGCCGAGCATCGCGTCGAGCTCCGAGCTCACGCCGCCTCCGCCGCCGCCGTCCCCGACGCCGACGCCCGCCGCACGGAACAGCGGCGAGGCCGCGCTCACCAGCACGCCGGCCGCGGAGAAGAAGCCGAGCGCGCTGCGCCTCATCTTCTCCGGCGTGCTCGTCGTCGGTGGCGCGATCGCCTCCTACTGGGTCTGGGACACCCAGCTCGGCCCGCAGGTGATGGCGCCGCTCATCGTTTCGTCGGCGACCACCACGGCGGCGCCTCCGCCGAGCGCTTCGTCCGCGCCCAACACGGAGCTCCCAAAATGGGATGCGCCGCTGGCCGAGGCGCAGAACCTCTTCCACACCGGCGACACGGCCGGCTCGATCAAGAAGCTCAAGGAGGTCGCCGATCTCGGCGCCCCGAACGTCTCGAAGGCCTTCTCCGACCAGATGCGCGCCGGCATCGCAGGGACGGGCGACTGCAAGATGGTCGCGTTCTCGCAGCCGCGCCTCAACGTCTCGACCAACGTCGGCCGCCCGGCGATCTCGATGGGCCTGAAGGCACCGGTCGTGGTCTGGACCGACGACCACGAGACGACGGGTCACGATCAGGTCTACTCGGTCCTGATCGACGACTCGGGCCACCCGACCACGGCGCCGCGCCCGGTCTCGCCCGAGGCGCAGGAGGCCTGGCGCCCGCAGCTCCTCCAATCGGGGGACCGGACCGTGCTCCTCTACTGGGACAAGAGCGGTCGCGACGCGGGCGTGCGCGCGCGCTGGCTCGACGCGGACGGGCGCATCGCTGGCGGCAGCACGCTCGTCGGCGCCGGCCGTGGCGGCATGTTCTGGCCGTCGATCGAGAAGATGCCGGAGGGCTTCGTCGTCGTCTGGCAGGACGACCGCGACAAGGAGGGCGACGACCTCTTCCTCCGCAAGCTGAACGCCGAGCTCGAGCCGACCGGCCCGGAGATCCGCCTCACCGACTACGTGCCGGGCACGCCGGCCGGCAAGACGGTGAACGTCCGCGTGCCGACGGTCGCGGTCGCCGGCAACGCGGTGCTCGTCACCTACAAGCTCGAGCGCGACGTCACGCACTTGGTGATGCGGATGCGCGTCCCGCTCGACTCGCCCGACATCGACAAGGGGCTCGAAGAGATCCCGATGGGCTCCGGTCGCCTGAAGAAGGATCGCGAGCTCGGCGACGTGAAGCTCGTCAACGAGGACCGGAACCCCGCCGACGCGCCGTCGATCACCTGCGGCACCGAGGGCTGCTTCGTGGCGTGGCACGGCGAGAAGAGCGGCGCGTACGTGGCGCTCATGGAGCCGCAGGGCAAGATCCTGTGGCGGAAGAACTTCGCTCCGGCCGGCGCCAAGCCGGCGCTCGGCGTCGGCCCCGACGGGCAGGTGATGGCGGCCTACTACGAGAAGGGCAGCATCCGCGTCGTGCCGATCACGCGCGATCGGATCGGGACGCCGAGCGTCTTCGCGAAGACCACGATGGAGGTCACGCGACCGTCCATCACGGCGGGCAAGACGAAGGGCGAGTGGTACGTGGCCTGGTCCGACATGGAGGGCAACCACACCGAGGCGTTCGTCGCCAAGCTCCAGTGTCCGTGACGAAGACGACCGGTTTTGCGCGTCCGCTCCTCGCCGCGCTCGTCGTCACCACCGTCCTCGCTCTCACCGCGCGCTTCCTGCCGAAGAGCGCCGTGGCGACGGCGGTGGGGCTCGAGTTCCTGTTCGCGACGTGGCTCCTCGTGTGGCGCGGCGACGACGATGGCGTCCGCGCCGCGGGGCTCGGCTTCGCCGGCGTGCTTCTGCGCGAGCCGATCGACGTGGGTCGGGTCGCCCGGGCGACCGGGCGCGCGCTCGCGGTGGCGCTCGCGGCGGCGGCGATCGTCTTCGTGCCGTACTTCTTCGGGTTCCGCTTCTGGTTCCAGCCGAAGGGGGCGTTCTTCGTCTACGTGCGGATCGGCGAGACGGCGAACCTTGTGCTCGGCCAACTGCTGCTGGTCGCGCTCCCGGAGGAGGCCTTCTACCGGGGCTACCTCCAGACCGCGCTCGACGGCGCCTTCGCGGGGCGGGGGCGCTTCCGGCTCCTCGGCGCCGAGGTCGGGCCCGCGCTCTTCGTCGGCGCGGCGATCTTCGCCGTCGGCCACTTCCTGACGATCCCGTCACCCGCCCGCCTCGCGGTCTTCTTCCCCGCGCTCTTGTTCGGGTGGATGCGCGCGCGCACGGGGGGCGTGGGCAGCGGCATCTTTTTCCATGCATTCTGCAACATCTTCTCGGACGTACTCGGGAAGGGGTATGCCTTGTATTGACGATGCCGCGCGCTGCCCTCTTCGACATGGATCGCACCCTCGTCCGGCGGGAGACGGCGAGCCTCTACGTCCGCTACCAGCGCGAGATCGGCGAGGCCACGGCGCGCGACACGGTCCAGGTCGCGTGGTGGGTCCTGCAGTACACGGTCGGCGTGATCGACGTGACGAACGTCGCCGAGCGGGCGCTCCAGAAGCTCCGGGGCACGCACGAGACGGTCCTGGCCGCGCGCTGCGACGACTGGTACCGGCGCTACGTCGAGGTGCACGTCGCCGATCGCGCGCGGGAGGTCGTCGCGGAGCACCTGCGCGTGGGCGACACGTGCGCGATCGTCACCGGCGCCACGCCCTACGCGGCGCGTCCGCTCGCGGGCGCGCTGCGCATCCCGCACGTGGTGGCGTCGGAGCTCGAGAAGGACGCCGAGGGGAACTTCACCGGCATGCCCGCGTACCCGCTCTGCTACGGCGACGGGAAACTCGAGCGCGCGTCGCTCCTCGCGCAGCGGCTCGGGTTCTCTCTCCGGGACGCGGTGTTCTACACGGACTCGGTCACCGACCTTCCGCTCCTCGAGGCCGTCGCCGAGCCGGTGTGCGTGAACCCGGACCTCCGGCTCAAGCGCCTTGCGCGGCGGCGCGGGTGGCGCATCGAGTCGTGGTGAAGAAGCGGCGGCGCGCGCGCTGGGCGTTCGCCGCGCTCGTCCTCGTGGTCGCGGTGGATGCGCTCGGCGTCGAGCCGCACTGGCCCGAGCGCACGCACCAACGCATCGTCGTTCCGCTCGCGGCGCCGCTCCGCGTCCTGCACCTCACCGACCTCCACGGGAAGGGACTCGGGACGAACGAGCGCGCGGTCCTCCGCACGATCGAAGAGGAGAAGCCCGACGTCATCGTCATCACCGGGGACACGATCGATCGCGGAGCGTTCGCCCCGTATGCCGAGTTCCTCGGCTCCTTGAAGGCGCCACTCGGCGTCTACGCCGTCGAGGGGAACTGGGAGCATTGGCGGCCCGCGCCCGACGAGGACGCGGTCTGGGCGGCGGCAGGGATCACCATGCTGCGGAACGAGGCGCGCCGGCTGCGGGACGACGTCTGGATCGTCGGGCTCGACGACGCGACCGCCGGGCGGCCCGACGCCGAGAGCGCGCTCGCCCAGGTGCCGCACGGTGTCGCGACGATCGCGCTCTTCCACTCGCCGCTCCCGTTTGCCGACCTCGCTGGGCGCGTCTCCGTCGCGTTCGCAGGCCACACGCACGCCGGCCAGGTCCGGCTCCCATTTCACGTCACCCCCGTTCTCCCGAAGAACACGGGACCCTACGTCGAGGGCAGGTTCGACGAACGCGGGTCGACGCTCTACGTGAGCCGCGGCGTCGGAACCTCCATCCTCCCGGTGCGGTTCTTCTGCCGCCCCGAGATCGCCGTCCACGACCTTGGGCCGTGAGCGGCGCTTTCTGCTACTGAAGAGGCCCATGCTCGCTCCCGTTCTCTTCGACCACATCATCGACGGCGCCTTCCGCGAAGACCTCGCCTCCGGCGACGTGACGACCGAGAGTTGCATCGCCGAAGCGGCCACCGCCGAGGCGCACGCGGTCACGCGCGAGGAGATCGTGGTCTGCGGCGGCGACGTGTTCGCGCGCGTCTTCCAGAAGCTCGATCCCGCGGTCGTCGTCGACCTGCTCGTGGCCGACGGAGCGGTGGCGACGAAGGGCACGAAGCTCTGGCGCGTGCGCGGCAAGGCCCGCGCGATCCTCATGGCCGAGCGGACCGCGCTCAACTTCACGCAGCGCATGTGCGGCATCGCGACGACCGCGCGCACCTACGTCGCCGCGCTGCCCGCCGGCTCGAAGACCCGCATCGTCGACACGCGCAAGACCATGCCGGGCTTGCGCGTTCTCGACCGTTGGGCCGTGCGCACCGGCGGAGCCAAGAACCACCGCAACGATCTCGGCAGCGCGGTCCTGATCAAGGACAACCACGTCGCCGCCGCCGGCGGCGTTCGCCAGGCCATCGAGCTCGCGCGCGCGCGCGCCCCGCACACGTCACGGATCGAGTGCGAGGTCGACTCGCTCGAACAGCTCGCGGTCGCGCTCGACGCCGGGGCGGACATCGTCCTCCTCGACAACATGACGACCGACATGATCCGCGAAGCCGTCGCGCGCACGAAGGGCCGCGCCTTCCTCGAGGCCTCGGGCGGCATCACCCCCACGCGCGTGCGCGAGCTCGCCGAAGCCGGCGTGGACGCGATCAGCGTCGGCGCCCTCACGCACTCGGTCAAGGGCGCCGACATCGGCCTCGACTTCGCGCCGTGAGGCAGGACGTCCGCGGCGTTCACCCCGATCTCGCCCGCGCCGGCGAGCTCCTGCGCGAGCGCGGGCTCGACGGCGAGGTGAGGCTCTTCGCCGAGATCGAGTCCACGAACGACGAAGCGAAGCGCGCGGCCAAGGAAGGGGCGGCCCACGGCACCGTCTTCATCGCGGAGTCGCAGACGAAGGGGCGGGGACGTCAGGGCCGCACGTGGGTCTCGCCGCCGGGAGAGAACTTGCTCTTCTCGGTCTTGCTCCGGCTCGCGTGCGCGCCGGCGCGGCTCCCGCCGCTGGCGCTCGTGTGCGGACTGGCGGTGCGCGACGCGATCGCGCGGGCGGTCCCTGCCGCCGAGCCGAAGGTGAAGTGGCCCAACGACGTGCTGGTCGGCGGAAGGAAGATCTCCGGCGTGCTCGTCGAGGCGACGCTCTCCGGCTCGCGCGTCGACGCGGTGGTGGTCGGGATCGGCATCAACGTCTACACGCGCACGTTCCCGGACGAGCTCGCGGACCGCGCCACGAGCGTCGCGCTCGAGGCGGCGCGGCACGGCGCACCGCCGCCCGATCGCGCCGCGATCCTCGCGGACGTGGTGGCCGGTCTCGATCGCGACGTCGCGCACGTCGCCGCGCGCGGGCTCGGCCTCGTCCACGCGCGGCTGACCGCCGCCGACGCGCTCGTGGGCGCCCGCGTCGCCTTCGAAGCGGGGACCGGCATTGCGCGCGGCATCGATCTCGACGGGCGGTTGCTCGTCGAGACCGACGACGGCACGAAGGTGCGCGTGGCCGCGGGCGAGGTCGTCCCTACTTGACGAGCGTCTCGCAGCCGACCGTGATCGAGACCTTGGCGTTCGGCTTGCCCTTCACGTCGTCGCAGGCCTTGCCGATGAGCTCGACCTTTCCGTCGCTCGTGTAGTCCCAGCAGCCGTCGGTCGTGCATCCGTTGCTGGAGCTCGAGCGCTTGTAGAGGTCCACCTTGGGCGTGCCGCCGACGGAGTAGTCGACGTTGACCTTGTTCTTGTCGACCGGACCGCCGTCGCCGGTGGGGAGCTCGAAGATGCAGCCGAGCACCTTGCCGCGCGCGAGGCTGATCGCGTCGGCCACGGTCTGGGCCGAGTAGTTGTTCTGCGTCATGTCGAAGTGACAGCTCGTGGCCGGATCGGGGTCGTTCTGCGCGAACGGGTCGGTGTGCGTGCAGCCGGCGGGGACGCTCTTCGGGGAGCCCGCGTACGCCATGGAGCTGAGCGCCGCGCGCATGCGGTACGGCGGAAATGAAGCGGCGGGGCCGTTGGTGTCCGAGCCGGGGACACCGACGATGAAGGTGTCGATCGGCGTCGTCGGATCGTTCTGCGCTCCCTTCAGGAGCGTGATGATGTTGTTCGGGTTCTCCCAATCGGGGCAGTTGTTGCCGTCCATGTAGCCGGCCCGGTTCGAGAGCGACGTACAGCTGATCCCACCGTCGGTCACGACGAAGAGGATGCGCTTGCCCGTCTGCGGCCAACCCTTCAGCGTGCCGATGCCGGACTGGATCGCGGCGTAGAGCGGGTTGCCTTCACCCGCGCTCTGGTCGGGCGCCATGTTCGCGAGCTGCACCTTGATGTTGCGGCGGACACCTTGGGTATCGGTGCTCTTGAACGAGCCCGCGGCAGCGAGGTCGACCTGCGGGAAGGCGGGCACGCCGCACGCGACGGGGAGGTTGAAGACGCAGGCCGGACCAGTCACGAGCGAGCTCGGCGCGGCGAGGAGCCCGAGGCTCATCGTGTCGAACACGTTCTGATCGAGCGCCTGCACGACGGCCTGCGCGGCGAAGACCCACTTGTTGTTCTGCGACATCGAGCCGCTGCGCTGGAGGAGCACGAGCATCGCCGCGGGCGCCTGCTTCGCCTCGTACACGCCGCTGGCGCACGCCGGAACGTCGGTGTCGGGGTTGCTCGAATCGCCGAACGGAGAGGCGTCGCCGCCGTCGCCACCGGTGAAGGTGTTCTGCTGGCTGGCGCACGACGCGGCCACCGCGAGGAGTGCTGCACCGAGAGCGGGCCCGACGAAGAAGATACGGCGAAGCGAGCGGAGCCGAGAGCTGGAGCTGGAGCTGGACATGCTGCGACCTCCGTAGCTCATCCTATGCCATTCGGGCCATCCAGGGGTACTCGCCTCCCGGACGCCGCCACTCCCCGGTGGCGTGAGTTCGTGTACGCTGAATGATCACCTTGCTCCGCTGCCCGGCCTGCGACCGCTTGTACGAGCCCGACACGAACGCCGCCACCGGTGCGTTCTGCGAGATCGACGGCGAGCGCCTCGTCGCCGAGCGCGTCCTCGCTCCGACCCTGCCCGTCGCCGCGCCGCCGGCGTCGCTCGCGTTCCTCGAGGAGCCGACGGCGCAGCGGGTCGTCGAGCTCGCGCCGAGGCTCGGCCCCGAGCAGATCGAAGGCGCCGTCCTTGCGCTCGCCGCGATCGCGGAGCGCTTCGAGGCGAGCAGCCTCGCGTGGCAGCCGTCGCCCGAGGACTTCGCGCTCGGTCCGGACGGCAAGCTCGGTCTCCTCCACGCGCGTGGCGTCTATCGCGCGACGCACCCGCTCGACGTGCGCGGTCCGCTCCGCGCGCTCGGGGAAGCGCTCGCGGGCGCCTCGTTCGCGCGCGTGCGCACGACCGTCGTCGAGCTGCTCTCCGATCCGCGGCTCCCGGTCCTGCACGCGCGCGATCTGCGCGCGCGCCTCAGCGCGCCGAGCGCTGCGCCGCGTCCGGTCGGCCGCAGCACGGCGACCTTCATCCACCTCGGGTATCGGCGGGAGAAGCAGGACGACGCCGTCAGCGCGGTGATCGGGACGCGCGCCGATCGACCGTTCGTCGGGATGGTCCTCTGCGACGGGATCTCGTCGTCCGCCGACGGTGCCTTCGCCGCGACGGTCGCCACCGCGACGGTCGAAGAGGTGTTCCGCACCGCGACGAAGGAGCGCCCGATCGCCGAGCTCGTCGCCTTCGCGATCCATCGCGCCCAGGACGAGGTCTGCCGGCGCGCTGCCGAGTCGATGCCGGGCCGCGCGCCTGGCTCCACGATCGTGGTGGCGATGCTGGAGCTCTGCCCCAATGGTGCGCGCCAGCTCGCGGTGGCGTGGGCGGGGGACAGCCGCGCCTACGTGCTCGGACGCTCGCCGCGGCTCCTCACGCGCGATCACTCGTGGGGCAACGAGATGCTGGAGACCGGCGGCGTCGCGTTCGAAGAGGCGTTCGCGCAGCCGCTGGCGCTGGCCCTGACGCGCTTCGTGGGCCCGCCCGATCCGACCGATCCCCCGCTCGAGGTCGACGTGATCGAGACCACGGTGGAGCCCGGGGACATGGTGGTGCTCTGCTCGGACGGGCTCTGGAGCTACGCGCCGGGCGCGGGGGAGCTCATGGTCCTCGCCCGGGGGCTGGACTGCGATCCGGTGGGCGCCGCGCGCGCGTTCGTCCACGAGACGCTCGTGCGCGGTGCGCACGACAACGTCAGCGTCGCCGTGTGCGTCGTGGAGTGAGGCTCAGGCCTCTTCTTCGACGGGAGCCTTCTCCGGCTCTTCGTTCGCGGCTGCGATCGCGACGGCTGCTTCCTTGCCGATGTCGTCCACGCGCGGGATCGCCCCCGTCACCCAGGAGATGATCCGCTCGAGGATCGGGAAGAAGCGCAGGAAGTTCAGCGTCGGGTTCATCCACCCGCACGTGATGCAGTACGACTTGGCGTAGGGCGGCGCGTGGTGCTGGGAGTGCGCCTCTTTCCCGAGGATGACCCGCGCGCGCTGCAGGAAGCGCACGAGCACCGGCGGGCGCGCCATGTGCGCCCACTTGTGGATCTGGCTCGTGATCGACGTGAAGAGCGACGCCACGAAGAACGACGCCGCCATGAACGCACCGAAGCGCGAGTCGTCCCCACCGCGGCACGCGAAGCCGGCGCCGACCAGGGTGAGGGCGGCGAGCGAGTTGGAGCCGTTGGTCTCCACGAAGTCGTGGCGCGTGATCGCCTTCTCGTCGACGTGATGCTCGCGGAACGTGCGGACGAAGGTGCGACCGATCACCGGAGTGTCGGGGCTCCACCACGTGTCGAAGGTCCAATGGACCACGCCGGAGATGAAGTCGGCCCCCAGGTAGCCCGCGATCAGCACGAGCGGGATCGTCAGCGGGATCGCGAGCAGCGGCCGATAGGCCGAGCGCGCGAGGACGAAGGCGACGACCGGGAACGTGAACAGGCACGCAATCTCGAAATACCGAAAGTACTTCGGCGTTCCCGAAAGCTCCGCCGCATCGCGCTGGACGATCTTGGCCAAAGGTGGGTCCCTCCTCGTCGTAGTACGCCGGTCATGGTCGCTCGGATCGCCATAATTGGCACCCGAAATCGAATAGAGTGCCGGCTTCGATGACGAAGGCGAAGCCGAAGGCTCGAGCGAACGAGGACGAGGGGTCGGAGGGGGCGGATCGCGCCCACCTCGACGGGGCGGCGCTCGGCGACGACGCTCGCTACGATAAGAGCCTCCGCCCGAAGACGTTCGCGGACTACGTCGGCCAGACGAAGCACAAAGAGAACCTGCGCGTGTTCGTCGAGGCCGCTCGCCGGCGCGGCGAACCGCTCGATCACATGCTTCTCTGCGGGCCGCCGGGCCTCGGCAAGACCACGCTGGCGCAGATCCTCGCCCACGAGATGGGGGTCACGCTGCACATGACGAACGGGCCCGTCGTCGAGCACAAGGGGGCGCTCGCCGGTCTCCTCACGAAGCTCGGCGACAACGACATCCTCTTCATCGACGAGATCCATCGACTCAACCCGGTGGTCGAAGAGAGCCTCTACCCGGCGATGGAGGACTATCGGATCGACGTCATGACGGGTGAGGGCGCGTTCGCCACCTCGATCCAGATCGACGTTCGCCCCTTCACCCTGATCGGAGCGACGACGCGGACCGGCCTGCTCACGGCGCCGCTCTTCTCGCGCTTCGGGCACGTCCTCCGCCTCGACTTCTACCCGGTGGAGGATCTCGCGAAGATCGTGGCGCGGAGCGGTTCGCTGCTCGAGATGACGATCGACGGTGCAGCGTGCTTCGAGATCGCGAAGCGCAGCCGCGGCACTCCCCGCATCGCGAACCGACTCTTGCGCCGCGTCCGCGACTTTGCCGACGTGCTGCGCTCGGGAAAGGTCGACGCGGAGGTCGTGCGGTTGGCGGCGGCGCGGCTCGAGATCGACGAGGCCGGGTTCGACGAGATGGACCGGCGGCTCCTGCGCGTCATCATCGACGACTACGATGGCGGGCCGGTCGGCGTGGAGACGCTCGCCGCCGCGCTCGGCGAACCGCGCGACACGATCGAGGACGTCTACGAGCCGTACCTGCTCCAGCAAGGGTTCCTCGGTCGCACGCCGCGCGGTCGCGTCGCGACGCGGAAGGCCTACGAGCACCTCGGCGAAAAGCCGCGCGAGCCCGCGAGACCGGTCATTCGCGACGCCCAGCCCAAGCTGTTCGACGACGACGGCAAGGAATGATCTGGCGAAACAAGCACTTGGCCGATCACTTGAAGACTGCAAAAGACCTGCCCCGGGCGCCCCGCACGTCGTAAACTGTCATCGTGGGCATTGGTCCTGTCCTCGTGGTCGACGACGATGCGGTCAGCCGCCACGTGCTGTGCCAGGCGCTCGCCACGGCGGACTTGCCGTACGTCGCAGTCGCGTCGGGTAGCGAAGCGCTCGCGAAGATCGATCAGGTGCGCCCGTCGCTTGTGCTCCTCGATCTCGTGATGCCGTCGCCCGACGGCTACCAGGTGCTCCGCATCATTCGCTCCCGCCCCGAGACGCAAGACGTCCCCGTGGTCGTGCTCACCGCGGTCGACGCCGACAGCGAGGTCGCGCGCGCCTTCGAGTCCGGCGCCGACGACTTCGTCCGCAAGCCCTTCCGTCCCGTCGAGCTCGTGGCGCGCATCCGCGGTCAGCTCCGGCTTCGCGCCGCGATGGAGGAGCTCGAGAGCAAGGAGCGCGACGCGAAGATCGTCCTCGAGCTCACGCAAGCGCTCGCGTCGAACCTCGAGTTCCGGAGCATCCTCTTCACGGTCGTCCGGCGCATCGCCGAGGTCGCCCGCGTGGACCGCGCGTCGATCGTCCTCGTGCGCGAAGAGGGGGATGTCGGCTACGTCGTCGCCGCGAGCGACGACAAGGAGCTCCGCGACCTCCCCATTTCGCTCGCCAAGTACCCCGAGATCCAGCAGGTGCTCCTGAGCGGCGAGGCCTTGATCATCAAGGACGCCGCGACCCACCCGCTCCTCGAGATCGTCCGCGCGGAGCAGAAGGCGCGCGCCTACAGCTCGCTCGCGATCGTGCCGATCCTCTACGAGGACCGGCCGATGGGCGTGCTCTTCCTCCGCGCCAAGCACACCGTCGCCTTCGGCGACCGCGAGCTCGCGCTCTGCCGCACCGTCTCCAACGCGATGGCGATCGCGCTCCGCAACGCGCGCGTCCTCCAGTCGCTCCGGGACCAGACGCAGCAGGTGACGGTGGCGCGCTTCGAGGCCGAGCGCCGCCTCCGCTCGCTCCAGCGCTACGCGGACTTCTTCGAGAGCTCGGCCGACGGCACCGTCGTGCTCGATCAGGACGGGCACCTGCTCTTCTCGAACCCGAAGGCCCGCGAGATCACGGGCTACGTCGAGGAAGATCTGCGCGGGCGTCGCCTCGGCGACATCTTCACCGAGGAAGATGCGCACGTGGCGCACGAGCTCCGGGTCGGCTTCTCGAAGGGCATCCTCCCGCGCGGGCTGGACGTCGGCGTGCGGCACAAGGACGGCAAGTCGCTCGTGCTCTCGCTGAGCTTCGGTTCGGTCCACAACGAAGAGGGCGTGCTGCTCTGCACGTTCCGCGACGTGACCGCCGAGCGCGCCGTCGAGCACGAGCTCCGGCAGACGAAGAGCTTCCTCGAGCGCGTCATCGACTCGTCCGTCGATGCGATCATCAGCGCCGACATGAAGGGGACGATCCTCCTCTTCAACCGCGCGGCGGAGCGCGTCTATGGCTTGCCCGCGCGCGACGTCATCGGCGGCGACGTCCGCGGCCTCTACCCCGAGGGCGGCGCCAAGCGCATCATGCGCCTGATCCAGGAGGGGAAGGGCAGGATCGAGGGCGAGCGGGCGGAGATCGTCTCGTCGACCGGCGAGCTCGTGCCGGTGCTGCTGAGCGCCTCGCTCCTCTACGAAGGCGACAAGCCGATCGGCTCCGTCGGCATCTTCACCGACCTGCGCGAGAAGATGCGGATGGAGCAGCGGCTCCAGCACGCGCAAGAGCAGCTCCTCCAGAAGGAGCGCCAGGCGGTCATCGCCGAGCTCGCCGGCGCGGCCGCCCACGAGCTCAACCAGCCGCTCACGAGCGTCACGATGTCGGCCGAGCTGCTCCTCCGGAAGACGGAGAAGGAGTCGGCGCTGCACGGCATCGCCGAGGTCATCCGCACCGAGTCGGAGCGCATGGCCGAGATCGTCCGCAAGATCGGGACGATCACGAAGTACGAGACGAAGACCTACGTGGGCCAGGCGAAGATCCTCGACCTGGACAAGGCGAGCGAGGAAGGGGGGCACCCGCCGTCCGGCGGGTGAAGCGCGATGCCGCGGGAGAAAGACTCCATGCCCCAAGAAGCGACCCCCCGGCCGGACGTCCGCACGTCGAGCGTCCACATCTCGGAGGAAGCGGTCTCGGCGAGTCGGAGCATCCAGCTCGTCGAGGTGCCCGCGCGTTGGCTCGATCGCCTGATCGGCGGCTTCGGTGATCTCCCCGTCGAGCAGGGCGAAGAGGCGGTGACGTACGCGCTGCTCGAGGCGGTGGTCGCGAGCATCCCCGGCCATGGAGTCGGCGCGAAGATCCTCATCGCGGGCACCGAGGTGACCGTGCGCGTGGGCGCCGTCGGCAAGAAGGCCGCTGCGCCGGACGGCGACCGCGTCTTCCCCGCGTTCACGAACGAGCGGAAGCTGACGCTGCCCGACGCGGACTGCGTCTCGCTCCACCTCGCCGCCGACGATCCGGCGGTCGAAGGGGACGCCTATCCACCGCTCCAGCTCCTGCACCGGGCGGGGTTTCTCCTCCGTGCGGCCCGGACGCACGCGCGCGCGCACGCGCAAGCGATGACGTTGCAGCGCGCGGTGGAAGAACGCGTCTCGCAGGTCATCCAGTCCGAGAAGCTGGCCTCGCTCGGGCAGATGGCGGCCGGGATCGCGCACGAGCTCAACAACCCGCTCACGTCGATCGTCGCGTACACGGACTTCCTCGGCAAGCGCGCGGCCGCGCGGGGGGACGGGGACGACGTCGAGCGCCTCCGCCGGATCGCCGAGTCCGCGCAGCGCGTCCTCCATCTGTCGCGCGATCTCGTCGCGTACGCGCGGCCTGCGGAGTCGGCCCACCCGGTGGTCGTCAGCAGCGTCATCGATCAGGCGATCGTCTTCTGCGAGCACGAGCTCTCCGATTACGAGGTCGTGGTCGAGCGCGTCTTCGGCGACGGTGTCCTTCCCGTGCGCGGCCTGCCGACGCAGCTGGCGCAGGTCTTCGTCAACCTCGTGGTCAACGCTTGCCACTCCATGCCCGAGGGCGGCGGCCGGATCGTGGTCTCGACCGAGCTCGTCCCCGGCGACACCCACGTCCGCGTGACGTTCGCCGACACGGGGCGGGGCATCCCCGCGCACGTGATCGATCGCATCTTCGAGCCGTTCTTCACGACGAAGGGCGACGGCAAGGGCAGTGGCCTCGGTCTCGCGATCGTGCGCGACATCTTGGATGCCCACGGCGGGACGATCGGCGTGAAGAGCACCGTCGACGAGGGAACGACGTTCGAGATCCTCTTGCCGGTCGCGACGGTCGGCGGCTGAGCGCCGTCAGTCGCCGAACAGCGCAGCGGTGAGCGCGCGTGCGGCGGCGGCGGGGACGCCGAGCGGCCCCCCGACGGCGGGGCGAGCGCGGAGCTCGGCGATGGCTTCGCTTCGGGCCCGCTCGACGGCGGCGCGCTCCTCCGCGTCGAGCGAGCGCTCGAGCCACCGCGCGACGTCCCACGCGAGCGCGGCGTGGGCGCGCTCGTCCCGCGCGATCCCCGCGAAGAAGCGCGCGAGCGCCGGCTCGGGTGTCGTCGCGGCGTGCCATGTGGCGACGGCAGCGCCGAACGTCTCGCGCACGCAGCCTTCGACGGCGTTCTCGCGCGCGACCTCCGCGCGAGAGCGCAGCGCGAGCGCTCCGCGCGCGATCGGCCGCGGTCGGGCGCCGAGGCGCCGCGCGAGGCGAGAAGCTGCGCGCGCGTGGCGGAGCTCGTCGCGCCGCGCGCGCTGGACGCGCGCGACGAGCGAGCGCGGTGCATCGAACGACGCGAGCTCGCGCGCCAAGCGCGTGAACGCGCGGATCGACACGGCCTCCAGCTCGGCCATCTCGGCGAGCGCGTGTCCCGCCGGTGCGCCACGGTCGCCCGCGCAGGCTCCGACGCCCGCCGTCCGCCGCCCGCAGTACGGGGGCTCCGGTGGCGTCTCGACCCAGACCAGCCACTCGACCGTCGACGACTGCAGCGTGCCGTCCGGCGCGAGGATCGCGGTCTCGTATTTCGCCCGCTCCGCCCGCACGGGGACCGGCGACGGTCCGGGGCATGGCTGGGTGATCGGCGGGCAGCAGCGCGGAGCGACCATCGCCGTGCGTTGGATGGGACTCCGCTCCCACGTGATGCGGCACGCGACGCGCCCGCTCTGAACGCGCGCGTCGACGTCGCCGGCTTGGTGCAACGCCGTCAAGGGTACGGAGCGCTCCTGCGTCGGCGTCTGGTGCGTCGGTCCCTTGGGGTTCGCGGTGGCCTTCGCCCGGTAGGCTGCGCACACGGCCTTGGCGTCGATCGGCGGACCCGCATCGACCACCGCGACGGGAGGGGGAGCGTCGGCGTCCGCGGTCGCCGGTGCGGGCGCGGCCACGCTCGCGTCGGCGGCGCCTGCGTCCCCCGCGCTCGCGGAGCTGCCGACCGGAGGCGCCACGCTCGGCCCCGTCGTCGCGGCGAGCTCCGGCGGCGGCGCGGGTTGGGCCGGCGTGCACGATGCGAGCGCGACGCCCACCGCCCACTGAATCGTTCGCTTCACGTTCTTCATGACCCCGCCTCCGATCAGAGCACGCTCGCGCCGAGCCGGTGCCACGCGGCGCGATCGGTGTCCGCCGTCGCGAGCGGATCGACCTCGCTCGGGAAGAGCAGGACGAGCTCGCCGTCGGCGTTGCGGCGCAGGTGCGAGTCGTCGACGTGTCCGTGCGCGTGGCCTTCGCCGTGGAGGGCGTCCAGCGCCCGACCGAGCTCGGCGAGCTCGTCGGGCGAGAGCATGCCGGCGCGCGTCGCGCCCGGGTCCTCGAACCAAATCGTCTCGTCTTCGCGATCGACGCGGAGCACGGTCTGGAGGATCGGATGGGCGGCGCGCGCGAACGCGCCTGCGCGCGCAACGCTCCGCTCGTCGGCCGGAACGAGCGTGACGAGCCGCTCGGCGATGCGATCGAACGCGGTGCCCTCGCCCCGGACCTCGAGCCGCGCCGCCTCGGGGTGGTTGCTCGGGCGTCGCGCGGCGCGGGCGGCCTTCGCTGCATGCTCGATCGTGCGCGGCCACGAGAGCGCGGCGAGCTCCTTGCGGGCCGTGAAGGCGTCGGCCGGACGCGCGGCGGGATCGTCGGCGACCATCCGGAGCACGACCTCGTCGTGCCTCGCGTCGAGATCGCGGTGGATGCCGCTCGGGCGGGTCTTGGGCGCCTCGCCCCCGCTGATGCGCTCGCCGGTGAGGATCTCGAACAGCATCGCGCCGACGCCGTAGACGTCGCTCTGGACGGTGGCGGGACGCCCTTCGCGCTGCTCGGGGCTCATGTACGCGAGCGTTCCGATCACGCCGGCGGTCGCCGTCGCGCTCGCGTCGCCGAGGTGCGCGACGCCGAAGTCGCCGAGCCGCGCCACGCCCGCGTCGTCGAAGAGAACGTTCGACGGCTTCACGTCGCGGTGGAGGATGCCGAGCCGGTGCGCCTCGCCGAGCGCGGCGAGGACGGCGCGTGCGACCTCGACCGCGCGCGCCGGTGCGATCGGCGACTGCATCATCGACTCGAGGGTTCCGCCGCTCATCCACGCGAGCACGATCGCGGGTCCGTCCGGGACGAAGTCGCGGAGCGGGACGACGTTCGGGTGATCGATCGCGTCGAGCGCTCTCACCTCGCGCTCGAACCGGAGCAGCACGTCGCGCCCGGTGCCGCGGGCATCCCACCCGGCGAAGACCTTGACCGCGACGCGCTCGCCGCGCACCGGATCGATGCACTCGAGCACGCGTGCGCTCGCAGTCGACGCGACCTCGCGCACGACCTCGTAGCGGCCGTAGACGCGCTGCTTGGGCGAGCCGCGCGGACCTTCGTCGGCGGGCTCCGCGATCGGGCCGCCGAGCCCATCGAGCTCGCGCTTCGCCTCGGACTCGGCGGAGAGGAGGCCCATCTGACCGAACGCACGCACGAGCGCGGTGAGCGCGGCGCGCCGCGTGGGGGCGGCGGCGGGAACCTTCTGCAGCGCGCGGGTCGCCGCTTCGACCTTGCCGTAGCGCAGGAGCAGCTCGCCGAGCGCGAGGTGCACGGCGTCGTCGTTGGGCGCGCGCCGGAGCGCACCTTCGAGCGCTTTGGCGGCGGCGACCGGGTCGCTGCCCTTCTCGTAGAGGCGTGCGGCGCGGATCGCATCACCCGCGCGCTCCCACGCCTGCGCCGCGAGCGCGGGCTCGTTGGCGGCCTCCCAGAGCCGCGCCGCGGGGGCGTGATCGCCGCGCCGCGCGAGCGTCTCCGCGGTCCGCCGGGCGCGGTCGGGATCGCGCGCGAGCGCCTCGAGCGCGAGCGCTTCGGCGCCGGGATCGCGGCCGACGACGGCGAGCATGAGCGCCCGCGGCGCGTCGCCGGTGCGGAGCGCGACGGCGGCGGCGCGCCCGAAGTCGCACGCGCGCTCGTACAGGTCGACCGCGAGGCGGGTGTGCCCGCGTGCCTCGGCGAGCGCCGCGGCCTCCATCGTCCGTTCCGCGCGGACGAGCGCGTCGATCTCTGCGTCCGACATCAGTCGTCGTCGTCGTCGTCGAGCGACGGCGCTGCAGCGGGGACGACGCCGGTCTTGGCGAGCGCTTGGTCCACGTCGGGCGCGACGACGAGGGCGGGCACGCCGTGCTCTCCGCGCGCGAGGGCCGCCGCGTCGGCGCGGGCGGCCACGTCCCCGAGGATGCCGCGCTCGCGGTTCTTCTTCCCGGGTGCGCTCGCGTCGATCCAGAAGTAGCTCCGCTCGCGCACGTCGACGTGGACGAACCCGCTCACCGGGTAGATGCCGACGCCCATGAAGCCGAGCTCGCGCGCGAACTTGGCGACCTCGTCGTCGGTCGTGCCGGGCACGACGACGTCGATCGCGCGGCCCTTGCCGTGGTTCGACGCCCCGCCGCGCGGCGTGCGGTAGCCGGAGACGACGCGGATCTCCTGGGCGTCGAAATGGAGCTGGAGCTTGTAGAGCACGTCGAGGATGCGCGGCTCCACCGGGTGCTCGTTGCCCGACGAGGGCTCGCGGAGGAGGTGCGCGGCGCGGTCGAGCTCGTGCGCGCTGAACGCGCCGGTGGCTTGCTCGGCGGCGAGCTCCACGCGCTCCTGCGTGTTGATCGCGTAGAGGACGAGCTTCTTCCGGCCCTGCGCGTCAGTCGGTGCGACGCGCCCGACGGCGACGGCGTGCCACGCGGTGACGTAGGTGCCGTAGGACGGGCGCGGCGCGGGTCGTGCCGCCGGCGGCTGCGCGAACGAGGGCGCCGCGACGACGAGCACGCCGATGATGGCTACCGCAACCCGCCCGCGCATCGGCTCAACGCTGGACGGTGCCGCGGACGGTGAAGGGAACGAGGCGCGCGGAGTCGAAGCGCAGCTCGCCGCGGTCGAAGCCGGCGAGGGGCTCGCGATGGAGTCGGTGCACGGCGAACGTACCCGTTTGGGACGACGGGGCGGGCACGCTCGCGTGACCGAGGTCGGCGACGGCGCAGCGGGTGGTGAGCGCACCCTGGGCGAGCACGTCCACGTAGACGACGTCGCCGCGGTTGCCGGGCTCCCACTCGACGTCCGTCGTGGTGGCCACGATGGCGATGGGCTCGGAGCTCTTCACCTCGATCCCGCCGACCTTCAAGCCGCGGAGCTCGGCCGGGGCCTGGGCTTCGACCACGAGCGGAGCGACCTCCGGCTCGGCGCCGGCGGCGCGGACGCGCACGGTGCCGCGGAGCCCGTCGGTCCGGGCGGTGTAGAGGACGCCGGAGACCAGGTCGGTGACGTCGGGCACGCGGCGCGGTTGAAGCGTGGCCTTGCCGGAGGCGCTCTCGACGTTGAGCGCGCCGACGTTGAGGAGCTCGACCGAGACGGACGGCGCGCGGAGCGGCTCGTCGACCAGAACCGTGCACTCGCCGAGCTGCGGGAGCGTGAGCTGGGTGCCGGCGAGGCGAAGCGCGCCATCGTCGACGGCGCCGTGCACCTTCACGAACCGGGCGGACACCTCGGCGTGGGGAACGTCGCCCGCGAACGCGGTCTCTTCGACCACCACGACGCCGGTGAGAGCGCTGGTCTCGGCGTCGGTCTGCTCCCCCTGAACCACGGTCGCGGAGCAGCCCGCGAGGAGGGGAACGACGAGGAGGATGCGCCACGGAGCCATTTGCTTCCTCTAGGGTAGACGTACGCTCGCCGCTGAGCAACCCTTTCCAAGTGCTGATCGCTGCTGCGTTTGCCCCGGAGCTTCAACGATTTCGCGAGCTTGCTACCGCGCGCGGAGTGCCCGTCCCCACGGCCGAGCTGGGGATCGGGGCGCTAGCGGCAGCGGCCGGGGCCAGCGTGGCCCTCGCGCGGACCCCGACGAGCTCCCTGGTGCTCCTCGGTACGTGCGGAGCCTACCCCGGCTCCGGCCTCGCGATCGGAGACGTCGTGGTCGTGACCACCTCGCGCCTGGTGGACGCGGCGGTGGTGCGCGGAGAGGCCACGGCGCTCGGGGCATGGGAGCTCTCGACCGACCTCGAGCTGGTCGCGCGCTTCGCCCCGATCGGGCGGAAGGTGACCTGCGCAACGACGCTCGCGCTCACGACCTCGGACGCCCTCGCGACGGAGCTCGCGGCGACGGGGGTGGAGGTCGAGCACCTCGAGGTGCACGGAGTCGCCGTCGCGTGTGCAGGGGCGCGAGTGCCGTTCGTGGCGGTGCTCGGTGTCGCGAATGCGGTCGGCGCGGCGGGGAGAGCCGAGTGGAGTGCGAATCATCGGGGGGTCGAGGATCGCTTGGGAGAGCTCGTGGCCGGGCTGGTGTGCGGGAACTGAGCGTCGAGCGAACGCGCCCACGGCCCGTCCTCGTCCTCGTCGCTCGTCCTCGTCTCTCGTCCTCGATCGGTCGTCCACGTCCGACCTACTCGTGGCCGTAGTCGTCGTCGTAGCCCGTGCTCGATCGTTCGTCCTCGTCCACGTACCCCTGCACGTCCTCGCTCAGCGCGTCAGAAGTCGATCCACACCGCGCTCGCCGGAACCAGTGTCGCCCCCTGAACCGCCCCACTCACTCCGCCAAAGCTCCCCCACACCGACTCGAACTGCGCATCGAGCTCCAACGCCACGTGCACATACCGAAACCCGATCGCGAGCCCGACCACTCCCCCCGCGAAGAAACGATTCGCCGACAGTCGGCCCGGCAGCTCCGGCGCCCCCACCGGCTCGGTGGAGCGCGGCTCGATCGAGTAGTGGTCCAGCCCGGCGCGGACGCCCGCCCAAACTTGGTAGAGGCTCGCTGCGCTCCTCCACCCGATGAGTAGCGGCACGTCGAAGCCCCAGCCGAAGAGTCCGTTGGTCGGCACGCCGGGGAGCGACTCCGCGCCGCGCCCGAGGAACGCCGCGCGGAACGCCGCCCCGACCGAAAGCGCGATGCGATCCTGCTTCCCCATCGGGAACGCCTTGCGCAGGTCGAGCCGCGCGCCCCGACCGGTGTAGGCGATGCCGCCTTCGAAGTCGGAGCCGACGCCCACGCGCGCTCCGACGAAGGGAGCGATGCCCGGCGCGATCGCGACGTCGGCGAGGACGCCGTCGGAGTACGCGCTGGAGGCGACGGGTTGGCTTCCGTTCTGCGCGGCTGCGTTCGCCGCGTCACGGATGCTGCCGGCCGCAGGCCCCACGATGGCGTTGCCGCTGAGGCCGCCCATCGCGCGCACGTCGCCGGCCTTCAGCGCGTGCGCAGGGTGCAGGAGCGGTGAGCTCCCGGCGCAGCCCGCGAGCAATGCCGCGGCTGCGGCGAGGAGCGGAAGCCCGCGCTGGACGCGGGCCCCCGTGATCACTTCCGGAAGCGCGAGGGGTAGTTGTTGGCCGAGGCGCGGGTCTGGAGCTCGCTGTCCTCGGGGTGGAGCCGGAGCGCGCGATCGAGCAGCGCCTTCTCCTCTTCCTTGTGATTCGGATCCGGCAAGCAGCACTCGACGGGGCACACGGCCTGGCAGGCCTCGTGATCGTAGAAGCCGACGCACTCGGTGCAGAGCTCGGGGTCGATGACGTAGATCTCGTCACCCTCGCTGATGGCCTCGTTCGGGCACTCGGGCTCGCACGCGCCGCAGTTGATGCAGTCGGAAGTGATGTGGGTCGACATGGCCGGTTTCTGGCCGCTATGTAAGGGGACGGCGCCGCGTTGTCAAACGCTGGCCGGCCCAAAAACGGCGGTCGCGGTCCGCGAAAAACGTGGTGTGACGCGGCGCGTGTCTGGTACACCCGCTCCGCCGATGGTCCGCTCGTCGTTCGCCCTTCGATTTTTGGGGATCCTCGCGCTCTTCGCGCTGGGGTGTCAGCCGTCGATCGGCGACAAGTGCCAGCTCTCCACGGACTGCTCGTCGCGGGGGGACCGCCTCTGCGACACGTCGCAGCCCGACGGTTACTGCACGGTCTTCAACTGCTTCGGCAACAGCTGCCCCAACGACGGGGTGTGCGTGCTCTTCGCCCCGAGCGTCCCGGGCTGCGCCTACGACGACCGGCGGCCGTCGCGCCTCGGCCGTTCGATGTGCCTCGCCACCTGCGAAGACGACAGCGACTGCCGCGCCGGTTACATCTGCCGCGCCCCGGGCGACCCCACGTACGGCGCCAAGATCCTCTCGACCGACCAGACCCGCAAGGCGTGCCTCGTCGCGCCGATCGCCCAGTCGATCGTGGCGGGGGACGCGGGCAGCGACGCGGCGATTTCGTCGCCCTCGTACCCGGTCTGCTCCGCGGACGGCCCCGACATCCCCCCGATCGACGCCGGCACCAAGAGCTCCGCCGATGCCGCCGCGGACGCGGGGACGGACGGCGCCGCGGACGGCGCTGCCGACGGCGCTGCCGACGCCGGCACCGACTGAGGCGATGGCGGCGGGGCGCGATCGGCCAGCGCGCCGGAGCGTGACGTCGCTCGTGCGGGCCGCGCTCGCGAAGCTCGCCGAGGCCGCGGCGGTAGTCCTCGTCGTCGCGACGCTCGTCTTCCTCGCGTTGCGTCTGCTCCCCGGCGATCCCGCGCGCCTCGTGCTGGGCGACGAAGCGAGCGCGAGCGAGGTCGAGGCGATGCGCCATCGGCTCGGCGTGGATGCGCCTCTCCATGTGCAGTATGCACGGTTCCTGATCGGGCTCGTGCATCTCGATTTCGGCGAGTCGCTGCGTCACCCGGGCGAGGCTGCCTGGACGCGCGTGGCGGCGGCGATCGGACCGACGGCCGCGCTCGCGCTGATCGCCGTGGCGCTCGGTGCCGTCGTCGGGGTCGGCGTCGCGGTGCTCGCGCGCGGTCCGTGGCTCGGGGCGCGCGCGAGGAGCGCCCTCGCCGCCGCGCCCACCGCCGTGGCCGCGACGCCGCTCCTCTCGTTCGCACCGCTCGCGACGTACGTGCTCGCGGCGCGGCTGCGCGTGGTTCCCTTGCCCGCCGATCCGGACGCGGGGGCGGGAGGACTGCTCTTCGCCGCGGCGCTGCTCGCGCTCCCCCTCGCGGCCGCCGTCGCACGCGTCAGCGGCGCGGCGCTCGAGGGCGTCGTGGCGCGCAGTTCGTCGCCGTCGCGCGCGCGAAAGGCGGGAGCCACGCGCGGGCGCTCTTCCTCCACGCGCTCCCGGCGTGCTCCGGCCCGATCGTCACCGTGATCGCATCGCAGCTCGGCGCGCTCCTCGGCGGCGCGGTGGTGCTCGAGCGCCTCTTCGAGCGACCCGGCCTCGGCTCGCTCATCCTCGAGGCGTACGCCGCGCGCGATCTCCCGGTGCTCGAGGGCGCGGTGGTGGCCGCCGCCGCGCTCTTCGTCGGTGTCCAGATCGTCGCCGCCGCGCTCCACGCCGCCGTCGACCCGCGGGTGCGCGCGTGAGCCGTCGCACGCTCCGCCTCGTCCCGGCCGCGCTCCTGTTCGTCGTCGCGTTCGGTGCGGCCTTCGGGCGGGCCGAGGGGCCAGCGCACCTCGCGCCCGAGCTCTCGTTCGCCGCGCCGAGCGTCGCGCACCCCCTCGGCTGCGGCGAGGCCGGGGTCGATCTCCTCGCGATCGTCGCGCACGGCGTCCTCCGCGCGGTGCTCCTCGCGCTCGCGGTCGCGCTGCTCGGCTTCGTCCTCGGGGCGCCGCTCGGGGCGGCCGCCGCGCTCCGCCGCGGCGCGCTCGAGCGCGTCGTCGATCGCGCGTGCGATCTGGTCCAGGCGTTCCCGTCGTTCCTCCTCGCGCTGACCGTGCTCTCGTCGGTGCGCGTGCCGAGTCGATGGCATCTCTTCGCCGTCTTCAGCCTGACGGCGTGGGCGCCGTTCGCGCGCCTCGCGCTGGCCGAGGCGCGCGTGCTCCGCGCCGCCGGCTTCGTCGAAGCTGCGCGCGCGCTGGGGCGGGGGAGCGCGGCGATCCTGCGCGTGCACGTGCTCCCGAACCTGCTCCGCGTGCTCGCGGTCCAGCTCGGAGCGAGCGCCGCGGCGGTCGTCGTGAGCGAGGCCGCGCTCGGGTTCGTCGGGCTCGTGCCCGCGGGTGGAGCGTCGCTCGGTGCGCTCCTCGATCAAGGCACGGCGGTGATGCTCCGCGCGCCGCACGTGCTCGCGGTCGGGAGCGTGACCGTCTTCGCGACGAGCGCGTGCCTGCTCGTGGCCGGGCGCGCGGTGCAAGGGCACGAGCCCGGGCAGGACGCTGCGCGTGCGCCGGCGGACGATTCGGGGTAAGCGAAGGTCGCATGTGGCTCCCGCCGCCGCTCCCAAGGAACTTCGACGCCTGCGTGCGCGACCTCACGTCCGCCAAGGCCGACGTGCGCGCCTCGGCGGCGACGGACATCGTTCGCCACGCGCGCGCCGACGACGCCGGTGACCGGCGAACGGAAGCACTGAAGCTCCTCGAGCGCGCGCTCGGGGACGACTCTCCGGTGGTGCGCTCGGCGGCGGCGGTCGCTCTGTCCGACCTCGGCGCGAAAGGCGCGCCGGTGAAGAAGCTCCTCGGGCTGCTCGACGACGACGACCAGCACGTCCGCCAGATGGCGATCGTCGCGCTCGGCGAGGTCGGGGCACGCGACAAGGCCGTCCTCGCGCGGCTCGACAAAGCGCAGCGCGACCGTCGCCCGGAGATGCGCTACCAGGCCGTCATCGCGCTCGCCAAGCTCCTCGAGGGCGATCCGCTCGTCGGCGCGCTCCTCCGCGCCAGCTCGGACGAGGACATGAACGTTCGCTACATCGCGATGCGCCTCGCCGAAGAAGCGCTCGACGGTTGCACCGCGTCCGACGGCGAGACGTTCCCGCGCGACGACGGTCGCTTGACGACGCGCGGGCGCGCGCTCCTCGACGACGAGTCGACGGACGTCGTGATCGCGGCCGCCATCTTCCTCGCGAAGGCGGGGGACGAACGGGGCCGCGCCGTGGTGCTCGAGGTCGCCGAGGGAACGCGTCGCGCCCAGCCCGAGGACGAGCGCGAGGCCGTCGAGCTTTGCGGTGCGATCGGCCTCCGCGCGGCGATCCCCGCGCTCGAGCGGCGCGCGTTCGGCCTGCTCCGGCACGTGCGGGATCTCTCGAGCTTCCACGCGATGATCGCGCTCGCGCGGCTGGGGCACGAGCGGGCGATCGCTTCGATCGAGGGCGACCTGACCGCGCGCCGGCGTGCGACGCGCGAAGCGGCCGTGGTGGCGGCGGGGCGGGCGAAGCTCTCGGGCCTGCGCGATCGGATCCGCGCGCTCTCGACCGACGACGTCGACGCGGAGCTCCGGCGGGTCGCGCTCGCCGCGCTCGACGACGACGACCGCGAAGAAGACGAAGAGAACGAAGAAAACGAAGAAGCGGGGGACGCATGATCCCGGCGACGCGCGCGCGCATCGCGACCGCAGCGTCCTCCCTCGCGGCTGCCGTCTGGCTCGGGGGCATCCTCGTGCTGGGCGCGATCGTCGCGCCGATCGTCTTCCACGAGGTCCCCGCGCCGACGAGCGCGGACGCGATGACCCACGTCTTTCTCCGCTTCGATCGCGTCGCGCTCGTGGCGCTCGCGGTGGTGGGCGTGGCCGAGGCCGTCGCCGCCGCTGCAGCGCCCCCGCGCACGCGCCTCGAGCGGCTCCGCCTCGCCGCAGGAGCGCTCGCCGGGGTCCTCGCGCTGGTTCAGGCGACCTGGCTCTCTCCGACGATCGCCGATCTGCACGCGGCCGGAGCGATCCGCGGCGTGGGGGCGCTGGGCGCTGCGCTCGAGGTCGCGCACGGCCGCTCCGAGGCGTGCGGCAAGTCGGAGGTCTTCTTGCTCGTCGCCTTCCTAGGCCTCACCGCTTTCCGCCGTTTCGACCGGTGAAAAATTCCATCCGTCACGAAACCGTAACGGTCTCGGAAGGATTCCGTTGACCAAACGATCGACGAAGGTATAGTCCCCGCCGCTTTCGCAAGGGCCCCCACTTCGCGGTGGTTTTTGCGAATGCTCGTAGCCTCGCCGACTCGGCGGGGTTGCACATTCGGGAAAGTTCGTCACGGTTACGACGCGGGCTTTCTTAAGACCGCGGAGCTTGGCGGCGGGGCTCGCCGCTACGAATTGGAGGCAACGGTCATGCAGTTCATCAAGAGTGCGTCTTTGGTTTCGGTTGTGATTCTGGCGGCGGCTGCGGTCGCGTGTTCGAGCGGTGGCAGCACGACCCCGCCGACCGACTCGGGCGTCGCGGACGCGAAGAAGGATGCGATCAGCAGCGGCGACAGCGGCGGCGGCGACAGCGGCGGCACCACCTGCAAGCCCGGCGACTCGTCCGGCTTCACGCCCAGCCCGGCGAACCCGCCCGCGCTCGCGGCCGGCGCCTGCCAGGCGGCGGACGTGACGAACTTCTTCGACTGGTGCATCACGCCGGGCGACACGACGAAGTGCACGGCCTTCACCAAGGACACGACGAAGGCGGCCTGCAACAAGTGCCTCATCGGGCCGGAGACGGCGTCGAAGGGCGCGGCGCTCCTCCTCGACGACCAGAACCTCATCCGCAACAACATCGGCGGCTGCCTCGTGGCGAAGGGCGACAAGACCTGCGCCGACGCGCAGCAGGCGGTCGGTGACTGCACGCGCTTCGTCTGCCCGGACAGCATCTGCCCGGTTCCGGATGGCGACAAGACCGCGCTCAACGCCCTCAACAAGTGCCTGAGCGACGCGCAGAAGACGACCTGCAAGACCTACGCGGACAAGGCGACCTGCATCGACGGCGATGCGGCCTCGGTCGCGGCCTGCACGGCCGACGCGAACTCGACGGACGGCTTCCGCGACACCTACGTGAAGGTCGCGACGGTCATCTGCGTCACCGGCGGCTGACGCTCCCCAGCGAGCCCCACGGAAGGACGGTGGCATCCCACCGTCCTTTCGTGCATTTTGTGCCCGCCATGCGAACGCGTAAGGTCCTGTTCCTCTTGTTGCTCGGGCTCGCCGCTTGCGGCGACGCTTGCGAGACCACGTCCGAAAGCACCGGCTCGACCGAGGATCCGTCCACGGCGACCGGGACCCCGAACCCGGGGGCGAGCGGGCGGATGAAGCCGAAGATCGATCTCCACGCGCTCACGCAGCCTGCCGCCTCGGGCGCAGCAGAAGCTGGCGCACCCGCCGCTTCGGCGGTACCCTGAACTCGTTCTACTCGGAGGGATTCCCGTGAAAACGCACCGCTTGCTTCTGCTTTCCGCAGCCATCGTGATCGGCGGCGCCGGGGCCTTCGGCCTCGCGTGCTCCTCGCCCGCGCAAACCTTCCCGACCGACGCCGGTCCCGACGTCACCACGCAAGGCGACTCGGGCGGCAAGGACTCCGGCAAGGACGGAACGCCCGGCACCGACGGCAGCACCGATGGTGGCGGTGGGTGCACCTCGCCCGTGAACGGCGCGTGCGACATCGTCGCGCAGAACTGCAGCGGCAACAACGAGTGCGTCCAGGTGCTCGGTGACGCGGGCGAGACCACCGCGTGTCTCCCGGCCGGCAACGGCGCGATCCCGAAGGGCGGCGTGTGCAACCCGAACGGGTCGAGCAACCCCTGCGTGAAGGGCTCGTCCTGCATCTCCGGTCGCTGCGCGCCGGCATGCTGCGAAGGGCAGGACTCGCTCTGCGGCAACAGCGTCCCCGAGGGGTTCACTGGCGCGTGCAACCTCAACGTGGTCGACAAGAACAACCAGCCGCTCTATCGCGCCTGCACGTACAACGCCGCATGCAAGCCGTTCCACGTGCAAGCGTGCCCGACGGACTACACGTGCTTGGTCTCGGACCAGAGCGGCACGGCGAGCTGCTCCAAGATCTTCCAGCCGCCGGGCAAGACCGAAGGCACGGCGTGCACGGCCGCGAACGACTGCCAGGACGGCATGATGTGCCTCGGCAACGCGGACGGTGGCTTCTCGTGCAAGTTCACCTGCTACAAGGGCGGCGGGCCGTACTTCGACGGCGGTACGGTGGCGGACGCGGCGCCGGGCTACGGCGGTTGCAAGTCGCCGAAGACCTGCCAAGGCGGCATCCAGAACCTCCCGACGTGGCTCGGGATCTGCCAGTAACAGTGTTCCGGGACCGGGGCGCCAGATCCCGGTTGCGCTGACACTGGACAAGCCCAAAGGGGCGGGGTAGAAGCCCCGCTTCCGCCGGGTAGGGCTTTCTTCGCGGCCGAGCCGCGGCACAGGTGTTTTTTTTTGGAGGCAGTTTCATGAATCTCTCGAAGACCCTCGTTTCCGTCGTCGTCCTCGCCAGCGCGGCGCTCGCCTGCAGCAGCAGTGGCGGCACCACCACTCCGACCGACGCGGGTGGAACCGATGCCAAGAAGGACGCGATCAGCACCGGCGACAGCGGCGGTGGCGACTCGGGCGGCGGCACCTGCAAGCCGCAGGACGTGTCGAGCTTCTCGCCGTCGGCCGACCCCGCCCCGGCCACCTCGGCCGGCGCGTGCACCGCGCAAGACGTCTCCGACTTCTACACGTTCTGCTTCGATCCGGGCGACCAGACGAAGTGCACGGCGCTCACGAAGGACACGACGAAGGCTGCCTGCCTCAAGTGCCTCACCACGCCGGAGAGCGCGTCCAAGTGGGGCGCCCTCATCGAGGACGACCAGGGCCTCGTGCGCAACAACATCGAAGGCTGCATGACGGTCAAGGGCGACACGGCCTGCGCGTCCGCGCTCGGCGCGAGCAGCCAGTGCACGCGCGCTGCCTGCCCCGACACGGTCTGCCCGGTTCCGGATGGCGACACGGCGGCGCTCAACGCGCTCAACAAGTGCCTCTCGGACTCCGAGAAGACGGTCTGCAAGACCTACGCGGACAAGGCGACCTGCGCGAACTCGGACGACGGCGGCGCGGCAGCCAAGGCCTGCATCGCTCCCTCGACCAGCCAGGACGACTTCAAGGACACCTACCTGCTCGTCGCGAACGTCATCTGCGTCGCCGGCAAGTAGCCGCAGCGCGTCAGCTCGCCTGACGCGCACGGCGAACGAAGGGCACACCCGATCGGGTGTGCCCTTTTTTCTTGGCCCCAAAGCTCGTGGCCTTGGATTAGGGTTCGCCCGCACATGCTGCCCGAGCACGACGTGAAGGACACGGATCGCGACGTCGGCCTCCTCACCGTCCTCCGGGACGACGGCACGGCGGATCCTGCGACCGATCCGAAGGCGCCGAAGGACGTCGTGCTCCGCGCCTACCGCGAGATGCGCCGCTTGCGGCTCATCGACGCGCGCATGATCATCCTCCAGCGCCAGGGGCGCGTCGGCTTCTACGGCGCGTGCACGGGACAGGAAGCGGTCCCGATCGCGACCGGTCTCGCAGTGGCGAAGGGCGACTGGGTCTACCCCGCGCTCCGCGAGCAGAGCGTCATGCTCGTCCGCGGCTTCCCCCTCAAGGAGTTCATCGCGCAGGTCTTCGGCAACTCGGGGGACGTGCTCAAGGGCCGCCAGATGCCGAGCCACCACTCGGGGCGGAGCGTGAACCAGGTCTCCTGGTCGTCGAACATCGGTCCTCAGATCGCGCAGGCGGTGGGGACGGCGTGGGCGATGAAGATGAAGAAGGATCCGTCCGTCGCGATCGGCTTCTCGGGCGACGGCGCGACGAGCCAGCCGGACTTCCACAACGCGATGAACTTCGCGGGCGTCTTCAAGACGCCCTGCGTGATCGTCTGCCAGAACAACCACTGGTCGATCAGCGTGCCCACTGCCCGCCAGACCGCCTCGCGCACGATCGCCATCAAGGGCCGCGCGTACGGCGTGCCGAGCGTCCGCGTCGACGGCAACGACGTGCTCGCGGTGTGGGGCGTCTTGCGCGACGCCGTCGACCGCGCGCGCAAGGGCGAAGGGCCGACCTTCGTCGAGGCGCTCACCTACCGCATCGGCGCGCACTCCACGAGCGACGACCCCACGCGCTACCGCAGCGAGGCCGAGGTCGAAGCCTGGCGCAAGAAGGACCCGCTCGATCGCTTGCGGAAGTACGTCGTGAAGCAGGGCTGGGTGGACGATGCGTCCGACAAGGCGCTCGAAGAAGAGCTCACCCAGGAGATCGCAGCTGCCGTGAACGAGGTCGAGGCGCTTCCGCCTCCCGCGCGCGGCTCGTTGTTCGAGGACGTCTACGCGGAGATGCCGTGGAACCTGCGCGAGCAGCGAGAAGAGCTGGAAAAGCTCCCGCCTGCCCCTACGCACAATTAGAAGAAGACAGAGAGAGGATCGGACATGGCGACGAAGACCTACGACGTGGTGGTGATCGGTGGCGGACCCGGCGGCTACGGCTGCGCGATTCGCCTCGGGCAGCTCAAGCAGAAGGTCCTGTGCGTCGAGAAGGAAGAAGTCGGCGGCGTGTGCCTGAACTGGGGCTGCGTTCCCTCCAAGGCGCTGATCGCGGCGAGCCACACCTACGAGAAGGCGAAGGACGGCCAGAAGATGGGCCTCTTCGCCGACAACATTCGCGTCGACACCGTGAAGATGCAGGAGTGGAAGGGCGGCATCGTGAAGAAGCTCACGACCGGCATCCGCGGCTTGTTCCGCGGCAACGGCGTCGAGCTCCTGATGGGCACCGCGCGCGTCACGTCGAAGAACACCGTCGAGGTGAAGACGAACGAGGGCGGCACCGAGACGATCCAGGCGACGAAGGCGATCGTGATCGCGACGGGCTCGTCGACGATCGAGATCCCGACCTTCAAGTTCGACGGCAAGCAGATCATCGGCGCGCGCGAGGCCGTGAGCCTGAAAGAGGTCCCGAAGCGCTTGCTCGTGATCGGCGGCGGCGTGATCGGGCTCGAGCTCGGCTCCGTCTACCAGAAGCTCGGCGCCGAGCTCACCGTCGTCGAAGCCACGCCGGGCCTGCTCCCGGGCGTCGACGCGGATCTCACCGCGGTCGTCGAGAAGCGCCTCGTGAAGCACGGCGCGAAGATCTTCAAGGGCGCGAAGGCGCTCGGCTACGAGAAGCAGGGCGACGGTAGCGTCGCGGTGAAGGTCGATCTCGGCGGCGGCAAGACGGACACGTTCGTCTGCGACGTCGTCCTCGTCGCGGTCGGCATGCGCCCCAACGGCGCCGGCCTCGGCCTCGAGGAGCTCGGCGTGAAGGTCGAGCGCGGCTTCGTCCCGACCGACGCGATGGGTCGCACCGCGGTTGCCGGCATCTACGCCATCGGCGACGTGAGCGGGCACCCGATGCTCGCGCACAAGGCCACCAAAGAGGGCGAGGTCATCGCCGAGGTCATCGCCGGCCACAAGGCCGCGAAGGATTGGGTCGCCATCCCGTCCGCCATCTTCACCGATCCCGAGATCGCCGTCGCCGGTCTGAGCGAGACGCAGGCGAAGGAGAAGGGGATCGAGGTCCGCGTCGGGAAGTTCCCGTTCTCGGCGCTCGGGCGCGCGATGGCGGTCGAGGAGACCGACGGCTTCTTCAAGGTCGTCGCCGACAAGAAGACGCACGAGGTGCTGGGCATCCACATCGTCGGCGCGTCGGCGAGCGATCTCATCAGCGAAGGCGCGCTCGCGCTCGAGATGCACGCGTTCCTGGAGGACGTCGGCATGACCATCCACCCGCACCCGACGCTGGGCGAGGGCATGATGGAAGCGCACATGAACGCGCTCGGGCACGCGATCCACATCTTGAACCGCAACTGAAGGGGGTCAGCGCCGGCCCCCGGTGCCGGCCCTCTGCGTGCGCGCGGGGGGCGGCGCCCGGGTGTCGAGCGTGTCGTCGAGCTCGGGCTCGAGCGTCGGCGGCGCCTCGTCGTGCGCGGGTGCGATCTCGCAGCACGTCGTGATTAGCTCGCTCCGCGTGCGGAGGCCGAGCTTCTTGAGCGCGAAGGCGAGCGACTGGCTCACGCGCGAGTCGGAGAGGCCGAGCTCGAGCGCGGTGAACTTCACGCTGAAGCCCCGCGCGATGAGGGCGGCGACGCGGCGCTCGGTCCAGGTCAGCACCAGACAGGTATCGACCACGTCGGCACGCACGGCGACGAGGTAGCGTTGATCGCCGACCTCGAACGCGTCGCGGAACGACCAACGCCCGTCCACGAGCCCCTGCCAGAGCTGCCGCCCTCGATCGCGGTCGTCCCGCGTCTCGTTGGCGTCGGAGATCAAAGCGCGTCGGGCCTGGGCTCGGGTGTCTTTCGTTCGGTCCACGGTACCCACCTCAGCAAGGGGTGTACCGGCGCCGAACTCGGCGTTTTTGCGGGGATTTCGGGGGAGCGGGGGTGGGTTCGGCGTTCGTGCCGACGCCGCCCGCGTTGGGCCGAACGCAGAGGGGTCAGGCGTCCCGGACGCCCGGGAACGGGAACGAGATCCCGAGCGCGTCGCAGAGCGCCATGGCGCGATCGAGCTCCTTCCGGACGGTCTTCTGCTGGTTGCGGTGCTCGATGACCGACTCGCGGTCGAAGAGCCGGAGCGCGGCGTCCCGGCTGCCGAGCTTCTCCGTCGCCGCGGCCAGCGCGAGCCCCTTGAAGCCGTCGAGCAGGTCGAGGTCGATCCCGCCGCGCTCGCGCGCCGCCTCGACGACGAGGGCCGCGAGCTTGGCGACCAGGTCGCGCCCGGGAGCGTCGGCGTCGTCGAGCGCCAGCGCGCTCCGGACGTGCTCGATCCCGATCTCGCTCTTGGCTCCGCGCAGGGCGACCGCGCGCCGGACGACGTTGTCGAGCTGACGCAGGTTTCCCGGCCACGAGCGGCTCTCGAGGAGCGAAGCCGCTTCGGCCGAGAGCGTGACCTGCGCGTCGATCCGCTGGACGAAGTGGCGCGCCCAGCCCCCGATCTCGTCGCGCCGGTCGTTCAGGCCCGGCACGCGCACGGGGAGGACGTTGAGGCGGTAGTAGAGGTCCTCGCGGAAGCGGCCTTCTTCGATCAGCTTCGGGAGGTTCGCGTTCGTCCCCACGACCAAGCGGGCGTCGAGGCTCCGATCGGTCGCGGTGTCGCCGAGCGGGCGATACTTGCGCTCCTCGAACATGCGGAGGAGCCCGGTCTGTGCGCCGAGCGAGAGCGAGTCGATCTCGTCGATGAAGAGGGTGCCCCCGGCCGCGCGCGCGACCGCCCCGGTCTTGTCGTTGGTGGCGCCGGTGAACGCGCCGCGCTTCCAGCCGAAGAGCTCTCCGAGCTGGAGATCCTCGGGGACGGAGCCGAGATCCACGGTCTCGAAGGGCTGCGCGCTGCGGTGCGACTGCTTGTGGCACCAGCGCGCGAGGCGCGACTTCCCGGCGCCGGTGGGGCCGCGGAGGAGGATCGTCTCGTCCTGGCGCGCAAAGACGCGCAGGATCTCGGCGACCGGCGCGAGCGCGCGGCCCACCACCGGCAGGAGCGGATCGGGCTGCACGTGCGCGGCGAGCGCCGGGAGCGTGAGGATGAACGGAGCCGAGAGCGCGAGGAGGAGCTCGACTTGCGTGCGGGCGTCCTCCGGGATCGGGTCCTTCCCCATCGCCTTCGGGACGGCGAGCTCGAGTGACACCATCCCGCGCGGAGCGCCGCCACCGATCGCGAGCGGCCACGCGGCGAGGTGCGTCGCCCGCCGCGCGACGAGGCGCTGGTGCGTCTCGGCCGAGCTCACGCCGTCGGGCTCGAGCGCGAGATCGATCGACTCGCCGACGAGCGTGCGGAGGCGCACGTCGATCGTGATCGGGCGCCGGAGCGTCGCAATCCAACGCCACGCGCTGGCCGAGGGCACGTCGGCGGGACCGTCGGAGCTCGGATCGAGGACCACGAGCCGCTCGTAGGCGTCGTCGGGGCGGACGTGGGCCATCGCGTTGCCGGGCTTCACGCCGCCCGTGTCGAGGACGGAGGCGATCGCGCGCAGCGTGAGGGTGGCCGCCTCGTCCGAGGTGGTGAGCGCACGCAACGCGCGCGCATGGTCCGAGAGCCAGGCAGGGTTCACTGGGCGCAGTATAGTCTCACTCGAACTTCTTCTTGATGCCGAGCTCCTTCAACTTGTGGGTGAAGGTCCGCACCGGCATGCCGAGGAGCTTCGCGGCCTCCGTCTGGTTGCCGCCGCTCTCGGTGAGCGCGGCGAGGATCAGCTCGGTTTCGTACGCGCGCGTCTGCTCTTTCACGCGCTCCCTGAAGTCGATCCCGGCGCCGAGGCGCACGGCGGGCGGCGGAGCATCGTCGTCGGCGGGGGCCTCGTCGACCCCGCGCGGCGCAAGACTTGCGCCGGTGCCCTCGGCGGAGCGCACGCGCTCCGGGAGGTCGTCGAGCCCGATCCGATCGCGGCGCGCGATCACGACTGCGCGATCGATCACGTTCTTCAGCTCGCGCACGTTCCCGGGCCACCCATAGGCGTGGAGCGCGGCGCGCGCCGTGTCGTCGACGCCAGAGACACTTCGCGCGCTCGTCTTGTTGGCCTCGGCGACGAAGGTCGCGACGAGCGCGTCGATCTCCTCGCGCCGCTCGCGCAAGGGCGGCAGCGTCACGACGACGGTGTTCAAGCGATAGAGGAGGTCGGAGCGGAACGTGCCCTCGGCCGCCATCGCTTCGAGGTCGCGGTGCGTCGCAGCGACCAACCGAACGTCGACCTCGAGCTCGCGGTCGCCGCCGACGCGCATCAGCCGCTTGCTCTCGAGCACGCGCAGCAGCGCCGCTTGCGCCGCCGCGGGGAGCTCCCCGATCTCGTCGAGGAAGAGCGTGCCGCCGTGCGCCTGCTCGAACAGTCCCTTCGTCGTCCGATCGGCGCTCGTGAAGGCGCCGCGCTCGTGCCCGAAGAGCGTGCCCTCCACGAGCGACTGCGGGATCGCACCGCAGTTCACGCTCCGGAACGGCTTGTCCTTGCGCGGGCTCCGCTCGTGGACGGCGCGCGCGACGAGCTCCTTGCCGGTCCCGGTCTCGCCAATCGCGAGCACGGGGAGCGCCGACGGCGCCACGCGCGCGATCTCGTCGAAGACGGCCCGCATGCGGGGGCTCTGCACGACGACGCGCTCGGGCGCCGCCGGCGCGATCGAGCGACTCACCGCCGGACCCCCGCGCGCGAGCGATCGTCTTGCGGCGTCGATGAGCTCTTCGGCGGTCGCGCCGTCGTCGGGGAACGCCGCGAGCCCCACGAGCACGTCGTGCTCCCCGGCGAAGCTCTGCGCGAACGCGGCCGCCGCGTCGCCCGCGGTCTCCGGCAAGAGAAGCAGGACCCGATCATCGGCGTACGCGCCGAGGCGATCGACGGCGCGGAGCGCACCGAGCAGGGCAGGGACGAAGCGATCGACGTGGGCGCTGCCGGCCTTCCCGCTCGCGCGGAGCATCACGAGCGCGCACGGTCGTTGGAAGGCCTGCGCGCGACGGACCTCGTCCTCGAGCAGCGTGCGGAAGCGGTCGTGGCTCTCGACGCCTGCGGCGCTCCGCGTCGGCACGACATGGAGCGCGGCCGTGACGTCGCCGAGGCGCAGCACGTCGCCGAGCGCGATCCGCACCTCGCCCGCGCCGAGGCGCTCGCCGTTCAGCCACGTGCCGTTCGTCGAGCCCATGTCCTGCAGCGTGATCCCCGCTGCGGTCGACGCGACGCGCGCGTGTTGGCGCGACAGGCTCCGGTCGTCGACCACCGCGTCCGCCGGCCAGCTCCGCCCAATCACGACCGTGGCCCCGGCCGGGAGCGGCACCACCTTCGCCCCCCCGCGGTGGTAGAGCAGCAGCGACTGCTCCGGGGCGCGGACGGAGCCCGGTTCGCGGCGCAGCGTCGTTCCGTCGTCGGTCATCGCCCCTCGTTGATCGTACGTCTTGCCGAAAGCGGCAAGGGCTTGCTGGCGTCTCCGGGGCGCCGAAATCGGCCGATCCTCGGATTTGCCGGGATTTCTGCGAGATCCGAGGTTGGCCCGAACCTTGAAAAGAGGCCTCCCCAACATCCCTCAGGAGGAGGTTCTCACATGATCTTCGCAATCATCGCAGCGGCTCTCGGTATCGGTGGCGGCATCCTCGCCTCGTCGTCTCTCTTCGTCGGAAAGGGCGGCCCCGGCGCCGCCGAAAAGCTCGCCAAGCTCGCCCAGTACCAGGGCTACATCGGCCTCTGCATGTTCGGCTGGGGCGTGTGGGAGCTCATCGACTCCGTCCTCAGCCTCGGCATGATCGCGGAGCACCCGCTGATCTGGGGCTTCATGCTCGCCTCGGGCATCGCCGACTTCGGCGTCGGCCTGCTCCTCGGGTTCGGCATGATCTCGACCTATGCGTTCCGCGGGAACCAGGTCGCGATCGAGAAGGGCAACGCCCTCCGCCTGTCGCTCGTGAAGTTCCAGGTGCCGCTCGGCATCCTCGCGATCATCACGTCGGCGCTCTACCTCGTCTTCTGGTTCGTCTGAGGGAGTCGTCGGAGCCGGGAGGCGGTTCGGATGGTCCGGACCGCGTGAGCGCCGCCGAGGGCGATGGGACACCGACCACGAGAGCTGCGCTCGGTGGTGCGGCCCCATCGTCCTCGGCGGCCAGCTCACTTTGTGAGAGGGGGCTGCCGCCCCGCCTGTCCCCCGGCATCCTTGCTACTCTCCCGGAGCCCGCCATGACGATGGACCCGAGCACGCTCCCGTTGCCCCGCACGCTCGATCGTTACGAGCTCCTCGGTGTCCTCGGGAGCGGCGCGTTCGCCACCGTCTATCGCGCGCGCCACGTCCACACCGAGCAACCCGTCGCGGTGAAGGTGCTCCAGCGCCACGCCTCCGGGCCCGGTCTCAGCACCGGCGGCGTCGAGCGGTGGTTGGGCGAAGCGCGCGCGATGGCGGCGGTGAGCCACCCCAACGTCGTCCGCATCTTGGACTGCGGCCGGGCCGACACGGGGGAGGTCTTCCTCGTGATGGAGCTGGCGGAGGGCACGACCCTCGACGCGATGCTCCGCGGCCGCACGCTCCCCGTCGCCCACGCCGTCCGCCTCGCGTGCCAGATGCTCGACGGTCTCGAAGCGGCGCACCAGAAGGGCATCGTCCACCGCGACGTGAAGCCGCCGAACGTGCTCGTCACGCACGACGCCGACGGTAGCCCGCTCGCGAAGCTCCTCGACTTCGGCGTCTCCAAGACCGCCGTCCCGGGGCGCGGCGCCGGCACATTGCCCGGGACGGCGATGGGGACGCCCGGCTACATGGCGCCCGAGCTCTTCGGCGACGCGGCTGCCGCCGACGGGCGCGCCGACGTCTACGCCGTCGCCGCCACGCTCTTCGAGATGCTCGCGGGCCGGCTCCCGATCGACGCCGCGTCCTACGAGGAGTTCGTGATCCGCGTCCGGACCGAGCGCCCACCGCCGTTGAAGTCGGTCGCACCGCACGTGCCGGCGTTGCTCGGCGAGATGGTCGATCGCGGGCTCGCCCGCGATCGCGACGCGCGCTGGCCGAGCGCGCGCGCGTTCGCGGACGCGCTCCGCGCATCGGTCTCGAACGTCGGGGTCGCTGCGACCACCGGCGGTCCGCCGAGCCCCGCGCTCGACGCGACGATGGACGTCCGAATGGCCGACGTGCGGCTCCCGCCCCCGCCGCTGGTCCCCCATGATCCCAACCTCGCGCAGGCCCGCACCGACCCTCCGGCGCACTCCACGCTGAAGAGCAACCCACCTCCCGTCGCACGGAGCACGCTCCGCAGCAGCGAGTCGAAGTCGCGCGTGGGCCTGATCCTGGGCGTGGTCGCGGCGCTCTTGCTCGTCGCGGCGGGCGCCGCGGCGGCGGTCTTCTGGGCGCGCAGCGGAACGGGCGGCGGCACCAGCGGCAGCGGTGGCGGCGCCGCGGTCGCCCACGCGGGTCACGAGAAGAAAGACTCCACGATGGAGACGCACGAGGCCGAGCACGTGACCGCTGCCCCTCCGCTCGCGTTCGACCCGTCGATCACGATCGACGACGGCACCGCGGCCGGCGTCGCCACCGGCGCGAGCAGCGGGAGCTCCGCCCCGCGCGCCGGCCACGGCATCACCTACACGAGCGTGCCGTGCGTCACCAACCACGTGACGGAGCCGTCGCTCCAGACCTTCGCGCGCGCCGTCACGCCGCGCGCGCAGCTCTGTCGTCCGATCGGAACGCGCACGGTCGTCGAGGTCGAGTTGCTGGTCGGCGACGGTGGCTCGATCGGGATCGCCCACGTCGCCCCCGGGAACGCGGGCGACAAGCTCGTCGCCCAGTGCGTCGCGAGCGCCTTCAAGGAGGTCTCGGAGCAGGGCGGGCGCCTGATGGGCGACGGCATCGTGCAGGTCATCGTCGCGCTCGAGCCGCGATAACCATCGGCTTCTCGGGTATGCTGCCGAGCAGGGATGTCACTGCTCGGTCGTGTGCTCGGTGGTCGCTACGAGGTCTTGCGGGTCCTCGGTACCGGCGGCATGGGCGCCGTCTACGAGGCGCAGCAACGCGATCTCCAGCGCCGCGTCGCGATCAAGGTCCTCCACGAGCAACGGCACGATCCCGCCGACCTCGCGCGCTTCCGGCAGGAGGCGCAAGCGGCGGCGAGCCTGGCGCACCCGAACATCGTCCAGATCATCGACTTCGTCGCGAACCCCGACGAACCGCCGTTCATCGTGATGGAGCTGCTGCGCGGGCGCGCGCTCTCCACCGTGGTCCGCGCGGAGGGGCCACTCGACCCCGGGCGCGCGGTCGCGATCGTGTCGCAAGTCCTGGCCGCGCTCGGCACCGCCCACCGCGCGCGGATCATCCACCGCGACGTCAAACCCGAGAACGTCTTCGTCTGCGATCCGTCGCCCGTGATCGAGCTCGTGAAGGTGCTCGACTTCGGCTTCGCGAAGCCGCTCGACTCGCGGCGCGCCTTCGCCCAGACGCAGACGGGCTTCGTGGTGGGCACGCCCGCGTACATGGCGCCGGAGCAAGCCGCGGGTGCCGCGGCCGACGCTCGGATGGACCTCTACGCCGCCGGCATCTGCCTCTACTTCGCGCTCAGCGCGCGCCGCCCGTTCGAGGGGCCCACCACGAGCGCGCTCCTCTACGCGATCAAGAAACAGCCGCCGATCCCGCTCGCCGAGATCGCGCCCCACGTCGACCTCGGTCTCGTGCGCGTCGTCGAGCGCTCGCTCGCGAAGGACCCCGACGAGCGCTTCGCCAGCGCCGATGACTTCATCGCCGCGCTCGTGCCCTACGGGGCGCGCATCGAGCAGCGGCGCGCGTCGCTCGCGCCGAAGAAGTCGATCGCGCCGGAGACCAAACCGCAAGGCAAAGGCGGGAGGCCTCCGCCCGCACCGGAGAAGATCCACGCGCCGAAGACGCCGTTCCGCGTGGTCACCGGGCGGATCGGCGAGCGCATGGTCCGCTATGCGCGCTTCGCTCCGGCGGGGACGAGCGCGATGGCGGTCGGTCCGACGGGGCTCGCGAAGTGGGCCGGCGGCGCGTGGGCGGGGCGGCCGCTGCCGCCCGGGATGCACGCCGAGTGGGTGCGCGGCTTCGAGTTCGTGAACGCGAGCGCGCCCGCGGCCGCCGTCGACGCGGGCGACAAGCTCGCTGCGTTCATCACCGGCGGCGTCGACTCGCTTCTCTTCGGGATCGACGGGCGCGCGTTCTTGCGCGACGCGCGCTCGTTCCGCGAGCTCAACGTCGGCGAAGATCTCGCGCTCCTCGCCGCGCACGCCGATCACGAGGCGAGCGTTCTGTTCGCGGTGGTGGTGATGACGACGCCATCGTCTCCCGCCGTCACGAGCGTCGGCCTCGCGAGCGGCGACGGCGCCATCGTGCACGTCACGCCCGGCCGCACCACCGCCTATCCCGTCGGGCGCAACGTCTCCCTCTTCGCGATCACGCGCGCCGCGTCGGGCGCCGTGGTCGCGTGCGGCGAACGCGGCGCGATGTGCGTCCTCGAGTCCACCGGACAGATCCACGCGCGCTCGGCGACGGGCGCGAACCTGACCGCGCTGGGCGGCGTCGGCTCCGGCGCGATGGCGGTCGGTCGCGAGGGGACCGTGGTCTACCTCGCCGACGCCACCGCGCAGGGTCTCGGCGCGCCGCTCATCCAGAAGCTCGCCGGGCCGAGCGGCCCCGTGGACCTGGTCGCCGTCGCGTCGCGCCGTGATGCGGTCGGGACCGTTTGGGTCGGCGGCGGCACCTGTCTCTTCGCGGGCAAGCCGAACGACCTCCGCCTCGTCGCCGCCGGCGGCAGCATCGACGCGCCGATCGTGGCGCTCTGGGCGGGCGAAGGGCGCGCGCGCTTGCTGCTCGAGAACGCGACGATCCTCGAGCTCGACGAATCCCCGAACGTCTGACCTACATGTAGGTCGGGTTCAGCGGCGCCCTTTGAAGCCCATCATCCCCTGAACGACGGACTCGCTTTCCTCTGCGATTTCAGCCGCTTCGCGCGCGCGGTCCGCGCAGTCCTGGCAGAGCTTCTTCGTCTTGCCGTCGACCTTCACGCTCACCAGCGCGTCCACTTCGTCTCCACATTCCTTGCATTCCGCCATGGCCGCCTCCTTCGAGCGTCGTTACCTTATCATCTCGACAAGAGGAGTCAGCGCGCACGATGGGCATCTTCGATCGGATGGGAAAGGTCATCTCGAGCAACTTCAACTCGCTGCTCGACAAGGCCGAAGACGACAAGAAGCTCCTCGAGCTCAACGTCGAGGAGATGGGTGAGCAGCTGAAGGCCGCTCGGCAGGAGGTCATCTCCGCCGTCGCCGCCGAGAAGCAGCTCCGCAAGAAGCTCGACGATCTCAACGCCGACGTCGAGCGCTGGGACAAGCGTGCCGAGCTCGCGATGAAGGGCGGGGACGAGGCGCTTGCCCGCGAAGCGCTGAAGCAGAAGCGCCGCACGATGAAGGACGTCGAGCTCGCCGAGAAGGCCCGCCTCGAGGCGCGGAACCAGGCGCTCGAGATGAAGGCCGAGCTCGAGCGCATGGAGACCAAGCTCGAAGAAGTGAAGATGCGCAAGAGCACGATCGCCGCGCGCGCCGCTCAGGCGAAGGGCGGCGGTGGGGCCGAGGGGCTCGGTGCGAAGGGCGGGAGCAGCGCCTTCAAGAACTTCCGCGACCTCGAGGACAAAATCGAAGGGCGCGAAGCCGAGAACTCGGCGATGGAAGAGGTCGAAGACGCGCTCGGGACCCGCGAGCGCCAGGATCTCGAGGCGAAGTTCCGCGATCTCGAGCACGGCGTGAGCGGCGGCAAGTCCGCGGGCGACGCCGAGGTCGACGAAGATCTGGCCGCGCTCAAGAAACGCATCCGCGTCTGAGCGGGGAAGGGTGCGCTTCCGCGACGTGCCGCAGGTCGTGGTGTGCTGCCGGATGCTCGCATCCGTGGCGGCGCTCCGCACCGCGCACGTCGGCTACCTCGAGCGCGCGCGCGCGCTGACGCGGCGAGCCGAAGCGCTCGGCGGCGTGCTCGTGTCGTGGAGCGCGACGACGCTCGCCTTCGCGTGGGACATCGACTCGATCGACGAAGCCATCACGCTCGCGGTGAGCCTCGACGACGAGACGTCCCCACCGGCCTACCACTGGGCGTGCGGCGTGGCCGAAGGCATGTTGGAGCCGCTCGCACCCGAGGGCCGCGCCACCCTCGCGTGGGGAGAGCCCTTGCTGCGCGCGCTCACGCTCGCGCGCGTGGCGGACGCGGGGCAGGTGCTCGTGGACGAGACGCTCGGCGCGGTTCAACGCGGCGAGCTCGCGACGTCGGGCTCGCGCCTCGGGAGCGACGCGGGGCTCGAGATCCGCGGGCTCGAGCTCGCGCTCGACGATCCGTGGCAACGGAGCTTCGTCTCGGAGCGTGCGCCGCTCGGCTTGCCGCAAGTCGACGATCCGGAGCGTTCGTCCGACCCCGTGCTCGCGCTCCAGGACGCCGAGCCCGAGGAGTTCGCGAAGAAGATGGTGGAGCTCACGCGCCAAGCGCTGTTGTCGGGCAACGCCAAGTCGCTCCAGCGGCTCAGCGAAGGCCTGCGCGCGACGGGCGAGCACGATGCGCTCGCGGATCGCATGCGCGCGATCGCGCGCCTCTCGGCGGGGCAGATCGGCGAGGCGCTCCGCGCGCTCCGCAAGAGCCGCGCGCTCGCCGAGTCGGAGGGACCGCAGGTCCGCTGTCAGGCGTCGCTCGCGCTCGCGTTCGCGCTCGCGAACGCGGGGCGCCCGGACGACGCGATGCTCGAGGCGCTCGACGCGGTGGCGCGCGCCCGCGAATCGAGAGACCCGCGCTCGCAGGCGGCGTGCATCGCCTTCCTCGCGAAGCTCTACGGCAGCATCGGTCACCAAGAAGGAGCGGCGAGGCTCACGAGCGCGCTGGCCGGCTACGGGCGCTTCAGCTCCCCGGATCTCTCGGCCTTCCGCCCCCGCTGAAGCGGCTCATGTCCGCCTGACGAGCGCTACGGCTCCGCCCACGCCGCGCGCAGGATCTCCGCCACGGCCTCGTAGAGGTCCTCGGGGATCTCCCCGCCGACCTCGAGCTCGATCAGCGCCCGCGCGAGCGGCACGTCCCGCAGCACGGGCACCCCGTACGCGCGCGCCGCTTCGACGATGCGCTTCGCCAGATCCCCTTCGCCCGCGGCGACGACGACCGGCGCTTGATCGCCTTCTTCGGCGTCGTACCGCAGCGCGCACGCCAGGTGGGTCGGGTTCACGACGACGACCGTGGCGGTCTTCACGTTCGCGACCGCCGCCGACGCGAGCATCTCGTGGTGCGCCCGCTCGCGCGCGGCCTTGAGCTGCGGATCGCCCTCGCTCTCCTTGTGCTCGCGCTTGATCTCTTCCTTGCTCATGCGCAGCCGCGCGAGCCACTGCCGGCGCGTGACGAACAGGTCGAGCGCGCCGAGCCCGAGGCCGATCACCGCCGCGCGCTTCGCGAGGCCTCCCCCCAGCGCCGAGACGACGACTCCGACGTACGCGAGCCGTCCCGCCAGGTGCGCGAGGTCGCGCGCCCCTCCGCGGAGCGTGGTCCACGCGAGCCAGCCGACGATGGCGGCGAACGCGAGCGCGCGCGCCACGGAGAAGAGCCGCGTCGTCGAGAAGAGGTTCTTGATCCCTTGCACGACGTCCAGTCGGTCCAGCTTCGGAGAAAGTTTCTTGGTCGCGAACGCTCCGCCCGCTTGGACGAACTGCACGACCGCCGACGTCACGCCCGCAGCGAGGAGGATCGGCGCCACGAGGAACACGACGGTCGGGAGGAGCGCCTCGGCGGACGGCATGGTCGGAGAGTCGTCGCCCGCGCGCGCGATCGCGGCGCGCAGGAGCTCGCTCGAGCGCTCGGCGAGCGCGACCACCGCCGCCGGCACGAGCGCGACGGCGACGAGGAACCCGACCGCGGTGGCGGCCTGAGTCGAGACGCCGCTGTCCCCGTCCTCGCGGGCCTTGCGCAGCCGCTGTGGGGTCGGCTCTTCGGTCTTCTCGCTCACGCGCTGCGGGCCTTGCGCTTCGCCGCGGCCGGTCGCGTCTCGGCGAACGCGATCTTCGCGACCGCGTACATGAGCTCCTTCATGCCCTCGCCGGTCGCGGCCGAGACCAAGTGAAGCTCGATCTTCTTCCGCTTGAACGCGGTCTTGAGCTTCGGGAAGACGTCCTGCACCTCGGGCATGTCGGCCTTCGACAGCGCCACGACCTGCGGGCGCTGCGCGAGCTCGGGGCTGAACGCCTTGAGCTCCTTCATGATCGCAGCGTGGTCCTTGATCGGATCGCGCCCCGCGCCCGGGTCGAGCGTGACGAGGTGCAGGAGCGCGCGCGTGCGCTCGACGTGCTTCAGGAACTGAATCCCGAGCCCCGCGCCGCTGGCGGCGCCGGGGATGAGACCGGGGATGTCGGCGAGGACGACGTTGCGGTCACCGATCGTCGCGACGCCGAGGTGCGGCGTGAGCGTGGTGAAGGGGTAGTCCGCGACCTTCGGGCGCGCGCGCGACACGGCGCGGATGAACGTCGACTTTCCCACGTTGGGAAACCCGAGCAGCCCGACGTCCGCCATGACCTTGAGCTCGAGCCGGACGGAGAGCTCCTGGCCGGCTTCGCCCGGCTCGGAGCGGCGGGGCGCGCGGTCGAACGGCGTCGCGAAGTGGATGTTGCCGCGCCCACCCTTGCCGCCGCGCGCCACGATCGTGCGCGTGTCGGGGGTGGTGAGGTCGAAGAGGAGCGAGCCGCTCTCCTTGTCGATGACCTGCGTGCCGACCGGAACGCGCACCTCGAGATCCTCGGCGGCCTTGCCGTAGCAGTCCTTCCCCTTGCCGTGCTCTCCGCGCTTCGCCGCGAGCGTGTGTTGGTAGGAGAGGTCCAGGAGCGTCGACATCCCCGGATCGGTGATGAAGACGACGTCGCCCCCTTTGCCCCCGTCGCCACCGGCGGGACCGCCGTGGGGGACGTACTTCTCGCGCCGGAAGGCGACGCAGCCGTTCCCACCGGCCCCGCCGACGATCCGGACCTCGCACGAATCCACGAAACGCATGGCGCGCGCAGGCTAGCACACGGTACGGTAACGGCCGGACATGAAGGGATCGCTGGTTCGCTTCGGCGTCGCGATGGAAGATCGGCTGCTCGGCGAGCTCGACAAGCTCGTGGCGGAGCGAAGCTCGACGCGCTCGGAGATCCTGCGCGATCTCGTGCGCGCCGAGGTCACGCGCTCGAAGGCGCGCTCGAAGGCCAAGGCGGTCGCGACGTTGACCCTCGTCTACGACCACCACGTCCGCGAGCTCACCGAGAAGCTGACCGAGCTCCAGCACGACCTGGGCGACAAGGTGCGCTCCACGCTCCACGTCCACCTCGATCACGACCTCTGCCTCGAGGTGATCGTCCTTCGCGGGCGGGCGGACGAGCTCCAGGACGTGGCCGACCAAGTCCTGGCGACGAAGGGTGTGCTCCAAGGTGGCATCGAGCTGATCGCCGAACCCCTCCCGGCACCCTGAAATTGCTTGCAGGTCGCGGTGCGTTCAGGAACGCTTTACCCGTGCGCAACCTTATCCCGACCTCCCTTCGTGGCCTTCTCCTCGCCTCCGTGACCCTGGTCGTCGCCGCCGCTTGTGCGGTGAGCGACGAGACGCCGGACAACACGTCGGAGGACGTCCCCGACGAGCTGAACACCGACTCCAACCAGGACGGGCTCGATGGCACCGTCGCCTCGGCCATCTTCGTGTCGCCGGGCGGGAACGACGTCGCGCCGGGAACGAAGGACGCCCCGGTCCGCACGCTCTCCACGGCGCTCGAGAAGGCGAAGGCCGCGCAGAAGACGCAGATCATCATGGCGTCCGGGACCTACCCGGAGTCGAAGACGGTGAACCTGGTCGACGGCATCGGCATCTACGGCGGGTACGAGCCGAAGGAGAACTGGAAGCGCGGGTCGAACGTCACCGAGATCGACGGGGCCGAAGTCGCGATGGTGCTCCGCTCGGCGAACAAGAAGACGCGGCTCGGCCGCGTGACGGTGAAGTCGTCCGACCCGGTGAACGATCCCGGCGCGAGCTCCGTCGTGCTCGTCGCGGTCGACGCCACCGATCTCGTCGTCGAGGACAAGTGCGTGCTCGCGGCGGGGAAAGGCCTCCCGGGCGTCGCGGGCAAGGACGGCGCGAAGGGCGACGACGGCAAGAACGGCGAGCAAGGCAAGGGCGGCGCCGTCGACAACCAGAGCAGCCCGGGCGCGGGCGGCAACCCCGGGGTCAATGCATCCTGCACGGATGCGAACGGCGGTCTGGGCGGAAAGGGCGGCGCCGACCCCAACTTCCAGGGAGCGGCCGGCGGTCCGTCCGCCCTCGCCGTGAAGGGTGGGCCCGGCGGGCAGACGAACGGGTGCACCGGCGCCAGCGGCACGCAGGGCGACACGGGGGCGAACGACGGCGAGGCCGGCGCCGACGGCGTCCCGGGCAAGAACGTCGGCGCCTTCGACGTGTCGAAGATGGCGTACGTGCCGAGCACCGGCGGTGACGGCACGCCCGGTGTCTCGGGTCCGGGCGGCGGCGGCGGTGGAGGCTCCGGCGGTCAGACGGGGTTGAGCTGCGTCGACGGCTCGGGCAACGGCGGCGGCGGCGGTGGCGCCGGCGGCTGTGGCGGCGGCGGCGGAACGGGCGGCAGCGGTGGCGGCGCGTCGATCGCGATCATCGCCGTGCGCACCCCGGTCACGGTGACGAACTGCGAGCTCTCGACCTTCGGTGGCGGCGCCGGTGGCGCCGGTGGCACCGGCGGTGACGGCGGGCTGCCGGGCAGCGGCGGGCCGATTCAGGGCTCCGGCGCCGGCGAGATCGGCACGGGCGCCAAGGGCGGCGACGGTCGCAAGGGTGGCCGCGGTGGCGCGGGTGCGGGCGGCGGTGGCGGCCCGAGCGTCGGGATCTGGGCCGAGGGCGCCGGACCGAAGGTGACCAAGGTCACCTACAAGCTCGGGCCCGCGGGCGTGGGCGGCTCCAGCTCCGGCGCGACCGGATCGGGACAGAAGGGCGTCGAGAAAGAGATCGGGCCCTGAGCGGCTTCAGTCTTCGAGGCAGTAGAGTCGCATGCTCGAAGCGCAGGTGACGTTCGGGAACGAGTCCAGGTAGCTGACCGCGTACGAGCCCGTGAAGCCCGACTGACCGAACCCGGCGATCCCCGTCGTGGCGGACCACCCGGCGCACGTGAAGTTGCCCGGATCGCTCGGGCGCGGCGACGGGAGGATCGACGTGTTGCGGTAGCCGGTCGCCACCGTGTCCGCACCGGGAAGGGAAGCCGTCCCGTTCGCGAAGCGATGGATGCCAGCGATCCACGGCGCCGACTGCAGGAACGCCTGCGCCGTCGGCGCGAGGAGAACGAGGTCGGTGCCGATCCAAGGTCCCTTCGTGGCGTCGAAGCGCGAGGCGGCGGAGGTCCCATCGGCCGGCGCGACGAGCGCCTTGAAGCTCGTGGCGTTGGGGAGCGACGCGGCTTGCGCCTCGGTCTTGCACACCTGATCGAACGCGTTCAGACCCTGGCTCGGGAGCACCTGGGCGTTCGAGAGGAACGCTCGCCGCGCGCCGGCCGGCGGGAGCGCGGCCGGAAGCGCGCGGTTCAAATCCGTTCCCATGCAGACGAAGCGCAGGGACGCCGTGCACGAGCCGGCACCGGCGGCGAGCCACACGCGGCCGCTGATCGGCGCGCCGCCTTGGCTCACCTGCGCGTTGGTGGTCGTCCAATCGCCGCAGTGGTCGTTGTTCGCGTAGTTGAGCTTGGAGCCGTCGTTGTTGCTCCCGGTGTGCGTGCGCTCGAAGTTGCCGTCGAAGGCGGTCGGCGGCTTGCCCGTCTCGTCCCGATCGAGCGCCGCGCGGACCGTGCCGCTCGGACCGAACGAAGCTGCTCTGTCGAACACGAACGGCGCACCGTCGGTTCGGCGCCAGCCGTTGGCGCTCGCGATGCGACCGACGGCGTCCGCGGTCTCGGTCGAGAGAAACGCGAGGTAGGTGCCGGGCAGCCCGGCGGTGGTCGCGAGTGCGTTGCAGATGCCATCGGCACCCGTGAGACCGCCCATCGCGCCCGTGTGCTTCGACGAGGTGAGGAACGCATAGTTGTAGTGTGCAACTCGGACGCCCACCGTCTTGGGGCCGTCCATCGTGAGCTTGCAGCTGGTGCCATCCGGGCGCCCGTTGGTGCCGGTGCAGGCTCCCGTGAATCGATAGGTCTCCGCGCCCGCGGTTTGGTCGACGGTGAGCACGACCTGCGCCCCCGGGTCGAAGTAGACCGTCGCCTTCCCCGTCGCTTTGAGATCGACCCCGCTCGGGACCGACGCGAGCGTCGACGTCGCATCCGCGTCTCTCTGAAAGTCGACCGTGAGCGGGATGCGCTCGTCGAACGTGGCGACGGCGGTCACGTCGCCCGAGACGTCGAGAGAGCAATCGGCTGCCGTGCCGCACGGCGACGACCACCCCGCGAAGCGACCCGACGGGTCGGCAGTCGCGGTGAGCTTGATCGGAGCGGTGGTGCCCTCGGTGAAGCTGAGCGTCGCCTTGCAACCGCTCGGTTTGGCGGCGCTGCAGTCGATCTTCCCGTCGCTGCTCTTCACCGAGCCGGCGCCTTTGCCGGACAGAACGACGGTGACGACGGCGGTCTTGGTGGTGGGCGTCGGCTGCGTGAACTCCTCCGCACCACACCCCAAGACCAACGTCACCCCGAACCCGAACGCGAGACCCCTTTTCCCCATCTCGCCATGACAACATGGCTCGCAGGTCCGGGGCAAGGCGCCCCGTGGCAGGAGATCACTGCCCCTGGGTCTTGCAGCCGACGACGATCTCGACGTTCGTCGAGCTCTTCTCCTTCACCTTCGCGCAGGTCGCACCGTGCAGCTGCAGGTGCTTCTGGTCCGGCGTGAAGTCCCAGCCATCGGCGTGGGTCGTGTCGCGCGCCACCGGCTGAGCGCCGTTGCCGTCGTCGACCTGGACGTTGATCTTGGAGAGGTCCGCCGTGCCGTTGCCCTGCACCTGCGGGAGGTCGAAGATGCAGTCGAACGCCTGGAGCGCGATGTCGTCGAACGCGGCCTTGATGTCCTGCGCGTACGTCTTCTCGTTCAGCGCGTAGAAGCACGAGTTGTCGGTCTCGCAGCCCGCCTTGCGTGCGGTGCCGCCCGCCTTCGCGACCGGCGAGAGCGTGGTCGCGCGCGCGCCCTTCGTGCCGTCGATGACACCCATCACGAAGGTGCGGATGCCGTCCTTCGCGCCGCCAGCGGCAGCGTCGATGATGCGCTGCACGTCGTTCGCGGTCGGATCGCTGGTCGAGTCGCACGACGTCGGGATGCCGTCGGTGAAGAGGATGATCGACTTGGGCCCCGTCGACGGGAGCGTGCGCTGGAGGTCCACCGCGGCCTTGAGCGCGGGCGCGAGCGGCGTGCCCCAGTAGAACTCCTTGTCGGAGCTCGAGATGTAGCCCTTGATGTCGAAGACCTGCTGCGAGTCGAGGTCCGCGACCGGGATCGGCGCGTTGTACGTCTTCGTGCTGCAGCGGTTGGTCACGCCCGGGAGCTCGTTCGTGCCGCAGGCGCACTTCACGTCGTTGAGGGTCGGGTCGATCTTGCAGCAGGTGATCGGCGCGTCGCCCTGCGGGAACATCATCGCGCCGACGCGCGTGGTCGACGGGAGCGTGCCGAGCATGTTGAAGAGGCCCGCCTTCGTGGCGACCCAGCGCGTGTCGCCGCTGGAGAGCTTGATCTGCATGCTGCCCGAGCGGTCCATCACGAAGAGGACGTTGCCGGGGACCGGCTTGGCGGCGTAGATCCCTTGCGCGTCGGCACACCAGGCCGGCGGGGCCGCATCCTTCTCCACGGTCGTGGGGGGCGGCTCCTCGGGCGGCGGATCCTTCTGCACCGGCGGCGCGACCGGATCCGCAGCGCAGGCGACGATGGCGCCGACGCCGACCATGGACATTGCTCCCCGAAGGACCCAAGAACGGACGGTGGACATGTGGATTGGGCGTGCATGTATCAAGATGTGTGCCAATGTAGCAAGCGATCCCGACGGGCGTTTTTGTCGGTAATCCAGTGCAGTCAGATGTCCTACATGTAGCGATGTGTGAGGCGAACGGTATCCATGTCGGATCTTGAGCGATCCACCCCAACCACCTCAGGCTGGTCCCCGTGGTCCTGGCGCGAGGCCCCGAACGCGCAGCCGATCCACTACGAGGATGCGGCGGCGGAGGCGGCCGCCATCGCGCGGCTCGCGAAGCTCCCGCCGCTCGTCACGTCGTGGGAGGTGCTCCGCCTCCGCGAGCTGATCGCGTCGGCCCAGCGCGGCGAGCGCTTTCTCCTCCAAGGGGGCGACTGCGCGGAGACGTTTGCCGACTGCTCGCCCGACGTCATCACGAGCAAGCTGAAGATCCTCCTCCAGATGTCGCTCGTGCTCGTGCACGGGCTCCGCCGTCCGGTCCTGCGGGTCGGGCGCTTCGCGGGGCAGTACGCGAAGCCTCGCTCGAGCGCGCTGGAGGAGAAGGGCGGCGTGTCGCTCCCGTCGTACCGCGGGGACGTCGTCAACCACGCGAGCTTCGATGCTTCCTCGCGCCGCGCCGATCCCGCGCTTCTGGTCGAGGCGCACAAGCACGCCGCGCTGACGCTGAACTTCGTGCGCTCGCTCGTCGCGGGCGGCTTCGCCGATTTCCACCGCGCCGACGCGTGGGATCTCTCGTTCTTCGAGCGCGCGGATCTCGGCGCCGCGCTCCGCGCGGAGTACCGGACGATGGCGCGCAAGCTGCGCGAGGCGATCGGCTTCGCCGAGGCGCTCGGCGAGAAGACGGCGGTCGAGCTCGCGCGGGTGGACTTCTACTCGAGCCACGAAGGGCTGAACCTCGCCTACGAAGCCGCGCAGACGCGCACCGTGCCGCGGCGCGAAGGGTGGTTCGATCTCTCCACGCACTTCCCGTGGATCGGCGAGCGCACGCGCGCGGTCGGCGGCGCGCACGTCGAGTTCTTCCGCGGGATCGAGAACCCGATCGCGATCAAGGTGGGCCCGAGCGCGACCGGCGAAGAGCTCTCGCGCTTGCTCGACGTGCTCGACCCCACGCGCGTGCCGGGGAAGATCACGCTCGTCACGCGGCTCGGGGCCGAAGCGGCTCCGAGGCTCCTTCCGCCGCTCGTCGAGCGCATGCGGAGCGAGGGACGCGTGGTGCTCTGGGTCTGCGATCCGATGCACGGGAACACGGTGACGGCGACGAGCGGGGTGAAGACGCGCGACTTCGATCAGATCCTGCTCGAGCTCGAGCGAACGATCGACGCGCACGCGGCGCACGGGAGCGCGCTCGGCGGCGTGCACTTCGAGCTGACCGGCGAGGACGTCACGGAGTGCGTCGGCGGCGGCGTGCGAGAGGACGATCTCGACAAGAACTACGCGAGCGTGTGCGATCCGCGGCTCAACTACCGGCAGTCGCTCGAGATGGCCTTTCGGTTGGCGAAGAAGCTCGTGCCGGGCTGAGGTCCACGGAACTCAGTCCATCTCGTGCCAGAAGCTCTTCTCGACCTCGCCGTAGGCGACCTCGACGTCCATGCGCGCGAGGACGGAGTAGAAGCCGAACTGGAGCCGGTTCAGGAAGATGAAGTGCTCGCTGATCGGGACGAGCTCGTCGTCGTCGAGCTCGCGTACCTGCTTCCCCATCCGCCGCGCGTGGGCGACGAGGTCCGACGCGTACTCCCGCGTGAAGCGGAACCGCTCGTGGAAGAGGGGCTCGAAGCAGTCCCGGATGAAGCCGATCAGCGCGTCCTCGTAGCGGCCCGGCTTGGTGCCGATCATGCGGCGGGTCGCGAGCTTGAACTGCGCTTCGTCGCCCTCGATCGCGAGCCGGTGCATCTCGCGCGCGGCGAGCTGGTGCTCGCGATCGATCGGCTGCACGCAACCGAAGTCGAGGAACGTCACCGCGCCGCCGTCGTGGAAGAAGTAGTTCCCCGGGTGCGGGTCGGCGTTGAAGCGACCCCCGACCAGGTTGCCCTTGAAGACGAAGCGCCAGAGCGTGCGCGCCCACGCCTCGCGCTCGGCGACGCTGGCGGCGCACGCGTCCTCGAACGAGAGACCGGTGACGAGCTCCGTCGTGAGGACGCGCTTCGTCGAGCGCTCCTCGACGAGGGCAGGGAAGAGGATCTGCGGATCCCCCGCGTGGATCTGCGCGAACGTGCGGAGGTTCTCCGCCTCGAGCCCGTAGTCGAGCTCCTCGCGGAAGCGCTTCTTGATCACCTCGAGCACGTTCTTCGAGTTGAAGCGCCGCGCGCCGCCGATCGCCGCCATCGACTCGAGGAGCCCCGCGTTCGTGAGGTCCGCTTCGATCGCCTTCTGGATGCCCGGGTGCTGGACCTTCACCGCGACCGTGCGCCCGTCGCCGAGCGTCGCGCGGTGGACTTGCCCGATCGACGCGCTGGCGAACGCGTGCTCGTCGAACGTCGCGAACAACCGGTCGAGTGGCGCGCCGAGCTCCGCTTCGACGACCTTGCGCACCTCGGCCGGGGACGAGCGCGGCGCTGCCGCGCGGAGGTGCTTCATCGCGGCTTCGTACGTGTCGCGGTGCTCCTCGGGGAGGAGCCCGTCCACGTAGCTCGCCATCTGGCCCATCTTGGCCGCCAGGCCCCGCATCGTCCCGAGCACCTCTGCCGTGCGCTGCGCCGTCTTGTGGCTCGAGCTCCCGAGGCCCTTGGCGGCGAGCATGGAAGCGCCCGTGCGCGCGCCCGCCGCAGCGAGCCGCGCGAAACGGCCCAGCCGGCTCTGCGGGACCGGAGCAGCGCGCTCGTCTTGTTCATCCTTTCGATGTGCCACCTTGCCACTGTAACCCCGAACGGGGGGCGTGGTAGCCTGTGCCTGTTTTGCCGGGTCTCGCTGCCACAGTTCTGTTCTCGCGTGCGGCGTCCGACCCCGCGAACGAGGGGCGTGCGTGAGCGCGAACGCGGACCCGTCGCTCCGGGCCGACGCGGCGGCGCCGGTCGTGCGCCCGGGCGACGTGCTCGGCGGGAAGTTCCGCGTCGAGCGCGTGGTCGGCGAAGGCGGCATGGGCATCGTCGTCGAGGCGACCCACCTCCAACTCGACGAGCGCGTGGCGATCAAGTTCCTGCGCCGTGACGCGATGGCGCTCCCCGACGTCGTCGCGCGCTTCGATCGCGAGGGTCGCTCGGCGGTGAAGCTGAAGAGCGAGCACGTCTGCCGCATGATCGACGTCGGGACCACGGCGGACGGCATCCCGTTCCTCGTCATGGAGTACCTCGAGGGGAAGGATCTCGCGCAGCTCCTCGCGGAGCGCGGGCCGCTCGAGATCCTGGAGGCCGTCGAGTACCTGATCCAGGCGTGCGAAGGCGTGGGCGAGGCGCACGCGAAGGGGATCGTCCACCGCGATCTGAAGCCGGAGAACCTCTTCGTCGTCGACCGTCAGGGCTGGAAGAGCATCAAGGTGCTCGATTTCGGCATCTCGAAGGCGGCGCTCACCGGTCGGACGTCCGGCGTCGACATGAGCCAGAACCAGACCTCGGTCATCATGGGGTCGCCTTACTACATGTCGCCGGAGCAGCTCCGGAGCACGAAGAGCGTCGACCATCGGGCGGACGTGTGGTCGCTCGGCGTGGTGCTCTTCGAGCTGCTCACCGGCACCACCCCGTTCGACGAGACGCTCGAGTTCACCGAGCTCGTCGCGGAGATCCTCGAGGCGCCGCACCGCCGCCTGCGTCAGTATCGCGTCGACGCGCCGGCGGAGCTCGAGGCCGTGATCGACAAGGCGCTCGCGAAGGATCGCGCGCAGCGGTTCCAGAACACCGCCGAGCTCGCGATCGCGCTCTTGCCCTTCGCGCCGAGCCGCGCGCGCGTCACCGCCGAGCGCACGACCTCCATCTCGCGCGCAGCGGGGCTCCTCAACGATCCGAACGTGCGGCTCCCGCCGTCGATCCCGCCGCCGAACGATCCGTCGCGCGCCGTCGGGACGGGCTCCAATCCGAGCGTTCCGCGCGTGCTCACGCCGGCCGATCTGCGACCGACGAACCCCGCCCCGGCGGCGGCGCCGAGCGGCGCTTCGCTCGCGCCGGTGTCCGAGGGGCGGAGGAAGAAGCCGTCGCTCGCCGTGCTCGCGCTGGGGGCGCTGCTGCTCCTCGGCGTCGGCGGGGGCCTCGCCGCGGTCGTCATCCGCTCCCTGACCGCGCCTCCCGCGGGCTCGGCGACCGTCGCGACGGTGAGCGCGCCTCCGACCGTCACGACGCCTCCCACCGCGACAGAGACGGCGACGGGGACGACGACCGCGACGGCGACGGCGACCGAGACGGCCGCGGCGACCCAGACCGGTCCGACGGCGACCGCGACGGCGACCGCCACCGCGCGTCCGACCGCCACCGCGCGTCCGACCGCCCCTGCGACGACGATCAAGCCTCCGCCCTCGGCGACTGCGTCGGCGGCGCCCAAACCGAGCAGCACATCGAGCGAAATCAGCCACGAGCGCTAGACCCACCATGAGAAAGAACGGCACCCCCGCGCTGTACCGCCTGGCCGCTGCGCTGGGCGCTCTCCTGCTTCTCCTGGCCTCCTCCGCGCTCGTTGCGAGCCCGGCCGCCCTCGCCGACGACCTCGCCGACGAAGCCGAGCTGCAGTTCCAGCGCGGCAACGAGTCGTACGAGTCGAAGGACTACAAGGGCGCGCTCGAGCACTACCTCGCGTCGAACCGCCTCGTGCCGAACCGCAGCGTGCTCTACAACATCGCGCTCACGTACGAGAAGCTCGGGCAGGCGCCCGAGGCGTACCGCTACTACAACGACGCGCTCGAGCAGGAGACGCGCCCCGAGCGGCGCAAGAACATCGAGGACGGGATCGCCCGCGTCTCGCCGTCGGTCGCCGTGCTCCGCGTGACGACCGATCCGCCCGGCGCGACCATCTACCTCGATCGCAAGGATCTCGGTGCGCGCGGCACCACCCCGCGCGCGCTCGGTCTCCCGGCCGGCAAGCGCAAGCTCATCGTCGAGCTTCCTGGCTACGAGTCGCAGGAGCAGGAGAACGTCGAGCTCAAGGTCGGCCAAGAGGTGAAGATCAACCTCACCCTGGTCGCGATCCTCGGCTCCGTGAAGGTCGAAGGCGACGCGCCCGGCGCCACCGTCAAGCTCGACTCCGAAGACGGAAAGGTCCTCTGCACGACGGTGCCCTGCACCGCGCTCGTTCCGCCGGGTCGGCACATCCTCGTCGTCCAGAAGCCGGGCTACGCGAACGCCGATCTCCCGATCGACGTGCCGCCGAAGGGCAACCTCACCGCGCGCGTGAACCTCGCCGCGCAGACCGGCACGGTCGTCGTCAACACCGACCTCCGCGACGCGCTCATCACGATCGACGACAAGCCGAGCGGCTTCACGCCGGCGGTCCTCGCCGTTCCGGTCGGCAAGCACCGCCTGAAGGTGACGCTCTCCGGCTTCCGCCCGATCGAGCAGGTGATCGAGGTCGAGAAGGCCAAGGAAGTGAAGCTGGACCTCCAGCTGACGACGCAGGAAGAAGTCACCGCGGCGTCGCGTGTCACGGAAGCCGTCGAGGACGCTCCCGCGTCCGTCAGCATCATCACGTCGCAGGAGCTGCGCGCGATGGGCTACCCGACTCTCGCCGAGGCGATCCGCGGCATCCGCGGCATGTACCTGTCGAACGACACGAGCTACGACTCGATCGGCGTCCGCGGGTTCGCGCGCCCCGGCGACTACGGGAACCGCGTCCTCATCACGATCGACGGGCACCCGGCGAACGACAACTACATCTGGTCGTCGTACCCGGGCTTCGACGGTCGCGTCGACATCGACGACATCGACCGGATCGAGGTCGTGCGTGGTCCGGGCTCCGTCCTCTACGGTACGAGCGCGTTCTTCGCCGTCATCAACTTGGTGACGCGTTCACGCGACCAACCGTCGCACGTCGAGGCCAAGCTCGACACGGCCCTCAACGCGGGCCGCGCCCGCGCGACCGGCTACTGGCGCATCGCGCCCGAGGCCGGGGTGTGGACCTCCGTCGCGGGCGCGCGCGGGTGGGGCACCGATCACTACTTCGAAGAGCTCCGCTACGATCCGACCGACCCGAACGCCCCGAAGGACGCCTACGGCAAGCCGTACGACGGTTGGGCGCGCAACGTGGACGACTTCACGTCCGGCATGGTCAACGGGCGCGCTTGGTACAAGTCGCTCACGCTCCAGTGGTTCCTCAACTCGCGCATCAAGACGCTCCCGTCGACCGAGTACGGGACGGTCCTGAACGACGCGCGGAGCCACTTCGCCGACACTCGCGGGTTCCTCGAGCTCCGCTTCGAGCCGCAGCTCACGCCGGCCGTGCAGCTCCTCGCGCGCGCGCACGCGAACATGTACGACTTCGACGGCTTCAACGCCTACCCGACGTGGCAGCAGTCGGGCGGCACGACGACTGGGTCGAGCCGCGACACCTACCGCGGCCGTTGGGGCGGCGTCGAAGCGCGCGTGTTCTTCACGCCGTCCGAGTCGTTCCGTCTGACCGTCGGTGGCGAGTTCATCCAGCACTTCCAGACCCTGCAGCAGGGCGTGGACGACGTGGGCCCCTACGTCTTCGACGACAAGGGCAACCCCGGCCGCAACGATCCGTTCAGCGTCGGCGCCGGGTACATCAACGCCGACATCCTGCCGGTGAAGGCGTTCAAGATCTCCGCCGGCGCGCGCGTCGACTACTACTCCTCGCTCGACAAGTTCAACTTCCTCGACGCCTTCAACCCGCGGCTCGCGTTCATCATCAAGCCGTACAAGGGGGGCACGATCAAGCTCCTCGCCGGTAAGGCGTTCCGCGCCCCGAGCGTGTACGAGCTCTACTACACGTCGAGCACGCAGCTCCGCCCGGTCGGCCTCAAGCCCGAGCAGGTCTACTCGGCCGAGCTCGAGTACGACCACCGCTTCTCGACGACCGTCGTCGCGTCCGGCGCGGCGTTCGTCAACGGCGTGTCGAACCTGATCGAGCTCAACAACGTCACCGACGGCGCGGGGAACGTCCAGAACCAGTACCGGAACTCCCTCTTCCCGGTCCTCGTCGTCGGCGGCGAGGCGGAGCTCCGGCGCGAGTGGCGCCAGGGCTGGATGTTCGGAGCGTCGGTCACGGTCCAGTACGCGCAGTACCTCAACAAGGAAGAGGTCCTCACCGGCGTCACCGGGAGCGCGTGTACCGACGTCGGCGGCACGGTCGAAGGCGCCAACTGCCGCGCGGTCGCCGTCCGCGACGTCCCGAACTCGCCGCGCGTGCTCGCGTCGGTGCGCGGGGCGATCCCGATCATCGGCCGCACGCTGATGGTCATGTCGCGCTTGAGCTTCGAGGGTGGGCGCCCCGATGGCCAGTACCGGAACTACGACAGCTCGGGCACCACGCCCGCCGCGCTCCCGGCGCAGGGCTCGACGACCCCGGGCGTGATTTGGGACCTCGTGTTCTCGGGCGAGATCGAGCGCGTCGGCGTTCGCTACGCCGTGGGTGCGTACAACGTGCTCGGGTGGCAGTACGACACCGTGCCGAGCGGCGAGTTCATCCAGCGCACGATCATGCAGCCGGGCCGCAGCTTCCTGGCCTCGCTGTCGGTCACCTACTGACGCGGGCCCAGGAGCGCGAGCGCCGTCTCGTCCCAGCGCGTGCCCGGCAGGCCCGGCGCGGGGAGGGCCAACCGCTGCGCGCCGAAGTCGCTGGGGAGCGTCGCGGCGATCTCGCCCGTCTCGCCCCCGAGCGAGGGCGACGGACCACGCGTGTAGAGCACGTGGACCTCGCGCACGCCCACGCTCGCGGCGACGTCGAGCGCGCGCGCGACGGCTGCCGTCGGGACCGAGCGATCGGCGAGGAGGACGAGGAGCGCGGGGCCCGCTTCGTCGCGCGCGAGGCGGTGCGAGAGGTCGGTGCGGAGCACCTCGTCGAGGCCACCGCGCTCGAGCGCCGACGTGAGCCCGACCGGAGTGTCGTCGACGAGCACGCGATCGCGCGCGATCTTCAGCGCCGGTCCCACCGGGGCAGGGGGGAGGCCGTCGGCGGACGGGGGATCGAGCTGCGCCATCAGCTCCAGCTCGGTCGCCTGCGACGCCACCACGTCGGCGACGTGATCCCGAAGGCGGACGAGCATGAACCCGTCGATGGCGATCCAGGCGACGAGGGCGAGCGCGGGGCCGCGCGCGATCGCGCTCCGCAGCGCGAGGTACTGGCGCCCGTCGCGTGACCGCTGGAGCAAGCGGAGGACGAGGCCGACGCAGACGATGGCGATCACGGCGAGCACGATCGGGCGCGTCGCGTCGGTGACGCGTGCTTGCGCGAGGAGCGCCTCGACCCGCGCGCCGCGGGGCAGCCCGGTCGTCCAGACCAAGTCGGCGCTCGAGCGGAGCCGGATCGCGATCGCGCCGGCCGTGAAGCCGAGCGCGAGCGCGATGGCCGTGGCGCGCGCGGTGGCGTCGCGGAGCGTCTTCGAGGGCTCCGCGGCGGCGAGGCAGAAGAAGAGCGCCGCCGAGAGCCCGAGCCCGAAGAAGCGGTTCACGTTCGCTTCGTAGAGGCCCTGATGGAACACGGGCACGCGCTCCGCGGCGGGGAGCTCCGCGACGTTGCGCAGGACCGCCTGCCATCCGGTGTAGGTGGCGAACGTCCCGAGGATCGCGGGGAGGAGGGCGGTGAGCCACGTCCGGCGCAAGAGCACGACGCCGACGGCGTACGCGCCGAACACGCCGAACACGGCCCACCCCGCGAGCGGGATGCTCGCGCGCGGATCGCGCGCGCCGGGGTACCCGTAGGCGAAGACGACGAGCGGGAGCACGACCGCGAGCACCCACGGCAGGGCCCGCTCCGCTCCGCTCGGGCGTGGCGCGGGGCTCGGCGCGGCGCCGAGCGCCTCGGCGAGCGCGGCGCGAGCCTCCGTCATGCCGGGGAAGCGCTCGGCGGGGGCCTTGGCGAGCATGCGTCGGAGCGCGGTCGCGGCGCGGGGCGGGAGTGCGTCGAGCGCGGGCTCGCGGTGGAGGTGGGCCTCCATCAGCTCGGGGAGCGCGCTCTCCGGGAACGCGGGAGCGCCGGTGAGCACCTCGAACGCGACTAGCCCGAACGCGTACTGGTCGGCAGCCGGGCCGACGCCGTCGTTCCACCATTGCTCGGGCGCCATGTACGCAGGCGTGCCGAGCGGTGTCCCGGTGGAGGTGAGCTTCGCGACGTCCGCGCGGGGCTTCGCGAGACCGAAGTCCACGAGCTTGGCGACGTCGCCGTCGAGCATGACGTTCTCGGGCTTCACGTCGCGGTGCACGACGCCGGCTTCGTGCGCGGCGGCGAGCCCTGCGGCGAGCCCATCGAGGAGCTTGGCCGCGCGGGCGGGCGGGAGCGCGCCGTCCGCGTCGAGCACGGCGCGGAGGGTCGCGCCCTCGACGTGCTCGAGCACGACCCAGGGGATGCCGTCGGTCGTGCGACCCACGTCGAGCACGCGCACGACGTTCTCGCAGCGGATGGCGGCGAGCGCGGCCGCTTCGCGCTCGACGCGAGCGACGAGCTCGTCGGTCGCGGTCCCCGCCGCGTGCGGGAGCTTCACGACGACGACGCGGTCGCGCCACGTCGCGCGCCAGACCGCGGCCGTCGCGCCCTCGGCGAGGCGCTCCTCGAGCACCGCGTCGCCGAACCGACTCCCGGGCCCGATCTTCACCCGCGCCTCACTTCTTGCCGCGCAAGAGATCGTGATCGCGGAGGAGCTCGTACATGCGCGAGCGCGAGAGGTCCAAGCGGCGCGCCGCCTCGCTCACGTTCCCTTGGGTGGCGGTGAGCGTGCTCTCGAGGAGCTCGCGCTGGAAGCGGCGCGTGGCCTCGGCGAAGGTCGCCGGTGCGCTCGCCTCCACCGCGCGCGCATCGTCGGCGCGTTCGGGGAAGAGGTGGCGCGGCTCGACGTGCGTGGAGCCGTCCGAGCGCGCGAAGGCGGCGCCGCGCTGGACCGTCGCCAAGAGCTCGCGGACGTTGCCCGGCCACTCGTTCGCGGCGAGCGCGGCGCGCGCGATGGCCGAGAGCGGGGGACCACCCTCCCGCGCGACGAACCCGTCCGCGAGCATCACGACGTCCTCGCGGCGCTCGCGCAGCGCCGGCAGGCGCGCGGTGAGCACGTGGAGCCGGTAGTAGAGGTCTTCACGGAACTTCTTCTGCCGAACGAGGCTCTCCAGCTCGGCGTTGGTCGCGGCGATGATGCGCACGTCGGCCGTCGCTTCGTTGGTCGCGCCGAGCGGGAAGTAGCGCTTGGACTGCAGAAAGCCGAGGAGCTTGGCTTGGATCGCGGGCGAGAGCTCGCCGATCTCGTCGAGGAGGAGCGTACCGCCCTCGGCCGCCGCGATCTTCCCGGGGAGCTTCTTCGTCGCCGTGGAGTGCGCGCCCTTCTCGGCGCCGAAGAGCTCGCTCTCCGCGAGCGTCTCCGGGAGCGCCGCGCAGTTGAGCTCCACGAACGGCTTCGCCGCGCGCTTTCCGCTCTCGTGGATCATGCGCGCGAACGCGCTCTTGCCGACGCCGCTCTCGCCGAGGAGCAGGACGGGGAGCTCGCTCGCCGCCGCCACCACCGCGACGTCGAGCGCCTTCGCGAGCGCAGCGGAGCGGCCCACGATCGCGTCCGCCGAGAGCTTCGCGCGCGCGGCCGCCGTCCGATCCGCGGTGGCCTCGTCGCGGCGCAGACGCTCGACGAAGGGGAGGATGCCGCGCGCGAAGGTCTCGACGAGCCGCTGCTCGCGCGCGCCGAACGGCCCGGGTCGGTCGCGGCCCCCGAGGTAGAGCACGGCAGCGCTCCCGATCGGCGCGCAGAGCACGGCCTCGATCCGCTGCGCTTGGACGCTCTCGCGGGTGGCGAACCGCGGGTCGCTCCGGGCCGACGCCGTGTTCACCGTCTTCCCGCTCCGCAGGGCCTCGCCGATGATGCCGCGCGAGAGCTCCGCGCGGATGGCGCCTGCTTCGTCGTCCTCGATCCCGCGGAGCCGAACGACCTCTCCGCCGGCGACCTGCGCCGCCACGTAGCCCTTCTTCGCTCCGGTCAGCTCGACGACGAGCGCGAGCGCCTCGTCGAGGAGGGTGTCCAGCCGATCGTGGCCCCCCAGCTCGAGGAGCCGTTGGTAGAGATCGCGCTCGGCTCGGACGATCTCGTCGGCCTCTCCCATCGCCCCGATGTTACCGAAACCGGGCGGGAGGTGGCTGGGGGAGCCCCCATTGCCATACACATGGCGACCTGGTATATCGCCGCGCGTCGCCCAAAGAAATTCGGGCAACACGAGGCGTGCTGAAGCGTCCTGCATCTCTGCCGCAGGCGGCCAACCCCTTGAGATCGTGGGTCTCTCGAGCGGCCGAGCCTCTCGGGGACCCCCCACCGATTCGAGAGGTCCCAAACGATGTTCTCCACCCCACGCAACTGGATCACCGCGGTCCCCCGCTGGTCCTTGGCTGCGTTCGCGTTTCTCCTGCCCCTTCTTCTCTCGGCGACCGCGTTCGCCGGTGAAGGCGGCGGCGAAGCGGACGTCACCGTCCCCAACCTCGCGAGCCAGTCGTTCCTCGGGACGAACGGCCACTCCCTGCTCTACACCGGCCTCGTCGTCGCGGCGCTCGGCATGGGCTTCGGTCTCTGGATCTACTCCGATCTCCAGAAGATGCCGGTCCACAAGTCGATGCTCGAGATCAGCGAGCTGATCTACGCGACCTGCAAGACCTACCTGATGACGCAGATGCGCTTCATCCTCATCCTCGAGGCATGCATCGCGGTCGTCATGATCGGCTACTTCGGCTTCGCCGAGGGGTACTTCGCCAACGGGAAGGCGCTGCAAGTCGTCGTCATCCTCGTCTTCAGCGTCATCGGCATCGCGGGTAGCTCCGCGGTCGCGTTCTTCGGGATGCGCGTCAACACGTTCGCGAACTCGCGCACCGCGTTCGCCGCGCTCAAGGGCAAGCCGTTCCCCTGCTACGCCGTGCCGCTCAAGGCCGGCATGAGCATCGGCATGCTGCTCATCTCGATCGAGCTCATCCTGATGCTCGGGATTCTCCTGTTCCTCCCCGCCGACTGGGCGGGCTCCTGCTTCATCGGCTTCGCGATCGGCGAGTCGCTCGGCGCTTCGGCGCTCCGCATCGCGGGCGGCATCTTCACGAAGATCGCCGACATCGGCTCCGACCTGATGAAGATCGTCTTCAAGATCAAGGAAGACGACGCGCGCAACCCGGGCGTCATCGCGGACTGCGTCGGCGACAACGCCGGTGACTCGGTCGGCCCGTCGGCCGACGGCTTCGAGACCTACGGCGTCACGGGCGTCGCGCTCATCGTCTTCATCCTCCGCGCGGTCCGCATGGAGGACCCGATCACGCACGAGATGGTCTCGAACGTCCCCGTTCAGGTCCAGCTCCTCGTCTGGATCTTCATGATGCGCATCGTGATGGTCATCGCGAGCGCGGTCTCGTACTTCATCAACGACATCCTCGCGAAGGGCAAGTACCTGAACGCGGACAAGATGAACTTCGAGCAGCCCCTCACGGTCCTCGTGTGGCTGACCTCGATCATCAGCGTCGTCCTCACCTTCGTCGTCTCGAAGCTCCTCATCCCGGACATCGGCGGTGGCGAGGCGTGGTGGAAGCTCTCCGCGATCATCACCTGCGGCACGCTCGCCGGTGCGATCATCCCGGAGCTGATCAAGGTCTTCACCTCGACCGAGTCGGCGCACGTGCGCGAGGTCGTCACGTCTTCGAAGGAAGGCGGCCCCTCGCTCAACATCCTGTCCGGTCTCACGGCCGGTAACTTCTCGGCCTTCTGGATGGGCATCATCCTGATCTTCCTGATGGGCACCGCGTACTACTTCAGCCAGCAAGGGCTGGGTGACGCGCTCGGCATGAAGATGGGCCCGGCCGGCGCCATCGTGGACGCCTCGCCCGTCTTCGCGTTCGGTCTCGTCGCGTTCGGCTTCTTGGGCATGGGCCCGGTGACGATCGCGGTCGACTCGTACGGTCCGGTCACGGACAACGCGCAGTCGGTCTACGAGCTCTCCATGATCGAATCGGTCGAGGGGATCTCGAAGGAAGTGAAGAAGGACTTCGGCTTCGAGCCCAAGTTCGAGAAGGCCAAGCACTTCCTCGAGGAGAACGACGGCGCGGGCAACACCTTCAAGGCGACCGCGAAGCCGGTGCTCATCGGCACCGCCGTCGTCGGCGCGACGACCATGATCTTCTCGATCATCGTGGGTCTGACCCACGAGTTCACGAAGAACATGTCGAAGCTCTCGCTCATGCACCCGCCCTTCCTGCTCGGCCTCGTCGCCGGCGGGTCGATCATCTACTGGTTCACCGGTGCGTCGACGCAGGCGGTCTCGACCGGCGCGTACCGCGCGGTGGAGTTCATCAAGAAGAACATCAAGCTCGACACGGAAGCGGGCAAGGCCAACATCGAGGACTCGAAGAAGGTCGTCGAGATCTGCACCGTCTACGCCCAGCGCGGGATGTTCAACATCTTCATGACGGTGTTCCTCGGCGCGCTCGCCTTCGCGTTCTACGAGAGCTACTTCTTCATCGGCTACCTCATCGGCATCGCCTTCTTCGGGCTCTTCCAGGCCCTCTTCATGGCGAACGCCGGTGGCGCGTGGGACAACGCGAAGAAGGTCGTCGAGGTCGAGCTCAAGGCCAAGGGCACGCCGCTCCACGATGCGACCGTCGTCGGTGACACCGTCGGTGACCCCTTCAAGGACACCAGCAGCGTCGCGATGAACCCCGTCATCAAGTTCACGACGCTCTTCGGTCTCCTCGCCGTGCAGCTCGCGGAGAAGATCGAGAACCCGACCGGCCAGCCCGAGGGCAGCGGCCATGCGCTCCGCATGGCGATCTCGGCGGTCCTGTTCGTCGCGACCCTCTACTTCGTCTACCGCTCCTTCTACGGGATGCGGATCGAAGCGGGCGGCGATGCGCCGAAGCCGGAGACGACGTCGCGCGACTCCGGCGACGACGATGATCGCCCGAAGAAGAAGAAGAAGAAGGCGAAGCCGGTCTCGGAAGAGGAAGCCGGCGAAGCGGCCGAGTGACGTAACGTCACGGCAAGCAGAAAAAGCCCGGGACGCCGACGGAGTTCGGCTCCCGGGCTTTTTTTTCGCCGGTATCCCGAGGCGGCGGTACTATCTCCGTTCGATCATGGCGACCATCGAGATCACGCAGCGACTCATGTCGATGTCCGCGGAGTACGAGGTTCGCAAGGACAAGGCGGAAACCGCCGAGCTGATGGTGAAGGGCGAGCTCTTGACGACCTCCCCGCTGCTCCGGCTGCGCGACGCAAAGTCCAAGGATCTCATCGCGGTGCTGAGCGGGAACGTGCTCAAGACGCGCTTCCAGATCCGGAGCCCGAAGGACGAGGAGATGGCGCTGGTGAACTTCTCGGCGGTGGCCTTCCGCAAGACGTTCACGATGAGCGTGAACGGCAAGGGGTTCCACGCGAGCGCGGGCGTCGTGAACGTCGTGAAGGACATGTACGAGGTCAAGGACAACGACGGCAAGGTCGCCCTGACGATCCAGAAGGAGCCCGGGGTGCGGGACCGCTTCCTGCTCGAGACGAAGGACGAAGCCGCGATCCCGCAGGACGTTGCGGTGCTGGTGGCGATCGCGGTGCACTCGCGATTTTACGAGTAGCGTCGAAAAGACGAACAGGGAACACGGAACGGGATCGGGAACGCGGAACGCGGAACGCAGCGGCCTCGGGTGGTTGGCGCGCGGCTCTCGATCGACGAGAACGCGCAGAATGGGCTCAGAGGCGCGACCTCGCCGTTCGTGCGGATGCGACGAGAATCGAGATGAGCTCGTCCGCTTCGGGAAGGAGCGGCGCTGCTCCCGATGTGGGTTCGATGCGGGCGAGGATCTTCATCCAGTAGAGTGCCTCGGCCAGCTCCTTGGAGGCCACGCCGACTTTGTGAACGAAGTCGGCGCGACTCTCCGCGTGACGAGCTTCCTCGTAGTTCGCGCCCGCGCTCGTGATTGCGCGAACCAGTTGGACCGAGAGATGCCCCCGCCATCCGAAGCGTGTGCCCTTGCCGACGGTCCGGATGACGTTCGTAGCAAGGTTCAAGAGCCGTTCAGCAATGTCGTCACCGAGGCGAGCCATGACGGCCCATCGGCCGCACGCCCCCGAACGTTGCCGAAATCCAAATTCTCATTCCGCGTTCCGCGTTCCCGATCCCGTTCCGTGTTTCCTGTTCGTCTTCTTCTGGGGCAGCGAGGTCACCGCCTCAGCACCACTTCACCCGCACCCGGTACGTGATCTTCACCTCACCGCGCGCCGCGATCGTGGGCTTGAAGGTAAACGTGTGAGCGTCCTTCTTGGTCGAAGGCATCGACTGCGACACCAGCTCCCAGTCCCCCCCGACCGGCTCGTAGACCTCGACCTCGGTCGCGGCGTCCTTGTGGTTGCGGAGCGAGATCTCCCAGGCGCTCTCGGTGGTGCAGGAGCCGAGGACCTTGTAGTCGGTCTGCTTGCGGTCGCCGACGACGTCGAAGGCTTCGCCCATCTTGATGCGGACCTTCTCGTCGCGGGGCGTGTGATCGATGTTGTCCTCGCCGATGAACTGCTTGGCGCCGGACTTGTCGGCCTTGTAGACGCGGACCGTGCCCTTCGGGAGGGGCATGCCCATGTGGTTCGTCTCTTTGTTCTCGATGTCGAGGTAGACGCCGACCTTCTGGTTCGAGACGACCTGCCCGTATTGGCCGCGGTAGTAGTACTGGGCGCCGTAGAAGATGAGGCGCTTGTCGACCTTCACGCCTTGCGCTTCGAGCAGCGTGACCTGCTTTTGCTCGGCGTTGAGGAGCGTGGTCGGCCGATCGAGCGTGTAGAGGTGGTACTCGAAGAAGCCCTCCTCCTGGAACTGGCGCCCCGAGCCGCTCGCATTCCCGCTCGGCGGTCTCGGCGCGTACGTGGAGCCGTTGTCGCCGCGTGACACGCGCTGGACGTCACCGGCGACGAGCTTGAGCTTGGCGTTCTCGTACGCGGTGCCCGTCTGGTTGTTGAGCGTGACCCAGCCGGTGAGGTCGCCGGCGGTGTCGTTCTCGTTGATCGAGAAGACGTAGTCGGCGTTCCAGTTGAGGTTGTGGGTGAGGTACGTGACCTCGACCTTCTGCTTGCCGCCGCCTTCGAG